>CAUPRE010000053.1:0-2683 GCA_963513565.1 uncultured Flavobacterium sp. | reverse complement strand
GAGTTCCTGCTGACCGAAGTAATAAAAGGCGTTCTCTGATAAAGTGGTAATTTCTGTTTTTTCCTCGTCTGGTATTAGATTACCTATACTTTCCTGTAAGTGTGTTTTTCCTGTTCCGCTACTGCCTAGACTAATTATGTGCAAGGGCTGTTCTCTTTTTCTACTGCTAAAGATTAAATACATTATCAATCGGTTGGTTTCTTCTCCAATAATCCCGCTTTGTCCGATTAGGTTATTTGTTGTCGTTAAAAGGTTTTCAGATTGCAATAATTGCAAAGCTTCGCTTTTTTCTTTTTCTGTAAGTTGCTTGGTTTGTGGTTTATTGTCTGTTTGTTCTAATTGTTCTAATCGGTATTTTTCCAGTGCTTCTATAAGTTCGTTAATGCTGGCTTCGATTACACTTGTACCAATTTCTAGTTTTGTGGCTGTCTTTCTGATTAGTTTTTCTACTTGTGTATCATTGTAGAGATCTAAATTGTGTCTTACCGCCAAGCTGTCTGCTTCCGTTCCCTGTATTTTTACCGTTACACGCATTCTGTCTAATCCATCAAGCCTTATACCGCCCAATACAGCTATTTTAATGAGTTTATTGGTATAATCTAATTGATTTGGGTTTTGGGTGTTTAGATGGTTCATTTGCATTGTCTAAATTATTTTTATAGCACTTTTAAGTTTCAAAAATAACTAATTGATTTCTATAGACCAAATTTTTTATATTTGTTTAATACTTTTACATTCTATATTTTTGCTCAATCATTGTATTTACAGTACTAAATAACACTTATGAGTTTTGGCAAACGATTAGCAGAAGTAAGAAAAAACAAAAGTCTTTCACAAGAAGATTTAGCCAAACACTTGGGAACAAAATCCCCAGTAATTGGAAGATACGAACGTGATGAGATGAAGCCCTCTATTGATACCGCTAATAAACTGGCGGAGTTTCTCGAAGTTTCTTTGGATTATTTAACAGGCAATACAGATGTATTATTAGACACCAACACCCTAAACCGTATTTTAGAAGTGCAACAGTTGCCCGAGGATGTAAAAGAAAAACTTTTCTACTTTATCGATATGACTGTTAGGGATTATAAAGCTAAAAAAGCGTATTCATAAAACTAAAAAACCACTTCGTAATGAAGTGGTTTTTTTTATTGATTTTGCTGGTTGTTTAATTATTTTTTACTAAATCAATACTTCTGATAACATTAGAATACAACATTTCATCATAAGATTCACTCCATTCGATTATCTTATAATAAGCTTTCATTGCTAACTCAAATCCGACAGGAGCATTATATGTCTTGTAATCTAACACATCTTTTTCATTAGCTTTAGCTTTTCTTAATTTATTATCAAAAAAATCTTGAACATAAACTGGATCTGTTCCTATTTTATAATATGGAAATTTAATATCCTTAAGATTCGATGTTATATTATCTATCACAATCCAATGCTTATGATAAAATTTTGCATCAAAAGTATTCCCAAAAAGCAATATATTATCTTTCAATAATTCTTCAGTATCTGGTCTATAACGATATGATCCTTCGAAAATTACAATGGAAAAAGCATCCTTTTTGTAGAAATTCACAATTTGACCATAGCACTTTGAGTTTTCACTGATTGAAAACTCGAATACATCTCCTTCTTTTAATTTCATAAATCAATATTATTGTTTAATTACATTTTTTTTATTTGAAGTTGCACCGCTGGGATTTGATTTATTTGTTGGACCTCCTAATTTATTTAAAGCCTTTTGCTCTTTTATATCTAAAGACGTAGGAAAACTTCCATTAGCACTACCTTTATCAATCACTTTAAATTTGAAATGTGAATCAGGATGTGCTCTTGCGTGTTCAGCTTGTCGAGCTATATACCTAGCTTCATTTTTAGCTTGTCCAACATAAGGTTTCAAATTACCTGTTAAATCTTCTCTCAAATAGATAATTCCGTTTGCTCTAGGTCTAAATGCTAATACAGATGCAGCTGCCAATATTTGTTGGGGATCAGTCCACTGGCTAAAAGCCTCACTATATGACATTTTCATAGCATTCGCTAGGGTAGGATTTTGCAAGTAATTAATAGCATTTTGCCTTGACCATTGAGTGGTAAATCTACCTAACAAAGAATTCATTTCATCTGGATTTTTAAAATTTAAAAACTCAGATTTAAAATGATCATTCCATTCTTTTGAATTGGAAAGATTCGGGTCTGTATATTTTATTAGTTCTATAAAATTATTCAATTTTGCATCAGGAACAACGACAACATCATCACTTCCATCATCAGTATCTAATATAAGCTTACCTGTTTTGTCTACGTATTTTGTAGCAAACCGTTCTGGTGATTCTGCGCTTAAACCATCAGGATCGATATATATTACGGGGTTATTATTAGCATAATGATATGGTGTTAAATCATCTGCTAATTCAGCCAACGGATCAACATTCATCCACCTTCCAATAGCTGGGTCGTAGTTTCTCGCTCCATAGTCATATAGGTTTAAAGAGAGTTCATCCTGATATTCTTTGGAGTTATATCGATACTTGTATGTCCCTGCTCGATTTTTTGTCCGCGTGAGCATTTGTTTATGTACTCGCGCGAGAAAAAAACTTTTTTTTTGTAAGAACGTGTTTCAAAAATAATGTTTTCTTTTCAATTGAAAAGAAAATGTTTTTCATTT
>CAUPRE010000052.1:0-3263 GCA_963513565.1 uncultured Flavobacterium sp. | reverse complement strand
ATTAAATCCTGATTGCCCTTCGCCTGCATTGGTAACTCCAGGAAGCTGAAGTATCGATTTAATGATATCCACTTCACCTAATACAGCGGGCATTTTATTAATGGTTTGAATGGATAGTTTATTAACAGTCATCTCGGAGTTTTTGATTTCGGAGCGTTTTTTATAGCTCTCCACTTTAACTTCTTCAAGTGTTTGGTTGTTTTCGGTTAGCGCAAAATCTTTTTTTATATTTTGAGTTACTGAAATTTTTTCTTCGAGGGTTCCAAAACCTAAATAACTGATTTTTATAGTGTACTCGCCCTTAGGAATTGTTAATGAATAAAAACCATATTCATTCGTATTGGTTCCTACTTTCAACTCAACAATATATACATTGGCTCCAAACAGCGTTTCGGTAGTTTTACCATCCTTTAATGTTCCACTTATAGTGAATTTTTCTTGAGCTTTTATACTATTAGCTACAAAAAAAGCCAATAGTATTAAGATTATTTTTTTCATTTTTTTAATTATTGTTTTAAAGTTTTAGGTTGTATTTGTCTTTATTAATTTCGGCAGGTAATTGTATGACTGGATTTCTCTAGCTGATTCAGTTTTTGGCATATGGTAAACTAAATCACTTACTCCGCTTTAGTTATGCTACTTTTTGTTCTTTTCAATCTCTTTTCAGAAGCTCTTGTGAACATTCTACTAAAGTTCTGAGTCTTTGCTAATTTTTAAAATTACGTTACCTTTTTTTCTTCCTGAATCCACATACCTATGTGCTTCAATTATATTTTCTATTGTGAAAGTTTTGTCAATTACAGCTTTGAATCTTCCATCTTCAAATAGGTCTTTTAATAATTGTAATTGTTGTTTCGTTTCTGATACATTTACAGCATTTACGCTTTGAAATATTCCATTTTTGTTCAAGAGTTTTTTGCATTGTTTTCTATTCGATTTACTAACAGCATCAAAAACTATATCAAATTTTTCTGTTTAGTTAATAAGGTCTTCTTGATCATATAGGATAGTGTTTGAGGCTCCTAGTTCGCTAGCTAGTACTTGCCCTTCTGAACTGCAAACTACCGTTATATTCGCTTGGTAGTATTTTGCGATTTGGATAGCTGCTGTTCCTACAGCACCTGTTCCTCCGATAATTAAGATACTTTGGTTTGTCCTACTGTCTATTTTTGCTTTTCCCAAAAAGTAAATAGCAGTTTGTCCACCAAATAGTATTGCTGCTGCTTCGGCGAAGGTGGCATTTTTTGGTATTTTGAGAATAGTACTGTTCTGCTTCACAGTAATGTATTATGCGTATGTTCCGAAGCTGAAACCCGTCATTCCAAAAACTTTGTCCCCTTTCTTAAATAAGGATCCTTTATTGTCTAAATCTTCAATTGTACCTGAAAAGACGGTTCCTAAAATTGGTTTTCTAGGTTTTGAAATTCCTAAAACCAATCGCATTATTATTCTTAAAAATCCTTTAACGTCAAAACTTCTTACCCTTACATCTGCTGAATTCACTGTGGAAGCATTAATCTTGACCAATATTTCATTGTTTTTAGGTGTGGGTTTGGGGATGTCTGTAATTTGTAAGACTTCTGGCGGACCGTATTTTGTACATATAACAGCTTTCATTTGACTTTCATTTTTTTTTAAAATTAAACCCAATATTTACTACAAGCTGACTGACGAAACCTCTTTATCATTTGTTGTTTGTTGCTGTTCAACAGTTGAGTATACAACGTATTGAAAGAAATGATAAATTAACCTCTATAAAAATTCTGTTTTGTAAGTTGTAGCATTCGCAATGGTTTTTATTGTTTAAGTGATGAGAAACTATGGATTTTCTTTTTTTAATTATCAATCTTTTTAATTGTTCAAATGCTACTGCAAATATCGATTTGAGAACAGCTTTAACTTGTACACTTAAGTTAAGAAATGCGTTTTTTTTCTTTTCTTACAATTTGTTGCATCACTTTAGTAATGTGAAAAATCTTTACTTTTAGCTTCTGATTACAGATTTAAGAAAAGGTTCGCATACAGTCAGCAGATTGACATGTTATGTTGTTTGGGTTGCAAAGTATAGCTCTTAA
The DNA here is from genome assembly GCA_963513565.1 of uncultured Flavobacterium sp. Lineage (GTDB taxonomy): Bacteria > Bacteroidota > Bacteroidia > Flavobacteriales > Flavobacteriaceae > Flavobacterium. The sequence goes on along the minus strand of CAUPRE010000052.1, from coordinate 1,188 downwards.
GTTCTGAAAGATGATGTTCAAAAGCGATATCGTGAGATTTTGGTACAGTTATGTGAAGTAGAAGGAATTGAAATTTTAAAAGGAGTTGTTGGTTCAGATTATATTCATCTTGGATACGCTCCGATTCATAAGATCAGTTCAATTTTAAAAAGTTTTAAAGGAAGAACTTAAAGAAAATTACAAATGCAATTTTCCGAATTGAAGTGACGTTATTGGAGACAATATTTTTGGGCAAGTGGTTATGGTGTATAGAGTACTGGTACTATAACCGATATAATGGTAAATGAATATTTGGAACATCGGAGAAGAAAAGAGAGTGATGATAATTCAAATTTTATTCGAGAATGAAATAAATGAGGGACTGAAAGTCCCTCGTAAAACTAACCTCTACACTTTTAGTGCAGAGTGGTTTAGTTTCCTTGTTTGTGAAATATTTTCCACTAACAGAATTAGTGTCAATTCGATAGGGTTTCACTGTTTTTTTATCAAGTTCATACCTAGTATAAATATATCTTAAACACGTTTTTTGTTTTACATCAAGGGTTTGGTGGCCTCATTTATTAGAGATAAATTATATTTTTTGAATCTGATTCGTAATAGTCTAGTAAGGGTGAATAATATTCATTGATTAATCCAAATGACAATTGGACGTTTTGATTAAATAAATACTCTGAAATACTTTTTTGTTCATTATCATCGTATTTTGAAAGTAATTCAATTCGTTGTTTAATTTCTGAAATCTCTTCTTTAGTAATACTTTCTATTCTTGCAGGAAATGGTAGCACAAAGCTAAAGACTAAGTCTTCTGCAGAAGTATATCCCCAGTATTTATAAATATCTTCTTTATCAATTTGATTGTTTGTTAGCTGATTGATTTGTTTGATAATGTTGTCCATCTCATTTTCATCGAAATTATTAAAAGCTACATCAAATTTCATTAATAATTCCATTGCTAATGGAAATAATTCCTCAGCCTTTTTTATATTTGGTTCAAGTTCATTTCTTAGTTTCATAATTTAATTTTTAGTAACTTATTCTAGTGAGCTTCGGCGGATTCAAGACCTTAATGCAACAAGGTCATTTAATATTGTAATAATCAAATTTAGTTTTTATTTCAATTCAGCATAATTTCAGAATAACTTTTTTGGCTTTTTTAAATAGCCAAAAGTTATTTCCGAAATTGACTTT
>CAUPRE010000051.1:0-4448 GCA_963513565.1 uncultured Flavobacterium sp. | reverse complement strand
CTTAAATTTGACATAAAAATTGGGTTAATTAATTAAAATTGTAAGACAAATCTAATAAAATTAATACAAAAATGTACTATAAGTCGTAATAATTTAGTTTACTGGCCTGAAGATGCTTTGGTTACTGGTATTTTATAAAAAGAGTTATATCAGTTATTGTTTTGCCAAATGGCTATATACCGTTTAGCAATTTTTACATAATTATGTTCCTTATCGATAAACGATTTAGCTCGTTTTCCAATAACAATAATTTCATTGGGATTTTCAATCAAAAAAGACAATTGTTCTACTAAATAGTCCACATTTGGCAACGCATTAATACATACTCTTTCGGTTAAATTGTAGTGTTTTGTAAACTCATTTTCGGCACCAGTAAAAACGACTTTTCCTTTTGCCATAGCTTCGAGCGCATTGTATCCTTGGTCATAAGCATAAACTTGGTCGAGTAAAATATGGGCTTTATTGTAAAGCGAAATGTATTGGTTGTAAGGGACGTTCTCGGTAATCAATATTTCAACTTTAGAGTTGTATTTTTCTTTGATAATGGTTAATGCTTTTTCGAAAAAAGAAATTCCTTTTTTGATGTAACTCCCGCGATTGATTCCCAAGAAAATAATAATTTTTGAATTGATTTCTAATTCTTTAAACTGAATGATGTCAGTGTTTATAGGGTTTGGAATGAAATACGGCTTATGATTCATAGCCTCTAAAGGGATTTTATAATCCAAATCGGAAGCGATTAAAGAATTACAATTAGTAGCAAGCCAATCAAAGGTTTTTCTATAACTTTTTGTTCTGTATTTTAATGGGAATTGAAACTGTTTTTTTAATGAATTGTCTTCAAAATAAGTTGTCAAAACTGAATATTTCATTTCCTTTTTGAATAAATAATCGATAACCGGAGTTTCGTCTCCACAGACCAACAGACTACGGCTTTCAATATTCTGGAATACTTTTTTATAAAGAAATCGAGTCAAAAAAGGATAGGTTTCAATAGCGTCAGAATTGATTAATTGTACGTGGTCGTATCTTTTTAATTTTGGAAGGAAGAAATAAAATCGAACGGCTCTTTCTATTTTTTCTAAATCGATAGAAGTAATTTTATAAAACAGATTTTTAGCTTTTCGAGTGAACCAAAAACGTGAGAAAAAAGCCGAATGAAAAGAATAATCGGTTTCGTATTTTTTGAAATCATCACCACTAGAAACTATAATTACCTCGTGACCTTGAACAATAAGACCTTCTTTCAATGAATTGTGCAATCGGCTGTATTCTCCTAACAAAAGTATTTTCATTTGGCTGACATAAATTTCTATATTTGTGTAAATATAATAACAAATTGACAAACGAATTTAAAAACGAAGATTTAGAAATTCTAGTTTCAACTATGAATCGAAATAGTTTGGACTTTTTGATTTCAATGTTTCCTTTTTGTCATTTTTCGGAATTTCAAATTTTAATTGTCAATCAAACACAGGAAAATAATCTCTTGGTTTCAGATTTTCCCACTGTTAGAGTCATCAATTCATTTGAAAAAGGCTTGTCTAAGAGCAGAAATTTGGCTTTAGAAAATGCAATTGGCAAAATTGTTTTAATTGCCGATGATGATTTAGTGTATAAAAATGATTTTGACAAAAAAATTACGCAAGCCTACAATCAATATGACAACAAAGCTGTGATTAGTTTTAGTATAGAAAAGCCAAACGGATTTATGTTTAAAAAATACTTATCAAACCCCAAAATAAACTTAAGTTTGGTAGAATTGTTCAATGTTTTATCTATTGAAATAAGTTTGAACAAGTCGATTATAGATAAATTGGGAATTGTATTTGATGAGAATTTTGGACTTGGAAGTGAATTTCAAATGGGCGAAGAAGCTATTTTTTTATCGGATATAAAAAATAAAAATCAGCAAATTGGCTTTATTCCAATCGTAATTGCAACACATTCTGAAATTTCTTCAACTGAAAAAATTGATTTTGCACAGCGTTATTACATACAAGGAGCTTTTTTAACTAGAGTTATAAAGGCGAACTATTTTACTGACTTGGCTACCAAACTTTTTTTTGATTTGAAACAAAAAAAACTAAAAATCAATCAAATCTTTGCTGCCATTACAAATGCAAATCAAGGAAAAATAGATTATTACAAATTAAAAAATAAAAACAATGCTTGACGATATTCAATTAATAAATTTTCCTGTAATAGAAGACGTTCGCGGAAATTTAGCATTTATACAAAATGATATTTTGCCATTTGAATTCAAGCGGATTTATTACCTTTTTGATGTTCCAAGCACCGCTTTCAGAGGCGGTCACTCCCATATTAACCAGCACAAAATCTTGATTGCTTTGAGCGGCAGTTTTGAAGTTGTTCTCGATGATGGAATGAAAAAAAAGACCTTTCTATTAAATAAACCCAATCTTGGTTTGCATATAACTAATGGAATTTGGCGTGAATTGCAAAATTTTTCATCAGGAGCTGTTTGTCTTGTTGTGGCTTCGGATGTTTTTGATGAGTCCGATTATATTAGAGATTATGATGAATTTTTCAAATTAAAAAAATGAAAATTCTTTATATAACCCCAAAAATAAACAACGAAGGTGGTGTCGCTAGAGTCCTTTCGGTAAAAGCTAATTATTTAGTTGAAAATTTTGGCTATAAGGTTCATATTCTCACCCAAAACGAAGGCAATAATCCCCTGTTTTTCTCTTTTAATGAGAAAATTGTTCTTCACGATATGATCTTGAAAGGCAATTTAATTTCCTTTTTTTTACAATATGTAAAAGCGTTAAAAAAAGCATTAACTACAATACATCCAGACATCATATTAATTTGTGACAATGGTTTGAAGGCTTATACTATTCCTTTTATTTTAAAAGCAAAAACGCCTGTTATTTTTGAGTGCCACGGTTCTAAGTATGTTGAGGAAACAAAGCAATCAAAATATTTCTCAGGAACAAAATTTAAATTAGCATGCAAAGCGTTTTCTGCCAATAAATTTACCAAGTTTGTTGCCTTGTCAAATGAAAGTTTGAAAGAATGGAATGTGAAAAATGGGGTTGTAATTCCTAATTCTTTATGGTTTAAAGCATCTCGTTTTTCAGATTTAAAATCTAAAAAAGTAATTGCAGTAGGCCGTTATTCTTATGAAAAAGGACTGGATAGAATGTTGCAAATTTGGAAAAAAGTTATTGAAAAATATCCCGATTGGAGTCTAGAAATATATGGTAAATCTTATGAAAATCAAGATTTGCAAAAATTGGCAAATGATTTGAATATTAACAATAATGTCACTTTTTTTGAGCCAGTTAAAAATATTAATGACAAATATCTTGACGCTTCAATTATGGCAATGACCTCAAGAACCGAAGGTTTCGGAATGGTACTTATTGAAGCAATGGCTTTGGGTTTACCATGTGTTGCTTATGATTGTCCTTGTGGACCAAGAGCAATTATAGATAATACTATAAACGGCTTTCTAATCGAAGATGGAAATATAGATTTGTTTGTTCAAAAAATAGAATTGCTTATCGAAGATGAAAATTTAAGATTGAAAATTGGGAAAAATGCCCAAGAAAGTGCTGAAAAATATAATTTAGACAGCATAATGCAACAATGGAAAACTCTTTTTGAGGAAATTACGAAGTAGTAATTTTTGAAATTAGATACTGCAATAATACCCCAATTTATACAAATCAAAAAGCAATAAAGATGGTTCTTGCGTAAGTAAATTAGTTGTTATTTTGGGTTCTGTTTTTTTGAATAGAAATGAAATAATAGAAACTAAATAAAATCGTTTAAAGAAAGAATAGGTTCTCAAAATTTTACTTTCAGATTGGTCTAAAGGAATGGTTTTGGTGATTGATTTTAGATTTTCTAAAGCTGTTTTTGTCTTTTCTAAAAACTGTAGTGAAGTTTCTAAACCCAAGTGATATATGGGATTATCGATATGTTTTACTACAACTCCCTTTTTTTTCAAATCAGATAAAAATACCAAATCTTCATAGCCATATTGGGTAATTGATTCCTCAAATGGATTTGAAATAAACACATTTTTTTTGATTAATAGATTTGATGTTAAGGCGTTTCCGTTAGGATTGGTATTTCGTTTTTCAACCGATAGTGATTCTCTTGCAGTACCGTAAACCCAGCGTAAAACGTTCTCTTCAGTAGGTCTTTCGGGCTGGTACACAATTCCGCCAAAAGCCACAGTTCCTGATTGATTTTGAATGAATTGGAGGTAGTTTTTTATAAAATCAGCATTCTTGGGAAATGTATCGCAATCCAGAATTAACAACCAGTCAAAACCTGCTTTTTTGGCAAGTGCATTGCAATTTCTGCCTCTTCCTAAATTAAATACATTCGATGAAAAAGTGCCGTTTTCTAATGTATTGATAGCTTGATTTTCAGTAATACATGTTGTCGAAGCATCGTCTTGACACAGG
>CAUPRE010000050.1:0-5004 GCA_963513565.1 uncultured Flavobacterium sp. | reverse complement strand
GTTATTCGAAATCTTTTTGCCTTGAGCTGAAAAAAAATTGCTTCTGTGGATAAAGGAAGAGCGTAGAAAAAAGCAATAACTCAAGCTGAATATAAATTGTTTTAACCATTGCCGAGCATGTTTGAAAGGCACGCTAAGGTATTTGAAAAACTAGGTTTTACTATTGATTTATCCCAACCTGAATTTCCTGAAAAAGCTGTTTTAAGTCCCGAAATTTTAGCGTTAATTGGAACAAATCATCAGAAATTAATTGGAATAGCGCCTTTTGCACAATATGATTCTAAAGTGTATCCGCTGGATTTAATGCAGGAAGTGATCGATCAATTAGCTTTGGATACAACCCAAACCATTTTGCTTTTTGGCGGTGGAAAAAAGGAAATAGAACTCTTAAATTCGCTTGCTGCTAATAAAGAAAATGTGATTGTAGTTGCGGGTAAAATTAAGTTTCAACAGGAACTACAGCTCATTAGTAATCTGGATGTGATGCTTTCTATGGATTCCGGGAATGCTCATATTGCAGCCATGCTTGGCGTGAAAGTCATCACTCTTTGGGGCGCTACCCATCCTTTTGCCGGATTTTCACCATTTAATCAACCTTTGGAAAACGCTTTGGTTTCCGATAGAAATTTGTTTCCAAAATTACCGACTTCGGTGTATGGGAATAAAAAAGTGGAAGGTTATGAAGAAGCAATGCGAACGATTACCGTTGATGCAATTGTTAAGGCACTTTAGTTGCAGATTATAAATTCTTGGCTGTATAATTCGTTTTTTAAGTTGGGTATGATTTTCAGGTAATGCTAATTTTAACACTTAAATAACAAAAACGAATTAACATGTGGTGAGAAAAATACTATTTTTGATTTTCAAACGTTCAACATAAACCGTAAAGTAAAGACTAAATAAAAATGTTTATTTACTAGTTCAACTTTTGGAAATACTTTGAAACGTTCCACTAACAAAAATATCAAACTATTTATGTCTAAAATTACAGTAACAATTGCAATTTTGTTGATTTTCTCCTTTTCTGCTTTTTCCCAAAAAAATAAACTTTCAGGTATTTTGACCGCTGGAAGTGAAAAAAAACCCATTTACAATTCAGTTGTTGCTTTATTAACTCCGGTAGATTCTGTTTTATATCAATTTACACGATCAGACAAAGCGGGTAAATTCATCCTCAATAATGTAAAACCTGGGAATTATATTGTAATGACGTCACACAGTCAATATGCGGATTATTTAGATGATATTACCGTGACTACTACTGATAAAGATTTAGGGAACATTGCTTTGATGAGTAAAATGGAACTGTTACGAGAAGTAGTGATAAAAACAGGATCTATCAAAATTAAAGGTGACACCACTAGTTACAGGGCCAGTGATTTTAAGGTTGATGCCAATGCCAATGTTGAAGAATTACTAAAAAAATTGCCGGGAATACAAGTAGATAAAAATGGAACCATCAAAGCAATGGGCGAAACAGTAGAAAGAGTACTGGTTGATGGCGAAGAATTTTTTGGTGATGATCCTGGTATGGCTGTAAAAAATTTACGTGCCGATGCTATAAAAGAAGTACAAGTTTTTAATAAAAAAAGCGATCAAGCGGAGTTTACAGGAATAGATGATGGAGATACCAAAAAAACAATTAATCTGAAATTAAAGGAAGATAAAAAGAAAGGCTATTTTGGTAAGATAGATGGATCAAACCAACCCGCTACGGACGCCGATTCCAGATACAACACTAATATCATGGTGAGTAGTTTCAAAGGAAAAAGAAAGCTTTCGGCCTTTTTATTAAATGGAAATACGGGTCAAGATGGATTAAGCTGGCAAGACAATGACAAATTTGGAGGAGGAGAAGGAAATGTCAGTATGAGCATGGATGATGACGGAAATGTAAATTACGAATGGACCGGCGGCGATAATGATGAAGAACCTTATGTAGATACTCAAAATGGTTTTATAAAAAACACCAATGCGGGATTGCAATACAACAACAAATGGAACGACAAACATTCCTTAAATGTATCACCCAAATACAACAAACAAAGTTATCAAAACAGCAACAGTAGAAATACGCAAACTCAAGTAGGCGATACACAATTGAATGAAAATAGTGCAACTGCAAGCCATGTAAATAGAGATAATTTTAAACTTAATGCGGTTTATGATGTAAAAATAGACTCCTTAAACACCCTTAAATTTACCGCTAAAACAAATTTTTATAATACTGAAAGTGATGAATTTACGACCGGAAATACCATTGGTAGTGATGGATTGTTGAGGAACAAACAGGAACGATTATTTACCACAAAATCAGATAAGGAATCCTTGTCTGCGAGTGCTTTGTTTAAACATAAATTTGCCAAACCACGCAGAACACTTTCTATTAATAGTAGTTGGAGTACTTTGAATACGAATGCTGACAATTTTTTAAAATCGGCGAATGAGAGTTATGAAGGAGGCGTTTTTGCCTTTAGTAATGAGGTAGATCAAAATAAAATTGGAGATAAAACCAATCAAAATCTTGCTTTAAATGTGGCCTATACAGAGCCAATAGGAAAGAAATTTGCTTTGCAATTGTCCTATCAAATTACGCATAATACGGGTAACAGCAACTTTGTGACTTATGATTTTTCAGACCTGACAGGGAAGTATGATGTTGTGGTCGATTCGCTATCAAACCAATTCAAGCAAAGCATTACAACAAACAAACCCGTTCTTAAATTAAGTTATAATGCCAAAAAGATAAATTATAGTTTTGGTAGTGGCTTTGGTTTTACTTCATTTAATTTACAAGATCAAACTTTAAATAAGGAATACAATCGCAGTTTTACTAATTTTTTTCCAACTGCAAATTTTTCGTATAAGTATAAAAGCAACAGTAATTTGCGTGTGAATTATCAAGGTGCAACAAAACAGCCTACTATTGACCAATTGCAACCGCTACGAAACAATCAAGATTTCTTTAACCAAGTGGTCGGAAACCCGGATTTAAAGCAATCTTTTACAAATAGCATCAACATTTCTAATAGTAGTTACAGCATTTTGACCGAAACTAATTTTTATCAAAGTGTCTCTTTTAGAACAACCTCAAATTTGATCTCTTTCAATAGAGATATTGATCCAGAAAGCGCAAAAACAATTACTACACCTATAAATACAAATGGTAATTTTTCGGCAAACTTGTATATGGGTTACGGGTTTAAAGTCAAAAAAATGGGTATGTATGTTAATCTCGGTCCTTCTGTGAATTACAATAAATCGGTTAATAGTATCAATAACCAAATCAATAATTCGAATATATTAAATTCTAATTTTTCGGTTTATTTGAATAAAACCAAAGAAAAGAAATACGATATCAATTTGAGTAATACTTTCTCAAACAGCCGTAACAGTACTTCTCAAAACAATGAAGTAAAATCATTTAATACCAATAATTTAGGTTTAGATGTTGCCGTTTATTTTAGAGAAAAATGGAAATTATCTACGGACTATAATTTATATTCTCGCCAAAAAACGGTTGATTTTCAAACTAATCTTACCAATCAATTATGGAATGCCAGGTTCCAACGTACTTTTAAGAACGATGAGTTCACTGCTTATGTAATGGTGCGCGACATTTTGAATCAAAACATTGGAATCAATAGATTTGTTTACGAAAACACCATTGGCGAAGAGCGAAATGACAGACTCCAACGCTATGCTATGGTAGGTTTTACGTGGAATTTTAAAAATAAAAATGGTTTAGAAAAAAAATAAGCAATTTTTTAATCACTATTTGTAACGCTCCAAAGGTCAATTTTACAAAACAATTTTAAGCTATTACCTAACACACAACTTTATGAAATCAATATATCTTTACCTCACATTATTTGTTTTTACTACAGGATCCTTTGCGCAGCAATTTGTTGACAAGGCTGTTATAGAATACGAAGTCAATACCAATCTCAAAAAAACAATGACTAACGACAGTTGGGATGAAATGATGAAAGAGAATTTATCCGACTTAAAAATATCGTACTACACCTATACTTTTGAAAACAATAAAAGTGTATTTAAGTTTGACAGATGGAGTCCTAAAACAAGGATACCCAAACACGAAAAAGAAGCTGATGAAGAAAACATTTGGTTTTTTGATTTTACGGCTCGAAAAATGAACATACAGAAGCAAATTGTAGGTACTAATTTTGTAATTGAAGATAGTATTCCCAACATTGAATGGAAAATCACAAACGAGCACAGAGAAATTGCGGGTTATAATTGCCGAAAAGCAGTAGGGAAAATATTTGATGATGTATATGTGTTTGCTTTTTATACTGATGACATTACCATTACGGGCGGTCCGTGTAGTATAAATGGTTTGCCAGGCATGATTTTAGGACTTTCAATTCCTAGACTGTATACGTCATACATAGCTACCAAAATTGATTTAAAAAGTCAAGATAGCGCCATCATAAAACCTATTGTCGCAAAAAAAACCTATGATTTTATTGGACTGAAAACTTTAATTGAAGAGAAAACAAAGGACTGGTATACCTACGGAGAGGATAAAGAAGAAAACAAAAGACAAAAAAATATGTTCTTGTGGAATGCTTTTTTGTAAATGCTTTGACTGTAAAAAAAAGTGGAAGGTCATGAAGAGGTGATGTGAACAAAGTCTCCCTACTTTGTACTGCGTAAAATCCTAAATGCGCATAGGAGAATCGTGAATGTGCATAGGAGAATCGCAAAATTGCATAGGAGAATCGTGAATGTGCATGGCAATATCCTAAATGTGCATAGGAGAATCGTGAAATGCATAGGAGAATCTTAACTGCAGGCACAAGAACCGCAACTGCAGGCTCGAATATCGTAACTGCAGGTAGGAGAATCTTAACTACAGCTACAAGAATCGCCACTGCAGGCTCGAATATCGTAACTGCAGGTAGGAGAATCAGAACTGCAGGCAGGATTATCTTAACTATAGGTAGGAGAATCGTAACTGCAGCCACAAGAATCAGAACT
>CAUPRE010000049.1:0-7966 GCA_963513565.1 uncultured Flavobacterium sp. | reverse complement strand
ATTTTGGCTTGTTCTATAATTTTGTTGTGAATGTGTTGTTGCGTGCTTTGTCCGGTAAGGGTTCTTAACAGATCACTCAAATAATTAGGCGACACATTCAATTGATCAGAAAAATAATGAACAGAAGGGAGTCCGTGTTGGAGGATTTTATCGCTATTGAAATACGCCTCTAGTAAGATTTCCATTTTTGAAAGCAAATCATGGCTTATGGTTTTGCGTGTTAAAAATTGTCTGTTGTAAAATCTGTTGCAATAATTAAGTAGCAACTCAATATGCGAAATCATAACATCTTGACTAAATTGGTCTATTGAAGTTTGATATTCTTGTTCAATATTTTTAAAAATCCCTTCTAGCATTTGTTCCTCTTTATCGGATAGATGCAATGCTTCATTTACGGCATACGAGAAGAAACCATACTCTTTGATGGCTTTTCCTAGGGAGTAATTTAAAATGAAGTCGGTGTGAAAAACCAGCCACCAGCCCGAAACCTCATAATTATCGTCACTGTTTACAGATAACACTTGTTGAGGTGATGTCATGCCCAAGACACCTTCGTCAAAATCATAATAATTTTGACCATATTTTAGTTTTCCTTTGAAATTTCTTTTCAACGAAATACCGTAAAAGTCAAAGCAAAAACTAACCTCATCCTTGCGGTTTGAATGGGTAATTGCACCCATCTTAATGAGGCTTATTAAGGGATGCAAAGGTTTGGATAGCCCTAATAATTGGTGCAATTCGGATATTGAATGAATCTTGATAGGTGTTTGTTTATTGCTCATATTTTATTTAAAAAACTTTAGTATTGATTTTAGATAAACCAATACTAAAGTATAATTTTTTGATTATTTTTCAACTTGAATTTTTAATTCTTTGTTAAAAATTGGATAGAATTGTTGTAATTGTGAAACAATATCTCTTGGAGTAATATTAGGATTTGATCCTGTTAATTCATCAGATTGTATGAAACGAGTTTGACAATCTGAAATTTTTTCTACTCTAAATAAATGTTTATCTACAATACCGGTTGCACCAATGATTTCATCGCTCCAGCCATATTCTACACCTTCTGAATAAATTAGCTTGTGTGGTATGATTACATCACCAGCACCGTTCAAAAAATTATATGTGACACTAACATTGGAATTATTGACAAGATTTCCGCTAATTCCTTTAAAAGTAGTACTCCAGCTAGGCATTTTATTAAAATCGACCAAAACAGCCCATACTTCTGCTATTGGTTTATTTATTACAATATCAGTATACACCGACGCTTTTGTAATGCTGGGATTATTTACAGAAGAACTTTCTATTTGTAAAGTTAAATCTGGAGTACAAATATTGTCTTCATCTTTTTCGCAAGAACTTGTTATACTTAATAAGGCTATTGTTGAAAGCACATAAAATGCTAATTTTCCTTTTTTTGCTATATTTTTAAATTTCATTTTTTTTATTATTAAATTGTTTTTTTTTAGAACGTTTGATTGTGTCTTCGTGAATTGTTAATTATTATTTAAACTGTATTTTTTGCAAACATCCAAGCCCACGCAATAAACAGAAACTGAATGGGTAGCCTTATGATGCTTGCCACAAACTTCTCATTACCTGTCTTGTAGTAGCCTATGCTTTCAGGAATATGAATGACAAATAAAAACACTACCAACATAGCTATAATTATTTGTGCAGCAATGGCTCTTGTTTTTATAGGAATCATGGCAATGGCTAGTGCTATCTCAAGAATACCACTCAAAGAGATTAAAATAGAATGTGCCGGAAGCCAAGACGGCATCATGGCAAAATACTGTTCGGGTTTGAGAAAGTGCATAGCCCCCATAAAAAGGTAAAATGCTACTAACAAATAGAGTGCTATTTTTTTAACGGTTTTCATTGTTGAATTTATTTATTGTGCGTTTTCAGAAACTTCTTTCCATTCTTTCCACGTTTCCAAACGTTTATTGTAGGTGGGTTCAATCATCATTAAGGGCAATTTACCCAAGAACAATCGTAAAGGAGGATTTTCGGATTCTATTAATTTTAGAATAGCGCTTGCCGTTGCATTTGGGTCGCCCACAGGCATATTGCCTCTATTGGCAATCATTGCTTCTCTTAATCCATCATAAACCGCTATTGGCTGACTATGGCTAGCTGATGCCGTAGCCCATTCGGTTGCGTAAGCGGCTGGCTCAATTAAAGTTGTTTTTATACCAAATTGGGCAATCTCTTGATTCAGAGATTCACACAAACCTTCTACCGCCCACTTTGAAGCATGATAAATACCTAAACTTGGAAATGCCATCACCCCGCCAATACTTGAAACTTGCAAAATATGCCCGCTTTTTTGGTTTCGCATTATAGGCAAAACGGCTTGAATCATCCACAGCGAACCAAAAACATTGGTTTCAATTTGTTGTCTAGCTTCATTTTCTGAGATTTCTTCAACATAACCAAAATGTCCGAAACCTGCATTATTGATCAAGATGTCAAGCTTTCCAAATTTCTCAATCACTTTTTCTACGGCCAAAAAACAAGCTTCCCGATTGTTTACATCCAATACAATGGGTAACACAGCATCACCATACAAAGCAGTCAATGCTGCTAATGATTCTATATTTCTAGCCGTTGCGGCCACTTTGTCTCCACGTTTTAGGGCGGCTTCTGCCCATACATAACCAAAACCTTTTGAAGTGCCCGTGATTAACCAAACTTTGTTTTCCATCTTTTTGTAATTTAAGTGTTAATGATGGTACAAATGTCATTCAATCTGCAATGGTCTTTGTAATCAAATCTCTAGTTGTTGTAGCCAAAACACGGATGGTACAAAATACTGTTTCTTTTGTATAATGTTAAAGGTTTTAGGATATGTTTAGAGGCAACAGCTTTACTTGTTTTACCTTAAAGCTTAGCTTTTTTTATAAAATTTCCTAATAAATAACTAGATTTACATTGCAACAAAAAAAATTGTTATGAAAAAAAAAATTTCTTCATAACAATTTGAAATAGCAATTTGAATCTGAATAAGGCTTGAAAGAGCGGTGATTTTTTGGAGCTGTTCTGGATTTGTTACTCTTTGAATTCTCCTTCATCGATTTTTTGATTTTCTTTCAAAGCAATACAACTAATAAAAGTTCTTGATTTTTTATATAATGACCTTACCAAGTTTAAACCTTAGCATATAAATAGATGCGTTGACGCTTAAAAAAAAACTACAAAAAAACAGGAAGTGATAGTTTTTAGTTTTGATGCTTTGAATGGAAAATAATACTCAAAAAAGTCGCTTGTCTTTGAAAACCTTAGCATTTAAATTTAATTCAATTTTTACAAACTCGTTACCTTAATATATAGTTTAGAATCTGTCATAGAAATTTCACAACGACTAGGTGCTATAGTTGCGTAGGTATTCCCACAAGTAGGACACAAAAAGTAAATTTTAGCAAGTGTATTGTCTTTGCCAGTCTCAAGCGCTGCTAAAGCTTCAATATAGAAATCTCGATGTTTTTGTTCTACTTTATACGCATACGTTAAACTTATTTGAGCCATATAATTTCCCGCAACATTTGAATTTTTTATAAATTCAGGATACATTTTATTGAATTCATAACTCTCTCCTGCAATCGCTTCCTGTAAATTTTCTTTTGTCGATTTTACAGTATACTCTGGTGTAATTTCAGGGATTGTTTCGCCCATTCTGACTAAAACAACTTTATGGTTATTTGCATGAATTAATTCGGCTCCCGAAGCTGCTTTAAAAAGTAATGCGATTTCTGGATGTCCTTCTTCTTTTGCTTTTTTACTGTAAGCTGCATATTTAAAGTGAGCCGTAGTTTCTCCTTTATAAGCTTCGTGCATGTTTTGAATAATCACTTTTTGAGCATTTTCCTTTTTACCGATTGGTGCAGTTTTAGTTTCCTCAATATGCTGCTTATTTTCTTCATTTATATTTTCAGATTTCTCTTTGCAAGATTGGAAAAATAGGCCTAAAAAAGCCATTCCCAAAACAAATACTGCAATTGATTTTTTCATTTTATTCGTTTTTATATTATTAAAATTGGTGCGTAATTATTAGTTGAAGATTATTGTTTCTCTTTTATAAAATGAATGAACTATACTGATGCTATTTTATAGGCTGGTCTCCAAAATCAGGTAGTGCTAATTCAATTCCAGCTCCGTGTTTAAAGACTAATTCGCCTCCTAAAAATCCCGTTCTTGCAACAGAACTTACCAATAAAGCAAACAATAAGAAAGCTGTCCATTTTGCCCACGGTTTTTGATAGTTAAAGTAATACATAGCTGTTTTGGCCAGTGCTGTTATAATCGCTAGCCAAAGTGTTACCAGTGCTGCTTCCTGGTGCATTCCCATTGGTTTTTGAAGCAAACCATCTGTCATTCCATCACCAGCATTATCACCACTTAGATAAGCAACTATAACTCCTATCGTGCCAAGTAATAACAGGTATAATGAAGCATTTTTGAAAAATAGTTTCTTATTAATAAGTCCAATAAGTTCTGATAAAAAACCTACTATTAATAAAGCTATTGGGAAATGAATCACCATTGCATGAAAATGAGGTGCTGTTATCATTGGTATATATTTAAAATTATAGGAAGGTATGATCTCCAATGATTTCACTCATCGCAAAATTCCTAATGTGGTATTTTACCGCTTTGTCATTTACTACTGTATGAATATATCTAGCAATGGTAAGACCAGCGAAATTGCAACCGAGAATGATGATGTGTGGTTTTGACATACTATTTTTTTTACCTGATGTACTTCAATTATTACTTTACATTCACAACAGTATAAAGTTGATAACTATAGTTGATTAAAACCTTTCATAGTTAAAAATAAGAGTTGCACAATTCACACTTTATAAAGGCAAGTTTCCAGATTATTTTTGAGAATTGCTGTAGTGTGCTAGGGTAAAATAAATGTACAATCAAAGTGCAATTGTAACTTGCATAAATCTTTTATAGAACCATTTTACCCACCCTAGTACCAAATTGATGTCGAACGAAGCAATTCATTCTATTTGATACCTCACAAACACCCCAAAGTTCTCAAAATCACCTTCATTCTTTCCAAATTGTGCAAAGTCTGCGCCTAAACCGAACTGAAACTTTTGTTTATAATTAAGGCCAAAACGTAAGAGTTGGTTACTGATATTGTGGATCGTAAAAACATCTAAGTCAACCAAAATCTATCCTTAATGACACTTCTATTCAATTTATTTATTTTGTTGTCATTTTTGAATGTTGATTACTTGTCTGAAAATTGAAGGTATAGTAAAGCTAAAGCTGCCACCGTCATAATAATTAATGCTGAAAAGCCTAGTATATTAGTTAGTCTTCCATTCACATTTCTGCCCATTATTTTTTTGTTGTTCGATATGTGTAAGATGATTGCAATTAAGACAGGAGCAGTTAATCCATACAGAATAGCTGTGTAAATCAATGATTGAATTGGAGTAATGCCAATGTAGTTTAAGGATAAGCCTAGTAACAACGAAATGGCAATAATGATATAAAATGCTTTGGCTTCATGAAATTTTTTGTCAAGACCTTGTTCCCAACCAAAGGTTTCAGTAATGATGTAAGAAATTGAACCACTCAATACCGGAATAGCAATAAGTCCGGTTCCAATTACTCCAATGGCAAAAAGAAGATAAGCTAGATTTCCAGCTAATGGTTTTAAGGCCATTGCCGCTTGTTCTACGGTGTCAATTTGATGGATACCGCCTTTAAATAAAACAGTACCAGTGGTTAGAATTATAAAATACATCACAAAACCTGAAACTGTCATTCCGAAATCTACATCTTGGTTAATCTCATGAATTATTTTTTTATTTACAATTAAGTGCTTTCTCTTATTTTTCATTTCTTCAACTTCTACCGATGCTTGCCAAAAGAAAAGATAGGGCGAAATAGTGGTGCCCAATATGCCTACAATTATGGCAATAAAATCTTTGTCAAACTGTAGCGTCGGAATAAAAGTTGATTTAAGAATTTCTGTAAAATCCTGTTTAGACAAAAAAGGAACGACAAAATAAACCAACATTACAATGCACAAATATTTTAGTACAGATGCAATTTTTTGATAGGGTAAATAAATAATTAATCCTAAAATTATGATAGTGAACAGGACGCTGAAAAAATTAGCGTCTATTGATGGAAACAGCAAATTTCCCACTGCACCCATACCTGCAATGTCAGCACCAATATTCATGACAATAGCTGGAAAACTAAATAGCAGCATCAGATATAAAATCGGTCTTGGATAATGTTTTTTAAGCGTTCCTGTCAAACCTTGTGAAGTTACTAATCCTATTCTTGCACACATCTGCTGAATAGCAGCCATAAGAGGAAAAGCAATAATAGCTGTCCATAATGTTGCAAGTCCAAATGATGCACCTGCTTGTGAATAAGTTGCAATTCCAGAAGGATCATCGTCACTAGCACCTGTCACAAGACCTGGTCCAAGTTTTTTCCAACTACTAAAAAGTTTAGATGAGAATGTTTTCTTTTTTATCATTTTTAGTTGTTGTTGAATGGTTGGCAAAAGTACAACCAAGGTAAGGAGAAAAGTAGTCGTGATATTTATTCTAATGAAATGATTTTCATAAATGTTTTTGAGAAAATACCGATATAGGTTTGAGACTATACAAAACAAACAATTCAGAACAGTCATAATAATTTGTGTCTTATTATTCCATTGTTGTTTGTTTATCTTTTCATTTTTATAGGAATATTAAAGTTAGTATAGTTCCAATAGGTAGTCTATAAAGTTCTGGTGCTAAGGCGGTTTTGGGATTTAATTAAGCCCTATTTTTGGATTTGCCAATTCCGAGGCTTCTTTAAATAAATTGCTTGTAGGGTGTGTTAGCAGCCTTTATTTGGGCAGATACCAAAAATCTATGTTGTTATCTTTTGAAGAAACAATTGCGAACTGACCATCTCTAGAAAATGTTGCAGCGGTATATTGTGTTTCATATTTTTCTTCAAATGTCTTAATAAGTTTCCCTTTGCTATTCCATAGTTTGGCAGTGCCATCTTCACTTCCCGTTAAAATATACCTGCCGTCTGATGAAAATTCCGCCTGATTTATTTCACCAGAATGTCCCTTTAAAATAACACTTGGCTTTCCGTTTAAATTCCAAATTACTGCTGTTTTGTCGAAGCTTGCCGTCAGGATTTTTTTTCCATCAGGTGAAAAACTTGCTGCACTTACGCCACTTTTATGCCTTTTTAAAATCATAGATCTTTTTCCATTTATGTTCCAAATCGATGCGGTATTGTCGCAACTTGCAAGTAATATTGATTTGTTATTTGGGGAAAATGAGGCTTGATAAATGGTACATTTATGTCCTTTGAATGTTCTGATCAGTGTGCCATCTGCTGTCCATAATTTTGCAGTATTGTCACCACCACCACTTAAAATAAATTTTCCGTCGGTTGAATAAACAACGGTCTTAACATATATTTTGTCCGCAGTGACTGTTTTAACTTCAGTTCCGTCTATATTCCAAATTACAAATGTACCTTCAGAACCTGCTGTAATAAAACGTTTATTGTCAGGTGAAAAAACTACATCGTTTACACTTTTCAAGTGTACACTTATTGTGTCAATAATTTTACCGTTTTCATTCCACAGAAAAGCAAGATTATCGTCACTACCCGATAGAATATATTTTCCGCTAGGGGATTGAGCAATTCCCAAAATCGCCTCTTTATGTCCTGTAAAACTTTTAGCAATTACACAAGATTGAGCATTTACTAAATTATTTATTAGAAATGTCAGCGTTACAATAAGAATGGTTTGTTTCATAGCGTGGCGGATTCAAGACCTTAATGCAACAAGGTCATTTAATATTGTAATAATCAAATTTAGTTTTTATTTCAATTCAGCATAATTTCAGAATAACTTTTTTGGCTTTTTTAAATAGCCAAAAGTTATTTCCGAAATTGACTT
>CAUPRE010000048.1:0-8695 GCA_963513565.1 uncultured Flavobacterium sp. | reverse complement strand
GCAAATCACCCAATTCTTTGAATTCAACGATGTCAAAATGAGATAATAATCCTTCAGGTAAAAAGGAAGAAAATATTGAAAAATCCATTTGTTTTTTTTTTTTCAAATTTAAGACTTCTCCCCATATTTTTTACGTGAGCCGTTTTATTGAATCGAGTAACGTAGTTCAGATTTACTAAATATGATTTATGGATTCTCTGAAAAATAGAAGTTGGAAGCAGTTCCTCAATGTATTTCAACGTTTTAGACAGGACAATATTTCTCCCATCCAAGCAAACAATTTTACAGTAATTACTATCAGCTTCACAATACAAAATTGCATTGGTCTTAAGCAGTTCAAATCCGTTTTCGGTAGGCAATGCTATCCTGTTATATTCTGAGCCACCAGTGTCAATATTTTCTAAAAGTAACCTTAATTTATCTTCTTGAAATGCTTTATTTTGCTTCTCATCATATTTTTTGATAGTCTCCAACAAATCAATATAATTGATTGGTTTTAGCAAGTAATCCAAAGCACTACATTTTATAGCACCAATGGCAAACTCTGAATGTGCCGTTGTGAAAATGACCTCAAATTTTACTTTATTCAACTCTTTAAAAAGTTGAAAACCATTTTTATTAGGCATCTGAACATCGAGAAAAACTAATTCTGGATTAAATTTTTCTATAGAGACAATTGCTTCATCAACGCTTTCGCATTTGTCGAGAATTAAAAATTTATCAGGAAAGTAACGAGTTAAAAGCTTTTCTAAAAACTCTCTTGCGTTGTATTCGTCATCAATTATAATGGTTCTAATCATTTTTTAAAGATAGTTTTATTTTGGTTAATTTTAAAAAGCCGATTAGTAAACGTATTAAAATTAAGGCTAAACGTAGGTGTGTCTTAAAATAAACCTATTAAAAATATGTGTATGTGAAAGTTGATTGCAATTTGATTCCATTATACTTTGAGTTTCAATACTACCTTTGACCATTTGAACAAAGGTTATATTGTTGTTCCTATTAGATTTATGTTTATCGCTTGTTTGATTTACTTTCACTTGTGTTTGTTTATTTGTCGGTTACTGGATAAGTATCTTCAATTAGTACTTGATTCTTTGTTGGTACTTGATGAATTATTTGTTTAGGTTTGTCAAACATTGATATACCATTTTCGAGTGTGCCATGATACATTTTAATTTGTTCATCATACTTTTCGACAATACTGTTGTACTCGTTTAATATATCTTCCGTTGGTATTAATAGAATATTATCTTTATAAACTGGGTCGTTACTCATATTAACAATTAAGCCATATTCCATTTTACGATTTGATAGTATTTTTGGGTCACGGTATGCTGATACATTGATAATTGTTTTAATAGTCCGTATCAATATGCTACCATTTAATCTATAATAAATGGTTATAAGAGTTTGTTTCTTATTGATGGTGTTGACTATTATTTTATCAATATACTGTTTAAATATGGCTGTTAGTTCGTGTCTGTTTGTTTTTGCTTGTTCAATCATATTAGAACTAAATTCAACTACATTAAAATTATTAATCAGTTTCTTTTTATCCAGTATGTTTTTCTTTAGTGTTTCAATTCTTGCCTCAATCAATTCACGTGCTGATGATAGCGTTTGTTCTTTTATTTGGAATTGTTGAAGTATAAAATTATTTGTTGATGCTGTAGTTATATTTATAAGGTTTTTGATTTCATTTTCATTGTTTGATAGTGATGCATTTTCAAGAATTAATTGTTGTTCTAATAATTCCAAATCTTGATTTGCTTGTTTTAGTATGTTATTTGGTGAATCAAGATACTTAAGCATTTCAGTGCTATTAATCAATTGATTATAGATGATACTTTCAACTAATGAAATGTTCAGACTCTTATTTCCACAACTAGTCAAATTTGCTTTTGTACTATAACATTTATACGCTTTCATGTCCTTAATTTTCGTTCCGTATGTTGCAACATACTTACGACCACAACAACCGCAATACATTAAATCTTTAAGCAAGAATTCATATATTGTGATGATGTTCTTTGTGTTTTTATTTAGTCTTATAGCTGTACATTCATCAAATAAATCTTCATCAATTATTGCTGGACAAGTAAATGTAATACCTTTAAATGTACGCTTACCTTTGTAGGTTTCGTTCATTAGTATTTGTCTAACAACTTGTTCATCCCATTGTGTGTTTTGATTTTTGTAACCACGTTGAATGATTTGTTCGCTTGCATTAACTTCATCAAATAAGGTATTGTCATTCAATTTTGAATGTTCCTTCTTTGCTTTTTTAATTAGGTTGTTTAGTTCTGCTGTATTACTTCGAGTTGGTGTGCCTTGTTGATTCAGCATCTTTGCAATAACTTGTGTACCTTGATTGTTCTTGTATAGTTCAAAGATTTGTTTGACAATGATTGATTCAGTTGAATCAATTACAAACTTTTTATTTATATCACTTGTGTAACCGTAGGCTTGATTGTTTCCCGATACTTTTCCTTCTTGGGTTACTTTTTGCATTTTACCACGTGTCATACGTAGTTTCATCTGTTTTGCTTCAATATCAGCAAACTCAATTGCTATTGATAACATAATTGATACAAGATTGTTTTCAGTTCCATCGGGATGGAATGTAAACATTTGTTGTGAGTTTATGTATAAGTTTAGTTTGATTCTACTAAACTTGAGTAGTAGTTCTTTTGCAATTGCTGGTTTGCGTGAAAGCCTAGAGATTTCAGAAATGTAACAACATCTATAGTAAGTCGGGTCTTTTTCTAGTTGTTTTAGCAGGCGGTCTAGTTCGGGGCGGTCATTTGTTTCTTTGTACCCGCTAATCTTTTCAGCGTATGTATCAATATTGTCTTCATCATAGCCGTGTTGTTTGATTATTTTTGTTAGCTCGGTAATTTGTGATTGATAATCTTGGTTTTCACTTTGATTGCTTGATACACGTGCATATATGCAAACTCTTTCCATGTTATTGATAATTTGATAGAGTAAAACTAGTCCGTATTTATTACAATTCCAGATTTAGTAACCATCGGGTAGGGGCAACCTAAATTCCAATTGAGTTCTTTGTACCCCAACTCTTTTACATAGCGGGCAACAAATAAAAATTCTTCGGCATCGTTCGTGATTACTTGCGGAATTACTTCAAGCGTATCATTGTTTTCGGGAAGTAAATCTCTTTGATAGGAATTTTTGATGACCAATTTTCCATTCAGCCGAATATAAGGCGAATAGAAAGTGTCGATACCGCCAAAATATTTTTGTTGTGCATTTCGAAATCGGTAATCGGTGAATCCTTGCAAGGGTGAAGAAAGCAATTTAAAACTCATAGTTATAATAAAGCTGCAAAGATAAGTCATTCCAGCGGAAGGCGACTCATTAATTGTTTTCTGTTAGCCACGAATTCATGAATATAACGGGATTTGTTATTTAGCCACAAATTCACGAATTGATAAAATAAAAAGAATCTCAGAGATTACTCAAATTCAAGAAAACTTAAAAACTTGTGTTGCTTTTTTAGCAATATATTTAAAATTTAATTCGTGAATTCGTGGCAAAATAATACTACTTTATTCCAAAATCAATTGCATAAATACCGAATGCAACCAACGATCAAATTTATAGCCCGATTCTTTGATAATCCCCACAGTTTTGAATCCAAATTTTTCATGAAACGAAACGCTACCTTGATTTTCGGCATCGATAACTGCAATCATAGTGTGGAGATTTTGGGCTTTGGCCAAAGTAATTAATTCTGCTAGAAGCACGTTTCCAATTCCTTTTCCGTGGTAGGCATTGTCTACATAGACAGAATGTTCGACAGTAAATTTATAAGCTTCTCTAAAACGAAACTCGCTGTACATTCCAAAACCAACCACTTGACCATCTGCTTCGGCTACGATTACAGGGAAGTTTTTGGCAATTTTATCCTCCAAAATCGCTTTTTGTTGTTCATACGTTCTGATGTTGTAATCATACAAAGCGGTTGAATGCAAAATGTTATAGTTGATGATGTCCAATATGGCTTGTGTGTCTTCGGTTTGGTAAGGGCGTATTGCTATTTTCATTTTAAAAATATTTCTATCCAAAAATAGTAAAAAATGATGCTATTTGAAGGAATTGGGCAGTCAAGTTTGTAACTTTGTACTTCAAGTTGAAGTGGTATAACTTCTAACTTTTTAACATCTAATTTCCAACTTCAAAAATGGTTTATCCCAAAATACCTTTAGCACAAAGCATACTTCAGATTTTTTTAGCCAAAGGAATTCAAACAATAGTTATCTCTCCAGGTTCTCGAAATGCCCCTTTAACCATTGGTTTTGCGAGTCATCCTGATTTTACTTGTTATAGCATTGCCGATGAGCGTTGCGCTGCATTTTTTGCGATGGGAATTGCCCAACAGACGCAAAAACCTGTAGCTGTGGTTTGTACTTCTGGTTCGGCATTATTGAATTATTATCCTGCATTTGCAGAGGCTTTCTATAGTCAGATTCCATTGATTGTGCTATCGGCAGATCGCCCACAAAGTAAAATTGACATTGGCGACGGACAAACGATTCGTCAAGAAAATGTTTTCCTGAATCATTCGTTGTACAATGCCAATTTAACCGAAGAGGCTTCTTTTGAAAATGATGTAAAAATCAACGAAGCGATAAATACTTCTATTATTCAAAAAGGCCCCGTGCATATCAATGCGCCATTCGAAGAGCCTTTGTATGAAGCTGTAGAAGCTTTTACAGTAAATGCTCATATCGACGCAACTATTCCCGCTACAGTTGATAAACCTTTGGGGGATTTGACGCCTTTTGCAGAGATTTGGAATGCCTCCAAAAAGAAAATGATTTTGGTAGGCGTGAGTGGCTTGGATGCGAATGCGAAGTCGATTAACGTGATTGCGAATGACGATTCGATTATAGTGATGACAGAAACGACTTCGAATATTCATCATCCGAGTTTTGTCAACAATATCGATACGATTATTACACCGTTTACAAAAGAAGATTTCGAGGAGTTCCAACCCGATATTTTGGTCACTTTTGGAGGCATGGTGGTTTCCAAACGCATCAAAGCCTTTTTAAGAAAATACAAACCTAAACAGCATTGGCACATCGACCCTTTGAGAGCTTATGATACTTTTGGTGCTTTAACGCATCATTTTGAAGTGCATCCTAATACCTTTTTTAGCGCATTTTATCCTTTGGCACAAAAGGTAAAAAGTACGTATTCTTCCCAATTGGCACAGGTGAAATATTTGCGCAAGCAAAAACACGATTGGTATGTGTCTAAAATGCCATTTTGTGATTTTATGGTTTTTGATAAAGTAATTTCGAATTTGCCTAAAAATTCACAGTTGCAAATCAGTAACAGTTCGGCCATTCGATACGCTCAGCTGATTGATATTGACCCATCGATTGAGGTTTTTTGTAATAGAGGAACCAGCGGTATTGACGGAAGTACATCGACTGCGATTGGCGCGGCTGTGGCTAACGGAAAACTAACGGTTTTTATGGGTGGCGATATTGGTTTTTTCTATGATAGTAACGCTCTTTGGAACAATTATATTCCGAACGATTTTAAAATCATTCTCATCAATAATGGAGGCGGAGGAATCTTTAGAATCTTGCCTGGACATAATGAAACTCCGGTTTTTAATACTTTCTTCGAAACCTCACATCACTTAACCGCGGAACATTTGGCCAAAATGTATGGTTTAGCATACAGCAAAGCGACAGACGCTGCAAGTTTAGATGAGGCAATTGCTAACTTATTCCAGCAAAATGAAAAACCTCAACTATTAGAGATTTTTACCCCAACGGTTGAAAATGATAAAATTTTATTGCAATATTTCAAAGAGTTGCTATAAATTATTGATTTGGTAACAATTAAAAATGATTAAATGGTTAAATTTGAGTATGTTATGAAAGTAGTTAATCAAATTTAAACTTTATTGTATGAATACCAGAGAAGAATTAATCGTTAAGTATGCCTTAGATGTAAAAGAAAAATGTGGAGTAATTCCAGATATGGATTTGCTTACCAAAGTAACTATTGGTTGTGGACCGTCTATTTTCAATCCCGATTCGGCTACAGTAGCAGGAAGTCAGCCTTCAGAAGTAGAAACGGTAAAAAAGAATTTCTTGATTGGAAAGTTAGGTCTTTCCGATGGTCCAGAACTGGACGCCGCCATTGATGCTGTCATGGAGAAATACGGACGATCAAATACTAATAAATATAGAGCAGTGGTTTATTATTTATTGACAGTACATTTCAACAAAGAAAATGTTTATAATTAAATGCAGTGAATAGCAAGTAGAAAAAACTCCGTTAGTATTGTAACGGAGTTTTTTTATGGTTTTTGATTACTTGAAATAAGAAAAAGTCTCGTTGTTCTCTATTTTTAATAAAGTTTCATAGATTAACTGTATTACGTTTTCTACATCTTTACGATGAACCATTTCTACCGTGGTATGCATATAGCGAAGTGGTAAAGAAATAAGCGCAGAGGCTACACCACCATTACTATAAGCAAAAGCATCGGTGTCTGTTCCGGTAACGCGAGAGGAAGCCAAACGCTGAAACGGAATA
Organism: uncultured Flavobacterium sp.; assembly: GCA_963513565.1. GTDB lineage: Bacteria > Bacteroidota > Bacteroidia > Flavobacteriales > Flavobacteriaceae > Flavobacterium. The sequence goes on along the minus strand of CAUPRE010000048.1, from coordinate 2,107 downwards.
CCTTTCTCAGAAGCAGTATCCAAAATAAGTTCTCTTAAATTGTTTTGAACAGCAGGAGCATAGGTAATTACTGGGCCTAAGCCAATTTTAGTTTCACCTTCGATCTTTTTATCAATCATAGGTGTGGTTGAATCATGGCAAACATCAGTTACAATGGCAACATTGGGCTTGATAGTTTGTGTAATCATTTCAGCGCCTCTCAATCCCACTTCTTCTTGAACGGCATTGGTGATGTAAAGTCCAAAAGGAAGCTTTTTCTTGTTTTCATGTAATAATCGGGCAACTTCGGCAATCATAAATCCTCCCATTCGATTATCAATAGCACGGCAAACAAATTTATTGTTATTAAGAATCATAAACTCGTCGGGATAGGTTATGACACAGCCTACATGAACTCCCAATTTTTCCACTTCTTCTTTGGTTTCACATCCCAAATCAATAAAGATGTTGCTTGTTTTTGGGTTTTCTTCTTTGTCTCGATTACGAGTATGTATGGCGGGCCAACCAAAAACACCTTTTACAATCCCTTTCTTGGTATGGATATTCACTCGTTTCGAAGGGGCAATTTGATGATCCGATCCGCCATTACGAATAACATACACCAATCCATCTTCGGTAATATAGTTAACATACCAAGCAATTTCATCGGCATGTCCTTCAATGACAACCTTAAATGGAGCGTCAGGATTGATGACACCAACGACAGTTCCGTAAGTATCCGTTATAAAAGTATCTACATAAGGACGTAGGTATTCCATCCAAATTTTTTGTCCCTCAGATTCATAACCAGTAGGAGAAGCGTTATTTAAGTATTTTTCTAAAAACGCCAGCGAAGCGGCATTTAATATTGATGGTGAACTCATAAAATTATTTTTTGCTAATTTATAAATTTGGCATCAGACTTGTATATAAATTTATAATTTTGAATCATAAAATTTTCCCATGAACCGAATCTCCATTTATTTGTTTTTACTTTTGTGTTTTGTTTCAGCTGAAGCGCAAGTTGTTCCCAAAGAAACTGAAAAAAACGACCCTATTCTTATTGAAAACGATAGTATTCTTAGTGATACCATTCTGTTGCCCGAAATAATTATAAGCAAAGAAAAATTAAGTCTTGAGGATAAAAAGCAATTCTTAATTCTTCAAAATAGAGTATATAAAACCTATCCTTACGCGAAATTAGCCTCCGAAAGATTAGTAGCGCTCAGAAAAGGAATGTCATTTTTGAAAACAAACAAAGAGAAAAAAAAGTATTTCAAAATTGTAGAAAACTATTTGACCAACGAATTTGAGGAAAAGCTTAAAAAGCTCTCGAGAAAGCAAGGCCAAATTTTAGTAAAACTCATCCACAGACAAACAGGGATTACCACTTACGAGCTAGTATCTGATTTAAAGAATGGATGGAAAGCATTTTGGGCCAATACAACTGCTCGTGTTTTTGATATTAATTTAAAAACAAAATACCAACCTTTCGAGGTAAACGAAGACTTTTTGATAGAAACAATTTTAGTCCGCGCTTTCGAATCGGGTCGACTACAAAATCAACCACCCGCTTCTCCTGTAGATTACGGAGTTCTTAATGAATCTTGGCAGGCAAAAGCGAGTAAGTCCCGCTAGTATTTTTATTCTTAATAAGTATAGCTGTCTTTGGGCAGCTTTTTTTTATATCTTCCTATATAATCACGCGTTTTTCCACTGTTCGCGCGATTCGTTACGAGTAATAGCTGGGCGTTCTCCTTATATATAGACAATTTTCGTTTTAAACCAGAAGTTTAGTGCAACTATATATAAGGAGCCGGGCTATCCGTTACAAGTCCTCGACTAGTTTCGTTACCACTACACTAGCCTGTGGGCTTTTCACTACTATCCCTAACGCTTAAAGTCACTTCTAAATACTAATCTTGTATGAAGACTAATGCTTTTAGATGGCATAAAGACAGAATAGAATAAAGAGAGTGGTTGTGTTCTCTATTCTCAAAATCTTCAATCTGTATTCTTCAATCTGTATTCTTCAATCTGTATTCTTCAATCTGTATTCTTCAATCTGTATTCTTCAATCTGTATTCTTCAATCTGTATTCTTCAATCTGTATTCTTCAATCTGTATT
>CAUPRE010000047.1:0-9215 GCA_963513565.1 uncultured Flavobacterium sp. | reverse complement strand
GATACAATAATAAAGTTATTAAAATTGATGTAAAGCATGGACAAAAAATGGGTACTGGTAAAACAAAAGGATTATTCATAGAGAAGAATGTATTTTATAAAGTAAATGATTTAGGAATTAAGGAGAAATTATTTATCTAAACGTACTATACAAGTAGCATCTTTTATGAATTGACATTGCAAATGTTTTTTGTATTAAGGAAGCAATAAAAGCAAGTACATAACAGGAATAGAATTAACAATCGACGGTGGAATTTTAGTAGGAAGTCAAGCAAATCCTAAATAATTTTAAAATTATAAACATGCACTTTAAATATATATTTATCTTCTTTTTCCTCTCAAGTATTTCTTACTCTCAATACGAAAGTGGTTTGAAGAAAACTATTAAAAATTTATTAAAACAAGAAAAAATTGTTGGTGCAGTATGGTGTACTATTTCACAAAATGGAAATAGTACAATAGATTCTTATGGCTATAAAAACAATCAAACACGCGAGATTATTTCTTCAAATGCTAAAATGAATGTTGGTTCAGTGTCAAAAACAGTCTTAGCAGCTGGTGTGTTAAGAATGGTAACATTAGGATTGCTAAAATTAGATGATCCAGTTAAAAAATACTTGCCGAATTTGCCCATTGAAAACCAATGGGATAAAACAAATAAAGTAACAGTTAGACATTTATTAGATAACACTTCGGGATTAACGGATGCTAAACTTTGGCATATTTTTAGTTCAACCGCAAAGGCAGATACACCATTAAATAAAGTATATCAAGATGATGTTTCAGTTTTAAAAGTGCAATACAAGCCAGGCTCGATTGATTCGTATTCAAATTTGGGTTATTCAATTTTGGGAATGGTAATTGAAAAAATTACCAAGCAACGTTATGAAAACTATTTAGACAATACTATATTAAAACCATTACGTATGACTGAAAGCACTTTTCATTTTATCTCACAATCTGGAAAATTTGCCGATGAAAAATTAGCTTTTGGTCATTTTGACAATGGAAATCCTGTTGAATCAATACCAATGTATTTGAGAGCTGCTGGACAATTCACTACTACAGCAAACGATATGGCAAAGTTTATGTGGTTTATGATGTCTGACGGATTGGTGAATGGCAAAACTTTCATTGATAAAAACCTTTTGTCAAAAGTAGGTATTCAAAAATCTACCGATGCTTACAAAAAAGGTGTTCCTTACGGTTATGCATTAGGTGCTTATCAACGTGATCGTTATGGTGCCGTTGGTGTGGCAAAAAACGGAAACACCTTAGGGTTTTCAGCTATGCTGTATATGTTTCCAGAAAGTAAAAAGGCATTCTTTATAGCTTATAATATGGATAGTGAAACTGCCGATTACGACTTGTTTAATAATGAGTTTACAAACTATCTAGGCGTAAATAAAATTAATAAAAATTTAAAGAAACAAAAAATTGAAAATTCTTTAACTGAATGGAATGGATACTACATACCAATAATCACAGCGGTCAAACCATTTAAATTGATTGATTGGGTGTTCTCAAATACAAAAGTTGCTTTTTTAGGAAATGATTTGGTAATCAAACCATTTCAGGGTAAAAACAAAACTTTATTTTATTTAGGCAATAATACATTTTCTATGAAAGGCAGAACGAATGCTACTCACACTTTGTATAAGGATCAAAATGGTGATTTACTGATTTCTGATGGAATTAGAACAATTAAGAAAGTAAGTGGAATTAAAATTTTGAGTATAGCATTTAGTTTTCTTATTGGGATATTATCTATATTTTACTTTTTTGTTAATGGTTTAATCCGATTTTTTAAAAACAAAGCGTCTTATTTTAAGGAAACCTATTCCTTAATGTTTGCTGCATCATTATTCTTACTAGTTTCAATAGTTCTATTCTCTTTCCAGCCATTTATGGAAATGGGAAATTTGACATTCATTAATATACTTTTATTTGCATCCTCTATTTTATTGTCAATAGCTTCAATTTATGTCTTAATTCATAAATTAATTGGTAAAGAAAATTTTATGTCTTTTGATTTTTTGGCAACATTTTCAATTGCGCAATTTTCTATTTTGCTGATAATTAATGGTGTATTTCCGGTAATTATCTGGCAATAAAAAAAAAGACTTACTTAAAATTCGTTTAAAACTTTCATAATTAAATACAATGAAAAAACTAAATATAATTTGTATGATGTTAATTAGCTTGTTAACATACTCTCAAAAAGAGCAAAAATTGAACCTTTTCAAGCTTATTAAAACCAATCAATTAAGAATTATAAACCGAGAAGTAAAAGTAATCGATAGCCTTTCAAATAGTTATATCAAACTTTCAGAAAACAAAAGCGAAGGAATAGTTTGGTTACCAATTAAAGACTTTAAAAACGGCACAGTTAAAATTGAAATGCGTGGTAAAAATGTATTCCAAAAAAGTTTTATTGGCATAGCTTTTCATGGTCAAGATGACAAAACATACGATGCAGTCTATTGCCGACCTTTCAATTTTATTGCAAAAGATTCTATAAGGCGGGTTCATGCTATTCAATATATATCGCATCCAATTGATACTTGGAAAAAATTACGAGAAGAGAAAAACAGTCTTTACGAAAAAGAAATTGTCAATCCGCCAAATCCTGATGGTTGGTTTACAATGACAATAGTTGTCGATAATAAATCGGTAAAAGCTTATATAAATGATGCTAAAAAACCAGCATTAGAAGTCGATAAATTGAATAACAATCAAAATGGTAAAATAGGTCTTTTTGTGGGTGACGATAGTGGTGGGGATTTTAGTAATATTAGAATAGCAAACTGAAATTTTATTTTGTGAATTTTTAGAGCAAAATAAAAATTAAATAAATAATTAGAAACAACAAAATAAAAAAATTATAAAAAAATGGAAAAAGAAATTTTAAAACAATTACAGGAGTTGCAAAATCGATATAAAAAGATGAAACAACTTTTTATAGGATGTATTGGCATTGGTATCATTAGTATAGTATGCTTGGGATTTGGTGAAAGTAGTAAATTCGACATCATAAGAGCAAAAGGAATAATTATTGAAGATGAAAAAGGTAAAGACAGAATTTTGATTGGAGCACCAATTCCTCAATCAAAAGACAGGGTTAGAACAGATACTACTTTAGTAAGAAAATATTTTGCAAGTGATGTTGCTAAAAATTCAAATCAATACATGGAATGGTACAAAAAATATAGACATTCCGCTTTTGGAATGGTTGTAATGAATGAAAAAGGTATAGATGTCATGCAAGTAGGAGACCAATTATCAGATCCAAATGTAGGAAGAAGAATTTTTTTACCAACAGGTATTCTTTTAAATAATCAAAAGGGAATGGAAGTAGGTGGCTTTGGTACTCACACATTTGATGATGGTAGAAGCGGAGTTGCATTAGGTCTAGATGACCCGGGTAATGGCAGAGAAGCTTTTCATGCAATTGTTTTATCAGATGGAACCCGAGCTTTAATTTTACAAGATGCAAAAGGAAAGCTTGTTGTTGGATTTGGAAACGCAAGCAACAATATATTTGGAAAGAAAGATAGTCTTAATTTTGTAGGCATAAAATACTTTGATAAAAAGGATAACTTGCTATGGGAACAGAAAATGAATAAATGAAACTTATTGTTCAAAACAAAAGCATTTATAAACAATACCAAATAACCATTTTTAGTAGTGCAGAAAATTTCAAAATCCAAAAATGGAAAATTAGGGATTTTTGTAGTCGATGATAGTGGTGGAGATTTCAGGAATTTGTATATAAATTACAGCAAGAAATAGAAATGCAGTTTTTAATTTTATATTAAAAACTTTAAAAACGGCACAATTAAAATTGAAATGCGTGGCAAAAATGTATTCCAAAAAAGTTTTATTGGCATAGCGTTTCACGGTCAAGATGACAAAACATACGATGCAGTCTATTGCCGACCTTTCAATTTTATTGCAAAAGATTCTATAAGACGGGTTCATGCTATTCAATATATATCGCATCCAATTGATACTTGGAAAAAATTACGAGAAGAGAAAAACAGTCTTTACGAAAAAGAAATTGTCAATCCGCCAAATCCTGATGGCTGGTTTACAATGACAATAGTTGTCGATAATAAATCGGTAAAAGCTTATATAAATGATGCTAAAAAACCAGCATTAGAAGTCGATAAATTAAATAACTATCGAAATGGTAAAATAGGTCTTTTTGTGGGTGACGATAGTGGTGGAGATTTTAGAAATATGACTTTAAAATATTTAAAATGAATTTCAAAATCAAGTTTAAAAGTAAAGTAAAGAATAACATATTTATGAAAGAAAAGGTTAAAAGACAAGAGTATTAGAGTATAAATTGCTGAAAACAAATCAATATTGCAGTTGGTTAATTTTATTTCAAGTCTAAAAAATTAATAACCATTTACCAAAAAAAATTATCAATATAAGTTTAGGCCTTTATCTAATTTAAGAACTTTAAAAATATGAATCGACTATTTAAAATTGTGCTTTTTGTTCTAATGCTCAACTTTTTGTCAAGTTGTAATGGACAAGTAAAAAATGATCAAACTAAGCCAAATAATAAGTCATACGAAGACAAAAATATTGTTGGTGGTGGTTGTGAAGATTGCGATATCATGTATGTCGAAATGCCTAAAGTAATTTCGTCGAATCATACAAGTATCGGATGGAACCAAGGGAAACAAAAACTCATACTAACAGGTAAAGTTTTTCAACTTGATGGCAAGACACCTGCCAAAAATGTGATTATTTATTATTGGCATACAGACGATAAGGGCTTGTATTCGTCAAATAAAATAACACCAGCTAAGGCAAGAAATCATGGAAAATTAAGAGGTTGGGTAAAATCAGATGAAAATGGAAACTATACGATAAAAACCTCAAGACCTGCGGCATATCCAAGTCAAGATATTGCACAGCATATTCATCTATCAATAAAAGAACCTGATATTAAAAACGAATATTATGCGGACCTTTATTTTGATGATGACCCTCTATACCTAAAACATAAGAAAAAGTATGGAAAACTTGACCGAGCAGGTACAGAAATATTGAGAGTTTTGTTAAGTAATGAAATTCAAGTAGCAGAGCACAACATTGTACTTGGATTAAATATTCCTGATTATCCTACCCAAAAAAGTATTGTAAACCAATCAGGATTAATGATCGGTGAGGATCAACCTTCGTTTATTCCTTATCATGCATTTGGTCCAGACAAAGGGTCAAGAACTTGTCCAGTATGTAAGTATGGACGTTTTCATGGAATTATATATTTTGTTGGGAATAATGCAAATTGGGATGAAATTAAAAAATGGTTAGTTTTTTTAGAGCAAGAAAGTATTAATAGGAGCAAGTATTTGAAAGTCTATTTTGTATATGGAAACGATAAGAATTACGATGAATCCGAAAGAAAAAAAGAATTAGAAAAAATAGGTATATCACTTAACTTAAAAAATATGGCTTTAACTTTTGTGCCTTCAATGATCGATTTAGAAAGCGAAATGCATCTTAACAAAATAAATCCGGATTCTGAAAATACATTTGTAATCTTCCGTCACAGAACAATCATTAATAAGTTTATAAATCTAAAAGCAATTGAAGCAAATTTTAAAATAATTTCAAACACGTTGGATGAAACAAAAAGTGAATTTAATAATTTATTAGAACCAAAGCACGAATAGTATTTAGAGATTAATGCATGATTTAATAAATAAAGAGCAGTTATTGAAATTTTCAATTATTTAACAAGCAAAACGATAAACTCAGAATTTTAATGAGCGACTACTTTGTAGGAGATTTAAATAATGTCATTTTGAAACCATTAAAAAATGAAATTTAATGAAAAACAATAGGGAAATTGTATTTATTCATGGACTTCACGAAAATGCAAATAGTTGGTCACTTTGGATTGTATACTTTCAAAATCTTGGCTATAAGTGTTATGCGCCCAGTTATCCGTTTCATGATGGGAATCCAGCTGATCTTAGAAAAAATCCAAATCATCAATTGAAAAAAATTAGTTTAAGTGATGTCATAAAACATTATACAGAGTTCATTGAAAGTCATAAATTAAATCCAATTTTAATCGGACATTCTATGGGTGGATTAGTTGTTCAAAAACTAATTCAAAACAAAATTGGCATTATGGGTATTTGTATTACTTCGGCAGCACCAAAAGGTATTTGGAGTTTTAAATGGAGTCATATTAAATCTAATTTAAGTACGGTAAATCCATTTATGGGGAATAGTCTTTTTTGTGGTACCAAAAAATGGTTTCGTTATGCTATATGCAATACATTGACTAGTGAGATTTCAGATGAGATTTATGAAAAAGCAGTTGTCCCTGAAAGCCGTAAAATAGCTAGAAGTAGTAGGTTGGATGATGGTTATATAGACTTCAACAAGCCACATAAGCCGTTGCTCTTTGTTAGTGCAGAAAAGGATCACATTATACCAAGTAGCTTAAACAGAAGGAATTTTTGTGCTTACCAAAGCACAACTAGCAAAAAAAACTTCATAGAGTTCCATTCAAAATCACATTCAATTTGTGTTCAAGAACATTGGGAGGAAGTTGCAAAATATATTCATGATTGGATAACAACAAACCAAAATAATTTTAACATTTAATGAGTTAATTATGAATTCAACTTTACATAAAAAAGCACTTAATATAGTATTGATTTTGTTTTCCTTAGTTTCAATGGCTCAGACAACCTATTACGTTGATGCTAATAGAGTCGATAATTCAGGTGCAGGTACAAGCTGGGCATCAGCAAAACGTGATTTACAAATTGCTATAAACAGTGCAACAAGCGGTGATGCCATTTGGGTAAAAGCAGGAACCTACTTACCAACACATGACCCCTTTGGAAGTACAACACCAGCAGACAACCGAGACAAAACCTTTACCCTCAAAAGCGGTGTAAAAATTTACGGCGGTTTTACAGGGAGTGAGTCACTTTTAAGTCAAAGAAATTGGGAAACTAACGTTACTACACTGAGTGGTGATTTAGGAACTCTCAATACTTTAACCGACAACGCCTATCATGTCGTTGTAAGCGTTAACTTGTCTAATGTAACTGCTTTAGATGGTTTTTTAATTACAAAAGGTTATGCAACGGCACCCGGTGCTTCACGAATCATTCTTAATACACGAGAGATAGATCGTTATAAAGGTGGTGGACTTTACAATATCAATTCAGCTACAACTTTTGCAAACTGCACCATAAAAGGGAATAGTGCTGATTGCACAAATACAAATGACGATTCTTGGGGTGCAGGAGCAGTTAATTTAAATTGCACATCAACATTTACTAACTGTATCATTGATAGTAATTCTTTTTTAATTGGTGGAAGTAGTTTTGGTGTTTTTGGAGCAGGTATGTTAATTGCTGGTGGTAATTGTACCATTGATAAATGTGTCTTTTCAAACAATACAAGTGGCTCAGGGTTCTTAGATGGATCAAGAGGAGGAGCAATAGAATTAAGTGGCACGCATACTATAACTAATTCTGTTTTTTATAATAATTCAGCTCAAAATGCGGCAGCACTTAAATTTGGCGGTGCTGATTCAAATACATCATTAATAGTAAATTGTAGTTTTGTAAATAATACGTCATCATTTGTAGGAACTGCTTATCAAGGATTTTCTAAAGCAACTTTTAAAAACTGCTTGTTTTGGAATAATGCACCAACCGCAAATGCAGGTGTTCCCGGAAGAAATGAAATTTACAGTGAAGATAATAGAGTTGGTTTTCAACCGACTTTTCAGAATTGCATCATTCGTGATGCTATTGGAAGCCCGTTGGCTATAACGAATTCAATAGTTACAAATTGTCTAAATAGTAACCCACTCCTTGTTAATGCTTCAGATGGTGATGGAATTGATAATAAATGGGCAACTGTAGATGATGGATTGACAATACAAAACTTAAGTCCAGCAAAAAACTTTGGACTTACTGGTTCAGGAATTCCAACTACTGACATTATTGGAACTTCTAGAGACGCACAACCTGATTTAGGTGCTTATGAATATGCAGTACCTTGTGTAAATCCAACAGCATATACTTTAAGTGGAGGTGGTGCTTATTGTGCTGGTGGTACAGGGCAAGTTGTGGTAGTTTTAGATTCTGAAATTGGGATTACCTATCAACTTAAAAATAATGGAACTGATGTTGGAACTCCAATTGCAGGAACAGGAAATTCAATTGGATTCGGGAATCAAACAGCGGCTGGAGTTTATACTGTTGTAGCAACAAGAACAACTGGCGGTTGCTCCACTACAATGACCGGAAGTTTGACAATTACAGTAAATCCAAATAGTACACCAACATTTACAGCTGTGAATGCGATTTGTTCAGGTGTAACATTGTTGGCTTTGCCAACCACTTCTAATAATGGAATTACTGGAACTTGGTTACCAGCGTTGAATAATACGCAAACCACAACGTATACTTTTACACCAACAGTAGGTCAATGTGCCACCACCGCCACATTGACAATTACAGTAAATCCGAATAGTACACCAACATTTACTGCTGTAAATGCGATTTGTTCAGGTGCAACATTGTCGGCATTGCCAACAACATCCACCAATGGAATTACTGGAACTTGGTCACCAGCGTTGAATAATACGCAAACCACAACGTATACTTTTACACCAACAGTAGGTCAATGTGCCACCACCGCTACATTGACAATTACAGTAAATCCAAATAGTACACCAACATTTACAGCTGTGAATGCGATTTGTTCAGGTGCAACATTGTCGGCATTGCCAACAACATCCACCAATGGAATTACAGGAACTTGGTCACCAGCGTTGAATAATACGCAAACCACAACGTATACTTTTACACCAACAGCAGGACAATGTGCTACCACTACCACATTGACAATTACTGTAAATCCGAATAGTACACCAACATTCACAGCTGTGAATGCGATTTGTTCAGGTGCAACATTGTCGGCTTTGCCAACCACTTCTAACAATGGAATTACAGGAACTTGGTCACCAGCGTTGAATAATACGCAAACCACAACCTATACCTTTACACCAACAGCAGGACAATGTGCCACCACTACCACATTGACAATTACAGTAAATCCGAATAGTACACCAACATTCACAGCTGTGAATGCGCTTTGTTCAGGTGCAACATTGTCGGCATTGCCAACAACATCCACCAATGGAATTACTGG
>CAUPRE010000046.1:0-10857 GCA_963513565.1 uncultured Flavobacterium sp. | reverse complement strand
TTTAGTTCCTTTAATATATTCTTCGCAAACCTTACGTTTGAATTCCTCAGAATAATTAGAATAACGTTTTGTAGTGTTTGTTCCTGCACGATTGATCATAAATTTACATTTTTATGTAAACTTATTTCAGGACAAGACAGATTGCAAATCCGCGTTATCGAACGTAGAGATATATCCGTGCGATCGGGGTGATTACTGCGGACTTGGAGTGAATAGCCTGTTTTGGCAGCCTAATTTAAACTTAAATATTTGGATGTAGTATTAAGAAATTAGTATCTCCACTAAATAATTAGTTAAAATATTAACTAATTAGTTTTGATACTAATTAATTAGTAGTTATATTTGTCGAAAGATTTTTATACTATGATAAAATTAGCTAAACGAGAAGAACAGATTATGCAGGTCTTTTGGGATTTGAAGAAAGCCTTTATTAGAGATATAATTCCATTGCTGCCAGACCCAAAACCGCATTACAACAGTGTGGCAACCATTGTGAAAATATTGGAAGAAAAAGGATTTTTGAATCACGAAACCACTGGGAATATGCATTGCTTTTTTCCAGTTATCAGCAGAGAAGAATATCAGCATTTTGCGTTGAAAGATGTCGTTAGCCAGTATTTTGATAATTCGTATCCCCGACTGCTTGCTTTTTTTGCCAAAGAGCAAAATCTTACCGAAAAGGAATTGGATGAAATTGTAAACATCATTAAAAAAGATAAAGTATGATACCTTATATTTTGTACACAGCCTTACTTCTTTCTGCTTGCCTTTTGTTTTATAAATTGCTTTTACAGAAAGAAACGTTCTTCCACTTGAACCGATTTGTCTTGCTTGCTTGTATGATTTTGGCTTTCATTTTGCCATTGCTTCCTATTCCGCAGCAATTATCCTTGCGAAAAGATGCCCTAGAAAAGCACGCTCCTTTGGTGAAAATGGCTGTTGACAAAAGTCCAACCTTGGAGCCAAAAGCAGCACCAGTGCAGGAAGTTATTGTCGAACAGGCCAAACAGACTTTTGATGCGGACTTGTTGCTGCAATGGCTGGTGTATTTGTATTGGTTTGGTGTAGTGCTATTTGGACTTAACTTTATAATGCAGGCTTGTGTGTTGCTGTACAGGGCGTATTCTTTATCGGCAATTCAGGATGGGAAATTCCGAATTGTAGAAGTATCAGGTGACAAAGCCCCTTGTTCATTTGCCAACAATATTTTTATCAATCCCGAAAAGTACGAGTGGGAAACGTACAATCAGATTTTGCTGCACGAAAAAATACATATTGAGCAGAAACATACTATTGATTTATTGCTTGCCGAAGCAGTTATTATTTTTCAGTGGTTTAATCCTTTTGCCTGGCAATGGCGAAAAGCATTGGAGAGTAATCTTGAATTTTTGACTGATAGCGAAATGTTGCAGCAGGAAACAGTCGAAAAAGAAAGTTATCAATTTAGCCTGCTCAAAGTGGCGGCACCCCATTTTCCGTTGAGTCTTACAACTAACTATAATCAATCATTAATCAAAAAACGAATCATTATGATGAATTCAAAAAAATCAAACGTAAACACTACTTGGAAATATTTTTTCCTGTTGCCTTTATTGGTTTTGTTTGCCTGCCTTTTTAATCAGCCAGTAGCACAAGGGCAAACCCCAAGTTTAAATGAATTGCCTAAAGTGCAATCCAACATTCAAAACGGTATGGATACCGAAGGGAGCTGGTTTGCAGTTATCAAAGGCGCTACCGTACATATTCAGTTTAGGAATGACGATGGCGATAATTCTTCTACTACTTTTCAGTTGAGAGAATTAAGAGGATTTACAAAGGATATGAAAGGCGAGTTTACCATAACACGCGAAGCAGGTACTATGAATTTCGAAGGGAAATTTGAAGGAAACAATGGAATGGGAAGCTATACCTTTAAAGCCAATAAAAATTTCAACTCTGCAATGGCTCAAGAAGGAGTTTCTGTGGGAACTGAAAGTGACCTTATGGCTTTCTTTATGGTAAACGTAAAAATTTCATACGTAAAAATGCTTAAGAAAAACGGTTACAAGACGATTGACAAGGATCAGTTGATTCCGTTGGCTGCTTTGAATGCAAATGAGGCGTATATTGCTTCTATCAAAGAGGCTGGAATTCCTGATTTTGATTTGGAAGACTTGATTCCTTTTAAATCAATGGGTATTGATAAAGCTTTCATAGACGAAATCCGTCAAGCAGGCTTTAAAAATATTACTGCAGAAAATATTATTGCTTTAAAATCTCAAGGTATTAATGGTAAGTATATTTCCGATTTTCATACTGCAACCAATGGAAATGACAAAGATGAGGACAATATCATCGCATTCAAATCTTTAAATATTGATGCAGCATTTATTGATTCTTTTAAAGCAATTGGGTATACCAATCTTTCGAACAGTGACCTTATGGCCTTGAAATCGTTAAATATTACTCCAGCCTATATTCAAGAGTTTGAAAAAGTGAGGTATAATAATCTACAACCAGATGATTTATTTGCGTTGAAATCGCTAAATATTACTCCAAAATATATCGCCGAATTTGAAAAGATAGGCTATAAAAACATCAAACCTGATGATTTGTTTGCTTTGAAATCACAGAATGTAACTCCCGATTTAATTAGTGATTACAAAAATTTAGGTTTTACGAATTTGGATTTAGACGATATTATTGGAGCAAAAGCTATGGGAGTTTCGCCAGCCTTTGTTAAATCGATGAAAGAAAAGGGACATAATTTTAAAACCCTTGAAAAGTACATGCAATTGAAAGCTGTTGTTGGCACCAATTAAGCCGATTGAACACTAATTTCTAAACTGTACACGACTGTAAATAAAGTTTTAATACAGCATTTAAGTTGTAAGACTAAAGATTAAGTAAGCCCAAACCACAAGGAATGGGCTTTTTTATGTTCATGTCCTATGTAGATTTCTAAAGATATACAGGAAAGTTTGAGAGACTTTTATCGAGTTCATAAATGGCAACACGATTTAAAATTGTTTGAAGTCGGAGGTGTTCATACAGTACATTTTAACAATATTTATTCTTAGTAGAGCAGTGTTTAAAAACATAATTAACTTTTGTTCACTATTTTAATAAATATATTCTTTGATTGATCAATAAATAATAGTAAAATGATTACATTTAATCATAAGTTGTAAATGAACGTCAATAATTGCAGTAAAAAAAATGAAAGAAAAAAGCATACTTGTAAAGTTTTCTCTAGTATTTCTTGTCCAAATACTTTTATCAACTGTAGTGATTGTGATTTTTCAGCAAACTTTTGATTTAAATCCAATTATTATTATCGGCCATTTATTTGTAATTTGTATTGTTAATTTTGCTTTTATTCTATTTGGGGTTTCATTACATACTATTAGGTTTTTTGAAAACAATAAGTTTATAAAATATTTTGTTTCATTAATTTATGGGGTTATTATCCTACTTATTTCTTATGCTTATTTGTTTGCTTTTCTGGGAAAGAGTTTAAATTCAAGGATTTTTACTATTCAAATCGTTCTTGGATACTTGAAACATCTTAATGGATTAATTCATATGTATTCAATAAATCCAATTTTTATATATAGTGGTTTATTAGTTTTTCCTCTTTTCATCATTATTCCTTTTTTATTTTCTGCACAGTTTATTGATAAAGGTTTTCAAGTTTTTAAGCAATGTATTTCAAATCATAACTTTAATAATCCACCTCTATTCATTAGAATTAAGATGGTAGTTTTTTTATTTTTCCTTGGTTTTGCTTCTGGGGTTTTACTAATTAAATGTTCTTTTATTTCAAGAAAGCTTTTTCAAATAGAAGAGCCAATTGTGTCTTTTTTCTTTAAAAATCCAGATCCTTTCCAAGGTCAAATTTTAGCTAATGATAATGAGGATATTAGTTTACGTAAGAATTATAAAAAAAACATTGATTTTCAAAAAAAAATGTAATTATAATTGTTGTTGATGCTTTGCGTGCGGATCATTTGAGTCTTTATGGTTATAAGAGACAAACTTCTCCATTTCTTGACAGTCTTTATGCTTCAGGGGATTTAAAGAAAATTAAAACCTCTTTTTCAGTAGCTTCTGCTTCATTTCCAGGTATTAGTAGTATTTTGAGATCAAAAATATGGGCTAATATGGGTTATAATAATTTTTCTGTTCAGCAATTGTTGAAAGATCAGGGATATGATATTAATTTCCTTGTTTCAGGTGATCATACGCATTTTTATGGACTAAAATCTTTTTATGGAAGTGACTCTGATTTTAATTATTACATTGACGGGTCAAATACTAAGAAGTATATCGTTGCTGATGATAGGATTATTTTCGAAGGCTTAAAAAATATTAAAAAGTTCCATAAAAATCCTTCTTTTTTTTATTTTCATCTTAACTCAGCTCATTCATCAGGTGCAAAAATAGATAGGTATAAAATGTATAGACCTGCAAATGTATATACAATTAATATCGAAAATTATACAAATAGGTATGATAATGGAATACTTCAAGCTGATGATTATGTAAAAAAAATTTTTTCTGATTTAAGACTAAAAGGTTATTTACAAAATAGTATAGTTGTAATAACTGCTGATCACGGTGAAGCATTGGGGGAACGAGGTGAGTTTGGTCATGTTAAGAATGTGTATACAGACCAAATTTTGATTCCAATTCTTATTTATGATACAGACAAATTGCAATACAAGAATTTAATTTATGCAACATCAGTAGATATTGCTCCAACAATTATTGATAGGTTGGGGTTGCCAATTCCAGAATCCTGGGAGGGAAAATCGTTACTTAGTGCTGATAATAGAGAATTTACATTTCATCAAATGGGGAATAATTATGCTATTATAAATAAAAAAGGAAAATTTTTATTTAAATACATTTATGATAGTAAACTAATGAAGGAAGAACTTTATGAATTAAATGAGGATTTTTATGAAAACAATAACCTAATTAATTCTGTAGATAAAAAATGCATTATTGATTTTAGAAAACGATTATCCGAATTTCGAATTAAACCTTTTTAAAGTAGTAATGTTCTTCTACCAAAATTTGCTTTTCAAAGCCATAGGATTTCGTTTTTTTACACAACTCTTGAAGATGGTAGCATAATCAAACTCTTATGACTTTTCCTCTGAATATTTTAGAATGATTTGCTTTTTAAAAGTTATAAGAAGATTTAGAATTGATGCGAAAATTATTTTAGTAATTTATATCACAGCTGACAGGTTTTAAACACCTGTCAGCTGTAAAAAACATCATAGTATTTTAATAGTGTTTTACTAAATAGTTATGTTTTCAAAAGTTTCCTTATGAAAACCAAACGTTCTAGTCTAGCCCCGATGGGAGCGGCATCCTTGCTGTGCGGGGTTCGCACAGCAAGATATAGCGTAAAGCGGGACGACTCGTGTGGTGCGCAAAAAACGACCTGCTACTAAAAAATAGCAAGCTTATTATATGAAAGAGAAAGTGAATTAACCAAAAATAGAGGTAAGTACTGAGGCTAGTCTGAGACCAGCATGTAACAATTGTTTTTTGATGATTGGGGCTTGGGTGTCTACATAGGTTTCGGGAATGACATTGCTTTTGTAATCGTAAATGGTAGGCAAGTAGCTTCGGGATTCTTTGGCCCATTTTACGGTATTGATTTTGCCCAAGCGTTTGATTTGGTGTTTAGAATAAGTGTTGAGTGCCAAGCAATCGCTTAGCGAAATGTTTCTGGCGTTGATGATGCCGCTATCGAAAAAAGAATGTAGGTTGGTGCCTTTTCCGTTGTAGTTTATTTGTTGGGTATTGCCGCCTTTGTCTGTACCAAAACCCACGTGTAGCGGTTGGTGCAAATCGCCCACTAAGTGAAAAATAATGCAGATTTTCATTTTTACTTCTTCGTCGGAGAGGTTTTTGTAGTTTTTTAGTTCCTGAATAGTTTGTGTCAATCGGAAAATGATATTGTCTCCTTCGTGGTTCACTACTTTTGCGCCTTTATCAAAATTTACGTAATGATACGGTTTTAGATAGTCGTAGGAGTGGTCGTCGCGAAGTTCGTCCATCCAATTGGCGGCATCCTGAATAGAGCGCTCATTAAGGTATTTTGTCACTATGGCTTGTACGGAAGGGTCTAAATAGGTAAAGGCAATTTCGGCCACTAAGGCGTGCCCTTTTTTACCCCAAGCGAAGCTCGATTGCGTGATGAATAAAGCGGCTAGTACTAGGAGTGTAATTTGTTTCTTCATGGGTTAAAATATTTTGGAAGACAAAAGTAAGGTATTGCATTAAGTTTTGGCACGAATCCTATGGTAACAAACGCTAAGATTTAGTTAAGAAATTCGGAACTTTTGATTCGTAAAGCGTATTCTGTTCCCAAATAGCGTGGGTCACCGTGTTTTTCAGACCAAAAACCGTCCAATACGTCTTTGGTAATGCATTGATAGACTGCAACACCTTTGTAGGTGATTTTGTCATCGCCCTTGTACTTGAAATTAATGACTAAAATATTGTTTTTGAAAAATCCAGAACCGGTTTGGACTTGTTCATCGTTAATCAACCAATGGGCTTGTACGCGGTCATACTCATCAAGTGTTAGCGTTAAAACGCCTTGATAAGTAATAGCATTGTTCGCTTCCTGATTGCTTCCTGAAATGGAGTAGGTTCCGATGATATCTTGTGGGGTCATTTATTATTAATGCAATAAGTTGTAGTCTTTGTGTATAATATATTTAAAAGGGTAGAGGAGTAACCACGGAGTACAGTTTTTGATGAAATAACTAATTTTAATGAAAAAAATTATTTTTTTTTATACTTTAGAATAGTTTCCTCAAAATCCTCCTTTATGAATTCCCAATATTTTCCTTTGAGACAAATAGGATTAAAATCTTCATTAGCAAGTTCAAAGGAGGTGAAGTTTTGGAGTATCAAATCGGTATCATAAGAATACGGATATCTTTGTTGGTGTAAATCTAGCATTTGGGCTATATCATACGATTGAAGCAAATCATGCAAATCCCAGAAATCTTTTTTTCTTCCCCCACGTTGTATTACATCTACTTTCATGGCGATAATTTCTTCAATAGTTGCCATTCTGATACCGTCAACTTCAAGATAAGGCTGAATAAAATTGTCTGTATAATAAATATCAAGTTTTATGGTATTCTCTTTATCATCACCAATAAAATAAGATTTTCCCATTGCTGGAATTGTATTCAAAAAATCTACATATTTAAAATTTTCTTTTAGATAAATTTCTATTGCATTAAAATTTATTGTTCCATAATCCGAATCACTAAACAGATCAATGTCTATCGATTCTCTATGACCAATTTGTAAACTCAATGCTGTGCCTCCAACGAGCCTAAAATCATTAAAGACATCGGATTTCATTACTTGTATTAAACTATTCTTTAATACATCGTTTACAGTGGAATAGTATAGCATTATGCCTTTTCTTTGTTTTTGTAAATAGTATAGGGTTTTTGATTGGTTTTTGCTAGTACAGCTTTAGTTTTGGCACTTTTATAGAAGCGTTTGATTTCTTCTTTTTCTATTTCATTGCCACGTTCAAAAACTCTTTTAATAACTGCTTCACTTTGATTTTTCCAGTCAATTTTAGAAATGTCAGTGTCCCAAAATAAAGATTTTCTTAAAAGGTTTAGGTCCGGGGTATTTTGTTTTGCTTTACTTTTTTCTTCCTGAATGTCATAATAAGTTTGAAGTAGCGCAAGAGTTCCTTCTTGTAAGTTCAGTTTTTCTTCAATTTTTAATGCCAAAGATATATTAAGTTTTCTCTTGCCTTTCGTGATGGCATTTAGGGTTTGTGGATGTTCCCCAATAGATTGCGCAAAAGGACGTTGAGCCATTGCTTTTTTAGACAATAAGCGATCTAATACGATTCCTGGATGAATACCTTTGTATTTTTCGATTAACGATTTCATGCTACAAATATAAACAATTTTGTTTATAAATATTGAGAATTATATAGCTTGATGGTGATTACTACTTGTTAACAGAGAAAAAATGAGTAGATGATTCTGTTTTTAAACGGTGCTGTTTTGAGGATGATAACTTAATTATTTCCCGATGCAAAAATTAGCAAATATATTTCCCAACAATTCGTCATTCGTAACTTGACCTGTAATCAATCCGAATTGGTACAAGGCTTCACGAATGTCTAGTGCCATTAGATCACTTGACAGATTGGTTTCTAGCCCAAACTTCACTTTCTGTATTTCTTCTAAGGCTTTAAGTAACGAATCATAATGTCTTGTATTTGTGACTATTGTTTCGTTATTACGAAGTGCTCCAGTGTTGACGAACGAAAGCAATTGATTCTTTAAATCCTCGATACCTTCTTTGTTTTTGGCAGAAATTTTTAAAAGTTTAAGGTTTAAAGTTTCAAGTTGGTTGTTGATACTTAAGATTTCATTTTCAGTTAACAAATCAATTTTATTTACGACAACAAGAATTGGTTTTAATGGGTATTTGTTTTTTACTTTTTCAATTTCAGTGATATAGTCAAAACCTGAAACTTTAAACTTTAAACCATCAAACAAAAAGATAACGACCTGTGCTTGCTCAATTTTTTCAAAAGTCTTTTGGATACCAATGCTTTCTACATAATCTTTGGTCTCGCGAATACCGGCTGTGTCGATAAATCGGAAGCCAATGCCACCAATCACCAATTCGTCTTCAATGGTATCACGAGTAGTACCTGCAATTTCAGAAACAATGGCTCTTTCCTCGTTTAATAAAGCATTCAATAAGGTCGATTTTCCAACATTGGGTTCGCCTACAATGGCCACTGGAATTCCGTTTTTGATTACATTTCCAACTGCAAAAGAATCAATCAAACGTTTCAACACAAATTCAATTCGGTTGACCAATTTGTGAAATTGAGTTCTGTCTGCAAATTCTACATCTTCTTCGGCAAAATCCAATTCCAATTCGATTAAGGAAGCAAAATTCAACAGCTCTTCACGTAGTTTGGCAATTTCGTTTGAGAAACCACCTCGCATTTGCTGCATGGCAATTTGGTGGCTTGCTTCGTTGTCTGACGAAATCAAATCGGCAACGGCTTCGGCTTGGGATAAATCCAATTTTCCATTCAAAAATGCCCTAAGCGTAAATTCACCAGCATCAGCCATTCTACAGCCTTTACGCAATAGCAACTGAATAATTTGTTGCTGAATATACGTAGAACCGTGACACGAAATTTCAATCGTATTTTCTCCCGTGTAAGAATTTGGACCTTTAAAAATCGAAACCAATACTTGATCCAACGTTTTCTCACCATCCACAATATGACCCAAATGCAGGGTATGTGTTTTTTGGGTAGTCAAGTCTTTGTTTTTGATAGAACGAAAAACAGAATGACCAATTTGAATGGCATCTTGACCTGAAATACGAATGATGGCAATGGCTCCAGCACCTGAAGGGGTAGCTAAAGCAACTATAGAATCGTTTGGAATCATATGAGTTGACTATTTGCATGCAAAAGTAAGCAAAAGTATTGGCTTTGCAATTTCCATTGATACCCCTCAATACTTGTTAGTGAAGTATTATCTTATAGTTAAATATATGGTAAACTGACAAATATCAGTAGACTTAGACTAAACATTTCTTAAATTTAAACAACATTTAAAGGTAATTTCTAAAACTGTATTTACTATGAAAAAGATATTGTTTCCAACAGATTTCTCAGAAGTAGCTTCGAATGCATTTGTTCATGCTCTGCATTTGGCTGATGTAGTCGATGGAGAATTAGTATTATTACATACTTTTCAGCTCCCAATAGTAGACAGTCAGTTTACGCCAGACAACTATTATATGATTTACGAATCACTACAGTTGGCAGAATTTGATGCCTTCAAAGACGAAATTCCCAAACTGAGAGCCATAGCCGAAAAAGAAGGTTTGGCAAAAGTCAAAATTACCCATCGTTTGATGGACGGAGATTTGGTTACCACGATTCAAAATGCTATCAAAGAAGAAAACATCAATTTTGTGGTCATGGGAACCGCCGGAGCTACGGGTTGGGAAACCTTCTTCGTGGGCACCAATACAGGGGCTGTTTTGTCTGCTGTTTCAGTTCCAGTGTTGAGTGTTCCCATAACGACAGCATATCACAAAATAAAAACTATTGGTTTTACCACCAAGTTCAGAGAAAAAGATAAAAAAGCCTTAGAATTAGTTTGTAGCATTGCCAAAAAAACTAAAGCACAAGTAAAATGTCTGTACGTAAAAACCAATCAATCTGATGTGAAACCAGAAACCATCAAAGAGTGGGAAACTCATTTCGCCAACGAACCAGTACAGTTTACGATTCTTCCGCTAGATGATGTTCAAGGTACTATCATTGATTTTGTGTCCCAAAAAAGCATTGATGTGCTGGCCATGGTGACCTATAAACGTAACTTTTTTGTCGAATTATTTAGTCCAAGTCTCACCCGAAAATTTTCCGATTATTCCGAGATTCCAATTTTGGCGCTACAAAGCGACACGACTTTAGCCTAAAAAACAAACAAAAGTATAGTTAAGAGAAAGTATTTTAATTTGGGCGTGCCCCTCCCGAAAAAGGTCGGGTCGGGCTTTACGCTCCCGCTTTTTTTTATCCCTTGAAAAGAGGGATAAAAAAAGAGCTCCACTTTAATCCCTCACGCATACCTCCACACGATTAATTATTATAATTCGAAGCTTTTTTTACCACGAAGCTCATGTATCGTCCTAAAAAAAGTTTACAGTTTTTAATTAATACCTAGAATAGGTTTACATTTTTTTTTTAATCCTAGAATTAGTTTACAATGATAGTGTTTTTTCGATAATAGTTCTTCCATAGTTTTTCTGTTTTTATGTTGT
>CAUPRE010000045.1:0-11181 GCA_963513565.1 uncultured Flavobacterium sp. | reverse complement strand
TTTAATTTTATTGACATCCGAGCGTTCTTATGCCTTGTTAATCATTTTTTTAACTACAATTTATACGGTTAAAGGCGGAATGTTCTCTGTAGTAGCAACAGAGGTGGTGCAATATTTAATTATGATAGTTGCCAGTGTTTTAATTGCGGGTTATGCTTTTATTAACTATACTGATATTCAGATTAATTCGATTATTACTGAGGAATGGAAAAATGTGTTCTTCGGATGGCAGTTTGAAACTCAGTGGAGTGATAAGTTTCAGACGTTTAATAATTTGATTGATTCGGAAGGGTACAAAATGTTTGCAGCTTTTATAGGGATGACACTATTCAAAGGTTTCTTTGCTAGTATTGCTGGGCCAACACCAAGTTATGATTTACAAAGAGTACTTTCTACCAAATCCGTAAAGGAAGCGGCTTATATGAGTGGTTTCACGAACTTAATCCTGTTCATTCCAAGGTATTTATTAATTACAGGAATTGTAGTAATTGCTTTGGTTAATTTAGCACCAGAACTAAATGCTAATGCAGGTTTAACAGGAGCGGATTTAGAATTATTAATGCCAAAAGTGGTCAATTTATATATTCCTGTTGGAATTAAAGGAATTTTACTGGCGGGTTTATTAGCGGCGTTTATGTCTGGATTTTCAGCATTTGTAAATGCAGGACCAGCTTATATTGTAAATGATATTTATAAAAAATACTTTAAACCTGTCGCTACAAATGCACATTATATAAAAGTAAGTCAGCTTTCTTCTTTCTTAGTTGTTGGTTTAGGAGTTTTTATGGGATTCTTTGCAGACTCAATTAATTCATTGACGTTATGGATTACCAGTGCATTATATGGCGGTTACGTAGCGGCGAATTTCTTAAAATGGATTTGGTGGCGTTTTAACGGTTGGGGATATTTTTGGGGAATGTTCGCTGGATTAATTATTGCTTCTTTACAATTTGCTCTAGGTCAGGCCAAAGGAAGTTTAACTGAAGGATCGTTTTTATATGATTTAGCACAAGTACAAGCCATTTACTTATTTCCATTAATTTTTGGTTTCTCTATTTTGGGGTGCCTTTTAGGAACTTTCTTAAGTAAACCTACAGATATGGAGGTGCTCAAATCTTTTTATACTAATGTGCGTCCGTGGGGTTGGTGGCATCCAGTTTACGAAACATTAAAAATTGAAGATCAGACTTTTGAGAAAAATAATGACTTTTGGAAAGATATGCTGAATTGTGTAATCGGAATTGTATGGCAGTCCAGTATGATTTTACTTCCGATATTCTTCATCATCAGAGATTATCCAAAAGCAATTGTGGCTTTAATTGTGTTTTTAATAACAATAACAATTTTAAAATTCACGTGGTTAGATAAAGTACGAAAAATAGAAGATTAAAAGAAAATATTATTTAGAATACCACACATACAAGAGGCACCCTGGGTGTAGTTATGATTTAATTGCACCCTTAAAGGGTAAAAAAAGAAAATGTTTAACAAATAAAATGATATAAAAGTGAGTACAATTCCTTGGCAAGATAGACCCGAAAATTCCAATGATGTAATGTGGAGATATGCTGAAAATCCAATTATTAATAGATATGCTATACCTTCATCAAATAGTGTTTTTAATAGCGCTGTAGTTCCTTTTGGAGATGGCTATGCTGGTGTTTTTAGATGTGATAACAAAGCGGTTCAGATGAATATTTTTGCAGGTTTCAGCAAAGATGGAATAAATTGGGATATTAACCATGAGCCAATAGAAATGCAGGCTGGGAATACAGAAATGATTGAATCTGCCTATAAATATGACCCTCGTGTTGTTTTTATCGAAGACCGTTACTGGATTACTTGGTGTAACGGATACAACGGTCCAACAATTGGAATAGGGTATACTTTTGATTTCAAAGAATTTTATCAATGTGAAAATGCTTACTTGCCTTTTAACAGAAATGGGGTTTTATTTCCGCAAAAAATAAACGGAAAATATGCTATGTTAAGCCGTCCGAGTGACAACGGACATACTCCTTTTGGAGATATTTGGATCAGTTATAGTCCAGATATGAAATACTGGGGAGAACACCGTTTAGTGATGAAACCAACTCCTTTTGAAGACAGTGCTTGGCAATGTACCAAAGTTGGTGCAGGACCAATCCCGATTCTTACCGCTGAAGGTTGGTTAATGATCTATCACGGCGTTATTAATACCTGCAACGGTTTCCGTTATGCAATGGGAGCAGCGCTTTTAGAAGTTGATTCACCGGATATAGTAAAATACAGAACACAGCCTTATTTATTAGGACCAGCAGAACTTTATGAGCAAGTTGGTGATGTGCCCAATGTAGTTTTCCCATGTGCCGCTTTACATAGTATAGAAGAAGACAAATTGGCCGTATATTATGGTGCTGCTGATACCGTAGTCGCTATTGCATTTGGTAAATTAAGTGAAGTAATTCAGTTTACAAAAGAGAACAGTTTATAGAAAAAATATGCGTTTAATATTAAAATGGTTTACAGTTGTTTTTGGTTTAACTACTAGTATTGGGTTTTCACAATCCAACAACGAAATTGTTCCTAAAACTCATATAGCATATAAAACTACAGACAAAATCATTGTTGATGGGGAGGAATCTGAAACATCATGGTCAAAAGTAGATTGGACAGATGCTTTTGTTGATATTGAAGGTGTTCAAAAACCCAAATACGAAACAAAAGTGAAGATGCTGTGGGACGAAACCAATTATTATATTTTAGCAAAAATCAACGAGCCACATGTTTGGGCCAACCTAAAACAGCGTGATACCATTATTTTTTACAATAACGATTTTGAAGTTTTTATAGACCCAGATGGTGACTCTTTTAATTATTATGAATTAGAAATCAATGCATTAAATACTGTTTGGGATTTATTCTTGTCAAAACCTTATCGAACAAACGATAATGTCGTTCTAAATGATTGGAACATTACTGGATTAAAGTCAGCAGTAAAAGTCAAAGGAACAATCAATAATTCAACGGATACTGATCAAGGATGGATATTGGAAATAGCTATACCTTGGGCGGCTTATCAAAAATCGTATAATGAGGATAATGTACCTAGAGATCGTTTTTGGAGAGTGAATTTCTCTAGAGTCAATTGGCAACATTCCATTATTGACGGTAAATACGAACGTAAAAAAGATGCTTCTGGTAAATTTTTGCCAGAATATAATTGGGTTTGGTCGCCACAAGGTGTTATTAATATGCACGAACCCGAAAAATGGGGCTATGTTTATTTTTCTTCGAAAGAGGGGAAAGATGCTTTTACAATTCCTAAAGACGAACAGTTAAAATGGGAATTGTTTAAGTGGTATAGAGCTCAAAAACAATATTTTTCATTAAAAAAACAATGGGCAACATCATTAAAAGATCTTGGTAATATCAATCTTAAAATGGATGGCTTTTCTATAAATCCCAAATTGGAGAATTATAGTTTTGGATGGGGCATCTCTATTAAAAGTCCTTTTTCTAATAAAACATTAATTATAAATGAGGATGGTCGATATTTACAGCAAAATTAATTAGTACAAATCAAATCAATTTATACTCTAATGATGATTCATTTTAAACCTTACAAAACGGTAATAAAATCCAGTTTTTTAGTTTCAATTATAAGTGTTTTTTTAGCTTGTTCTTCATTAGAAACAAAGCAAAAAATGGCCAATAAAGATTTTAAGATTATTGGTTATGTTGCGGGTTACGAAAATTTTGATCCTTCAAAGATTGATGCTACTAAGTTAACACACATTAATTATGCCTTTGCAAATATTGTTAATGGAGATGTGCAATTTGAGTTAGCAACAGATAGAACCAAAATAGCTAGTGTTTTGGCTTTAAAAAAGCAAAATCCTCAGTTAAAAGTATTGTATTCTATTGGTGGTTGGGTTTGGTCTGATCAATTTTCAAATATTGCGGCCTATAATGTATCAAGAGAGAAGTTTGCAAAAAGCGCTGTTACGTTAATGAAATCGTATGGTTTTGACGGTATTGATATTGACTGGGAGTTCCCAGGACAACGTGCAGAAGATAATGTATTTAGACCTTCCGATAAAGAAAATTTCACACTGCTATTAGGAGAATTGCGAAAACAATTAGAGATTGAAGGTAATGCAGATAACACTACTTATTTATTAACTATTGCAGCAGGAGCAGATCAATTGTATATCAATCATACAGATTTAAAAAATGCCAGCAAGTATCTTGATTTTATAAATGTAATGTGCTACGATTTTTATAATGGCTGGTTTTATCAAACAGGTCATCATGCTAATTTATATCCTTCAAATCAAGAAAAATTTGGTGGAGATAGCGTAAGCGAAACGATAGCTAGATATATGGATTTAGGTATTCCTGCGAATAAAATCATCTTGGGCATTCCGTTTTACGGAAGAAAGTGGAACAAAGTATCATTACAAAATAATGGTTTGTATGAATCCGCTCAAACAGGAAGTGAAATTGTTGCTTCTTGGAAAATAGCAGAAGAAATAAAGTCGGGTAAATTTCAAAAATTATATGATAACTCAGCAAAAGCTTCCTATTTATGGAATGCACAAGACAGCGTATTCATTTCCTATGAAACACCAATAGAGATAAAATTGAAGTCCGAGTTTATTAAGAAAAAAGGTTTAGGTGGTGCCATGTTTTGGGAATATAGTTTAGACAATAACCATGAGTTGTTATACAAGCTTTATGACAGTATGAATTGAGTTGAATAAATAGTAAACATTATGAAATATATCAAACTACTTATTATTGGGTATCTTTTTGTGTCCTTTAATACAAGTTCTAGAGAAAATAATCCAGTCCATAAAACGAAACACCTACCATCAAAACAAGTTTTTGAATTTGCTGTTTGGATTGGTGCCGATGCAAAACGTACCAATGATTCCTATACTCAAGAATTTAAAAGATATAAAGAGGGAGGAATTGATGAAGTGTTGATCAATACCAATGCTGATCCTGATTTGTTAAAACGATTGGTTCCTTTGGCCGTCAAAGAAGGTTTGAAAGTACACGCATGGATCATGACTATGAATCGTCCTGGAGATCCCATAGCATTAAAACACCCGGATTGGTATATGGTAAGTCGTAGTGGAAAATCTTGTTTTGACGATCGTCCGTATGTTGATTATTACCAATGGTTATCTCCAAGTCATCCCGAAGCCCGTCAACACATCTATGATTTATTAGAGGCATTGGCCAAAGTAAAAGGAGTCGAAAGTATTCATTTGGATTATATTAGATACCCTGATGTTTTTTTACCTATAGGGTTGTTACCTAAATATAATCTAGTACAAAACACGGAATTGCCTGATTATGATTTTGATTATTCTGAGGCGAGTATTAATGCTTTTATGAAAGAATTTGGTAGAGATCCAAGAAAAATGGAGCACCCAGAAATTGATATGGAATGGAAGCAATTCCGCCTGAATCAGATAAGAAGCGTAGTGAATCATGCCTATGATATTGCACACAAATATGGCAAATTATTGACAGCAGCGGTATTTCCTTATCCAGAAATGGCTGGTCATATGGTTCGTCAACGTTGGGATAAATGGACAATAGATGAGGTTTATCCTATGATTTATCATAATTTTTACAACGAAGGAATAGATTGGATTGGCTTTGCTACCAAGCAAGGTGTTGTCGACTTAAAAGGAACAAATACAAAAGTAAATACAGGAATCTACATCCCTGGCGTTACATCAGAAGACGAATTAAGAAAGGCAATTGTATTAGCAAAAGATAATGGAGCCAAAGGAGTTTCTTTTTTTGATGGTAATGCCATATCAGATGCTTATTTAAAAGTGATTAAAGAAACTAAAGCCAATTTGAAGTAATGAAACAACAGGGCCTCATATTTATTTTATTGCTAATTTTTTTATCAAATTGTAGTTCCAACCATTCTGATGAAAATGAATTAGTTAATTATGTAAATCCGTTTATAGGTACTGGCGGCCCTGGCAACACTTATCCTGGAGCAACAGTGCCTTTTGGAATGGTACAATTAAGTCCAGACGTTGGCATTCCGGGTTGGGATAGAATTTCAGGCTATTTTTATCAAGATTCTATAGTTTCTGGTTTTTCGCATATGCATTTAACAGGAACTGGAGCTGGTGATTTGTATGATATTTTAGTGATGCCTACCAATAGTAGATTTGTCAATAGAATTAAGAGCAATAATTTTATGCCATTTTCAACTTTTTCGCATGAAAAAGAAAAGGCTTCACCAGGATATTATTCTGTAGATTTATTAGATTTTGGTATCAAAGCAGAGCTTACGACAACTGCAAGGACAGGAATTCATAAGTATACCTTTCCAAAAGATAATGCCTCACAAATTCATGTTGATTTGGGGTATGCTTTGAATTGGGATGCACCTACAAAAACCTACCTAAAAGTGGTTAATAAGACAACTATCGAAGGGTATCGTCAATCTACAGGATGGGCAAAAGACCAAAGGGTTTATTTTGTTATGAAATTTTCAAAACCTTTTGAGTCTTATCAAATTTTTAAAAATGATTCATTGTCAACCAGCCCAGTTGAAGCGGTTAAAACAAAAATCATATTAAATTATAAAACTGCCGAAAAAGAATCAATAGTTCTAAAAACAGGGCTTTCTACTGCAACAATAAATGGAGCATACGCATCTTTAACAAATGAAGCTCCTGATTTTGATTTTGAAAAGTATAAAGAAAAAGCGAGTGCCCTTTGGGAAAAGGAGTTGCAAAAAATTCAAGTGACAACGACAGACGAAACGAAGAAAAGTATTTTTTATACCATGCTATACCAGTCCATGTTAGCCCCAACTTTATTAAGTGACCATAATGGTGAGTATAAAGGCGCTGATGGCAACATTCAAAGAGCCAATGGGTATGATCGATACGATACCTTTTCGTTATGGGATACCTATAGGGCTGCCCATCCTTTGTATACGATTATGCATCCTAATCGAGTGTCGAGCATGATAAATTCTTTATTGGCTCATTACAAAGAAACGGGACTATTGCCTGTTTGGTCCTTACAAGGAAATGAGACTAATATGATGATAGGTAATCATGCTATTCCTGTTATTGTTGACGCTTATTTTAAAGGAATTAAAAATTTTGATATCACATTGGCTTATAAAGCTTGTAAAGAGAGTTCTATGGTAGATGCAAGACAACTAGATAGCTACAAATCTATCGGTTATGTACCTGTAGATGATAGTGGAGAAAACTGGTCCGTTTCTAAAACTTTAGAATACGCTTACGATGATTGGTGTTTGGCTCAATTTGCAAAAGCGTTGAATAAGCCAAATGATTATAAATATTTTTTGAATCGTTCTGAAAACTGGAAAAATGTGTACGATAAACAAACTAGTTTTATGCGACCAAAATTGAGAAATGGTCAGTTTGTAAATAATTTTATACCAAAAGAATACACACCCTATTTCTGCGAAAGCAATGCATGGCAATATTTTTGGTCCGTTCCTCAAAACATTGAAGGTTTGATAAAAGAAGTTGGTGGTGAAGAAAATTTTGATCAAAAGTTAGATTCTATGTTCTCTCTAAAACCGTTGCCAGAGGATAAATTACCCATTTTCAGTACCGGAATGATTGGTCAATATGCACATGGAAATGAGCCAAGTCATCATGTTGCCTATTTATATAATTATGTCAATAAGCCATGGAAAACCCAAAAAATAGTTAGAGAAATTTTAGAAACACAATACAAAAACACTCCTAAAGGACTTTGCGGTAACGAAGATTGTGGACAAATGTCGTCTTGGTATGTTTTGAGTTCACTTGGTTTTTATCCTGTAAACCCAGCACAGAGTGTTTATAGTTTTGGCTCTCCAATGTTTGAAAAGGCGACGATTAATTTAGAAAACAATAAAAAATTTGTAGTTGAAACTAAAAATAATAACAAGGATAACATCTATATACAATCTGTCGAGTTGAATCACAGAAAAATAAATAGAAATTATATCACCCATAAAGAGATTATGCAAGGTGGAACTTTAGTTTTTATGATGGGAAATATTCCAGTCTCTGTTAAAAATAAAAACGCATTATCGTCAAAAGTATTTAAATAAGACGCAACTTTTTAAGTTTTAAAAATCTATTGTGAGAGGTGTTGAAAGTTGGCACGATTATAAAAAGAGAAATATTTGAATAGAAAAAAAATTATCATTTTTATTTTAAAATAACTGATTTATGAGAATACTTAGAATAACGTGGGTAGCACTTTTAATGCTTATTTCAAATTCTGTTGTTGGGCAAAAGGTGTTTGCTGCAAAGGATGTTACTATTATTCCAAAACCAGCAAATGTAACAGTGACTCAAGGTGATTTTCTGTTTACTAAAAACACTTTGTTTGTTGTCTTAGATGCTTCCCAAAAAGAAATAGCAACTGCATTGATTCAAAAATTTACAAAGGCAGCAGGATGGACACCCAAGATTTCAAATAAGCTTCCAAATAGCAATTACGTCTTGTTTAAGTTAGATACAAGTTTACCTCATGAAGCCTATAAATTAGAAGTGACTTCTACAAGCTGTATTCTTTCCGCTAAAGATGCTGCTGGTTTTATTTATGCACTGGAGAGTATCAGACAATTATTGCCAACTGCTATTGAAAGTAAAAGCCAAGTAGCGAATGTAAAATGGATGATTCCCAATGTGATCATTACAGATGCACCTCGTTTTCAATGGCGAGGATTAATGCTCGATTTATCACGTCATTTTTTCAAAACTGATTATATCAAAAAAACCATTGACCGCTTGGCTATGCTTAAAATGAATGTTTTGCATTTGCATTTGGTAGATGATCAAGGTTGGCGAATGGAAATCAAAAAGTATCCTAAATTGACTGATATTGGAGCTTGGAGAGTAGATCAAGAAAATGTAATCTGGAATGCCAGACTTACTGTAAATCCAAATGAAAAAGGAACTTATGGAGGGTTTTTGACCCAAAAAGAATTAAAAGAAATTGTAAAGTATGCTGCGGCCAAAAATATAGAAATCATTCCGGAAATTGAGATGCCAGCGCATGTTAGTTGTGCAATTGCTGCTTATCCAGAATTAGCCTGTTTTAATCAGCGTATTGGGGTGCCTTCTGGTGGATTATGGCCTATCACAGATATTTATTGTGCTGGAAAAGAAACTACGTTTGAGTTTTTGCAGAATATAATTGATGAGGTTGTTACTGTTTTTCCTTCAAAGTATATTCATGTAGGAGGAGATGAAGCTACTAAAACCAATTGGGAAAAATGCCCGCTTTGCCAAAAAAGAATGAAAGATGAAGGGTTAAAAAACGTACACGAATTACAAAGTTATTTTATCAAAAGAATGGAAAAATACATTAATTCTAAAGGTAAAAAATTAATTGGTTGGGACGAAATATTAGAAGGCGGTTTGGCTCCAGAAGCAACAGTTATGAGTTGGCAAGGAACCCAAGGTGGTATTGAAGCTTCAAAACAAGGGCATGATGTGGTTATGACACCGCAATCGCATTGTTATTTTGATCATTATCAAGGCCCGCAAAACGAAGAGCCATTGGCTTTTGGGGGGTATACACCACTTAGTAAAGTTTATGAATTTGATCCAGTTGTTGATTCAATGACTCCTGATCAAGCGCAACATGTTCTTGGAGGACAAGCCAATCTTTGGTCAGAATACGTTCCCACAACTCAACAATCTGAGTATATGATTTTTCCAAGAATTGCGGCTTTATCCGAGACATTGTGGAGTTCAAAAGAAGCCCGGAATTGGAATGATTTTACTACAAGATTACCTTCTTTATTAGAGCGTTATGATTACTTAGGAATCAATTATTCAAAAAGTGCATATTTGGTAACGGCTTCCTATACCGCTGATTTGAGTAATAAAAAAGTCAAATTGGTATTGAAGAATGAGTTTCCTAATGCTGATATCCGGTATGTTTTGGCAGACAAAAGTAGTACCAATAATCCTATACAATATACTGATACTATTTCGGTTTCAGGAACTTCAATGTTACAGGCCTCTTTATTCAAATCGGAGAAATCAGTTGGTAAAGTTTTTACAGATACCATTCAATTCCATAAAGCAGTGGGGAGTAAGTTGACTTTTAAAAAGCCTTTTAATAAAAATTATGAAGGAGATGGATTCTTAAGTTTGGTAAACGTAGTAAGGGGAAGCAAAAATTTTCATGACGGGCAGTGGCAAGCTTGGTTGGTTGATGATATGGAAACAGTAATTGATTTAGATCAAACACAAACCATTTATCAAGTAATTTTGGGTTCATTAGAAAATCAAGGATCTGGGATTTATTTTCCTACCGAAATAAAAGCCTTTGTTTCTAATGATGGAGTAGTCTATAATGAAGTTGGAAAAATAACACAACCTTTTGCTATCAATTCTAAATCTGAGCTAAAAGACTTTGTAATTAATTTTAATGCTATCACTGCAAGATATGTAAAAGTGATAGCTACTAACTTAAGAAAAAGCCCCAAAGGAGATAGTTCTTTTATGTTTTTCGATGAAATATTAATTAATTAAAAATGAGGTATTTAAAAATTTTAGTTTGTTTGTTTTGTTTATCGTGTTCTAATAAAAATATTGAACTACTAAAAACAAATGAAAAACCTGTAAATCTTGTAGATTTTGTAAATCCATTGATGGGCACTGATTCTGATTATAGTTTATCAAATGGTAATACTTATCCTGTAATTGCTACACCTTGGGCAATGAATTTTTGGTCTCCAATGACCGCCAAAATGGGAGATGGTTGGACTTATAAATACCATGATAAAAAAATTAGAGGCATCAAGCAAACACACCAACCAAGTCCATGGATTAATGATTACGCCGCTTTCTCGTTGATGGCTGTAACTGGAAAATTGAAATTTCAAGAAGATGATCGGGAATCTTGGTTTTCGCATAAAGCAGAAACGGCTAAACCGTATTACTATTCAGCATATTTAGCTGATTATGACGTGACTTTGGAGGTTTCTCCAACAGAAAGAGCAGCTCATTTTAAATTTACTTTTCCAGAATCTAACACATCTTATATTATGCTGGATGCCTTTTTTAAAGGCTCTATGGTCAAAATTATTCCGAGTGAGCGCAAAATAATAGGGTATTGTCGCAATAATAGTGGAGGTGTTCCAGAAAATTTCCATAATTATTT
>CAUPRE010000044.1:0-12092 GCA_963513565.1 uncultured Flavobacterium sp. | reverse complement strand
GGAAAAAATGCCTAAAATGAAAACCAAATCTAGCGCCAAGAAACGTTTCAAAGTTACTGGTTCTGGAAAGATTAAAAGAAAGCATGCTTTTAAAAGTCACATCTTGACTAAAAAATCTAAAAAACGTAAATTAGCTTTGACTCACTCAGCGCTAGTTCACTCTACAGATATGAAAAGCATCAAACAACAATTAAGAATCATCTAATAAAAGTATCAAGTCTTGAGAATTAAGTATTAAGACTATTGCTTTAAAGAATTCTTTAGGTTACAACAAATTTAATAACCTTGGAGTATGGCCATAAGTTCCTTTGATTCAATTCAGGACGCCTGCTACAAAAAAACAGTAAAATTATGCCAAGATCGGTAAATTCAGTTGCTAAAAGAGCAAGAAGAAAAAAAATAATGAAGCAAGCCAAAGGTTTCTTTGGAAGACGTAAAAACGTTTGGACAGTTGCTAAGAATGCGGTTGAGAAAGCAATGTGCTACGCTTACCGCGATAGAAAAGTGAACAAAAGAAATTTCCGTGCTTTATGGATTCAACGTATTAACGCTGGAGCTAGATTGGAAGGAATGTCTTATTCACAATTCATGGGGAAAGTTAAAGCTAACAATATCGAATTGAACCGTAAAGTTCTTGCAGATTTAGCTATGAACCACCCAGAAGCATTCAAAGCTATACTTAATAAAGTAAAATAAACGTTTTATAAACTCAATTTAGATTACTTACTTACATAGAAAAACCCGAGATCGCTCTCGGGTTTTTTTTATATATGCATCTTTAATTATGATACTATTTATAAAACTAGTATAGGTGCAACAACACCAAAACTAAATAGACCTGTAGTATAATCCTCTACTCCAAAACTAGCTTGAGCATAACGAGTATAATTATATTTTCTGGCTACATAACCCGCATAAAATTTCATATTAAACTTTTTGAAAGGCAAGTACTCTACTGTTGGTATAATACCATAACTAGTAGACAATTTTGATCTCCCATCCGGTTCTGGATTACCCTTCCAATAAAAATCTGTTGTCATTAAGGTTAAAAGTAAATTTATTTTAGGAGTAATTAAATACTCTGCCCTTACCCAATTCCCAATGTAAACCGCTTTTTGCGCAGCATACTGAAATCTACTACTTATTATATTTGAAATCACTTTACGCCTATCTAAGCCTTCATATGAATACTGGAAATCATAATAAAACAAAAATTTTCTTGCTTTAAATCTATTTCCTAAAGCAATATAGTTCATATCTGCTCCTTGGGCTTCATTAAAAAAACTATAACTATACGTTGTTTTTACTTTACCCTCAAAAAAAGTACCCCTCCAATTAGCCACGAATGCCAATGGAAATTTTGAAGATTCTAAAGTCGGAGGAGCCGTTGTGCCATATTGCTCTTCAAATGTTTTCGTTCTAGAATTTAAAACTTGAAAAGATATTGAATGTAACCGATTTGCAAAAACATGAGAAGTTTCAGCTCCCACTAAAAAATTATCCGAATTATTTATGATGTCATTATAAGCCAAAATATAGATAGGATTCATATCAAACTCCCAACCTCCAAAATCGGCTACCAATTTCCCAACTGAGAGACTAGTATTTGGATTTACCTCTATTTTGATAAACGCTAAATCTATCGATCTACTTATGTTATCCAAATTACCTGTTTCCGTTTCGCGTGTGTATCGATTTCGAAATCGGAATCGGACTTTATCATGTATTTTGCCTTTAATTTCAAATCGAAACTGATCTATATTAAAGTTCGAGAGGGCGTTTTTTCCATTCAAAAAATGACTATTAAAAGCAAAACGCGAACTAAAAATAATATCCACATCTCGTAACAAAGACAACTTTGATGTGGGCATCAATGCTTTTAAGGAATCTGTCAAAAACGGATTACCGTCATTTGTCTGTTTCTCCATTTGGCCAATAGGTATCTCTTGCCCGAATGAAAAAAGCGGCAAATACAATATAAAGAAATATATAAGATATTTTATCAAAATGATGATTAACTAAAAAAGCAGGACCTAACCATTTTATAATATGCTCATCAGCCTTAAAAAAGGCAAAAAATCACCTATTCAACCTCTATTTACAAAACCAATAAAGGTCCCACAAATCCAAACGCTAAAAGTCCAGTAGTATAATCTTTGACCCCAAAAGTATTTTCGGCATAGTTTGTATAATTGAACTTCCTCCCAGTATAGGCTATGTAGAATTTCAAATCAACATTCATAAATGGGGCATATTGCACTGTTGGAATGATGCCGTAGCTTGTCGATAATTTGGACGGCGCACTAGAATCAGGATTTGCTTTCCAAGAATGGTTACTATTCATAACGGTTAAAAGCAGATTTACCTTAGGAGTTACTAAATACTCGGCTCGTACCCAGCTTTCAACATATAAAGCATCTTGCGCTGCAAATTGATATTGGCTATCAATGATCCCACTTATAATGCCTTTCCTATCTAGTTGTTCTTTACTGTAATGAAAATCATAAAACAAGACAAACTTATCATTTGGTTTAAACTTATTTCCCAATGCAAAATAATTCATATGCGCCTGTTTTGCTTCATTAAAATAACTAAAACTGTAGGTAGTTTCGAATTTACCATCGAAAAAACTTCCTCTCCAATTAATTACCCCAGCTAACGGAAACTTAGAAGGCTCTATATTAGGTGGCGCGGATGGTCCATATTGCTCTCCGTACGTTTTGGTTCTTGAATTTAAAACTTGAAAAGAAAGGGAATGTTTTGCACTTATATCATGAGATATTCCTGCACCAACCAAAAAGTTATCTGCATTTTCAATGATATCATTATAGGTTAAGATATCAATTGGATTATAATCAAACTCGTATCCTCCCCAATCTGCACATAGCTTCCCTAAAGAAAACTTTGTCGTTTTTGACAAATCAACACGAATGAAGGCAAGATCTACTGCACGGCTTATATTATCTAAATTTCCTGGAATCGGCTCACGAGTGTACCTGTTTCGAAATCTAAAATATACTTTTTCATGGATTTTGCCTTTTATTTCAAAACGAAGTTGATCAACATTAAAATTTGAAAGTAAATGATTACCATCTCTAAAATTACTATTAAATGCCATTCGTGAATTAAAAATAACATCAACATCTCTTAACAACGATTGCTTCGCAATTGGGATCAAAGATCTAATAGAGTCTGTATACAAATGATTCCCTTCATTTGTTTGCCTTTCTAAGTCATCCGTTTTATTTACTTGACCGATAAAAATTGTTGGTACAAAAGCCAACGCTAGCAACCAATATATTTTTTTCATATTATAGTTTTTAACTATTTACAAAATAAAAGATCCTATTAAAAAACCAACTGCAATAGCGACTCCAATTGCCACAACACCTGGAACAAGAAAACTATGATTAATTACGTATTTTCCAATTTTGGTAGTTCCAGTACGATCAAAGTCAATCGCGGCTAACAACGTTGGATATCCCGGTAACACAAAACAACTGTTTACCGCTGGAAAAATTGCAATTAAAACAGGATTCGACATTCCCAATGCCAAACCGAGAGGCATCATCGATTTTGTTGCTGCGGCCTGGCTGAACATAAGAGCTCCCATAATGAAGACAGCAATAGCGAATGTCCAAGGATAATCGGTTACAATTTGTCCTAATGTATTTTGAATCATTTCGCTATTATACTTCATAAAGGTGGAACTCATCCATACTACTCCAAAAACCGAAATAGTCGCAGTGGCCATAGAAGTAAACAGGCTCGATTTAGCAACCTCCGAGGAACTAGTTTTCGTAGCAAGCATCATCAGGGCACTAGCTGTCAGTGTTACTATACAAATTACCGTAACCATACTCAAACTACCATTGGCATTTATAACTATAGAAGCTGTGTCTTCTCCAAAATTTGGAATCAAGCTAGGCACTGAGCCCGACACTACTATAAAAATTATTGCTAAAGAGAATAGCAGTACAGAAGTTTTAGAACCAGGTTTCAACATTCTTTGGTGTGTTTCTGAGTCGGCTTCCAAACTTTTGGCAAAAATCGGATCTTTCATCTTTTCAATAAAAATTAGATCTTCTTCGAGCTCTTTTCCTTTTCTCAAAACGCAAAAACAACCTACGAGAACCCCAATTATACAGGCTGGAATACAAACTGCCATAATATCGAGTAATGCTCCCTCGTAGCCAAGAATTAGAACTAAGGCTGCTGTTGCGGCACTCATCGGACTTCCGGTAAGTGCCATGTGAGAAGCAATTACAGAGATGCTTAAAGCACGTTCTGGCCGTATTCTTTTTTTTGCTGATACTTCTGAAATAACTGGTAACAAGGAATATAATATGTGTGAGGTACCCGCAAAAAGGCATAGAATAAAAACACTGAGTGGACCAATAAAAATAATTTTTGAGGGATTGCTTCGAATAATTTTTTCTGCAATTCCTACTAAATAATCCAATCCTCCACAGGCTTGCAAGGTTGCAGCTGTGGTTACTATCGCCATGATGATGAGCATCACATCTATGGGAGGACTGGTGGGAGTCATTTTAAAAAAGGTAATAAAGATAAAAAGACCTACCATTCCCATGACACCTAAACCAATCCCTTTCATTTGAGATCCAATTAAAATCATTCCAATGAGTACCGAAAATTCAATCCAAATCATTATTGCGTTTTTTTTAGGTTTTTAATTTAGTTTGTGCGCCATAAAAGAGAATTAATAGGCAAAGAAATTATCCTGAATTTTTTCTCGATTTGCTGTTTCTGTAAGTGACAACATGAGTAGAATTCTAGCCTTTTGAGCACTTAAATCATCCGCTACAATAAAACCTAATGCTTTATCATCAACTTCATTCTCTAAAGTTGTTCTACCAGATCCGGTTCTATTAGATCGAACTACTTGAATTCCTTTTTTGGCTGCTACTGCTAATTCCTTACCCACTGGTTCGTTAAAATTTCCATTCCCCATTCCATCATACACAATACCTTTTACATTGGCATTCATTAAACTCGATACCGTTATAGGACTTGCATCCGCATATCCATAAACAATCTCGACCTGTGGCAAAGAAGTTAATTTTGTAACATCAAACTTCTTAGCAGGATTTTTTAATGATTGGTAATAATAACTTACTTTACCGTCATAAATCAACCCAATTGGCCCAAAATTACGAGACACAAAAGTTTCTAAATTCGTAGAACTCCCTTTGGTTACATCCCTTGGATCAAATACCTTTTCATTCATTGCTACAACGACACCTTTTCCTTGTGATTTTGGATCTGCCGCCACCATCACAGCAT
This sequence comes from uncultured Flavobacterium sp., assembly GCA_963513565.1. GTDB lineage: Bacteria > Bacteroidota > Bacteroidia > Flavobacteriales > Flavobacteriaceae > Flavobacterium. The sequence goes on along the minus strand of CAUPRE010000044.1, from coordinate 6,788 downwards.
CTAACAAATTTCGATTGCCATCTTGACTCAACGCTGTTGACGGACGCATTGAACCTACGATTACAACAGGTTTGTCAAACATTACAGTTAATTTTAAAAAATAGGCAGTTGCCTCCATGGTGTCTGTGCCATGCGTCACCACTATAGCATCCGCTAAATTTTCTCTAAAAATTTGATTGATGCGGTTAGATAACTTCAACCAAGTAGCAATATTCATATCTTGACTGCCGATAGATGCGGTTTGCTCCCCGGTTATTTTTCCATAACTATGTATTGCTGGCACGGCGCTAAGTAAATCATCTATCGGTACTTTCCCTGCAGTATATGCTGCTTTTGTTGATGATTCACCCGATCCTGCAATAGTACCACCTGTCGCTAAAATCATAATTCGAGGTGAAGATTTGGCAACTTTGTCTTGCGCTTGTAGTTGGACTATTGAGAATGCTGCTAAAAACAATAAAATGATTTTTTTCATGACCTTTTGATTTACATTATTATCGGTTTAAATTATGACGTGATAAACTTTGGATTTATCAAATTATCTATTGAATAAATTTCATCCCACTTTTCTTGCGTGATTAACTGTCGATCAACAACAGCGATTTGATGTACACTTTTGCCCGTTTTTAATGCTTCACCGGCAATGCTTGCACTCTCTTCATATCCTAAAATTGGGTTTAACTGGGTCACAATACCAATACTATTCATAACTAGGTTGTAACAATGCGTCTCGTTTGCCGTAATACCCATAATACATTTATCTATCAATGTTTGAATGGCTTTTGTTAAATAGTCTAATGATGTAAACATGGCAAAAGCAATTACAGGCTCCATAACATTTAATTGCAATTGTCCCGCCTCTGCAGCCATCGTAACCGTCAAATCTTGACCAATTACATAAAAACAGGTTTGATTCACCACTTCAGGGATAACCGGGTTTACTTTTCCTGGCATTATTGAAGAGCCAGGCTGGCGTGCTGGTAAATTAATTTCATTAAAACCTGTTCTTGGTCCCGAACTCAACAATCGCAAATCATTACAAATTTTAGAGACTTTAACTGCTGTTCTTTTCATAGTGCCCATAATTTGCACATACGCTCCAGTATCAACTGTTGCTTCAATCAAATCGGGAGACAAGGTTAATGGTATCCCAACCTCTTTAGCCAAATATGCGACGCAAATCTCTGGATATCCCTCAGGAGCATTCACTTTTGTACCAATAGCAGTCGCCCCCATATTGATGTCTAAAACTAAACTTTGAGCATCTTTAAGTCGCAATATGTCTTCACCAATAGTAGTAGCATACGAATTAAATTCCTGACCCAAGGTCATCGGCACGGCATCTTGCAATTGTGTGCGGCCCATTTTTAAAACAGAATTAAATTCACTGCCTTTTCCTCTAAAAGCAATTTCTAAATTTTCAAGGGATTGAATAAAGGAGTCCATTTTTAAATACAATGCGATACGAAATGCCGACGGATAAGCATCATTTGTAGATTGAGAACAATTAACATGATTATTGGGATGCAAAAAATTATATTCCCCTTTTTTATGTCCAAGATACTCCAAACCAATGTTTGCAATCACTTCATTGGCATTCATATTGACTGAAGTACCAGCACCTCCTTGAATTAAATCGCTCACAAATTCTTGATCAAATTTACCTGCTATCACTTGATCGCTTCCGTAGCATATGGCTTCGGCAATTTTTGGATCTAACGCGCCGCAATCTTTATTCGCCATGGCCGCCGCTTTTTTTACATATCCAAGTGCTTTTATGAATAAAGGTTCTTTTGATATTGGAATTCCAGTGATGTTAAAGTTTTCTACCGCTCTAAAAGTTTGAATTCCGTAATACAAATGACCTGGGATTTCTAATTCCCCTAAGAAGTCGTGTTCTTTTCGTGTCGTGCTCATACTATTTAAATTAATTAGTTGTTATTTATTACTTCAAATCGCAATCAAATAAATCTGACATATACAACGCAGTCTTGCAATCACTTAAGCATACGTTGGTTCAACTGTAATTCCTAAATGCACGTGCTATAATAGGATCTTACAACAACAAAAAATAGCAAAACGAACAAAATTACAGTTAACCCTTATAAAAGATCGTCTAGTGTAACATATAAATCAGCTACTTCTATCAAATGCTACTTACAGTTACAACTCTTGCTTTTTGTATAAAATAAGCGCACTTTGATTCTCTAACTATTTTCTCTTTTAGATTTAACGAAATGCATAATCGTTTATTTAGGAGAAATAACTGACAAATATTTTTTGGTCCTATTTTATCTATATCTGTAAATTTACAAAAAAATAAAAGTGTTAATTACTGAAAATCAATAATTTAATTAAAATTCAAAATTTTAACAATTGTTCAACAGGATAGTGAGGTAGTAAAATAAGCGCTGTTTACTATTTGTGTCTGTAGGTTAATTTAAAAATAGAACCTATAGATAGTATTGATAGGTATGGGATTGAAAATAAAATCGACCATAAAGAAGCTTTGTTTTCTTAGTTTGTTTAATGAATTAAAGGCAAAACTAATTGTGTAAAACATTAATGCTATAGGGGAAAAAAAATCGATCGCTTATACTATTTATATAGCAGAAGCATAAAACTTGGCAAATATCATAGCTCAAGAAGGAGGTATACTAAGAGTAGATGTAGCGCAGCTGCTACCTATATAACAGCTGCAGTACCTCTTAATGCTTCAAAAAAAGAAACATCATTTACTATCTAAGGTCAAGCATTGACAATAAAAAAATTTAAACTACATTTTTAAAAAAAGTTACTTTGCAACGCTAAAAATATAATCAGTTTTATCTAAACTTTATGAATTAATAAACTTAGGATTAATCAAATTTCCAACAGAATATATCTCATCCCATTTTGATTGTGTTATGAGTTGACGCTCTACTACCGCTATTTGATGCACACTTTTTCCCGTTTTTAAGGCCTCACCAGCGATATTAGCACTTTCCTCATATCCTAAAATTGGGTTTAACTGGGTCACAATACCAATACTATTCATAACTAGATTGTAACAATGCGTCTCGTTTGCCGTAATACCCATAATACATTTATCTATTAATGTTTGAATGGCTTTTGTTAAATAGTCTAATGATGTAAACATGGCAAAAGCAATTACAGGCTCCATAACATTTAATTGCAATTGTCCTGCCTCAGCCGCCATCGTAACGGTTAAATCTTGCCCAATTACGTAAAAGCAAGTTTGATTCACTACTTCAGGGATAACTGGGTTTACTTTTCCAGGCATAATGGAGGAACCAGGCTGGCGTGCTGGTAAGTTAATTTCATTGAAACCTGTTCTTGGTCCGGAACTTAACAATCGTAAGTCATTACATATTTTAGAGACTTTAACTGCTGTTCTTTTCATGGTTCCCATAATTTGAACATAGGCACCAGTATCTACAGTAGCCTCAATCAAATCAGGAGATAATGTCAACGGAATACCTACTTCTTTAGCTAGATATGCCACACAGATTTCAGGATATCCCTCAGGAGCATTCACTTTTGTACCAATAGCAGTCGCCCCCATATTAATGTCTAAAACTAAACTTTGAGCATCTTTAAGTCGTAATATATCCTCTCCAATAGTAGTTGCATAAGAAGTAAACTCCTGCCCCAAAGTCATTGGAACCGCATCTTGCAATTGCGTACGTCCCATTTTTAAAACACTTTGAAACTCTTTTCCTTTCGCTGCGAAGGCAACTTCGAGATTTTCGAGTGACTTTATAAAAGTCTCCATTTTCAAATACAAGGCAATACGAAACGCGCTTGGATAAGCATCATTAGTAGATTGCGAACAATTGACATGATTGTTAGGATGTAAAAATTGATATTCTCCTTTTTTGTGTCCTAAGTATTCTAAACCGATGTTAGCAATCACCTCATTGGCATTCATATTTACGGAAGTTCCTGCTCCACCTTGGATTAAATCGCTTACAAACTCTTGGTCGAATTTTCCAGCAATTAATTGATCACTTCCAAAACAAATGGCCTCAGCAATTTTGGCGTCAAGTACACCGCAATCTTTATTGGCTAATGCTGCAGCTTTCTTTACATAGCCTAAGGCTTTTATAAACAATGGTTCTTTTGAAATTGGGATTCCTGTAATGTTAAAATTCTCTAGCGCACGAAAAGTTTGAATTCCATAATATACGTCGCTTGGAATTTCAAGTTCCCCTAAAAAATCATGTTCTTTTCGAGTTGTTTTCATAAGACTATTTGGTTTATTTAATGATGTGTTTTTTGAAACATTAAAAAAGATTATTTCTTTTAAAGCACAAAATAAACAAAATATTAAACACAAAGATATAAAAATAAGTTAATTTTATTTTTTACTGTTTAAAATTAAGAAAAATAATAAAAACTACTCTTGACCGTCTTGATGCTGTACTGCTTTCTTTTCGGGTGTTTTAGCTCCGTTGTAATAGAAGAATAATCGGAGGGTATGGTTGGCGTCATACTGATAGCCGGAATATTTTTGTTGAAAAACGTGCATATAGCCAAAATCATAGCTGAGTTTTGGCGTAATGTTTTGACGGATTCCTAGGAAAATTCGGTTTTGGTCTAGTGTATTGTACACTACTTCTTTGCCGAAGTGCAGCAATAGTTCGTCTGCGACCACCAACGATGGGAGTGATTTGTCTTTAAAAACAGGAATGGTGAAGCTTAACAAATAGCGTACTCTATTGGTGAATCGGGTATCGACAGCCACATCGTTTGCCATTTTGTCTTGCCATCGCTGTTCATTTCTTAGTCGTTGGAGTACATTGACTTTCCCGATTTTGGATGTATAAACGACTTGCTGATATATACGATTCTCATCGGCAAAGTTATTCCACTCTGGTTTAGCTGGTGCTAACCACAAATGAGCATAACCCAAAGCTAGCGTTAGATTAGGATAGGCAGCATAAGTAATTCCGGTTCTTGCGAAATAAAAATTTTCTTTGGCGGCAAAATCTGTTCTGCGGATGTGAATATCATTCATCATTCCCCAGTGGTCGTTGAATTTGTAATTGGTATTGAGACTTACCCAAGTTTGGGCTTGATGATTGACTTCTTTGGCTGTTTTTGTTTGAGCGTAGTTGTTACAAAAACTACTCAGCACTAGAAAAAATAATAGGAATCGTGACATTTTAAGCAAATTAAATGGCCGAAAAAAAACTCAAGTTTAGCAAACTAGTCTTCCTTGTTTTTGATTTTTTTCTTCTGCTAAAGTTAAGGAATTTTGACACAAAATTCGTTGTCTATTTTTTTTTTAGATAGCAGAACGATAAGATTCATATTATACGTGGCTATTAACGATTATACTTTGAGGATCTGGTGCATGGAGCTTTTATTTAAAATTAGTAGATAATAAAATTTTTGATTAACAAATTTATATGCTAAAGTAATTCGTTAGAAAATAAGACAAAAGTTAAAGAATCAAAAATAGTTTATTTAACTGACTTTGAAGCACAAAGTATTATTGAAAAGTTTTAAAAACGTAAAGCATATCAATAAAGGGTGATATATTATAATTAATCTGCATTACAAACTTAGCAAATACTAGTGTAGAAACTTGACAAAACTTCACATAAACTAAAGAATATATGTTAGGAATGGATGTTCACAAACAGAAAAAAAACGAAAAGTGATACCAAAATACCAATCCTTCCAGTTACAAAAATGATAATCGACAAATAAGAGAATCATCCACAATGTAATAGCGAAGACAAACTACCCCTTATCCAATCAAAAAATTAATGCCTATCTTAAACAAATTACAGATGTTTGTGGGATAAACAAAGAACTTACCTTCCATATCTCTAGACATACTTCCGCAACAACAGTGACATTAACCAATGGTGTTCGTATTGAAAGTGTCAGCAAAATGCTCGGCCATAAAAACTAGCACACCATAAAATTATAGCGACTTTATTTGCAATGCGTAAACACCATAATTAACTGCCCAAAATTCAAAATTTGAGCATACATTTTACTTAATACTAATCATACTTTTTAATAATTTTTAATGTTTTCATTTTGACATCAGAAAATAATCTTATGTAATAAATTCCTGCTGGAAAATTTTTCATATCGATTTCAAAATCCATATTGTCAATATCCTTAGCTGAAACAAATTGGCCAATACCATTAATTAACTCATACTTAGTAACTTTTTCTGAAGATGAAACATTTAAATAATCTAATACTGGATTTGGACTATAATTAAGCTTTAAATCATCGAAACGCTCAACATTCAAGCAAGGACCATTTGCTGTAACTGGAATCCTCATTACACTTTCGCACCCCAAAATAGTCTGAGAAACGTAATAAATAGTATTAGCAACCAAAACTGTTGTTAATGGAAGCGCTATTGTGCTTGTAGGAGATTCATACCACAAAAGGTTTTGTCCGTTTACAATAAAATCAGCTAATGTCGCAGTTGAACAACCATCTTGAATACTTTGAGCATTTGGTGGTGGCGTTGTATTAACAGTAATTGTCATACTTGCCGTTGTAGCGCATTGACCTGCTGTTGGAGTAAATGTATAAGTTGTTGTTTGGGTAGTATTCAAAGCGGGTGACCAAGTTCCCGTAATGCCATTTGTAGATGTCGTAGGCAAGGCACTCAAGGTCTGACCTGAACAAATAGGACTCACTGAAGCAAATGTTGGGGTGATATTTGGATTAACCGTAATTGTCATACTTGCCGTTGTAGCGCATTGACCTGCTGTTGGCGTAAAAGTATAAGTCGTTGTTTGAGTAGTATT
>CAUPRE010000043.1:0-16508 GCA_963513565.1 uncultured Flavobacterium sp. | reverse complement strand
TCATTAGATCTGTGAACTGGTCTTTTGTGAAGATAATTGCATCCATTTTTAAAAGTTTTAAATTGTTATGGTGCAAATGGACGAAATCAAAAAAAGTCCGATTAGACTTATTTGGTCTTATCGGACTAAAAAGTTTGTTAGCCCTTATAGATGTTGAAAAGTTGAAATGTTAATTTTAGAAAAAATCGGACTACAGTTTTATTTTCCAATCATTATTTGGGTTCTTGTCGGTTCGAGTTGGCGATAAATAAGTTTGAATTGTAAGCATTGAGAGTTCATTTCCATTTTCGTCTAAATAATTATCACAAATAAATTTTGCAATTTCTTTTATCTTATACTCAATGTAAGGTTTCCCATTTGGCTTTACCACATACATCATTTGTTTGTAAGCATCCGTTAAAATATTAATTGGACCATTCAAACGAATTTTTAATGTTGGCTTTTTCTCTAAAGCTATTTTATTTTTCTCTTCAGCTTGTTCTTTCTCTAATTGACATTTTAAGATTTTTTCATTTTGGATTTGTTTCAATAAAGCTTTGCATTGTTTTTTGTAATCCAATAGTTTGTTATTGATAAAATATACTTCTGATTGCTTATACTCACAAATTTCTTCATTCAAATAAAGTATTTTATCTGGATAATTAGTTAGAGTAGCGATGTGTTTTTTAACCTCTGAAAATGAGAAATATCTTTCTTCACTTTCTGCGTTTATTAGTCTTTTTGGAGTTTTTGCAACTGGCTCTTTTACTCTCGAAGATTGCAGCTCTGTTCGTTTTTTTTCGATTAAGATGTATAATTTATTGTATCTACTCATTGCCGTTTTGGAGCTGAAAAAAGCTTCATTGTTGGCTAATAGTTTTTCTAGTTTACAAATCCATACTTCTGGGTTCTTCACCAGGTTGAATTGATAATCGATAAATGCAGGAAAATGAGATTGTTTGAGTTCTAGAATTTTTGCAATTAAGGCATTGCAATAGTTTTGAATGTTGATTTTGTCTTCGACAATAATATCAAATAAAGGATTTTTGGCTTGTGCCTGTGGCACTGCCAATAATTCTACAAACTCTGCGGTTTGCATATTTTGATCCTTTGAATTCAAATTGTAGTATGTCTTTTTTGTTATTCATTTACTTAAAAATTGTAATTAAAAGCGGTTTAAAATTTGATGTTTTCTTGTTGCTGTTTGGCTTATAAAGAGCAATCATCTTTTTTTCGATTTGTTTGCTTTAAAAATTACTAGATTTCTATTTTGCAAATGTAGAAAATAAAAAAAATCCTTGTTAAAGGATTTTAAATGAAGTTATTAACAATCGGATGAAGTCAATAAAATAGGGACTTTACACGTTATTTAGAAAATGTAACTGTCAACTGCTTTGTCTAATTCTTCGCTAATGATTTTAGCATATATCTGCGTTGTACTGATGTCTGTGTGGTCCATTAATTTAGAAACGTGCTCAATTCTCATTCCATTATTTAACGCATTTGTTGCAAAACTGTGTCGCGATAAATGGAACGAAAGTGGAAACGGTAGTTTCAACATTTTACCCATTCGGTTGAGTTGGAAATTTGCAGAATGATTTTCTCTTTGTGTAATGAAATAACGTATTTCTTCACTCTTGTTGTATGATTTTTTATCTGTAATAATTGGGAAAATATAATCATCTGGTTGTGCATCTTCTTTGATGTATTTATTCAAAATATCAATCGCCACTTTACCAATTTTAAACTGGTGTAATCTTCCTGTTTTACGGATTACTTTTTTTATTCTTTGCTCTTCGCTATTGTAATTGGTGTATTGCAGCTCGATAACATCGCTAAATCTTAATCCTCCGGCATAAATTGAGAATAGGAATAAATCTCTCCATAAATCCGCTTTCTTTCCTTCTTTGAGGTCTAAATTGGTTAGTTTTTCGATTTGGTCTTTGTTTAGGAATACTCTTTTCTCGGTATCTTTTTTTAATGTCAGTTTGTTGAATGGATACATATATTCTGGAATGATGTCTTCTTTAATAGCTTCCTTGAACATTATCGCCAAGATCATTATTGAATAGCGTTGTGTCGTTGCTCCGTTTTTTAGAATATTTCCCATATGAGCCATATAGTCCTTTAAAACTGACACCGTAATATCATCAAAATAAACATCCTTGCTGCCTACATAATTTTCAAATTTCTTTGTGTAAAGCATATAATTTTTATAAGTTCCAAACGAAACGCTACCTTTTATTTTTTCACATCGAGCATAAGCATATTGAAAAAAGTTTGGCACTTCTTTTCCCTTGATGGCTTCTTTTAGTTTTTTGATGGAAACGGTTTTTATCTTTCTTTCCATATCCGCAACCTGACCTTCAGCATCTGCAATTTTTTGAGATAATGCAGCATTCATCCTCGCGCTGTTGGGATGGTTCTTTTTTACTTTCTGCTTTACTTCATCCCACTCGTTCTCTTTGAGCTTCACTCCAGCAGTGATAAATTTCGTTTTTCTATCTTTTATAATTCGAATGTACAAAGGGCTGTGTCCGGTTTGGTCTGCCTGGTGTGTTCTTAAAATTAGTTTAATTGATGCCATAGTGTTAGGAAATTAGAAATGTTGTACTATATTTGTAAAGCAATGCAAACGAGTGAAAGTATTGTAAATACTGGGTTTTCAATTGGGTGCATCGTGATACGAAGGTACAACATTGGGTACAACAAAACAAGTATTTCATTGCTTTTTTATGCTTAAAATTGCATTGTCAAATTTAATAAAGTCAATGAATACAACACTTTAAGTGCAATTAAGAACTGGCAATTATAAAATGAGGATAACAGCAGTTACACGAGATTTGGGTTTCGGTCATCAACTGAAAGTTGGTTTTGTGTTTTAAAGTTCAGTCTTTAACCGAAAGTAAAGGCGAACTTTTTCCCAAACCTCGTGTAGCTGCGGAACGTTAGGGTTTATAGCTCCGTTGAAAAGACACAGCCGACATCAACCAGACATTTTGCAACTGAAAAAATAATAATGAACTAGCTAGCGTGCCGACGCAAATCAAGCTCAGAATCTGACATCGAAATGCGAAAGAAAAGCAAATGTGAATCACTTTGCGGAAAACAGAAAGTGGAAAAATTTTTCGCTTTTTTTTGAGTTTTAATAGAAAAACATAATTCCGACGACAAACACAAAACAGAAAAGCTACCGAAATTGGAACGTGGAAAAGTTGCCGACATTGGACTGGAAAATTGGAACGGATGAACTTTCGTGCTTTTCAAACGTGTCGCTACACACCCTAACACACGCTACAAGCGATTTGGGCATTTGTTTTTATGGGAAAATTGGTTTGTATTTGGAAGTTTTGGCTAATCAGAAAAATAACGCTAATTTAGTCCCAAACCGCGTGTAGCGCGGGAACGTTAGCGGCAACTTTACCAAAAAGTGAAATCAAATGAAAACATATATTACTTTTCTAATAATCATATCATTTACTTTTGGATTTTGCCAAACCGACAATCGTGATTATAGACTTGAAGTCTTAAAGAAAAATATAATTGGAAAAGAATTTGTTTATGGAAAATGGACTGTAAAAGGCGAAACAGAAACGAGATTAAAATACTTAGGACGTGTAGATGCAAAAAATGGAAAAGTTTATAAAATAATGAACTCCGTATGGATTTGGGGATTATCTGAACGAGCGACAAATAGAATATTGGTATTTAATCAAAAAAATCAATATTTGGGAAATTACAATATCACAATGTTGAACGACTTACCAACTGAACTTAAAAATGGTTATTTAATATTTAAAAATATTGATAAGGATTGTGATAAGAGTATTGAAACAAAAATTGATTTTAATTATGGCATACCGAAAAGTATCTTCAGAAAATGTAGGGCCGAATCAGGAGACGAATATAATTTTGAAGAATAAAAAAGCAGCCGCTAACAGCTACTACAACGGATTTGGGCAATTGGCTTAATGGGAAAATGGTTTTGTATTTGGCAGTTTAACGATAACCGAAAAATAAATCATACTTTAGAACCCAAACCCGCTGTAGTACCAGAACGTTAGCGGTCAGTTTCGAGCCAAAAAAACGCAGAAAAAAATTATCAGAAGATATAAGCTAAAAACCAAAAGAAATGTTTGATAAATTAAACGAAATAAATAAGAACAAAAACTTTGAAAAAATTGCAAATGCTTTTCTTATAATTTTAATTTTTCACTTGCTATTTGTTTTTACAATTTATTACTCAACAAAATTTAATTACAATAATCCTTTAATTCCAAAATATTTAGCTTTTGAAGTTTTTGCTCCATACGCTGAAAAAGGACTAATTATAACCTTTGGGTTGTTAATCGCAACGATATTAAAATTCTTAAAACAGCATTTAATCATAATAATAATTTGCTTGTTTGTTATTGCAATTTATTATTTTACAAGCTTTGAACCGAATTTTACTGAATATCAGAAATAGAAATCGGAAACAGAAGCTTGAAAAATTTTGTGTTTGAAAAATGAAAAGAGAAATGTAAAAAAGCTTTAGAAAATTGTTGAAATTCAACATCTGAATTTAACAAGAAAACCGAACCGCTAACAGCCACTACAACGGATTTGGGCATTTGGCTTAATGGAAAGATGGTTTTGTATTTGGGATGATTTGGCAAATCCGAATAATGGGCTTAATTTAGTCCCAAACTGCTTGTAGCGCGAGAACGTTAGCGGTCAGTTGAAACCGAACTTACGCAAAAAAAACTTTGTAAGAGATTGATTTTGTTTAACGCAGGAAAACCGAAAATGAAGTCGTGAAAAGTATAAACTTGAAAGTCAAATTTTTAAAACTTGAAAAGCAGAAGTTTGAGAAAGCTTTATGAATTTGAAAATGGAAAATAGAAACTTGCTGAAAAGAAAATAAATGATAAAATTCAACCAAAGAATACTTTTAATCATCTTATCAATATTAGTATGTATTTTAGAATTGACATTGCTAGTAAACTTATTTCCACAAACAGGTTTAAGTCGAATTGTCTATATTCCTTTTTGGATTATTATAGTTTTCTTTATTACATTATCGCTGACAAAAAACAAAAAAACATTAAAGAAAGTACTAATCAATTTGATAGTAATGCACTTAATATTATTTCATCTTATGATTTGGAGTTGGCCTCAATCATCCGCAATACAGAAAAACTTGGCAAAAGAGTTTTATCAAATGGTTTGTACATAAACAACCGAACCGCTAACACACGCTACAAGCAATTTGGGTATTAGGCTTAATTTGAAATTGGTTTCGTATTTGGAAGATTTGGCAAATCCGAAAATAGGGCTTAATTTAGTCCCAAACCTGCTGTAGTGCCAGAACGTTATGCCCAATTATAAAATGACACGACAACTAATCATTTGCTTGACAATTTTAATTTCTGCTTGCGGACAGAAAAACGCAACAATAGATAATGGTAAAGTTGTCAGCCAACAGTTAGCAGTAGCCGACAGTTCGCAGACTTTTTCAATAACAAAAGCGACCATTGAAGATTTTACAAAAGCAAAAAACAATTACAAAGACAAATTTATTCAAGACACTCTTAATGTTAGAAAAGTAAATGGAGTAACCGAAGTTCCTTTGAATAGACCGCATTATCCGCCTTCTGTAATTTTCAAGGACACGCTTGTTGGTGTTGGAGAAACAGAAGAAAGAAAATATCTTTATCTTGGTCACTTTCCCGACATTGACAATTATTTAGTTTCGGGAACATTTTGGGAACATTACGAATGTTATCTCATTGACAAAGAAACTGGCAACAAGACAACGACTTGGAATAGACCTTACCTTTCACCTGCTTCGGAATACTACGCAAATTTATCATTGCCCTACGGACTTGAAGGCGTGCCAAACGGAATTCAAATTTGGAAAGTTAAAACAGCAAACCAAAATAATTTAATTAAATATTTAGAACTTGACCAACAAATATGGGTTCCTGACGACTTTGTTTGGGAAACAAACAATTCACTAATTTTAAAAGTTGCTTCAGTTGACAAGTATTTAAATGAAAATGGACAACCAAACGAAAAGGACTTTTATTATTTAAGACTACTATTGAAAAAATGAAAGAAAGAATAACTGGGCATAACACACGCTACAAGCAATTTGGGCTTTAGGCTTAATTTGAAGTTGGTTTTGTATTTGGGAGATTTGGCAAATCCGAAGAATGGGCTTAATTTAGTCCCAAACCCGCTGTAGAGCGAGAACATTAGCAGTAATTTAAAAAAAACCGAAATTGTAATGACTTTTGACATTCTATTTGATATTGTGGAAAAAAAGCTGTTGAAAATAAAACCGATTTACTAATTGCGGAAAGAATTCTTGAAGCTGAAAGTGATTGGATAAAGCCTCTCCATGATTTAAACGAATTCATTCTCGAATTGGAAAACGAAATTGGTGGTGAAACTTCAAAAAATAACTTGATAAAGTTATTGAATCGTTACCAAAAAAATGGATTCAATAATTCTGCCTGGAATACTGAAAGTGTTACAATCTTTTTGGAAATATTTGAGTTTACCGAAGAAAGTTGTTTGAAAACTATATTTGAAAATTTATCAAAGAAAATCAATGTCGAAAAATAAAAAACTACTGCTAACAGCTACTACAACGGATTTGGGCAATTGGCTTAATGGAAAGTTGGTTTTGTATTTGTGATGATTTGGCAAATCCGAATATTGGGCTTAATTTAGTCCCAAACTGCTTGTAGCGCGAGAACGTTAGTTGCTATACCAAAAAAAATCGTAAAAATGAACGAAATTTTTAAACCAGAAAATTTTAAAACTCTAAAAGATTTAAATAAGTATAATCTAAATTTTGCGGGAATTTATGCTTTAAGAATAAAAAACATTTCTACTTTTCCTTTGCTACTTAGGAATGAAATAGAAAATAAAGAATCCTTAATAATTTATATTGGTAAAGCAAGTAAAAATTTAGGTAGACGCTTAGAAGAAGAATGTAAAGGAAAGAGTCACGGGACTTTTTTCCGAGGAATTGGAGCTATATTAAATTTTAAACCCCCAAGAGGTTCATTAATTGGCAAATCAAATTTGAACAATTATAAGTTCAGTTTAGCTGACTCTGAAAAAATTATAAATTGGATGGATGAAAATCTACAATTTGAATATTTAAAAGCTGAAAAAAATATTGATTTTATTGAGAAAGATTTAATCAAACATTTTGAACCAATTTTGAATACGAATCATAATCCTAAAAAGTCTAAATATTTGGCTACTCTCAGACAGGAATGCCGAAATATTGCACAAGAAAGGTACAGCAACTAACAGCCACTACAACGGATTTGGGCATTGGGCTTAATGGAAAGATGGTCTTGTATTTGGGATGATTTGGCAAATCCGAAGATAAGGCTTAATTTAACCCCAAACCCGCTGTAGTGCCAGAACGTTAGTGGCTAGTTCCTCCGGAGAAAAGAGAATCATTTAAGAAAAATATATCCAATGAAATTTGAAATCCCTTTTAAAGAAGAAATTTACAAAAAGCAAACAATTCTAAATCTATCCTTAACTTGGGAAAAAATATTAAAAAAAAATAAAAAAAATCTAATCCTTTATATTTTTTTCATTTCAATTGGATTCCTAATAATTTATGGAGAAAATAATATTGGTGTAATATTTATTCTTATTGGTTTGTATGGATTATTGGAATGCTATAGAACAAATTACGCATATCAAAATAGTAAAAAAACTTACCTTAAACTAATTGAAAATGAAATTAAGGGACAATTGGAATCCAACGAAATAAGCATTTGGGAATTTAATGATGAGTATTTTAACTATAAAGATTATAAATATGAAGCAAAAATAAAATGGAATGCTTTTAAAAATTACAGAATAATCGAAGACAATATTTTTTTAGATTTAAATATAGGAAATCAATCCTCATACATTCTATCAAAGGAAGAAATTGGAAATGATTCCTTTGAAAACATAGTTGAACTTGTACATACAAAGATAAATAGAACCAGCCACTAACAGCCACTACAACGGATTTGGGCAATAGGCTTAATGGGAAAATGGTTTTGTGTTTGAATGATTAGTGACAACCGAAAAATAAATCTTAATTTAGAACCCAAACCCGCTGTAGTACCAGAACGTTGGCGGATATTTTGCCAAAGAATCTAGAATAACTCTATGAAAAAAATTATTATAATTGCATTATTATTTTTAAGTCAATATTCAAATGCCCAATTTGAAGGTAATTGGTTTACTTTTAGAATCGAAGATATATCGTTCAATACTATAACTAAAGACAAATTGATAACTGGGAGAATTGGTAATTACAATTCTAAAAAAGAATACATTGCTACAGTTGATACTTTGAAAATCACAAAGCGCATTGTAAAAAATGATTCTATTTTATACATAATAACAAATCCAGAGACTAATAATTCGAAAAAAAATCAAATACATAAATTTGTTTACCATAAAAATTCCAATACTGTTTCTACGTTTTTTTTTGATACTTTGAAGAAATTTCAAGAATTACAATCTAATACAGAAAATTTAGAAATTAAAGATATTGAGAAATTTATAAGTGAAGACAATTCGAATATCAGTTATCTAACTTATTATCAAAAAGAAACAATTGATACTTATATAAGTTATCCGAAGTTAATTGAGCAACCAACTGATAAAATTATAAAATTATACGAGAATCTCAGTTTGGTTTATATTGCACTACATTCAAAAACTGAAGAAGAAATGTTTCCATATTTTCTTCTAAAAGGAATGTCGAAAAGTGTTATTCAAGTTCCTGCATATTTAGAATTAAAAATCAATCCACTGGTAAGCGCGGAAAATTACGACGAAATTCTAATTCGTGAGAAATTTATAAATAATAAAAGTGTAATTGATGCATTAGAGAAGTTTCAAAGCTCAATGAGATAAAAAAACATCCGCCAACACACGCTACAAGCA
The DNA here is from genome assembly GCA_963513565.1 of uncultured Flavobacterium sp. Lineage (GTDB taxonomy): Bacteria > Bacteroidota > Bacteroidia > Flavobacteriales > Flavobacteriaceae > Flavobacterium. Next base: position 7,565 of record CAUPRE010000043.1, on the reverse strand, counting down.
ATTTGGGTATTAGGCTAAATTTGAAATTGGTTTTGTATTTGGAAGATTTGGCAAATCCGAAGATAAGGCTTAATTTAGTACCAAACTGCTTGTAGCGCGGGAAAGTTGGCAGTTATTTTGAGAGAAATCGCAACCAAAATGAAAATAACAAAATTTTTAATCTTTACTTTTTTAATTTGTCTTCTAGGTTGCAGAAAGGACAATGAAACTACAATTGCTGATAATCCGAAATACGTAAAGTTACTCTGGAAAAACAAACAATTTGATTGGATTCCAACAACTTTAGTTGCAAAAAACAAAAAGTTATATTTTGGAAATTCAAACAGAAATTTTTATTCAGTAGATTTAGAAAATGGAAAAGTTTATTTAAAATTTCAAAGTGACTACAATCCATTTCATAAACCATTAATATCTGACCAAAACTTACTTTTAGCAGAGTATGGAACTGATTTAAATTGTTTTGACACAATAGGAAAAATAAAATGGAAAATTAATGGTGAAATAAATTTAAGGAAAGATTTATCTGAAAATGATAAATTTATTTATGGTTCAGTACAAGGTAATGGATTTAGTAAAATAAATAAAATAGACGGCAAAGTAATTTGGTATTTACCTAAAGATTCAAGCATAACAGAAACGAATAAGCCAGCATTTTTTAAAAACATTATATATTTAGGTTTGGCAGAACTAAATGCAAAACTCATAGCAATTAATAATGAAAATGGGGAAATTGTTTGGGAAAATAAATATAAAAAATTCTCTCATTTAAGTCAAATTAAAACAGAAGTAGGACTTTTAGTTTGTCTTGATAAAGATTTCAAAGAAGGTAAAATTTTGATGTTGAATTATGAAAGCGGGAATGAAGTTTGGTCAAAATCACTAAATTGTGATTTGTTTTATGAACCTTGTGTTGTAAACGAAAACATCATTTTAAGTACAATTGACAACAAAATCATTTCTATCAATATTAAAAATGGAAGGACAAATTGGGTAATAAACTTAAAAAAAGACCAAGCAGAAAGTAATATTATAAATTTTAAAGAAAATATATATTTTGGAACAATGAATCGAAATCTATATTCATTAAATAGTGAAACTGGAAAAATAAATTTCATTCAACCATTTAATTACGGAATTTCAACACCAATTGTTGAAGACAATAGAATTTTTTTCCCAACTGGCGGAAGCGAAATATGGGTGCTAAAATAAAAAACATCTGCTAACACACGCTACAAGCAATTTGGGTATTTGGCTTGATTTGAAATTGGTTTTGTATTTGGAAGATTTGGCAAATCCAAATAATGGGCTTAATTTAGTCCCAAACTGCTTGTAGCGCGGGGACGTTGGCAAACATTTAAAAAAAGGATTTATGAAAAAATATATGGTTGTTGAAAAATTCAAACTTGATTGTTTTGAAAAGAATAATGAATTATGGAATAGAAAAGGTAGAATGCTTCCTGAAGGACTTTACTATTTAAATTCTTGGGTCAATAGGGAGCAGAATATTTGTTTTCAGCTTATGGAAACAAATAAACCAGAACTCTTTGACTTATGGATTAATAATTGGAAAGAGTATACAGATTTTGAAGTTATCCCGATTGACTAATTTAAATAAAAAGCAATGCAGGAATTATTGAAGTTATAATAGCAATTAACAATCCTGATTTCAATTAATTGAAAAGTACTAACTAAAATTATACACGGAGTTCACTATCCAATAATTCCACCTAAACATACAGACTATTTTTTAGCGGAAACTAAATAAAAACGATTTGCCAACCGCCGGTTGGCAATATGGCGGGTTTAGGATAAATTTAAAGATGGTTTTGTACTTGAGAAATTAGTCATTAACCGAAAGTTTAGGCTTCGTTAATCCGCCACATCGCCAAGCGGCCAAACGTTACCTGTAATTTTAAGAAATGAAGAAAATCTTATTCAAAATATCCGGACTGCTAACGATTTTAATCGTGTTTTTTATTATTTATAAAACTGATTTATTTATAAGTGGACAGACATATTTTGAAAGAGGAAAAAATAGTTTTCTTATAGCTAACGAAGATGATTGTTTTGACCATCAAAAACTAGAAGATGCAATTTTAAATTTTGAAATGGCTATTAAAAAAGGTAACAAGGAACGTGAACTTTTTGATGAACTAGCTTCGAGTTATTATATGCTAAATGGAGATAATTATAATGCAGAAAGAATTTATGATAAAGGAATTATAAATTACCCAAATGATGCGGAATTTTATTTTTGCAGAGCAAATTGCAAAAAAGAACAAAAAAAGTTTAAATCTGCATTTTTAGATTATGAAAAGTGTATAGATCTTGCTAAATCTAAAAAAGTAGATTTCATAAAAGAGGCAATTTATAACCGAGGAGCTATGAGTTATATGCTTGGAGATTTTTTAAGTGCAGAAAAAGATTGGAAATTGGCTCAAATGAAAACAAATTACAAATTAAGAACTTATCAAGATTACAGCCAGTTGTGGAAATAAAAACTACCGCCAACACACGCTACAAGCAATTTGGGTATTAGGCTTAATTTGAAATTGGTTTTGTATTTGGAAGATTTGGCAAATCCGAAAATAGGGCTTAATTTAGTACCAAACTGCTTGTAGCGCGGGAACGTTGTGCGTCAGTTTGGATCGACAGAAAACCGAAAAGAAACTTAATAAAAGATGGAAAATAATTATACAACTGAAAGACTATCATTAAGCAAGTTATGCTTTGATGATTATGAATTTATAAGTCAATTAGTGAACACTTTAGAATGGATAAAGTTTATTGGTGATAGAAATATAAAAACAGAAGAGGATGCAAAAAATTATGTTCAAAAAATAATAGATAATCCAAATGTAATTTATTGGGCAGTTAAATTGAAAACTGAAAATACTAAAATTGGAATTATAACTTTTATTAAACGGGATTATTTAGAACATAACGATATTGGCTTTGCGTTTCTTCCAAAATATGCTAAAAAAGGATATGCATATGAAGCAACTATACCTGTTTTAAAAGATGCAATTAATAATAAAAATCATAATCGAATTCTTGCCACAACAATAAAGGAAAATATTAATTCCATAAAATTATTAGAAAAATTAGGATTGAGTTTTAAAAATGAAATAGAAGTCGGAAAAGATCTATTACAAATTTATTCTACAACTTGATATGAATTTTAAATTGAAAAAAAATAAAAACGAAAATAATGAAGCTGGAATTGTGAGAATTTTGAATGAAAAACAATCATTAAAATAAAATTAACATTTAAAACAAAAAAACCGAACGCACAACAGCCACTCCTATGTAAAGCATCATAAAGTTATTCACAACTTTTGAGGGTGGACGATTTCAATAACTTAATGCAACAAAAGAAATTAAAGAATGGATAATATTAGTTTACTGGTTATTGTGGCTTCAATTTCGTTGTTCATTTCATTGTTTCTTGCCTTTTTTTTATTTACTGTTAAAACAAAACAAAAGACAAGTAATGTTCTTTTTGCCACGTTTTTAATTATAACTGCAATAGATTTAAGTGGACCTTTGCTAAGTTTAGTCGTTCAAAATCCATCAAATCTAGGAATGCTTAGAAATACATTAGCATTCTTACAAATTCCTGTTTTTTATCTGTATGTTTTATCTGTTTGTTATTCCGATTTTAAGCTTAAGCCCAAATACTTATTGCATCTGCTTCCTTTTTTGATGGCAAATGTTATTTTATTGCCTCGTTTTTACTTGGTAAATGTAGCTTCTAAAATCAATCTTCTTCAACATCGTCAAAGTGTACTTGAACTGCAATTCAACCATATTCTTTTTCATACTCAAATCGTTGTTTACCTTATTGCAGTTTTTATGCTTTTGCGAAAAACAAAAAAATTATACCTTGAAAATTATGCAGGAGCGAGTATTAATTCCTTTAAGTGGCTGTTCCAGTTTACAACAGCACTGACCATTTTATATTTGATTGCGCTTGTAAAAAACATTTTTAAATTTTCGGAATATGAATACATCTCTGAATGGGTAAATAGCGGACTCCTAATTTTTCAGTTGTTTATTACTTGTTGGTATTTATTGAAAGCATTAAACAATCCCAGTTTGTTTCGAAATATCGATTCAAAATTAAAATTAGTTTCTGATATTATTCTGGAAGATAAAGTGAAGGAGCCTTTGGCAGAAAATGAAAAAAAGCAAGATGAGACGTTATCGAAATTACAACAGTTTATGATGGCTGAAAAGCCTTATCTAAATCCTTCTTTAACTATTCAAGATGTTTCTAATACAATTCAAATCCCAACTCGAGAGTTATCCATTTTAATCAATCATCAATTAGACCAGCATTTTTATGATTTCGTTAATTCCTATCGTATAGAACATGCCAAGGAAATTTTAAAAGATACTACAAAAAGCAAGCTCACTATTTTAGAAATTTTGTATGAAGTGGGTTTTAATTCGAAATCTTCTTTTAATACGGCTTTTAAAAAGCACACAGGTTACACACCTACTCACTACCGTAAAACACTATAAACCAACAATTTGCAATTATTCGTACGTGTTGTTTTATTTACTCGTACTTATTTTTTTTAAATAAAAGCGTTCGAATACTTCCACTCGGTCGCCTAGTCTTGATTTCTATCACAAATTTGTATCGAAATAAATTTTTAACTAAAAAAAACGATACAATGAAAACTTCTTTAAAATTTTTAGCAGTGCTATTAGTAACAAGCACTTTCTCTTTTGCACAGGACATTTCTAAAAGAATAGATTCTATTATAAAAGATAATTATCAAAAAAATCCTAACGTAAGTATTAGCGTTGGTTTAATTAAAAATAATGAAGAATTCTTCACCTCATATGGCAAACTAAGTAAAGAAAGTCCAATTGATATAGACAAAAATTCCATCTTCGAACTTGCCTCTATTACTAAAATATTGACTTCCAATTTGATTGCACAAGCGGCTGTTGAAAACAAACTAAAATTGGATGACTATATCGACAATTACCTTCCTAAACAATATGTTTTAGATAAAAATCTTAAAAACAAAATAAAAATATCTGATTTAGCCTCTCATCAATCTGGTTTGTCTGATATTGATTTTGGAAAGTTGATAGAAATAAATCCACAACAGCCTGTAAGTAGTGTCACTGAAAAAACACTAACCGACATCATCAATACTTGTACTGAACTGAAAGATTATGGTAAATATCGTTATTCTACGATTTGCTATTCTTTATTGGGGCAAATTTTAGAAAAAGTCTATGGTAAAAGTTATGATGTAATTATTCGAGAGAAAATATTAGTGCCCTTAAAAATGACCCAAACCCTGACTAAGGACTTTAACGTGAAAAATAGAGTAATGGGGTACAATGCTGATGGTGGTGCTCAAGAATTATTTGAATGGAATGTAACCGCACCTGCTGGATTAGTAAAATCAAACGCTACGGATATGATTACGTATTTAAAAGCAGTTTTAAATAAAGAAACTAAAGTAGGTATAGCTGCCATGATTACCGAAAAAATCATTTATAAAGATGAAAAGAGAGAAATGGGATTAGGGTTAAACATCGTAAGTGATGACAAAAATACTATTTACATGAAGTCTGGAGATTCTATGGGTCAATGTTCGATTCTATGTTACAATAGAGTTCAAAACTGGGGGATTATCATACTTCTAAACCAAAGAAACTCAAAAATGAGGCAAGACCTGTTGAATAAAATTAATGATACCGTCTTGAAATAAACCTTAAAACTTCAAATTTAATAAAACAAAATATTTATAACCTAAAAACTATACAATGAAAAAAACATTCTTATTACTAATTCTTACAGTACTAATTTTAAGTTGTCAAACAAGTAAAAAAGTAGTGTCTAAAAAAAGAGATTTAACCTTTATTACAGACAGTTTAAACATTGAACAACAATTAGAAAAACACAAATTGGCAGGATTTAGTCTGGTTGTTTTTGAAAACTACGAGATTGTTTATTGTAAGCAATTTGGTGTAAAATCAATAGATTCTAAAGAAAAAATTGACCAAAACACTGCTTTTTCAACGGCATCAATTTCAAAACCTATTACAGCTCTACTTTGTTTTATGCTTGAAGAAAAAGGCTTAATTAATTTAGATGAGCCCATAGACAAATCCTTAAAACGTTGGCATTTGCCAAAAAGTAAGTTTACTGAAAATAATAGTCCAACTTGGAAACAATTTCTGAATCATACATCTGGTACAAGTCAAGGTGGTTTTGAAGACCATTATGACGGAGACACTATTCCAACAATAAAACAAAGTCTTTTAGGGCAAATTCCGAGATACGATAAAGAAATTGAATTCTTGTTCACGCCAGGTACTAGTTTTGAATACAGCGGTGGTGGTTATACAATTATCCAAATGGCATTAGAAGACACTTTGAATAAATCTATTGCAGCACTTGCAGAAGAACATATTTTTAAACCTCTTGGCTTGAAGAATACTACAATGACACAACCTAATGAAAATGAGTTTCCTACAAATGTAGCTCTAGTTCACGATGAAAATGGAAAAGTGTTAAGAACAGGCTTACCAATCACACCACAAGTTGGAGCTTCTGGAATGTGGTCTACTCCTACTGATTTGGCAAAAATTTCCATTGAGATACAAAATGCATTGCGTAATAAAAATAACAAAGTGATTTCTCATAGTGTTGCAAAAAAAGTAACAGAAGTAACCGCTTTAAAAAATGCTGTTGGCGGCTGGAGCTATGGATGGCAAAAGTCTTTCGGTTACAATAACTATGATTGGTTTTTGTGTAACGGTTCTAACACTGGAGTCGGTGGTACTGTGGGCGCTACAATGACAGATGGAAATGGCTTTGTATTTCTTGCCAATGGTGAAAAACCCAATCGTTTTCCTGTAATGAGTCACACGCAAAAAACAATTCTCCAACTAATGGACTGGAAAGGAAAAACATTTAATGATGATATTCAGGAAATTCCTTTAACTCTAAAAGAAAAACTAATTGGGACTTATGATGATTTTCTTTATGGTCAGGGAGTTGAAACCAAAATAGTAGAAAAAAATAACCGTCTCTATGTTGAATCTTTGCTTTTGGAACATTTTAAAGGAAAAAATGAGAATGAGTTGGTCTATCTGAAAAACGGATTATTTAAAATTATTGATTATCCTAACTTGCTACAATTTGAATTTAACCAAGAGAAACCAAATGCTGTAATCTTAACAAGGGATAATCTGACTAACAAAGTTCCATTAATTGCAATTGAAAAATAACTACTGCCATCAGCAGTTTTAAGAGATTGGGGTTTCCGGGCTCAATTTAAAGTTTGTTTTGTACTTTTGATTTTCGGTGTTTAATTGAAAGTTTAGGTTTCCTTAATCCGCCACATCGCCAAACGGCCAAACGTTAGCAGCCATTTAAAAAACAGACGGACGAATTCAATAACTTAATGCAACAAATGATAAATTTTATCTTTGTTGAATTATGGAAAAATTACGCAGGCGATTAACCTTAAATGAACGGATTATTATTCAGACTTTACTGGGTGAGAATAGATCCAAAAGCTACATTG
>CAUPRE010000042.1:0-16674 GCA_963513565.1 uncultured Flavobacterium sp. | reverse complement strand
TTATTGCTAAAATAATTCCGAATCGTATGTTTAATTTTTCAGGAAAAACGGAATATTTTGCTAACATAGTTGTGAAAATAAATAAATATCCTAAAAATTGAAAGACTACTAGTATTTAAATTTTTGTATATAAAAATAGAGATAAAGTAATAAGTAGTGGTAAACACAAAATCTTTGAATATAATATGATGTTTTTTAATTTGTATCTTATAAATTCTTTTGGAGTCAAAGAAAATATCCAAACATAAAATTCATTTTCTGAATTTGTATAATAAGTAAGACAAGAAAGTAAACTCAGAATTAATGAAAAAATCCCTAAATTAAAATTATCAACACTAATCGACATAAAGGTCAAAAAATAAGCAAAGAAATAAAGGAAATAATTTGACCTGAAACCTACTGTAAACTCAAACGGATACTTATAAAAAGGAGTTGGTACTATAAAACTTGATTTGTTATTAAAATCTAGTAGAGAAAAAAGGCAAGCTGAAATAAAAAGTAAAATCGAGCTCAAATATTTTTCTTGAAATAGTAAAAAGGTTATAGATACTATTGTAACAAGTAAGTTTTCTATTATTCTTATTTTAATATACTCCGTTTTAGAATACCAAAGTTTCAAAAAATAATTTCTGTTTATTTCATTCAATTGGATCACTAAACTTAAAGCCAATACAATATAGATATATTCAGCAAATTGAGTTTCTTCAAATAATTTTACCGAAATACCAATAAATACAAAAAGACCCACAACATACCCAATTACGGGTTCAATTCCCCATTCGGTTAATTGCCTGTTTAGCATTTTGAATTGTAAAATAAAATATTCTTTCATTATTTTTGGATGAGCTAAAATGTCGGCTAACATCAGTTTGTCTCAACACTTCCGTTTTTTATTATTTTGAACGTAAATATAGTGTTCAACATGGATTCCATTACTTCGTCAGTTCGCTTCACTCGGGTGTTGACTCTTCGAGCCCAACTAAACCCAAGCTGTTAGGCGACGTATTAATTTGCTACATAGTAAAAATAGTTTTTATTTATTTTTTCAGATCTCATAATTTGGAATAGAAAATTATCCTTTTCCATTTCTCCTTGTTGATTAAAATAATAACCATATGAATTATCCGTAAAGCCATCAATTATATAGAAAATGCCTTTATGGGTCTTTATAGCTGAATACATCTTCAAATCTTTAAGCAATTCTAAAAGTTTGATTTGTTTTTTGGAATAACTATCTTTTATATTAGTTTCGATTTGATTTGAAATTGGGAAAGGAGAATCTGAAGGAATAGAATATTTCCAATATCGATTATTTTCTTTGTACACATTATCAATTCTCTGAAGGTTATTTTGGGATAAGAAGATATCATTTTTACTTTCTAAAATAAGCTTCGAAAGCTTGTCAATTTTTTTTAGATTTTCATTTAAATAACTTTTTAAGTAAGTTCTTTTGTCTACTCCTTTACCTAAAAATTGATTTGGCATATTCATGGACTCTTTCTGTGAAATTTTATATTTATTAGAAAATGCACCCCAGATGAAATTTGGGACCTCATTTGCGAGATGAATAGTATCTAAAGCCCAGACTTTCTCTCTCTTCAAAGGTCTCATGTCCCATTTCGAAAAAGGTTTAATATTTATTAGAAAGGTGTCTAATGATATTGAATCTTTTTCAGTTGAAGACACTAAAAACTCAAATATTTGGAGATCATACTTTTTATTCTTTTCAGGAAATTCTTGCCCGAATCCAATTGTTGTAATTCCAAGAAGAAAATATAATATAATTAGTTTTTTTTTCATTGTTTTTTAAGTATGTCGCCTAATGGAGTCAAGCATGGGAATTTCACCCTACGTTTCTCCCCGCTGCGCAAAGGCTGAAGACTTTGCGTCTTTTTTTTAATGTTCTAGAAAACCGTAAATCTAATAAAAGTCTCCTGATTTTTCCGTGAACGTCTTAAGAATTCAACACCTTTGTTAATACTTTAGTTTTTTACAATTCTTTAAACGCATACCTTACCAACGCATTCTTTTTAAAAATCAGGAGACTTTTACACTTTTATGGATTGGAACACGATTTTAAAATTGCGCAAAGTCTGAAAAAGACTTTGCGTAGCGGGACGCAGCAAACTTTAATAGTTTATATTCTTTGATGAGCGGGTATTTTAATTTTTTAAACTTTGCAATAACTTATCTAACTGTTTGTGTCCTGTATCAAGAGCTTGTTCCATTCCGTTACTTATCATTCCGTCCCTAAATTGTGAAGATGGGCAAATTGTATGTATGGTAACTATTGTTGTTCCGTTGTCAGTATTTTCAAAAGTTGTTGTTTCTAATACAGCATCCATCTTTTGTGGTAGTCCTTCAAATTCAGATGTTTTTACAATTTTTTCAAAAGGCGTTACTTCGTGATACACGCCGCGAAAACCAAACTGCATTCCGTTTTGATGCTTATGAAAATGTCTGTAACTGCCACCTGTTTTACAATCCATAACTTCTATTTCCATTTTAAGTTCAGTAGGTAAAAACCATTGAACAAATAAATCAGGTGTAGTAAAAGCATTAAAAACAATTTCCTTCGGTGCTTCAAATTCTCTTGTGATAAAGAAATCTTGTTTGTTTGGTTGAGCTACGATTTTTGTTTTGTTATTATTTTCCATTTTGTTGTGTTTTTAAGTTATTTAATACGTCGTCTAATCTGTTGAATTTGTCCTCCCACATATTTCGGAAAGGTTCAAGCCATTCGTTTACTTCTTTTAACTTTTTGGGTTGTATAGAGTAATAGTATTCTCTTCCTTGAATGTTCAAGGTCAGTAGTCCGCACTCTGTTAATATTTTAATATGTCTCGAAATCGCTTGTCTACTTAAATCAAAGCTGTCCGACACATTATTTGGTGTCATTGGTTTTTTAGCAATCAGCCCGATAATATCTCGTCTTGTCGGGTCGGCTATTGCCTGAAATACGTCTCTTCTTGTTTCCATTTTTGTTTATATGCTACAATATGGTTGCAAATATATATGAAACAATGTGGTTGCGCAAATTTATTTTCAATAATTTTTTTGTCGGGGTGAAATGCCTAGAAGTTTATCGGTGGTTTCGGGCCGTATTAAAATGACGCCTGATGTTCTGGTAATCAGTGGGGCGCTTTATATTTTAACGGTTTATGTTTTTCGAACAGCGAGGTTGCGTTCGATTTTTTTTAATTTATTTTTTTATCATTCTTTCCAAATTGTAATTGTATATGATTTAGCATATCAACATCTTCTTTTTCGAATTTTAAAATGTATCCAGAATTAGACGCTTGTTCAATGTAAAATTCATCTCCTTCATTTGTTTCATTCCAAAATTCTTTCAGCACACTTTTGACTCCAATTCTCCAATCATCAAAAGTTAGAATGTAATTTTCTGAATTGTCTTCTGAATCATATATGTATTCTTTCTTTTTAACCCTAACATTACCAATGAATTTTATTTTTTCTTTAAAATCATTTTCAAAATTAGTGTCTATTAAAGATCCTAAAATCAAGACTGAAATAATAACAATTACAATAACTTTTATAAATTTAAATGTTTCATTTGATACGTTAAAACCAACAATTAAATATGAAATTAGTAAAATTAATATTGAAAAAACCAACACATAAAGTCTGCTCTTGTCATTACTTTTCTTTTTTCTTTTTAATATTTTTATATCGTTTTCTGTTAATGAAACTTTAGTTAGTGCCATATTTTTATGTTTTGTCAACGTACTTCTAAATTGATGTGCAATCTTCTGGGACTAAACAGAGACGTTCGCGTAGCATACTTTAACGGTTAGTATGCTTCGAGGAGCGTGGAGTAGTTCTAATCATATAGTTCTTCCCCTTCTTTTATTGATTTATCAAATCGGAAATCGATTAAAGTTCCTTTTATAGTTTTATAATTTCCAGTAATATTTACTACATTCTTGTTAAGCAGGTTAATAATTTTAATACCCGTTGCGTATTTTTCTCCATTTGCAAAATAAGTATTATAAATTACGTACTTATTTTTGTCTATTGTAAAGGCAACATAATTAAGGTCTATTCCTTCATTTTCAATTCCGCCACCTCGCAACCAATAGGAGTATTCAAATGTATTCCAACTGGATTTGTCTTTGTTATTTGGGTATTCTAATTCAATGTTGTTTTTTGTTCCAAATCGATAAATAATGTACTTGCCATTTTTGTCACTACAAAGCGTCATTATTTTTCCTTTGTTAGTTTGAAAGGAATAAATTATTTTTTCATTTTTTAGCACGTATTTCTGACCATATAGATAGAAAGTAGAGAAGAGTAAAAAAGAGAAAACTAATATTGTATTTTTCATTTAATCTTTTGTTTTTTACTTTAATCACCAATGGTTTGTATTCTTTGAAGAGCCGGGGTTGTACAACAACCACGTGTTTGGTGGCTGTGCTTTTTTTAGTCTTGATGTCCGTATCCTAATTCTTCATTTTTATCCCAAAAAGCCATAAAAAGTTCAGCCGGTGTTCCTTTGTTGATTGTCCATTCTGCAACTATTTTAATAGCCTCTTCTAAATCTTCTACGTAAGCCATTCTACCATCGCTTCCTCTAATTCCTTTTTCATCTTTTTTTGCGCCTCGATTAATAAGAATGTTCTTTTCATCATAAACAATTCTTCTTACGTCTTCAAAAGATTTACCTTTTGGTAAGCTGTCTTTTAGAAGTTTTGATAGTCCGTGATAGTATAATTGAAACTTTTGTACAGGGTCATCTATTTTCTCTCCAAGTAATTGTTCGGCTTGATTTTCTATAACAAGTTCAGAATCTACATTAATCGAAAGTTGTTCACCTTTTACCTCTTCAGATTTTTGTAATATCTCTAACCTTTCTAAATCCTCTTTGGAAAGTTTTCGTTCGACCTTGTTTATATTGGTTTTTTTGTCGCTCATTATTATGATTTTATACTGTTAATAATTGTTTTATTTTTATTGCTGTTTCTTTTATTGACTCATTATCCCAATTTGAAACATTCAATTTTTTTGTTATACCTTTTATGTTTGGAAAATATTCTTTGAATGCGCCCCAATAATCATTTCCTTTTTCAGATTGCCTCCATTGATATTGTGAATAAATTATGCAAGGATGAATTTGGCATTCCTTTGCAAATTTTTCTACCATAAATTTATTGTGTATCATCTTTTCAATGTATCTCATTTTTTCTGATGATATTAAGTATTCGGAAGCAAATTCATTTGCTTTATCTTCTTGAATTAAAAACAAATCTGGTTCACCAGATAAATGATATTTTGTTTTCTCAATTGTTTCTAGGTCAAATAAAACGTGGTGGAGTTCGTGAATTAGAGCAAACCAAATTGTAGCATAATTTTTATTGAAATCTGTAATTACGATACAAGGTTTATCATTGATTAAAAATGTTGCACCACGAATTTGAGTTTTAGGTAAAGAAGGTTGGAATACTATTGTAATTCCAATGTTAAACAAGGCTTGGAAAACAGTTAATAAACCTGTTTCAGCATTTTGTGTATAGGGTTTGATTTTAGGAATCAGATCAATAAGATTCTGTCTTTTATACTCATTCGGGTTATCAATTAATTCAAAATATTTATAGCTTGATTTAATCCAAAAATCTTTCATTTTGTCACTAAATGATTTCTTAGTTCTACTATAAAAAGCTTCGTTTAATTCTCTTTCGTATTCATAAATACTATTAATGTCAAAGAATTTACAGATCCTTTCTTTTAGTATTTCCAAAGAATCATTTTTATTAATAAATCCTAAACTAATTAAAGTTTTAAGGTCAAAGAATTTGTTTATAAAGGTTATGTCCATTGAAGATTGAAGTTCTTTTATTTCCTCAACAGGTCTGTCTTTAAAATGGACGATTAAAGCCTCATTAAAATCTATTTCTAAAAATTCAGCAAGTTTTAATAGCTTGATAATATCAGTTTGTTTGGAAGTCTTATCAAGTATAGCATCTAAACTTCTTCTTTCCATTCCTGATAATTTTTCAAATTGAGTTTTAGTTAACCCAGATTCATCAAGTTTCTCTTTTAGTAATTCATCAAGAGATGGACCGTTATATTGGAAGCTTTTATTTAAAATATCGTCTATCATAATAGTTTGAGGTAAATATACCGCAAATATAGTAAAAAGTTTTAAATAAATTAAAAAATAGAGGTAAATTTACCTTTTTTTGTTATTTTAAAGCAATTATAAAAGATAGGTATTTTTGTTTTTGCAGTGATTTTTATTAGTAATGATAGCATTGCCACCAACTATTATAGATCTGATAAAATCATACCAATCACATCTAAATTAGATGTCATATGTCAAACAATAATCAGACTTTTTTATTTCTCAAATATATTCTTTTTCCTGCAAAAAGATACAGTTTTTCTCAAATATTCATTACTCATTTATTGATTATGGTTTGTTGTGGTGGTGCTTTTAACTCCTGTGATTTGCGTGAGGGATAGGAACTTGCTACCGAAGTAGCGTGTATAGCCCGACCTCAGGAACGCAAAGGGGCGAATAACACGTTTGCTATTCGCCCCTTTGTGGTACTGGGGTCACGCCCCAATTATGCTTTTTCTTTTTCGAAACGGTCGATGACTTCTTGGTAATAGGCCAAGGTGGTTTTCGCGATAGATGCCCAACTGAATTGTTGGAGTACACGTTGGCGACCGGCTTTTCCCATTTGGTTGGCCAAGGCTTCGTTGTCTAGTAAGAGATTGACTTTGGTGGCAAAATCTTGTTGGAAGGCTTGAGGATTGGCGGGGTTAAAATCGGTTCGGGAAACGGGGGCGAGGGGTACCAAAAATCCGGTTTGTCCTTCGACGATGATTTCGGGTATGCCTCCTACGGCGCTTCCTACTACGGGTGTTTCGCAGGACATCGCCTCGAGATTGATGATGCCAAAGGGTTCGTAGAGCGAGGGGCAGGCGAAAACGCGGGCGTGGCTGTAGAGCACTTTTACTTTTTCTCTTGGGAGCATTTCGGAAATGAGGATGACGCCTTCGCGGGTGGCTTTTAGCTCGGCGATGAGTTGTTCGGTTTCGGCGGCGATTTCGGGGGTGTCTGGGGCGCCTGCACACAATACGATTTGGCAATTGGCATTGAAATGTTGTGCCGCAGCAATGAGTTGCGAAATCCCTTTTTGGCGCGTGATGCGACCCACAAACAACACAAACGGAATGTTGGGGTCGATGCCTAATTCGGTTAGCAGTGCGTCATCAAACGTGGGTTGGTAAAAATCGGGGTCGATGCCGTTGTGAATCACCGTAACTTTTTCGGGTGCTACGCCATAGGCTTCGATGACATCGGTTTTCATTTGTTCGCTTACGGCAATCACACCATCGGCAGAGGCATAGGCGTGTTGCTCTAACCAACGTGACAGAAAATAGCCGTTGCCGAGTTGCTCGACCTTCCAAGGGCGATGGGTTTCGAGACTGTGGGTGGTCAAAATGAGCGGTACTTGCAGCAGTTCGCGCGTAAATACGCCCGCCAAATGGGTGTACCAAGTGTGGCAGTGCACAATGTCGGCCTCGGGTGTGGCTTGTGCCATCTCGACATTTTTGCTCAAGTTATGAAACATTTTGATGTGCTCATTGCTTGGGTCTTCCATTTTGGTCAAGCTGGAGGTGATGCCTTGCACGTGCATATTTTGGGTGGTTTCGGATTGTGCCCCAAAACAACGGACTTCTACTTGGGCGAGTTTGGCCAATTCTTGGCTTAAAAAATCGATATGTACTCCCGCACCACCATAAATGTGCGGAGGAAATTCATTACTGTAAAGGGCTATTTTCATAAAACATTTTTAGAGAAGTAAAAAAGCTTTGTTTTTTTGTCTTTATAAAACTATAAAATTTAAGTGAGAAAGTAGCCGTGAATTCGATGATAATTTGAAACGGAATCGACTTAATTTGTAGTATTTATGATTTTTTGTGGTAATTGTTTTTTTTGTCACAATTTGATAGATCAGTGCAGGTTAGAGATAAAGTATTGAAAAGATAGTTTGTGTCTTGTTGTGAAATTGTTCTCGCAAAGCCGCAGAGGCGCAAAGAGTGGAATGTTGAAATATTCAATAGGAATGGGCTTTAGCCCATTCTTTACAATGAGTTTAGTAATAGGCTTTAGCCAAAATAGTATTCAAGTTTCGGCTAAAGCCTTTGTATCTTTTATGATTATGTCATCCCGCTAAAGCGGGATGCAATTGATTTTAGTGTAATCATTAACAAGCCTTATTTTGATTGCTTGTTATGAATTATTGGAGTTTTTTTTAAAGGCTTTTTGGGGAATAAAAATATGAAATTGGTCTCGCAAAGGCGCAGAGGCGCAGAGAGAGGAATTGTGAAAAAAACAATAGGAATGGGCTTTAGCCCATTCTTTACAATAAGTTTAGTAATAGGCTTTAGCCAAAATAGTACCCTAGTTTTGGCTAAAGCCTTTATATTTAGTGTAATTAATTAACAAACTTTGTTGTATTTTTTTTGGATGCTTTTTTTGGGAATAAAAAAAGCCGCTTCTTTTCAGAAACGGCTTGCATTGTAAAGGGTGCTTTATTTTTTATCCTCAATCACTATGGCAGGAATCTGCTTTTGTTGGATAAAGGCATTGAATTCGGGTACTTTGACCGTTGCAATTTCATTGACTTTTGCTACAGCGGCATCAATTTTTTTAGCCAAATCGTCGTATACTTCATAAGCGCCTTTGGTTGGTTTGGTGTCTCCTGAGGAAACATTCGAACCCAATCCCGCCATTTTATCGTTTAGCATAATAGGGTAGGCCAAAACGTCTTGTGGGGCTTTGGCTTTAGGCTGCATCAAAGTAGCTTCGAGTTCTTCTAAAGATTTGATGGTAGGCTCGGTCATTTTTTTCATTTCTTTCACCATAACCGAATCTTTCACGGCACCAACATAACTATTGATTTGTCCTTTAATCTTGCGGATTTTATTGATGGCCAAATGCGCTTCGTTTACTTTTTTGTTGACTTTTTGGTGGAATTCGAATTGTTCTTTCAAGTCGGCATCGGTTCCTTCGGCTCTTGGGTCTTTTTTGATTTCAAAGGTTTGCTCGCCGATGATTTTTTTGTCTTCGATAAAACGAACTTTGTAAGTACCTGGAAGTACTTTGGCACCCACGCCAGAACCGGCCCACATTACATTGGTACCTTCCACTTCGGTAGCATTTGGATAGCGCATATTCCAAACAAATACGTTCATTCCGGCTTTGTTAGGCACATAACCTGCTTTTTCTTTCTCAGTATCTTGGTGGAATTCTTTGGCTATTTTTTGAGGTTCGCCTTTGGTGTTTTTAACCGAAGAATACTTGATGATGCTTTCGTTTTTGTCGTTCAAGAATTCGAGTTCCAATTCTTTGGTAGCTTTCGCTTTTTGATAGAAACGCACAATTACACCATTAGGAGCATTCGTTCCAGATGATTGGGTATTGCTTTGACGACCTTGTGTTCTGTAGGCGGTTCTCGGTTGGAAAAGGTGTTTTTCGCTAGTTATCTTTTTATCCATTATTTCGTGCAAAGGCGTAATGTCATCCAAAATCCAGAAAGCACGTCCGTGTGTCGCAACAACCAAATCTTTATCACGTTTGTGAATTTGTAAATCACGAATAGGTGTAAGCGGTAAATTCAAGTTTAGTTTTTCCCAAGAATCCCCATCGTTGAAGGAAACATAAATACCTCTCTCGGTTCCTGCATACAAAAGGCCAGGTTTGTTAGGGTCTTCGCGCAGTACTCTGCAATATTCATCAGCAGGAATTCCAGCGGTGATTTTCTTCCAAGTTTTTCCGTAATCTGTGGTTTTGAAAAGGTAAGGAGCACGGTCGCCATACATGTATTTGTTGGCAGCAACATAGGCTTTTCCTTTGGTATGTTCCGAAGTATGAATAATACTTATCAAAGAAAACTCGGGTAACATTGAAGTCGGAATGTTGACTTTGTCCCAGCTTGTTCCATTGTTTTTAGAAACATTAATGTAACCATCGTCAGAGCCTGTCCAAAGCACCCCTTGTTCCGTTGGCGCTTCTGAAAAAGTAAAAATAGTAGCATAGACTTCGGCTCCCGTTTGGTCTTTGGTAATTGGACCTCCAGTGTCTCCAGTGGTTTTTGGGTCATTTCGGGTTAAGTCTGGACTTATGGCAGTAAAGGAATGGCCTCCGTCTTCCGTAACCAATACATATTGTGAGGTCACATACATTCTTTTGGGATTATGCGGAGAAAAAACGATAGGGTAGGTCCATTGAAAACGGTGTTTTTTGGCTTTTGCTGGAGAACCAATGTTGGATTCAGGATAAGGAGAAATGTCTTGTCCTTGTTTGGTTCTGGAATTGTATTTGCTTAATGAACCATCATATTCTCCTCCATAAGTAAGGTCAGAATTGGTTGGGTCTGCTTGAATGTATCCAGCTTCACCACCCGCAACAGGAAACCAATCTTCTCTGTCAATGCTAGAACCAGTGGTTCTTGAAGGAATTCTAATAGAGGAATTGTCTTGTTGTGCACCGTAAATGTTATACGGAAAATCATTGTCTAAGGATACGTGGTAAAATTGACTCGTTGGAATGTCAATATCCGAAAAATTGGCACCACCGTTAAAGGTGATTTCAGCCCCTCCATCATCTCCAATAATAAAGTTTTCTGGGTTTTTCGGATTAATCCACACATCGTGCGTATCGCCATGTTGAACAGGGATTTTTTTGAAGTTTTTACCACCATCGGAAGATTTCCAAGCGTCTACATTCAGCACAATCAAACCGTCTTCATTTTTTGGGTCGGCTTGTAAATTCATATAGTACCATGGACGTTGCCATAAGTTTTTGTCTTCGTTGATGAGTGACCAATGTTCTCCTGCATCATCAGAGCGATACAGTCCACCTTTGTCGTTTTCTACTAAAGCATACAAACGGTTGGAGTTTACAGGCGAAACGGCGATTCCAATTTTACCCAAAAGCCCTACTGGCATTCCAGGTTTGGTACTTAAGTTAGTCCAAGTGTCGCCACCATCGGTAGATTTGAAAAGACCAGATTCTGTTCCTCCAGAAGACATAGAATGCCCATTTCGGTAAGCTTCCCAAAGTGTCGCATAAATCACTCTTGGATTGTTCACGTCGATTCGGACCACCATACCACCGGTTTTGTCATTTTTAGACAGCACTAGTTTCCAGTTTTTCCCACCATCGGTACTGCGATAAATACCACGCTCTGGATTGGAATGAAACGGATTTCCCATAGCTGCTGCAAAAACAATATCGGGATTGCTTGGATGTACTTCGATGTTTCCGATAGCATCAGCTTTGTCTAGACCAATTTTGGCCCATGTTTTTCCAGCATTGACGGATTTGTACATACCATCTCCAAACGAGATGTTAGATCGCATATCAGCTTCTCCCATCCCTACATAGAGTACGTTTGGATCCGAAGGTGCTACTGTAATTGCTCCCACAGAGGAAGAAGTAAAAGTGCTATCAGAAACTGGTAGCCATTCGTTGCCACCATCTGTGGTTTTCCAAACACCACCACCAGTAGCTCCAAAGTAATACGTTAAAGGTTGGTCAGCGTGACCTGCTACTGCCAATGAGCGACCTGCTCTAAACGGACCAATATTGCGCCATTTTAATCCATTGAAGTAAGCAGTGTTGCCAGAAGAAACGGTGGTTTTGTCCTTTTTCTTGGCGGTATTTTGTGCTTCTATTGAAAGCGAGGGAAGTAAACAAAAGCTTAAGAGCAATGCACTTAAGCGAAAGATTGTTTTTTGGTTTTCCATAAATTTATTTGATTTTAGAAAGTAATAGTTTCTAAAATTAAATAAATTCTTTCTTTTATTGTATTTTCTTTATGGATTTTTAAAAAAAGTATAGTAGTTACTTTACCATAACTCTTCTAATAACGGGAGTTTATTGCGGGGTAAATTGTGCTTCGAATTTTTTAAATCGGCGATCCAAATCATCCAGTAGTTGTTCTTTTACTTTAGACTCTTCGATAAAGCTAAATCGGATGCTGTTGTACACATATTCCTTGATGTCTTTGTAGCTTACTTGTGGGTATCTTTTGGCTAAAAGCACATATTGTTCGGTGAGATTGGTTCTTAAAATACCAGCATCGTCGGTACTAATTACGATGGGAACACCGAATTCTTTATACAAAGTAAACGGATGGCGGTTCTCTTTTACTTTCAGAATGAACTCGTTACTAGTCAAATTGATTTCGATAGCGATTTTGTTTTTCGCCATATAGCGCAATAACTCGTAGTTGTTTTTTTCGTAAGCCAAATCTACCCCGTGTCCAATTCTGTTCGCGCCCGCAGTGTAGACAGCAGAGTTGATGTGCCAAGTTAACTCTTCAGGTTGTACTAATCCTAGGGTCAATTCGCCCGCGTGCATACTGTATTTTACTTTTGGAAATTTGGCGTGACAGTATTTATACATAAACATATGCAATTCATAATCTTTCATTGCTGTAGCGCCATCTTCTGGGGAAACGATATTCACACCATCGATTAGTGGACTGTTATCAGCAGAGATAAAAGCAATTACTAAATTTTTGAATAAATCTACAGGTTCCATAAAGCGCAACACAAAATTTTGATAACGCATCGTGAATTGAGCATCATCAATCTTGAGGTCGTTATGCATTTTGGCAACAAAATTGGTGTTGAAATTAGCAGCGTATTTTGCAGCCTCTCTTTTGGTGAAAGTAGCAAACAGTTGGTCCAATGCTTTAAAAACCGCTTTTTCGTCTTTTTTGGCAACCAAGCTTCGAAGTTCTTCGTTATAAGAAGTCAAATCCTCTGTATTCATATCACACGGAATCGTTGATAATTGCGTTTCGATATAACTTACTTGTTCTTTGATGGCGCGATTTTTCAGCTCCAAAAGTCCTTGTTCAAAAGTGCCTTTAATAGTAGCTTCAAATTTCCCGAAAGATTCAAAAAACTGTTTATCAGAAGGGTAACTTATGCCGTTGAAGTCTTTGATAGACCATTTTTCGATGATTTTTTGTTGGTATAGGGGTAATGCTCCATTTTTCTGAATCATTTCAAAGGATTCCCAAATTCCATCGGTGCCTCGTTGGGGTTGTACTTCTAAAGTCTCTAAATTGAGGTAAAAATTGTTTTTAATGGCGTAGGCTATCAGCGGTTCAGCATAAACAGAGCCAGAGTAGTGGTGGTGCAAATCGCCTCCTTTTGGCATTTGAGAAAAGAAAGCCGTGAGTTGGGCTTCGTTATTTCGGATTTTATCAAAATAAGTTTCAGCGTTTTGAGCCGTTCCAAATGCAGTACTTAAAAGAAGTAAAAAGAGCGAAAATTTATTCATACTTTTTAGATTTAGTCGATTTGGGGTGCAAAAGTAGTTAAAAAAGCTCAGTTTTCAGCCGTATTAGTTAAAATACCAAGGATTTACTTTTAAAAAGGGAAATAGGAATTGCAAAAATCAGTACAAATTACAGCTGCTTTAGGGAGGTATTTTTGAAATATAAAATCCGCTCTAATCCGTTTTATCCGATACATCCGTGGTTAAAGTAAAGGTCGGCAAAGCCATTTTTCAAGCTACAAAATCCCTAAGCCCAAAAGCACGGCAAACACCATAAGTAACAGCGCAACGAGTAATTGAATGCTTTTTAAGGTCACTTTTTCTAACAGTCTATTCCCAATAAACGCTCCCAAAAAAGCCGAAAGCGTGGCACAAATCACCAAGGGATAAGCAATGTTTTCGGCGTTTTGTGACCAGTTTTGTGCATAGACACCCATTCGAGAGAGGTCAATCAAACAAGCAATAACGACGCCTGTTCCTATGTAAGATTCTTTTGTTAGTCCCGCTCTAATCAAGAAGGCAGCACGCAAGGCGCCTTGCATACCCGATAATCCTCCAAAAAAGCCACTCAACACCCCGCCCAACGGCAAGTATTTTTTATCAAAAGTAAGTTGCGACCAACTTGGGATGATTTCGAACAAAGCAAAAAATAGTAAAACAAGACCAATGCAAAGTTTAATTGGTAAAAGCGTAAACGTATGGTTTCCGAGTGTGTAACTGCCAATTGGCTGAATAGTATTTAAAAAAGAGAGCAGATACGCCCCCACAAAAGCAAAAAGAATAGCCGGAATTCCAAAAGCCAGCAAGGCTTGTTTGTTGGCTTTTTGTCCCAACAAAAAAAGTTTGAAAATATTATTCAAAAAATGCACAATAGCGGTCAATAAAATGGCCATTTCGATAGGGAAAAAGAACCCAAAAACTGGCACTAGCAAGGTTCCCAAACCAAAACCCGAGAACAAAGTTAATCCCGAGCCCAAAAACGCTACCAAACAAATCAAGAAATAATCCATAGTTTTTATGTTGAAAGCCTCAAAAATACAGATTCTACCATTTCGATGATTAAAAATCCGTTTTAATCTGTTGCATCCGTCGCATCCGTGGCTAGTCAACGTTAACTATGTGAACAGTAAATCGTCTGGTTCGATTCCTTTCCATCCGATGATACTTTTTGTTTATGTTAAGTTTTGAATGCATTTTTTACAATGAATACATTTCCATCCTGTGGATTAGCAAATGTTATACAGTTATTAAACAAATCAATGCTGGGCTTCGGAAATCTAAAATGCAAATTGTATTTTTGAAAACAAAGAAAAAGACATATATGAAATCGCCATTTATAAAAGGTTTGTTGCAAACAAACACCAATACGTACAAGGCGATACCATATATGACCGCTAACAAATATCTTTTACATATATGAAAATTGTTATATCGCCAGCCAAGTCCTTAAATTTCGAGAAAGAATTACCCGTAGACACTTTTACGCAGCCTGCTTTTTTAAAGCAATCCAAAATCGTGCACGCCGAATTGCAACTCAAAACGCCAAAAGAATTAGCTAGCCTGATGTCGATTTCGGATAAATTGGCCGACTTGAATTGGCAACGCAACAAAGACTGGAAAACCCCATTCAAACCCAGCAACGCCCGCCCTGCGGTGTACGCTTTCGATGGCGATGTATACACCGGTTTAGACGCTTACACGCTCTCCGAAGGCCAATTGCCCTTGTTGCAAGACCGCTTGCGCATCCTTTCGGGGCTTTATGGATTGCTCAAACCCTTAGATTTAATTCAGCCATATCGTTTAGAAATGGGAACCAAAATGCCAGTAGGCGAGAGCCAAAATTTATACCAATTCTGGAAAACCACCTTGACCCAAGCGTTGAACAAGGAACTCAAAAAAGACGAACTGTTTGTCAATTTGGCGAGCAACGAATATTTTTCTGCTGTAGATGCCAAGGCGCTCAAAGTACCCGTAATCACGCCCGAGTTCAAAGACTACAAAGATGGAAAACTAAAAATGATTAGTTTTTTTGCCAAAAAAGCCCGCGGAATGATGGTACGCTACATCATCGACACCCAAGCCGAAACCCTCGACGATTTGAAAGGCTTCAATTACGACGGATATGCCTTTGATGCCAATTTATCCAAAGGCAACCAACTCGTTTTTACCCGATAAAAGCATCGTTAAAACAGATTTAAATAAATAGCTCTTAATCTTATCCCATCAACGGATTGAAATCCATTGCTACAAAATTAATCCGTTCCGATGGAACTCCAATTGCTGTAAATAAGAGTCGTAGACTCGACTGATAGTGTAATGCTGGATTTCAATCCAGCATAACAATGCGTTTCATAATCTGTTTTCTAATGATTAGGGCGTGACCCCATCCACCCAAAGGGGCAAATAGCAAACGTGTTATTCGCCCCTTTGTCTGGCTGCGGTCGGGCTATACACGCTACTTCGGTAGCCAGTTCCTATCCCTCACGCGCAATGTCATTAAGTTAAGAGATTTTAGATTGAAGATTAACGATTCTTGATTTTAGATTTTGGAGCAAGTGAGTATAAATTATATGATTTTCAGTATATTATACATCAGCAATCAAAAATCGTTAATCAAAAATCAGCAATCATTTTATCATTTAATCCTTAACTTAATGACATTGCCCTCACGCGGGCAATCACAGGAGTTTAAGGTAGCAAATCCGTAAAGCTTGACAGACAATATCCAGAAAATTTTTATGTTTTTAGTAAGGAAAAGAATATATTTGGGAAAGAATAAAGTCTGAATATGGTTAGGACTAAATTTAAGTTGACAAATATTGACAACAAACTTCATAGAAAAATATGCAAACACTATTTATTTTTTTATTACTATTGATTTCGAGTTTTGCTAAATCACAAAATTTAACTTGTATCGATTTTAAAATTGGTAAGTTTAAGATTGAATGCACTAACTATAAACTTCCTATTACAATTTTGACTAGAACCGAAAACACTCAAAAAGAATCTACCGATGGTTTAAAACAGTTGGAAGGAACAATCGAATGGAAATCGGAATGCAAATATGAATTAATTTATTTAAATACTTTACCAGAAATGAATGGAAAAAAAGTTAGCGTTGAAATAATCAAAATAGAAGGTCAAAAAGCAATCTGTAGTTCTACTTTTGAAGGTATGCCTGCAATCGTGCTAAATTTTGAAATGGAGGGCGGATTCAAGACCTTAATGCAACAAGGTCATTTAATATTGTAATAATCAAATTTAGTTTTTATTTCAATTCAGCATAATTTCAGAATAACTTTTTTGGCTTTTTTAAATAGCCAAAAGTTATTTCCGAAATTGACTTT
>CAUPRE010000041.1:0-17784 GCA_963513565.1 uncultured Flavobacterium sp. | reverse complement strand
ATCTGCCATCAAATTCACGATTGGTTCTTATTAATGATGTTGCCCTAGTCCGGATGGGAGCGACATCCTCTTGGGGCGGGGTTCGCCCTAAGAGATATAGTGGACAGCCGGAAATAGCTCCTGAAAAAGAAACAAGTCCTTGTTGTTGTCACACCTTTGTAACACATGTATTTTAACAAACACATCACCAACAACAGCTACCCCCTTTCTCACAAACTACCCAAAACAAAAAAACCATCTAATTTCTTAGATGGTTTTTTGTTTAGAGCCGGCGGAGGGACTCGAACCCACGACCTGCTGATTACAAATCAGCTGCTCTAGCCGACTGAGCTACGCTGGCGTCTTATTTCGGGTGCAAATATAACTACATAATTTAATTTTCCAAAACAAATCTTGAAAGTTTTAGCATAAAATCAAACCAACAGCAAAGCATAAAAAGAAAAAACCACCTAATTTCTTAGATGGTTTTTATTTAGAGCCGGCGGAGGGACTCGAACCCACGACCTGCTGATTACAAATCAGCTGCTCTAGCCGACTGAGCTACGCTGGCGTCTTATTTCGGGTGCAAATATAAGTCTGAATTTGAATTTTCCAAAACAAATTCAGACTTTTTTTTATCTAAAATTCGTTGATTTTAGCAATCAATTGATTTGCAGTTTGTTCTAACTCCAAATTAATTTGTTTGAAATGTGCTTTTTTACTTTCCACATTTTTTTGGTTCACTTTTGTGATCAAAGCATCAAAAGCAGCAATAGCTTCGTCAATTAAAGCGTTAGTTTCTTCTGTTGGTTTCCCTGTAGTTGTTAATTCATACAAGTAAACTGCCTCAATAATATCTCCTAAAACGTAGTTGATGTCTTTCTTTAAATTCTTAACGTTTGCCATTTTTATTTAATTTATATAGTGTATTAAAATTTGCGTTTGCAAAAGTACACATAATCTTTTGATTACGAGCTATGAAATGTAAATTTCTAAAATAGAAGCCTTTCCGCTTATGGTAAACGACTGTAGCGCAGCAGGAATCAAAACGGTATCTCCCGTTTTATAGCCATATTCTTCTTCATCAATCTTAATAGCACAATCTCCTTCGACTACCATGTATACTGTAAATGATTCATCACTTTTTGTCACCTCTATTTTCCCATCGAGAGGAATGAAGTTAGTGGTAAAATAAGGACAATCCACTACCTCATTGGAATGATTAGTCGTTTTAGCATACTCCTTCTGGGTATCTACTTTCTTATAATTAATAGCCTCTAATGCTAAATCAATATGTAATTCTCTAGTGTTTCCTTGTGCGTCTTTACGATCAAAGTCGTATAAACGATACGTTATATCAGAGGTTTGTTGAATTTCGGCAATCACTAAACCTGCACCTATAGCATGAACCGTACCTGTTTCCAAAAAGAATACGTCACCTTTTTGAACCTCTTTGGTATCTAAAATTGTCAATAATTCTTTGCTCTCCAATTTCTGAAGGTATTCTGTCGGATTGGAATCTTCTTTGAAGCCGACAATCAAGCGTGATTTTGGGTCCGCCTGCATGACATACCACATTTCGGTCTTACCAAAGGAATTGTGTCTTTTTTTTGCCAACGCATCATTGGGATGCACTTGAATGGACAAATCCTCACGGGCATCTAGAAATTTAAAAAGCAGGGGAAACTGTTTTCCAAACTTATGTAAAACGCGAGTTCCTAATACTTCAAGGGGTTGTTTATCGATAATTTGCATCAAAGTAATCCCTTTTAAATCACCATTGGCAATCACACTGCAATCTCCTTCAACAGTAGACAATTCCCAACTTTCACCTGTAATTGAGGAAATAATTGGCTTATTTAATATAGTTTTTAGTTTTTCCCCTCCCCAAATACGTTCTTTTAAAATTGGGTCAAATTGTAAGGGATATAGTTTTGTTTTCATTTTTTTTGACAAATATCGCCAATTCAATTCTCATGAATTGCTATTATTTTATTGTTTTATGATACTATTTTTTTAATTGCCTCCAGTGCTACAGGAATATGTTTTATGGCATTGATGCTATTATCAAAGACCAAAATCACTTTTCCTTCCTTATCCACAATATAAGTCACGCGACCTGGAAGAATCCCCAACAAACCTGAGGGAACACCAAAGAGCTTTCTGATTTTTTTATCGGTATCAGATAAAAGTATAAATGGCAATCGGTATCTTTTGGCAAATGTATCATGAGAATCTACTGAATCGCTACTAATACCAATTACTTCTGCTCCTAAATCCGTGAAATCTTGGTATTTATCTCTAAAACTACAGGCTTGAGCAGTACAACCCGGTGTATTGTCTTTGGGGTAAAAATAAATAACCAACGGTTTTTTTCCTACATAATCTCTCGAATAAAATGTGTTTCCATGTGTATCAACTGCTGTAAAATGGGGCATTACATCTCCTAGTTCAATTGCCATAAATAAAATTCGTTATCTTTTAATTATTATTCTCCTTTATAGGTTACAAAATTACGAGGGGTTTCGTAGAGTACGACTTCTAAGTCTAAATCTGTTTTTATTTTGGCTCTTATTTTGTTCCAAATTACCACTACAATATTTTCTGCCGTAGGATTAAGATTTTCAAATTCGGGGACGTCTAAATTTAAATTTTTGTGATCCATTTTTTCTTCTACTTCAGCCTTTATTATGTCTGTCAAAAATTTCACATCCATAACATAACCCGTCTCAGTATCTATTTCGCCGGTGACACTTACAATCAACTCGTAATTATGTCCGTGAAAATTAGGATTATTGCATTTCCCAAAAACGGCGTCGTTTTGTTCAAAAGTCCAATCTTTTCGATACAAACGATGTGCGGCATTAAAATGTGCTTTTCGGGATATAGTTACTCTCATTAGGGATTTTTGGTTTTGATTATAAAAAACTAAATGGTGTGATCTTCTAAAAAGTGATAAAATTCATCAAAGATAATTTTGAACCATACCGTATACATTTCCGGATGGATTACCATATCATTTTTTACTTCTTCAATCTTCATCCATTTCCAATTTTCTACCTCATCAGGATTAATTTCGGGGGCATCATTATAATAGCCTACCATAACATGATCTAATTCGTGCTCGGTCAATCCGTTATCGAAAGGGGCTTTGTAAATAAAATGAAACAACTCTTTGATTTCGGTTTTGAAACCCATTTCTTCAAACAAGCGGCGATTGCCGGCTTGCACATTGGTTTCCCCTTCTCTTTGATGACTACAACAGGTGTTGGTCCAAAGTAAAGGTGAATGATATTTGTGTTGGGCTCTTTGTTGCAACATGATTTCTTTTTTATCATTCAAGATAAAAACAGAAAAAGCACGATGAAGCCTTGCTTTTTGATGTGCCTCTAATTTAGGCATTAGACCGATGGGTTCGTCTAATTCGTTGACTAAGATAACTTTTTCTTCTTCCATAAGTAATATTACTGGTCAAAAGTACAAAAATGATTAGAAAAACAGGGTGCTTTAACGTTGTCTTTCGTTTTGTTGATACATTTTATTTTTATGAAATGGCAACTCCTCCTACCTGCTGTTGCGAATCTGTACTTTTGTATCTTTGAATAGCTAAACCTGTTTATTCAACACGTCGTTTTCTTATAAAGTGTAAAGCTTTTTTGGTTTATCCCTTTTAGACAATCCCTTGCTTTTTGGTTGTCATCAAAAGTATAAAAAAGCATTTTACACTTCAAGATTATTAATTATTTTGATATACTGTTACCATAAAACAACAATATAGATAAACAAAAGTTAAATTTATTACAAAACAACCTTCACTGTAAACCCTATGACAATTGTTGACGTACCTACTCTATACTTTTACCATCAACTTTTAAAGAAAAAATAAATGAAAAAACAACTCTTTCTACTCCTTGCAATACACAGCCTTCTTTTTCAGGCTTGTGGTCAAACCACCTCATCGAATTCAAAACCATCTAAAACAACACTTATGAAAGAAGTCCTTCACAAACCCGAGAATCCTTATTACTCTAACACGGACACCAAAAAAATAACTATTCCAAATTCAGAGTGGAAAAAAATACTCTCCCCTGATTTGTATGCGGTAGCTAGAGAGGCCGATACCGAAAGAGCTTTTACTGGAACGATGTGGAATTCGGAAACCAAAGGCACCTATTATTGCGCTGCTTGCGGTTATCTTTTATTTCAATCCAATCAAAAGTTTGTAAGTAGTTGTGGATGGCCCAGTTTTTTCGAACAAGAAAACAAAGAGAGTATTACTTTCAAAGCCGATAACTCGTATGGCATGCAACGTATAGAAGCCAATTGTGGTCGCTGTGACAGTCATTTGGGCCATCTTTTTGATGATGGACCAGCTCCTACTGGAAAACGCTATTGTATGAATGCTATTTCTTTAGATTTTGTACCTGACACTAAATAAACTCACGCTATGAAAAAAATAATGCTCCTTAGTCTTTTGGCAACTACTTTTGGTTTTGCACAAAAGAAAACAGAAACAAACACAAGTGCCCCAAAAACGGATACCATAGTACTGGCAGGCGGTTGCTACTGGTGCGTTGAAGCGGTATATGAAAACCTAATGGGGGTTGAGAAAGTAGTCTCTGGCTTTGCAGGAGGGACCGTTAAAAACCCAAGTTATGAAGCCGTTTCGTCAGGTGACACTGGAGCTGCCGAAGTAGTTCAAATCACTTTCGATCCAACCGTTACCAACCTAAATGAGATTTTCAAGGTCTTCTTTACGGTACATGATCCCACAACTTTGAATCGTCAAGGCGCAGATGTGGGCACTCAATATCGTTCTGCCATATTTTATAAAAATGAAGCCCAAAAAAAAGCAGGTCAGCAAATTATTCAAGCTTTGACCAAAGCAAAAGTTTACAATAGTCCTATTGTTACTACTTTAGAACCATTTACAGGTTTTTATAAAGCCAAAGAGAATCATCAAAATTATTATGAAAAAAACAGCAATCAACCCTATTGTCAAATGGTGATTCAACCCAAGTTAGAAAAATTTGAAAAAGTATTCAAAAACCGATTGAAATCTAAAAACTAAAAAAGCCGAAGTATCGGCTTTTTTTTGGCCTTCCAACCAACCTATTCACTACTCCTTTCGCTATATTTGTTGGTAACCAAAAACCAACCCCATGAAAAAAACACTTTTATGCCTGGGTTTTGCGCTATCCTCAATTTGTGGGCATGCACAAAACCAAGCATTAAAAACTAAAGTCGCACAAAAAGCGGCCAGTCTAGAATCAAAAGTAGTGAACTGGCGACGCGACTTTCATCAAAATCCAGAATTAGGCAACAGAGAATTTAAAACCGCCGAAACAATAGCGGCCCATTTGCGTTCACTAGGCATAGAAGTGCAAACCGGTGTAGCAAAAACTGGGGTAGTTGGCATTCTAAAAGGAGGAAAACCAGGGCCTGTTGTAGCACTTAGAGCCGATATGGATGCGCTTCCTGTAAAAGAACGTGTCAACTTGCCTTTTGCTTCCAAAGCTATGGGAGAGTATAACGGACAAGCTGTTGGCGTGATGCATGCTTGCGGACATGATACGCATGTAGCCATGCTGATGGGAACAGCTGAAGTTTTAGCCTCTATAAAAAATGAAATTAAAGGCACTGTAAAATTCATTTTTCAGCCCGCCGAAGAAGGTCCGCCAGAAGGCGAAGAAGGTGGCGCTGAGTTAATGGTGAAAGAAGGCGTTCTGACTAACCCAAAAGTAGATGTGATATTTGGTCTTCATATTAATGCACAAACCGAAGTGGGCCAAATTAAGTACCGCCCCAAAGGAACGATGGCATCCTCTGATTGGTTTACCATACAAGTCAACGGAAAACAATCGCATGGTGCTTACCCATGGCAATCGATAGATCCTATTGTTACCGCCTCACAAATTGTTTTGGGCCTACAAACCATTGTAAGCCGCAATGTGAATTTAACCCAAAATGCCGCTGTAGTTAGCGTTGGGCAAATTAATGCGGGCGTTCGAAGCAACATCATCCCAGAATCATTGACGCTGAGTGGTACGATTCGAACTCTGGATTCCGAAACCCAAGATTTCATTCATGGAAGAATCAAAACCATTGCTACCAATATAGCCGAAAGTGCTGGAGCTAGCGCAGAAGTAAGCATTGCTAAAAAAACATTAATCACTTATAATGAACCTTCGCTTACGGAACAAATGCTTCCCACTTTGCAAGCAGCCGCAGGAAAAGACAACGTTCATCTAACCGAAGCCGTAACTGGAGCTGAAGACTTCTCCTTTTATCAAGCTAAAATTCCCGGATTGTTTTATTTTATTGGAGGAATGCCCAAAGGAAAAAAAGCCAGTGACATGCCCTCGCATCATACCCCTGATTTTTATATAGACGAAGGAAGCTTTGTTTTAGGCATGACCAGCATGGCCCATCTTACCTTGGATTATATGGAAATGAAAACCAATTCCAAAAAATAAGTTTTTATGAAAATCAATCCTTTCCTAATTTACCTATGCTGTAGCTTCTTTGTAATCGCAACTACTCGAGCGCAAGAAAAAAAAGTAGCCCCAACTTCACAAGAGTTGTACAATGAAATCGCAGCTATGGACACTCAGCTTTTTGAGGCTTTCAACGCAAAAGACATGTCCAAATTTAAACCCATGTTTACCGAAGACTTAGAATGGTACCAAGACAATGGTGGTTTATTGTCGTATGACACCGTTTTTGCCAATTTTGAAAAAATGTTCCAAAACGAAAACAAACTTACTCGAACGCTAGTCAAAGGAAGCCTTGAAGTACATCCCATAAAAGATTTTGGAGCCATTGAAGTAGCCCAACACCAATTCCGACATATCGAAAACGGAAAAGAAGAAGTAGGCACCTTTAAATTTGTAGCGATTTGGAAAAAAGTAGGCAATCAATGGAAAGTTTCACGAATGATAAGTTATGACCATTAAAACGCATTCGTCATAAATCAATTTTAATCATATTCAGGGCGTGCCACCATAAAAAAAAGGGGCCAACTCATCCTAGTAGTGAGTCGGCCCCTTTGTTTTATGCTGTCGGGCTATCCGCAGTACTTTGGTACTTTGCTCCTATCCCTCACGCAGCTATCCACAACATTTAATTTTTCAATACCTCAGCAATTTTCAAAGCACATTTCTCACCATCAATCGCTGCCGAAATAATGCCACCTGCATACCCCGCTCCTTCTCCACAAGGATACAATCCTTTAATTTGAATATGCTCTAAAGTGTAATTGTCTCTTGGAATTCGCACAGGCGAAGAGGTTCTGGATTCTGGAGCGTGCAAAATCGCTTCGTTTGTAGCATAGCCTTTCATTGATTTTCCAAATTCTGAAAATCCTTGACGCATAATTTGGGTTAAAAATCCCGGAAAAACCTGTCCCAATTCTACTGATGTTGTCCCTGGAACATAGGATGTCTTAGGAATATCGGATGACGTTTTACTTTGGGTAAAATCGACCAATCGCTGAGCCGGTACTTTTTGCGTCTGACCCGCCAATTGCCATGCTTTTTGCTCAATGCTTTTTTGAAACTCCATTCCAGCCAAAGCACCAAACTTGGCAAAAGGTTTAAAATCCTCCAATTTCAATTCGACTACAATACCAGAATTAGCGGTGTTTTGATCTCTTTTAGAGGGCGACCAACCATTGGTCACCACTTCACCAGGGCTAGTGGCACAGGGTGCAATTACACCTCCTGGGCACATACAAAACGAATACATCCCACGACCATTTACCTGTTTTACGATAGAATACGGCGCTGGTGGTAAATGTTCACCTCGGTAATCACAACTGTATTGAATGCTATCTATTAACGACTGAGGATGTTCGGCTCTAACACCAAGTGCAAACGGTTTTGCCTCAATAAAAACTTTCTTTTTATCTAACAACTCAAAAATATCTCGTGCCGAATGGCCTGTGGCTAAAATTAATTTGTTGGCTGAAATGATAGTGCCATCCTGAGTGATGACTCCTTGAACTTCATTGCTTTTTATAATAATATCTGCAACTCTAGTTTCAAAAAGCACTTGACCACCACATTCAATGATTTTTTCTCGAATATCTTGAATGATTTGCGGTAATTTATTAGTTCCAATATGTGGATGGGCGTCCACCAAGATATCTGGAGTAGCTCCAAAAGTTACTAATAATTCTAAAATTCGATTCACATCGCCTCTTTTCTTGGAGCGTGTATATAATTTTCCATCCGAATACGTTCCGGCACCACCTTCTCCAAAACAATAATTCGAATCTTCGTTTACAATATGATCTCTGTTGATGGCTTTCAAATCCCTACGTCGACCACGAACATCTTTTCCGCGTTCAATAACTATAGGCTTCAAACCCAGTTCTATTAATTGAAGTGCTGCAAAAAGTCCAGCAGGTCCTGCACCCACCACAATTACTTCTTGTGCATTCGCTACGTTTTTATAATCTGGCAGTTCAATTTTTTGCTCCAAAAAAGGCTCTCCTTTAAGGTAAACCTGCAGTTTTAAGTTGATTTTGATTGCTTTTTGACGCGCATCAATAGAACGTTTTACAATAGTAACATGCTGAATTTCTTTAGCCGAAATTTTTAATTGTCGAGACAAATAATCATGGAGTAACGTTTCGTTAGCAGCAATTTCGGGAGCAACTTGTAATAGGAGTTCTTTTGGCATGGTATCTTAATACTTCATTTTTTAGAGTAAAACGTCTTCGTTTACTCAGGGTACAAAAGTACTATTTTGAATTCAATTTTTAGAATTAGAATGAAAAACGACAGGAGGTACTCAAAAAAATAATAACATATCCATCATGGAAGTTTTTGTGTTTTTAAACCATATAAGGCATTTAAGGGCATATAAGTTCTACTAAAATCCTTATCAAAATTTAAAAAAAAAGATTAACCGCAAGGAGCGCAAAGGGTTACGCAAGGGGCGCTAAAAATATAAAACATATAAGGCATAGAAGTGTTTAGTTGAAACGAAGCGTGTACATTATCAAAACATATAAGGCGTTTAAAGGCATATAAGTTATTTGATGACATCCTTTTAATTTGTCACTTTGATTATTTGTAACCAAAAAACAAAGATTTTCATTATAAGTCTTTGTAGTTTTGTGCACTATTTAAATCAAATACAATGTCTAGAAGAATAAAACTCATTTGGGATTTTCGAGGACCTGCTTCTGCAAAAACTGCCGAACACCACGAAATTCATCTAAAGGAATATATAAAAATTGAAAAACTACCGCTTGAAATCACAGGATTCCAAACCTATGGAGAAATGCATGCTGTAGCCTTTATGGTCGTTGAAGAAAAAGATATGATTGCGGTACGAGATGCTTTGAAGCCGCATCGTGGTGAAGTTTATGAAAGCTAAATTCCAATAAAAAAAATCCAAATTCCAAAACTCAAAAGAGCAAATTGGAATTTGAATTTTTAAAATATTGTGATTTGATTTTAATTCGCTACTTCACTGATAAATTTGATACGCATCAATCGTAATTCATCAATATCATATTCGCCATCAAATTCTTTTAGTGCATCCTCGATATTATCAGAATGAGAATCCATGAAATAATCGTGAATTTCTTCTTGTTGATCTTCATCTAACATTTCATCTACCCAATAACTGATATTCAGTTTAGTTCCTGAATACACAATTTGTTCCATTTCCTTAATTAACGCTCCCATTGAAAGTCCTTTAGCAGAAGCTATATCTGTCAAAGCTAATTTTCTATCGATGTTTTGAATAATATACAATTTGTTAGCCGAATTGACACCTGTAGATTTAACCACTAGGTCGTCTGGACGGACAATATCATTATCTTCCACATAGCGTTGTATCAATGTAACAAATGCTTTGCCGTATTTTCTAGCTTTGCCTTCACCAACACCGTGAATGTTTATTAATTCTTCTAGAGATATTGGATATTTCAATGCCATATCCTCTAGAGAAGGATCTTGGAATACTACAAAAGGAGGAACCCCTAATTTTTTGGCTTCTTTTTTTCGCAATTCTTTTAGCATGGCCATCAGGGTTTCGTCAGCAGTACCCGTTGATTTAGCCGCAGTAACAATAGCTTCGTCTTCTGACTCGTTGTACTCATGATCTTCAGACATCAGGAATGATTCAGGCTTTTTAATAAAGGCGAGTCCTTTTTTGGTGATTTTTACAATTCCGTAGGTTTCAATATCTTTTGCCAACAATCCATCTACAAGGACTTGGCGCAGCAAAGCCATCCAAAACTTTTCATCATGATCGGCACCGCTACCAAAGAAAGATTGCGTATCTGTTTTATGTGCTTTAATCACCGCGTTAACACGACCAATTAATGTGAATACAATTTCTTTGGATTTATAAATATGTTTGGTTTCTTTAACAACCTGAAGTAGTTTGACCACTTCATTCATCGCTTCAACTTTTGTCTTTGGATTTCTAACATTGTCATCCATAGTTCCGCCTTCTCCCGTCTCGTTGTCGTATTCTTCTCCGAAATAATGCAATAAGAATTTACGTCTTGACATAGATGTTTCGGCGTAAGCCACTACTTCTTGAAGTAAAGCAAAACCAATTTCTTGTTCAGCTACAGGTTTACCAGATAAGAACTTTTCTAATTTTTCTACATCTTTATAAGAATAATAAGCCAAGCAATGTCCTTCGCCTCCGTCTCTTCCAGCTCGACCTGTTTCTTGATAATAACTTTCTAGAGATTTTGGAATATCATGATGGATTACAAAACGTACATCTGGCTTATCGATTCCCATTCCGAAAGCGATAGTGGCCACCACCACATCAACATCTTCCATTAAGAACATATCTTGATGTTTGGCTCTAGTTTTAGCATCTAAACCCGCATGATAAGGAACGGCACTAATACCATTTACTTGAAGTACTTCGGCAATAGATTCCACTTTTTTTCTACTCAGACAGTAGATAATCCCTGATTTGCCTTTGTGTTGACGAATGAATCGAATAATATCTGACTCTATGTTTTTGGTTTTGGTGCGTACTTCATAAAAAAGATTGGGTCTATTAAAAGACGCTTTATAAGTCACCGCATCTGACATATCTAAATTTTTCAGGATGTCTTCTTGTACCTTTGGTGTAGCCGTAGCCGTTAAACCAATTACTGGCACCTCTCCTAATTGTTTAATGATATGTCTTAAATTTCGATATTCAGGTCTAAAATCGTGCCCCCATTCAGAAATACAATGCGCCTCATCGATAGCCACAAAAGAGAGAGGAACTTGTTGCAAAAACTGTACATATTCCTCTTTGGTTAAAGACTCTGGTGCTACATATAATAGCTTGGTCACACCGGATGTAATGTCTTTCTTAACTTGAGCAATTTCAGTTTTGTTCAATGAAGAATTTAATACATGTGCCACTCCGTTATCCGAGGATAAACTTCTTATGGCATCCACTTGATTTTTCATCAAAGCAATTAAAGGAGAAACTACAATTGCGGTTCCGTCTAGAATTAAAGCGGGCAATTGGTAACAAAGCGATTTACCTCCACCGGTTGGCATAATTACAAAAGTATTCTCTTTATTTAAGAGACTTTTTATGACTTGCTCCTGCAATCCTTTGAATTGACTGAAGCCAAAATACTTTTTTAATTCTTTGTGTATATCAATTTCGTTTGAATTCATTCTTTATTATGTGGTATTTTGTATAAATTTGCATCACTAAAGATACAAAAATCTTTTATACATACAAATTTAAACATTCTGTTTTGATAAGCAACGAAAACCTATTGGCTTTGGCCAAAAAAACAATACTTTCTGAAAGTGAATCTATTGCCAAATTGACCACTTTTTTGGATGATCAGTTCCTATCAACCGTTCAAAAAATATACCAATCCAAAGGTCGCGTTGTCATCACTGGAATTGGAAAGAGCGCTATTATTGCTCAAAAAATTGTGGCCTCTCTTAATTCAACTGGCACTCCATCGCTATTCTTGCATGCCTCAGAAGCGATTCATGGCGATTTAGGAATGATACAAGATGAAGATGTGATTATTTGTATTTCTAAAAGCGGAAACAGTCCAGAAATCAAGGTATTGGTTCCTTTGTTAAAACGTTTCGGAAACACCTTAATTGGCATGACGGGCAATATGACTTCGTTTTTAGCCAAAGGTTCTCATTTTGTATTAAACACCACTGTTGATGCGGAATCATGTCCTATGAATTTGGCTCCCACCAATAGTACCACTGCGCAATTAGTAATGGGCGATGCTCTTACAGTTTGCCTGATGGAAATGAGAGGTTTTCAAGCTGAAGATTTTGCCAAATACCATCCCGGTGGTGCCCTTGGAAAAAAACTTTTATTAAAAGTAAAAGACTTAATTGAAAATTCTCTTAAACCGATGGTAACCCCAGAAACTTCTATCAAAAAAGCGATTTTTGAGATTTCAGAAAAACGTTTAGGCGTAACAGCTGTATTGGATGACGAAAAAGTAATCGGCATCATTACTGATGGGGATATCCGAAGAATGCTAAATGATCGAGACAGTATAGCGGGTTTAACTGCAAAAGATATTATGACTAAAAATCCAAAACAAATCCATTCAGAAGCCATGGCTATTGATGCCTTCAACTTGATGGAAGATTTCTCTATTACTCAATTGATTGTAATTGACAATGGAAGCTACAAAGGGGTTTTGCATTTACATGACATTTTAAAAGAAGGAATTGTATAATGGCGAAGAAAAACCTTAACGAAATGTCGTTCTTAGACCATCTTGAAGAATTAAGATGGGTTTTAGTAAGAAGTACAACTGCTATATTGATTATGGCTTTTGTAACCTATTTTATCAGTGATTTCTTGTTCAACGATGTTATTTTTGGCCCCACACGTCCAACATTTTTTACCTATCGTTTTTTTTGCGAACTATCACATTATTTAGGATTTGTAGATAGTATTTGCATTACCGAACTTCCGTTTATTATTCAAAACACACAAATGGAAGGGCAAGTAAACATGTTCGTTTGGATGTGTCTATTGGCGGGCTTTATCTTGAGTTTCCCTTATATTTTATTTGAAATATGGAAATTCATTAGTCCTGCTTTGTATGACCAAGAAAAAAAAGGAGCCAAGTTCTTTATTGGCGTTTCCTCCGTACTTTTCTTTTTGGGTGTCCTTTTTGGTTATTTTGTAATTATCCCAATGTCGGTCAACTTTGTGGCAACTTTTACAGTGTCCGATGTCGTTAAAAACCAATTTACTTTGGAATCGTATATAGGACTCGTTAAAACTTCTGTTTTGGCAGGTGGCTTGTTTTTTGAATTACCTATCGTAATTTATTTCTTGACCAAACTAGGCTTAGTTACTCCTGAATTTTTAAGAAAATATTGGAAGTATGCCGTAATCATTATTTTGATTGTTGCTGCCATTGTTACCCCTCCAGATGTAGTAAGTCAAACTATCGTAGCTGTACCGATGCTATTGATTTATGAAGTAAGTATATTAATCTCAAAACTTGTTGTTCGTAACCAAAAGAAACAAAATGGCTGATTTAATTCAAGAATTCAACGACTATCGTTCAAAAATGAACGAAAAATTATTAGCAGATAATAATAAAATTGTAAAACGCATCTTCAATTTAGACACTAATGCCTATGCTGCTGGTGCCTTGGATGTAAAAACCAAAGAACTTCTAGGATTAGTTGCTTCAGCGGTTTTACGCTGTGACGACTGTGTAAAATACCATTTAGAAACCAGCTACAAAGAAGGAGTTACCCGTGAAGAAATGATGGAAGCTATGGGAATCGCTACTTTGGTAGGAGGAACAATAGTGGTGCCACATTTACGTAGAGCCTACGAATTTTGGGAAGCTTTGGAAGAGCAATCTTAGACACTAATTCACTTAGTCTCTCAGCTTTTCCATTATGTAACCTTTTCCACTTATTAATCAATAAAATCTCAGGATCTTAGCAATTCAAACACCATGAAATTAAGAGCAGAAAACCTCATAAAAACGTATAAAGGCCGTAGTGTTGTAAAGGGTATTTCTTTGGAAGTAAACCAAGGGCAAATTGTTGGTCTTTTGGGACCTAATGGTGCTGGTAAAACCACTTCTTTTTATATGATTGTAGGATTGGTAAAACCCAACTCTGGCCATATTTACTTGGATGATTTGGATATTACTGAATATCCGATGTATAAACGTGCGCAACAAGGCGTAGGTTATTTGGCACAAGAGGCTTCTGTTTTTAGAAAATTGAGTATTGAGGATAATATTCTGAGTGTTTTGCAATTGACCAATCATACCAAAGAAGAACAAATTGCAAAAATGGAAAACCTAATTGCCGAATTTAGCTTAGAGCATATTCGAACCAATAGAGGTGATTTGCTTTCGGGAGGCGAAAGAAGAAGAACTGAAATCGCACGTTGTTTAGCTACCGACCCAAAATTCATCTTATTAGACGAACCTTTTGCGGGTGTTGACCCAGTAGCAGTAGAAGATATTCAACGTATCGTGGCACAATTAAAAAACAAAAATATTGGCATCTTGATTACCGACCATAATGTACAGGAGACTTTAGCCATTACCGACAAAACCTACTTGATGTTTGAAGGAGGTATCCTAAAAGCAGGAACTCCTGAAGAACTTGTAGAAGATGAAATGGTTAGAAGAGTATATCTAGGACAAAATTTTGAGTTGAGAAAAACCAAGATTGATTTCAATGCACCAAAATAGGTAGAATCAAATAAAGAATTAAATTACTAGCGACAACTTTTGCCCATTACTAAGTATCCACTACTCTACTGTAATAAATTGCAATTGTTGTAAGTCACCGTTATAAATATTGACATCAACATTTTCTGTAATTCCAGGAACGGCAGCTCTTTCGGTAAATTGCCAGAACAGCCAACCGTCTTGAATTTCCTCCCGATAAAAATTATAATTGGCGATCCAAAAGAGGTAATCACTGAATTCTTCTTTTAAAAAATCATCATAATATTTCTCCCCAGTATAAATAATGGGTTTCACTTTATAATGATTTTCTACGGCTTGCAACCATCTGCGAAGTCCTTTTTTGAGATTCGTCATCGATTGATTTTTGGGTAATTTTTCAATATCCAACACTGGCGGTAAATCTCCAGTTTTCAATCGTACCGTTTTGATAAATAACTCGGCTTGTTCCAAAGAATTCTCATTAGGACGATAATAATGATAAGCGCCACGAATCATTTTATTCTTTTTGGCTCCTTCCCAATTGCGTTTGAATCGTCTGTCTACGAGATTATTGCCCGCAGTTGCCCTTATAAACACAAAATGCAAAGGATATTTCTTCTCAATCGTATCAACATAAGACCAGCTAATTTTTCCTTGGTACTCGGAAACATCAATCCCAACGGTCATCCCCTCATGTTTTTCAAGTACTCTTAAATTTCTGGCTTCCGAAAAAACATCCATCTTACTTGTTTTATCGGATTTAAAACCCAAATAATAAGCAATGGCCGTACGATAATGATAGCCTACAAATCCTAAAAAAAGCAGTACTACTACCGCCCATAAGTATTTTTTCAGGGATGTAATTCCTCCTTTATTTTTTTTATTCGGACGACGTTTGGGATAGGTTTTTGCGACTTTCCTCATATTGAAATCCCTATTGCTTTATCCATTTATTATTAATAATAGAAAGAAAAACATAAAAAAGAATAACCAAAGGAATTCCTAAAAACTGAAGTGTCACCAATAACAACAGAGAAACGGCCAAAAAGAAAAAAGTCAATTTATTATCCTTAACAGTCAGCTTTTTGACTTTCAAAGAAAATAAAGGAATTTCAGCGTTCAGGATATAAGCACTTCCAATACTAATTGCCAAAAGTACCCCATAATTCGACAATAATTCGAATAGCATAAACGAATCAAAATGACGAATAACCAAGGGCAAACTCAGAATAAACAAAGCGTTAGCTGGAGTGGGTAAACCAATAAAAGAGTCGGTTTGTCGTGTATCAATATTAAAATTAGCCAATCGATAACAAGAACCCAGCGTAACCAAAAAGCCCAAAAAAGCCAAGGCATATTGACCGGTAAATGGATCGTTAATTTGTAAACCAAAGGCCTCCAACATCATGTAAAACATCGTCAAACCAGGAACCACACCGCTAGTCACCATGTCGGCCAAAGAATCCAATTGCAATCCTAATGGGCTAGCCACCTGAAAAAGACGCGCAAAGAAACCATCAAAAAAATCAAGAAAAATTCCTAGACAAACAAAATAAAAAGCCATTTCGAATTGTTGTTGTACCACAAAAGTTACAGCAATACAACCACAAAATAAATTCAACAACGTAATGATATTAGGAATGTGTTTTTTGATAGCCATTTTGGATTTTAATTAAAATATGTAAAGCGCAAAATTAAGATAATAAGTGAAAGAGAAGTACGTTTTTTATCAGAGTTTCTTCTGTAGTAGTCAAAGAAAACAGAATTCTGTTGAAAGTGAGGAATAAGCTCCCTAAAAAATTCTATTTTTGAAAAAATTATTCACCCCAACTAGCCCTCATAGCTTTTGAAAAAGATTCTTTCGTTTTTTTTAGTACTCGGTACTTGCTCCTTATACGCCCAAGCGGTTCGGAAATACTCTAATGAGTTTCTAAGTATTGGTGTAGATGCCGCCGCTTTGGGGATGTCGAATACCGCAGTTTCTTTTACTGCCGATGTCAATGCTGGCTATTGGAATCCTGCTGGTTTGACGCATCTCAAAGACCACCAAGTTGCCGCTATGCACGCTAATTATTTTGCTAACATTGCTCAATATGACTATTTGGCTTATGCCACACCCATAGACGACAGAAGCAGTTGGGGCATTTCATTGATTCGTTTCGGGGTAGATGACATATTAAACACAACCGAATTAATAGACAATCAAGGAAATATCGATTACAATCGAATTGAGTTATTCTCTACCGCCGATTACGGCTTTACCTTTTCTTATGCTCGAAAACTCCCGGTTCCTGGTTTTCAATATGGTGTCAACGCCAAAGTAGTGCGCCGAATTATTGGGGATTTTGCTAATTCTTGGGGCTTTGGGTTTGATGTAGGGTTGCAATTCGAACACAACAATTGGCAATTCGGTTTGCTTATTCGAGACCTAACTACCACTTACAATATCTGGAATATAGACGAAGAAAAATACCAAGCCATCGCCGATGCTATTCCGGGACAAAACCAAGAACTTCCCGAAAGCACTGAAATTACAGCCCCAAAAGCACAATTAGGGATTTCTAAAAAATTCGTTTTTCACTACGACTATAGTCTACTAGCCGCTGCCAACCTCAACATGCGATTTACCAAAACTAACGATATCATAGCAACTGACTTCGTAAGTATTGACCCTGCTTTGGGATTCGAATTGGGCTACACTGATTTGGTTTTCCTGAGAGCAGGTGTGGGTAATTTTCAAAAAGTAACTCAATTAGACGCTAGCGAAAAAACTAATTTCCAACCCAACATCGGATTGGGATTTCAGTACAAAGGCATCCAAATAGATTATGCTTTGACCAATTTAGGTAACCAAGGCGTGGCTTTGTATTCGAATATTTTTTCGGTAAAAGTGGATTTGGGACAATTTAGAAAGTAAAAAGCCCCCTAACCCCCAGTAGGGGGAATGAAAACACCAGTACTAGTAGCTAAAGCTTAACCGCAAAGATTCTGTGTTGATTTCCTAATAAATCTAAAATTTTATTTTGTCTTTTTTAATAATTAATTTTGTATTCTAAGTCAGCCATAGAGCTAGACTGTATAGCGTGTTTATGCCTTTTGTGCTAACACGCTAT
>CAUPRE010000040.1:0-18545 GCA_963513565.1 uncultured Flavobacterium sp. | reverse complement strand
GCTGACAAGTTTTATGTTGGTTACACTTCTATGGCAACTGATGAACGATTAAGGCGTCATTTGAGTAATCATAAAGGTTTTACTGGAAGAATTAAAGATTGGGAGTTGTTTTATTTTGAGAAGTTCCCAGAAAGGAGTGAAGCTATTAAAAGAGAAAAAGAAATAAAAAGTTGGAAGAGCAAAGTCAAAATCCAACTCTTAAAAAAGTAGTGAACGGTTATCGCGTCCCGATGGTAATCGGGAAGGTCGCAGGTTCGAATCCTGCCACCCCGACAAAATCCTTTCTGAGTTTCAGAAGGGATTTTTTGTATATATGGAATTTACAGTTTACATATTATATTCAAAATCCGCTGACAAGTATTATGTCGGTTACACTTCTATGACTATTGATGAACGATTAAGACGACATTTGAGTAATCATAAAGGTTTTACAGGAAGAATTAAAGATTGGGAGTTATATTATTTTGAGAAGTTCCCAGAAAAGAGTGAAGCTATTAAAAGAGAAAAAGAAATAAAAAGTTGGAAGAGCAAAGTCAAAATCCAACTCTTAAAAAAGTAGTGAACGATTATCGCGTCCCGATGGTAATCGGGAAGGTCGCAGGTTCGAATTTCCGTTAAACGGAATAAACGCTGCCACCCCGACAAAATCCTTTCTGAGTTCCAGAAAGGATTTTTTATTTTCTACGTGTCACGTTTATGATAAGCGACTTCAAAAAAACATTTTATAACAAATACTATTGTAGTTTACTTAGTAAGAATGTGTTTTTTTATTACTCCATAATCAAAACAAATACTTCAAAGCGAGTTATTATTTTTTAAAATCCTATTTTTGCGTGTATTTTAAAAAACTCAAAACACAATGTCAAATACTATCGAAAAAATAAAATGCCTAATTATAGGTTCAGGTCCTGCGGGTTATACCGCTGCTATTTATGCTGCTAGAGCCAATATGTATCCTGTTTTGTACCAAGGAATGCAACCTGGTGGACAGTTGACAACGACCAATGAAGTGGAAAATTTCCCAGGTTATGTAGACGGTGTAACTGGTCAAGAAATGATGATTCAGTTGCAACAACAAGCACAACGTTTTGGATCAGATATAAGAGATGGTTGGGCTACCAAAGTTGATTTTTCTGGCGATATTCACAAAGTTTGGATTAACGACACTATCGAATTGCACTGCGAAACCGTAATTATTTCTACAGGAGCTTCTGCAAAATATTTAGGTTTGCCATCAGAACAACATTATTTAAAAATGGGTGGAGGAGTTTCTGCTTGTGCTGTTTGTGATGGATTTTTCTATAGAAATCAAGAAGTGGTAATCGTTGGAGCAGGAGATTCAGCTTGCGAAGAAGCACACTACTTATCTAAGTTATGTAAAAAAGTAACGATGTTGGTTAGAAGCGAAAAATTCAGAGCTTCCAAAATAATGGAAGAAAGAGTACGCAAAGCCGAAAACATCGAAATCCTTTTAAACCACGATACCGTTGAAGTTTTAGGAGATGAGCAAGTGGTTTCGGCTATCAAAGTAAAAAACAAAACCACCGATGAAGTGTATGACATTCCAGCAACTGGATTTTTCGTAGCCATTGGTCATAAACCCAACACCGATATTTTCAAAGATTACTTAACCTTAGACGAAACGGGTTATATCGTTAACGTTCCAGGAAGTTCAAAAACGAATGCAGCAGGAGTTTTCGTAGCAGGAGACGCCGCCGATCACGTGTACCGCCAAGCCATTACCGCTGCAGGTACAGGTTGTATGGCAGCGTTGGATGCCGAACGTTATTTGGCTGCCAAAGAGTAATTTTTTTAGGAGCAGTAGTCAAAGCGCTTTTTTGTATTCAAAGTCCCGCTCTCCGTTATAATCTTTGTTGCCGAACCCCGGCAACAAAGGATTTCCACTGCGATCGGGGCTAAAGAGCAGCAATGAGAATTTTGGGTTACCTTCTTAAATTTAGACACAAAAAAAGTCCTTCACGAAGAAGGACTTTTTTTGTATCAACTAAAACTATTCTTGGCTTATTGAGCCACCAGAGCTTTCGCTTTTTTTCAGGCTTTTAGGCTTATTCTTGTAGGAGATATTTCCTCCACTAGACGCTTCGGCATCAAGACTCACCAACGGATGTAGCGATTGAATACTTCCTGATGAAGCCTTTGATTTGATATCGTTTGCCAACAACTCGCCAGCATTAATAGAGCTTCCGCTCGAAGAATTGGTTTGGAGCTGAATAGCTTTTCCTTTCAATTCAATGCTACTTCCGCTACCAGAATCGCAAATTATTTTTTCAGATTCTATGTTCAAATCCAAAGAAGCCGCACTCGAAGCATCAATCTTGAATTCCGTAGATTTAAGCGTTGATTTGCTATTTACAGTCGAAGCACTATTGGCTTCGATACCATCTATAATAGGAGCTCGAACAATAACTTTTTTAGAGTTGATATTTATGAATGAACTATATTTGCATCCAATAATAAGCTTGCCGTTTTCTACTTTGGTAGTGATTTCTTTTTGCAAATTATCATCGGCTTCTACTATAATCTCAACTTTATCGGCTTGTTCTATTACCAAATCGATAGCGTTTCCTACTTCAATACTTTTAAAATCGCCGTTTACAATTCTCTTTTCGGTGGTCACATTACCACTTCCGGTGATGGAATTG
This sequence comes from uncultured Flavobacterium sp., assembly GCA_963513565.1. Taxonomy (GTDB): domain Bacteria; phylum Bacteroidota; class Bacteroidia; order Flavobacteriales; family Flavobacteriaceae; genus Flavobacterium. The sequence continues at coordinate 15,882 of CAUPRE010000040.1, read as the reverse complement.
AAATTTGTAGACAAGTTACAAGAGGCGAACAGTAAAGCGGTCAGCGTAACAATGATGAATTTTGTTACTAAAGTGATTATTTTTACCATAGCTATTCAGTTTTGATGATTATTCCGTCTTTATTGATTTTTAATTCTTTGATATCCTTATTGGATTTAATTAAAGTATCTTTTTTAATAGAAATGCCATTTTCATTGATGGTAACATTAGTAGATGTTGAATCGTTTTCTACATCATTCCACTCGTCCTCATCATCAGGGCAATTTAAACATTTTATTTGAGAATCAGTTACTTTGTAAACGTAATTGTCTGAGCTATAGTGTAAATTAAAGAAATCATTATCTGAACGATCATAGTTTTGTACTGATGCATCTGGTTTCAATAAAGTACCTTCTGGCAAATACAAATACAATTCTACTTCTTGATCACGGAATTTGTTTTTTACATCCGTCAATAAATAATTGTCTAAGTACAAATGATTTCCTTCTACTTTTATACCATATTGAATTTTTTCAGCTCTGAATTTTGCATCTTGAAACGATTTTCCTTTAGCAGTTCTTTCAATTTGGATGTAAGGTGTTTTTTCATCGGTATACAAAATTCTTAAGCTTACATTGTTAGAATAAATCAATTTGTTGTTCGCAGAATCCTGTACAAATTCAAACTCAGTGTGATCGTCAATATCTTTTGTGTAATAATCATTGTATCTGAATTTCACGAACAAAGTATCGTTTGCGCTCAAAGGAATATTTTGTTTAACTACAGTTTTTCCATCATACGCTACTTGAGTAGCTGTTTTTACTCCAATAGAGATTAAGATAGCAACAGAGATTAACCATAAAGCCAATAAACTATATTTGGCAATATTTCCGATAGAACCTATTGTTGGTGACAATAATTTAAATCCTAATACAGTAAGGAAAAAGAAAGGGATTCCGATAGCAAAAAACATCAATAGACCAAAGCTCCAAACTGGATAGTCAGCAAAGTTCCCTGCTTCAACAAAGTTTTGCCAAGGAAAATCGATAAATGCTGATGAGCCTAATGTAAATACTCCAATAAATAAGCTAACTAGTGTAAAAAGTCCTGTCAAGATTAAAAATACACCTAAAATTTTAGAGAAAACTTTAAATAGAGTCATAATAAAATCACCTAAAGAGTTTCCCAACTTTTCGGCTCCAGATTTTACTTGGTTTCCCATTTTGTCGTAATCTGCATTTTTGAATTTGCCAGATACATTTTCAAATTCTTCACGAACTTTTTTCTCGATGTTAGAGATGGTTACAGGTTCACCTGTCATTTCTAGTTTTTCCGAAGTGGTGATGGCTTCAGGAGTTACAATCCAAAGAATAATATAAGCCAATATACCTGAACCAAATCCAGCAAAAACAAAGATTAAGAACATAATTTTTAACCAAACCGCATCGATACCAAAGTAATGTCCAAGACCTGTAGCTACACCACCAATCATTCCTTTTTCTTTATCTCGGTATAATTTTTTGGTAGCTCTTGTACTATAATCATTAAATTTTACTGAAGCGTTTGTTTCTTCTTCAATGATGTAATCTTCAGGTTGTCCCATTACAGCAATTACTTCATCTACATCTTTCAGTCCTACTACGTGTTTTTCGCTTTTTTGTTTTTCATTTAATAATTCTGAAACACGCATTTCGATATCTTTAATGATTTCTTCTTGTCCAGAAGATTTAGATAATGAGCGTCTTATTGCTTCAAAATAACGAGTTAATTTTTGGTATGCATCTTCATCAATATGGAAGAACATTCCTCCTAGGTTTATATTTACAGTTTTGTTCATGACTATTGTTTTTGGTTGGTTATTAGACTTACGGCTTCGGATAATTCATTCCAAGTGCCGCTTAATTCAGTTAAAAAGGTTTGACCTATTTCAGTAAGACCATAATACTTTCTTGGTGGTCCTGAGGTTGATTCTTCCCAACGATAGTTGAGTAATCCGTCATTTTTTAATCGTGTTAGCAAAGGATAAATGGTTCCCTCAACTACTAACAATTTTGCGTCTTTTAAAGTGTCTAATATTTCAGAAGTGTAGGCATCTTTTTCTTTTAAAACTGATAAGATGCAAAACTCGAGAACACCTTTACGCATCTGGGCTTTTGTGTTTTCAATGTTCATAATTTTCGTTTTGATTTTTTGTTTGATTAGAACTGTTCGTTTTTTGATTACTTTCCATTACAGGTGATAGTTGAGATGATTTATAGAGTTGATTAGACTACTATATACTACTTTACAATTGATTACTTTATAAAGGGAATAGTGAATGGATATTGGTATTTTTCTCCATTTGATGTTTTTACAGCTGCAATAATTATTAAAAAGAATTCTGCTATTTTAAATCCAACAAAGGCAAGCGCAGCGATGATTCCAACTGTAATAAGTCCAATATGGTCTTCAAAATTAAAATCTCTAATCACTAATCCTTGATTGTGGTAGAATTCATCAAAGGTCATATTGTTAAAAACGGTAAAAATTAAAATTGGTAAAGCAATTGCCGCCATAACCAGTGAGTAAATAAGGATACTCAATTGAAAGTTAATAGCTTGTTTTCCGTGATGGTCTACAAATTCTGATTGATCCTTTTTTGAAGTCCAAATCAAAATAGGGAAGATATAATTTCCAAACGGAATTATATACTGGCTCAATGTACTCAAATGAGTAAAGGTTGCGATGTTTTTTTCTGATGATGTTTCCATGATTTAAAGTATATAGTAATTTCTTATGCAAATATATGTCTAAAAGAAAGTATCTTGTATCGCATAGTAGTAAATATTAACAAAAAATTAACAAAATAATTTTTTTATAGTTGCTGCTTATTTAGTCACTTTCTATTGATTAATAGTACTTTGAGTGTGTTATTAGGTGATGTGGGTACAGTTTAGGGTTGATATTGTAATTTTATATGTATGCATAGTATTTTTTTGTACTTTTACCCAAAAACCAATATATAATGGAAATAAACGTATCAAAATTGAATCAATTCTTATTTTTTAAATTGCCTTCGGCTTTTTTGTGTGGAGTAAGAGTAAAAGCTATTAACGAAAAGCAATGTGTAGTAAGTGTAAAACACCGTTGGATCAATCAAAATCCGTTTAATTCTATGTATTTTGCTGTTCAAGCTATGGCTGCTGAGTTGTCTACTGGCGCTTTGGTAATGTATCAAATTCAAAAAAGCGGTAGAAAAATATCCATGTTAGTAGCTAACAACAAAGGGAATTTTACCAAGAAAGCCACAGGCAGAATTACATTTATCTGTAATGACGGACATTTGATAGAAGAAGCAATAAAACAAACTATTGCTACAGGTGAGGGACAAACCTTTTGGATGAAATCCATTGGAATCGATGAAAAAGGAGTTCAGGTTTCTGAAATGGATTTTGAATGGAGTGTTAGAGTAAAATAATAAGTTCTAGATTTAAGTAGACAATAAAAAAATGCCTCAATTGAGGCATTTTTTTATTTTGATTTTTTAGAAGAGCAACATTTTTTACCTTCTGTTTTGCATTCAGTCTTTGTTTTTGTTGCTTCTTTTTTAGTTGTTGAAGTTTCTTTTTTTGTTTTTTCTTTAGCTGGAGCTTCTTGTGCTTGAATTGATAAAGCAAAGAATGAAAAAGCTAAAATTGCTGCTACTTTTTTCATTTTATTAGAATTTAGGTTTTGTACTACTTTATATTTTACCAAATATAATAAGAAAATTAATCGTACGATTTTTATGAGCCTTTTTTTGGTAAATATTAACAATTCCAATGTAAGAGTTTAATAAATAAAGGATTAAAATGATGAGGAAATAAAAGATAAAATGTGGCACAAAAAAAAGCCTCAAATTTAAAATTTGAGGCTTTTGGTAGCGAGACCGAGATTTGAACTCGGGACCTCAGGGTTATGAAACTAGATTTTTAGTTAAAACATTGATTTTATTGATACTTGAAAATGGAATAAAGCCTTAATTTAGTTTTTTTAGATGTTTTAGTCACTCTTATTCGTCACTCCTTTTGTTTTTTTATTTGGAATTGCAAAGATTTTAAAAGTTATCTCTAAGCCTTATTTGCTGTTAAAGATTTTAAAAAATTATTTAAAGTTTCTGGAGTATTCGCATAACTGCTAAAAACATTCAATGCTCTTTTATGGTTCAAAGCTCCGTCAAATGAAAAGTTGATTTTTTCTTTTATTAGGCTTTTAGCATTTTTGGAGTCATCAATGATTAATTGTAAAATCGTTAATAGAAATTCCATTTGATATTTTCCACGGAAAATTACTTCTGCATTACAATTTTCAAATTCGGTCAATTTGTTTTGAAGTGCTTCATTTTTCAGAGGTGTTGATTCAGGAAATACTTGTTTTATTTTTTCAATGTCATAATCAGAGGTTACATTTTGAATTGTTACTGTTACAAAACCTTTTGGTAGCTTCTCATCTAGCTGAACTCCAGTTAAAATATCTTGTTCATTTCTGATTTCTATTAGACAAGAATACCATGAGTTTAATAATGTAACTGCAGAATTAAATTCTGAGAATCTATCATTGAATAGGGAAATACATATTTCAAATGAAGAATCATTTGGAGACAACTGAAATTCATGAATTAAAATTTCTTTAAATGTACTTCTGTTGACGTATAAGTTCTCTATTGAATAACAAGGTGTTTCAAAAATTAAATCTTTATTATGTTCCAAAGAATTATTAAAATCTCTATCAATAAAGAATGCTTTTGAATATTTATTATAGACTTCTTTGTTTTTTATAAGCTCGTATACTTTTAAAACCTTCTCCCTCCCGCCACAATTAATGGGTAGGATTTTGTCATTGAAAACTTTAATTCTAGGTAAGTAATAAGGACTGTCATTCCCTTCGAAGAAACAAAATAGATAATCTTCATAAGATTTTGTAGATAATGCAAATTCTTGAAAAGCAACAGTTGCTTTGTCTTTACTCTCTCTTAATTGCTGTAAATATGATGCCATAATTATAACAATTCTTCATGGTTGAAAGATTCTTTAGTGCTAGTTACATATTCATTTAATCCAACTGCATATTCATCGAGTTCATTGTCAAATATAAAAGGAGAGTGAGTTACCGCTAAAAGGAAATCACATTTGTTTGAATTTAAAATATCTGGTAATAATTGTTTTTGCCAAATCATACTTAGAGATAATTCTGGTTCATCAAATAAAACAATAAATCTTTTATTATTTTCAGAAAGATAAACTTTAGAAAAAATAGAAATTATCTGCTTTTCTCCTGACGACAATTTACTTAGTTTTATTTCATCTCCTGTGAAATCGGATTTTATGTAAATATTTATTGCACTTTCGTCATAGTAAACTTCTTTGTTTATTAGGTATTTGTTGCAAACATCCCTGAAAATTTTCACAGAATTGTCCAGTTCTTTTTGTTTTTCGTATATATCAATAAGCTTTTGTAGCAAATATCCATGCAGTTGATTCTTATATTCTTTTTTAATGATTATGTTCTTAACTGAATCTTTTTGAGTTTGAGGTAGTAAATTCCCTACTCTGGAAAGAATTATATCAATATCTTCCTCATTTATTTTTTCAAACAAATTATTTCTAGGTTGAACATCTTCAATAACAACATTTAGAATATCTTTAGTAAATTGCGCTAATCCTTCTTTTAGTTGTTTATCAATTGTATTTTGAATAAAATTGAATCTTCGTTGAACATCATCCATACCAAATTGGATTAAAGTTTTGTCTTCATCCAAATTTAATCCCTCATCGTCATAGCCAAGATTATGTAAATCCTCTTCAACTCTTCTGTATGTTGGAAAATACATGATATCATATCCTTTTGTAGCCTTTTTAACTATATCATCACACTCTTCCATGTGATGATTGAATATGTTTGATTTGTTTGATTCTAAACTTTCAAAAACTCTAAAAATTCTCGATAAAGGGTATTTTCTATATTTATTATAATTATAGTCAAGTTCACGTTCTAGTTTTATTCTGTTTCCTTTCGATTGTATAAACTTGTTTCGTAAGTATTCAAAATGTGAATAACCAAATTCATCTATAAAATCCCTAACCATTGGTTCACTATATGCTTCGCTAATCAAATCATTAATTTGATTTTTTGTGATTTCAATAGTGTTTTCTGCAAATTGAACAACAATGCTTTTGAAATTAAATTCATTTAATCTTAAGAAATTACGTTCAAGTGTGTAATAAAAAATATTTAATACTTGAGTTTTGCCAAGACCATTTTCCCCAATTAATATTTTTATTCCATCATGAAATGGTATTGTTACATCATTTGTCCCAAATAATCCTTTAACGGTAAAACTTTTAATATTATTTAAATTCATTTTTTATTATCTTTTTGATTCAACGTTCAAATATACTCTTTTTTGTTGTTTAAAATCTAGGATAAATCATTAGTATTACTAAATGAAGGATAATAAAACATAAAACTCATATATGTTGTTTCATACTTATGTCTAAATATTTCTTTAAAAAGTGGAAATTTTTTAATGCACTAATAAAGTATTTAATTGTATAGATTTTCTAATCTATACAATAGTATTATTTGATAAATTTGTAATCGATGCAAGTTTCCTTATTGAATAGTTTTTGTCTTTAATCAATTCTAAATGTGATTGATTGTATTTTGATAAAAATTGTTCAGGTGTTTCAACTGTGTTTAACAGTCTACCCTTGTAAGTTACTTTAGCTTTAGCAATCAAGATGCCTTCTTTTTGCCTTTCTAATAATGATGTTCTTTCCATCTCTGCGACATTACTTAAAACATCAGTAATCATTTTGAATATAGAATTTGGTTTGTTTTCAATCATTGAGTACAAACCAATGCTTTCTACATGTACATTTATGTTAAGATTGCTTAGCGTGTTTAACGTTGTTTGAATATCAAAAGCATTTCTACCCAATCTATCAATAGAATGTACTATTAGCATATCAATTTTTTTATCTGATATGTCCTTTAATAATTTTACTGCACTTGGGCGTTCATTGAACGGAATCGAACCACTACACTTGTCAATATATTGTTTATAATTAGCCGTTGATTGTCTATTAATGATTACAATAGACACAAAAATATAGATTACTGGGTATGTAGACAAAATAGTAGTGCATATTGTACATCAATTTAATGTGCCCTTTTTTTGTTGTCATTTCCAATTTATGATGCTGAGTTGTATTATAAATACTTTTAAATACCTTTGGCTAGTTTTTAATTAAAAATTAGAAAATGATTCACCTTAAAAAACTTCGTAAATGCTTAGATAAAATAGGCGCTTTCTCTGAGGAAGAATTAACTTTAGTTTACGAATCTGCTGTTGTAAGTAAGTTCAAAAAAAATGAGGTTATACTGAACACTGGGCAAGTTTGTAATTCATTTTATTTCATACTATCAGGTGCTTGCTATCAATACCAAATGGTTGATATTGAGGAGAAAATAATTGATTTATTTACGGAATATGATTGCGCTTTAAATCAACTTAGTTTTATAAGTCAAAAACCCTCTAATGACATAATTAAAGCTTTTACTGATTGTGAAATATTAGTACTTAATATTGATTCTGTTCACAAATTAATTAAAATATCTAACAGCTTTTTGCAGTTTGGAAAACTAATGAATTCCCAAAACAGACTTCTTTTTTTTGACAATTCAATGAGCCCTGTAGATAAATACAATCATATTTTAATAAATAATCCAATATTTATTCAAACATTTCCTTTAAAATACATTGCCTCTTTTTTGAAAATAACTCCTGAAACCCTAAGTAGAGTAAGAGCATTGTAACAATGTTTATTTTCTTGATTCAAATCAATCAACGTTGCGTTTAAAATTTATCAGTTTTGTAATCTAAAAATAAAACAAATGGAAAATAAATTTAAACAGGTTTCAGGTTACAGTCTAATTATTGGTGCTGTCCTTTTGATTGTAGCAATGACATTTCATCCTTCGGGTGGCAGCATTGAGAATATTGTAAGAACAAAAATATCATTCATGGTAGCGCATTCTTTAGCAATTATAAGTTTGCCCCTTGTAGGTTTTGGTTTCTTCGGATTATCATCAGCTCTAGAGTCTAGAGGCAAAATTTCTTTTTTGGCATTATCAATTTCAATTTTTGGACTAATTGCAGCTATGATTGCAGGAGCTGTTAACGGATTTGCACTACCGCTATTTCTTGCCAAAGTCACACAAGAAGAGTTTGATGTTTCTACTGTAACTTCAATTATAAGGTATGGAAGTTATATTAATGTTACGATGGATTATATTTGCTTGGGCTTTATGTTATTAGCAATTGCAATTTGGTCAGTTTTAATTATTAAAATCATGAAAAATCTTAAATGGTTGGGTTACTATGGTGTGGCTATCCTTTTGTGTGGTTTAATTTCAGCAGCTAATGGATATAATTTGGCAGGGCTATTTTTATTTAGAATTGTTGTTTTCGCAATTGTAAGCTGGATTATGTTAGCTGCATATAAAATACTTATTAAATCAAGACAAGAACAAAAGTAAATCTCAAATCACGATAATTTTAATAATTAAAATTATGAATGTAATGATGACACACTTATTAGTATTTCTTAATTAAAAAAATATAGTTTGAATATGTTAATTGTACCACACAACCCAGAATGGGCAAAAAGTTTTGAGGAAATTAAAAAGAAATTATTCGATTATTTAGATGGTATACATATAAACATAGAGCACATTGGGGGCACTGCAATTAAAGGCCTTTCTGCAAAACCAATTATTGATCTGGACATTATTTACTATCAAGTAAAGGAATTTAAAAAAATTAAAATTGTTTTAGAGTCTGCAGGTTATTACCATAATGGTAATCAAGGAATTGTAGGAAGAGAGGTGTTCAAACGCAGTAAAATAAATTATGATGATGTATTGGATGAAATCACACATCACCTTTATGTCTGTCTTTTTGATAGTGAGGAACTAGAAAGACATCTTTTGTTTCGAGATTATTTAAGAGTTAATGATTATTTACGAGCTGAGTACCAAAATCTAAAGTTTGAAATTGCAAATGAAGCTGACAATGACAAAAAAAAATATGCCTCTATCAAAGAAGTTAAAGCAAAGAAGTTTATTAATGAAGTGATTCAGCTGGCTAAAAATCACATATAGAAGTGTTATTTAACTTGAGACAATATTTCTACATTGTGCGTAGTAAAATTGTAGCTAAACATTTAGAAATAGTTGATTGAAATGCTGTAAAGTATTATGTTTTAGAAAGTTTATTGAAATCCGTTTCAATAAACTTTTTTATTTATGAAAACTCAAGAAAAACATTGTCCATTCTGTAAAATATTCATACAGTTAAATTGGAATAGAAGAAAACAATTAGCTATTCAAATGCAAAAATTGCGACTAATTATACATCTCTAACGATACATCTGTTTCAAATTCTAAAAAGAGATTTAGTTTAAAAATTAAATAATTGTAATATAAAAATCAAATTAAAAATAGACTTTTTATTATTATCATATAATCCAAAAGTTACAAGAAAAACAACAAAGCAAACTGAGCCAATTAATTCTATTGTTGGCTGGTTGCTTTGCAGCTTAGCTAATATACTCTTCTATTCAATTTAGCAATAATACATTCGAAAATGAAAAATCACAAATTGTTTTGACTATGATACCCAATTTAACAAGTTGGAAAATGTATCTCTATCTAAAAAGAAATATGAAGGATTTGTAAAATTCAAATGGATTTAACCTGCTACGTTGCAAAATATACTTTTGCAACCACTGTGAGACTTAAAAATGAGTACCCAATAAAAAATACAAGTCAAATTTTTAGATAAAAAAGCCCGAGAAGGCATAAAGATTTTGGAAGAAAAATCTTCATCATATACATTGGTAAATATGAAGAATCTGAAACAGAATCCACAAAAAAAATCAGGAACACTATTTTAATAAAATTAAAAGTATTAAAATTGAAAAGATTAATTTTGTTGTCAATAATTTTCAATCAAAAATAATCCAATTGTATGATTTACATTGTAGGTGTCATCATTACATTTTTTTTAGCATTTATTTTATTGAGTAAAAGCAATAAAACAAATGCTGATAAAGTACTATTTTTTTGGCTAATTGGTATAGGAATCAATCTTTCTTTATACTACCTGATTTTTAGCGAAAAATATTGGCAATATCCATATCTTTTAGGATTTAGTTTGCCGCTTCCATTAATACACGGACCTTTTTTATATTTATATACAGCATCAGCAACAAATCAATTAAAAAAATGGAAAATAGAGTTATTACATTTTTTGCCCGTCATAATTTCTTTTTTTTCATTATTTAATTTCCTTCAATTACCAAATGAAACTAAAATTTTAGTATTTAAAAACGAAGGGAGAGGTTATGAAACTTTACTTATTTTTACTTTAATAGCTATTATTTGCTCTGGAATTATTTATGTCATTTGGTCATTACTATTACTCAAAAAACACAAAAAAAACATTCTAAATCAATTTTCATATTCCGAAAAGATTAATCTAGCGTGGTTACGTTATTTAATCTATGGAATTGGTTTAATTTGGATTTTTATTATTTTAGGAAATGATAAATTAATATATTCAGTAGTTGTTTTATTTGTTATTTTTATTGGTTATTTCGGTATTAATCAAGTGGGGATATTTACAAAAAAAAATCAATTAATTGATAATAAAAGTATAATTCAAAATGAAATCAATCAACCCTTTGATGATGAAATTATAAAAGAAAACAAACCTTCAAAATATTTAAAGTCTGGTTTAAATCAAGAGGCTGCTTTTGAGATATATGAAGTACTAAAAACTAGAATGACTAAAGAGCAACTTTACGTTAATTCCGAATTAACTCTTGTAGAATTAGCGCAAATTTTAGATGTTTACCCAAACAATTTATCACAGGTCATTAATACTTTTGAACAAAAAAACTTTTACGATTATATCAATACCAAAAGAGTAGAATTATTCTTAAAACTCGTTGCAATCCCCGAAAACAAAAAATATACTATTCTATCACTTGCATTTGAATGTGGTTTTAATTCAAAATCCTCGTTTAATAAATACTTCAAAAAAGTTACAAATATGACCCCTTCTGAATATTTAAATTTGCTAAAAGAAAGAACCGCTTTTTAATCATCTATATTTAATTTTTTTACATTGCTGATTATCAATATTCAATAATTATAATTAGTCCCCACTTTCACGTAAGGTCGATTGGTTGGTTTAATTTGACAAATATTTGCCAAATAAAAATAAAAATTAAATCAATTATGAAATTAAAACCTTTCTTATTAAAAGTTACGTTTTTACTTTTAGTTATTTCTCAATTTTCTTGTACAGAAATTGATCCAAACGAACCAGGCGCTTTAGTTCCAAAAACTGTTGACCAAGACGCAACTTTGCCTTCAATTTCTGTTAACGGAACGATGCTTCACTCAGAGACTTTTGGTAATCCAAACAATTCAATGGTGGTTTTTTTACACGGTGGTCCTGGCGCCGACTACAGAAACGGATTAAACGTAAAACAGTTAGCTGATAACGGCTACTTTGTTGTCTTTTATGACCAAAGAGGTGCAGGTTTGTCAAAAAGACATGATAAAAACAGTTATTCTCTTCAATTAATTTTAGATGATTTAAATGCTGTAATTGAACACTACAAAACAGCACCGAATCAAAAAGTTTTCTTGTTTGGACATTCTTGGGGTGGAATGTTAGCCACAGCCTTTATTAATAAAAATCCAAATAAAATAACAGGTGCAATTTTGGCTGAAGCTGGTGGATTAAAGTGGGGAGAAACAAAGGAATATCTTGAAAAAACAAAAAAAATAGAACTATTTTCAGAGGCTACTAATGATGTTTTATATTTAGATCAATTTTTGACGGGTACAAAAAAACAACATGAAGTTTTGGATTACAAATCAGCAATTCAATCATCCTTTTCTTACGCTGGTGGAAATGTACAAGGTATTGAAGCTTCGTCTCCGTTTTGGAGGTATGGTGCTGTTTCACTTATTAGTTTAACTGAAGTTGCAGAAAAAGATAACTTTGATTTTACCACTAATTTAAATCAATTTCAAAAAAAGGTTTTAATTCTTTTTAGTGAAAATAATAAAGCTTTTGGTTCGTCTTATGCTCAAAAACAAGCTAATTATTTTCCAGTTCATCAAATTATAAGAATTGATGATACTGGGCACGAAATGATCTATTTTAAGTGGAATAGTGTATATCCAAAAGTTCTTACTTATTTGAACTCCTTATAATATCATACTATTAATAGTACAATATTTTTCTAAAAAAATTAAAACAGAACTTTTTTTCTCTAACAAAACTATCAAAATACAAATGAAGTCTAATTTTTATATATCACTAATTTTTTTAATTGCAACAAATTCATTTTCTCAAAATATAAATTGGAGAAGTCTAAAGAATGAGCAAAAACATATCATCAGTTTAAACACCGGACTCCTTTACGGTACAACTATTGACCTAGGGTACGGACATAAACTAAACACTAAACTCCCTATGATTTTAAATGCTGAATTCTCTACATCATTTGGAGATACTGCTTTGGACGATTTTAAAACAAAAATTGGTGCACAAGCAGAAGTACTCAAAATAGGTGGATTTTCTACCACTCTTAAAGCATATGGCGTTTTTAGAAGGTTTGAGAATGACAATGCAAAACTATTAAATTTCGGAAGTGAATTATCGGCGGTATCAGGATATTATAAGTCCAAGTGGTATGTGGCTGGAGAATTTGGTTTTGATAAAGCAATAGTTACTCATATTAAGCACAGCGATGTTTTGAAAAATTATTACCCAGGAATTAAAAGTGGTTGGTACATACCAACTGGAGGTAACTTCTTTTACGGTGTTCAATCGGGTTTTTCTCTCGGTCGCAATGATCTAAACTTAAGAGCAGGAACTATGGCAACACAAGACTTTAAAAGTACTCCAACTTTGCCATTCTATTTTCAGATTGGAATTAATAGAAAGATATAAATCTGTATAGATTATTATGGTAAAAAAAATCAGTTTTTCCCTGTTGGCAATTTTAGCTATTCTATTCAGTTTAATGCCTTTTGCATTCTATTTATATGATATTACTTTCGGAATAATTAATACAAAATCACTTGAAGTTTTATCTAATTTAACTTGGAAAATTGCATTTCATATTCATATTATTTCTGCAGGAATTGCATTATCAATAGGCTGGATTCAATTTGTTCCAAAAATCAGAAATAAATACATGAGTTTTCATAAGATAATTGGGAATACCTATTTTATTTCAGCTATAATTAGTTCACTTGCTTCAATTTTTATTAGTTTTTATGCTACTGGAGGTAAAATACAAATTATAGGATTTACAATATTAGGAATAATTTGGTTTTATACCACTTTGATGGGTTTTTTTTACATTAAAAGTGTGGAGTATGAACTTCATCAAAAAATGATGGTCTTTAGTTATTCAGCATGTTTTTCAGGAGTAACATTAAGAATATGGTTGCCGTTGTTAGAATTGATTTTTGATGATTTCAACACAACTTATGCAACTGTTGCTTGGCTATGCTGGATTCCTAATTTGATAGTTGCATTTATAATTAATAACAGTTTACATAATAAGTATGTAGAATAATTTAAAGACACAATTCGTCAAATTTCATTTGTCAAATGATAATCTTTATTTTCTTTTTAGTTTCATTTCTTATCATTTGGTAAGAGCCAACTATCTCCATAAAATTAAATTTGCTTTTATAGATCATTATAGCATCTATAATGCCCTATCATAAATTATAGGGTTTAATTAATTGCACTCGAATTTATCTTAAGATACTATAAAATTTTTTAATTCTAATAAATAAAAAACACAAAAATGAAAACATTTCTTTTAGTCATGATTCTATTGTTTAATAGTTTCATGATACTAGCACAAAATTTACCAGAGTTCAATGACAAACCAGCATACTATGATGCTAAATCAAAGAAAACTACAGAACTGGAAAAATCACAATATAATTCAATGGCAAAAGCCAGAGGGCTTTTCAGTGCCGAAGGCGGTTTCTTTTTGAATGGTGTTTCATCAAGTAGTAAAATTGCAAAACAACCCGAATTAATGTTTGTTGTAAAAGTGATTTCAGGAACAGATCCTACATCAGTATTTGATTTGGTTCGCTTTGAAATTAGAAAAGACAAAAGAGTTTTTATTACCACAAAAGCCAAAGCAACAAGTACTACAACTTCTTTTGAAAAAATAAGTTATGGGGTAAAAAAAATCAAAGATGGATACTATTACTTGATTGTGAAAAATATGGAAAAAGGAGAATACTTCTTTGGTTCTAATGACTTTATGTTTGCATTTAGTATTATTTAGCAACATAAAAAAGCAATTGATAATTTTAAATCTATTTTATGTTAAAGTAAAAATTTTGCTTCCAAAAGTTATAGTGTTTGTTTTATTGCAACTGCTGTTGGTTTTAATCTAAGAAATGACATCATCCACTTGTTCTCAACAAACAACTTCAATAACAAATTTGCAATAAATTTTGAAGGCGTCAGCAATGCTAATAGTGGAGATAAAATTAGAATTACTAAAAAAATTTAAAAATAATTTTAAAATAAAAGAGAAATAATGAAAAAAATGATTTTGATTTTATGTTTTATGCCTTTTCTATTGGCATCAACTTGTGAAAGTGATCCAATTGATGATGTTGTGTGTACTGCACAAGCTTTTGCTGGACTACAAGTAAAAGTAAGTTTGCAAAATGGAAATTTACCAAATCCTTCGGGTGTAACCGTAATTGCAAGAGATAATAATTACTCTGAAACTTTAAGAGAAATTGGCATAGTTCACACCGATTTTGTTGGAGCATATGAACGAAAAGGAACATATATTATAACTGTTTCAAAAAAAGGATACAAAACTTATACCTCAAATTCAATAGTTGTAAAAGCAGATAGATGCCACGTGAGTACAGAACAAATTAATGTGGTTTTGCAACCTGAATAGAAGGAGTATCATTTGATATTTACGAAGATCTATAAAAATATATAAAAGGGACTCAAAGTAAAAAAACAAGTCCAATATAAATTAAGATATAAATCATGGCAGACAAGCTTTCTATAGTTGAAATTAATAATGCTAAAATAATTGGCCTTTTGTTTTTATTGGCTTTTCCTGCTTATGGTTTTGGACAATACTACTTCGAAAACGAAAACACCAAAACTATTGGTGCACTGTTACTACTTATAAATTCAGTTATTGTAATTTCTATTGGTTTTTTGCTACGAGAAACAATATATCAATTTAGACCAAGTATAGCCTTTGTCTACCTTTTTACGAGAATATATGAAGGAATATTACTAGCCAGTGTGGTTTTAAATCTTCTAACTGAAATTCGCATCTTTTCTGGTCTTGTTTATTTTATAGCTATGTTGGTTTTAGGCTTAGGAAGCATACCAATGTGTTTAACGCTATTCAAGTACAGAATCACTCCTAGTTGGCTAGCAATTTGGGGAATAGTAGGATATGCTTTATTAGCTTTCGGTTTTTTAATGGAGTTAATGAATTTAGAGTGGAGTATGTATTTCGTTCCATTAGGAGGATTATGGGAAATAACTTTTGGAGTTTGGCTGATTACTAGAAAAAAAAGTCAATCAACCCATTGGGCCAAATTATGTTAAGAAATTAAACGGGAATGTTACTATTTATATCTATTAGTTTTATTTCAAACAGTAACAATAGTTTAAAAACACCAATGATAATAAATGAAAAAAGGGTTGTGATTCATCTATGGGGTTAAATTAATAAAAAAAGGGTATATATTTTATGAGATTAGAAAATAAAATAG
>CAUPRE010000039.1:0-22614 GCA_963513565.1 uncultured Flavobacterium sp. | reverse complement strand
TAACAAACTTTTTAGTCCGATAAGACCAAATAAGTCTAATCGGACTTTTTTTGATTTCGTCCATTTGCACCATAACAATTTAAAACTTTTAAAAATGGATGCAATTATCTTCACAAAAGACCAGTTCACAGATCTAATGACAAAATTAGACACTATTCAATCTCAAATTTCTATCAAGGCAGACCCTAAGAAAGAAACCTTTTTAGATAATCAAGAGTTTCTTTTACTGATGAAAATTTCAAAACGTACAGCTCAAACCTGGAGAGACGAAGGCAAAATTTCATTCAGTCAAGTGGGAAACAAAATCTACTACAAACTTTCCGATGTTGAAAAGCTATTGCAAGAGCATTACAACAAATCATTTAAAGGACGATAGTATGAGCAGCTGCAACGGAACTTGTGAGTTTTGCGATTGCAAAACTCACAAAAACGAGAACCAACAACCGCCACCAAACAACTATCAACTTTAAACTATGGTAACAATATTCAAGAATTTCAACGAAGTTGTAGAACACAAAACAATTGCAACAATTTTGGAGGAAATTAAAACCGGAAAGTACAAACCCGGCATAATTTACTTGCGTAAATCTTTATCTGAAAAAAAAGAAGAAGCATACAACAAAGCCAAAAAATCACTTCCAGCATTCACACCTTCAGGAAAATTTGTTGGTGGTCGTAAATTGGAATTCCTAACAGAGTATTCAAAGTTTATAATCTTAGACATCGACAAATTAAGTACAAACGATTTACAAAAATCAAAAAGTATAGCTGCACAAAGTGAGTTTACTTATGCGTGTTTTATTAGTCCTTCTGGAAACGGTTTAAAAATTTTAGTAAAAATAGAAACGCCAAAAACCGAACATAAAGAAACGTTCCTAAAAGTTCAAGCTTATTACGAGAATATTTTAAAACTAGAAATCGACAAATCAGGAAAAGATTTAACGAGGTTATGCTTTTATTCCTGGGATGAAAATCTATATCTGAACGAGAACGCTTCCACATTTGTCACATCGAACGAAGTTGCGATGCCTTTGATTGAAACACAGCCAGAACCTAAAGCCAAAATCTCTGAACCTATTTTAGATTACGATGCTATTTACAACCACTGCATAAAATTCACTGAAAAAAAAGTACAATTTGTGAATGGTAGTCGCAACGTATTCGTACACCAATTGGCGTGTAACCTAAATCGAAAAGGAGTAGCATTGCAAGAAGCACTAGGATATATTTTAACCGATTTTGGATATGATGAAAAAGAAGTAACACAAGCTGTCAACAGTGCTTACGGAAATATTCACGAGTTTGGAAAGAACGAGAAATTTGAACAACCAAACAAATCAAAAAAGAAAGATAATTTTTCAATTACAGATACTACTGAAGACGACGACGAAGACAAACCAAAACCAACGCAAATAGACCGTTTAGAGCTGTTTTTATCAACAAGATATGTATTTCGTCATAATATCGTTTCTGGCAAATTAGAGTTTCAATATTTCGGTAAAAAGAAATGGAATGTGATGAATGACTTTATAGAAAATTCAATGCTTCGCGAATGTCTAAAAGGAAGAATTAAAACAAACCTGTCATCATTAAGAAACTTATTGTATTCTGATTTTTGTGAGCTGTTCAATCCATTTGAAGATTACTTTTTTAATTTACCAACCTATGATGAAAAGACCGATTACATAACAGAATTAGCAAATACAATAACAACTACAAAACAAGACCTTTGGCAGCAATGTTTTAAAAAGTGGTTAGTGGCTATGGTGGGTTGTGTTCTTGATGATAAAGTAATCAATCACACCGTTATTGTCTTTAGTGGCAAACAAGGATTAGGAAAAACAACTTGGGTGGAGAAGCTAGTTCCCAAACAATTGAAAGAATATCTATTTTCCGGAACCATAAACCCAAACAATAAAGATACGTTGGTACAACTAGCGGAATGTATGTTAATCAACTTGGACGAATTAGAAAACTTAAACCGTTCTGAAATAGGATCACTAAAAGAAATCATTACCAAAACCCAAATCAGAATGAGAAAAGCCTACGGTCACAACAACGAAACTATGCCAAGACGCGCATCATTTGCCGGAAGTGTTAACACAGCTCAGTTCTTAAACGACAGTACAGGAAGCAGAAGGTTTCTTTGTTTTGAGTTGGAAGGCATAAAATACCAGCACGATGTAGATATTAATATGGCATTTTCACAAGCTTTGTTTCTTTTCAAAAGTGGTTTTAGATTTTGGTTTGACCAGGAAGAAATCAAGAACATTACAGCCAATAATGAACAGTATCAGTTACACAGCCCAGAAGAAGAATTATTATTAACTTGGTTTGAACCTTGCGAAAGAGGAAAGGCTAATGTTTTCCTAAATGCTTCTCAAATAGCAGCCAAACTGGCTGAAAAAGCTAAAATAAACATTACAGACGGAACAGTCAACAAATTAGGAAAAGCACTCAAGAAACATAATTTTATTCGTTTTAACACAAAAAATGGTTATGTGTATGCACTCAACGAGTTTAGTTATGAAGAAGTTGATAATAAAAATAAGGAACTAAAAGAATAAGTTCAACAGATAAAAATTAAGGGTGCAATTTGCACCTTTTTTTATTGTTTTGAATTGATAAGATTGATAACCAAATTTTGCCATAAACAGTTGAAGTTTTTTTCTTTAAAAATAATCAAGACATAATAATATAAATTAACGCAATTCAATAAATCAATACAATCAGTTTGCATCAAAATAACCAAATAAATCAGTTTTTTATAAAACCATAAAATAAAAAAATGTTTACCTCATTTTTTGCTTATCAATCTTATCAATTCATTCTAAAGCATCAAAAAGCAAATAAATGAACTTATGATTATTGTCAATTAAATAAAATCCCTATTTTTACATCCGTGAAATTTTTAAACTACATATTATCAATCTATCTTGTGGCACTATCGTGTTTGCCTTGTGCTGATATAGAAGTAAGCAGTGCAGCACATAAAGCTACTGAAATTGCTTCTAATCACGATGACCACTCACACAATAAAAAAAATGATCTATGTCCACCTTTTTGTGTTTGTAATTGTTGTGGAACACAAATCTTAAATTTCAATCAAGAAATTACATTTGAGTTTAGAAAAGTTTTTACAGAAATTACTACTCAAATTCCAACTTATAAATCCATACTTACTTCTAATTTCTACGGAAGTATTTGGCAACCACCTCAAATAGCATAATGAAGCCCGAGTAATTTCGGGTTAGAAAGTTGTGACCTTTTCACAAATAATAGCAAAAGCAATTTTGCTAATCTTCTAATTCATTATACCATTTCAATGTTAGACAAAATCATACAATTCAGTATCAAGAATAAGTTTATAATACTCTTATTTACTTTAGTTCTAGTAGCTTGGGGAAGCTATTCTATAAAAAATCTACCACTCGATGCGTTGCCTGACGTGACTAATAATCAGGTACAAATTATTACAACTGCTCCAACTTTAGCTAGTCAAGAAGTCGAGCAGTTAATTACCTATCCTTTAGAACAATCGGTAAAGACTATTCCAAAAGTAATTGAATTACGAAGTATTTCTCGTTTCGGATTATCGGTTGTTACTGTAGTTTTCAAAGACGATGTTGATATTTTTTGGGCAAGAGAACAAATATTTCAACGCCTTCAAGAAGCAAAAGAAAATATCCCTGTCTATGCAGGTACTCCAGGTTTAGCACCTATCTCAACAGGATTGGGAGAAATTTATCAATATGATGTCTATGCTAAAAAAGGCTATGAAGACAAATATGATGCAATTAAATTACGAACCATTCAAGATTGGATTATCATTCCGCAATTACAAGGCATTGAAGGTGTTGCCGAAGTCAGCACTTGGGGTGGAAAATTAAAACAATATGAAATCGCTGTAAATCCAAATACATTAAATAGTTTGGGTGTAACTATTACAGAAATCTTTGATGCACTAGAAAAAAACAATCAAAATACCGGTGGTGCATACATCGAAAAAGACCAATACGCTTACTTCATTCGTGGTGTGGGAATGGCAACAGGGATTAAAGATTTAGAAAACGTAGTAGTCAAAAACAGGAATGGAGCACCAGTGTTAATTCGTGATGTCGCTACAGTCCGAGAAGGCATTGCACTACGATATGGTGCTTCTACAAAAGATGGTAAAGGAGAAATTGTTTGTGGATTAGCATTAATGTTAAAAGGCGAAAATTCCAGTGCTGTGGTAGATCGAGTGAAAGAAAAAATGGCTCAGATAAACAAAACACTTCCAGAAGGAGTGGTTGCAGAAGCATTCATTGACAGGGGTAAATTAGTAGATAATGCCATAGGAACAGTTACTAAAAACCTATTGGAAGGAGCATTAATAGTAATTTTTGTATTGATATTATTTTTAGGTAATCTTCGAGCAGGGTTAATTGTAGCATCGGTAATTCCACTATCGATGCTTTTTGCAGTAATCTTAATGAACTATTTTGGCGTAAGTGGAAACCTAATGAGTTTAGGCGCAATCGATTTTGGTATCATAGTCGATGGGGCAGTTATTATTGTAGAAGCCACAATGCACCATTTGCAAAAACTCAATCGACAAAAAGATTTAACCCAAGCAGAAATGGATAGCGAAGTTTATAAATCGGCTTCAAAAATTCGTAATAGTGCCGCTTTTGGCGAAATTATTATCTTAATTGTTTATTTACCAATATTTGCACTAGTCGGCACAGAAGGAAAAATGTTTAAACCAATGGCAATGACAGTAGGTTTTGCAGTAATCGGAGCATTCATTTTGTCATTAACTTATGTGCCAATGATGAGTGCAATGTTCTTATCAAAAAACACCGAACACAAACCCAACTTTAGCGATAAAATGATGGCGTGGTTCGAAAAAATTTACACACCGTTTTTAGATAAAGCGTTACGTTTCAAAAAAGCAGTTTTAGCCATTTCGTTAGCACTATTTGTTTTTGCAGTTATTGTTTTTCAAAATATGGGTGGCGAATTTATTCCAACCATCGAAGAAGGAGATTTGGCAATCAATGCAACTATTATGACAGGAAGTTCGCTCTCGCAAATGGTGGAAACCACAACCAAATACGAAAAAATATTAAAAGCAAAGTTCCCAGAAATTAAAACTATTGTTACTAAAATTGGAAGCGGAGAAATTCCAACCGACCCAATGCCAATAGAAAGTGGCGATTTAATTATTGTTTTAAAAGACAAATCAGAATGGACATCTGCTGACAATTGGGAAGATTTAGCCAATTTGATGAAAGAAGAAATGGAAGCTATTCCTGGAGCGAATATCGAAATTTCTCAACCTATTCAAATGCGTTTCAACGAATTAATGACAGGAAGCCGAAGCGAT
Organism: uncultured Flavobacterium sp.; assembly: GCA_963513565.1. Classification (GTDB taxonomy): domain Bacteria; phylum Bacteroidota; class Bacteroidia; order Flavobacteriales; family Flavobacteriaceae; genus Flavobacterium. Next base: position 17,243 of record CAUPRE010000039.1, on the reverse strand, counting down.
ATAGCCATTAAAATTTTTGGTGATGATTTAGAAGTTTTAGATACTAAAGCCAATGAATTAATAGGTAAAATCAATAAAATAGAAGGTATTGGAGATTTAAAAGCCGATAAAGTAACAGGACTTCCTCAAATCACAGTCAAATACGATTATAATAAAATTGCTTTATATGGTTTAAATATTGCCGACATCAATCAAATTATACGTTCTTCTTTTGCAGGCGAAAGCGCAGGTAAAATCTACGAAGAAAGCAAACGTTTTGATGTTGTCGTTAGAATGAACAAAGACAATCGTAGCGACATAACGGATGTTTCTAATCTGTTTATTCCATTACCAAACGGACAGCAAGTACCACTTTCGCAAGTAGCTTCTATCAATTACGAACAAGGTCCAGTGCAAGTTTCTCGTGAAAATGGTAAACGTAGAATTACAATAGGTTTAAATGTTCGTGGTCGTGATGTAAAAAGTGTTGTCGAAGAAATTCAACAAAAATTAGAAACCAGTTTTAAACTTCCTGCTGGGTATTATGTTACGTATGGAGGACAATTTGAAAATTTGGTGGAAGCCAACAAACGCCTTTCGGTAGCTTTACCAATCGCTTTAGGATTAATTATGGTGTTGTTATTTTTTACTTTCAATAGTATGAAACAAGCCGCATTAATTTTCACAGCCATTCCATTATCAGCAATCGGTGGCGTTTTTGCACTTTGGTTACGAGGAATGCCATTTAGTATATCAGCAGGCATTGGATTTATTGCTTTGTTTGGAATAGCTGTGTTGAACGGAATTGTGCTAATCTCCTATTTCAACCAACTCAAATCCGAAGGGATAACCGACCCATTACAACGGGTTTTAATAGGTACAAAAACCAGACTTAGACCAGTATTAATGACTGCTGCGGTTGCTTCATTAGGATTTTTGCCAATGGCATTATCAACTAGTGGTGGAGCCGAAGTACAAAAACCATTAGCAACGGTAGTTATTGGCGGATTAGTTTCGGCAACATTACTAACCTTAATCGTTTTACCAATACTTTATTTATTATTTGAAAAGGGAATTAAAAGAAGAAAAAAAATGTCAAATCCAATTGTAACAATACTCGTTTTGTTAATTAGTAGCTTTTCGTTTGCTCAAAACAGTCAAACAATAACATTAGAAAAAGCTATTGAAAAAGCAAAAGCAAATAACATCGACTTAAAAATCGCGGATAAGGAAATTGAAAAACAAACTGTTCTAAAGAAAACAGCATTTCAAGTAGATCCTTTGCAAGTGCAATACCAAGGCGGACAATTCAATAGTGTCGATTACGACCACAACGTTTCTATTCAACAATACTTTCCAATTGGTAAAATCACAAAAGCCAATCGCCAACTGCAAGAGGAATTAGCCAAATTGGCTGAAAAACGAAAAGCATTAACGGAGTATGAAATTGAAAAAGCCGTATCATTAGCATACTATCAATATTTATATGGAATTTCTATTCAAAAGTTAAATAATGAGTTGTTCGAGATTTATGCTAAATTCCTTAAAAATGCAGAGCTTCGTTTTCAAATCGGAGAAAGTGGCAACATTGAAGTAATCAGTGCTAAAGCCAAATCGAAAGAAATCGAAACCCAAAAAGCACAGTTAGAATATGACTTGGTAGTTTATCAAAAGCAATTGCAATATTTCATTCAAACAGATGAAAACATAGTTCCTGATGCCAATACACCATTGCAATATGCTAATCCAACAACGAGTAAAGATGACAAAATACAAGGATTAGTAAACGATTATTACACACAGCAAATTTCAGTGTATCAAAAGGAAGCCAATACGTTCAAAGCAATGCGAACTCCTAAATTAGGTTTGGGGTATTTTGGTCAAACCATCGATACAAAATCCTATTTTCAGGGTTTTACTGCCGGATTGCAAATTCCTTTATTTGGTGGTGCAAATACAGCAAAAGCCAAAGCATCAGAAATTAGTATTTCGCAATCGCAATTAGAATTAGATAAAAGCAAATTGACTTTGAAATTACAGAAAGAAGAACTACAAAATGAGTTTGAAAAACAGAAAAAAGCACTTGTATATTACCAAAACGAAGGATTGCAATATGCCGAACAAATTATTACAACGGCTCAAAAAAGCTATGCCAATGGTGATATGAGTTACTGGTCATACATTAGTTTTTTAAACCAAGCCATTGACATCAAAAAGCAAAATGCCGAAGCCGTTAATACTTACAATCAAAGTGCTATTCAATTGCAATTTCCATCTTTCAACAACAATTAATATTCCATTATATGAAAAATATATTTTTAAAACCAAATTGTAATCGAAGTTCATTCTTCAACCTCTTTATTCTGTTTTCTATTCTCTTTACTCTAAATTCCTGTGGCGAAAAGAAAACCAAAGAAACCCACGAAGAAGAAAAATCAGAAACCGAAGTTGCCTTGACAGAAGCGCAATTTAAAACTATTGGTATCGAAACAGGCGGTATCGAAATGAAAAACCTAAATACGGTAATCAAAGCCAATGGTTATACAGCAGTTCCACCACAAAACATGGCTAATATTTCAACCTTAATTGGTGGCGTTGTTAAAGATATTTATGTGTTAGAAGGAACTTACGTTGCAAAAGGTAAAACATTGGCAACTATTCAAAACCTTGAAGTTACCGAAATGCAAGAAGATTACAATTCCGCTATTGCCAACATTGAATACTTGCAATTGGAATATAATCGTCAAAAAACATTGAGCGATGAAAATGTAAATCCTCGCAAAACATTTCAAGAAGTAAAATCAAAATTAGCAGTAGAAAAAGCTAAAGCACAAGCCGCAAAAAACAAGCTGCAAGCGTTAAATGTTAGTTTAAGCGGAAACACTTCGTTAATTCCAATTGTTTCGCCAATAAGCGGTTATGTGGGTAAAATAAGTATAACAAAAGGAGCATTTGCAGAAACAGGCGTAACACTTTTTGAAGTAGTAGATAACAGCCAAATGCACTTGGATTTAAATGTGTTTGAAAAAGATTTGGGAAAAATTTCCGTAGGTCAAGAAGTCGATTTTGTATTAACCAATCAGTCCAATAAATCCATTAAAGGGAAAATATTTGGCATCAATAAATCATTTTCCAACGAAAGCAAAACAGTTGCGGTTCATGCCAAAATCAATCCAAGCGATGCCAAAGATTTAATTTCCGGAATGTATGTAGCTGCCAATATCAATATCACCAATCAAACCGTTCAGGCACTTCCAAAAGATGCAATTGTTAGAAATGGCGATAAATATTACATTTACATTCAAGAAGAGCACCAACAAGAAGCTCCAAAAGTAAAAGAAGAAGAGCATCAACATAAAGAAGGAGAAGAACATTCAGAACACGCTGAAGGCAAAGAAGAAGGACACAATGAAGTGCACTTCAAAGCAATCGAAGTGGTTCCTGGAACTACTGATTTAGGTTACACCGAAATAAAATTAGTCGAAGAAATTCCTGCCGATGCGAAAATTGTTATAAAAGGTGCTTTTTACTTACTAGCAACTTCAAAAGGTGGCGGTGAACACGAACATTAAAAATAAATTATTAATCATTAAATAAAATCAAATGAAAAATTCAATTTTAAAATCAATCTTTTTTTTAACACTATTATTTTTTACAAGCAATACTGCTTCTGCACAAAAAGCCAATCAAAAAGCTGTAATCAAAACTTTTTTACATTGTGATCATTGTAAAGAATGTGAAACTTGTGGTTTAAAATTCAAAACTGAAATGCTCAAAATTAAAGGTTTAAAAATGTATGAGCTTGACGATAAAGCAATGACATTTACAGTGTATTATAATGCAAAGAAAACAACCTTACAGACCATTAAAGAAGGTATTTCTAAATTAGGATACGATGCAGATGAAGTAAAAGCCGATCCAAAAGCGTATGAAAATTTAGATGGATGTTGTAAAGCGTAATCCAAATGGAAAACAAAAAATCACATTGGGAAAATGTTTTTGCAACCAAAAATCCTAATGAAGTAAGTTGGACACAAAAATATCCAAAAACTTCAATGGAGTATTTAAAAAATGTAAACCTATCAAAAACTGCCAATATAATTGATATTGGCGGTGGCGATAGCAATTTTGTGGATGCCTTATTAGAAAAAGGATATCAAAATATTTGGGTATTGGACATCTCTGAATTTGCTTTAGAAAGAGCCAAAAAACGTTTAGGAGATAAAGCCGATTTAATACATTGGATTGTTTCTGATATCACAGAATTTAATCCCGAAGTCAAGTTTGATTTTTGGCACGACAGGGCTGTTTTTCATTTTCTAACAGGAGAAGAAAGTATAAGGAAATATGTTACAATCGTTAGTAATGCTATAGCTCAAAATGGAAATTTTCTATTAGGTACTTTTTCAGAAAATGGTCCTTTAAAATGTAGTGGATTGGAAATAAAACAATATTCAGAAAATTCGATGAAACAAACTTTTATAGAAAATTTTGAAGCAATAAAATGTTTTACAGAAAACCATACCACACCATTTGATACCATCCAGAACTTTCAATTTTGTGGATTTAAAAAAAATAGAAATGGAACATAAACATAAATACGATGCTAAAGGCAATCAGCTTTGTTGCACTCTCGAAGAAAAAATAAATAAAAAAACCGAAAATCATTCTGATGATGACGGACAAGACCACGAGCATTCTAGTGTAGAAAAATCTACGTTTCAAATGTTTTTGCCAGCAATCATAAGTTTTATTTTATTATTGATTGCCATAGGTTTTGATAATTATTTTAAACAATCATGGTTTACAGGTTATGTTAGAATAGGATGGTATATTCTAGCATACATTCCAGTGGGATTTCCAGTAGTCAAAGAAGCGTTTGAAAGCATTCGCAAAGGCGAGATATTTTCAGAATTTCTTTTAATGAGTATTGCAACTATTGGAGCGTTTGCTATAGGCGAATTTCCTGAAGGTGTTGCCGTAATGTTATTTTATGCCATTGGCGAAATATTCCAATCATTGGCGGTTCAAAGAGCAAAAGCTAACATCAAAACGTTACTTGACCAAAGACCAGACGAAGTAACTATTCTCGAAAACAATGTTGCCAAAACTATCAAAGCATCAACCGCTAAAATTGGAGATATTATCCAACTAAAAGCAGGAGAAAAATTAGGATTAGATGGAGAATTACTTTCAGATACTGCTGCATTTAATACTGCTGCACTAACGGGAGAAAGTAAGCCAGACACCAAAGCAAAAGGAGAAACTGTTTTAGCAGGAATGATAAACATACATTCGGTTTGTCAAGTAAAAGTAACGGTTGCTTATACAGATAGTAAACTGTCAAAAATTCTCGAAATGGTGCAAGATGCTACAGCCAAAAAAGCACCAACAGAATTATTTATCAGAAAGTTTGCCAAAATATATACACCAATTGTAGTTGTTTTAGCCATTGCAATATGTGTTGTACCGATGTTATTTGTAGAAAATTACCAGTTTAGAGATTGGTTGTATCGAGCTTTAGTTTTCTTAGTTATTTCGTGTCCTTGTGCATTAGTTATAAGTATTCCTTTAGGTTATTTTGGTGGAATTGGAGCAGCTTCTAAAAACGGAATCCTTTTCAAAGGAAGTAATTTTCTTGATGTAATGTCCACTATTCAAAACGTGGTAATGGACAAAACAGGAACAATGACCGAAGGCGTCTTCAAAGTGCAGGAAGTTGTTTTTAATACTGATTTTAACAAAGATGATTTGTTACAATTGGTAAATGCTTTAGAAAGTCAAAGTACACATCCTGTTGCAACTGCCATTCATCAATACGTTGGAAAAATTGATAGTAATATCAAATTAGAAAATGTAGAAGAAATTTCCGGACATGGTTTAAAAGCTGAAGTTAACGGAAAAGAATTGTTAGTTGGTAATTTCAAACTAATGGATAAATTCTCAATTGCTTATGATATTGATCCAAAAAGTATTGTTTACACATTAATTGCAGTAGCTTACGATAAAAATTTCGTTGGTTATCTTACAATAGCTGATAGCATAAAAGAAGACGCACAAATCACAATCGACAAACTAAAAGCATTAGGTATAAAAACCACAATGTTAAGTGGAGATAAAGACAATGTAGTTCAATTTGTAGCACAAAAACTCGGAATTACAAATGCCTTTGGCGATTTATTGCCCGAAGATAAAGTAAACAAAGTCAAAGAAATCATCGCCAAAAATGAAACAGTTTGTTTTGTTGGCGATGGCGTAAACGATGCGCCAGTAGTCGCATTAAGCAACGTAGGTATTGCAATGGGCGGTTTAGGAAGCGATGCCACCATCGAAACTGCCGATGTAGTTATTCAAGACGATATGCCTTCAAAAATTCCAATGGCAATAAACATTGGTAAGCAAACCAAAAAAATTGTTTGGCAAAATATTACGTTGGCTTTTGTAGTAAAAGCAATTGTTTTAATACTCGGTGCAGGAGGTTTAGCCACAATGTGGGAAGCTGTTTTTGCCGATGTAGGTGTGGCACTTTTAGCTATTTTAAATGCAGTCAGAATTCAGAAAATGAGATTTTAACATCAATTTTAACAAAAAGCAATAATTTTTATTTAATTTTGTACTGTTTTAATAGAGATATGAAAAAATACCACTTTATACTATTAGTCTTATTAGGCATATTTCTTATGCCTGGTAGTGCTATAGCTTGTGGTAAAGGTTCAGAAAAAAGTTCTTGCAAAAAAGAAATTTCATCCAATCAGAAAGAAAAAAAGAGTTGTTGCGATAGTGATAGTTCAAAGGGCAAAGACAACAAAGGTTGTAAAGGAAATTGCGGTCATTCAAAATGTGGATGTTCTTCAACGTGTCCAACTTCCTCAGTAAGCTTTGTATCTGAAATTAGTTTTAAAAATTACAAGTATAGTTATTCTTCAATCGAGAAGACTAAATTTTCATACATAACACCATCAATCTCTGATGGGTTTTATTCCATTTGGCTAATACCTAAAATAAGCTAAATCCAATTTTTGACAGCCATAAGTGTGTCAAATTCATAGCGTTTCGCTATACAAACCATACAGTTTTCTGATAGTTTATGAGATACCATTAAAGGTACTTTCTCTACTGTCCTCATCCAACTGTTTAGTATTCAAATTTATTTTTATCAATCAATCAAAGTACATCACTTTGGTTACAAACGTTATTTAAAATGAAAAATTCATTCATGAAAATAATGGTAGCAATTATTGTATTGCTATCAAATACAACGATTGCACAAATCAAAAACGCAACAACCGAACAAGTAAAAATATATGGCAACTGCGGAATGTGTGAGACTAAAATCGAAAAAGCAGGAAACATTAAAAAAATAGCAAATGTCGATTGGAACCACGAAACCCAAATGGCTACTTTAACCTACGATGCAAAAAAGACAAATCAAGATGAAATTCTAAAAAGAATTGCATTGGTCGGTTACGATAGTGATAAATTCCTTGCTCCTGATGATGTGTATAATAACCTACACGGTTGTTGTCAATACGACAGAGTGGCAAAAGTGCCTGTAAAAGAAGACAACAAAACTACTGCTAGTAGCGAAGACCATTCTAATCACAACCATTCTGAAATGATCACAACCGAGGTTCAAAAGGATAATCAATTGAAAGTAATTTTCGATAATTACTTCTTGTTAAAAGATGCTCTTATTGCTTCTGACGGAACTAAAACAGCCTTGGCTTCAAAAGAACTTTTAACGGCAATTAATAATGTAAAAATGGACAAACTTGAAATGGAGTCGCACATGGTCTGGATGAAAGTTGTAAATACGATAAAAGAAGATGCGGAACATATCGCTGATACAAAAGATGTAAAACACCAACGCGATCACTTCACTACACTATCCAAAGACATTTACTCATTAATCAAGGCTTCTAAATATGAAACTCCGGTATACTATCAATTCTGTCCAATGTTCAATGATGGTAAAGGTGCTAATTGGCTAAGCAAAGAGAATGCAGTAAAAAACCCTTACTATGGTTCAATGATGTTAAGTTGTGGTAAAACGGTAGAAACAATTAAATAATTTAAAAAAATATATAAATGAAAAATTTATCAATACTAGCTTCATTCGTTGGAGCAATACTTTTCACTTCTTGTAATAATAATGACGACAATATGGATATGACATTAAATGTTGATTTTCCAGCGGCATATATTGTAAATGGCGAAGATGCCACTGTTACAGTCCTTAAATTGAGTACTAACGAAGTCGCTGGCACAATAGAATTAATGGGAACAGGTTCTGATATGATTATGTGGCCACACCACATCTCATCACATCAAAATCATTTAGCAATTGGAGTACCTGGTATGGACTTAAGCGCCGGGCATTCAGGATTAAATACATCGGGGATGAACGGTAAATTGTTAGTAATCGATGCAATGAATGGTTCAATTATAAAAAATATCAATCTCCCTTTAATGAACCATAACACAATCTATTCTCCTAACGGAAATGAAATTTGGGTACCTCAAATGGATGAAATGAATAGCAAAGTTCTGGTATATGATGCTACTTCGAATACATTATTAAATACAATTAATGTTGGAATGATGGCAGCTGAATTAACATTCTCTTCCGATGGTACCAAAGCTTATGTAGCAAATGGTGATGATGACAGCATAACAGTTATAAATACTGCCACAAAAGCGATAGTCACAACTATTGCCGTTGGAGATAACCCTGTTGGTGCTTGGACAGGAAGTAATGGTAAAATGTATGTCGATAATGAAGACGGACAAACTATTTCTGTGATTGATGTTGCAACAAACTCAGTAGATGAAACAATTACTTTAGGTTTCATGCCGGGAATAGCATCATATAACGGTCCTAAAAATGAATTATGGGTTTCGGATCCAATGAATGGAAAAGTACATTATTGGACTTGGGATGCGGGAATGAATATGTGGATGCATGGAAGTTCACTTAACACTGGTGCTGGTGCTCACGCAATTGCTTTCACAACAGACGGTAACACTGCCTATGTGACAAATCAAACGGCAAATACAGTTTCAGTTGTCAATACTACTAACCATACGGTGACCAAAACAATTAACGTGGGAAATAAACCAAATGGTATTGTTATAAAAATGTAAAACTTTATAAAACTAAGTCTGATGGTAGCATTGGACTTAGTCTTACAACAAAAAGTAATACTAAATCGATGTAAATGAAAATATTTTTTTATATAACAGTACTCATATTGTACTCATTTTCAATAAAAGCCCAAATTAAGGTTGGTGATACAATACCATCACTTACACTAAAAAGTAATAGCAACAGTGATGTAAACACCTCATCATTCAAAGGCAAATATATACTTATCGATTTTTGGGCATCTTGGTGTGCGCCTTGTAGATTAGGCAATAAGAGGTTAGTAAAACTCCATAATGACATAGATACAGCAAAAATTGAAATAATAGGAATATCAATCGATACAGACATAAGTAAGTGGCTTAAAGCTGTTGAAAAAGATAAAATCAAATTTACACAGTTAATAGATCCTGAAGGTTTTGATGCCAATACAGCAATAAAATTTGGTGTTGATGAATTACCATCAAAATACCTATTTAATCCCCAAGGTATTCTAATAGCAAAAAATCCCTCAGAAGAAGAAATAATTAAATTAATAAAAGAATAAAATGAAAACAATATATATTCTGATTACATCAATGGTTTTGATGTTTTCACTTAATAGTAATGCCCAAATAGTAAAAGCCGAAATTAGAGCCACTGGTTTAACCTGTTCTATGTGTTCAAATGCTATAAATAAACAGCTAAAAACAGTGCCCGAAGTGGTTAACGTTGAAATCGATTTAAACTCCAATACCTTTACAGTAACGCTAAAAGAAGGAAACGAATTAAGCCCTAAAATATTTAAAGAAAAAGTAGAAAAAGCAGGTTTTTTTATCGGTTCATTAGTAGTTACCGCAAAATCAAATACCATAACTCAAAGTTCATACATAATGGTTAATGATAAAAAAAGTAATGCTTCTGAAATACAGTTTCAAGTGGTTGATAAAGGATATGTAACCGAGAAAGAATTTAAAAAATTATCAAAGTCCTATAAGAATATTGATACGTATGCTTCGAATAATGAAGATGATTTTCACATTAAAATGATAAACTAATGAGAAAGGTAATTTTATTTTTTGCAGCCATCAGTTGCCAAACTATTTTTAGTCAAGAATTATTTGTAGTAACAGATCCTGCAAGTAATGTTCCTGCTAATTCATTAGCCGTAAATGTGATGCAATCTGCTTTTAAAGAAAAATTTGAGCCAGGTTACAACTATCATTTAATGCCCGAGGTAACTTATGGTATAAATAAAAATTTAATGGTTCGTGGTTCCGCTTTTATCAGCACAAGAACTAATGCATTGTATGCAGAAGGTGGTGGTTTTATGGCTAAGTACAGGTTTTATTCTACAGATGATTTAAACAGTCACTTTCGCTTAGCAACTTATGGAAGATTTAGCTTCAATCGTGCTGATATTCATCAAGAGCAAATTGAAATAGTAGGACACAATACTGGTTTTGAAACCGGGATAATCGCAACAAAGTTGGTCAAAAAGGTAGCCATAAGTTCATCGCTTAGTTTTGAAAAAGCATTGGATAACAAACCAAAATATCCTTTTCCGGATACTATTGGTGATAATGCAACGAACTATACTTTGTCTTTTGGAAAATTGATGTACCCTAAAAAATATACGAGTTTCAAGCAAACCAACATCAATTTAATGGTTGAATTTGTAGGTCAAACCATCAACGAAAATGGTAAATCCTACTTAGACGTTGTGCCGGCTGTACAATTCATTTTTAACAGTCAAGCACGATTAGATCTTGCCTACCGTCAAGAGTTAGTAAGTTCAATGATACGTTCTGCTCCAAATGGGTTTTACTTCAATTTATATTACACTTTTTTCAATTTAAAAAAACAATAAAAATCTAAATAATAACATGTCATGAAAGCACTTATTCTATCAGCTATTATAGCTATCACTTTAGTTTCTTGTAATCAAAAAAACAAAGAGACAGAAAACAAGACCACAGAAACTTCAACAAATTCAAATGAAATATATGCGTGTTCCATGCACCCAGAGATTACAGGAAAAAAAGGAGAAGAATGTTCCAAATGTGGTATGGAATTAACAGAACCAGTTGCCCAAGTTGAGCCAATCCATGAAGAAAATGAAAAAACTCAAGAACTCAAAGACACCACAAAACTACCAACTAATGACGTTAAAGAAAAAGTAATTGAAACAAAAACTCCTTTTTCAATTAATGCAATAGTTGCAAACTATTTAAAAATAAAAAATGCACTAACAAAAGACGATGCCAAAGCCGCTGCTATTGCAGGTAAATCATTATTCAACGATTTTAATACAATCAACTCAAATAGTTTAACTACTACTCAAAAAAAAGAGTATTTAGATATTGCAGACGATGCAAAAGAACATGCAAAACACATTAGTGATAATGCTGGGAAAATCGACCATCAAAGAGAACATTTTGTTACGCTAAGTAAGGATATTAATGATTTGATTAAAATGTTTGGAACAAAGCAAAAATTGTATCAAGATTTTTGTCCAATGGCAAATGATGGCAAAGGAGCTATTTGGATTAGTGAAACAAAAGAAATTAAAAATCCATTTTATGGCTCTCAAATGTTGACTTGTGGTAGTTTGAAAAAAACGTTATAAAATGACACGAAAATTAAAAAAGATTGCATTAGTATTCTTTTTAATGTTTGTAGCTATTCAATTCTACCAACCAAAACAAAATGTAAGTAGTTCATTCGATATTGGAAAAAACTTTGCTAATAATTATAAAGTACCTCCAAAAATTCTTAATTCATTGCAAAAAGCTTGTTATGACTGCCATAGTAATACTACTAAGTATTTATGGTACGATTACATTCAACCAGCAAGATTATTTGTAGAAAGCCACATTAAAAATGGAAAAGAAGAACTGAATTTTAATGAATTTGCGACTTATTCAAATAGAAAACAACAAAGTAAACTAGAAGCAATAAGTAGAGAAATAAAATCGGGTACTATGCCATTAAGTTCATACACACAATTACATCAGGATGCTATTCTTGATGAAACCCAAAAGCAAGAAATAATCAGTTGGATTGAACAGACAATCAATAAAGAATAGTAAGCATGAAACTTTATATTAAAAATATGGTTTGTAGTCGTTGCAAAATGGTGGTTAAGTCCGAGTTAGAAAAGCTTGGACTAAAACTTTTATCTATTAATTTGGGTGAAGTCGAAATTATGGAACCCTTTTCTGATGTTCAAAAAAATGAAATTAGTAAAATATTGAAAGTATTTGGCTTTGAACTGATTGATGATAAGAAAAGTAAAACGATTGATAAGATTAAAACAGTAATCATTGATTTGGTTCAAAACAAGAATAATGATTTGAAAATTAATTTATCCAACTACCTTTCACAAGAACTGCATCAAGACTATAATACCCTGAGTAATCTCTTTTCAGAAGTTGAAAACACTACTATTGAGAAGTATTTCATCAATCAGAAAATTGAAAAAGTAAAAGAGTTAATTATGTACGATGAACTCTCATTAAGTGAAATTGCGTATTCTTTAAATTACAGCACGGTTTCACATTTGAGCAATCAATTCAAAAAAGTAACTGGCTTTTCGCCAACCTACTTTAAGAATATCAAAACCATTAAAAGAAAGCAAATAGAAGATTTATAAATTTTGCATATCAAACCCAAAATTATGCAAATGCAAAAATCGGTTATGATAGAAATTTGTATTAAAATTATTAAAGATGATACATACTTACAGCATTACCGGAATGACTTGCGATGGTTGTCTCGCTAAAGTCGAAAAAACGTTGAATACTATTGAGGGTATTGAGGCAAAAGTTTCATTAAATCCAGCAGTAGCAACAATAACTATGGAAAAGCACATTCCAACAGAAAAGCTACAGGAAGCCTTGACAGCAGTGGGAAAATACTCCATAGAAATGAGCAACGGTAAAACCAAGGAGCATAGTACAACGAATGAAGCTTCGGGAAAATCATGTTGCTCTGTCCATTCCAACGATCATAATAAAGAAACTGTTGTCCCAACAAATACCCAAGGAAAGTATTATTGCCCAATGCATTGCGAAGGCGAAAAAGTGTACGACAAGGCAGGTGACTGTCCTGTGTGTGGAATGGATTTAGTTAAAGCACCAGAGTTAACGGTGAGTAAAACGTTGTATACGTGTCCTATGCATCCCGAAGTAATTCAAGAAGGTCCTGGTTCATGTCCAATATGCGGAATGGATTTAGTCCCAATGGAACCAAGCGAAAGCGAAGACCAAAAAACGTATACCGATTTGGTTAAAAAAATGAAAATTGCAGTCGTATTTACCGTTCCCATTTTTGCAATTGCAATGATAGAAATGGCACACAACAATCCTTTACTACAACTAATGGATGCTTCAAAATGGAATTTGGTACAATTAATATTATCGCTTCCTGTAGTGTTTTATGCCTGTTGGGTATTTTTTATTCGCGCTTGGAAATCCATCATTACTTGGAATTTAAATATGTTTACCCTAATCGGAATTGGTACAGGAGTGGCATTTCTTTTCAGTTTGGTCGGGATGTTTTTCCCAGATATTTTTCCTAGCGAATTCAAAACAGAACACGGAACAGTATTACTATACTTCGAAGCTACAACCGTTATTCTAACTCTTGTATTATTAGGACAATTACTTGAAGCAAGAGCACACAGTCAGACTAGTGGAGCTATCAAAGAATTATTAAAACTCGCACCAACCGAAGCCACTTTGGTTATTGATGGTAGCGATAAAGTAATTTCAATCCACGATATTAAAAAAGGTGATTTACTTCGGGTTAAGCCTGGTGACAAAATTCCAGTTGACGGAAAAATAACCGATGGAGAAAGTAGTATTGATGAAGCAATGATTACAGGAGAACCAATACCCGTTGATAAAAAGAAAGACGATAATGTAATTGCAGGAACAATCAATGGGAATAAATCTTTTATTATGGTTGCAGAAAAAGTGGGTTCAGAAACTTTGCTTTCACAAATCGTGCAAATGGTTAATGACGCTTCTCGTTCGAGAGCGCCAATTCAGAAATTAGCAGACAGTATTTCCAAATACTTCGTGCCCATTGTAGTCATCATTTCTGTTATAACCTTTTTCATTTGGGCAAAATTTGGTCCCGAACCGGCATTAGTATATGGTTTTATAAATGCCATCGCAGTATTAATCATCGCGTGTCCTTGTGCATTAGGATTGGCAACGCCTATGTCAGTAATGGTAGGTGTTGGTAAAGGCGCACAATCAGGGGTTTTGATAAAAAATGCAGAAGCTTTAGAAAACATGAATAAGGTTAATGTTTTAATTACAGATAAAACAGGAACAATAACCGAAGGAAAACCATCGGTCGAAAAAATTTATGCGACCAATAACAATGATAACGATTTATTGCAAAGCATAGCTTCATTAAACCAATATAGTGAGCATCCATTAGCACAAGCCGTAGTCAATTATGGCAAAACAAAATCCATTTCATTAATCGAAGTAAAAGATTTTGAAGCCATTGCCGGAAAAGGAGTTACAGGAACAGTAACCAATAAAAAAGTAGCATTAGGTAATAAAAAACTAATGGAACAAGTAAAAGCTAGTATTTCTGACGATATAGAAAACAAAATCATTACCGAACAAAAACTAGGAAAAACCGTTTCATATATTGCAGTAGAAGGTATTGCTGTTGGATTTGTATCCATTACTGATGCCATAAAAACGTCAAGTGCCGCTGCAATAAAAGAACTGATGCAACAAGGAGTTGAAGTAATTATGATGACAGGCGATAATATCAATACAGCCAAAGCTGTTGCAGAAGAATTGAAACTGTCTTCCTATAAAGCAGGATGTTTACCCGAAGACAAATTAAACGAAATCAAAAAATTACAAGCAGAAGGCAAAATTGTGGCCATGGCTGGTGATGGTATCAACGATGCACCGGCATTAGCACAAGCCAATATCGGAATAGCTATGGGAACAGGAACAGATGTCGCAATTGAAAGTGCCAAAATAACTTTAGTCAAAGGCGATTTACAAGGCATTGTAAAAGCCAAGAACTTAAGCCATGCTGTTATGAAAAACATCAAGCAAAATTTATTTTTTGCCTTTTTCTATAACGTATTGGGTGTTCCAATCGCAGCTGGTGTTCTATATCCATTTTTCGGTATATTATTATCCCCAATGATTGCGGCTTTAGCCATGTCATTTAGTTCTGTATCAGTAATTGTAAATGCGTTACGATTACGCACATTAAAACTTTAAAATTATAAAATGAAAAAAACAATCTTAACAGGCTTAATTATTTTGCAATCCTTATTATTATCTGCCCAAGACAAAGTCCAGATAAGAGTTACTTCAGCCAGTCCTGCGGCATCTTTTGAGCAAGAAGTCGGCAGCGGAAAAATAAAAATAACATACAGCAGACCATTAGTAAGAGGTCGTAAAATATTTGGGGAGTTAGTACCTTTTGATAAGCTTTGGCGAACTGGCGCAAGTGATTGTACCGTCATAACCACTTCCGAAGATATTTCTTTTGGTAACAATGTATTAAAAGCAGGAAGCTATTCAATATTCTCAATTCCTTCAATAAATGAGTGGACTATAATTGTTAACTCAGATACTACCTTGCATGGAGAAACGGGCTATGATGAAAAAAAAGATATAATGCGTTTCAAAGTCCCTTTAGAAAAAAGCCCCAATTTTTATGAAACTTTTACTATTGAATTAAATGATATCAATAGCAAAGGCGAAGCATTCCTAAAAATACTTTGGGAAAATACAATGGTTAAAATACCGGTAAAGAGCAAGGAGGACGATACAATAGTGGCATTGATAGATCAACATATAATTAAGGGTAAAACTCAGGATGCCAATTTATTATTTCAGGCAGCTAATTATTATTACAGTACTAATAGAGATTATAAACAAGCAATTATATGGCTTTTGGAAGCAGAAAAAATAAATCCTCAAAATTTCTATTATCCTAATCTAAGACAAAAATTAGCTTCTGAAAACAAAGATTACACTATTGCAATTGAAGCTGCAAAGCGAGCCATTTCAATTGCTGATAAGGAGAAAATGAAAAAAACTATTGATAGTTTGAACAATAAAATTTCAGATTGGGAAATCTTGTTAAAAAAATAATAGTGTAAAATTAAAATAATACAATTACTATAATGGATATACAAAACATTCTTTCAAAAAAACTGTTACCAATCGTAATCTTCGTTTTGGCAACACAAACGCTGTTTTCGCAAAACATAGTTCGTTACGATTTATATGTTCGTGATACCATCGTAAACTATTCTGGAAAAGAAAAAAGAGCAATTGCAGTAAATGGTCAAATTCCTATGCCAACATTAACATTTACAGAAGGTGATATTGCTGAAATTTATGTACATAACGAATTAAAAGAAAGCACTTCATTGCATTGGCACGGACTATTTTTACCTAATAAAGAAGATGGTGTCCCAAACCTTACACAAATGCCAATAGAACCGGGAACTACTCACAAATATTCGTTTCCAATAATTCAAAGCGGAACTCATTGGTACCACAGTCATTCAGGATTACAGGAACAAATTGGTATGTATGGTATGTTCATTATGAACAAAAAACAAAATGACAAAACATTCCGAAAAGGTATAGATGATTTACCAACTGTGCCTATTATTTTAAGTGAATGGACCGATTTAAAACCCGAGAACGTTCACCGAATGTTGCACAATGCAACCGATTGGTTTGCAATTAAAAAAGGAACAACACAAAGTTATGCTGAAGCCATAAAACAAGGTCATTTCAAAACAAAAATAGCCAATGAATGGAAACGAATGAATGCTATGGATGTGAGCGATGTATATTATGATAAGTTTCTGATTAATGGTAAAAATGAAAGTCAGTTATCACAGTTTAAAAGTGGAGATAAAGTTCGTTTGCGTGTGGCAAATGGTGGAGCTTCATCATACTTTTGGTTAACTTATGCTGGAGGAAAAATAAGGCGGATTCAAGACCTTAATGCAACAAGGTCATTTAATATTGTAATAATCAAATTTAGTTTTTATTTCAATTCAGCATAATTTCAGAATAACTTTTTTGGCTTTTTTAAATAGCCAAAAGTTATTTCCGAAATTGACTTT
>CAUPRE010000038.1:0-24739 GCA_963513565.1 uncultured Flavobacterium sp. | reverse complement strand
TGGAAATTACAGTTTTATTGTAGATGAAAATCAATACAATTTGGTAGGTAATCCATATCCTTCAGCAATAGATGCTGATGATTTTATCACTGCTAATAGTGGAATTATTTACGGAGCCTTGTATTTCTGGACACACAATACTGCCATAACACAAAGTGGTTCGGATTATGTCTATACTGCTGACGATTATGCGACATACAATATCACAGGAGGAACAGCTGGAGGACCTTTGCCTGTTCCTCTATCAGGACCAGCAACAAATCCTGGATTAAACACAACTAAACCCAATGGCTTTATTGCTGCAGGTCAATCATTTTTTGTAGGTAATGCAGCTGCGGGAAGTTTTCAATTTACCAATGCCATGAGAGTCTCAGGTAACAATTCTCAATTCTTTAAACAAGCTAGTACCAAAAAAACAACAGCTATTGAGAAAAACCGTGTTTGGTTGAATTTGACCAATAGCGGTGGAGCCTTCAAACAATTACTAGTGGGTTACATCACTGGTGCGACCAACGATTGGGACAACTTATATGATGGACCAAGTTTTGATGGGCAAGAGTTTGTTGATTTTTATAGTGTCAATAAAGGACAAAACTTAACCATACAAGGACGTGCTTTACCGTTTGAAAACACAGACGTTGTGCCTTTGGGGTATCGTAGCACCATTGCTGGATCTTTCGATATCAATATTGACAACAAAGACGGCGCTTTGGCCAATCAAGAGATTTGGTTAGAAGATAAAAAGACGAACACTCTTCATGAGTTGAGCAAAGGGAAGTATACTTTTACTGCTATCAATGGAGTAGAGAATGATCGTTTTGTGTTGAAATATATCAACAAAACTTTGGCTACCGATGATAATGAAGTAGCCGAAAAGTCGCTAATTGTAAGTGTAAAAAACAAAAAAATCACCCTTACTTCTTCGGCAGAAGCGATAACACAAGTACAAATATTTGATTTGTTAGGCAGAAAAGTATACGATAAATCGAAAATCAATGCGCAAGAATGGTCAATTTCGACTTTGTCTTCGAGTGAACAAGCCTTGATTGTGAAAACTACATTGGCCAATGGCGCCATTAGCAGCAAGAAGATTATTTACTAAAACAACAAACATTTATTTTAAACCCTTTCAGAGTCTAGTGCTTTGAAAGGGTTTTTTAGTTTAAGAGGCTTTGCTTTAGCATAAATAATAATTCCTAAATATCACTAAATCTGGGTATTGTCTATTAAAATGCAACTTAATATTTTTATTACTATAAATATTGTTAATTCTAACAAATAATAGTTGTAGTCTAATTTTAATTTTATGCCTTTGGAAATAAAGAATACATTGCTCTTGTTTTTAGTTTTTATTTTTGGTTGTACCCCAGTTTTTTGTCAACAAGGGAAAGTTGATCCTACCTTTAACACCTATGACGATGGTCTTTTAGGCGATGGTTTTGATAATACCGTTAGAACATTAGTGGTTCAACCTGATGGTAAGTTGATAGTTGGTGGAGATTTTCTAAATTTTAATGGGATTGCAACGCCTTATTTATGTCGATTGTTGCCTGATGGATCTAAGGATTTGTCTTTTACTTTAGGGACAGGCTTTAATAATAAAGTATATACTTGTATACTGCAACCCGATGGTAAAATCTTGGTAGCTGGATCTTTTACCCAATTCAATGGTGCAACGGTGGGACGTTTAGTTCGCTTGAATTCAGATGGAACTCGTGATGCTTCATTTTCGTCTTCGCTTGGCGCCACCAATAATATCATATACGATATGGCGTTACATCCCGATGGGAGTATTTTTTTGGTGGGAAGTTTTACGAATTTTAATGGAACTACTACCAATAGAATTGTGAAAATTTTAGGTAATGGAACAGTGGATACTACTTTTGTGATTGGAACAGGAGCTTCGGGCTTGATAGAAAAAGTTGAACTTCAATCCGATGGAAAAATTATTCTTGGAGGAGGTTTTGATGCATTCAATGGCGTTAGCGTTGGTAAAATTGCTCGATTGAATGCCAATGGTAGTTTGGATACTAGTTTTATAACCGGTGTTGGTTTTGATAACAATGTCAGTGCGATAGGTATTCAAACAGATGGTAAAATCATTTTGGGAGGTTCTTTTACCACTTATAACGGAAATGTAGTCAATCGAATTGTAAGAGTAAACTCCGACGGAACTGTAGATTCTTCTTTCGTTTCTGGCACAGGATTTAGTTCGGGGGCAGTTGAGGCAATTTTAATTAATTCTAGTGGAGAGCTTATGTTAGGCGGTTCTTTTTCTGGAACTTATAATGGATCCGCTGTAAATAGAGTGCAACTTTTCAATCCAAATGGTACGATAAATACCGCATTTGATATAGGTAATGGTCCAGCTTCTGCAAGTGTTTTTGCCTTAGAAAATTTTATGGATACTTCTTGGTTTGTTGGAGGTTCTTTTTCCATTTTTGATGATCAAAATCAAGGGAAATTGGCCAAGATTGATACGCAAGGCGCTTTGGATATTGGGTATCTAACGTCGGGAGTGGGTTTGAATAACAGTGTTTCAAAACTACTTCCTTTACCTGATAAAAGTATCATAGTCGTTGGAAATTTTACACAATTTAACGGTGAAGTTGCTCCTAGAATCGCAAAACTCAACGAAGCAGGCGAAATGGATGTCACTTTTAATGGCTCTGGTCAAGGAGCTAATGCTACTATTCGTAATGCGGCAATACAATCCGATGGTAAAATAATCATTGTCGGTAATTTTACTTCGTTTAATGGAACAGTTATTAATAGAATTGCGCGATTATTACCTAATGGAAGTGTAGATCCCTCGTTCAGTATTGGATCAGGGTGCAACGGACAAGTGTATGGAGTGGTGATTCAGTCGGATGGAAAAATTATCATCGTGGGTAATTTTTCTACTTATAATGGACTGGCTGCCGTAAAAATTGCTCGTTTATTTCCTGATGGCACTTTAGATTCAAGTTTTATTTCGGGTTCAGGTGCCGAAGATGGGATAGTCGAAACCATAGCTTTGCAAGCTGATGGAAAGGTTGTAGTTGCAGGTCAATTTACGATGTTTAACGGAGTTGCTTCTAACAGAATAGTAAGATTGAACCCTGATGGAAGTTTAGATACTAGTTTTTCTATTGGCGCTGGATTTAACGCAACAATTTATAGCTTGGCGTTACAACCCGATGGTAAAATTGTAGTAGGTGGTTCTTTTGCAACTTTTAATGGAATTTCTAAACGAAGAATCGTTCGACTACATCCCGATGGTAGTTTGGATACGAGTTTCATCATAGGGACAGGATTCAGTAACGGAACGGTTCGAGATATTCTGATTCAGCCGAATGGTAGACTGCTACTTGGAGGGACATTTTCTGGAACTTATAATGGGGTAGCAGTCAAAAGGATGCTTCGTTTACAAGCTAATGGTGCTGTTGATGGAAGTTTTTCGGTCAATTTGAATGGTACACTTTCTACCATGGCCTTAACTTCAGATGAAAAAGTATTGATTGGAGGCACCTTTAATTCGGTTTCAGGGATTACAAAACATCGAATTGCTAGGCTTATTTTGTGCGTAGACCAAACTAAAAGAATAGCTGGAACTTGGACCAATGGTGCGCCAACTCCAGGGAAAGAAGTGCTTTTCGAGGATCATTTTACCATTGCCAGCACTACGTATGCATGCAATTGTTCGATTGCTTCAGGTTTTGAAGTAAAAGTTAACGCAGGAAATACATTAGCCTTGAGATATCAATATGATGGGAGCGGATTTTTGATACTGGAAAACGAGGCAAGTTTACTTCAATTAGATGATCAGAGTAGCAATTCTGGGGTATTGCAATTGAAAAGAAATACGACCCCTATTCGGAAAATGGATTATACCTATTGGTCCAGTCCTGTACAAAATCAAAAGCTAATTGATGTTTCACCATTGACACTTTTGGATAAATTCTTCTCTTTTGATGGGGCAGCTAATGACTGGAAAAACGAATCACCTACTTCGTCAATGACCATAGCAAAAGGATATATTATTCGAGGACCTCAAAATTTTTCTACCACGCTGCCATCAGTTTATGAAGGGACTTTTTCAGGAATTCCGAATAATGGTGTGTATAGTTTTCCAGTGGGAAGCGATCAATATAATTTGATAGGGAATCCTTATCCTTCAGCAATTGATGCTGATTTGTTTATGACCGATCCTAATAATGCTAGTATTATTTATGGCGCTTTGTATTTCTGGACACATAATACTCCTATTCAACAAAGCGGTTCAAATTATATTTATGTGGCTGATGATTATGCTACTTATAACCGAACCGGTGGCACTGGAACGTTAAAAGGAGCTGCTGTATCTGGAGGTCAAATACCATCTGGGAAGATTGCATCTGGTCAATCCTTTTTTGTGGGGACAACGTCCAGTATTCCAATCAATAGTAAGTTTGAATTTAAAAATAGTATGCGAGTAATGGTTCAAAACACTCAATTTTTCAAACAAGCAACTATCAAAAAAACAGCAGCTATCGAGAAAAACCGTGTTTGGTTGAATTTGACCAATAGCAGTGGGGCTTTCAAACAATTATTAGTGGGCTATATCACAGGCGCGACTAACGATTGGGACAATTTGTATGATGGGCCAAGTTTTGACGGGCAAGAGTTTGTTGATTTTTATAGCATCAACCAAGGACAAAACTTAAGTATCCAAGGACGTGCTTTGCCTTTTGAAAGTACAGATGTTGTGCCTTTGGGGTATCGAAGTGCCATTGCCGGTTCCTTCGATATTAGCATTGCCAATAGAGATGGTACTTTGGCGAGTCAAGAGATTTGGTTAGAAGATAAAAAGACCAATACGCTTCATGAATTGACCAAAGGGAATTATACTTTTACGGCTATCAACGGAGTGGAGAACGACAGATTTGTGTTGAAGTACACCAACAAAACCTTGGATGCCGATCATAACGAATTGGCAGATAAATCACTTATCGTAAGTGTGAAAAATAAAAAAATCACCCTTACCTCTTCAGCAGAGGCGATTACACAAGTACAAATATTTGATTTGTTAGGCAGAAAAGTATACGATAAATCGAAAATTAACACACAAGGATGGTCAATCTCGAATTTGTCTTCGAGTGAACAAACCTTGATAGTGAAAACTACTTTGGCCAACGGAGCCATTAGCAGCAAGAAGATTATTTACTAAACAAAATATCATTTAACTACAAACCTTTCAGGGTCTATTCCTTTGAAAGGTTTTTAAAGTTCAATTGTTTGATGGATTAACCTTTTAAACCTTGTATTCTTTGTGTAAGCCTTTGCGAGGTTAAATTTTTTACCACAAAGAAACACGAAAAAGCCAAGAAGTATCATTATTGAACTTTGTTTCCTTTGCGTAAATTTTTGCGAACTTAGCGGTTAATTTTTTTTCAAGGATTTATAACAATCATTTAATCGGTTAACCGTTTAATTTTTCTTGGTGTCTTTTATGGCTTTTTCGTTTTTGTAATCAATCCATGCCTGTCCTTTGACTTTTCTCATAATGCTATCAAAATAGCGCATAATGAAAACATTATAAATTGCTTTGGACAAATTAGGGATTCTTCTAGGAAAAGCCCTTAAACTCATTGAAAATCCAGGAGTTATATATTTCATATAGTGCCAATAGCCTTCGGGCATGTAAAGCATTTCTCCATGATTTAATGTAGTGATGAGTCCTTTTGCTTTTTGCAATGCAGGGAATTTTTCAAAATCAGGAGCATCAAAATCAATATCTTCTCTAGCAATTAAGGCATGAGGTACTTTATATAGAAAAGGGGTTTGGTCTGGAGCAAAAAGCATGCATTGTTTTTTTCCATGAAAATGAAAATGTAAAATATTGGAATAATCAATATCGTAATGCATAAACACCTTAGAATTTTCGCCTCCAAAAAACAACATGGGTAATTGTTTGACCAATCGAAGTCCTATTTTAGGCCATTTAAAATCCTTTTGTAGTATTGGGACTTCTTTCATTAGGTCGTATAGAAAAATACGATAGTTGGTGGGTTTTGTATGTAATAAATCAATGTAATCTGCCATTTTCATGTGAGCATGTGCAGCATTGAATCCGTCTTTATGTGACACTGGGCGATCATCGTATAACGGAACGATTTTATCACCTGCGATAGTTTTAATATAATTGAGACTCCACTTTTCGTATGCGGGCCAATCTTCAGTCAATTTTTGGATAACTACGGGCTTTTGTTTTTTAATATAATGATTATAAAAATCCTCTTTTGAAATGGTTTCAACACGTTCAATTTCAGTAAGATTCAGTTTCATAGAGGGAAATTAAAAATTAAAAAAAAAGCTCTTAGTTTTTAGGCTAAGAGCAAAGTTAATAAAGCTTTAATTTATGGTAAAATATTTTTACTTATTCTTAAATGTGGCTTCTACATTTTTTTCGATGGTATGACCTGGTCTAGACCATTTTGGTTTTTCACCAAGAGCAGTGAATTGTGAATTTTCAGCTTCAACAGTTTCTGGCTGCATGATTTTAATGAATGGTTTTTGTGGTGTTAAGCCAAGCATTTCAAACATTTTCATATCTTCATTTACATCTGGATTTGGAGTTGTTAGCAATTTGTCTCCTGCAAATATAGAGTTAGCTCCCGCAAAGAAACACAAAGCTTGTCCTTCTCTACTCATGTTCATTCTACCCGCAGATAAACGAACTTGAGTTTCCGGCATTACAATTCTAGTAGTAGCTACCATTCGAATCATTTCCCAGATTTCAACTGGTTTTTCTTCCTCCATTGGAGTTCCTTCAACAGCAACTAGCGCATTAATTGGCACAGATTCTGGTTGTGGATTCAAAGTAGAAAGCGCCACCAACATTCCAGCGCGGTCTTCTATACTTTCTCCCATTCCAATAATTCCACCACTACAAACGGTTACATTGGTTTTACGTACGTTTTCGATAGTTTGTAAACGATCTTCAAAACCACGGGTTGAAATTACTTCTTTATAATATTCTTCTGAGGTATCTAAGTTATGGTTGTAAGCATATAATCCTGCTTCAGCTAAACGTTTGGCTTGATTTTCGGTAAGCATCCCTAAAGTACAGCATACTTCCATGTCTAATTTATTGATGGTACGAACCATTTCAAGGACTTGATCAAATTCTGGCCCGTCTTTTACATTTCGCCAAGCCGCTCCCATACAAACTCTTGAGGAACCTCCTGATTTGGCTCTCAATGCTTGTGCTTTTACTTGGCTTACAGACATCAAATCATTTCCTTCAATATCGGTGTGGTATCTAGCTGCTTGTGGACAATACCCACAATCTTCTGGACATCCGCCAGTTTTTATAGATAACAAAGTCGAAACTTGTACTACATTAGGATCATGTTGTGTTCTATGAATGGAAGCTGCTTCGTAAAGCAAATCCATTAAGGGTTTATTGTATATAGCAATGATTTCTTCTTTGGTCCAATTGTGTTTTGTACTGCTCATAGGTGCATTTTTAGTGCCACAAAAGTAATCAAATAGTTTTGAAGTAGCAATGCTGGGCTACAAAAGCATTTTTTATTTGACCGACTAGGAATCGGTTACCATGCGGTTATTCCAATACAACAGCAAGAGCATTGTAACTACTACAGATGAAGCAATTCCTTCAAACAACAAACAAATGCTGTAGGTCATTACAGAAGGACTTCCTCCGAACAAAAAGGTTTTTGCTAAGGATTGGACATATTGGTCACCTCCTTGAAGATAGCTATAGGCAATCAATCCTATAATGCTCAAGAAAACACCAATTAGTGAAGTTTTCATGGCTGATTTTGCATTGTTAGCGAGAAAGACTTCCCCATCATGAACGTTCATCATTATCGTGCGATTTACGCCATATAAAACAAAGAAAGTGTTAAATAAACGCAAGTAAAATACATCTGATAAACCGATAATATTCATGAACAAAAAATAGATGGCTATTCCAAGAAAAATAAGAAAGCCGTTTTGAAATTCTTTTGAAAGTTTCATAATGTAGTTTTTTAGTGATTAATTATGGTATTGAAAATGAGTCAATTACCATTAAAATTACTAAAAAAATGCATTATAAATTTATTTTAAGAAAGATTAACTTTTGTTAATCACATTATAAACTAGCTATAAAGTCTCTAGAATCGCATTCGTCTTGAGCTAATTGGGCTTTTAGAAAATCAATGTTTTGAAATTTATGTTCCCAACGCAAGCGGTGTAGGATGGAAATTTTAAGTTCTTGGTGGTATAAATTTTTGTCAAAATCCAAAAAATGAACCTCTATGCTCTGTTTTTCTCCACCCACTGTAGGATTGAAACCAATATTCATCATTCCATAAACAGTTTGGTTATCGATGTGGCTTTTTACTACATACACACCATTTTTTGGAATGAGTTTAAAATCTTCAGCAATGGCAATGTTGGCAGTGGGAAACCCAATGGTTCTTCCTAATTGCTTGCCTTTAATAACTTTCCCAGAAATGGGATAAGGATATCCCAAATAAGTGTTGGCTAATGTTAATTCGCCTTCCAAAATGGCATTTCTTATTTTGGTTGAACTTACCGAAATCGCATTTATTTCTTGTGCTGTAATTTGTTCTACCTCAAAATTATAGGTTTTGCCATACGTGATTAAATCATTAATATCGGCGGTTCTGTTTCTTCCAAAACGGTGGTCGTAACCAATGATTATTTTTTGAATATTAAAACGATTGACTAAGATGTCTCTAACAAATTCTTCGGCGGTTAATTTAGAAAAAGTAGTGTCAAAAGGATGTATGACCAAATTTTCTATACCCAATTGCTCTAATAATTCAATTTTTTCAGCAATCGTATTGAGTAATTTTATATCCGATTTTTCTTGAAGTACCATTCTAGGATGCGGAAAAAAAGTAAGGACTACACTTTCATAAGTCCCGTTCAAGGTGCTTTGAGTTACTTTGTTTAATATGGTTTTGTGTCCAAAATGAACGCCATCAAAGGTGCCTAAAGTTAGTATCGTTTTTTTGGTAGCAACAAATTCGCTTATGGAGTGAAAAATCTTCAAAATGACTAATTTATAAAGCTGCAAATTTATACTATCTATTTTGAAAAGATGCAATATTAAAGTATGATTTTGAAATAAGTTAGAAAGGATTATCGGTTTTATTTATGGATCAGGATTACTTTTGTTTTATGAATTAATTGGTTTTGAATACAACAAGAATCTTTAGTTGTTATGGTTAGTAGATTTTTTTGACTTTAGGTTATGGGAAAGATTTTTGTTAAAATTGTTTACTTTTTTTCAAAAAAATACACAACAATTTGCAATGTTTCTAATCAAAAGTTAGTGGGTATAAAAATAAAAATAGTAACTTTAATGTCTCAAAACCATCATTTAATGAAAAAAAAGATACTTTTTTTGGTTTTATTTTGTGTTTCAACATTTGTTCAAGCTCAAGATAAAGTTTTTTGGAAACGTGTTTCTACGGCTTCAATTTCTAGTCGAAGCCTCGATTTATCAGAAAGAGACAACGAGGGATTGTACGAATTAGACACTCAGGTTTTTAAAACTACTTTGGCAAGGGTCAAAGACAAAACTTCTGAGAAAGCCACCGAGGTGATAAGTTTGCCGAATACTGCTGGTAAAATGGAGCGTTTTTTGATTTGGGAAACTTCTAATTTTGAGCCCGCTTTGCAAGCGCAATTTCCCAATATTCAGTCGTTTACTGGAAAAGGAATGACAGATCCTAATGCTACAATTTATTTCAGTACTTCAGATCAAGGAATACAAACCATGGTTTTGCGAAGTGATACTCAATCTGAGTTTATGGAACCCATAAAAGGGGAATCCGAAAAATACGTTTTGTATCGATCTGATAAAAGAGCCAAAGGTGCTCTGCCTTTAAGTTGTACAACGGAAGAAAAAGTTTTGGCTACTAATTTAATGTCAAAAACAGCAAAGACCAAAATTAGTGATCGTGTTTTTCGTACTATGCGCTTGGCTTTATCTTGTACAGGAGAATATGCTACTTATCATACAGGCACTGTGCAAGGTGCTTTGGCGGCTATGAATGCTACAATGACTAGAGTCAATGGGGTTTTCAATAAGGATTTGGCTTTGAAATTGGTCATTATTGCAGATAATAGCAAGGTTATTTATACAAATCCATCAACAGATCCTTATACAGCAGTAACTGGAGGTAAAGCGCCTACTGCTTGGAATCAAGAACTTCAAAATACGTTGACTAGTGTTATCGGGGAAGCTAATTACGATATTGGTCATTTATTTGGCGCTTCTGGTGGTGGTGGAAATGCCGGATGTATAGGTTGCGTGTGTGATTCTGGTAAAGGAAGTGCCTATACTTCTCCGTCAAATAATAAGCCTGAAGGAGATTTGTTTGATATTGATTTTGTAGCACATGAATTTGGGCATCAATTAGGGGCTACCCACACTTTTTCGCATGATATTGAAGATACGGGAACTAATGTTGAACCTGGAAGTGGTTCTACGATTATGGCATATGCGGGTTTAACGGATTATGATGTTCAGTCCAATTCCGATGATTATTTTGCTTTTGCCAGTATTAATCAAATTCAAGAAAATTTAGCACCCAAAACATGTCCAGTTCAAACAGCTATAACCACTGCTGTATTTGGAGTAAATGCTGGACCTGATTATACGATTCCTAAAAGCACTCCATTCGTGTTGAAAGGAACTACAAGCGGAACCACAACTGGTTCTTTTACTTATGTTTGGGAGCAAAATGATACTGCTGTCACAACTGCTGGGGCGAATAGTATAGCCATTGCAGATAAAGCTGATGGCCCTTTATTTCGTTCTTTTCCGCCAACGGCTTCGCTGACTCGTTATTTTCCGGCCTATAATAGTGTTTTAATTAATAGATTTAGTAGTACATGGGAGTCATTAAGCAGCATTGGTAGAACGCTGACTTTTGTTTTGACCGCAAGAGATAATGCGGCTTTGGGTTCGGGGCAAACTGCTTCGGATCAAGTGTTAGTAACTGTTAGTAATACGGCGGGTCCCTTTGAGGTGACTTCCCAAGCTAGTGCGGATTTGAGTTGGAATCCAAGTTCTACTCAAACCATAACTTGGAATGTAAATGGTACCAATGAATTGTCGGGGGCAGCCAATGTAAATATCAAATTGTCTACAGATGGTGGTCTCACTTTTCCAATTACATTGATTAGTAATACCCCCAATGATGGATCACAGGCCATTGTTGTGCCTGCGGTAACCGCTTTGAAGTGTAGGATTTTGGTGGAGCCTACCAATTCTATATTTTATTCTATAAATCCCACACCCTTTGCAATTGGATATACTACCGTTTCGGCTTGTACTACTTATACTTTTACAGCACCAATTACGATACCGGATGGCGTAGCTGCTTATACCACAAGGGAAGTTGTCGTTCCGACTGATTTAGGAACTATTACAGATGTTGATGTTGAGGTTACCTTGACCCATTCTTATTTGTCTGATGTAGAGTTAGAGATTGTTAGTCCACAAAAAACTACCGTTCGTTTATTGCAAAGAATTTGTGGGAGTACTGATACTACTTTGACTCTGAAAATTGATGACAGTGGAAATGTTGTTAATTGTGCCAATAGTGCCTTTCAAATCATCACACCAAATGATTTGTTGAGTGGTTTTAACTCCCAAGAGCCAGCTGGTACATGGACTTTACGGGTGAGAGATGCTTATACCAACGATAGTGGTTCTATTAATGCAGTCTCAATGCGAATTTGTACCCAAAAAGCAACATTATCGACCAATGAACAGGCTATTGAAGATTTTAAGCTTTTTCCTAATCCTTCTAAAGGGGATTTTAAAATTGAATTTTCTAGTGCGTCTAGTTCACCAGTTTTGGTTTCAGTAGTAGATTTATTGGGTCGAAAAGTATACGAAAAGCAATATGAAAAGACGGCTAATTTTAGTGAAACCATCGACTTGAAGAAAGTAATGGCGGGTGTTTACGTGCTAACAGTTGCCGATGGTAACAGAAAAGAAGTAAAAAAAATAGTCATTCAATAAAGACTATTTGAGCGTTTATAAACAGAAAAGGGAAACAACTTGTTTCCCTTTTTTTATTTTCCGTTAAAGCTATTCATGGTATTGTTAAGTCCAGCCGTACCAAATGATTTGATAATTTCTGTGCTTATTTCTAATCGTTCAGGAAGTGCTGCTTTTTCTTGTTCGTCCCATTCGCCTAAGACATAATCTACTTGTTGTCCTTTTTTGAATTGGTCACTTATGCCAAAGCGGAAACGCGTATAATTTTGAGTATTTAGGATAAGGTTGATGTTTTTTAATCCGTTGTGGCCTCCATCGCTTCCTTTGCCTTTGATACGAATAGTTCCAAAGGAAAGATTAAGGTCGTCTGTAATTACCAAAATGTTTTCTAGAGGAATATTTTCTTGATCCATCCAGTATTTTACGGCTTTACCGCTCAGGTTCATGTAGGTATTGGGTTTTAAAAGCAAGAAAGTTCGGCCTTTGAACTTGTATTCGGCTAAAGCTCCAAGTTTTACGGTTTGAAAATCTAGACTTTCTTTTTTAGCCAAAAAGTCGAGTACTTTGAAACCGATGTTGTGACGGGTATTGACATATTCGGCGCCAATGTTGCCTAATCCTACTATTAGAAATTTTTTACTCACTTTCTCAATATTATTTTTTTGGTGTTCATGAACCACCGGTTTCATAGTATTTATTTTCTCTGCTTTTTTTCGTGATGAAAACAAATTTTGGATCCATTTTATCATTCTGCAAAAATAGTGTAATTAGTGCATATGTTAATTCGAAAGTATATAATTGTTATGAAAAGGAGTCGTGTAGTGTAGCCCTGATGGGAGCGGCATCCTTTGCTGACGGGGTTCGGCAGTAAAGATATAGCGGACAGCAGGAGGATTCGTGATTGATAGAAGAGAGGTGTGCTTCTTAATAGAATTATAGAATCATAGAATTTGAAACAAGTTCAGAATAAAAAAAGCGCCAGTTGTGTAACTGGCGCTTTGATATAATGATTGAAAAAAATTATTTTTTCTTTCCTTTTGCAGGAGCTTTTGCTGCTTTTGCTGCTTCTTGAGCTGCTTTCATAGCCGCACGAGAGATCTTCACTTGACAAATTACTGTATTGTCTGGGTGCATGATTTTGAAGTTTGGTGTAGGTACTTTAGTAACGTACAATTTGTTACCCATTTCAAGTGGAGTAATGTCAGCTTCAACAAAATCTGGAAGATTTTTTGGTAATGCTTTTACTTTTAATTTACGGTTGTTCATACGTAAATCACCACCAGCCATAACACCTTTAGAGTTACCAATGATTTTCACAGGTACTTCCATTGTAATTTCTTTATCCTCGTGGATTTGGAAAAAGTCAATGTGTAAAATTTTGTCAGATACTGGGTGTACTTGAATGTCTTGTAACACTGCATTGAAAGATTTACCGTTTCCAAGTTCAATCACAACTGTGTGTGCGTTTGGAGTGTAAACCAAGTTTTTGAATGCAATAACTTCTGCTGAGAAATGCACTGCTTGATTTCCTCCGTATAATACGCAAGGAACCAATCCAGCATTACGTAAGGCTTTAGTTGACACTTTGCCCACGCTTTCTCTTTCTGATCCTTTAATTGTAATCGATTTCATTGTAAATATTTATAATAGTTATTAATTAAACTCTTCTTTTTGAGTGATTAGTAATTGGTTATTAGTGATTAGCCTTGTTTTTTGCTAATTACTAATGACTAAGTACTATTCACTAATGCTACATTATAAACTTCCCACTAATGGAATTGTTGTGGTGCACCATGTGCATTACTTCAGCAAAAAGTGGTGCACAACTCAACACTTTTATTTTATTAGATTCTTTTCTTAAAGGAATAGAATCCGAAACGATTAACTCGCTTAGTTTTGAATTTTCAATTTTTTCGTAAGCCTCTCCCGATAAAATGGCGTGTGTACAAATGGCTCTTACGCTCAAAGCACCTTTTTCGATCATCAAATCGGCTGCTTTTGCTAATGTTCCTCCGGTATCGATCATATCGTCTACCAAGATTACATTTCTTCCTTTCACTTCACCAATCAATTCCATTGTATCAATTACGTTAGCCATTTTTCTTTGTTTGTAGCAAATAACAACGTCTGATTCTAGGAATTTAGAATACGCATAAGCTCTTTTTGAACCTCCCATGTCTGGAGAAGCGATAGTCAAGTTGTCTAATCCTAGGCTTTTTACATAAGGTAAAAAGATCGTAGAAGCGAATAAATGATCTACTGGTTTTTCAAAGAACCCTTGAATTTGATCTGCATGCAAATCCATGGTCATGATTCGGGTTGCCCCTGCAGCATCTAATAAATTAGCTACTAATTTGGCTCCAATTGGAACTCTTGGTTTGTCTTTTCGGTCTTGTCTTGCCCAACCAAAATAAGGAATTACTGCTGTAATGTGTCGTGCTGAAGCTCTTTTGGCTGCATCAATCATCATTAATAATTCCATCAAATTGTCTGCCGTTGGGAATGTAGAACAAACAATAAAAACGCGTAATCCTCTGATTGACTCTTCGTAAGAAGGTTGAAATTCACCGTCGCTGTACTTAGCTAGGGTGACTTTTCCCAAAGGAATTCCGTAATTTTTTGCAATTTGCTCTGCAAGATATACACTTTGTGAACAAGCAAAAATTTTAGCTTCTGGTTCTAGGTGTGACATTTAATTTGTTGTTTTATTCCGATTCGCGTACAATAGGTGCTTTAAAATGATTTAAAACTAGTCTTTGTATTTGCCTCGGGTGTAGTTAGTTAGTGTGTGTCGTTTTAACGAGGTGCAAATTTATAAAATTTATTCAAGACTGAAAGGAAAAATTTAAGTATTTTTAGTTGAACATTTAATTTTATTTTTTACATTTGCACCGTGTTAAAGAAAAAGATATTTAGCTACCACTAATTATCTCTTTATTGCGAGAAATAACTGTTGTTATTTCAGTCTGCTAAGCCCGGATGGCGGAATTGGTAGACGCGCTGGTCTCAAACACCTGTGGGAAACCGTGCCGGTTCGACTCCGGCTCCGGGTACTTAAAAACCTCGTAATCGATTGATTGCGAGGTTTTTTTATTTTTTCAGGGGACGAAAAGGGGGACAGTTGAAGTGGTCAAGTTAAAAAGTTAGGGATTAGACAAAAAGATTGGATAATCTGAATAAGAAGAAATCTATTTTCCTTACCCCTCTATACTTACTTTTAAAGGCTTTTGTTTTTGTATTGAATGATTTTGACTTCTGGTATTATTCCAAATTTCGCTTTCTAAACTTCAAAAAAGATATTCCAAAGTTTTAGTATCTTTCCATAGAATAGTAAGCCATGTCCTCTGTTTTTTACTTAGGATTATTTTCAAAATGGCATTATTGTAATACATCTAAATATATACTGAATTTTCGATCAAAAACGCCAGTAATATTAATTGCAATCGTTTTATATACGATTCAAATTCTATGGTATTTATACAATTCTTAGAATTTCTAATTATTCCTCACCAAATTTTGTCCCTGATTCGGAATTAATAATCACAATTTTTTTATCCCTTTATAATTTTTCCAATACTCTTTTAAAAACGTTGTTGGTCGAAATAGTAGTAAATAGAATAATGATTTACTTTAAATTTATGTCTTTTTTATTTCTCACTCACAAAACATTAATTAGTTTTCTAATGAAAAATATTTTTTTATTACTAAGTTTTATTTCAATTATAACACCAATTTCTTCTCAGGAATTGATCAAAGCTCCTGAACCATTTGGTCCATTGCCAACACAAAAGCAAGTGGATTGGCATGAAATGGAGTTTTATGCTTTTGTACACTTCTCCTTAAATACATTTACGAATAAAGAGTGGGGTTATGGTGATGAGTCTCCGCAGCTTTTTAATCCAACAAATCTGGATGTTTATCAATGGGCTCGGATTGTCAAGGAAGCTGGAATGAAGGGAATTATATTAGTAGCCAAACACCATGATGGATTTTGTTTATGGCCATCAGCTTATACTGAACGATCAGTGAAAAATTCTCCTTGGAAAAAAGGCAAAGGCGATTTGGTTAAAGAATTAGCTGCAGCTTGTAAAAAGTACGATTTAAAATTAGGACTATATCTTTCCCCATGGGATAGAAATCATGCTGAATATGGCAAACCCGAATACATTACCTATTTCAGAAATCAATTGGAAGAACTGCTTACTAATTACGGCGATGTTTTCGAAATGTGGTTTGATGGTGCAAATGGCGGTGATGGTTATTATGGCGGGGCAAATGAAACCCGAAAAATTAATACGCTTGAATATTACAATTGGGATGAAACCTATAAACTAATTTATAAAACAGCACCAAAAACTTTGGTGTGGGGTGTAGGTCCTTCAGAAGCCAGATGGATTGGTAATGAAGAAGGCCGTGCAGGCAAGACAAACTGGAGTCTTTTACGTCGGAAAGAGGAGTTGGCTGGAAAAGTACATTATACTGAGTTTATGTCAGGACACGAAAATGGTGAAAAATGGGTGCCTGGCGAAGCAGATGTATCCATTAGACCTGGATGGTTTTATCATGCTGTTGAAGATGATAAAGTACGCTCGCTCGATGAAATGGTCGATATTTATTATGAATCAATTGGTCGTAATGCAAATTTGTTACTAAATCTTCCAGTAGATAAAAGGGGATTGGTACATGAAAATGACGAAACTAGATTAAAAGAACTGGTTGCGGTCATAAAAGAAGATTTCAAAACCGAATTATTAGCATCAAGTAAAGTAACAGTAACTAATGCCAGAGGTAACAGCAATGAATTCGCAGTTCAAAATGTAACAGACGGTAATAAAGATACTTATTGGGCTACAGATGATAATGTGAAAACGGCTTCGATCGTCTTTGATTTTGAAAAGCCTACAGCTGTCAATCGGATTTTGCTTCAGGAATATATAAAATTAGGACAACGCATCAAGGCTTTTACTGTTGAAGCTAAAATTGACGGACAATGGAAAACTATTGCCAACGAAACTACTATCGGCTATAAAAGAATTTTAAGGCTAGAGAGAATTACAGCTTCGGCGCTTAAAATTAATATTACCGACTCCAAAGCAAATATTATTATTTCGAATATTCAGGCTTATAATGCTCCAACTTTTGTAAGGGCTCCGGAAATTCAGCGTGATAAAAATGGAAATGTTACTATGAAATCTAGAGAAGGAAATAGTATCTATTACACTACAGATGGTTCTAAGCCATTTGTAAAAAGTGTATTATATAAAGGTGTTTTTGAATATAAAAAAGCAGTTCAGATAAAAGCGATAGCGATTCATAAAAATGAAAAGGTCAGCAGTGCCATTACAACTGCAAAGTATGGGGTTTCTAAAGAAAAATGGAAAGTCGTTACCGCTTCAGGTGGAGATATGAATTTAGTAAATAGAATTATAGACGGAAATCCTGATACAGACTGGAGTTTTAGAAGTGACAATAATAAACCTTCACAGGAAGTAGTAATTGATATGGGAGTTATTCTCAAAATAAATGGGTTTACTTATGTTCCGCAACAAATCGGCAACAATCTTAATTTAATCTCTAAATACGAATTTTACACAAGTTTAGATAATATAAAGTGGACCTTGCAATCTCAGGGAGAGTTTTCAAATATTAAAAATAATCCCATCGAACAAGTAAAAACATTTGCTGAAACTAAAGCAAGATACCTGCGATTTGTTGCTAAATCAACTGAAGGAAATGGGCAGACGTTTTCTATAGGTGAAATAAATGTGATCGAAAAGTAAATAAACGAAACTTAAATAGACACCGATTTTTTTAAAGTTGCTGATTTTGTCTTTTGCCGTAGTTAAAAGGTTATTAGTCGAATTTTTAGTTTTACAGCTACAGTAATTTTTAATTTTATGCTATATAATTAAAGCTAATAAGTAAAATGATTAGAGAAAGCATAAGTTTTAAAGAAGCGGGGAAGTTTGAAGAAACACGTTTTGAGAAGATTCATAATGTGATTTTTCAATCCTCTCAAGAAGCTTCTGTATTGGTTGCACAGGAAATAGCAAACATAATTCAGAGAAAAGAGGAATTAAACGAACCTTGCGTTCTAGGATTAGCAACAGGATCTTCGCCAATAAAAGTTTACGAAGAATTGGTAAGGATGCACAAAGAAGATGGGTTAAGTTTTGCAAATGTAGTTACTTTTAACTTAGATGAATATTATCCAATGGATAAGAATAACATTCAAAGTTATTATCATTTTATGCATGAGCATCTTTTCGATCATGTAGACATCTTAGCAGATAATATTAATATACCTGATGGGAATGTTAATAGTGAAGATTTATATCAATATTGTATAGATTATGAGATGAAAATTAAATCATACGGTGGTTTAGATTTTCAGCTTTTAGGCATAGGAAGAACAGGTCATATTGGCTTTAATGAGCCAGGATCGCATGTTAATTCCGGAACAAGAAGTATTACGCTCGATCATTTGACACGTATTGACGCGGCATCCTCCTTTTTAGGAATTGATAATGTGCCTAGAAAAGCGATCACCATGGGAATTGGGACTGTAAAAAACGCCAAAAGAGTCGTGCTTCTAGGATGGGGGATCAGTAAAGCCGAAATTATTAAAAAAACCATTGAAGGAGAAATTTCTTCAAAAGTACCAGCAACATATTTACAACAGCACAGTAATACAACTTTTGTTTTAGATACCGAAGCTTCCTCAGAATTAACGAGAGTGAAAACACCTTGGCTAGTAAAATCGATAATTTGGACTGAGGAATTAAAACTGAAAGCTGTTGCTTGGTTAAGTGAGTTAACAAAAAAACCGTTTCTTAAACTTACAGATAAAGATTACAACGATCATGGTATGTCTAGTTTATTGACAGAAGAAGGAACTGCCTATGATTTAAATATTAAAATGTTTAATAAAATCCAGCACACTATAACTGGATGGCCTGGAGGGAAACCAAATGCAGACGATACTCACAGACCGGAACGAGCCACTCCAGAACGAAAGAGAATTATCATTTTTAGCCCGCATCCTGATGATGATGTTATTTCTATGGGAGGAACTTTTGATAGGTTGGTAGAACAGGGTCATGATGTACATATTGCATACCAGACATCAGGAAACATTGCTGTTTCTAATGAAGAAGCTTTAAAATTCGCTGAAATCTCGATGGCTTTGAATAAAAATTCCAGCGAATCTGAAAACATCATCAATTTTTTAAAGAATAAAAAAGCGAATGATATAGATTCACTAGAAGTTAGAAAATTAAAAGGATTCATAAGGAGAAGTGAATCTTTGGCTGCTACCCGATATTTAGGTTTGCAGGATTCAAATGTTACCTTCCTAGATTTACCTTTTTACGAAACGGGTACAGTAAAGAAAAATAATCTTGGAGAAGCTGATATAGAAATTATGTGTGATATTATTGAAAGAATACAACCACATCAAATTTATGCAGCGGGAGATTTAGCAGACCCTCACGGGACTCACAAAGTTTGTTTAGATAGTTTGTTTGAAGCTTTAAAAAGACTAAAGCATAAAAGTTTTATGGATGATTGCTGGGTTTGGTTATATAGAGGAGCATGGCATGAATGGGAATCTTACCAGATTGATATGGCAGTTCCAATGAGTCCTGATCAAGTACTCAAAAAACGACATGCTATTTTTTATCATCAATCTCAAAAAGATGGAGTAATGTTTCAGGGAGATGATAGTAGGGAGTTTTGGGTAAGAGTTGAGGACAGAAATCGATTAACTGCAGAAAAATATCATGCCTTGGGATTAGCAAATTATTCGGCAATAGAAGCATTTAAGAGGTATTTCTTTTAATGAATATAAAATGTAAACTATTTTCATGTGGTTTATTTGGTTGGTTACCAATTTTTTAAATGCAGTCTACTCGGCTGCATTTTTTTATTGCTCATACTGTAACAACCAAATGAGGTGAAGTTTTTTAAGTAGAAGTTAAAATTCGTTGTTTTACATGATCAATATAAGATCTTCCAATTACGTATCTAAGTCCTTCAATTTCGATACTATTTCCTTCAACGGCATCAATCTTATCAATAGCGATAGTATATGATCTGTGAATTCTTAAAAAATTTTTTTCGGGTAATAAATCAGTAAAGTCGGATAATGTACTGTGAATTATGTATTTACCTGTTAAGGTGTTTATTTTTAAATAGTCTTTTAAACTTTCGATTACAAGAATTTCATTGAAAAATATTTTTTTCATTCTCTTTTTGTCAATCTTAACAAAAATAAAAGGGCTTTCAGTATTACTTTCTTGTGAAACCTTGTTGTTGATGTCAAGCCTCTTGCTAATTTTGTTCAATGTTTTCATTAGTCTAGGAAATTCGATTGGTTTTACCAGATAATCCAAAACATCAAGCTCGTAAGTTTCTATAGCAAACTGGCTATAAGCACTTGTAATGATAAGTATAGGAGGGTTTTCTAGACTTTTTATGAAATTTATTCCATCAAGAACAGGCATATTAATATCGAGAAAGATTACGTCGACTTTAGTATTTTTTAAAAAATTTAAACCTTCAATTGGATTGCTAAAAGTGTTTATTACTTCAAAATTTTCAATAGGTTCTAAATAATTTTTAATAACATTAATTGCCAAAGGCTCATCATCTATGATTAAACAATTTATTTTCATTGCTATATGTTTTTGAGAGAAATAAATTAAGTGTTTTGAAAAGAGAGGGAATTTCCCCTAAGATACTTTAATTACAAGCTTTACAGCAAAAATATTCTTTTTATTTTTAAATGAAAGTTTATAATCGTTTTTATTATAGCCCAATTCAAGTCTTTTTTTTACATTCTCTATTCCTATACCACTAGACTTGTTAAAGTTGTCTTTGTGCTTTGTGATTTCAGGCATTGGATTAGTGATAGTGAAGTATAAAAAATCATTTTTGATTTTAAATTTTATATCGATTACTACGGGTCCAGTGTTTTTGTTGACTCCATGTTTAAAAGCATTTTCAATAAAAGTGAGTAGTATGATTGGACTAATTTCTTTATCATGTATATCTCCAGAAATAGACATATTAACTTGTAAGCGATCATCATTTCTAATTCTCTCCAAGTCAAGATAGTTTTGAATGCAAAGTATTTCGTTCTCTAAAGTTTGTTTTTTAGTCTTAGTATCATAAAGCATGTAGCGCATTAATTCAGAAAGTTTGAGAACAATTTTTGGAGTTTTGTTCGATTTTTCTACAGATAGTGAATAAATATTATTGAGCGTATTGAAGAAAAAGTGTGGAGAAATTTGAGATTTTAAGAACAGTAACTCTGTCTCTAATTGAGTTTTTTCAAGATCTGTTGCTCTTTTTTGTTCTTTTAGAAAGTCAAAAGTAATCTTAATCGCTGTCACAAAAGTGATTACATACAATTCTCCCATCATCATGTTGATACTATAATTGAAGGTTAATTTATCAATAGTCTCAGGGCCTTCAGGCCAAACATTATGAGTTATTAATAAATATGTGAGATTGAATTTTATAATTACCATTAAAAAGATGGTTGTTAAAATTGTAATTACATATAAAAAATATCTTTTTCTGTATACTAGATAAGGCATAAAGACTAGAATATTCAGATAGCACAGCGTCATGTGAATTGGAAATCCTAGCAAGTTAGTTTTTAATGAATACCAATAATTATTAAAATAAATTCCCCATCTAAATGTGTTAAATAAAAAATAAGTAATCCAAAAAAGAAAATGATACTGTATAGGTAATCTATAAAATTTACTGGAGTTTAAATTCATAATGAAAATATGTTTTTTTTGATGTTTATCTTAGTTTACATGTCGTCCGTCTAAATTACTTTTGATGAAAGTCAGATATGTATAAATTTAAAGTTAAATTAAGATTGTTAAATATGAAGAATAGTATCGTGTTGGTTTTATTTATGATTTTGGTCGCAAGTTGCAAGATAAATGTAAATAAAAATCATCATCAAAAAACAACTTTTGTAAACTATGTTGATCCTTTTATAGGTACGGGTGGTCACGGGCATACTTATCCTGGAGCCACTGTTCCTTTTGGAATGTTACAAGTGAGTCCTGATAATGGTGTTTCAAATTGGGATTGGTGTTCTGGATATCATCATTCGGATTCAATAATTGCAGGATTCAGTCATTTACATTTAAGTGGAACAG
Organism: uncultured Flavobacterium sp.; assembly: GCA_963513565.1. Classification (GTDB taxonomy): domain Bacteria; phylum Bacteroidota; class Bacteroidia; order Flavobacteriales; family Flavobacteriaceae; genus Flavobacterium. Next base: position 2,539 of record CAUPRE010000038.1, on the reverse strand, counting down.
GGATAGGAGATTTGGCAGATATTTTATTCATGCCAACAAATAAAAAAGTCGATTTAACAACAAAAACAACATCACGCAATGAATTGTCTTATAAATCATCTTACAGTCATGTTAACGAAAAAGCAACACCGGGCTCTTATCAAGTTTTTCTTAAAGACCCCAAAATTAATGTAGAATTAACTTCATCCCAGAGAACGGCTTTCCATAAATATACATTTGCCAAAAATGACAAGCAATCACTCATAATCGATCTTGGATTTGCTATTAATTGGGACAAAACTTTGAAAACGGGCATTACAATAGAAGACGAATTTACCATAAGTGGTCATCGTTTTAGTACAGGTTGGGCCAAAAATCAAAAAGTTTTTTTTGTCGCAAAGTTTTCAAAACCAATTGCTGAATCCGTTTTATTGGCCAATAAACAAATTGTTACAGGAAATACAGCTGGTGGAGAAACTACAGCAGCACAATTGTTTTTTCAAGCCAATAATTCCGATGAATTGAGGGTAAAGGTTGCTTTATCATCAGTTAGTGTGGCTAATGCCAAAGATAATTTAGACAGAGAAAACGCTAGTTTTGAAAAAACCAAATCTGAAGCTACCCAAACATGGAATAGAACATTAAGTAAAATAGAGGTTGAAACACCCGTAGATTCTTTAAAGAGAATTTTTTATACGGCGATGTATCATGCACAAATTGCCCCTGTAGCCTATAGTGATAAAAACGGACAGTATAGAAAAGAAGATGATCAAATTGTTACAGCAAAAGATTATACAGCTTATTCCACTTTGTCACTATGGGATACTTTTAGAGCTGAAAATCCCTTACTTACTATACTAGCTCCAGACAAAGTATTAGATATTGTGAACTCAATGTTAGCCTATTATGATACCAAAAAGATATTACCGGTTTGGACTTTATATGCTAACGAAACTAATACAATGACAGGATATCATTCGATTCCAGTAATTGTTGATGCATACCAAAAAGGCATTAAAGGGTTTAATGCTGAAAAGGCGTATGAAGCAATGAAAGCCACAATGATGCAGGATGAACGTGGATTAAATTTTTACAAAAAGTATGGTTATATCCCTTATAATTTACTTGATGAATCAGTAACCATTACTTTAGAATATGCTTATGACGATTGGTGTGTGGCACAAATGGCTAAAGCTTTAGGCAAAAATGATGATTACCAATTCTTCTTAAAGAGATCTCAAGCTTACCAACATATATTTGATCCGAAAACTGGATTTATGAGAGGTAAATCGGAAGACGGAAAAACATGGAACGAGCCTTTCGATCCGAAACATTCTAATCACAGAGAGCATACAGATTATACTGAAGGAAATGCTTGGCAGCACAGCTGGTTCGTACCTCAGAATGTAGATAATTTAATTGCGCTTCACGGAAGTAATGAAGTTTTTGCAAAACGTTTAGAACAGCTATTTACAGAGAGTTCAGAAATTACAGGAAATAACGTTTCGGCAGATATTTCAGGATTAATTGGGCAATACGCACACGGAAATGAGCCAAGTCATCATATTGCTTACATGTTCAATCATGCTGGACAGCCCTGGAGAACACAATATTGGGTACGTCATATTTTGGACACACAATACAATACAACTCCCAATGGATTGAGCGGTAATGAAGACTGCGGACAAATGTCAGCCTGGTATGTTTTCAGTTCAATGGGACTGTATCCTATGAATCCAGCTTCGGGAGAATACGAAATAGGAAGTCCGATTTTCGAAAAAGCAACTATCAATCTTGAAGGCAGAAAAGCCTTTGTAATCGAAGCTCAAAATGTTTCAGACAAAAATTTTTATATCCAGTCTGCTACTTTAAACGGAATCGAATTCAATCAAACAGCAATCACACATGAGCAGATTTTAAAAGGAGGAGTTCTTCATTTTGTAATGGGACCTCAGCCAAATAAAAACTGGGGAATAAAAAATAAATAAAAACAAAAACGTAACTAACCTACTAACAAATAAATTTAATGGATATCATTGACGTATCAATCATTGTAGCTTATATTTTCCTCACAGTAGGTATAGGTATTTGGATTTCAAGAAAAGCATCAAAAGGACTAGATGATTATTTCCTTGGCGGAAAAACAATAAAATGGTATCTTTTAGGGTTAAGTAACGGATCTGGAATGTTTGATGTTTCAGGAACTTCCTGGATGATTGGGGTTCTGTTTTTATATGGAGTAAAAAGTTTCATGTTTATGTGGCTTTGGCCGATATGGAACCAGATTTTCGTGATGATGTTTCTTGCGGTCTGGATCAGAAGATCGAAAGTAATGACAGGTTCTGAATGGATTTTAACCCGTTTCGGGAGCGACAGAGCCGGAAAAGCATCACACATTATTGTGGCTATTTTTGCCATTATTTCTACCATTGGTTTTATCGCTTATTTCTTTGAAGGAATCGGAAAATTTGTAACTATTATTCTTCCTTGGGATTTAACGCTTCATTATGGCGATTTAATTTTATTGACATCCGAGCGTTCTTATGCCTTGTTAATCATT
>CAUPRE010000037.1:0-26153 GCA_963513565.1 uncultured Flavobacterium sp. | reverse complement strand
CACCCAACACCCATCACCCAACACCCAACACCCATCACCCAACACCCATCACCCAACACCCATCACCCAACACCCATCACCCAACACCCAACACCCATCACCCAACACCAACACCCAACACCCAACACCCATCACCCAACACCCAACACCCAACACCAACACCCAACACCCAACACCCAACACCCAACACCCAACACCCAACACACCCACAACCGATTAACACAATACTTGTGAAATTTATAAATTTACATCGATTTCGTTATTAATTAGCTATTTTTTAATACGAAGCACTAGAAATCAAAATTGCAAAATAGTGTATCTTTGTGGGACTTTAGTAATTTTTAAATTAAATACATATATATAATGAAAACTTTAAACGATTTCAATTTCAAAGATAAAAAAGCGATTATTCGCGTAGATTTTAATGTGCCTTTAGATGAAAATTTTAATGTAACGGATGCCAATAGAATTGAAGCTGCAAAGCCTACCATTGATAAAATTTTAGCTGACGGTGGAAGCGTTATTTTAATGTCACACTTAGGAAGACCAAAAGGAGCTGAAGACAAATATTCGTTACGTCATATTGTAGCTAAAACTTCTGAAGTTTTAGGTGTTTCTGTTCAATTTGCTACTGATTGTATTGGAGAACCTGCTACTACTGCCGCTGCCGCTTTACAACCGGGTCAAGTGTTGTTGTTAGAGAATTTGCGTTTTTATAAAGAAGAAGAAGCTGGTGATGTTGATTTCGCAAAAAAATTAGCAGACCTTGGAGATATTTATGTAAATGATGCCTTTGGAACAGCACACCGTGCTCATGCTTCTACTACTATTATTGCTCAATTTTTTCCAACTAGTAAATGTTTTGGTACGTTGTTGGCCAAAGAAATTGAAAGTTTAAATAAAGTATTGAAAAATAGTGAGAAACCAGTAACAGCTGTTTTAGGAGGATCTAAAGTTTCCTCTAAAATTACAGTTATCGAAAATATCTTAGATAAAGTTGACCATATGATTATTGGTGGTGGTATGACGTTTACTTTTGTGAAAGCCTTAGGAGGATCTGTTGGTGATTCTATTTGTGAGGATGACAAACAAGAATTGGCATTGGAGATTTTGCGTTTAGCGAAAGAAAAAGGAGTACAAATTCACATCCCAGTAGATGTGGTGGCTGCCGATGATTTCTCCAATAACGCCAATACACAAATAGTTGATGTTAGAGAAATTCCTGATGGATGGCAAGGTTTAGACGCAGGGCCAAAATCATTAGAAAATTTCAAGAAAGTTATTTTGGAGTCTAAAACTATTCTTTGGAATGGACCACTAGGGGTTTTTGAAATGCCAACTTTTGCCAAAGGAACGATTGCTTTAGGCGATTACATTGCTGAGGCTACTGCCAATGGTGCTTTTTCATTAGTAGGTGGTGGAGATTCAGTTGCCGCTGTAAAGCAATTCGGTTTCGAACACAAAGTAAGTTATGTTTCTACCGGTGGAGGTGCTATGTTGGAAATGTTAGAAGGAAGAACCTTACCAGGAATTGCTGCTATTTTAGAATAAGCTTCTAGTAATGGATTTTTCAAAATTGCATTAGTATTAGAATAATCCTACTTTAACATTTTTTTTTAAAGTAAAAGGGTCTTAAAAACCATAAATATTGTATATTTAACAATATTTATGGTTTTTTTTAGTTGTAAGCTAGTAGTTTTGCATTGTCATTTGGTTAACCAACTGAAATAAAGCACATTGAAATCAAATTATATGAGTCTTAAAAATGCCACATTAAGCTTATTGTTCCTTATCTCATGTACTGCCTTTTCGCAGCAAGTATCTGAAGTTAAACAAATTCAAGCCTCCCCAATACCTCTTTCCTATTTAGATTCCATTAAACAAACATTTGTTCGTCATAGCACAACACAGCAAGTAGATAGTTTGTGGATGAAAGAGTTGACTAATTTGGACATGTACAATCAGTTGAGCTATGATATTCAAACTTTAAATACGGATCAAAGCGTCGATTTTGAATTGCCCACCGAGTTATTGAAACAGCGCCTAGCGGCTATGGATGCGAAGTCTCCTTTTCATATTGAATACAATCAAGGATTAGAAAATTTAATCAAGTCCTTTTTGAAAAACAGAAAAAAAGCATTTGCAAGATTAATGGCTACTTCTGAATATTACTTTCCTATTTTCGAAGAAGCTTTGGCGAAAAAGAACATTCCATTAGAAATAAAATATTTAGCCATAGTTGAATCTGCTCTAAATCCTAAAGCCGTTTCAAAAGTTGGTGCCACTGGACTTTGGCAATTTATGTATAACACAGGGAAACAATATAATTTGCGCATCGATTCTTATGTTGATGAGCGATCGGATCCTTTGAAATCCTCTGAAGCTGCTGCTCAGTATATGGCGAATATGTATCCTTTATTTCAAGATTGGGATTTGGTGTTAGCCTCTTACAATTCTGGACCAGGAAATGTAACCAAAGCCATTAGAAGATCTGGAGGACAACAAAGTTTTTGGGACATCAAAAAACATCTTCCACAAGAAACACAAGGGTATGTCCCGGCTTTTCTAGCTACGATGTACTTGTATGAATACCATAAAGAGCACGGCATTAAACCAGAACGTGCCACTTTCAAACACTTCGAAACGGATACGATTCGTATTCAAAAAGAAATCTCTTTCAAACAAATTGCGGATTTAATCGACATTCCTGTAGTCGAATTGCAATTGTTGAATCCTTCGTATAAAATGAATGTTATTCCTGTTTATGGCGATCAACCCAATTATTTGCGATTGCCACAAAACAAGATTGCGATTTTTACTTCCAACGAAGACAAAATCTATGCTTACGCCGCTTATGACAATAACCAACGAAGACAACCTTTGCAATGGTCGAAATCTGCTTTAGCGTCTAGAGGAAAAGCTTCAGATTCTTCGGATGTGGCTACTATCAATGAATGGTATAAAATCAAAAAAGGGGATAATTTAAATACAGTGGCCGCCGATTATAAAGTTGCCGTAGCAGACCTTAAACGTTGGAATGGAATCAAAGGCAATTCGGTTCCGTTAGGTAAAATATTAAAAATTAAAACGTCCCGTCCTGAAGTTGAAACCAATCCAATGGCTGTTGCTAGTACTGCCGTTGCTGGAGTTAAATCCGCAGAAAAAGTTAAAGAAACTCAGTTAGATTCGTTGTTAATTGCACCAAATACTGCACAATATGTCGTCCAGAAAGGGGATAATTTGAATGGTATCGCACGTAAATACAATGTTTCTGTGGAAGATTTACGCTCATGGAATCCTACCACAGCAAGCAATTTGAAACCTGGAATGAGTTTTCAGGTGGGAACAGCAACTGCTATTGCCGAACAAGAAGTAGTAAAACCTGAATTGAAGGACATCACTTATATGGTGGTTGAAGGTGATAATTTAGGGACTATTGCCAAAAAATTCGGAACCACACCTGCAAATTTAGTGGCATGGAATGCTATTTCCAAAAACAAATTACCAGTGGGAACTGCTTTGATTGTGGCTAAAAATGAGATTGCTATTATCACCAATAACGCTACTGCCGATTCTTTTAAAAAGAAAGAATTGTTTCCAACAGCAAAAGCGAAAAACGCAACTAATGATTATTACGTAAAAAAAGGAGATTCTCTTTATAGTATCTCTAAAAAATATCCTGGAGTAACTATTTCAGATTTAGAGAAATGGAATGGCATAACAGGTAACGATTTAAAACCCGGAATGAAGTTGAAAATAAACGGATAATACAATAAATTGGCTACATTTGGGTTTTATTTTATAAGATAAAAATTATGAATAAAGCCCATTTTTTATGCCTTTTAGTTTCGTTGTTTTTGTTTTCTTGCGATAAAAAGCAAGAGCCATTATTGCGTGCATCGGTTGGTAAAATCAACACCATTGCCGTGATTATGAACGATGCTTTGTGGAATGGTGAAGTGGGTGATTCTCTTAGAAATAAACTTGCTGCACCTGTTTTTGGACTACCTCAGGAGGAACCTTTGTTTACCATCAATCAATATCCTGATAAATTAGTAGAAGGCTTCATCACCGATAGCCGAACCATTGTGGTAGTCAAAAAAGGAGTAACTACCAGTTTTGAAATCAAGAAAAATCAGTATGCCGCACCACAAACGGTTTTTCATCTCACAGGAACTACTAATGATACGCTTTTGTATTTATTAGAAAAGCACAGTCCCGAAATGATTCAAATGATTAAAGTAGGCGAAATTAAAGCCAATCAAAAAATCAATAGTGAGTCGCTACTGAATCCAAAAATTATTGAGAATAAGTTTCGTATCCAATTGGATGTTCCTTCAGATTTTGAATATGCCGTTCAAAAACCTCGCTTTATTTGGTTAAAAAAAGAAATAGTGAGTGGAAGCATGAGTTTATTGCTGTATCAAGTTCCTTTAAATACAATCAAAACCAAAAACCCCATTGCTTCTATTATCCGAATGCGTGATTCCATAGGTAAGTTGTACATCAAAGGAAGAGAAGCACAGACACCCATGATTACGGGTGAAGACTATGCACCATATTGGTTTAAAATAAAATTAGATAATCGTCCCACTTTTGAATCTAAAGGCACATGGGAATTAAAAAATGATTTCATGTCTGGACCTTTTATCAACTATGTGATTTTTGATAAAGAGTATAACCGAATCATGGTATTGGAAGGCTTTTGTTATTCCCCAGCCGACGATAAAAGAGAGGTAATGTTTGAGTTAGAATCGATTATTAAATCGGTTACAATTAGTAAAAGAAAAAAATAAAAGTTGTTATGAGTTTACAATGGCAAATTAAATCCTACGAGGAGTTGACTGTTTATGAGTTGTATGATATTTTAAGACTGAGAAGCGAAATTTTTGTGGTAGAGCAAAATTGCGTCTATTTGGATTTGGACGGAAAAGACAAAAAAGCCCTGCATCTTTTTGGGACCTACGAGGACAAAATTGTAGCCCATGCCCGTTTGTTGCCCGCTGGCATTAGTTTTCCAGAAGCTTCAATAGGACGAGTAGTAGTCGATTCCAATTATCGAGATAAAAAGTGGGGTCATGAATTGATGCAAAACGCTATCGCAGGAATTGCTACTCATTTTAACGAATCGGTGATCACTATTGGAGCTCAATTGTACCTGAAAAGATTCTACGAAAGTCATGGTTTTGCGGCCATTAGTGAGATGTACTTAGAAGATGACATTCCGCATATTGAGATGAAAAGAGGGTAATCAAGTAAATTATGATTTTTAGATTTCTATTTACGCGATTGCTGATTTTTGTCACATCGAGCGCCTTCGAGATGCAGTGATGGTTCTCGACTGCGCTCGAACTGACATTAGAGTTATTTTAAACTAGATTTTTGTTTTCTAAAACATTAGGAGAAGAATTTAAAGGACATTAAAACTAACTTATATGACCTTAAATTTCTTATATGGTTCAAAAATTTCAGACATTGACTTGAATACTTATATGCCTAATATGTTTAAGAATTGATGCTAATTTTTACTGCGTTCTTTTACAACTTCAAAATACTATTGTACTCCGCAGAAGTAGTCAACACGCTTACCGCCTTTTTGATTTCTGGATTGCTTTTGATGTAGTATTGGTACAATCCTTCTTGGTATTGGTAGCGTTTGATGATTTCGTCTAGCAATAAATTTTTAATTTCTTTTTGATTTTTGTCCAAAGCATTCCATTCACTTTTTTGAATAGCATTCAATAATTGTTGGTATTCCGCAGTAATGGTTTCGTCTATTTTTTCTTTTTTGGCGGCTGCCAAAGTCTTTTTCAAATTTACTTCGGTTTCAGTATCCAAATTGAATTTTTTGTTTTTCAAAAATTGTTTGAAATCATTGTAATCCGCATCGGTGATAGTGGGGATAGTATTACCTAAATTTGGATTTTTGTAATAATACGTAGTGGCATAATCAAAGATGGCCTCGTTTCTTACTACTGCATTGGCCACGGCACTTACTTGCGTTTCTGCTAATTCAATATCAGGCTGTATGCCTCCTCCGTCGTATACGGTTCTTCCTTTTCTGGTTTTAAAGGCATTATAATTTTTTTCTTCTGTACGTGTAGCTACTCCATTTTTATCTTTTCGAGTATAATCTAAAGCTTGTATGCAACGACCAGAAGGTGTGTAGTAACGAGAGATAGTTACTTTTACTTGTGTTCCAAAAGACATATCGATAGGACGCTGAACCAATCCTTTTCCAAAACTGCGACTGCCTAAAACCACCGCACGATCCAAATCTTGTAACGCGCCTGCCACAATTTCAGAAGCCGAAGCACTTTTTCCGTTGACGATGATGACCAAGGGGATGTTCAAATCTACTGGTTCGCGAGTCGTTTTATAGGTGTTGTTGTATTTTTCTACTTTCGATTTGGTAGTTACTATGGTTTCGTTTTTTGGCACAAAGAGATTGCAAATATTCACCGCTTCATTCAGTAGCCCACCAGGATTGTCTCTTAAGTCCAAAACGATGCGTTCGGCACCTTCTTTTTTGAGTTGTTCCAAGGCATCTTTTACTTCTGAAGAGGCTTTTTTGGTGAAATGAGTCAAAACGATATAACCCGTTTTCGCATCAATTTTTCCGAAGAAAGGAACCGATTTGATTTCCACTTCATCCAAAACCAATTGGGTACTAAGTGTTTTTCCTTGACGGATATATTTAATGTCAATCTTAGTGTTTTTGGAACCTTTGAGCAATTGTGACGCATCGTCTTTGAAATCTTTCAGCGCGACATCTCCAATTTGAATAATAGCATCGCCAGCTTTAAGACCCGCTTTGTCCGCAGGGAAATTTTTATAGGGTTCTTTGATAATCAATTGGTCTTCCTTACGACTGATTAATGCGCCAATTCCAGTATATTCACCCGTGTTGTTGATTTTGAACTTCACCACATCTGCTTCATTAAAGTAATTGGTGTAGGGATCCAAACTCGCCAACATCCCTTTGATGGCCTTATCCATCAAATCACCTGGATTGGTCTCATCTACATAATTAGAGTTGACTTCTTTAAAAAGCGTGGTAAAAATTTCTATTTGCTTGGCAATTTCAAAAAAATCATTTTTGAAACTTACCCCAACAAACAAAAAGGCTGAAGCCAAAACAGGAATGATATATTTTTTTTGAAAAAATGCTTTCATAAGGGAAGTGTTGGTTTATAAATAGACCTCTAAATTAATAATAAAAGAGGAATAATTAAGGGAATACGATTTTTTAGGAGAATTCGGTGCTGGACGAATCGGTGCCTTTAGCTTGAGCTTCTTTCTTTTGAGCTAGCTGCGCCACAAATTTTTCAAATAACTGAATCGTTTTGGTATTGATTTCATCATAAGACAAACGCTCTTTGGTTTGATAAAAAAACATAAAAGCAAAGGGTTCATCCAAATGCGGAATCAGTAAATGTTTGTTTAATCGATAGGTTTCTCTTAGTACACGTTTAAAATAATTGCGATCTACGGCTTTTTTGAAGTATTTTTTGGAAACCGACACGCCAATTTTTATAAGCTGATTTTCCTCTTTTTTTTGCTGGCAATACACCAATCGCAAAGGGTATTTCGATACCGATTTACCTTCGGTGAATAATAATCCGATGGTGATTTTGCTTTTTAGCTTTTCTTCTTTTGGGTAATTGAAATTCATTGCATTCAAAAAAGTGGGATAATCCTAGCGAGCAAAGGTACAATTAAACCCCAAATGGATTATTGTTTAGGATTTAAATCGCATTAAAAAATTTAATTCGTACTTTTGACCCTTTATTTCAATAGCATGCAAAAAATAATTTCGCACCCCTTATCCGTAATTTACTATTTGTGTTTTGGGCTTTGTTTGGTAATTTTTCATCCTATTCAATGGATTTGTTTTAATGGATTTGGCTATCAAGCCCACAAAAAAAGTGTCGATTATTTGAACTTCTTTTTGGTGAAATGTACTAATATTTTGGGAACCACTTACCGATTTGAGAATTTGGCGAGTGTCCCTAAAAACGTTCCTCTAATTATAGTAGCCAATCATCAAAGCATGTATGACATTATCGCTATTATTTGGTACATGCGTCGTTATCATTGCAAGTTTGTTAGTAAAAAAGAGTTAGGAAGCGGAATTCCAAGTGTGTCTTATAATTTACGACACGGGGGTTCAGTATTGATTGATAGAAAGGACCCAAAACAAGCCATTCCAACCATCAAAGGCTTATCTGAATACATAGAAAAAAATACCCGTTCAGCCGTTATTTTTCCTGAAGGAACCCGAAGTAAAACCGGAAAACCAAAGGAGTTTGCACAAAGCGGTTTAAAAATATTATGCAAGTATGCGCCTTCTGCTTATGTGGTGCCAATATCCATAAATAATTCTTGGAAGATGGTGCGATTTGGTGCTTTTCCAATGGGATTAGGTAACAAATTAACATTTACCATTCATGAGCCTATGGCCGTTAAAGACTATGCTTTTGAGGAGTTGATTCAGAAAACAGAAGCCGCAGTAGTAAGTAAAATTCAATTTTAATAAATAAATACCATGTCAATAAAAAACATCCGATTAGAAGTGATGCAGTTTTTAGAAAAAAATGTCGACAGTTTTGTGGATCAATTTCTAATTCCGGTAGAAAAAATATGGCAACCTTCTGATTTTTTGCCTAATTCTGAAAGCGATACTTTCTTAGAAGAAGTAAAAGAATTAAGAGAAATTGCCAAAGATTTACCTTATGATTTTTGGGTAGCTTTAGTAGGTGATACTATCACTGAAGAAGCTTTGCCAACGTACGAATCTTGGTTGATGGAAGTGGAAGGAATAGACAATCAAGAGCGCAATGGCTGGTCCAAATGGATCCGTCAATGGACTGGTGAAGAGAACCGTCATGGCGATTTACTCAACAAATATTTGTATTTGTCGGGTCGTGTGAATATGCGTGAGGTTGAGGTTACGACACAACACTTAATCAACGACGGATTTGATATCGGAACAGGAACTGATCCTTATAAAAACTTTGTATACACTAGCTTTCAAGAATTAGCTACTTATGTTTCGCACAATCGTGTGTCGCAATTGGCTAAGAATTTTGGGGATAAAAAATTATCCAAAATGTGCAAAATGATTGCTGGAGACGAAATGCGTCATCACCATGCCTATAGCGAATTTGTAAATCAAATTTTTAAAGTAGACCCTAGCGAGATGATGTTGGCTTTTCAATACATGATGAAGCAAAAAATTGTAATGCCTGCTCATTTTTTAAGAGAATCTGGTCAAAAAATCAGCTCTGCTTTTGAACAATTTTCAGATTCAGCACAACGTATAGGGGTGTATACTGCCACCGATTACGTAGAGATTATGCAGAAATTAATCGATAAATGGGAAATCGATAAAATAGGTGGGTTGACAGACGAAGCCGAAAAAGCAAGAGATTATTTAATGAAATTGCCTTCTCGTATGGCTAAAATTTCAGAACGATTAGTTATTCCAGCAGAGTCTTATATTTTTAAATGGGTAGAACCTGCAAGATTGTAATCCTTAATTTTGAACTATTTTAGATTGAAAGTAAGATCATAGAGAGAACTGATTTTTGAGGCTACGACCTTTAAAAATCAGTTTTTTTATAAAAAAAAATACCCCAAATGAATACCGCTAAACTAATTCACGATACGATTCTTTTTGTAAAACAAACACTTGCCGATGCAGAGGGAGGACATGATTGGTTTCATATAGAAAGGGTGTATAAAAATGCTTTGCTCATAGCCAAATCGGAGTCTTGTGATCCACTTGTCGTTCAGTTAGGTGCTTTATTGCATGATATTGCCGATAGTAAATTTCACGGAGGCGATGAGACCATAGGTCCAAGAACGGCGAGAAATTTTTTGGAATCTCAACATGTTGCCGAAGAAATAATCGTTCATGTGGTTCAAATTATCGAAAATATTTCTTTTAAAGGCGGCAAAACAAAACGCAAGTTCTCTTCTATTGAGCTAGATATTGTGCAAGATGCCGATCGTTTGGATGCGATTGGTGCCATTGGAATTGCTAGAGCTTTTAATTATGGAGGATTCAAAAATAGAGCGTTATACCATCCCGAGATTGCTCCCAATTTGCAGATGACTAAGGATGAATATAAAAACAGTCAAGCGCCTACCATCAATCATTTTTATGAGAAGTTATTGTTGCTAGCCGATAAAATGAATACCAAAAGTGGTGCAGCATTAGCGGCGAAAAGACATAAATACATGCAAAATTTCTTAGCTCAGTTTTATGCCGAGTGGGAGGGGGAAGTCTAGTGATAGCAACAATTGTTAAAAAAATATACAGTAAATGAAATTAGCTTCAATTGACAACAGTACCAGAGATGGGCAATTAGTTGTTGTAAACAAAGAATTAACCAAAGCAGTAAATGTACCTGAAATTGCTGAAAATATGCAATTTGCAATCGATAATTGGAAAGAAACCGAATCTAGATTAGAAAGTGTTTATAATGACTTAAACTCCGATAAGCTGCCTAATGCGTTTAGCTTTTCTTCCGTTAGAGTCTTAGCGCCAATTCCTAGAGCGTATCATTGGGCTGACGGGAGTGCTTATGTAACTCACGTAGAACTTGTTCGCAAGGCTAGAAATTCTGAATTACCTGAATCTTTTTGGACAGATCCATTAATGTATATGGGAGCTTCCGACGCATTTATTGGAGCGAATGACGACATTGAAATCGAAACTGAAGATTGGGGTATTGATTTTGAATCGGAAGTAGCTGTTATTACAGATGATGTTCCAGCAGGAACGAATTCAGAAGATGCTTTGAATCATATCAAATTAATTACAATTATTAATGATGTCTCTTTACGTAATTTAATACCAAATGAGTTATCCAAACAATTTGGATTTTATCAATCTAAACCTTGGACAACATTTGCTCCAGTGGTTGTAACTCCTGATGAACTCGATGATAGCTGGAAAAATGGAAAACTTCATTTGCCACTACATTCAACCTTAAATGGAAAACTTATTGGTTCTCCCAATGCAGGAATTGATATGACTTTTGACTTTGGTCAATTAGTAGCGCATGCTGCCAAAACTCGTTCATTAATGGCAGGTACAGTTGTAGGCTCAGGCACTGTTGCGAACCAAGGGAGTCTCAACGGTTCAAGTTGTTTAGCAGAGGTAAGATGCTTAGAAATAATAAAAGATGGAAAAGCTTCTACTCCATTTATGAGTTTTGGAGATAGAATAGAAATTGAAATGAAAGACAAAGAGGGTAAATCAATTTTTGGTAAAATCAATCAAATTGTAAAAGAGTACAAAAAGTAACTACTGCCAATAATTGTTTAAAAAATGGCAGATTATGGTCTTGAATTAAACTTGGTTTTGCACTTAAAATCAGTAATTTAAATTAAAAATTTAGGTTTCCTTAATCTGCCACTTTCACAAGTTATAAACGCACAGTAATCAGTTAATAATGTTGAGTAGCTATTCTAATTAAAATGAGTCAGTCTAACTAGATCATTAATTTTCACTAGCTTTTAATTCCAGCATAACATCCGATGCATTTTTAAAGGTAGGGTCACTTTCTGTTAAACTTCCTATTCTTTTTTTGTTCAATTTGAATGTCAAATCCATTTCTGAGGTAAAAAGTAAGGCAGTCAAAAAAGGATTATTCATATACGGACTCAACACTAAAAAGGCTTCTTCTAACGAATGGAAACTTTCTATTTCTTCGGTTTTGTAACGGGCTATTATTGAAAATTCTAAGGTATTCTGAGCGGTTATAATAGGGCGAGCATAAATGTTTTTTAACTCGGTATCCCCAATGGTTTTGGCCAAAGTCAATTTAGCAAAAGTACGATCTTCGATACTCTCGATTACTTTTTCCCAAAATTCAGCAAATATAGGTTGGAAGGACATGGCAATAGGTTTAGGTTTATTCTATTTAAATTTAAAAAATATAATTTTTTGACATTCAAATATCAAAAAAGTATAATAATATGATATTTGAATGTCAAAAAAGTATAATAATATGATATTTGAATATCAAAAAGGCCTTGTTTTAGCAAACTAATAACTAGCTTACTAATTTACTTCCCTGTAAAATTGGCTTTTCTTTTTTCTAAGAATGCGGTAGTTCCTTCTTTAAAATCAGCTGTTCCGAAGCATTTTCCAAAGTTTTTGATTTCGATTTCAAAACCATTTTTGCCGTCTTTATAATTGGCGTTGATCGCTTTTATAGCACGACCAATGGCAAAAGGAGAGTTTTTCATAATTTTTTGCGCGATTGCTTTAGTGAAATCTAATAATTCTGCTTGAGGTACTACGTGATTCACCAAACCATAGTTTTTGGCAGTTTCGGCGTCAATCATGCTGGCAGTCATAATCAATTCCATAGCACGACCTTTTCCAATCAGCTGTGGCAAACGTTGTGTTCCTCCATATCCTGGAATTACTCCTAATGAAACTTCTGGGAGACCCATTTTGGCATTGTCTGAGGCAATTCTGAAATGACAAGACATAGCTAATTCTAATCCACCACCCAAGGCAAAACCATTGATAGCAGCGATTACTGGTGTTTTTAAATTTTCGATTAAATCGAATAATTTTTCTTGTCCTTCGCTAGCCAGTTGAGCACCTTCTGCAATGGTAAAATGAGCGAATTCAGAAATATCGGCTCCAGCTACAAATGCTTTTTCACCACTTCCTGTAATGAGTATCACTTGAATTTCTTTGTTTTTCCCCAGTGTTTTTATGGCTTTGTGAAGGTCATTTATGGTGTCAATATTCAAAGCATTTAGCTTTGAAGGTCTATTGATGGTAAGGATTGCAATGTTATTCTCTAGTTCTATTAGAATATTTTCGTAGTTCATTGTTTTGTTATTTAAGATTGGATAATAGGCAAAGTCACTTTAAAAGTAGTACCTTTTCCTAATTGTGTATCAAAGGTAATTGTTCCGTTGTAATTTTCTATAATGTTTTTGATAATTCCTAGACCGAGTCCCATACCGCTTGTTTTGGTAGTAAATTTGGGTTCGAATATTTTGGGTACTGTTTGCTCTGCGATTCCTACTCCGTTGTCTTGAACCAAAATGATGACTTGGTTGTGTTCTCTTTTTACGACAACTTTGATGGCTTTTTCCTCCTGATTTTCTGGAATGGCTTGTATGGCATTTTTGACCAAATTGGTAATCACACGAATGAGTTGTGAGCGGTCCATACTCGAAATAATTGATGGAAATTGACTTTGAAAAAGAATATAATCTTCATTGAAAATATCCAAAGCTAGTTCGACTACTTCCACCACATTTAGTGTTTCGTTTTGTTGGGCTGGCATAGAGGCAAAGTTCGAAAAAGCTGAAGCCACAGCACTCATAATGTCAATTTGCTGAATTAAAGTTTCGGAATATTCGTTGAGTTTTTGTTTGACATCTGGTGTAGTAGGATCAAATTTTCTTTGGAAACTTTGTACCGTTAGTCGCATGGGAGTTAACGGATTTTTGATTTCATGCGCTACTTGTTTTGCCATTTCTCGCCAAGCTTCTTCTCTTTCGCTTTGCGCCAGTTTAAGGGCACTTTTCTCCAACTTATCGACCATTTCGTTGTACGAACGAATCAACAAATTAATTTCTCGGCTATTGGCGTCCAAAACAATTTTCTCGTTTTTCTGCTCAATATTCGTTTCGCTCATTTTGTCGGCGATTGTTTTCAGTGATTTGGTGATATAAGTAGCCAAGAAATACGCCAAGGCAAAAGCAACAATCAGCATAAAAGAATAGACTTGACCTAATCTAATGAGGAAACTATTCAGCTCTTTCTGATAAAAACTATCATCTTCAACATAAGGTAAATTTAATACGCCAAGCGGTTTGAATTTGTCGTCTTTGATTTGGCTGTACGACGAACGATTTTTGACTCCGTCGACAGTTTTGATGTCTACAAACCGTTTGTCAATAGAGGAACGGACTAGTTTCAAAATGTATTTTGGAATAGGCGGAGCCATTTTGTCTATAGAAAACGATTCTTTTGATGATTTTAAAAGATGTCCGTCTAAGCTATAAATATTGATTTCGATGTTGTGAATTTGGGATAATTCGTGAATTTTATCTTTAAAAATTAAATCTAGATTTTTTTGCGTCAACGGATAAGTGGTGGTGGACAAGACATAATTGATATGCTCTTTAATTGCTGTCTCTTTTCGCTCTAATCGTTCTTGATGGTAATCTCGAGCTTCACTCTTGAATTGTAAAATTGAAATAGAGGCGAGCAAAACACTTGAAACTACAATAACAACAATCATCGATAGGAAAATCCTAGTGCGTAAGGAAAGCATCGATATGTTGAAATTGTTTAGCATAATTTTTTAGTGTTCAGTTATTTTGCAAACGTATAACTCGGTTTTTAAACTTACAAACAGGCAAAAGTTAACAGACAAAGATTGAAAACTGATCACTAAAAAACTGACCTCTGACCACTATTTCCTTTCTCTTATTCTCTTGTAAAAACGAAAGCCCAACATGATGATGATTGAAAATAAAAAAATACCAATCACGCCATACACCCAGTTGAACGCATTTTTGAGTACGACTAAAAAAACGACTGCAAAAAGAATCAAAGTAGCTCCTTCATTCCAAAGACGCATATAATTGGTGGTGTATTTTACTTCATCGCGTTGTAATTGTTTAAAAATTTGATGGCATTTAAAATGATACAAATACAATAAAAAAACAAAACCTAGTTTGACATGCATCCAAGGCATTTGCAACCAGCTTCTTCCTAAATCGGTAAAAAGTAACAACCAGAAGGCCACAAAAAAAGTAATGACTGCCGAGGGCCAAGTGATGATGTACCACAACCGATAGGCCATAAGGTTGTATTGTTTTTGCAAAATTTCTTTCTCGGGAGAAGGTTTATCGGCGGCTTCTATTTGGTACACAAACAAGCGTACAATATAAAAAAGTCCTGCAAACCAAGTAACTACAAAAATAATGTGTAAGGATTTGAGGTAGTTGTAGAGTTCCATTTATTTTGATTTCAAGTTCAAGGTTTTAAATTACTATAGCAACTTCAAACCTTAAACAAATTTAAACTTTCTTGAATTCATTAATCCAATTCGCTACCACACCACACCATTCGTCTTCATCATTCATACAAGGAACGGCCATAAATTCCTCCCCACCATGATGTAGGAACTGTTCATTGGCTTCCATGGCAATTTCTTCTAGTGTTTCTAAACAGTCGGCCACAAATGCAGGAGTGACAACTGCTAATTTTTTAATCCCTTGCTCTGGCATTTTATTGATTTCTACATCGGTATAAGGAGTAAGCCATTTGTCTCCGGCCAATCGCGATTGGAAGGTTTGGCTGTATTTGCCTTCTGGAATTCCTAATAGTTTCACTACTTGTTTGGTAGTTTCGTAACATTGATGACGGTAGCAAAACTCATGTGCGGGCGAAGGCGTGTTACAGCAAGAGCCATCAATTTTACAATGCGAATTAGTTACATCGGTTTTGCGAATGTGACGTTTTGGAATACCATGATATGAGAATAATAAATGGTCATATTCAAATCCTTCTAAATGCTTTTTGATGGAATTAGACAATGCCTGAATATAATCTGGTTTGTTGTAGAAAGCAGGAACATTAGTAAATTTCATTTCTGGAAAATACTTTTGACGCAATTCTTCAGCCAAAACAACAATAGTAGTTGTTGAAGCCATGGCGTGTTGCGGATACAAAGGTAAAAGCATTACTTCGGTTACGCCTTGATCTTTCAATTCTTGTAAGCCTTTTTGAATCGTTATGGTGCCATAACGCATGGCCAAAGCCACAGGTACATCAACCAATTGTTTCACTTTTTGATGCATTTTTTTCGAAATAACGATCAGAGGAGAACCTTCGCTGGTCCAAATTCTGGCATAAGCTTCTGCCGATTTTTTAGGACGGGTTTGTAAAATGATACCGCGAACTAATAACGCACGCAATAGAAAAGGAACATCTATTACATATTTGTCCATTAAAAATTCGTCTAAATATGGTTTAACGTCCTTTGCAGTTGGACTTTCTGGAGAACCTAAGTTGACTAATAATACACCTTTCATGTTTTTTGTTTTATTTTTTTGGGATGAAAACTAGAATTTACTGATTTTGGTTTCAAAAATAAATAAACACTGTTTTTATCGGTTATGGTACTTATTCTTTTTTTTGTCTGAGAGATAGTTAAAACTGATGGTTTATGGTATGGATGAGTTAATCGACATCAAATATTTTTTTGGTGTGGTGCCAAATTTCTTCTTGAAAGCGGCTATGAAATGACTTCCGGTACTGTAGCCAATTTTTAAACCTACTTCATTTACATTATAAGAACCACTGTCTAACAATTGACGGGCATAATCCATTTTGTAATCAAACAAAAAGCCATAGACGGTATCGCCATATATTTGTTTGAAACCCATTTTTAGTTTTTTCAAATTTAATCCAATAGTGTCGGCTAGTTCTTGTAAACCGGGAGGTTCGGCCATATTGGCAATGATAATTTCTTTCGCTTTTTTGATTTTCATCACATTGTCTTCATCAATCAAAAAAGGACATTGCTCAGCATTTGGATCTTCGGAGCGGTTAAAATACAAGCTCAATAACTCATAGCCTTTGCCTTTGTAGTACAAATTTTTAATTGAAGGATTTAAATTGTAATGAAACAATTGGGTCAACACTATCGCCATAGAAGGACTAATGTCCCCTTCTTTATAGTACTTTTTGTCCTTGTTTTCGTCGCTCAAAAAAGGAATGTGACTGGCTTCATTAGAAAATAGGCCATGAAATTTTTGTATCGAAATCAAAATAGTAATCACCCAAGTGTTGGGAGCTAATTCTAGATTAAGAGGCAATTCTTTTTGAGGATTGTAGAACAAATAAGATTTTTCTTCATTCATTTCTAAAGCATAGCTACCTTGATTGAATAAAAATTTTGCTTTTCCTTTTAATCCAAAATGAAATTGAATCAAACCATTGCTTACCTCATGATGGGTGTGAAAAGGAGTTATGCCATCATTTTGAAAACGCAATAAGGTGAAATCTTCTTCTATTTTTATAATTTCTTGTGAACCCATAGCGACATTTTTTTAATAGAAAAAAGATTGTAATGAATATTATTTATTTAGAATCGCTCTAAATAATTCAATCATTAAGCCTTGTATTTGCTGCAAAAATAAACGATTTTGGTTTTAAATAACGAAATAAATCCAAAAAAACATTGAGCGACACAAAAAGAACTTTTAGCGTTGTTTTTATACAAGCTATAGCTCTAGCTTTGTTGCACTTTTACAGGAACTGTATTTATGGAAAAAAATCAAGGCGCTAAGCACCACTATTTTTACTCGGTTGGATTGAGTTACAAGAAAGCCGACGCTGCCGTAAGAGGTAAATTTAGTTTGGATGCCTTAGCCAAAAGCAATTTGCTTCAACAAGCAAAAAACGAAGGAATTCCCGCCTTAATCGTTACTTCTACATGTAACCGTACCGAAATTTACGGCTACGCAGAACACCCTTTTCAACTCATCAAATTGTTGTGTGAAAACAGTCAAGGAACCGTTGAAGAATTTCAAAAAGTAGCGTACGTATT
Organism: uncultured Flavobacterium sp.; assembly: GCA_963513565.1. Lineage (GTDB taxonomy): Bacteria > Bacteroidota > Bacteroidia > Flavobacteriales > Flavobacteriaceae > Flavobacterium. The sequence continues at coordinate 8,541 of CAUPRE010000037.1, read as the reverse complement.
CAAAAATCAAGACGCCATTAATCATATTTTTAGAGTCGGAACTGGTTTAGATAGCCAGATTTTAGGCGATTTCGAAATCATCAGTCAGCTGAAAAACGGTTTTACCGAGTCGAAAGCCATGGATTTAACCAATGCTTTCATGGAGCGATTGGTCAATTCTGTGATTCAAGCTAGCAAAAAAATTAAAACTGATACTGAGATCAGTTCTGGAGCCACATCTGTTTCTTTTGCCTCAGTACAATACATCATGAAAAACGTTCCAGACATCGGGAACAAGAATATTTTACTTTTTGGTACTGGAAAAATTGGTCGTAATACTTGTGAAAATTTGGTAAAACATACCAAAAACGAGCACATCACACTCATTAATAGAACTAAAGATAAAGCAGAGAAATTAGCAGGGAAACTCAATTTGATTGTAAAAGATCATTCCGAATTGCATCTCGAATTACAAAAAGCCGATGTGGTTGTAGTGGCTACAGGGGCTCAAAAGCCTACGGTTGACAAAGCCATTTTGAATCTGAAAAAACCCATGCTGATTCTGGATTTGTCTATTCCTAAAAATGTACACGAAAATGTAACCGAAATAGAAGGAGTGACATTGATTCATTTGGATCACTTGTCTCAAATGACCGATGAAACCTTAGAGAACAGAAAATTACACATTCCAGCTGCCGAAGCTATCATTGAAACTATTAAAAATGAATTCATGCTGTGGACCAAATCCAGAAAATTTGCACCAACGATTCATGCTTTAAAAGAAAAGTTGAATGCTATCAAAACAGCTGAGCTAAATTTTCAAAGTAAAAAGTTAGCGGATTTCAATGAGGAACAAGCCGAAATCATCAGCAACCGCATCATTCAAAAAATCACTACCCATTTTGCCAATCACCTGAAAGATGAAGACACTATGGTTGATGAAAGCATTGAATGGATCGAAAAAGTATTTCAAATAAATCCAGCCCCCTAGCCCCCAAAGGGGGAACAACAAACGTTGTCGAATAACAGTATAAATTAATGAACAAGAAATCAAATTCCGCTCCAATAGCTCCCCCTTCGGGGGCTAGGGGGGCTATTCGTATTGGAACCAGAGATAGCGAACTTGCCCTTTGGCAAGCCCACACGGTCGAGAAAAAACTAAACGACTTAGGTTACAAAACAGAGATTATCGCGGTGAAATCAGAAGGCGATATTATTTTGGACAAACCACTATACGAATTAGGAATCACCGGAATTTTCACCAAAACTCTTGATGTCGCAATGATTAGCGGTCAAGTTGATATTGCGGTACATTCTATGAAAGATGTGCCCACAGCATTGCCACAAGGCATTGTGCAAGCTGCCGTTTTAGAGCGTGCGAACACCTTAGATATTCTGGTTCACAAAGGCAATCTAGATTTTCTAGAAGGTAGCGGCACTATCGCCACTGGAAGTTTGCGTCGTCAAGCGCAATGGCTAAATAAATATCCCAATCATAAAGTGGTCGATTTGCGTGGCAATGTCAATACTCGCATGCAAAAATTGAAAGATAGTGATTGGAATGGAGCCGTTTTTGCCGCCGCAGGATTAGAACGCATCAATTTAAAACCAACTGATTTTATCAACTTGGATTGGATGATTCCCGCACCAGCGCAAGGAGCAATGGTAGTCGTTGCAATGGCCGAGGACGAGTTTTGTCGCGAAGCCGTATCCGAATTGAACGATATCGAAAGCGAGGTGTGTACCCACATCGAGCGTCAATTTTTGCGTCGTCTCGAAGGGGGTTGTACCGCACCCATCGGAGCCTTGGCAAAATATAACGAAGACGAAGACACCATTCATTTCGAAGGCGTTCTTTTTTCTATCGACGGACAACAAAAAATAGCCATCAACAAAGTCGTACCCATCGAAGAGTGGAAAAACTTAGGCTACCATTCAGCCGAAGAAATTCTCAACAATGGCGGCACCGAGTTGATGAAAATGATAAAAGAAAAACTAAAGAAATAATGAATTCAAAAGCAGTTATTTTATCAACCAAAACCCTTTCGGATTCGCAGCGTCAAAAAATGCTAGCCGCTGGATTTGAGCTTTTCGAGGAGGATTTTATTGCTACAAAAAAACAAGAATACGAGCTGAATAACATCAACGACAATTTGATTTTCACCAGTCAAAATGCCGCGCAGCGTATTCTAGAAAACGCCAATGTTGACAATTTAAAGACCAAAAATGTGTTTTGCGTTGGGCTAAAAACAAAAATTCTGTTATCTGAAGCCGGATTTAATGTGGTGGCCTACACAGGTTATGCTTCGGACCTAGCCGAAATTATCGCTTTGATTCATGGTCATGAAAGTTATACTTTCTTTAGCGGCAATTTGCGCAAAGAAACACTGCCCAACGCTTTAAAAGAAGCTGGAGTACAATTCAATGAGATTCAAGTTTATGAAACGACATTAACGCCATGCAAGATTCTTGAAAAACTGGATGGCATTCTTTTTTTCAGCCCTTCGGCAGTAGAAAGTTACTTAAAAAACAATGTGATTAAAAAAGAAAACTGTTTTTGCATAGGTGAAACCACCGCAGAAGCCTTAGATAAAATCACAAAAAACATTATTGTCGCCGACCAGCCTAGTGTTGAAGAGGTAATAGAGGATGTAATTAACGAATATAAATAAATTGCAATAAGTTCTAGGCTATAAGCCAAAAACTAAAAAAGCTTGAAGCCTATTGCTTTTAGCATAAAGCCATACTAAAAATGATAAAGAACGACCTATTTTTAAAAGCATTAAAAGGAGAAACTGTAGAGCGTCCACCAGTTTGGATGATGCGTCAAGCCGGAAGATATTTACCAGAATTTCGTGCGTTGCGTGATAAGTACGATTTTTTCACGCGTTGCGAAACTCCAGAATTAGCTGCTGAAATTACAGTGCAACCTATTCGTATCGTAGGACCAGATGCTGCAATTTTGTTTTCGGATATTTTGGTAGTGCCTCGTGCTATGGGAATTCACGTTGAATTGAAAGACAATTTAGGTCCCATAATTCCAAATCCTATTCGCACTATGGAGCAAGTCAATCAAGTGATTGTTCCAAATATCGAAGAAACCTTAGGTTACGTAATGGATGCGGTGAAATTGACCAAAGAAATGCTAAATGATGAGGTACCTCTAATTGGTTTTGCAGGTTCACCTTGGACAATTTTCTGCTATGCAGTAGAAGGAAAAGGTTCCAAAAGTTTTGATACGGCCAAAGGTTTTTGCTTCTCTAACCCAGTTGCGGCGCATACCTTATTACAAAAAATTACTGACACCACTATTTTATACTTGAAAGAAAAAGTAAAAGCAGGAGTAAACGCCGTTCAAATTTTTGATTCTTGGGGTGGAATGTTGTCACCAGTGGATTACCAAGAATTCTCTTGGAAATACATCAACCAAATCGTTGAGGCATTGGCTGAGGTGACTCCAGTAATTGTTTTCGGAAAAGGATGTTGGTTTGCTTTGAACGAAATGGGAAAAAGCAAGGCTTCTGCTCTTGGAGTAGATTGGACGTGCACACCAAGAAATGCCCGTTATTTATCAGGTGGAAACATTACTTTGCAAGGAAATTTTGACCCTTCAAGATTATTGTCACCTATTCCAACCATCAAGAAAATGGTACACGAAATGATTGACGAATTTGGTACAGACAAATACATCGCCAATTTAGGACACGGAATTTTACCAAACATACCTGTTGACCACGCCAAGGCGTTTGTCGATGCGGTAAAGGAATATAGAAAGAAATAGAAAGTGGTCAGTTGGCAGGATTTAGTGTTCAGAAAAAAAGACACATAACATATACTTTTTTCTTTTTGTAAAAAGTTCCGTAGGAACGACTAATCTTGTAGCAACGGATTTTAATCCGTTGGCGAAGAAACGACAATGTTATTGCAACGGTTTTTAAACCGTTGTATAAAAAATTAGAAGAAAATGCTAAGCAAAGGATTGCGAGATAAAGAAAGTACCAGAATAGACAATTGTCTAAAACAGTTACATTCTCTAGTTTTGCCGCCTTTGAACTGGAATCTAGACATAAAAGAGGCACTCGAAGTGGAGCTAAAAGACTTCGCAATGGATTTGGAAAGTCTTAATGATTTAACTCCAGAGGATTTGATGCTTCATTTGCAACGCCTTCATTTCGATTGGAACCAAATGGAATCCTTTGCCGATTTTTTAATGGCCTTTTCTGCAGCAAGTCCCTTTTCTTTTTCTGAAAAAGTACTTGCTATTTATCTTTTCATTCAAAAAGAAAGTAAAGTGTTTTCGTTTGGGATAGCTAATAAAGTAACCGTTTTAAAAGGAAACTTATTATGAAGATACTAATTACTAAAAACATTAGTATCGATAAATTAAAACAGATTGATGCAGAACAATTACATCGCTTTATGATTGAGAATACCAAACGATTGAAAAAGTTTTTTCCCGTTACGCTTTCCAGTAATGAAACACTTGATAAATCCATAGAATATATCAAAAATAAAGAGAAAGAGATACAACAGAAAGTCAATTTTACTTTTGCAATTAGAGAAATTGACTCTCAAAAAATCATCGGATTAATTATCATTAAAAAAATTGATTGGACTAATAAAATAGGTGAATTCGCCTATTGTATCGGAAACACCTTTGAAGGAAAAGGCTTGGTTTCTAAAGCAGTAAAAGCAGTATTAAAATTTGCTAACGATGTTTTAGAATTGAAAACGCTTCAAATTATTGCGCACAAAACAAATTTAGGAAGCATTAAAGTGGCCAAAAATAATGGTTTTATTTGGCAAAGAACTTTGATTGCAGAGTTTACACCTACTAATGGACTTCCTTTAGATATGGAATTATTTGAATTTAAAAAATGAAAAACAAATTTTACACTTACATACAAAACCTTCAAGACCAAATCGTAGCAGGATTAGAAGCGGTTGATGGTCAGGCTAAATTCAAAGAAGACCTTTGGGAACGCCCAGAAGGTGGAGGCGGAAGAACACGCGTAATCGAGAACGGGTCTGTTTTCGAAAAAGGCGGCGTCAATATTTCAGCAGTACACGGCAAACTACCAGAAAGTATGCAGCAATTATTCAACGTAGGTGAAGCCGATTTTTTTGCTTGTGGATTGAGTTTGGTGTTGCATCCCAAAAATCCAATGGTTCCCACAGTACACGCCAATTGGCGTTTTTTTGAAATGTATGATGACAACGGAAACGTAATTCAGCAATGGTTTGGAGGAGGACAGGATTTAACGCCTTATTATTTGTTTGAAGAAGATGCTGTTCATTTTCATCAAACTTGTAAAACCGCTTGCGACAAGCACAATCTTGAGTTTTATCCCAAATATAAAAAACAGTGCGATGCTTATTTCTGGAATGCACATCGTAACGAAGCGCGAGGAATTGGCGGTTTATTCTTTGATTACTGTAAAGCTTCTGAAGCGATGAGTATGGAAGATTGGTACAATTTTGTTATCGAAGTAGGCAATAGTTTCCTTCAAGCTTACGTTCCCATTGTGGAAAGAAGAAAAAGTTTGTCGTACAATCAAGAACAACGCACTTGGCAAGAAATTCGTCGAGGACGTTATGTTGAATTCAATTTGGTGCACGACAAAGGCACTTTGTTTGGTTTAAAAACCAACGGAAGAATTGAGAGTATTTTGATGTCTTTGCCACCGCACGTGCAATGGGTGTATGACCATCATCCAGTTGCAGGAAGCGAAGAAGAAAAATTAATTACTACTTTAATGCAACCAAAAGAATGGGTTTAAAAATAATAGTATTTTTTTGGTTTGTTGGACTTTTGTGTTGCAAGGCACAAGAGCCATCGGCGCAAAAAGACTATTTTAAATCTTATGACGAAAAAGTTATTGGGAGTACTTATTTTTTTAATACTTCAAATAATTTTCAATTTGTTTCTAAGGTCAATGGAAAAGACAATTATGTAGACTTAGTTCCCAATAGAAGAGAGCAAATTGGGTTTAATTTGAGCTACAAATTTATTGATTTAAGCTATGGTGTTTCTCCTCTTTTTTTTGATGTAAATAAAGATAATTCAAATTCAAGACTAGTTAATTTTGGCACACGGTTTATCATTAAGCAATGGATGCAAACGTTGTTATATTCCAATCAAAAAGGGTTTTACGTTTCAGCTGAAGATTTTGCAATTGCATTGCCTAAAATGCGCTCCATCAAAATAGGAGGAACCACGTCCTATATTTTTAATCCCAAATTTTCATTCAAAACCATTGCCAATCAAAACCAATGGCAAACCAAAAGTTCGGGTAGTTTTATTCCAACCTTATCTATTTATAATACTTACCTTAATTTGAATGATGGAATTGAGGCCAATAGAAGTAAAATTTGGCTGGTAACTTTGGCGCCTTCGTATTATTACAATTGGGTAATTAGTAATCATGTATTAATCTCATCAGGAATTGCAGTTGGGGGTGGTTTCAATGATGTTGATGGCGATTTTTCTGGTGTTATTGAGTCTACTATTAACCTAAAATTAGGCTATAACTCAGATTCCTTTTTTACTTTTGTAAATGTAAATTACACCAATTTTTCACAAGATGTTAATAGTTCGATTCGTTTCAATGAAGATATTAGCACATTTAGAGTAACCGCAGGCTATCGATTTGATCCGCCCAAAAAAGTAAAACAACTATACGATAAAGGAGCTAAGGCTATTGGTCTTTAGTTAATTATTGAAAATATAAAACAATAACAAAATATGTTTCCATTACACAGAAACCGTCGCTTAAGAGTGAACGAATCCATCCGAAGCTTAGTTAGAGAAACCACTTTAAGTCCTACCGATTTTATGTTTCCTATGTTTATAGCAGAGGGCGAAAATGTACAAGTCGAAATTCCTTCTATGCCGGGAATCTACCGCCGTTCCATTGATCTAACAGTTGCAGAGGTCAAAGAAATCTATGCATTAGGCATTCGTGCGGTCAATATTTATGTAAAAGTTAGCGAAACGCTAAAAGACAATACCGGTAAAGAAGCTTGGAATCCCAACGGATTAATGCAACAAGCCATTCGTGCCATCAAAGCGGCTTGTCCAGAAATGATTGTTATGCCCGATGTGGCTTTAGACCCTTATTCTATTTATGGTCACGACGGAATTATTGCCAATGGCGATGTAGAAAATGACTCGACCAACGACGCTTTGGTAAAAATGGCCGTTTCACACGCGGAGGCAGGAGCCGATTTTGTAGCACCAAGCGATATGATGGACGGACGCGTATTGCGTTTGCGTCAAGGATTGGATGCTGCAGGCTATCACCACGTGGGGATTATGAGTTATTCGGCCAAGTATGCTTCGGCATTTTATGGCCCGTTTCGAGATGCGCTAGACAGTGCCCCAAGAGAAGCCGAAATCGAGGTACCCAAAGACAAAAAGACCTACCAAATGGATTACGCCAATCGCATCGAAGCCATCAAAGAGGCCTTGTCTGATGTGGAAGAAGGTGCCGATATGGTGATGGTAAAACCCGGAATCGCCTATTTGGATATCGTGCGTGAGGTAAAAAATGCCGTGAATGTACCCGTAACGGTTTTCCATGTTTCGGGCGAATATGCTATGATTAAAGCCGCTGCAGAGAGAGGTTGGCTCGATCATGACAAAATTATGATGGAACAATTAATGTGTATCAAGAGAGCTGGAGCTAGTTTAATCTCAACGTATTTTGCCAAAGAAGCTGCGATACTTTTAAATCAATAAAACATGAAAAAATTAGTAATCATTGCAATAGCTTTAGCCCTAAGTTCTTGCAAAAAAGAAAGCGCCGAGCCCTTTGGCACTCCAACAACAACCGATGCAGCAACCGAAGCAAAAACCGAAACAGCTGCAACGCCCGAGGCATTAGGCAAAGAACTTTTTGAAACCAAAGGAGCCTGCATTGCCTGCCATAAAGTAGACACCAAACTTATTGGTCCAAGCTTGCAAGATATTGCCAAAACGTACAAAGAGAAAAACGGAGACCTAGTTGCCTTCCTCAAAGAAGAAGCAAAACCCATCATGGACCCAAGTCAATACGACATTATGAAGGCCAATTTCGCCATCACCAAAGCCATGTCCGACGAAGAATTAAAAGGATTAGAAGCCTACATCTATTCCAATTTGAAATAAGAACAATCCTAAGCTAAGTCGAAGGATTAGGAGCTATTTCCTGCTCTACACTATATCTTTCCCGCCGAACCCCGGCGGCAAAGGATGCCGTTACGATCAGGGCTACACCACGCAAGAACCATTTGTACAAACGAATGGTTCTTTTTTTTGAATTCAGTTTAGTACTGTAAATTTTAAAACCATTTAAGGCATATAAGGTCATTTAAGTTTTTTTAAATCCGTTTCATCTGTTCAATCCGTGGCTCAATCACTGCAATTTTGACCAAAAACAATTTGTATCGTCCTAAAAAAAGTTTACAGTTTTTAATTAATACCTAGAATAGGTTTACATTTTTTTTTTAATCCTAGAATTAGTTTACAATGATAGTGTTTTTTCGATAATAGTTCTTCCATAGTTTTTCTGTTTTTATGTT
>CAUPRE010000036.1:0-31675 GCA_963513565.1 uncultured Flavobacterium sp. | reverse complement strand
TTTTAGTTCCTTTAATATATTCTTCGCAAACCTTACGTTTGAATTCCTCAGAATAATTAGAATAACGTTTTGTAGTGTTTGTTCCTGCACGATTGATCATAAATTTACATTTTTATGTAAACTTATTTCAGGACAAGACATTCTATTGAAAATCCGTTTCATCCGTTTTATCCGCGGCATCCGTGGCCAATAATTAACCACAAAGTTCATAAAGCAAGCGCGAGGTTCGCAAAGTAGTAAGCCATCTAAGGCATTTAAGGTTATATAAGTTCTGTTGAAAATCCTTTTCATCCGTGGCCAATAATTAACCACAAAGTTCACAAAGCAGGCACAAAGATTCACTAAGCACATAATATTAAACCAAAAAGGCATTCAGAACATTCAAGCTTTTTACTCAGCCTTTTATGTCCTTAAATGCCTTCTATGGTTTTGAAGAATTCTGCTGCTTATAGAAAACTCAATTGGCTTATATGTTTTAAATTAATTCTTCCTGATTAAGATAAATGTTTTCTAATAGCTGAATGATTTCATCCGCATAGTGTTGCGTCCTTTTGGTTCCAAATCCTTTAATCCATTGAAAATCGGAACTCGTTTTGGGATGTTGCACCGCTATTTGAATCAGATGGCTATTGTGGCAAATTATGAAGGGTTTCAAACCATTAGTTTTGGCTTTTTCGTTGCGCCATTTTTTCAAATGTTGAAACCTATCGGCTTGGTCTTGGGTCAAGTCGGTCAGCGACTCTTTCTCACGGGGCGCAAGATTGATTTTCTCTTTATAATGCAACAAAATCGACCAATAACTCGCATCGGATTCTATGAAATGGGTATCGGATTGTACCAATTCTACCGAGGCGATAAAATCATTAAGCTGTTGCTGGTCGTGCGCCAAATGAGGAGCATCTACCCGAACGGAAAATACTTGTACATTCATAGCTACGGATTTTATTTACCAATCAAAAGGATTTCATTCACTATCACTTCAGTGATGTAGCGTTTTTCCCCGTTCTTGTCTTCGTAACTGCGGTGGGTAAGTTTGCCTTCGATGGCTACTTCCTTGCCTTTGGTCACGTATTTCTCGATGATGTCGGCTGTTTTTCCCCAGGCAGTTACTTTGTGCCATTCGGTTTGTTCTACTTTGTCACCTTTGTCGTTGCGGTAAGTGTCGTGGGTGGCGATAGTAAGGTTGGCTAGTTTTTTACCTCCGTCGAAGGTTTTGATTTCTGGTTCGTTTCCTACGTGACCGATTAATTGTACTCTGTTTTTCATTGCATTCATGGCGTGTAAATTTAAAAGTTAGGCATATAAATAAAATGTTCGTGTCGGATGAGCAACAAGGTCTTTGTTTCATTTCGACAGGGCAAAGATGCGGTGCCGATTGATAACTAGTCGGTTGCATCCCATTTACTTTCGGTTGTAATTGTTTGTAACCGTTTGTAAATGGAATTTTTTGAGTATATTTGGGTGATTTACAGGGATGTTAAATAAAATAATAATTCAATACAAATGACCGAAAGAAAAGACATATTTAATTCTTTGAAAAACAAAATGGAGGAAGTTGGGTTTCAATTTGAAAAAGAGCAAAAGCCACACCTTCAAAAAAGAAAAGAAACGGAATTAAAATTTATTCATCCCCAGCTAATTAAAAAATTGGAGGATGACGGATTTAAAATCAACGCCAGAAAATATTATATAAAACCATTATCTGAGGATCTTGATTCTGAAATTGGATTTGTAACCGGGAAATCATCGCCTATTTATTCATCCTCAATCTTTAGTAAACCAAATTCATTTGATTCATTCGATAAAACCTTAGCATGGACAAATAGAGAAGGAGATACAGCGTTGGACAATTTGTTAAATTCTATTAATGATTATTTGAATAAACAAAATGATTTTTCTGGTCAAAGGACTAATTCATTTCTTTTTGCTTGGAATCCGAATAGGTGGGAATGGAGCGATTTAAATGATTGCATTAACCAACTTGATAATGTTGGATATGTAGAGAGGAGATGGAGTTGTGGGAATTCTAAAAGTATAAAAAAAGGTGATAGAGTTTTTTTAATTAGACTTAGTGAAGAACCTAGAGGAATTATGGGTAGCGGATTTGCAAAGTCTTCATATTATGTTGCTCCGCATTGGGATGGAACAAAAGGAAAGACATCAAATTATATTGATATTGAATTTGATGTCTTAATCAATCCTAGTAAATATATTTTATTTGATAAATCACTTTTGAACAATATTGACCCAGAAAATGTTCAACAATGGTTTCCTCAACAAAGTGGAATTTCTATCAAAGCTGAAGTTATTGAAGCATTAGAATCAAAGTGGTTCGACTTCATTACTGCGAATAAGTATATTAAAAACAGTTTTATTTCAAATGATGTTTTAACAAGCTTTAAAGAAACATTTAAGGAAGGGAGATCGAAAGATATAGTACAAACTCGTTATGAAAGGAATCCAGAAGCACGTAAAAGATGCTTGACACATTATGGATTTTCTTGCAAAGTTTGCACTTTTAATTTTGAAAATCATTTCGGAGAAGTAGGGAAAGGATTTATTCATGTTCACCATATAAACCAAATTTCAGAGATGGGTGGAGAATATGAAATTGATCCAGTAAAAGATTTAATTCCAGTATGCCCTAATTGCCATTCAATGATTCACTCAAAAAGACCTGCATTTACAATTGAAGAGTTAAATGAGATTAGAAACAAGAACATACAAAATGGTCTAATTTAATAGATCCCCAAAGCCTAATCTATAAACTCTGTCTAATAAAAAACCAATTCACTAACCCCCTAAAACCCCACTACAAATGCAAACGAAAATCAAAAAAGTAGAATTGCGCAATTTGGCGTTTGAGGATTATAAGCAACTCAAGAACTCGATGGTGGAATCCTATCCCGAAATGGCCGATTCCTATTGGCGTTCCGAAGATATTGAGCGCTTATTGGCCATTTTTCCCGAAGGACAGTTGGTGATTTTAGCCGATGGGAAAGTGGTGGGTTCGGCCTTGTCGTTGATTGTAGACGAAAAATTGGTCGACAAACGCCATAATTATTTGGAGGTCGTGGGCAATTATTCGTTTTCCACCCACAATCCGTTTGGGGAGATTTTGTATGGCATCGATGTGTTTATTCATCCCAATTATCGCGGCCTGCGTTTAGGACGCCGCTTGTATGACGCTCGTAAAGAATTGTGCGAACAACTCAACCTCAAATCGATAGTTTTTGCGGGACGAATTCCCAATTATGGCCAGTATGCTGATAAAATGTCGCCCAAGAAATACATCGACAAAATCAAAAGCAAACAACTACACGACCCCGTATTGTCGTTTCAGTTGAGTAACGATTTTCACGTGTTGCGCGTCATCAAAAATTATTTAGTAGGCGACGAAGATTCGAAGGAATTCGCCGTTTTGCTCGAATGGAACAACATTTATTATGACGAAAGTCCCAAGCTCATCAATACCGAAAAATCGGTGATTAGGTTAGGGCTTATTCAATGGCAAATGCGTTCGCTCTCCAATCTTGGCGCCTTGTTTGAACAATCCGAATTTTTTATCGATGTGGTCTCGGGTTATGGTTGCGATTTTGCGTTGTTCCCAGAACTGTTCACCGCGCCTTTGATGGCCGATTACAATCACCTCACCGAGGCGGAAGCCATTCGCGAATTGGCCAAATATTCAGACCCTATTCGCAAGCGGTTTCAGGAGTTTGCCATTTCGTACAACATCAACATCATTACAGGAAATATGCCGTATTTAGAAGGCGGGAATTTGTACAATGTAGGTTTTTTATGCAAGCGCGACGGAACTTCAGAGATGTATGCCAAAATTCACGTTACGCCCAACGAGGTGCAACATTGGGGAATGAAAGGCGGTTCAGAAATCAAAACTTTTGATACCGATTGCGGAAAAATAGGCGTGATGATTTGCTACGATGTCGAATTTCCTGAACTCTCCCGATTAATGGCCGATGAAGGGATGAATATCTTGTTTGTCCCCTTCTTGACCGATACGCAAAACGCCTATACCAGAGTCAAACATTGTTCCCAAGCCCGAGCCATCGAAAACGAGTGTTTTGTCGCCATAGCGGGATGTGTGGGGAATTTGCCCAAGGTCAACAATATGGATATTCAGTATGCGCAATCGGCGGTGTTTACGCCCTCGGATTTTGCGTTTCCGAGCAACGGCATCAAAGCCGAAGCCACGCCCAACACCGAGATGACACTGATTGTCGACGTCGATTTGGATTTGCTCAAAGAGCTCCACGAACACGGCAGCGTGCGCATCCTCAAAGACCGAAGAACCGATTTATACGAAATAAAAAAGATAAAAAACGCAGAGAAATAGTGAAGGGGATTATTTAGGAACAGGCACAAAAGGCTTTTCAGGAAACATCGTCCCGCTATCCGCTATATCTTTTTTTCTAGACCTGACAGGTTTCAAAAACCTGCCAGGTCTAGAAAAAAAGGATGCCGCTCCTATCGGGGTTAGAAAGCAACAATGGGATTTTTGGAATGAGAAGTTTGATTTTCTGTGAAGTTGACCTACAAGGTTTTGAAAACCTCGCAGGTTGAGTAGTGCTAGAACAAGTTTTTGTCACTGGATTTCCTGCAAGGTTTTTTTCAAACCTTGTAGGTATGATTAGTAGCAAGAAACGATTGATGAGTGATTATGAATAATCAATTGCGTCTCGCTTTAGCGAGATGATATGATTGTAAATTATAGAAAGGCTTTAGCCAAAATTATAGTAAATTTTGGCTAAAGCCCAATGCGAAACACAATGTAAAGAATGGGCTAAAGCCCATTCCTATTCAAATTTTGTAACAAAATAGTAGGTATAAATAGAGAAACCAAAACAAACACAAAACCCTGTTCCCTACCTAGCCCTGATGGGAGGGAATATCCTTTTTTGACCCGATTTTTCTCGGGGCAAAAAAGATAGGAAGGACAGCAGGAACCAATGATAACCAATAAAGCCTTTTGCTGGGCTCAAAATAGATAGAGTGATAACCTAAATCGTAAACTAATGAAAGCTTGCCTAGAATGTGGTGAAAAAATTGTAGGTCGCGAGGATAAGAAATTTTGTAGCGACAGCTGCCGAAATGCCTACAACAATAAAATAAATAAGGATAGTACGAATTATATGCGGAATATTAACAATAAGTTGCGCAAAAATTACCGAATTTTGTCAGAATTGAATGTAGAAGGTAAAACCAAAACCACTCGAGCCAAGTTGATGAGCAAGGGTTTTGACTTTGAATTTTTCACTTCGATTTTGAATACCAAAACAGGAAATACCTACTATTTCTTGTACGACCAAGGTTATATGATTTTAGAGAATGACTATTATATGCTAGTCAAAAAAGATATTTAAATACCACATCCCCATTGCTATGAAAAAATACGCCTCTTTACTTTCGGTTTTTGTGCTGTTGCTTGTTTTGGCAGCAGGTTACTTTCTGCAAATGCCGCAAACCATAGAATATGAAGAACAAAATTTAGCCAATTTTTCGACCAAGCGGGCTTTCAAAATGGTGGAAAAGATGACGAAGGAACCGCATTATGTAGGTTCTGCCAACCACGATGTGGTCGCACAAATGCTGGTGCAAGAATTGAAAACAATGGGAATTGCTACTCAAGTGCAAGAAGGCTACACGATGAGCGATTGGGGAAATTTGGTGCAGTCTAAAAACATTATTGGTCGCATTAAGGGAACGAATTCTAAAAAAGCGTTGTTGTTGCTCTCGCATTACGATAGCGCGCCGCATTCTTTTTCGCACGGAGCAAGTGATGATGCCTCTGGAGTAGCTACAATCATAGAAGGAGTTCGTGCTTTTTTGCAATCCAAAAAACAACATAAAAACGACATCATTATTGTTTTTTCGGATGCCGAAGAATTGGGCTTAAACGGAGCAGCTTTGTTCGTGACGCAACATCCTTGGGCTAAAGAAGTGGGATTGGTGCTCAATTTTGAAGCGCGTGGTTCTTCGGGACCGAGTTATATGTTGATGGAAACCAACAAGGGGAATGCAGGATTGGTTAACGAATTTTCAAAAGCAGGCGTGACCTATCCTGTTTCGAATTCGTTGATGTATAGTATTTACAAAATGTTGCCTAACGATACCGATTTAACTGTTTTTAGAGAAAAAGGTAACATTCAGGGATTGAATTTTGCGTTTATCGACGACCATTATAATTACCACACCCAGCAGGATGACGCTCAGCATTTGGCCAAAAACACTTTGGCACACCAAGGCCGTTACTTAATGCCTTTGCTAACGTACTTTTCGAATGCCAATTTGGACGCGGTAAAAGCTACCGAAGATGAGGTGTATTTTACGATTCCGTTTACGTTTATCAGTTATCCTTTTTCTTGGGTATTGCCGATGACGATTATTGCTGGGGTATTTTTTGTGTTTTTCCTTTTCATTGGCAAAGCCAAACGCATTTTTACTTTTAGAGAATTGTTCAAAGGACTGATTCCGCTTTTGGGTGCTTTGGGTATCGCGGGCGGATTGACGTATTTTGGATGGAAAGGATTACTTTGGGCGTATCCACAATACAACGATTTACTCAACGGATTTACTTACAACGGCCACGATTATATAGCGGCTTTTGTAGTGTTGAGTTTGTCGATTTGTTTCTTGATGTACCATTGGTTCTCCGCCAAAAAAGTGACGATGAACCATTATGTTATGGTATTGCTAGTTTGGATGGTCATTAATGGATTTATTGCTAATTCACTAACAGGTGCTGGATTTTTGATTATACCAGTCTATTTTGGTTTGATTGCTTTTGGGGCGTTTGTCTTAACGCAACGCTCGAATTGGGTGTTGAATTTAATCTGTGGTATTCCAGCAGTATTGCTTTTGGCGCCATTTATTCAAATGTTTCCCGTTGGTTTGGGATTAAAAATCTTATTTGGTAGCGCAATCTTAACAGTACTCACTTTCGGATTGTTGTTGCCTGTTTTTGGTGCATTTTTACATAAAGGGAAATGGGCTTTGGGATTGTTTGTGTTGTCGTTGTTGTTTTTTGCCAAAGGCCATTATAATTCAGGTTATGAAGCTGGAGAAGCAAAATCCAATAGTTTGGTGTACTTGTACAATGCAGATACGAATCAAGCTTTTTGGGTGACGTATGATGTGAATCTAGACGATTGGACCAAAACCTATTTGGGTTCTAATCCTAAAAGTGCGAAACCGCTTAACGATATGCCTTTGTTTAGCAAATACAATTCTGGTTTTACTTATGCCGCAACAACGGATGTTGTGAGTGTAAAGAAGCCTTTAATCGTATTTACAAAAGACAGTATTGCAGGCAATTTGCGATACATTCAACTGAAGATTATCCCGAATCGTAAAGTCAACCGTTATGATATTTTTGCCAATGAAGCGATGACTTTTTATAATTTTAGAGCCAATGGTGCTAGAAATTTAGGCGATACCAGTTCGACCTTAGAACGAAAAGGCAAGAAACTATTGAGCTATTATGTGGTCAACAATGCGCCTTTGATATTAGATTTTAGTATCAATGCTTCAGCGGTAATCGATATGGAATTGCTTGAATCTTCCTTTGATTTATTGCAAAATCCATTGTTCAACATCAAACCAAGAGACAATTGGATGATGCCTACGCCTTTTGTACTCAACGATGCTGTGGTCATTCGCAAAAAAATTAGAAAAGGGCAACAGATTATTCCGAAAGAGTTAGTGGTTCCTGTTACGGATTCATTGGCTATTGCAAAAGATAGTTTGAAAACGAAGATGTGATAAGATTTTGAAGTTAACTTTTTTAAAAATCTGACGCACTAGATTTGCTCTAAACTATATTTTATGACACAAATTAGTATTCTTGGTTGCGGTTGGCTCGGTTTGCCTTTGGCGAAAGTCTTAATATGCAATGATTTTTCTGTGAAAGGCTCCACAACTTCTTCTTCAAAACTAGCTCATTTAGAAAAGCTAGGGATTCTTCCCTTTTTGATGGAATTGCAACCCAATGCCATTGATGGCGATATCACTACATTTCTAAAAGGAAGCGAAATTTTGGTTATTGATATTCCACCTAAATTAAGAAGCAACAACAGTGAGGATTTTGTGGGCAAAATGCAAACCTTGATTCCGTTTATCGAACAATCCGATGTTCAAAACGTACTGTTTGTAAGTTCTACTTCGGTCTACGGTGAAGAGAATGATGTGGTTACCGAAACCACGCCTTTGAATCCCGATAGTGAAGGTGGTCGCCAACTAGTAATCGTAGAACAACTTTTGCAAAGTAATCCTCATTTTCAAACCACTATACTCCGTTTTGGTGGACTCGTAGGACCCGACCGCAATCCCGTTCGGTTTTTGGCAGGCAAAGAAAATCTACCCAATGCCAAAGCGCCTATTAATTTCATTCACCAAACGGATTGTATCGGAATCATTCAAAAAATTATAGGGTTGAATTGTTGGAGCGAAACCTTCAACGCGGTATCGCCTTATCATCCTACCAGAGAAGAGTATTATACTAAGAAAGCGCTCGAATGGCAATTGGTGGCGCCAACTTTTGACACAACTTCTTCAAATGGGGGAAAAACCATCAGTTCCGACAAGCTTACCACGATTTTAAAGTATACTTTTGTAGAAACTCCGTAATCTTTTGAGAACAAAAATTAAAAATGCAGTAACGGCTCCGCTTGCTACCTTGGGATTGCCTATGTTGGCCTTAGCTTGGGTGAGTATCGCTTGGGGTACGACTTGGTTAGCCTCCAAAGAAGGCGTAAAACATATGCCAGCGCTTCAGTTGGCCGCTATTCGTCAGTTTTTGGGTGGTGCTTTGTATGTGGGCTTCTTTTTAGTTAAAAAAACACCTTGGCCCAAAGGCAAACAATGGAAATCCATCTTGATTTTGAGTATGCTAAATTTTGTGTTGAGTAACGGACTGAGTACTTGGGGCGTGAAATTCATTCCGAGTGGTTTGGGAGCGATTATAGGCGCAATGGTACCTATTTGGATTGCGATGATTAGCTTTTTCAATGGTGAACGCATTACCCGATTGGCCGTTTTTGGTATTACCATTGCTTTTGCAGGAGTATGCGTAATTTTTTATGAGCATTTGGCCGATTTTATTCGACCTGATTTTCAGTTTGGGATTGTCTTGTCCGTGGCTGCTACCATTACTTGGGCTTTTGGTACCTTGTACACCAAGAAAAAAGCCGCGAGTTTTAATCCTTATTTTAGTTTAGGATTACAAATGTTGATTTCTAGCGTATGCCTTTTTGCTTTCACAGGAGCTACAGGTACTAATATTCCGCTGACACAAATTCCTGCCGCTTCTTGGTGGGCGATTGCCTATTTGGTAGGCATTGGTTCTGTGTTGACATTCATTGCTTTCATTTATGCCTTGCAGCATTTACCTACCGAATTGAGTAGTGTCTATGCTTATATCAATCCGATTGTGGCGGTGCTTTTAGGGGCTTTTTTGTTTGACGAGATTCTCACTGCGGCCATCATTATTGGCGGAACGGTCACTTTAACGGGCTTGTACATCATTAATTTTGCGATGCAACGGCGCCGTAAAAATAATGAAATCAGTACAGTTGAACTTTAGCGAAATATAATTTTAAAAAGTCAACAATCTAAATCCAAACTTTGTGTTGACTTAGTACTTCGGAAGGCTACCGTTTCGTTTCCTAAGCATTGAAATTAAGTCATTAAAAACGATGGTGGTGGAGATGACATTAAACATTTGATCCACATTTTTGCGAGGTAAATATTCGTTCTGGTACACCAATTCCAACTGAATGCTATCCGAAAAAGAGTAACCAAAACCCAAGCTTATCCTGTTCCGATCAAAAAATTGTTTTCCGGTAACATTACCCGACGTTTTGAAGAATACTTCCTCAGAGATAATTCCATACGAATACCCGCTGCCTGATTTGCTTTTAGCAATCGGAAAAACATATTTTATCGCATTTCGCAAACGAAAAACGATTTCAAGTGAATCTTTGAGGAACAATCGATTTTCTAAGCGGACGCGATTTGTCAGTGTGTGGTCGCCTTTTAAAAAATAAGAAATGCCTTGCAGCGCAAACCGTACTTCGGGAACTCGATTTTGTGCAATTTCCGGTACATCGCGATTGAAATAGTAACCCCCGAAACCAGACACTTTCCATTTCTTCGAACTGTAATAATGCAACCATCCTCTTAAATACAGTTGTGAGTTTTTATAAAATGGGTTCGTTTCGATGGTACCACTTGTAAACGCTTGCCCAAAATCAATTTCTAAACTAGACTTTTTGCCGATAGTAGTATTGTATTGAAACTCATTCGAGAATTGATTTTCAGTGTCATTTTGCGCGGTTGCCTTGCCGAAAGTCAAGCAAAAAAACGCCACGATGAAATACCAAGGGCTAGTAATTCTTAAGGGTTTTAATAGGGCAAAAGTTGGCATCATTTGGTTTTGATCTTGCATTTTATGGGCAATGAAAGTTGGTTCGAATTAAAAACTGTATAAAGAAAGTATTAGGGCCTACCTCTAGTCATTATGAAACCAGAGCTAGCAGACTAATTTTTCTCTTTGGCACTGTATTTTTAACAAAGATAAAATAAATACAAATAGTTGGACGTATTTATGCAGTGGGTGGGTTCTTCCTTAAATGGTACACAAAGTAGACTAACTATTCTTTGATATTTTTAGTATCTTAGGTGTTTTCTATTTACTAATCCAAAACTAAAATAATATGAAGTTCAATGCATTTATTTTAATCCCGACGTTTCTCGGCTTGACTTTAGTACAAGCACAGCAAAAAAACACGGGTATTTTGCCTAACGAAAATTTGATTACCGAGAACATTGCAGCCATTCCCAAAGAGTTGGCCGTTCAGGTAAAAAAATACTCCGAGGCTCGTGGTGCTTCTTTGGCAGAAATTCATCCTGTAAAAAACGACATTATCATTACGACACGTTTTGGTTCTACAGCACAATTGCATCGCGTGGTGCAACCTTTGGGCGCGAGAACGCAAATCACTTTTTTCGACGAACCTGTTAGTGGCGTGAGCTACGAACCTACCAAAGGCGAGTATTTGATTTATTCCAAAGACGTGGGCGGTAATGAGTTTGGGCAATTGTACCAATTAGACCTCAAAACCCTGCAATCGACTTTATTGACTGATGGTGGGCGTTCACAAAACGGCGGCATTACTTGGAGAGCCGATGGAAAAGGGTTTTATTTCTCCTCGACCAAACGCAACGGTGGAGATCGAGATATTTATTATATGGATCCCAAAAATCCTTCGGCGGCCAAAATGGTGCTGCAAGTAAAAGGAGGCGGTTGGGGTATTTTGGACCTTTCCAAAGACAATTCACAACTGTTGATTGGCGAATACATCTCTGCCAATGAATCTCATATTTGGTCTTTGGATGTCGCTTCTGGCAAATTATCCGAAGTAACCGACAGAGCCAGTAAAGGCGTGATTCAAAGTGGTGCCAAATTTGGAAATTCGAGCAACGAAATTTGGTTTTTGACCGATAAAGACAATGAGTTTGAGCGTTTGGCTATTTTGGATGTGAAGACCAAGAAAGTGAATTATTTGACCTCCAAAATCAATTGGAATGTTGAAGGTTTTAATTTTTCGGAAGACAAAAAACAACTGGTGTTTATCACTAACGAAGCGGGTCGCAACAAAATGTATTTGATGAATGCCAAAGACCAATCCTATAACGAAGTCAAAAACATTCCAACAGGATTGATTGGTGGAGCGGAGTTTACCAAGGACAACCAAAGTTTGTTCTTTACGCAATCGACAGCACAAACGGCTTCGGATGTGTACCGTCTTTCGCTAAAAAATGGTAAAATCGAACAATGGACGGCAAGTGAATTGGGCGAAATGCAAGCATCTGATATGGCATTGCCAAAGTTTATCGAATGGAAAAGTTTTGATGGTTTGGGCATTTCAGGATTTTATTATCCTGCGGCTTCAAAATTCACAGGAAAAAGACCCGTGCTGATTCAGATTCACGGCGGGCCAGAGGCACAATCGCAAGCGTCTTTCTTGGGCGCAAGTAATTTTTACACCAACGAAATGGGCGTGGCGATGATTTTCCCGAACGTGCGAGGTTCTGCGGGCTTTGGAAAAACCTATTTAGCCAAAGACAACGGAATGTTACGCGAGGATTCTGTAAAAGACATCGGAGCGCTATTGGATTGGATTGCCCAACAACCCGAACTCGACAAAGACCGCATTATGATTATGGGCGGAAGTTATGGCGGTTATATGACCTTGGCCACAGCCTTTCACTATGCCGACAAAATCCGATGCTCGGTAGATATTGTGGGGATTTCGAACTTCAATACTTTCCTCAAAAACACCGAGGAATACCGTCGCGACTTGCGAAGAGTAGAATATGGCGATGAACGCATCCCCGAAATGGCCGCTTTTTTTGATAAAATGGCGCCTTTAAACAATACCGATAAAATCAAAAAACCGTTATTCATCATTCAAGGCACCAACGACCCTCGCGTTCCCGTGACAGAAGCCCTTCAAATGCGCGACAAACTCAAAGCACAAGGCAATACGGTTTGGTACCTCGAGGCCAAAGACGAAGGTCACGGCTTCAAGAAAAAAGCCAATGTCGATTACCAACGACTGGCCGTCATCCGATTTATGCAAGAGTATCTTTTGAAATAATCCATCAAAACCCATCGGCTGTAGCAGATGGGTTTTTTGTTATTTGATTTCTTCGTTTTTTTTAGGAACAGGAACGGTTAATTTCATCCCACACTTTGAGCATTTGTCGTTCAGTTTTCCTTGTACTTCCGAGTGCATTGGGCAGGCATACATTTTTGTTTGATTGTTCATCATTTTTGTTTTATCATTCATCATTGTAGAATCATTACTCATCTTAGTTCCATTTTTATCCATCATTGTAGTGTCATTGCTCATCATATTAGGATGTTCTGTTGTGGATTCATTAGTTTTTTGATTGCATGAAACTGTTAATAAAGCCAATAATAGGACTGAAAAGGCTATTTTTTTCATTTGTTCTACTTTTTTTAAATAACACTAAATGCTTTTGATGAGCATTTAGTATTAAATTAATATTTTTTACATTTTGCAGGCTTCTGCACATTTTTTACAGGCTTCTGCGCAATCTTCACAACATTCCATATCGTGTTTGCTGCACTCGTTGGCGCAATCTTCACAACATTTTACACATAAAGCACAAAGTGCCTCAGCGAATTTTGAACCTCTTGCACATAATCTTGCACAAAGAGCACAAATGTCAGCGCAATCACGGCACAATTTTACACACTCTTCGTGTCCTAGCATTGTTAAACATTCAGTTGAACATTTTTCACATTCAACCATACAGGCTAAACAAACTTCGATACTTACTTGAACATTTTTCATTTTATGAATTTATTAATTGCAGATTAATTACTGTAAACAAAACTACAATATGCTTGTTTTTAGAATGTTATAGAATTATTGGTTTAAGTTGTGTAATTTACATTTTTATCAAAATACCATTTGGGTTTTTACCTATCAGCTATTAATGTTTCTTGTAATTGGAATGTGTTTTCTATTGTCAAGGACCACCGGGGATCGTAGCTGTAAAAAGCAGTAGTGTAATGAGGAGCACCCGAGACCTGCGCACCACACGAGTCGTCCCGCTATCCGCTACAATCTTTGGTGTCTAACCCCGTCACCAAAGGATTTTCACTGCTATCGGGGCTAGACGAGAACGTTTGGTTTTTCATTAATTGAGGAGTACTAATGCAAATCGTGTTTTTAAAATGATTTTCCAGTTGTTTTCCTGCAAGGTCTTTTTTCTAGACCTTGTAGGTTTTCTTGGGAACGCCTAATGCCAGATTAATCGATTGTAATCATTGCTTATTCGAATTCAAATAATCAAAACCAATTTATTACATCTCATCTTGTAACGAAATGGTAATTCTGTACTCAAACAGAGTAACTAAATTTTAAACATAAAAAAGATGCTTTTAACAACCACAAATTCTGTAGAAGACTATAAAATTATGGAGTACAAGGGTATTGTCTCAGGAACTGCCGTAAATGTCCAAAAAATGACTATGACTTTTAATATGCAAAAATATTACGATGGAGTAAGTCAGAGTATTGCAGAGGTAAAAGAGCAGGCGTTGGAACAACTTAGGCAAAATGCTGAAAAAATGAACGCGAATGCTGTAGTAGGAATACTTGTGGATATTGAAGTAAAAAGCAGTGATTACTTAATTGCTGCTACCGTAACCGGAACTGCGGTTAGTATTGTTAAGCGGTAAATGATTTGATTCCCTTTGGTGTTTGCTTAAATTTTACCTAGTGGGTAATCATTACAATTTTCTATTATTTGTCTATTTCATTACAGGTAGTGAAATTTAAAATTCTTATGTTTACTTTTTGGTTTAAAATACTAAGTTGTGCAATCAAATCAATTTTTGAGTAGTAAGCCAATCAATTTTAAGAAGACAAGATGGAAAACAAATCTGTAACAGCAGCATTAGCGTCGCTTTGTGAAAATTCAACACCAATAATTCAAATGGATAAGGCTGATTTATTTCCTCATCCTCAATCTCGCTTAGACACCATCGAAATGAAGCAACATCCTATTTTGGATGACAGTATTCCGTTTAGAGATGTTTCAAATGTTGCCAGTAAAAAGGAAAGTATTTCTCTAATTATTAATAAACTAGATGTAGCCAACAATGCACGATATCAAAGAACAGTAGAAGATACCTATTGTAATGTGTACTCCTATGACTTTTGCTATTTCAGTAAAGTATACCTCCCAACGGTTTGGTGGACAGATGAAGCTTTAGAAAAAATAAAACAAGGACAGGAAGTAGAAGCTGTTTTTGAAAAAACGGTAGAGCGCATTTACTCTAGTGGCATTCACGATTGGTTGGGGCAATGGGGATCCCATTTTGGATGGGAAAAAATAGATTCAGTTGATGCACTTCAAAATAAAGTTAATGCTAATGGTGGTGTTGGGATAATTTGCGCCAAAAGAAAAGAAAAAGGACTATCGGGACATATAGTTCCTGTGGTGCCCGAAACAAATTCCCACACAGCACACCGTGAAAATGGCAAAGTGCTCTATCCTTTGCAATCACAAGCCGGAAAATTAAATTACAACTATTTTTCTTTAGTCAGAAAAGACTGGTGGAATGATGATTTATACTCTTCTTATGTGCTTTATTATCATGAGTAAACAAAAATAATTCGTGGTAGTATTCAAATACTTAAAATATTTATGAGTATCAGGGGGTTAACTACTATGAAATGATAAAACAATGTACTACTTTTGCAGCTTGGTAAAAGTAGCGATTCCAAAAAGGTTTAATTGGGTGGTTTGTTCTTTTAAAGTATTGTTGTAAAGGTAGTTGTTGTAATTCATTTGTTACACTATCATCCCCAAAGACTACATTTTTTACATTTCAAAATCAACTCTAATGCGCTTTTTTAGAGACAGAAAGCAAAACCTCAAAATTTAAAGTAATCACATAATAGAACAAGTATAAATGAACAACGGCCAGAACGGAAAATTTTATTGGGGAATAGGATTAGAAAACGAAACATACCTGCAATTTGAAGAATCCCTAATCGTCTCTGGTGAATTTATACAGGAAAAAATTGGTTTTGAAAAATACAGTATTGATTACAGAAAATGCTATAAACCTGAAAGTTTAGCCCCTATTTTAAAAAAAGCGTTTGGCTCAAATAAAAACTACGTGGTCAGCCGTATGATCAATAGTCATTCCCTAGAAAAACTAGATGTAAATTACCAGCACAAAACAGTAGCAGGCATAAAAACAGTAACGGATAGTACAGAAACTACTGAACTGCTCCCAAAACCTATCGAAAATCCAAACTATCTTGGTCAATCCATCATGGAACTTTTTCTTGAAGACCAACCTTACAACATTCAAAGTATGATCACCCAACGAAACAAAACGATGGGATCGGTACATTTTGATGGGGATTCTATCGAATTTGTAACCAAATATTTTGAAAATCGTACGATTGCGGATTCGTGTAAAGAACTGAAAGCTACCAAAAAATTATTCCTCGATAAAATCAATGAATCGAGTGTACTCAAAGGCAAATTAAATTTTCCAGAGTACAACAACGGACTCAATATGTTCATGACCAATCAAGAAAACCTTGTTTTGTTTAATAACGGAACCTACCATTTTCACATTACATTGCCGTCATTAACAGAACATAGCCGAATTGTCAACTATGAAAAATTTGAGGCAACACACGCCAATGCAATTTATTTGCTGCAATGGTTTGAGCCCTTTTTTATTGCTACTCTTGGAAGCCCAGACATTATGGGAGTCATAAGTGACACCTACAATTTGGACCAAAAATTTACCTTGGGTTCTATGCGCAACGCCATGTCTCGCTATATAGGCGTTGGAACATACAATAAAGCCATGCCGAAAGGTAAAATTCTAACCTACAAAGTAGACGATTTTAGAAAACTACTACGCTTTGAAAAAGAGGACAACATTTGGTGGCGTGACCAAATTGAAGCCACTATGGAGTATGAATTACTTTCGGAAGTAGGTCTAGATTTTAATCAGGAGAAAATGTACCAAAGTGGTTTTGAATTCAGAAGCTTTGATGAGTTTCCCGAAGCCTATTTAAACGATGTGCTTTTTGCTATTATCCTAATTTGTGAGCACTCTTTACATCTACCAGATGTTCAATGGGGACACGATAGCGTGGTTTGGAATAATTTGGTTTTTAAAACTCTTAAAAACGGTTATTTAACTCAAATCAACGAAGCCGAAAAGAGCGAAGTACTAGATTTGCTACAAATTTTAAATCCAACAGCTAGTAATTATACGGCGCTAAAATCCGAGTTTGATGCGATCATCATGCTAGAGGATTTTTTCTTTAAAATCTTGGCCGTTTTGCATGACAACTACAAAGACAACAATGTTTGTTTGGATGCTATGTGTGGACAGAAAACAAACTTCCCTCCAAAATGGAACAATTTTAATCAATACCAAGCCGAACAACATTTGCAAAAAATAACGGCTTTCTGTGAGAATTAAAGCAGTAACATTTGAAAATTCGTAACTACTCCGCTTGTCTTGCTTTCAATTGTCTCCAGCTTTAGCTGGAGTTATAATGATTGATTGCATTGGCTTTAGCCAAATAAAAGCAGCTAATTTTGGCTAAAGCCTTTAAAACTTTCAAATTTCACGCTCCAGCTAAAGCTGAAGGCAATTAATGTCCAAAAAAATACCTGAATAGTTACAAGCGAAGTATTCTAAGCAAAAATATTTACCCCAACAAAAAACCCATTCGCTACAGCGAATGGGTTTTATTATCTACAGCAAAGTAAATCTTACCAGATTTTTACTCTTTTCTCTGGAGCGATATACATACCGTCATTCGGTTGAATGTTGAAGGCATCATAGAATGCATCTACGTTTTGTAAAGGCACATAGGCTCTGTACATACCTGGAGAATGTGGGTCGGTTTTTACTTGTGATTTCAAGGCTTCGTCTCTCATTTTAGAACGCCAAATGGTAGACCAAGAAATGAAGAAACGTTGTTCTGGTGTATATCCGTCAATCAATCCTGGGTTGCCGTTTTCTTTTAAGTACAATTGTAAACCATCGTATGCAGCATTTACACCACCTAAATCTCCAATGTTTTCACCTAAAGTAAATTTACCATCTACAAAAGTACCTGGAAGCGGTTGCAAAGCACTGTATTGTGCAGCTAAAGCACCTGTTAAAGCACCAAATTTTTTCAAATCTTCTGGTGTCCACCAGTCCACTAAATTACCATCGGCATTGTAACGTGCTCCTGAATCATCAAATCCGTGAGAGATTTCGTGACCAATAACCCCTCCAATTCCACCATAATTTACCGCTTCGTCAGCTTGGTAATTGTAAAAAGGTGGTTGCAAAATAGCCGCAGGGAATACAATTTCGTTGTTCGATGGATTGTAGTACGCATTCACCGTTTGTGGTGCCATTCCCCAACGGTCTTTGTCTACGGGTTTGGTCAATTCAGCAAAGTTTTCTTTATTGCGCCAAATAGCAATATTTCTTACGTTCTCAAAAAACGTTCCTCCTTCAGCTGGACTTTTGATAGTCAAAGCAGAGTAGTCTTTCCATTTGTCTGGATAACCAATTTTAACTCTTAGTTTGTTTAATTTGTCAATGGCACTAACTTTCGTTTCAGCCGACATCCAAGGTAAGTTGTTGATGCGGTTTTCGTAAGCACGGAAAATGTTTTTAATCATTTTGGCTGCTTTTTCTTTAGCTTCGGCAGGGAATTTTTTCTCTACGTATAATTTCCCTAAGGCTTCACCCACAGACCCTGTTACGGTTTGTAAAGCTCTTTCTTCAAAAGGTCTTTGTTTTACAGCACCCGTTAAGGTTTTGCCATAAAATTCCCAGTTGGCTTTTTCAATTTCTGTAGATAATTGGCTAGAAGCTCTGTTCAATAAAGACCAACGCATATAGGCTTTCCAGTCGTCTACTTTGTTTTCTTTAAAAAGGGTTTCTAATGCCGTCATATATTTAGGTTGCGACACGATAATCGTTTGATTCGTTGGCAAACCAATTTTAGTGAAATACGTAGTCCAATCGATGGATGGCGTTAGTTTTTGTATTTCCGCAACGGTCATTGGGTTGTATGATTTACGACGGTCTCTTCTTTCTACACGGTCAAAACGAGGCTTAGACATTTCGATTTCTAAAGCTAAAATTTTCTCCGCATTGGCTTTCGCTTGTTCAGGTTTGTCGCCTAAATATTGCAACATTTTAGCCACGTGAAGTACGTATTTTTCTCTTTTTTCTTTAGAATCCTTTTCGTCACTTACATAATAATCACGGTCTGGTAAGCCTACGCCTCCAGGTCCTAAATTAATTACATTGACATTACTGTTTTTAGCATCGGTTCCTACACCAGCGCCAAAGAAACCAATGCCTCCTGTGGGTTCCATTTCGATTAATAAAGCTTGTAAATCTTTTACGTTTTTCACCGCGTTGATTTTTTTCAAATAAGGTTTTAGGGGAGCAATACCTAATTTGTTACGGCTTACGGTATCCAACATTGTTTTGTACAAATTGATGGCTTTACCTTGGTCGGTGTTGGATTTGTACGCTGGGTTGTTGGCGGCTTCTTTTAGAATCGCCAAAGCGTCAGTATCGGTGCGTTGACGCAATTCGTCAAAGCTTCCCCAGCGGGTTTTGTCGCCTGGGATTTCGGTAGTGTTCAACCAGGTTCCGTTTACATATCGAAAAAAATCATCGCTTGGTTTGATGGTTTTATCCATATATTGGATATTGATTCCTGGTTCTTTGGTGGCCGAAGCGGTTTGTGCTTGGCTCCATCCAAAACTAAAAACTGCTGGTAGTGCAAACAGTAAGGTGGTGGACTTTTTTGGGTTCATATTAAAATTTGAATTAGTTACGATACATTCGTGTCAAAAAGCAAAAAATAGTTACATCGAAATTGCTTTTTTTGCGACAAAAAACACATTATAAAGAGAATTCATCACAATGGAATTCCTTTTTCTTGCTTGCCTAAAATTAGCATTAAAATAATGACATCTCTCCAGTTTTTGACTTTTGAAATTTTTATAAAAAGGGCAAGAATACCCTATTGGACTTCATAGTGTAGTAAAGGTTTAACGTCTTGTGAAATTTTTTTGCGTGAGGGGTGGAGTGGAGCTCTTTTTTTATTCCGTTTTTTTGCGGGATAAAAAAAAGCGGGAACGGAGACCCGACCCGAAGCCTCGTTTTTTCTACGAAGCGAAGGGGCACGCCCAAATTATACCGATTATGTATTCAATATAGTTCAATAAAAATTGAACTATTTTCATACTATATCGGCATTATACCTTAACTCATTTGGGGTAAAATGTGTTTTTGTTTGGTATTATTTTAAAAAGAGTAGTGCAAGGCAGACCGTTGTTTTGTAATTTTGCGCGAAATTCAAATGTTGACTTTCTATTTTATTTTAAAAACCTACAAATGAAAGCTTTCTTATATAAGTATCGTATATTTTTTGGTGTTTTATTGATGTTTTCGGCGATTACTATCGGCTTGTTTTACAATGCGTTGAAGCCAGAAAAGACTTTGCCTCTTTACAATCCTGCCGACGTGAATCCAGAATTGGTTGACAGTACGGTGCAATATGTGAGTAAGGCGCATACGATTGCTGATTTTTCGTTTGTGAATCAAAACGGGAAAACGATTACCCAAAAGGATTATGAAGGGAAAGTGTATGTGGCCGATTTTTTCTTTACTACTTGTGGTTCTATTTGTCCCAAAATGACAAAGAATTTGGCCGAAGTGCAAGCGGCTATCAAAAATAACCCCAAAGTAATGCTGTTGTCTCACACCGTTTTTCCAGAGACCGATAGTGTGCCAGTTTTAAAAGAATATGCGCTAAAACACGGCGTGATAGACAGCAAATGGAACTTGGTTACGGGCGATAAAAAGGAAATTTATACAATGGCTCGAAAATCGTATTTGGCCGTTAAGTTGGGAAAACCAGAGGAGTTGTACGATATGGTGCACACCGAAAATTTTGTGTTGGTGGACCAAAAAAGACGCGTTCGTGGTTTTTATGATGGAACCAAAAAAGAAGATATGACGCGATTGATAGAAGATATTAATTTTTTGTGCGCTAATTAGTTTGGTAAAAATGGAACACGGATTCCACTAATTTTCACCAATTCAGCTGTGTTTATGAGCGTGACTTCTAGTTCTGAAATAGAACACGGATGACGCCGATTTAAACGGATGAACACTGATTTTTATTTAATTTGGTGAAAAGGACACTAATTTTCACGAATTTTCACCAATTCAGCAGTGGTTATGAGTATGATTTTCAGTTCTGAAATGGAACACGGATGACGTCGATTTAAACGGATGAACACGGATTTTTATTGGTCTCAAATAAAGTTTAAAGCTATGTACTTTCGGGGCATTTCGTTTTAGTTTCTAAAAATATCACCGCAAATTCGCAAATTTTGAAATATTTTTAATTGGAATAATTTGCGAATTTGCGGTAAAAATTTACTATCCAACCTTGCAGACTTTGAGTTTGCAAAATCAAATCTGTGGACTTTAATCCATAGTGTTTAGTTAAAACCAGCGAAAATCCGTTTCATCCGCATCATCTGCGTGCCATTTAACTTCTTAGGGCACTTAGCGACAGTTAGATTCTTTTTTACAATTGTGATAATTATCATTTGAATTTCTATTATAATATGTATTTTTGCAATCTTAATTCAATCTAAATAAGGTTTGCCGACAACGATACATTCACTCAAAAAAGGGGAAAAAGCCATTATCAAAGACTTTGATATTGATGCCATTCCATTAAAATTGCTCGAAATGGGCTGTTTGCCGGGTAATGAAGTAGAGTTGCTGCAAATCGCTCCCTTCGGAGATCCGTTATATCTAAACATTAACGGGTCGCACGTAGCCATTCGAGTAGCAACGGCTCAGGAAATAGAAGTGGAACGAATCCAATAAAGCTAATGATAAGCAATCACAACATCAATGTCGCTTTGATAGGGAACCCGAATGTGGGGAAAACCTCTGTTTTTAATCAATTGACGGGTTTGAACCAGCAAGTAGGGAATTATCCTGGAATTACGGTAGAAAAAAAGGTGGGTTTTTGTAAGTTGCCTTATAATTTCAAAGCTAATATTCTGGATTTACCAGGTACCTATAGTTTGAATGCCAGTTCTATCGATGAAAATGTGGTGATTGAATTACTGCTCAACAAAAACGATAAACTCTATCCCGATGTAGCCATAGTGGTGACAGATGTAGAGAACTTAAAGCGAAATCTACTGCTTTTTACCCAAATCAAAGACCTTGAAATACCTACTATTTTGGTCATAAATATGGCCGATAGAATGGAATACAAAGGCATCAGTTTGGATATTCCTTATTTAGAAGAAAAGCTGAAAACCAAAGTCGCTTTGGTGAGTTCTAGAAAAGGATTTGGAATTGAGGAATTGAAAAATTTAATCGTTTCCTATAAATCCATTTCAAAAGAACCTTGCTTGAATGCTTCGGTGATTGATTCGGAATATTTTGAAAATCTTCGCAAGGCGTTTCCAAATCAATTGCTGTATAAGTTATGGTTGGTGATTACTCAAGATGTGAACTTCTTGAATTTAGAGCGCAGAGAAATCCAGAGTACGTTTACCAAATCGCATTCGGATTTGAAACGCTTGCAGCAAAAAGAAACCATTAAACGTTATCAATTCATCAATGATGTGTTGAAAGTGGGAATGACCATCGATCAATCTATTGCTAAAGATTTTAGAGCCCAATTGGATCGTGTTTTGACGCATAAATTCTGGGGCTATGTGATTTTCTTCTGTATATTGTTTGGTATTTTTCAATCCATTTTTGTGTGGTCCGAAGTGCCAATGGATTTTATCGACAGCTCCTTTGCTAGTTTGAGCGCTTGGTCTGCCGAGGTTTTGCCTGCAGGTATGTTGACCAATTTGATTTCGCAGGGAATTATTCCCGGAATTGGCGGTATCTTAATTTTTATCCCTCAGATTGCCTTTTTGTTTTTGTTCATTTCGATACTCGAGGAAAGCGGCTATATGAGTCGTGTGGTGTTTTTAATGGACAAAATTATGAGTAAGTTTGGGTTGTCGGGTAAAAGTGTAGTGCCTTTGGTTTCGGGAACTGCTTGTGCTATTCCTGCCATTATGGCGACTCGAAATATCGAAAATTGGAAAGAACGCTTGATTACTATTTTGGTTACTCCGTTTACGACTTGTTCCGCGCGTTTGCCTGTGTATGCCATCATTATTGGATTGGTCATTCCAGATCAAAGGATGTTGGGTATTTTCAACTTGCAAGGATTAACCCTGATGTTATTATACTTGTTGGGCTTTGGAATGGCAATTTTTTCGGCTTATGTTTTGAATAAAATATTGAAGATTAAAGGGAAGTCTTATTTCATTGTGGAAATGCCCAACTACAAATTGCCTTTGTTTAAAAACGTGGGTATCAATGTGATCGAAAAGACCAAAGCGTTTGTGTTTGGTGCTGGAAAAATCATTTTAGCGATTTCGATTATTTTGTGGTTCTTGGCTTCGTACGGTCCAGGTGAAAACTTCAGTAATGCGGAGCAAATTGTAGTAAGCAAACACGCTGATAAACCCCTTTCTGAAGCGGAGTTTGAGAACGAAGTCGCTTCGCAAAAATTGGAGAATTCTTATATTGGAATCATGGGCAAATCGATTGAACCTGTTCTGACACCTTTGGGTTATGATTGGAAAATAGGAATTGCCATTATCAGTTCATTTGCAGCCCGAGAAGTTTTTGTAGGTACCTTGGCCACGATTTACAGCGTTGGCGACACCGACAACGAAGATACCATTAAGAATAAGATGCAATCCGAAATCAATCCTTTAACAGGCGAAAAAGTCTTCAATTTTGCTTCTGGGATTTCCTTACTACTATTTTATGCTTTTGCTATGCAATGCGTCAGTACGCTCGCTGTTACTCGAAAAGAGACCAACAGTTGGAAATGGCCGCTCGGTCAACTTATTTTTATGAGTGCTTTTGCTTATACAGTGGCTTTAGTAACCTATCAATTATTGAGTTAAAATAGCAGAACAAATGTTAAAAGTAATTTTTAATTTGTCTAAATAAGAATCCAAACTTACATTTGCAGTCTAGAATTAATCTAAATAAAAATGAAATTATTCTTTTCTTCGCTTGTACTAGTGACAAGCAGTTTGGCTTTCGGACAACAAGATGCTAATGATATTGCTTTAAACGACACTGTAAAAAAATTATACCCTGTAACCGTTTATTACAAAAAACAACCTGTAGAGCGCTTGAAAGAAGTGCAAGGCAATAGTTTGTTTTCAGGAAAGAAAAACGAAGTGATTTCATTATTAAATACCAATGGAAATGTGGTGACTAACAACGCAAGAGAAATTTTCGCGAAAGTGCCCGGCGTTTCGATTTGGGAAAATGAGGGTTCTGGAATACAAATCAATGTGGGGGTTCGCGGGTTAAGTCCAAACAGAAGTTGGGAATTGAATACGCGTCAGAATGGCTATGATATTTCATCGGATGTATTTGGATATCCAGAAGCGTATTACAATCCGCCATTAGAAGCAGTAGCCAATATTCAATTGGTTCGCGGTGGCGCTTCACTACAATTTGGATCACAGTTTGGTGGAATGCTCAACTACGAATTGAAACGTGAAACTGAAAAACCATTTTCTTTTGAAACTCAAAATACGGTAGGAAGCTATGGCTTGTTTAGTTCCTATAACGCAATTGGTGGAACCACAAAAAAAATAGACTATTACGTGTATAATCATTCCAGAAATGGAGATGGTTGGAGAGAAAATGGGCGCTATTCAGTGCGCAATACCCACGCCTACTTCGCGTACAAGTTCAACGAGAAAACCAAACTTTCGGCTGAATACACCAATATGGATTATGATATGCAGCAGGCGGGAGGTTTGACAGATGCGCAATTTGAAGCCAATCCACAGCAATCTCTACGCAGTCGTAACTGGTTTGGTACGCCTTGGAATGTTGGAGCTTTGATTTTGGATACCCAATTCAGTGATCGTCTGACTTTTAATGCGAAACTTTTTGGATTAATCGGAGAACGTAATTCAGTAGGTTTTCTAGCGGCTCCAAATGTTGAAGACGCAATTAATCCCGCTACGAATGCTTATGCCAATCGTCAGGTAGACCGTGATTTCTACAAAAATATTGGTCTAGAAACCAGAAGTATTTTTAAGTACACACTAGGAACAGAAGAACAAAAATTAGCCTTTGGTATTCGTTTGTATCAAGCCAATATGAACCGTGTGCAACAAGGAAGAGGAACGACGGGTTCCGATTTTGATTTGAGTATTGAAGGTCGTTATAATCGCGATTTAGATTTTACCACGGACAATTTTGCGGCTTTTGCCGAAAATCAGTTCAAAATTACCCCAAGATTAAGTGTGACTCCTGGTGTGCGTTTCGAATCGATTCGTTCTACGAGTGAAGGAAGAATTAATATTACTAACGGAAATGATGTGATGGCCAATCCGCAAGACATTACCCGAAATGTAGCTTTGTTTGGTTTAGGATTAGAATACAAATGGGAAAGAACCAATTTTTACGGTAATTTTTCGCAAGCCTTTCGCCCAGTGTTATTCTCAGATTTGACGCCATCTGCAACCACCGATGTGATTGATCCTAATTTGAAAGATGGAAGTGGCTACAATTTAGATTTAGGGTATCGTGGTGCTCTTTTTGGATTTGTAAATTTCGATGTTTCTTATT
The DNA here is from genome assembly GCA_963513565.1 of uncultured Flavobacterium sp. Taxonomy (GTDB): domain Bacteria; phylum Bacteroidota; class Bacteroidia; order Flavobacteriales; family Flavobacteriaceae; genus Flavobacterium. The sequence continues at coordinate 6,339 of CAUPRE010000036.1, read as the reverse complement.
TTTATTTACTGTATCAAAACAGAGTGGGAAGTATTCGTCAATTTACTAATAACGACCCAACGCAAAGCACTTATTTGTTTAGAACCAATTTAGGAGAGACCATCCATAAAGGATTTGAAGGATTTGTAAATGTGAATGTGACCAAAGCGTTTCAGGTAAATGAAGCCATTGGAGATATTAATTTCTTTGCGACGCTATCTTTTATTGATGCTACTTACTCTGATTTTAGACTGACTCAAGTATCGGGAACAGCTCCGAATATTGTGATTACGCAAAGTAATTTAGCAGGTAAGCAAGTCGAGAATGCGCCACGCTACATTCACAATTTTGGTATTAGTTGGGATTTCAAAAATATATCTGCAACTTTCCAAAATAGAATGACCAGCAAAATCTACACCGATGCAAACAACACCGAAACGCCAACTGCAAACGGTGTAACGGGAGCATTAGCTGGATTTAGTGTCTATGATTTCTCTATGAAATATGACTTTTTAGGAAATTACAATATCAAGTCGGGAATTAATAATCTTACGAATGTTAGTTATGCTACTCGTCGTGCTGGAGGTTATCCTGGACCTGGCGTATTGCCAAATGATGGACGTACTTTTTACATCAGTATTGGTGCCAAATTTTAAATAATATGACTGATAGTAACTCATACCAAAAATCAAAGTATTGAATATAAATTTTGCGTCTCTGCGCCTTTGCGTGAAATTACCCTCGCAAAGACACAGAGACGCAAAGTACAGGAACGATAAAGTTTCTGAAAAAAAAGACAATTGATTTATCCTACTAAATGGTATGCATAACAGATAATCACATTAAAAAATGCCTATCTTTAACCTAGATTTTTAATGCGGAATCTGGGTTTAATTCTTTAAAGTGAACCTACTATGTTGGTACAAGAAATCATCGCTTTTTCCTTATTGGCTATAGCCATTGGTTTCCTCATTCGAAAGTTTTTCTGGAAAAAGAAGTCCAAAAAAAACTGTGGAGACGGGAATTGTGGGTGTGGTTAAATCCGCTTCACATACAAGTTTCCAGCGATTTTTGACGATACGGTAAGTGGTGTATCGTTAATTATTAAATGTAAAGACGCATCAAAATTTTCTCTTCCCAATACTTTGATAACGGCTCCTAAAGCAATTTTTTGTTTGTTTAAGTATTGTAAAAAATCGGCGGAGGAATCTTTTACTCCCACACAAATAGCAGTTTCGCTTTCAGCCAATTCTGAGAGTAATAGTTTTTCTGTTTTAGTGATTTTTCCTTGTGCGTCTGGAATGGGATCTCCGTGTGGATCTTCGGTGGGGTTGCCCAAAAAATCATCGAGTTTATTGATGAGTTGTTCGGACTTGATGTGTTCTAATTGCTCAGCGATGTCGTGTACTTCGTCCCAAGTAAAAGCCAATTTTTCTACCAAAAAAACTTCCCACAAACGGTGTTTGCGAACAATCATTTTGGCGGCGTGCGTTCCTTTTTCAGTTAAGGAAACTCCTTGGTATTTGATGTAATTGATTAGTGCTTTATCAGCCAATTTCTTCAGCATATCGGTTACCGAAGAAGCTTTGGTATCCATCATTTCGGCAATGGCGTTCGTAGGCACTTCGGCTTCAAGCTGCACGGTCAAATGATAAATGGCTTTTAGGTAATTTTCTTCGGAGTGGGTCATCATATGAAATGGAATTTTTAACCTCTTTCAGCTTTTAAAGCCAGAATGAGGTATTTTATTTTTTAGCATTATTAATCAATACTAATGGAATGGAAATCTTGTGGCGCAAATGATCGATTGTGGTTCCTAATAGTAAATCTTTAAATCCAGTATGGCCATGCGTACCCATAATGAGTAAATCGAATTTGCCTTTATTAACCAATTTTGGAAGTACTTTGTTGGGCTTCCCAAAACCAAGTAGGGTTTTGACATAGAAACCTTTTTCTTGAAACATTTCCTTGTATTCTAATAACAATTTTTCGTCGATCGTAGTTTCGTGATCGTCGGTTTGTTTGCCGTACATCATAGCACCAACAGTTTCTACGACATGAATCAGTGTATATTTAGCCTCTTTTCCGCCCATATTAAAGGCGTAGTTAATGGCAGTTTCATCGGCAAAAGAAAAATCGACAGCAATAGCAATTTTTTGAGGGAGATGTGCCTCGGTAGCATTGAATTGCAAGGCCATATTATGTGGTGAATGATTTTGTATGGTATATTTTGTCTTAGCTAAGAATGGTTTTATAACAATATAAAGTAGTAAAATTAAGAATCCGATAGCAAGAGGAACTACAGTTACCCATAAAACGATTGGGTTTTGAGACTCCGACAACCAACCTTGAATTTCGTCAAAAACCAATTTGGCGTTGAGCGAAACAATAATCAAAGCAATCATCCAAGCGGCTATTTTTGTTATGGTATTGATATGGAAACCATTCATTTTCTTTTTATCGCTTACAAAATGGATCAATGGAATAATGGCAAATCCCAATTGCAAACTCAAAATTACTTGACTGAAAATAAGTAGTTTTCCCGTGACACTTTCACCATAAATCAAGATTACAATAACTGCTGGAACTATGGCAATTATTCTGGTAATAATGCGTCGTACCCAAGGCTGAATGCGTAAATTCAAATAGCCCTCCATTACAATTTGGCCTGCTAAAGTTCCCGTAATTGTTGAACTTTGTCCAGCAGCAATCAATGCCACGGCAAATAGGATAGAAGCCCATTTTGTGCCTAAAATTGGGGCTAAAAATTTATGGGCATCTTGAATTTCGGCTACTTCAAATAGTCCGTTTTTGTAGAAGGTGGCTGCAGCCAAAATCAAAATAGCGGCATTCACAAAAAAAGCCAAATTCAATGCAATCGTTGAATCAATTAGGTTGTATTTTAAGGCTTGTCGAATGCCTTTCGGACTGCGATCAAATTTTCGGGTTTGCACCAAAGACGAATGCAAGTACAAATTGTGCGGCATAACCGTGGCTCCAATGATCCCGATAGCAATGTAAAGCGCCGCTTCAGTAGGAAGAGACGGAATCAATCCCAAAACTACTTTGTCTAGTTCTGGTTGGGCAAAAAACATTTCGAATACAAACGAAAATCCTATGATGGCTACCAAAACTATGATAAAGGCTTCCATTTTTCGGATGCCTTTGTTGATTAAGAAGAGCAGTAAAAAAGTATCTAAAACCGTAATCAAAACGCCTTCTATTAACGGAATATCAAACAGCAAGTTAATCCCAATCGCCATTCCGAGTACTTCGGCCAAATCACAAGCAGCAATGGCAATTTCGGCCAAAAAATATAAAATGTAATTCACAAAAGGCGAATAGGTTTCGCGTGAGGCTTGTGCCAAATCACGTTGGGTGACAATCCCTAAACGCGCACTCAAACTTTGCAATAGCAATGCCATAAGATTACTCATCAGTAATACCCACAATAGTGAATAGCCAAATTGACTTCCGCCAGCAATATCAGTTGCCCAGTTGCCTGGATCCATATAGCCTACACTTACGAGATAAGCTGGGCCTAGAAAAGCAAGGATTTTTCTAAACTTTGATTTTTTATTTTGCGTAGTCACCGATTGGTTGACTTCTTCTAAGGAATGACTCAATTGTATAGTGTTTTAAAACCCAAATATATACAAAAAAAGTTCACTTTAAATATTTTTTTAGACTTGTCTAAATAATAAGAGGTTTATTGACAATTGGGACAAATTCCGGTTACGGTGAAATTAGTTTCTTTCACCACATAGGCTGAAGGAATTTCAAATTGAGGGACTACAGCATCCAAACAGCTTACCGATTGGCATTTTTCACAATGAAAGTGCACGTGGTTGTGCTGATGCGGATGGTTGTTGTGAGTATGTTCGTGATGGCAACTGGCATATTTTACAGTGCCTTCAGGAGTAGCGATTTTATGAATACTGTCTTCGTTTACTAAGCGGTCCAAAACGCGATAAATAGTGACGCGATCACAAAGACCGTTCAGCTGATGCTGAATTTCAACATGCGAAAGTGCTACTTTTGATTCAGATAAAAGGGAAGCAATGGCTGTTTTGGCAGCTGTGTTACGGGTAGTTTTCATAAAAAAATAAATAACGCAACAATGTTGCAATAAATAAAAAAGAGGCTATCTTTGCCTTTCACAAAAATACAAAAAAATGAAGAAGCAAGCTTTGATTGTTCAAGACGTTTTGGGAATTTCGAGTGCTAGTATCTGTTTGGTACATTGTATTGTGTTTCCATTGCTTTCTGTATTGCCTATGGGAATTGCTCATAACCCTTGGATTGATGTTTTCTTTTTTGGAATAGCCGCTGTTTTGATCTTTTCTATTTTGAAAGGTTCAGGGCCATTTTATATCAAATTGACACTACTGTTTTCTTTGTTCTTGGTATTTAATGGGATGCTTTTGGATTTTGCTTTGCATCAAGAAACCTATTTGGTTCCCATCGGAGGACTTGGGATTATTGTTGGTCATGTTTTGCATTTTTTATATCATCAAAAAAAATAACTTTTGCGTTAATTAAAGCAATTGAAAGCCTACTTTTGCACTTTCAATGGATTATTCAAGCTGTTTAAAATGCTATTATTGTTATGAGTGCTACCTATTTTTTTTCTCCAGAAGAACTTTCTTTACTTCAAGAAACTAGTAAACAAAAAACAGTAACGGCTGTCTTTTATCATTTGTGGGTTAATTTGGTACAACCCGACAATCAATTTATTTTTATTGATACCGTTGAGTTGCATTTTGAGAATCATCAAAAAATGTTTTTCAAAATCAATGAGGAGGATACCGGATTTTCTATCGTGACTGATTATGATTTTAAAAAAGAACAACAACAACTAGCAGAACAATTTAACGGTACCTTATCTTTAAAACGAATTGATGTTTCTGCCTCGCCTTTATGGATAGAAAACATCAAAACACCTTTGCTATCTATAAAACCAGAGCGAGAGGATGCGCCCATGTCAGGCGATTATGTCAGTATTACTTTCGAAGCTGGAGCTTTGGAGATTGATTATAATCAAGAATCTGGTTTAACGGTGGCGGTTTTCGAGGATATTTAGTCCTTTTTCTAACACAGATATTTATTCCCTTTTCCAAATAGCTTCTACCGAAGATTTTGCTTGGGTATTATACTATAATTTTAAAACCGTTACTTCCAAAAGATAATCAATTAGCAATTACCCTTTTTGAAACTGATAGGAATTTTGTGGAAGTTAGGGACTAAAAAAATAAAGGCTCTTCGCTATAATTAGTAAAAAAACATTTTTCGATAGCTACCTAATTAGTTTTACCAATAAGCTTTCCTTTAGCTTATCCGTAGATATTTTTTATCTCCGACATAACAAAGGTACTTTGGGTACTTCCAATGCTTTCAACTGATCCCAATTTATTAAACACAAAATCCTGATAATGCTTCATGTCTTTGGCATAAACTTTCATTAAAAAATCGTAATCACCTGATATATTGTAGCATTCCACAACTTCTTCTATTTTCATAATATCACTAACAAACTGATTCCCAATAGTACGATCGTGTTGTTTAAGTTTGATATTACAAAAAACGATGAATCCCCTGTTTAGTTTTTCTGCATCCAGCAGGGCTATATATTTTTTAATATAACCGTTGTTTTCTAACCTTTTAATACGCTCAAAAACTGGCGATGCCGAAAGATTTACCATTTTTGCCAGTTCTTTTACCGTGTATTTAGAATTATCGTGAAGTATATTTAGTAACTTAAGATCAATATCGTCTATTTGCTCCATAGAATATTTTACTTAAAAAGGTTGAATTAATTTACAAAAAAGAATAATAATCTTCAAATGTAATAAAAAACAATACAGAAACCGTTTTTTGATTAAGTCGAAGATTTAATGATCTACAAAACTTATTTTTGTAGTATAAAAATCTAAAAATAAAAATTAAGAACACATTGAAGAAATTATTAGAAGTATTACGTAAAGCAGGTTTCGACGGTTTCCTGTTAATGATAGGAACCATGATCCTGCTGGCTTATTTTTTGCCAAAGCCAGGCATGATTAAAGAACCTGTTTCGCTGGAGGATATTGCCAATGTAGGCGTATCGTTTATTTTCTTGTTTTATGGTTTGCGACTGAGTGTTGAGAAACTTAAAGCCGGGCTGGCTAACTGGAAAATGCACATTGTCGTTCAGTTGACAACCTTTTTGTTTTTTCCGCTAATTGTTTTGGCATTTCGTCCGTTGTTTATCGACACTGACTTCGAGTTGCTTTGGTTAGGGGTGTTTTTTCTGGCAGCTTTACCATCCACAGTTTCCTCTTCTGTGGTTATGGTTTCTATCGCCAAAGGCAACATTCCCGC
>CAUPRE010000035.1:0-32589 GCA_963513565.1 uncultured Flavobacterium sp. | reverse complement strand
TTGACATCATGAATAGTTAAAAGATAAGGCACTGTAACAGAGGCGGGTTCAATTTTGGTGTTTTGATTTACCGAATGCCATAAATTGAAATTCTTTTTTATTCTGAAAAATGGATATCGAGTTATTGGCAAATATTTATTGTAGGAAACGCGAGCTCCTAGCACTTTCTTTACCATGTCGTCATTGCAATTGAGTATAACTTCATGGTCATTTAAAAACTCAATTTCGTGGCTTAAGGCTTTGTCCAAATTAAAATTAAACTGACCAAAACCAGTATGTAAATTTTTAATATGGTGTGTTTCAAGAAATATTCTTTTGTCCGCTTTAGGTTCTTTCATATTATTCTCATGCATTGGGGTTAGTAAAGCTCGCAGCTTTCATTTTACTTGTATCTTTCATTATTTATTATATAGTTCTTGAGTGTGTATAAAATTTATGAGAGACCCCATATTGATTTAATTTTATTTTTATCTGGCAAATATTTGTCAAATTAAACCAACCAATCGACCTTGCGTGAAAGTGGGGACTAATTATAATTATTGAATATTGATAATCAGCAATGAAGAAAATTAAATTTAGATGGTTAAAAAGCGTTTATTTCTTTTAGCAAATTTTAATATTCAGAAGGTGTCATATTTGTAACTTTTTTAAAGTATTTATTAAACGAGAATTTTGAATTAAAACCACATTCAAATACAAGTGATAGAATAGTATATTTTTTGTTTTCGTGGATTGCAACGAGTTTTAAGAATAATTCTACTAATTAGGTATTGATATAATCGTAAAAATTTTTTGTTCAAAAGTATTAATGACCTGTGATAAATTTTTTATACAAAACTAAAATTGAATCATAAGAACCTACTTGACAAATGATAAGAAAAATGATTATTTAGTAGGTGTTCATTTTTAATTTGCTAGTTTTGAAAATCTAATAAAAATGATAAATCTTATGAGCATAGCACTTCAAAACACTGAGCTATCTGAAAAAGAACTCAGACAGATAGTCATAGATTTTATTAGTAATTTTGGAATGTTAACATCCGAAGAAATTGAGGCACTTGCTGACTTAATTCAGGTAAAACAGTTTAAAAGCAGATATGTGGCTTAGAAAGATAAAAAAAAATTACTACCGATATGAAAGAGTTTATTTCGCCTCAAATAAACAAGCACCCAGTTGGTTCTTTATGATTTTGCTCAAAAAGAGGAAGCCTACAATAATTAGTGAAGAATAAACTACCGCCATTTTTAAAGAAGATGGAAGTCTTGTTTTGGGTTAAACCTTTTAAACTATCTGTAATAGTAATGAGAATGACCTCAAGTCCTCGGGCTTTAATATCGGTTAAAACATTTATTCAAAAACTCGAACTTTAGGTTTTAACAAGCCACATAGGTATATCCATTTTAAAGGCTACAACTCAAAACCAAAAAATAAACCTCGCTTAAATGTGCTTAAATTAGGTTGTTTTTTATATTTAACTTTTAAGAGAATTGCACAATTGCTACTTGTGTTATCTGCGGGATATTCTATAGGTTTTTAATTATTTCCTTCATAAGTTTTGTTACTATCAGAATATCAATTTCTGTTGTTCTCCAATTAACAAAAGCCGCTCTAATACCTTTATTTCCTTTGTATACAGTTGGTGTCAAAAATACTTTACCTGTTTCATTTAATAATGACAAAAAAGTATTGATTTTTTCTTGTTTATCAATATTCTTTAGCTTAAAACAAACAGTATTTAACCTTACTGGTGCCAATAATTCAAAATCATCACTTTCTGAAATAAATTTTCCAAAGTTATTTGATAAACGGATACAATTCTCAACTATGTCTTGATAACCCTCTTTTCCGTATGCGACTAAAGTGAACCAAACTGGCAATGCTTTTAAACGTCTTGAGTTTTCTGGTAGAAAGTTAAGATAGCTAAATTTTTCAGATGGATCTCCCAAATATGGTGCATTGCTGTTTTGGAATGTTTCAATTTGTAAATGTTTGTACTTTTCTTTAACGAAAAATACTGCACTTTCATACGGGACATTTAGCCATTTATGACAATCAATTGTTATGCTATCTGCATCTTGCCAACCGTTTAGAAGATTTTTATGAGTTTTTGAGCAAACTGCAAAACCTCCAAAAGCAGCATCAATGTGCCACCAAAAATTATATTTATCTTTCAGTTTTTGAATTGCATTAAAATCATCAAAATCAACTGTATTGACAGTTCCTGCACTTGAAATTAGTATAAATGGTTCTTCATTTAGTGCTAAAATTTTATCTTCTAAGTCTTTAATATCTATTGCTTCTCTATTTTCGTTTGAAATTTTTACTTTTATAATGTTATTGCTTCCCATTCCTAAAAGTGATAGCGATTTAATTACAGATGAATGCGTTGTAGCTGTGAGAACATTAATTAAATTAGAAACTCCCTCTTTTGCAAAGTCTTTGCCCAACTTTTTTCCAATCCATTGCCTTGCAACTGCTAAACAAGTGAAATTTGACATTGTTGCTCCTGTTACAAAACCTCCCAAAAAGCCTTTTGGTAAATCAAAAAAATCTAAAAGTAAATCAACTGTCTCTAATTCAATCAAAGCAGATATTGAGCCTTGACCTTCTGTTTCGTGAGTATTTTGGTCGTAAACGGATGTTAACCAATCTCCAACTATTGATGCTGGTGTTGCTCCTCCCGTAACGTAACCCCAATATCTTGGCCCTGATGAAGCAACTATTATTTGCTCAAATCTTTCAATAAAAAGTTCAAGTGTTTTCGCTGTGCCCAAGCCTATCGTAGGTAATTCTAATTTACTATTATTTATAATTTTAGTAGAAGTTTTTCTTTCAGAAATATTGTTCAGATATTTTAAACTTTGGTTTTTGGTTACTTCCAAAAGTTTATCAAAATTTTCTAAATCATTCAGTAATTGGTAATTTATTGTATTCTCAGATTTCATTTTTAAAATTATTGTTAATTAATGCAAACTTTACTGCGGCTGTTGAATGTATTAATGTAGTATCAAAAAAAGGATAAATATGTTCATTTGTATTTATCAACATTGGTAACTCGGTGCAACCAAGTATAACTCCTTCAGCACCTTGTTTTTTAAGTTTATCAATAATTTCAAGTATCTTTAATTTGGTTTTTTCCTTGAAAACACCTTTGCTAAATTCGTGGTAAATAGAATAATGTATAAATTCTTTATCTTCTTCATTTGGAACTATTGTCTCAATATTAAATTTATCTTTTAGTCTTTGTTTAAAAAAATCTTGATTCATTGTAAACAAAGTTCCTAATAATGAAACTTTTGTAAGTTTGCTTTTTATAATTTCAGTGCCTGTTACATCTGCAATATGAATCAAAGGAATGTTAATTTCCTTTTGTATATTTTCAGCAACTAAATGAACTGTATTACAACAAATTAAAATACATTCTGCACCTGAATTTTGTATTTTTTTTGCAGCTTCAATTAATAAAATTTCAATTTCTAACCATTTATTTTCACTTTGGAATTTGGCTATATCTTCATAATCTAAACTATGAAGTATTATTTTTGCGGAATGAAGATTACCTAAATTGCTGTTAATCAGTTTATTTATTTGTTCATAATAAGTATTAGTACTTTGCCAACTCATTCCTCCTATTAAACCTATTGTTTTCATTTTTCATTGATTTTTTTCAAAATTATAAAAATTACTATACTTTTGTTAGTAAAAAAAATGAAATTTCAGCTAACAATTTTGTAAGGTTATGAGAAAAGAAAAGTCAAGTAATAGTTTAAATGAGAACAAAATAATAAAAACATGTGATTTGGAATACACAATAAACTTGATTGGCAAAAGGTGGTCTTTGATAATACTATGCAGGCTTGAGAATGGTAAAATGAGATATTCAGAAATTTATAAATCAATTGAAAATATTACTGAAAGAATGCTAGTATTAAGATTGAAAGAGTTAGAACAAAAAAAATTAGTAAAAAGGATATATTTTAAAGAACAACCAAAACTGGTTGAATATGAATTAACCGATTATGGCATTTTACTATCTAAAATTTTTGTTGAATTACGTAATTTTGGGCAAATACATAAACAGTTAGTTAAATTTCAATTTTAAGGTTCTCTAAATTTTTCTTATAAAATCAAAATAGCTTTCATAAATGTTAATTTTGAGTTTGTTTGGGTCTGCTTTTTTTAGCATGCAGGTAATATCAGTCTTTGAAATACCTTCGTTTTATGTTTGATTAAATATAACAAAACAATAAAGTAAAACAGAAGTTTTATATTTTTAGAAATACACATTATTTCAGAAATTTCTCACTATAAGATGCATGTTTTATAGTTTGGAAGACGCTATATCTTGTGAAACACTCTTTAACTTTATAGACATTAAGCTAGCCAAAAAAAGAGTTATTATAAATGGAGAAAAAATGTATTGATAGCAAATTTAACTTACAAATTGAAGAAGCCCTTGCGCTTTGTAGTAAAAAGAAGATCGATTTTGATCGAAGTCATTTACCAAAGGCTATGGGAGAAATGTACTTTAATAAAAAATATCTTTTATGGCTTCAAAAAAGCTATTTTAAGTGATTTTGATTTTAGAATTTTGCACTATAACTAAAAACAAACCTCATTTAAATCACTTTAAAAGAGGTTTGTTTTCTATGTTTTCTGAAAATTATTTTCAGAAGATTGGGGTTGCGCAAGAGCTACCGATGTTGTACTATGTTACTTATTCTTTTGTAAACGAGAATTCTTGACCACTTTGTTTTAGTATCATTCCTTTTTTGTCTCTATTAAATTCAAGAACTATTCCTGCTTTTTCAAACTTGAAGCTAGTTGAATTAGAAGCTTCTAAAGGAAAAGCAGGTTGTCCTGTTGCTTGAGCAAATAATTTGTTTTCCTTCTTTGTAATTGCAATTTTTAATTGAATTTGTTGACTTGCATATTGTCCGATATAAGAATCTAATATCTCATTACTTATTTCTACATTCTCAAAAGTCGGTATTTTAAAAGGTTTATTAAAATAACAGCTTAAAGCACACAGCAAAACATTGTTATTTGCATATTGTATTCCGTTTGAAGTAAGTGCAATAGCCAATTTATCTTCTGGAAAATAACTTACAACCGACTGAAAACCATCTATTCCACCTGTGTGACCATAACTTTTCTTTTCAAAATAGGGAAATTCAAATATTCCCATTCCGTATTTATCTTTTATGGTTTTCATTTGAGCCAATGATTTTTCAGAAATAATTTTTCCTGCAAAAAGTTGTTCAATGAATAGAGTTAAATCTGTTGGATTTGAAACTATTGCTCCTGCTCCCATAGGGATAGACATATCAGTTTCTGTTTCTTTAATCCATCTTTTTTCAAAACTATACGAATAACTCTCGTTGTTTATAAGTTTGGTTTTACCTCCAAAATAGGTATTCTTTAATCCCAATGGTATAATTATTTTTTTGTTTAAAATTTTAGCATAATCATTATTGTAAATTTTTTCAAGAATATAACTCAACAAAACATAATTAGAATTACTATAATCGGCTTTGCTATTCGGTTCAAAATCATGTTTCCCTCTTACTATAATTTCAATCATTTCTTTTTGAGATTTAAATGCTGTATTATAACTCAAATATGTTGAATCATTGGTGAAGTTATGAATGCCACTTCTATGATTTAATAAATTTTCAATAGTAATTTTTTTTGAATTTTCAATTTGAGGAAAAAACTTATCAAGCGTTTGATTTAAAGATAATTTGTTTTCTTCAATAGACTTTAAAATTAAGCAAGCGGTAAACATTTTAGAAATCGAACCGATTCTATATTTGGTTTGGTTATTTGCTTTTTTTGAAGCTTCAATATCTGCAAAACCAATGGTATTTGAATACAATAATTCGCCATTTTTAGAAATAGCTATACTTCCCATAAACTTTTCCTTATTTTCTAAAACTTGGAACAAGCTGTCTAAACGCTTTTTGTTGAATGTTTGGGACAAACAAGTGGTTGTAAAAAAAGTAACAATACTGATAATTAAGATTTTTTTCATAATGATTTATTTTTGATTGATTGTTTTTTTAAACTTTAATAAAAGGGTAATAATAAAATAAAAGGCAATTGTTGAAATAATCATTACTGGTATAAACCAATTACCTAAAATCTCTTTTACTCCAACTTGATTTGTATTATCAGATAGCCCTAAAACCATAAAAGAAGAATCTTTGTAAAATAAACCAACTCCTGATGGATTTACTATTTTGGCAAAAATTAGAAATACAAATCCTAATAGCAACATATATAAAAAGAAGAATATAATGTAAGTAATTCCATTGGTGAAATTCAGAACCAATGCTTTAAAAACGTGCATTGGATTAAATGTTTTAGTTGCTTGTTCTAGCTTTTTATCTGCAACAAGTGGTTTTAAAACTTCTTCTGGAATTCCTAACTTTTCAAGAATATCTAAAAGTAAGTCAATTTCATTGATGCCGTTTTTTTGTCGAATTGCTTCAAATATATGGCTGTTAAATTCCATATAAATATCATCTTGATTTTGTTTAGAAAGCGAACTTGTCACTTTTTTTACTCGCTTCATATAATCGATATATATTCTTTTTGAAGCTTCTTGACTAAATTTTATATTTTCTATTTTCATTTGATTATTTTTTGAATTGAGGACTCTAAATTTTTCCAATACACATTCATTTGAACGAGAGTTTTTGCACCCATTTCAGTCAAACAATAATATTTTCTTGGAATCCCTGTTTCTTGCTCTACCCATTTTGAATCAACTAAGTTTTCATTTTTTAGTCTATTCATTAACGGATAAAGCGTTCCCTCAGCAATTTCAATTTCGGTATGCTTTTTTATTTGCTCAATAAGTTCATAACCGTAATACTCTTCGTCTTTGAGTACATTCAGGATAATAAAAGTAAGTGTTCCCTTTTTAACCTGCGATTTCCAGTTTGTTACAAAAGTTTCATTCATTTGACAAATGTATAACAAAATACATAGTATTACAAAGTATTTTTAAAAAAATAATTGAGATTAGAACTTTAGCGGTTTAACCATAATATCACCCAAAGTCAGTCAGTAAAAAAAATCGTACTTTTTATAAAATAGAATTTGCTTCATTAATTTACGCTTTCAAATGCTATTTGTAATTGGGAAGACACCTTATCTTTTGATACACTCGTTAACTTTACAAATATTAAGCTAGCCAAAAAAAGAGTTATTATAAATGAAGAAAAAATGTATTGATAACAAATTTAACTCACAAATTGAAGAAGCCCTTGCGCTTTGTAGTAAAAAGAAGATCGATTTTGATCGAAGTCATTTACCAAAGGCTATGGGAGAAATGTACTTTTATAAAAAGCATCTTTTATGGCTTTAAAAAAAGATATTATAAGTGACTTGAATTTTAGAATTTTGCGTTATAACTAAAAACAAACCTCCTTTAAAACGCTTTAAAAGAGGTTGTTTATTTAAATTTTTTGAAAATATTTTCAGAATATTGGGGTTACGCAAGAGCTACCTATATTATTCTATGTTACTTACTCTTTTGTAAACGAGAATTCTTTACCACTTTGTTTTAGTATCATTTCTTTTTTGTCTCTATTAAATTCAAGAACTATTCCTGCTTTAGACCTTGAAAAGACTAGAATTAAGAAGAGCCTTATGGATAGAGAGGTCCACGTTCGGTTTTGTATGAAGTTTAGTGGTTTGATTGTCTTTACCTACTCGACTATATTTCGTCTTGTAAATCTTTAAACATTATATAAGTATCTACGAATCCTAATTTTTTATGTCTAAATCCTTTTGGAGTTATTCCAATAATTTTAAATCCGTACTTTTTCCAAAGTTCAACTGCAATTACATTTGTACTTATGACAATATTGAACTGAATTCCTAAATATCCTTTTTCTTTTGCAAAATTTATAGAATGTTCACATAAAAAATTTCCAGTTCCTTTTCCGTGATATTTAGGATTTACCATATAACTGCAATTCGCAATGTGGTTTCCTAAGTCAATTTGATTTGGTTTAATTATGTAGGTTCCTAGTATATCGTCATTTTCATCAACAGCAACGAATGTGTCCATATATTCTGCGAACCAATTTTTATGTAATGCAGCCTTTGCTGTATTTGGATCAAAAACATAAGTATCACCTGTTGAGATAACACTTGTAAAAATATCCCAGACTTTGTCGTAATCTTTTTGCTCTTCAGCTTTTCTTATATACATTTTAATTTTTTTTAACAAAAATTACGTTGAATTCTTCGATTCTGTGAGGGAATTACCGCTAACGTTAGTCTTAAAAAAATCTGGACAATCCAGATCGTGCGGATTTGTTTCCCTTGAGTGCAGCGCATTAAGCTAATTAAAACAAATCTAACAAAACAATAGTTATTGGCGTAATTAAAAATCCGCGAACAAACTCTAAATTATTATTTTACAAACTTTTATGAGTTGTTCTGCACTCAAATGGTTGTAGTAGTTAAATAATTCTCTAAAACTAGTTAAGCTGTAAAACGACATTCATAGTTTGGGGCAAGACGTGACAACAATCGCGACTAACTATAACTCGATCAGAAGTGTAGGTTTTGTATCCTGATTTTGATACAGTTATAATATAATTTCCTGCTTTTTCATAAGCACCTGTGAAAGAGGGATTTTTATTTACGGAGGGCGTTAATGATTCTGTATAATTGCCACTTTTTGCAATAACTGTTACTCCATCCGTTGTTGATGTACTCGAGTTTCCTAATTTTACATATACATTTAATGCAGCTTTTGCTTCAAGTGTACAAAAAATTGTCTCTCCGCAATTTTTTACAAATGTGAATTGAAAACCATCAGCAATAGCTTCATCTTTGAAAACAACTCCGTTTTCGTTGAGAAACTCATAAGATAATGTTGCATAAACAACATCACTGTGTTTAATTACTAATAAGGATTTTTTTCCTTCTTTTTTTACTGAATAAGTATAAACTCCCGCTGGTATTCCCGACCCAGTAGTGCTAACATTTTTCGTTACTTTTAAGCTTTTATTACTGCTGTCAAAATCCCAAATAACATCACCATTAACAAAATTGTCATTAATACCAGTAATCCCTCCTGATGTATTTTTTAGAACCCAACTAGAATTAACTTGAGGTTCGTCATCTGACGACGAATTTTCATTACTACAACTTGATCCAATACATAAAAATGCCAATCCTAAAAAGAATACTATATTTTTCATAAAACTTACACTTGAAGTTAATTTACATATAAGACGCTTAATTTATAAAAAGGTTGCGTACTGCAAATAGAAATAATTAGCTGATATATTTTTATTAAGTCCTTCAATAATAGAAATAATGTCATTTAATAATAACTCTTTTGTTTGTTAATTTTTTTTTTCAAAAAGATGGAGATTTAATGTAGTTACGGCTGATAGCTGTTTGTTCTTTTTCATTGTAAATTCAGCAACTTTTTTGCTTTGTTTATATCAATTTGGTTATTATCCTTTATTTCTAAAAAATAATTTATCTGCCAATTTTGAGTTTTTTGTGCTTGTATATTTTCTGTTACGCTCCAATTTGGATAAACTCTAATTCCACGTTTTCCTTTCCCTTTTTTACTTGTCAAAATTCTATTTTCGCTCAAAACTGTTTTGTTGAAAATGAAAACTCCAAACCTTTCTGCTTGACGAGTTGCAATTAAGTAAAATTCGAATTCGTCGTCAACATTATGTGCTTCAGTTATTCCATTTTTATTTCGTTTCCATATTGCTACAAATTGACCCGTTTTCGTTGGAGTTATTTTTGCCATTCTGAATTTAACTTTGTGATTATTTAGCTCAAAATTATGAGCAAAGTATTGTTTACTTTCTAATTCAGTTTCTACATTTTTAATTTTAATTCCACAAATTTGAAAAACATACTTATTTATCATTTCTAATTCGGGAAAAGAGTTATTGGATTTTGTCAAACTTTGGTGAATTTTAAATTTTTAGATTAGTCAATTTTCTTTCCATTAGGTTAAAACTACAAAATTGGGTTACCATTTTTAAGTAACTTGAATTTTAGAATTTTGCATTATAACTAAAAACAAACCTACGTTAAATCGCTTTAAACGAGGTTTGTTTTTATGTTTTTTGAAAATTATTTTCAGAAGATTGGGGTTGCGCATAGTTACCCTTGTTAGCAGTAGTGTTTTTTGTTTCCTATTTAATGGTTCGCAATGCTTTTTTAACGATGTAAGCCGTTTCTTTTGTCTGACTTTCTTCTGTCCATTTTTCACAAAGATTCTTAACAAATTCGGGTTGTGTCTTACTCGCATCATTTAGCCAATTTCCCACACTGTCACGCACATATTTTGCTTTGTCAGATTTCATTGGTTCCAAAATGGTTAAGCCTAATTCGGGATTTTGTTTAAGTGTTTCAATATGCTCGCACCAAACTCCACGTGGGCGTGTCGCTTCACTTGAAAATCGTCTTACATTTTCGTCTGAATGGTTTGTCCAATCTGATAATACTTCAATACTCTTTGTCAAATTATCAGCAATATATGGCCTTACCGCCAACCAACAAATTTCTCTTACGCTAAAGTGCTTGTCTGCCGAAAAAGGTTGAATTTGTTGCAGTATTTCTTCAATACTAAGTTTTGGATTTTTCCCAATAGTGTAAGTCGCCCAACAACGAACCAAGTCAGCATTGTGATTTGAAATAATTGTCAAAATTGCTGTGTCTTTATTTTCAATGGCTTGTTGATAGAGTCCTGTTCCAATTGCTTGGTTAATGGTGTTTACTGTCTGCTTTTTTAACGATTCAATTTCAAATAAAATAGGATTTAAATATTCTATTCTATCCGTCTGTTTAAGCAAGTTTTCTAACAAAATACGTTGGTCAATTGCTAACCATTCTACTAGGCTAGCAGTTTCAATTTGTCCGCTGTTTAGTTGTACCAAAATGTCTTTGGGAATGTCTTTCATTGAGCGTGAACCTTTGCGTTGTATTTCAGTCATAATACTTTCAATAATTCGTCAATATCAATTCTGTTTATATAATTAGTGTCAACAAATTTATAGATTATTTTGCCGTTTTCATCTACAACAAAAACCGCTGGAATTGGTAAAGAATTGTCGTTACTTTTATTAAAGCTCGATAAATTAATTCCCAAAGCTTGATAATAGGGCAAAACAAAATCTTGTAACTCAAATACAATTCCCAATTGTTTTGCAAAAATATTGTCTTTATCAGTGAGTACTTCAAAAGTTAGACTATGTTTTTCAATAACAGTCAAACCATTATCTGGACTTTGTGGAGAAATAGCAACGAGAGTTGCATTTTTATCTTTAAATTTAGACATTTTTTCTTGCAACGCTTTAAGTTCTAAATTGCAATATGGGCACCAACTTCCACGATAAAATGCAATAATCATTTTGCCATTTTTCAAAATATCGAAAGAATTTACGATTTCATTTTTAGCATTTTTCAAAGAAAAGTAAGGCATTATTTTTCCAATTTTTATACTTTTTTCTTCCATATTTTTTGTTTTTAAATCTTTAATAGATTTTTCGAACGCTTCTAGAACTTCTTTCGGAACTTTTGTCGCTAATTCAATATTGAACTGCTGAATTTGTGCTGCTAAATCTGTCATTTTCTTTTCTTTTGATTAATTTCGTACAAAGATTTGAAATCAAAACCAAATAGACAATAACGCATTTTTTTATTGCTATGGGATAAAAAAGTCAATTTTATATAAATAATGGAACGAGCAACAGAAAATAAAATTTGTCCTTTGGAAATTGCTGTAAATTCAATTTCTGGAAAGTGGAAAATTCCAATTGTTTGGCAAATTAACGAAGGTAAGAAACGCCCAAGTGAGTTTTTGAGAGGAATTGCCAATGTCGATAGACGGGTTTTAAATCAACAACTCAACGAAATGATTGAAGACGGAATTTTAGAAAAAATTTCTTTCAATGAACTTCCACCTAGAGTTGAATATTCACTTACAGAAATAGGTAAAAAATTAGTCGTGATTCTTTGGAAATTAGACGATTGGGGTAAGTTGTTAATTGTAAAAGAAGAATGATTCTTGTTTATTTATCAGTTTTTGGTTAAAAATCCGAGGAGACTGCATTAAAAAGGCATATAGAGTTGTTGGTATATTTAACTTGCCGCTCAAAGAAACACGTGCGCATTGTAGTAAAAAGAACATTGATTTTTACCCAAGTTATTTACCTAAAACTATGGAAGAAATGTACTTTTATAAAAGCGCCTTTTATCGTTCCAAAAATAACGATTTCAAGTGACTTGAATTTTAGAATTTTGCACTATAACTAAATACAAACCTACGTTAAATCGCTTTAAACGAGGTTTGTTTTTATGTTTTTTGAAAAATATTTTCAGAAAAATAGTGTTGTCCAATGGTTACCCTTGTTAGGATTTCGTTGTTTTATTCGGCTTGTTTGTGGCATTGGATAATTTATTATAATCAATGCATAAGTTCATTAAATATTCAAAGTCTTTTTTGTCTTTGAAACCTTCTGAATTTATGTAACAATATCCTTTATATTCCTTGCCTTTCATTAGCATCATTTCATAACCATTTATTTTTGAAACTTCTTCTTGAAGTTTAGGGTCGAAACGTAACATTAAATTTTCTCCACTTACACAAATACAAGTTTTTCCATTTACCATAAAGTTTAAAACTGCAAACATTTCTTTTTCTTCTATTTCTATGTTTGGAGTTTCTGCAAGAAATTCTCTGACTTTGTTTACAAGGTTTATGTCATAAGCCATAATTTAGTTTCTTGAATGAAGTCCAACGGTGTTTCCTTCGCTATCTATAAAAATGGAAATAAAACCAAACTCGCCAATGTTCATTTTTGGTTGCACAACTTTTCCTCCTGCTTGTTCAATTCTTTTTTCTTCTGTTGAACAATCTTCTGTTTGAAAATAAACAACTGTATTATTTGTACTTGCAGAAAAGTCTACTTTCTCTACTAATGCTCCCGAAATGTTTTCGCTTTCTTTATTAAAGGGAAAAAAGGATTGTTTTCCCCACTCTGATGGTGCGTCAAAAAGTTGAATGCTGAAAACGGTTTCATAGAATTTTTTTGCTCTGTTTAAATTTGATACGCTAATATCAAACCAGCCAACTGGATTTGAGTTTGTCATTTTTTATTGTTTTTAAATTGTTGCAAAATTGCAGGGCAAAGATGCAATCATTGAAAAACTTAAAATTGTAAAAATGGGACAAGACTAAACTTTTCGGTCAAAAATCAATGACATTTTGAGATCATCACTATAAAATTCTTTCGGTGTTAGACCTGTAAACTCTTTGAAGTCTTTTATAAAATGTGCTTGATCAAAATATTCATTTTCATAAGCCAAATCCGTTAAATTTTTGATTTCTTTTGTCAAAAGAGATTTCAAAGAAGCTTGAAGCCTTATAGTTCTTGAGAGTTGTTTTGGGCTTAAACCTATAGCTAATGAAAATTTGCGTGTCAATTGTCTGCGATTGATATTGTTTCGCAATGAATGTTCATTAACTGAAAATTGCCCATTAGCGTTTATGATAATTTCAATAGTTGACTTTACAATTTTGTCAATTACTTGCTTATCTTTTAAACGATTTACTAAAAAGGTTTCAATAATTTTTATTCTCTCAAAGGTTGAGTGTGCATTTAAAATGTTTTCTCCGACTTCTTTACCGTCTTTTCCAAATAATTTATCTAATGGAACAGCCGTATTTTCAATTTCCTTTATCGGAATGGTTGAAAATGGCAAAAAACCGTTTGGGTGAAATCGAACAACAAAAGAGCCTGTAATTCCGATAGGTTCAACCACATAAGGCTTTGTCAATTGTCCAATTAGAAAACATTTTGGTAGGATTATACTTTTTCCTTTGTTTGGGTGGTGTTTGTATGTGTCTCCGTAGTGAAAAATCAGCTTCATTGTCCCATCAGGTACAATAGTGTTTCTTTTTGGCGTACTTTCTTTTTCTCCTTCCAATGTCCAATAGCTCTTGACAAATTCAGTCAGTTCGCTATTTGGCTGATAAATTTCCGGTTTCATTGGCTTGTTTTTTTTTCAGAAAGCTGTTACAATGCTCTTCAAAGTCAGTATGTAAAAAAACTCTGTTTTATGTTTCATCAAATATAGCAAAAAAGTTGAGGAGAACATCTAATTTCATCAACAGGTTCAATTTCGGATAAGTAAAATCGCTTAATAACTAAGGCTCAAATTCAGAGGCTGGATAAATCACTATGGCAAGTTCCGAATGAGTGAAATGCGAAAACTTTTCAGGGTTTTACATTATCGATTTACCAAATATAAACGCAAAAAACGTCGACTCAGAAAGAAACATTGATACATAAGCTATAAATGCTTTCAAAAATTATCAAGAGACTTTTAATGTTTTTTTTGAACATTGGCAATACAAAGATTTTAGCCCTTGAAAAGACTAGAATCAAGAAGAGCCTTATGAATAGAGAGGTTCACGTACTGTCTGTGTGTGAGGTTTAGAGGGTAAAATCCCCCTAAACCTACTCGATTTATTTGTCCAGATTAGAGATAAAAACTTTTTGGAAATTTTTAATCGCATCACCCATCTCATTTTTTTGCTGTGGTGATACTTCATAGATAGACTCAAATAAAACTGAACAAGAAGCATTATCAATATTTGTAACGGTAAAAATCCCTTCATAATTTTCAATTGGCATAGGGGTGGAAATAATTATAAATTTCATTTCCATTTTCTCAACATTGAGTGATGTAAATTTTTCAATTATTACACCACCTCCTTTTATGTGAATTGTTCTTCTTGAACCAACACCGTTACCCTCCAAAATAACTTTTTCAATAAGTTCAGGGACAAATTTTTCTGTTCCTCCGAAATTAATTAATTTTTGCCAAACAATTGAACTTTGACTTTTAACTACCGCTTGAGATTTAACAATTACTTTTTCTTTGCTCATTTTTTATGTTTTTAAAATCTAAGCAAAGTTAAATTATCATAAATGACCAAAATATCGCATCAAAGCAATTCTATCGTTTTTAGGTCAAAAAAACTAAATTTCTTTGATTAGTCTATTTTGAATAAAAAATTGTTTTGGAGATATCCCATAGTGCTTTGCGAAAACACTTATAAAATGAGAAGTGCTTTCATAGCCTACTTCGATAGAAATTTGCTGAATTGGCAGATTTGAAGAAAGTAAAATTCTTTTAGCTTTTTCAAGCCGTTTCTTTATGAGCCATTTTTTTGGTGTTGTGTTAAACCGCTTTTTAAAGTCCCGTTTGAATGAAGAAACACTTCGCCCAGTTAAGCAAGCATAATCTTCAATTGATAAAGGTTTGTCAAAATTTTCTATCATTAACTCTTCAAGATTTCTTTTTTGCGTATTATTTAGAGAATTAATTATCTGTAAAAAGACTTGTTGTTGTTCAGAGTTGTATATAAGATGAAGGAGTTCTAAAAGTTTAATTTTAGTAACCTCTTTGTTTGCCTTTTCTGTGTAAATATTCAGTACACTTTCGGTAAACATTCTAATCTTATCAGTATACTCAAGTTTCAAACTAAAGTTCTCTTTTAATACCTCATGTCTATCTATACTTAATAAAAATTGATTTAACAGTTCGGTTTCAAAAAAAAAGAATACAGCTTCAAATTCTCCATCGTTAGGGATTATATCTGAAATCAAATACCTGCCTTTTGGTATAAATACCAATTGATTATTTGTTACGAGATACCTATTGTCTTCATAATATGTCTCTAATTTTAGTTCACCTTTAAGCACAACGGATAAAACATGTGACGAAAGAAAATGGTCAGTATTAATATCTATTGTGTCAATACTTTTATGAACAATACATGATAGCCCATCAACCATTATTTTCCTGATATTTTTATGTTTATATAGCAACTGTGGAACTACTTTCATTGTGATGATTTTTTATTGTTTGTAAGTAGTGTCTTACACTAGTATAAATTAACCATTTTTTTGTTAAAAATTAGGTTAAAAACTATAAAATTGGATTACCAATTTTAAGTGGCTTGAATTTTAGAATTTTGCACTATAACTAAAAAAAAAACTCCGTTAAATCGCTTTAAAAGAGGTTTGTTTTTTTTATGATTATCTTGAGATTTTACTTTTTTAAGAGAGTTACGCTACAGCTACCCGTGTTAGCAACTGCATTTATGGGTCAAGGTTGTAGCCCTGTTTGGTTCCATTGTCCATTTGTTAGTTCATATAATTTCCTATCGTGAAAACGAGTTGGCTTAAACTCTAAAAACTCAATTATAATAGGCTCTATTTGATAACCGCCACAATTTTCAGGTCTTGTCAAAAGTTTACCTGAAAAATTTGTTTTTGTTTCTTGATACTTTTTGTTCAAATTTTCAATATCATTTAGTACCTGACCTTGATTGCTGTCGATAGAAACGATTTGGCTGTCTCTGTTACGTTCTGTAAAATATTTGTCTGCAAGGTTGTTGTCTAAGACTGCTACGTTTCCCTGTATTCTGTCTTGCATTTCTGTTTCTGTTTACCAAAAAGTTAATGCAACTTTGTTAGTTTCGGTAATTTCAAGTCCTTTTCTGCAAGTTAAAATTCCTGTTATAATAAAGTTTTATTTACTATTCCTTTGAGTGAATCCAATCTTGCATTTGGATAATTGTCTAAGCCAAAAGTTGATAAGCAACAAGTAGTCGAAATATTACCTTTGTCAAGTTTAGTTCTTCACTAAACAATTTACTGAAAATTTCTATGGGTGTTATCTCCATTCTTCTCTGTTAATTATAAAACTGCTTTCTTGTTTTTCAAACCCAACTTTTGGGTAATACTCCATTGCCGTTGGAACTGATAAAAGTAAAACCATCGATTGGTCGCCAACCTTTTCTTTTGTCAACTTTATAAGTTGTCTGCCAATGCCTTCTTTTTTGTAGTCTTCTCTAACTGCAAGGTCAGAAAGATAACAAGCCCAAACCCAATCTGTAATGGAACGAGAAACGCCAACTAGTATATCATTGTCCCAAGCTGTAACAATGAGGTTAGAATTGTCAAACATTTTTTGTATTCGTTCTCTGTCGTATGTTGGTCGTGGTAAACCGGCATTGTCATAGAGTGCAATTATTTGGTCTACTGTTGGTCTCTTATCAAAACTATATTCTATTTTCATACTGCCATTTTTGAGTGTTGCTTGTTCGTTACTCTTTTTTGGTTAGTTGTTTCTAATTCTATTTTCAGTAACTTTTTTAGCTTTTTTAAGTCAATTTCGTTTTTGTTTGCAATTTCTACGAAATATTTTGTTTGCCAATTTTGAGTTTTTTGTGCTTGTATATTTTCTGTTACGCTCCAATTTGGATAAACTCTAATTCCACGTTTTCCTTTCCCTTTTTTGCTTGTCAAAATTCTATTTTCGCTCAAAACTGTTTTGTTGAAAATGAAAACTCCAAACCTTTCTGCTTGACGAGTTGCAATTAAGTAAAATTCGAATTCGTCGTCAACATTATGCGCTTCAGTTATACCGTTTTTATTTCGTTTTCATATTGCTACAAATTGACCCGTTTTTATTGGAGTTATTTTTGCCATTCTGAATTTAACTTTGTGATTATTTAGCTCAAAATTATGAGCAAAATATTCTTTACTTTCTAATTCAGTTTCTACATTTTTAATTTTAATTCCACAAATTTGAAAAACATACTTATTTATCATTTCAAATTCGGGAAAAGAGTTATTGGATTTTGTCAAACTTTGATGAATTTTAAATATTTAGATTAGTCAATTTTCTTTCTATTAGGTTATCTTTTAGGTGTGCTAGGCAATGGCAGTTACCTTCAGTTTTTGAAAACCCTCGTCATAACATCTTTCAAAAGCAATAAGAGTATAAAACTATCAATTAGTATCTTGCAAGATTTAAACAATAATTACAAAAGCTTAAATATAAGACTTCACTTTCATCATATCAAGAAAACTCCCTTTTATAACCATATTAGGATTACGTTTTTATTTTATAGTTTGTCAAATTCTATAAATTCAAATTCTGGAGAGCTTTCAAGTAATTGTCGCAATATTGAAGCATGACCATTTCCGAAAATCAATAAAATCCTATCTTCTTTGCTGCTTTTAATTTCTTGCAATTTTCTAAAAATTCGTAAGTTTCGACTATACCACCAAATAGAGAGCATATCGGCTCCTCGATTATTATCTAACTTAAAATCACCAATTAAGTAAGAACCATAACCTAATTGATGGTATTCTCTTGAATTTATATGTTTAAGGTATTTTAATAAATTCATCTTTGTTGCTAATTCATTTTCATATTCAAACCATTTTTTATAACTCTCATTATAAAAATCCACATTAACAAAATCATAATCTTTTTTTAGA
Source organism: uncultured Flavobacterium sp. (assembly GCA_963513565.1). Taxonomy (GTDB): domain Bacteria; phylum Bacteroidota; class Bacteroidia; order Flavobacteriales; family Flavobacteriaceae; genus Flavobacterium. The sequence continues at coordinate 14,223 of CAUPRE010000035.1, read as the reverse complement.
TTTTTAATGAATGTAGAATCAATTTTTGTTAAATCTTTAGCAAATGAGTTTGCATCAATACTGAATATAGTGTCTAATTGTAACTCATTTGCGATTCGAAAACCTATTTGATACCTTTCGTCTCTTTTTTCTCTCAGCTCACCTTTCTTGTACAAATTAAGTTTGTCTACTGCATTCCATTCAGGAAAAGCTTCGATAGCTATTTTAGTGGGTTTAAATTTTTTAATGTAGTTAACTAATTCCGTAACTTCAGATTTTTTAGGTTCAGTTAATACATCTATCTTATCTTTATCTGCAATTTTAATTACATCTAAGTTAGGATAATCAAAATGAAATGTTCCTACAACTAAAACTTTTGTCTTTTCTTTTGGGAAAAAAGAAGCTGAAGATTTTATATTCGTTTTATTTTGACCCTTTGAGAGTACTGCATTTAAAATTAAAAATAGTAAAAAACAATACTCTATGATTTTGTGTTTTTGCATAAACATTTTATTGATTTGATTTTTTTAATAACTTCTTGGCTCTGGAGGTAAAGCTCTTCTTTTGAACAAGAGTCTACCTAATACTAGTAACCTATGAGTTTTAATTCAGAACTGGCTCCTAGAACCCAATGGAAATATTGCTTTAGCGTAAGTTTTTCTTTTCCGCAACAATTGAAAATACCATTGGGATTTTGTTGTCTAAATGTTTAATTCGAAACTTATTAAACTCATATTCTATCATATTGGTGAAAACATTGTAAGGCGAATAATCATACTCTTTGAAATCAACAATTTCTAATTGATTACTAATTAAACTACCGATAACTTCACTAATACTATGGTTCCAGTTTACATATGATTGCGAAATTTTCGCTTCCTTATTAGCATAAGTTCCAGTTTCGGTTTCAATAATTGGTGCAACATTAAAATAGTTAGCCTCAACCTTTTCGAAATTGTCATCGAACATCCAAACAACTGGATGAAATTCTACAAAAATGAATTTTCCATTTGGTTTTAAGAATTTTGAAATTAACTTTCCCCATTTGTCTAGATCAGGCAACCAAGTTATGGTCCCGTAACTTGTGAAAACAATATCAAATTGTTTCCCCAAATGGCTTTCCAAGTCAAGTAAATCACAACAAACAAACTGAGTATTAGAGTTTGTTTCGTAAGCTATTTTTCTTGCAGCTTCAATTGCTTTATCAGAAAAATCAACACCTGTAACTTCTGCTCCAAGTCGACTTAATGAAATGGTATCTTGTCCAAAATGACACTGTAAATGTAAAATACTCTTCCCTTTTACATCTGCAAGTATTTCCAACTCAATCTGGTTTAATGAAGTCTCTCCGTTCAAAAAACTTTGGTGATTATAGAATTTAGAATTTAAATGTATGTCTGTTAGGTTATTCCAACAGTGTTTGTTAATTTCAATATAATTACTTTCTGTATTTGTCTTCATCTTATGAGCTTTTATTAAATTAAGAGTCAATTATTTTGTTTACTGTTTCTGCAAAAAACTATCTAAAAGATATGATTAAAAAACTTTAAATAGAAACACTTAGTATACTAATTAAGGATCCAAAGAATCAAACTGCTTACTAAATCTTTAATATCTATTTTTTTATATTTTCTAATAGTATAACAGCTTTTTCAGACTTTGGATTTTTTTCTAGAATTTTATTTAATGTTGCAATAGCACTTGAATTATTGCCTAGCTTTAGGTAATATTCGGATAATGGAACATATAAATCTTCATTAAAATAATAGGGAGTAACTAATTCAATTATGGAAACCGCCTTTTTTAGTTTTTCAATATCTTCTTTTGCATGCATAGCATGATAGTATCCATATATTGCAATTAGTTCTAAGTCATACTTATTGCTATTCTTTTGCAACTCTGTTTTTGCAAATGTTGCATCTCCATAGGTGAATTTTTTGACCAAATCCATACTCAATTCATCCTTGAATTTATCTCTTTTAACAGGTTTTTTTCCTAGAGATTTTATAATTTCTTCCGCCACTAAATTTGCAGAATATGGATTTTGACCTGTAATTAAATTATCGTCAATAAGCATGTAGGGTAGCATTGCATCAATTTTCTTATATTTTGCTCCGCGAGAAAGCAATTTATCTTCCAGCAAAAATGGAAAATCGGCAGCTGTTTTTCCAAACATTTTTTCTTCTTCATTACAATAGCCTGTAAGCGACTTGTTTTCGACTAAATACTTGTTATCGATTTTAATGTTTGCCAATGCAATTGTACCATGGCATATAGTAGCTATTATAGACTTTTTCTTGTACATATCAGCAATAAAATCTTGCAACGCTGGATCGACAACCAAATCAAACATTGGACCTTTTCCGCCTACAACATACAAAGCATCATAATCGTTTGCATTAAGATTTGTAGTAGGTATCGTTTGGTCTAACATTTTCATTACCGTAGCGTCTTGCACTATTTGTTGGTTATATGGTTTCTCTTTATTAAATTTTCCTGCATCAGCTTTTCCCCCTCTCGGACTTGCTATATCTATAATTAAATCATTGGCCTTAAAAATTAGATATGCCTGCGAAAATTCTTCCATATCAAAACCAGGTCGTTGTTTTCCATTGTCTTTTCCATAACTACTAACAATTATGACGATTTTATTCTTTTTATTCGATTGAATAGTAGAATTTGTCCCAGAATTTGTAGAAGCTTGAGCTCTTAAATTTTGTATTGAAGTAGTACATACTGCTAAAATTAACATTGTAATTTTAAAAAAAGATTTTTTCATTTTATTTGATTTTGATTGTTTAAAGGAAGACGATTTACAGTTCTTTTTGTTACACTATTATTTTGGACTTACATATACATTGATTCAAAATATCTAAAGCTTAATATTTTTTATTTTCTAGTGCGATTGTAATGGGAGCTTTATTTGAAAAAACTTCCTTTACATCTAGTAAAGCACCATTTTGTAAAAGTATATTTCCTTATTAAACAAAATGAGCCCGATACAATATCGAACTCATTCTTATCAAAATTAATTATAAATCTGTCCAAACTTTGGGATTCAGTCTAATTTAAAGATTTTTTTTAAAATATAATTTATTTAAAAACGATACCCGAAGTTTAATCCAACTAGTGCATTCATGCGTTCTCTAATTTCAATGTTGTTAGGTTTACTTATTTTTGTTAAATCCCTTTGAACTTCCATTAGTACCTTAAAAATTAACCTTTCAGATATTTTAAAAGATGAACCAAATTGAACACTTGCTCCAAAGTTAATTCCAGCTCCACTTCCTTCAAAATAACCTTTAATATCAGTTTTAGCATAATAAGTTCCATAGATACCAATTCCATAAATTAGTGAAATATTTTTATCATAATCACGGTTGTAAATTAAATTTATTGGTAAACGAAGGTTGTTATTTTTGATATCGGCCAAATTGTTGTTCACAACATTATTGCCATTGAACTGTGAAAATCCTAATCCATATTCAATTCTATGTCGTGTTGATACTTTACTTGATAATAAAGCTTCTACTTGCGTAACATTTCCATTAATATTACTACTATTTAGGAGTTCTAATTGCGAGATTCCTATTTTTGTTTTTAATACAAAATAGGTGCTTTTGTCATCAATACTAGATGATGTTTCTTGGCTATGGCTAAAAAATGATACCAAAATTAAAGCTCCTGATAAAATGGTTGTTTTCATTATTATTTTAATTTATTTAATGTTAATGGTTAATATTTTTAATTTTAGTTATTCTTTATATTTTAATGGTTTTAGTATTTTCTAAAAAAAGAAAATAAGTTCCGATAATTATAAAAAATGCAAATGATGATTTTATTAAATCTTCAAAACTGTTGATTGCTAATCCTGAGATGAATGCGAAAATTACATCGAAAGTAAACCCCGCAAAAGCCCATTCTTTCAACTTTTTAAAATTGGGCAACAATAAAATAATTGCACCACATATTTTAAAAATTCCAAGTGATGTTATAAAATAAGGTGGATAACCCATTTTCAATGTTTTAGGATAAGTAATTGGATTTTTAGTGATTTCTAAAAATCCACTAAAAGCGAAGAAAAAAGCTAAAAGAGATAGAAGTATTATGTATAATACTTTTATATTTTTTGGTTTTATCATTTTTTTGGTTTTAAGTTTTACAATTTGTAGTAAATTAAAAAAAACAATAACTACTGATTATTGTTTTTATAATTCGCTACAAAACTATGTAAACCTTTAATCCCAAAAAACGCCATTTGTCCTATAATTAAATTTCCTTTCGAAGTCGGCTCAAATGTCTTTGACTAATACCCAAATAGGTAGATATATATTTCAATGGGATTTGCTGAACATAATGAGGCTTTTGCTCAATTAGATTCAAGTAACGCTCTTTAGGGCTATCGTTTAATAATGAAAAAATTCGTTTTTCAAGTTCGATATATTCTGTTTTCACAATAAGCTTACTGAATTTCAACCAATTAATATTGTCTTTGAAAACTTTCTCAAGAGAATTGAGTGAAATTATTATAAGTTCAGAATCTGTTATTGCCTCAATGTATTCTTTAGTTTCATCGCCTGAAATTAAAGAGGAATAAGCTGCAATAATTTGATTTGGAAAAGTTAAACTGTATGTCTTTTCGACATCGTTATTATCTCTAATAAAGTGTCTAAAAAAGCCATTTTTTACAAAAGCAAATTCTGTACTAACTTGCCCAGCTGTAATAAAGAATTCACCTTTGTTTATTTTACGAATAGTTATTTCGGAAACGATTTTATCAATCTCAACCTCATATAAAATCTCGAATTGTTGAAAGAATAATCTAATGATTTTGTTGTTATCCATTTTTCACATAGTATCTTACTAAATCGAGGTCGTTGTTTTTAATACCCTGAAACATATCTTTCCAATCTCCTCCCATTTTAATTTATTTTTTTCTTTAGTAGTATAGAATAACTTTAAAGAGATACCGTAGTGGATCTAGTAATTTATTTTCAAATTACAATTAGGTTAAAAATTTCATTCTAATTTCATGGGTTGCCAACACGCATTAGTTTTTCTTCCCAAATAACTTATACCTGAATTTTGAGAAAAGCATACAACAGTAATCTCTGATATTGAATCACACAGCACACAAAAAAAGGCTTATTGATAAATTTATACATGTTTTCCTGTTTTTATAATGATCTTGCCAATTTTCCTATTTTAAATCTTTAACTGCTGTACCTGCAACTTTTATTTTTGCACCAAATGGTAGCTTTTGAACTTCATAAACAGTTCTAGCGGGGCGGTCATTTCTGAAACTACTTTATTGATTCAGACACACCATCTAATTGAATATTTTTTGCTGTACGATATGCAAACATTGCCATTACTACAATATAAGTACATGCGTTTTCAATAATTTCAATTATCTCTTTTTTATCGAATTTTGTCTAATACCAATAATTAATGAAATAACACCAATTGTTAAGCAACCTAAAATCCATATCATCAAGTCGACAAAATCAGTAACGAAATTTCGCCATATTGCTGTGAAAGCAAAAAGTATTAGTCCGCAAAGTTCCCAGATTTTCATTTTTTCAAATTTATTTTCATATATAATCTCCGAAGGATATATATTAAAAAGAGTTTTAAGTTCCTCCCAATCCCACATCAACAGTGTAATATTTGCTAAAAGCATTAATGAAGTAATGTAAATAGTACCAACAAAGTCATAAGAAACAGTTATTATAAAAATATTTAAAATTATCGGGAAAAAGAACAAAGCACCAAGTTTTGAAAGACGTTGTGTCATAAGTAAAAATGATGCAATCAATTGGCTAATCCCTATGAATTTCCAATAAAGCCCAGATTGATAAAGCGTTTCAAAGAAATGTGGAGCCGAATTAATTGTCGATCCATTTATCATACTCATATCTGTCATAAAACGTTCTCCTTTTATTTTGACAATACTTGCGAAAACAAAAGAAATCCCAATTAAATAGCGGGTATAAATTATAAAAATTTGTATTGAGACTGATTTTTTTAATTTTTCTATTAGCATATTTTGAAATGTTTTTATTAATTTTTTATACAATTAATATGAATCACATTCACATTAATAATGGTGTCGTTCAATATTGGTTTGTTCTATTGTTTCTCTCTATTAAATTGTCCTAAATCCACTTTGCCACCTTTCGGACTTGCTATATCTACAATTAGGTCATTGGCCTTAAAAATTAGATAAGCCTGCGAAAATTCTTCCATATCAAAACCAGGTCGTTGTTTTCCATTATCTTTTCCATAACTACTAACAATTATGACGATTTTATTCTTTTTATTCGATTGAATAGTAGAATTTGTCTGTGAATTTTTAGAAGCTTGAGCTCTTAAATTTTGTATTGAAGTAGTACATACCGCTAAAATTAACATTGTAATTTTAAAAAAAGATTTTTTCATTTTTTTTGATTTTGATTGTTTGAAGGAAGACGATTTACAGTTTTTTTTGTTACAATACTTTTTATTAATTAAAACTCATAAATACTTGGTTATTTAATTAAAATATATTTTCTATAACATTACACATTATTTATTAATTTTTCAAAGGAAAATTCGTAGTTCTTTATAAAATATTTTGGATTACTTAACACATTGAAGTAAATTAATTGAACAGGAAAATCATTCTCAATCAAATGTATTTCGCCATTTCTTGTTCAATTACATTATTTGAATTCTTTAGCTTTAGCGCAAGTTTTTCTTTTCCGCAACAATTGAAAATACCATTGGGATTTTGTTGTCTAAATGTTTAATTCGAAACTTATTTAACTCATATTCTATCATATTGCTGAAAACATTGTATGGCGAATAATCATACTCTTTGAAATCAACAATTTCTAATTGATTACTAATTAAACTATCGATAACCTCGCTAATACTATGGTTCCAGTTTACATATGTTTGTAAAATTATTGCTTCCTTGTTAGCATAAGTTCCGGTTTCGGTTTCAATAATTGGTGCAACATTAAAATAATTAGCCTCAACCTTTTCAAAATTGTCATCGAACATCCAAACAACTGGATGAAATTCTACAAAAATGAATTTTCCATTTGGCTTTAAGAATTTTGAAATTAACTTTCCCCATTTGTCTAGATCAGGCAACCAAGTTATGGTCCCGTAACTTGTGAAAACAATATCAAATTGTTTCCCCAAATGGCTTTCCAAGTCAAGTAAATTACAACAAATAAACTGAGTATTAGAGTTTGTTTCGTAAGCAATTTTTCTTGCAGCTTCAATTGCTTTATCAGAAAAATCAACACCTGTAACTTCTGCTCCAAGTCGACTTAATGAAATGGTGTCTTGTCCAAAATGACACTGTAAATGTAAAATACTCTTCCCCTTTACATCTGCAAGTATTTCCAACTCAATCTGGTTTAATGAAGTCTCTCCGTTCAAAAAACTTTGGTGATTATAGAATTTAGAATTTAAATGTATGTCTGTTAGGTTATTCCAACAATGTTTGTTAATTTCAATATAATTACTTACAGTATTTGTCTTCATTTTATAAGTTTTTATTAAATTACGAGTCAATTATTTCGTTTGCTGTTTCTGCAAAAAACTATCTAAAAGAATGGTTAAAAAACTTTAAATAGAAACACTTAGTATACTAATTAAGGATACAAGGAATCAAATTGATTACTAAATCTGTAATTTAGCAACTAATTCCATTTCGCTTAGTGTTTGAATTCTAGGTGTTAATCATTAATAAAACTATTACTTTTGTGATATTACAAATATTTAAGCAAAAGGGTATTATTTTACAAATCTCAAACTAAAGATTCAATGGATGCTTACTAATTCAAAACCATATTAAAAATCAATACCCTATGCTTAAAAAATTAATTACTTTATAATTGTCTTTATATTGTTCTAGTTATCATAATTAAAATCTGGTGCAATTCATAAATAGGGAAATAACAAATGGACTTTTGTAAAAACAGTTACCTATATTTAGGTGTTATTTTACTATTATTATCTGTTTAAATTCCAGTAACAGCTTTTGAAAACGGATTATTAAATTTAGTATTAAACCTTCTCTGATGTACAAAGTTTTCATTTAGCACTAAATCTGCCATTTCTCAAATATGTGGATATCCTCATTTTATTTTGTTCATCTTCTTTGTAGTATAGAATAACTTTAAAGAGATACCTTAGTGGATCTAGTAATTTATTTTCAAATTACAATTAGGTTAAAAATTTCATTCTAATTTCATTGGTTGGCAACACGCATTGGTTTTTCTTCCCAAATAACTTATACCTGTATTTTGAGAAAACCATACAACAGTAATCTCTGATTTTGAATCACACAGCACACAAAAAAAGGCTTATTGATAAATTTATATATGTTTTCCTGTTTTTATAATCATGTTGCCAGTTTTCCTATTTTAAATCTCTAACAGCTGTACCAGCAACTTTTATTTTTGCACCAAATGGTAACTTTTGAACTTCATAAACAGTTCGAGCGGGACGTCTATTCTCTGGAAATAAAGCAACATATAAATCATTTATTTGGGGCAAATCATCAAGACTTGTGAAGGCAATATCAATAAACACAATGTCCTCTATATCAAAATCAGCATTCCTTAATACAGAAAAAAAATTTTCAAATGCAATTTTTGCTTCTTCAATTGTAGTTTCACATATATATTTTCCGTCCTTATCTACTGACAATTGTCCGCTAACAAAACACATATTATTAGCCACTACTCCATGACTTATTGGATTTGTCCAGTCAGGTAATCCCTTACCTTTCACTATATATTTTTTTGAATTCATATTATTTAGTTTTTTAACTTTTTTGTTTATAACTATTTTACATAGTTTACTATTTCTTAAATTTTTATTTAGTTGACTGAATTACTCGTTGTTTTATCATATCTGTATCAATTCCGTTGGATTGCATTTTTTCAGTTGCTTGATTTACAATTTGTGTCTTTAGTTCAAATAGTGTTGAGTCGAATATTACGTGCTTATCCATCATAAAAGTCATGTCGTACTCTATTTCTTCCCATGTTGAAAAGTCAGCGTGGTTATGTTGCAATTGAACTTCTAATTTATCTAAGGCGTTTGCAACTTTTGCTTCATAAGTTTCTTTCTCTTCAAACTCGAAGAATAAATCATAGATCTCTTGTCCGTTTATTTCCTTCAGAATTAAACGCAAGTTTTCAATTGCCTTTTTTTCCATTTCAACTTTTTTAAGTTTAATTTCTGGATTCCTTATAACTTCTAAAGCAGATATGTCACCTGCTTCTGCTTCTACTAAGTCGTGTAGAATTATCATTTTCAAAAGTCGAGCCGTATCAACTTTTTGTTTTAATAATGGTTCTATTAAAACAAACATTAATGACATTCTCCAAGTATGTTCTGCAACACTTTCTTGTCTACCATTTGAAGTGAAACTATGACGAAGTTCAAATTTTAGTCTTTCTGCAAGAGTTACTACTTTTAGGATAGATGTGATTTCTTTTTTCATTCTGATAGCTTTTATATTTTCCTTTTTTTTCGAAATGATGTATAATAATTGCTGAATGGTTGGTTTTCTTTAAATCCCATTCATATATAATGTAATATTACATTAATCAGTTTAGGCAAATAAAAATCATACCCAATCAAATGTATTTCGCCATTTCTTGTTCAATTGCATTATTTGAATTCTTTAGCGTTACAGCAATTTTTTCCTTTTCTGATTCGCTCCTATTTTGGCTTGCTTTCTTTTTTCCTTGGATTTGGGTCACTTTAATTCTGAATGCTACAATGCCTTTCATCAAATTATGGCGAAACTTTTCTGGCAAACTATTCCATTGCTCAAGATAACTACTCTCATATGTGAGTACCATATCTTTTAAAACTTGAGTAGTACCTTCTTCAGATGTAATTATTTCAGCTTCTCCATACATTTGAACAGATAGATAGTTCCATGTAGGCACGTTGAGTTCTGAATCATAATTTTTAGGAGAAATATATGCGTGTGGTTCGCTAAAAATAACTAATACTTTATTGGTCTGTAATTCTTTCCACTGATCGTTTGCTCTTGCAAAGTGGGATACCAGATACAACTCATTATTAATCTCTTCAAGGATAAACGGTAAATGAGTAGCGGTTTGAAAGTTGTCATTTACAGTAACAATTGTAGCAAAACTATATTTTTTTGCAAAAGAGACTATTTCTGAATAATCTTGTAATTTAAAATGATCTGGTGTATACATACTATATATTTTAAAAATTTATTGAGAATCAAATAATCTCCTGTGATAATTGATTTGACCCAAGTGATAACCTAAATGAACACAGAGATGAGTTAAATAATAAGCTATCGTTGTTTGCCCAACTGAAACTCCCAAAGGATAGATTTCTTTTAAATTTTCTTCTTCAAGCATCTCAAATGTTTCATTAATTACATTTTTTGTTTTTTCAATTTCTTTTTTGAGGGTTTCAATAGGTATATTTATGTCTGAAAATTCAAGATCGCGATTTCTTATGTAATTTTTTTTTCCTAATGCTGAACCAATGTATGTGTTCAAATTCCCTATTAAATGTAAGCACAAATTCCCCGCAGAATTGGTAATTAAACCATCTGTAATCCATAGATTATCTTCGCTTTTATAAAGAGAAATTTCCGTTTTCAGTTTCTCTAAATCTCTAATGATTAGAGTTTTTATTATGTCTTTATGCATTTTAAAATTTAAATTATTTGATTTCTACATGATTATAAATAGTTTCAAGTATAATTCATCATAGAAAAATTTGTACTACTGCCAATAAATACAGTAAGTTTTCAAAAAAAATACTGTATGTTTTAATAATTAGATCTCCATATATTGATCCAAAATAGCTACAGCTTGATAATTTTTATTTTCAAGAGCTATTGTAATGGGCACTTTATTTGAATAAACTTCCTTTACATCTGGTAAAGCACCATTTTGTAAAAGTAAGAGCATCATTTCTAGATTATTCATTCTAATGCTTTCAACCAATACACTTGTAAAGTACTCTGGATGTTGATAATTTAAATCAACACCAATCTTTATATAGTATCTTACTAAATCGAGGTCGTTGTTTTTAACACCCTGAAACATATCTTTCCAATCTCCTCCCATTTTAGAATTTTATATTTTTTTTTGTTATTATTTTATGTTAAGATTATAAGTGTTTCAATTTCTGTAGCGTTTTAATAATGTTTCAGCTTTTTAAAGCTATAAAAATTGAATATTTAAAGGAATTGAAACTTTTTTTAAATTTAATTCTAAATGTTTTTTGTCCAGTAGGTCTTTTTGTTTACTACGAGGCTTACACCATACTTTCGCTTATAAATTATTGTATAAGCAATAACCAAAATAACAGTAATTGTTCTAAAAACATTAAAATAAAGACCTCCTAACGCATTCTCTGTTGCATTAAATAGTAATGCAGAAAGGTTCATGAAAAAATGTAGAAATACTGGAATCCATATATTAAAATTCCACTCGGCGTATACCCAAGCGAAAAGGATTCCGCCAAGAAAAGTTATTGCAAATATTCCTATCGAATCTAGAACTTCTTGACTTTGATATAAATGTATGAATCCAAATAAAAGCGAACCTAAAAATACTGATGGAATAAATCCGACTTTGGTGAATTGGAATAATTGTCCAAAAAGAAATCCTCTAAAAAACAGTTCCTCAAAAAATGCAGCCGACACAACTTTAATTAAAAAGTCATCAACATTCATTTCTGGATTGAATTTAAAAACAATTGCAAAACCAATAAACATTGGCAAAGTAAAAAGCAGTGTAACAAAAAATCCCTTGAAAAAAGATTTAAAAAACCCTACACTTTCGGCAGATTTTTTGTAACCGTGCATAACTATTAGACCAATAAAAATAGGAATTCCAGAAATTAAATAAGTTAAAATGTGGCTTATACCGCCAAAATTAATTATCTGATTAATAGCACTTCTTAAGTCTTTAAAATAAATTTCGTCTAGCAAACAATAAATTCCAAAGGCCAAATAGGTAATTATTATAATTTTGGTTTCTTTTTTCATAATAATTTAGTTTTGATGGGATATTTTTTTATATTAAAATGTTATTTCTTGAAAATTTAAATTGGAAAAAAAATAAATTCTCGATTTAATCTAAAAATTTCATTCTAATTTCATGGGTTGGCACTACGCATTCGTTTTTCTTTCCAAATAACTCATACCTATATTTTGAGAAAACAGCATAACAGTAATCTCTGATTTTGATAGGGATTATTTTAGCAACAATGAAAATTCTTGGAAGACCAACTAACAATTTACATATCTCAAGTAAAGCTTCTGTTTTTACAAAAACTTGTTTGTTATTGATGAAAATAATTGTGTTTAATGAACTCTCATAATATGAATTTGCATGTAATAAGTTCATTCCTATTTCACTTTGTTGAGAGGCAAAACGTAGTTTATCTCTTTTATCATATTTAATTAAGAAGAGTACCGTCGAATTGCAAAAATTACATTCGCCATCAAACAAAACAATTCCTTTTTCAAGTTCATTTCTTTTTTTTACCATTTTGTTGTTATATAAAATTCAAGAATTCTAATTGCTACAAAAAGTAGTACTGAAAAGATAACTTTTAAAAAAAACTTCTTTTTTGAAGCCTCAATCTTTTCAATACTTGTTATTATTCTGAAACTTTGTATTAATTTTTCTTTGCTAAACCATAAAATAGCTACAATAAATAGTTGATAAATTATTGCGGCTTTTAACGCACCTAAATTGACACTATAAAAAATATCTTGGAGGATTACATTTACTAATATGGTTGAAACAAATAAGCAACCTAAGATTCTAGTCTTTTTAATCAGCATCAAAATACCACCTGTAATTTCGAGTGCGCCTAATATTAAAACAAATGGTTTTGAATAACCGTAAAACGCCCACATTAATTGCATTCCGGTCAATTCTGAAACTTTTTTATTAACTGCTATTGCTCCATCAAATTGAACCATTTTACCAATTCCGTAAGCAAACATGGCCATTACAACGATATAAGTAAAAGCATTTTCTATTATTTCAATTATCTCTTTTTTATCGAATTTCATTACTTTAAATTTTTAAGTCAGATAGCAAATATTCTTACTTTTCACTATTCTTATTTTTTAATAATCTTTATTGTTTTCATTTTGCCTTCAGAAAATAATCTTATGAAATAAACTCCTGCCGGTAAATTTTTCATATCAATTTCAAAATACTGGTTATCTACATATTTAGTTGAAACAAATTGACCAATACTATTTATTATTTCATAGTTCGAGATTTTTTCTGAATAGGATACATCTAGATAGTCTGAAACTGGATTTGGACTGTAAGTGAAATTTAAATCATCGAAGCCCTCAACTTTTAGGCAAGGACCCTTCGCAGTAACTGGAGTCCTCATTGCACTTTCACAACCAGAAATAGTTTGAGAAACATAATACACAGTATTTGCAACCAGAACTGTTGTTATCGGCAGTACCGTTGTACTTGTTGATGATTCGTACCATAAGAGGTTTTGTCCGTCTACCACAAAATCAGCTAATGTAGCAGTTGAACAACCATCCTGAATACTTTGAGCAGTTGGTGATGGTGTATTATTTACCGTAATTGTTAAACTTGCCGTAGTTGCACATTGTCCTGCTGTTGGTGTAAAGGTATACGTTGTGGTTTGCGTATTATTCAACGCTGGTGACCAAGTTCCTGTAATTCCATTGTTAGAAGTGGTTGGCAAAGCCGACAAGCTTGCACCTGAACAAATCGCATTCACAGCTGTGAATGTTGGTGTTACATTCGGATTTACAGTAATTGTCAATGTCGCGGTAGTAGCACACTGTCCTGCTGTTGGTGTAAAAGTATAGGTTGTGGTTTGCGTATTATTCAACGCTGGTAACCAAGTCCCTGTAATTCCATTGGTGGATGTTGTTGGCAAAGCCGACAAGGTTGCACCTGAACAAATCGCATTTACAGCTGTAAATGTTGGTGTACTATTCGGATTTACTGTAATTGTCAATGTGGCGGTGGTGGCACACTGTCCTGCTGTTGGTGTAAAAGTATACGTTGTGGTTTGCGTATTATTCAACGCTGGCGACCAAGTTCCAGTAATTCCATTGGTGGAGTTTGTTGGCAATGCCGACAATGTTGCACCCGAACAAATGGCATTTACAGCGGTAAATGTTGGTGTACTATTGGGATGTACTGTAATTGTCAATGT
>CAUPRE010000034.1:0-32732 GCA_963513565.1 uncultured Flavobacterium sp. | reverse complement strand
CATACCAACGCAAATGCTGAGTCATTTAATTCTAAAATAAAACTCTTTAGAGCAAATCAAAGAGGTGTAGTAGATGTAAAATTCTTTCTCTTTAGAATGGAAAAACTTTTTGCTTAATCCCCATAAAATTTATGTGACCCATTTATAAGCAATTGTATCTGCATAGATTTCTAATATGGTAATGCTTGTTGGTGTTTTTTTATCAGCAACTGCGTAGTAAGTGAGTACACCTGGCTCATGTTGAATAGCAGTATTCATTTGCTCTTTTAAGGCTTTGTTATAGGCATCAAGATGGGTTGGATACACTTTTATTTTTGCAATCCGAACCATTTGCTTTTTTTCTTGTGCTCTAGTATTTTGGGCCATAGCCAAAAACAGTACGACTAAGCTTATTCCCAATAGTTTTTTTTTTTTGATAGTTTTCTTCTGTATAGAATTTGTTTTATAAAAAGTATAGCTTCCAATGATTTTTTATCACTTAGCTATTCACCCTCAATGGCTATTTCTTTTTTTGGTACTAGCATTTGAATCACAATAGATAGAACAATAGTTAGTAATGCACCAATAAAATTCAACCACAAATACCCTAATTTTTCTTCACCACTCGGATAGATGAAAATCGCAAAATAGTAAATGATAAAAATGGTAATTTGACTGATTACTGCACTATAAAATACGGCTTGTGATTGTACTTTTTTGATATAAAAACCAACCAAGAATATCCCTAAAACAGTACCGTAAAATATAGAACCAATGATGTTAACCAACTGTATTAAGTTCTCGAATAATGTTCCAATACAAGCAAAAAGAATAGCGATTACTCCCCACATCAAAGTGAAAAATTTAGTAGCATTCAAATAATGTGTCTCTGATTTTTCGGTTTTGAGATTGCGTTTGTAAATGTCAATTGCTGTGGTTGAAGCCAAAGCACTCAATCCAGAAGCCGTAGAGGACATCGCTGCTGAAAGAATAACCGCCAACAACAAACCAATTAGACCCTTGGGAAGATAGTTGAGTACAAAATGAAAAAAGACATAATCTTTATCATTGGTTTCACTATCGGGGTCGGCTTTGGTAATAATATCTTTGGCGCGGTCGCGTAAATCTTTTTCTTTGTTTGATAAAGCTACCAATTCCTTGCGCAGTGTAGGATTGTCATAATCCTGATTCAATTGGTCGATATACAATAAATTGATAACTTTTTTGTCTTCCGACAAAGCATTGAGCTTGTTTTCTAAGGCTTGATATTCCTTTTTGTATTTCGAATTTTCAATCACCGTTTTGTTATTCGGATTGAAGTTAAGCGGTACAGGATTGAATTGAAAAAAGACAAAAACCATAACACCAGTCAATAAGATAAAGAATTGCATTGGTACTTTGAGCAGTCCATTCATAATCAATCCCATCTGACTTTCTCGAACTGATTTTCCAGACAAATACCGTCCTACTTGTGATTGGTCCGTTCCAAAATACGCCAATGCTAGGAAAAAGCCTCCCGTAATTCCACTCCAAAACGTATATTTTTGTTCTGGGTCAAAAGAGAAATCTACGATGTTCATTTTGTCATTAGCTCCCGCAATGTGCAAGGCACTAGAAAAAGTCATATCGTTGGGTAAATAGTGTAAAATCAGGAAAAAGGTACTGAACATTCCCAACATAATGACAAACATCTGTTGTTTTTGCGTCACGTTTACGGCTTTGGTTCCTCCAGAAAAAGTATAAATAATCACCGAAATTCCGATGAAAATATTCATATAGGTCAAATTCCAACCCAATATAGCCGATAAAATAATAGCAGGTGCGTAGATGGTTAATCCAGTACCTAATCCGCGTTGTACTAAGAACAAAACCGCTGCTAATGAACGAGTTTTTAAATCAAATCGTTTTTCTAAATATTCGTAGGCTGTATAGACTTTGTATTTGTGATAAATAGGAATGAAGGTCGCGCATATTAATACCATTGCGATGGGTAACCCAAAATAGAATTGTACGAAACCCATACCATCGTGATACGCTTGCCCAGGAGTGGATAAAAATGTGATTGCACTGGCTTGAGTTGCCATCACAGAAAGACCAACTACGTGCCAAGGCGTTTCGTTATTACCCAAAATGAAATCTTCAACGTTTTTACTTCCTTTGGTTTTCCAAACGCCATAAATGACAATGAATAAAAGGGTGGTCAATAAAATAATCCAATCAAATATTTGCATAAGCTAGGCGTATAATTTCATAATGAGACAAAAAATCAATATGTAGACGATATTGGCCACCAATACATAGGTGTAGTCCTTTTTCCAAATTTTTTCTTTATTGGGTTCCATAGTACGGGGTTAGTTGTTAATTTTTGGAGCAGGCATTTTGGTTTCTGATTTTACAGAAATGGTATTAGCCATCAATTTAAAAGCACCAAGAACGCCTTCGGGTAGTTCTCTAAAAAAGCTTAGTCCAGTGTAAATATAATTGCCTTTTCCGTAAGGTGCTACTAACAAAGCTCCGTTTTTTGCAGTTTCGCCTTTGTCATTAGAGGATAAGATAGGAGTGAAGGCAGCATCAAACGTATTAGGATAGTACAATCCTTGTTCTTGTTTCCAGCCTTTGAAATCATTGGCAGTAATCTTATTAGGATAATTCAAAATCGGATGGTTAGGAGCCAAGAAACGAACTTCGGCATCTTCTTCCGTTACTCGGTCACGAGAAACTTTTAGCGGATAAGGAGCAAGGTTGGCTGTAACCAAATCATCGGTGGTGTTATACTGAACAATCATTGTTTTACCCTCTTTTACAAAATCAAATAAAAGTGCTTGTTTGTTAGCCAAAGCCTGAACGGTATTGTAGGCTCGAACGCCAGTCATCACCACATCAAACATAGCCAAACGCTCTGGAGTAATTTCTTCGGGTTTCAAAATAGTGACTTGATACCCCATCTGTTCTAAACTCGCTGGAACCTCATCGCCAGCGCCCATAATGTAGGCGATTTTTTCATTATTGGTTTTCAAATCTACACGCAAGAACTTAGCCTCGGCATTTTTCAGAATTTGTTGCTTGGTTATGTGATTAAAATCAATATTGATTTGGCTTTTGTTCAATTGTTTGTCTCCAATAACAATAATGCTTTTGGCTACCAGCTCTTGATTGCTTTTAGGTGGAGTTACGGTAAAATAGACGGTTTTTTCGTTCCCTTTTTTATCCAAATTTACTTCGATAAAAGCAGGGTTTATTTTCCAATCTTTTCCTAATTCCAACTGAACGATTCCTTTAACTGCATCTTTACCAGCTTTGACTTTCACGCCAACGGTTTTGCTTTTTTCATTGGTAAACAACAAAACTTTTTCGGTAAAGGTTGATGTGGCTTCAGGAACGATATCCAAGAAATTGTACATTTCGCCTTTTACATCGTCATTGTATTTGTAAACTACTGTTCGTTCAAAGGGGATTTCAACACCTTCAATGCTTACAGTAAACACCACTTTTGCATCTCTTTCTTTTTCAGGCAGTCCAATTTCAGTTGGGTTGCTAACGGTGTACATTCCCACAGTAGCTTCTTCTGCCAACCAATAGGGTTGCGTGTACGCTATAGTTTCTGGTAATTGCAAATCAAGGGCAAAGTTGAGTAATTTGTTGGGTTGTAAAGTTGTATTCTGTACCGTTGAGATTTGGTTGGGCAATGTAGTCACACTTTTTAAAACCATCGGAATTGAAGAACGATTGATGGCTTCTATCTTTAATTTCAAACTACTTCCGGGCGTCGTTTCTTGCGTTGGAGCAACGGCTTCTAAGTATAATCCAGCGCAGGCTGCAATTATTTTTTTGGTTTCGGCTGCTTTTTGTTTCGACCAATGATTTTCGTCTAACTGCAACATCATTTGGTAAGCTTTAACTAGTTTTGGAATGCTAGCCGGAGGATTGTTATGATTAAATTCTTTGCTAATCAAAGTAAGGAGTTCTCCAATGGCTTTTCCTCCTTTGACACGATTCCAGCTCGTATCAATTCCGTCAAAAAGAGAACCGTTTGTAGGGACTCTTTCACCATTTAAAAATTCTAAATATTCCGTTTCTTCACCACGAGTTCCTGTACTTCCAAATCCTTGTGACTGATGAGAACTTCTGCTCAATGCGGCAATTTCTTGGTTGGATTTTCCAATGTTTGAGTAATAAACCCCAGTTTGCATCGCAATTAGATTGGTTTTATCTGCGGCATTAAATTTTTCTTGTGAGCCATAAAACCACCAAGAGGTATTAAAGAATTGGCGTTTGGCTTGCCAAGGTTGAACGTATTTAAGTTGCTCAGGATAAACAGAAGGATTATTGGTTAAATTAAAACTTTCCACACTCAACATAGCTGAAGCGGTGTGATGTCCGTGGGTGGTTCCTGGTGAGCGATGGTCAAAACGGTTAATGATTACATCGGGTTGGAACTTACGAATCGCCCAAACTACATCGGCTAGGACTTTTTCTTTGTCCCAAATGGCCAAAGTTTCGGTAGGGTTTTTAGAAAATCCAAAGTCATTGGCTCTAGAAAAAAGTTGTTCTCCGCCATCAATTTTTCGTGCTTCTATAAGTTCTTGAGTACGAATTACTCCTAATAATTCTCGCAATTGTGCTCCAATTAGATTTTGTCCTCCATCACCTCGAGTTAGCGACAAATAGGCTGTTCTTGCTTTGGTTTCATTGGCTAAATACGAAATCAATCGGGTATTTTCATCGTCTGGATGAGCCGCTACATAAAGTACGGAACCCAGAAAATTGAGTTTTTGAATTTGGTTGTAAATTTCAACCGAGTTAGGTTTTGTAGGTTTTTGTGCAAAAGCTAGGGTAGTGGATAGTAATAAAAGGAATGCCGTTTTAACTATTGACTGCTGCATAGAATTTTTTTGTTATTGATACGATTCAAAAATAGTAATTAAGAGTTGGTAATTTTTGTTAATTTTTGTTAATGCTGATTATTTATGATTTTACACCACGCATTACTATTTTTACTGATAATATCACTACTTTAGAGTCACTTCTTATTTATGCTATGAAAACAATATTGTATCAATCAGATTATTTAGGAAACGGATTTGAGTTTGCGACTATTAACCAACCCGATGATTATGAAGGTAAAGTCGTTGCAACTATAATCAGAAAACAGTGCAATATGCCAAGCACCAAAGCGGTCTTGTATGTACATGGTTTCAATGATTACTTTTTTCAGTCGGAGATGGCTCAAAAATTTAATGAAAAAGGATTTCATTTTTATGCTGTTGATTTGCGCAAATACGGACGTTCTACTTTGCCCAATCACAAAAGTAATAACATGCGTAGCTTAACAGAATACTTTGCTGATTTGGATGAAGCTTTATATATAATTCGACAAGAAGGCAATGAACAGGTTTTGTTATCGGGTCATTCTACAGGTGGTTTATTGGTTACGTTGTATGCTTCAGAACGAGTTGGTAATGAAAAATTTGACGCTATTTTTTGCAATAGTCCTTTTTATGATATGAATATGCCTAGCTATCAAAAGCGCTTGCTAGTTCCTATGGTTGCGCTTTTCGGAAAGTATTTTCCAGATGTGTTACTTCCTGGAAAAATATCAGAATGGTATGGACACAGTTTGCATAGTGAAAAGAAAGGAGAATGGGACTATAATTTGGCATGGAAACCGCATTTGGTTCCTGTGATAAATGCTGGCTGGATTAACGCAATACATCAAGGACATGTAAAAATTAAAAAAGGAGTAATTCTCACCCGACCTATTTTGGTGATGCATTCTCATCAATCGATTTATAGTAATTATTGGAATACTTCTTTTTTTGAAGGAGATGCTATTTTGAATGTAAAAGATATTAAAGCAGGAGCCGAGAGGATTGTTGCTCCAAAACGTACTATCATAGAAATAGAAGGCGGAATGCATGATTTGATTTTGTCACCCCTTCAGGTTCGGGAACAAGTATATTTTTCTTTGTTTGAGTGGTTAAAGCAAATTATGAAATGATTTTACTTTACTTGTAAATTACTGTTCGAGGTTTATTCAACTCAAAATCAAGTAAGCCAAAATCACCGGTTTCAAAAGCATTCGTTCTTAGGTTTTTATCATCGGGACCAAAAGTAGTGGGATAGTAAGCAAACGACAACTGAAAGGAGCTAAATACCAAATAGTCGTTATTGATGATAAAACCCAATCCAATACTAGAGTAGGTTTGATTCTTCAAGTTTGTCTTTTTATCATTTCCAATGACTCCAATAGTATAATTAAAAAACGGATTCAAACGAAAACCCCAGAGATTCCAAGGGGAATAACTTTGTGTTTGCGCACTAAAAACCATCTTTTTGGTTCCATATAAGGCATTATTGAATCCGGGAATTCCATTTTCACCATTTAAAGTGATTTGGTCTCCAGTTGAAGCCAATCGGTGGCTACCGATAACGACTCGTTGTTTTAAGAACTGTCTGATTTTCCAATCGCCAATTTCGTATAATTTGGTAAAATAATTGGCTTGAAATGTAAATGCAGATTGAGATGTTTTGGAATTCTGAAAAAACGCTCCCCATTCGGCATTTAAGCTAAAGAATCCCCAATGGTAGTAATTTCCAAACGAAGCTCTTGAGCCTACATACAACTGCCCAATATGATTTTTTCTTTGATATCCCGTGGTCAAACTGTAGGCTTTTCCAATAGGTACATCTTCTATAATTCCGTTGTTGAATAAATAGCGTTCTTGGATAAAGTTTCTTGCATTGATACCCACACTTGTTAGCAGTAGTTTTTCGTCTGTATAGAATCCAATGCTGTCATAAGCTACAAGAGGATTTTCTAAAAAATTGATGTTCAGAAAACGCCCAGCCACAATCAAGTTGGTGATTTTACTTTTTTCAGAAGTATCATTATCCAGCGAAAAAGCATGTCCAAGCCAGTAATCATCAGTATTGAATTTGAAGCGTTGTTGTGCAAAAATGCCATTTTTATCAGCCAATGTATCCTGCCTAAAACGTTGTTCATAGAGGATACCGCCGCCCCATTTGGTCAAAGGTGAAACAAATAATCTTGAAGCTTCTAAACTTCTGTTGAAATTACTTTCTACATCTTTTTGATTTGTAGCTTGTAATTTGATGAAGGTTTTGCGAAAATTGTTTACCGTATATTGCAGCAAATGACCGTTTTGGCCATCTTCGAAACGATTGGTGTATTCGCCTCGAATTTCGTGACCTTGTCCCAGAAAGTTACGCTCTCTAAGTTTTAGGGTTGTTTCGGTATTGCTAAAAGAAGCATTTGGAATTAAACTCCATGAATCCAAAACTTGAATAAAAACATCAACATAGTTGAGATTTTCGGCTACAATTTCCATATTGATTGCTACACTATTTACAAAACGCTGTGATCGAATCAAACGCTGACTTTCTTTGACCATTAATGAATCTAAAGGTTCGTTCTCATTGATAAGCAATACTTTTCGGATAGTATAGTCTTTGGATTTTAGATGCAACTTATTACCCCATTCTTCTGCTGTATTGAGTGTTTTTTGGGAGGTATTTGTTTCGAAATTTTGTACTCTTTTACCAAACGGATCAAGCGTGGTTATCGTAATATTTCGGATTATTTTACCTTGATAAGGACTATAATTTGTTTTGGTAACTTTCTTAGGAATATTTGGTTTTATGGGCCTAAAAACTAAGCGGTGCAAAAAACTAGTTGTCTTTTTCTTTTGAGAAAATTGTTGGATGTTTTTGTAAATTTTGGCACTATCCGCTTTTGGTTTTTCTTGTTGTGAAAAAGCCAACTGAGATAAAAAAAACAGTACAACTAGTAAAATAAAACCTTTTTTTTGATACATATTGCCTGTTGTTTTTTGTATTAATTCAGTGATTTTAAATTTGACTAATCTGTAAATTCATTATTACTATCGCTGGAACTCTTTTTTATAATCGAAATTCCTTTTTGAAAAAACAAATTATTGGGATAAATAACCATTTCACCTTCTTTGGATCGGATAGTTACGTGAAAAGCACCAATATCTTCAATTTCTCCCTCTACGAGATATTCTTTGTCATGTATCAAAATAACATCACCAATTTTGAAAGGGAATGAAAAGAACAAAATAATTCCCGAAGTGATGTTGCTCAAAATCGACCATTGTGCAAACATAGCGACGCCAATTACCGTTGCAACGGATGAAATGGTAATAAAAATATCTTTGGGCTGTACTCCCCAAATTAAAATCAAGGTAATAATCGCTAGGATATTGATTAAAATATTAATGTATTTGATCACCAAATTGGTTCTTCTCTCGATGATTTCACTTGTTTTGGCATACCGTCTAACCAATTTTGCAACCAATGTTCGCGCAAGAAAAACAATAAATAGTAGTATTCCAGTACTAATTTCTTCTTTGAGATATTGATTAAAAAAATCCATTTTATTTGATTTATAGTTTATTAAGATACGCAAATACTTTGTCTGTAGGCATACCCATGACATTAGTATAGGAACCTTCTATTTTAGAAACTCCAATGAAGCCTATCCATTCCTGAATTCCGTAGGCGCCTGCTTTGTCAAAAGGTTGGTAATTGTCTAAATAATAATGAATGGCTTCGTCGCTCAATGCATTAAAAGTGACTTTTGTGATCTCGGAAATGACTTCTGTTTTGTCTTTTGTTTTAAAACATACCGAAGTGATGACTTCATGTGTGTTGTTCGATAAAGACTTCAAAATCTCAAAGGCCTCTTGAGCATCTTTCGGCTTTCCTAATGGACAATTTTTGTGCCAAACAATTGTGTCACTTGTGATAAGTAAGTCGTTGTCTTGGAGTTCTCCTTCGAATGCATTGGCCTTTATTATAGATAGATAGTTGGTAATTTCTTCACCTTTTAGCGTATTGGGGAAAACTTCTTCTATTTCTTTGAGTCGAATTTCAAAATCCAAATCTAAGTCTTTGAAAAATTGTTGTCTTCTGGGTGAACCCGAGGCCAAAATGATATGATAAGGTGCTAGTTTATTTTTAAGCATGGTGTTGAATATTGTAAGTTAGTATAGGCAATAGAAAGAGTCCAAAAAACACAATCCATTTGAGAACAGTGCTCAAATGGTGAAACTCGGATTTGGTTTTAGCGGTCGCTATTTTTATGGTAAAATACAAAAAAGGAGCGATGATGAAAATCAGACTGTAAATCGTAATCAGATGCAAATCGTTCAAAACAAAGTAACGATACATATAATTAAGAAGTAACCCAATCGGGATGAGGCTCAAAACTGCAATTAATTTGGTCGTTTTTGAAATGCCTAAACGAATAGCCAAGGTACTCATTCCTTGGTGAACATCGCCTTCGATATCTTCAAGATCTTTCGTGATTTCTCTTATAAAATGTAACAGAAAACCAAAAAAGGCATAGTCGATCAGTATGCTGAAAATTTGTATCATTTGCCGTTGATTCTCAGCATAAGTCACTGGGAATAAATCAAAAACTCCAATAATCAATACGCTTATGGCTAATAGTAAAGCGACAATGATATTCCCAATCAAAAGCATTTGTTTTAACGTAGTTGCATAAAAATAGAGTGTGGCAGAAATTAAAATAAACAACGAGGCAAAATTGGGTTTATCAATCACGTTCGAAAGATAAAAACCAAAGGATACACCGATAAGGGTTAACCCAACATACAAGTTATACGCCTGACTTTCTTTGATGGTCTTGCCAATAATTACTTTTTTTGGTTTGTTGATGGCATCAGTATCTTGGTCAAAAATATCGTTGATCACATAACCGCCTGCCGCAATGAAAATCGTGGCAAATACCAACAAAACATATTGAAAGTCGGATAAGGCCAAGCTACAGTTTTGTTCTTTCAAAAAACCGAAACGTAGAATCAATTGTATTAAAGCTAATAAAAGTAGGTTTTGATAACGTATTAATTGGAGGTATTTCATTGTTTTTGGACGGGTTTAGTTTTATAATCTTGGATTGGATTTTGTTTCCGAAACTTCAGGATTATTTTTTATAGCTTCTATCTTCTATTTTATAACATCTAACATCTCACTTCTAACATCTTACTTCTAACATCTTACTTCTAACATCTTACTTCTGACATCTTACTTCTGACATCTTACTTCTGACATCTTACTTCTAACATCTCACTTCTAACTTAAGACATCTCACTTCTAATCATGTTTCCCATCAAAACTTTCCATCCATTTTCCTTGTACTTTCATGACCTGCTCAATTACATCTCTAACAGCACCTTTTCCGCCATTTTTATGAGAAATGTATTTTGAAATCGCTTTTATTTCTGGACTTGCGTCTTGCGGACAAGTAGGTAATCCTACCAATTGCATCACATGGTAATCAGGAATATCGTCACCCATGTACAAAACGTGTTCAGGCAGAATATTATAGACATCAGTATATTCGTCAAACGTTGCCACTTTATCGGGGGTGCCTAAATGAATGTCTGTGATGCCTAGATTTCTCAGGCGTACTCGAACGCCTTCATTGCTTCCGCCAGAAATAATACAAACATTGTAGCCGTTGTCTACTGCTGCTTTTAGTGCATAGCCATCGCGAATGTTCATTGTTCGTAGCATTTCGCCGGCGTTATTTACAAATACAGAACCATCGGTTAGTACGCCATCTACGTCAAACACAAACGTAGTAATATCATTCATTATTTCTTTATAACTTTTTGCCATGATTTTGTATAGATTGGGTTAAAATTTTATATATGGTCGATTGATTTTCATTGGATAAAAAAGATTCATGCGCCTCGATAGTAGTAACGTCATTGCGTTTAGCAGGTCCAGTTTGGGCTTCTTTTGGGGATAATGTCAGTAGTTTTTCGGCCGTTTCGAGGATTAAAGGTTTTAGGATATCAAAAGGAACGTGGTTTTCTATGCAAATTTCATTACCTAATTGATATAAATAGTTCGTGAAGTTATTTACAAAAACTGCCGCCACATGCAATGCTTTTCTTTGATGGGAGTTAATCGCATGAACATTGTCTGAAATAGCAGTAGCCACTTTTTCTAAAATAGTATAATCCTGAGGTTCTAAAGCTTCAATACACATTGGAATCTTTTTAAAATTTACCTGCTTTCCTTTGGTAAACGTTTGCAAGGGATAAAAAACACCTTTTCTATTTTTGTCATTTAATGAGTCTAAAGGAGCGGCTCCAGAGGTATGAACGACCAAACGGTTTTCGAAAGGCAATTGGGCCGAAACACTGGCTATTGCATCGTCTGAAACGGCAATGATATAGACATCAGCTTCTTTCAAATCGGTAAAATTCGAGACGATTTTTTTTGAGTCCAATTCAGGGATTATCGTAGTTGGATTTCGGGAATACACCTGAACGATTTCTATATCCGTTGCGATTAGAAATGTCGAAATAAGGTGTTGTGCTACGTTACCAGAGCCAATAAGTGTTACTTTGATCATATCGCAAAAATAGTGATTTTTTTATAGTGATAAAAGGGATTGTTTTGGGAGAAACTTAGTGTTTGTAACAACTATTTCAAACGTTTTTGGTGTTAATTTGTAGGCTTAATTTTAGATTAAATTAACAAGTGTGTTCGTTTCAAATCAACAATATTTAAGTACTTTTGCGACTCTTTTATAAAATCAATTCATAATATAAATGGATAAAAAACACTACTCCTTTTTATTTTCGACTCGTTTGATGGCTATTTTATTTATTGCGTACGCAGTGGCCATGGCAACAGGAACTTTTATAGAAAGTAAATACAATACAGATACGGCTAAAATTTGGATTTACAATGCTTGGTGGTTTGAAGCGATTCATGTGTTTTTCTTGATTAATTTCTTCGGTAACATTAAAAGATATCAGTTATTAAAAAAAGAAAAATGGGCTACTTTATTGCTGCATTTGGCTTTTATTTTCATCATCATCGGGGCATTTATTACTCGTTATATTAGTTATGAAGGCATGATGCCTATTCGCGAAGGAGCCACAGAAAGCCGAATTTTTTCCGATAAAACATTCGTTACTGTTTTCGTAGATGGCGAATACAAAGGCGAAATGAAACGTCGTACTTTCGAAAAAAATGTGTTGTTGTCTCCAGTAATCAACAATGATTTCTCTATTGCGGATAAGTTTGCCGACATACCATTTGAAGTTAACTACAAAAACTTTATTATGGGTGCCAAAGAATATATCAAACCAGATCCTAAAGGAATTTTATATCTAAAAATCGTAGAAGCAGGCGAAGGTGGGCGAGAAGAGCATTTCTTAAAAGAAGGTGAAGTACAAAACATTCATAACGTTTTGTATGCTTTGAATAAATATACCGAAGGAGCAATCAATATTACGACTACGGGAAAAGAATACACTATTCAAACGCCATTTGAAGGAAACTTTATGCGAATGGCAGATAAGTTGCAAGGTAAAGTATCTAAAGATGTGGTGCAACCCTTGATGATGCGTTCCCTGTATTCTATTGGCGAAAAGCGAATTGTTTTTCCTGAACCTGCAATTAAAGGGGGAATTGCTTATGAATCAAATAATGATTTTAAAGCCAAAAATCATGAAGATGCTATAGAATTGAGCATCACCTCGCAAGGAAAGACCGAAAAAGTAACTATTTTGGGTTCTAAAGGTAAAGTGGGCGAGCCTAAAACCGTAAAAATCGGAAAATTAGATTTTGCTATTTTCTACGGAAGTAAAGAGTATATGTTGCCTTTCAAAGTAAAATTGAATGATTTTATAGCAACTAAATACCCTGGAACGGAAAAAAGTTATTCGGCTTTTGAGAGCCAAGTCACCGTTTTGGATGGGAAAGAAAATTTTGATGCGCGTATTTATATGAATCATGTGTTGGATTATCAACAATATCGTTTCTTTCAATCCTCTTTTGATCCCGATGAAAAAGGAACAGTACTCTCCGTAAACCATGATTTCTGGGGAACCAACATCACTTATTTGGGGTACTTTTTATTATATTTTGCAATGATGGCAATTTTATTTACGAAACATTCTCGTTTTGGCGATTTGAAAAGAAAATTAGAAATAGTAAAAAATAAGAAAGCCAAATTACTTTCTATCTTCTTGTTGTTTTTTGGACTACAAGGTTTTGCACAAAGTCACGAAGGCCATAATCATGTTGAGGGTGATGGACATAATCACGAACAATCTGTTATGCCTACTAGAAAAGCGCCAACAGAAGCTGAATTGGATGTGCTGTTGAAAAGCAATACGGTAAAAGCAGAACACGCGGCTAAATTTGGACGATTGATTATTCAAGATGCTGGTGGAAGGATGAAACCAATCAATACTTTTTCATCTGAATTGTTGCGAAAAGTGAGTCATGCAAACACTTTTAAAGGGATGAATTCGGATCAGGTTTTCTTATCCATGACACAATTTGCGAATATTTGGTTGGAAGTGCCTTTGATTTATATCACACCCAAAAACGACAGTATTCGTAAAATTATAGGTGTTGATAGCAAAGCTAAATTAGTTCCATTTATCAAATTTTTTGATGAAAAAGGAAATTACAAATTGTCTCCTTATTTGGATGCAGCCTATAAAGCAGCAAATCCAAATAGTTTTGAAAATGATTTTATCGAAACCGATAAAAAAGTCAATTTGATGGAATCGGCATTGAGCGGACGCATCTTGAAAATTTTCCCCATACCTAATCATGAAAATTCAAAATGGGTTTCCTTCTTAGAATTGAATGAAGCGGGATTAAAAGGAATGGATTCTACCTATACCAAAAGCATTTTGCCTTTGTATTTTGGAACACTGAATAATGCCATTAAAAGCCAATCGTATGACACTTCTGATGAATTGTTAGAAAGTATCAATGGATATCAAAAGAAATTTGGTGCAAAAGTTAGACCTTCAGAAGAAAAAATTGATCTTGAAATTGCATATAATAAGTATGATGTGTTTCAAAAATTACCAAATATCTACCTGTTAGCGGCAATGATGATGTTGATTTTTACCATCATTCAAATTTTTAAAGATAGAAAAGCGTTGCGTATCATAATTAATGGATTCCATGTTTTTATTGGACTTTTATTTGCATTGCACACGATTGGATTGATCGCAAGATGGTACATTTCTGGGCACGCACCGTGGAGTAATGCTTACGAATCGATTATTTATATTGCATGGGCCACCATGTTCTTTGGTTTGGCTTTTGATAGAAAATCAAAATTAACCGTAGCTTCATCAGCCTTTGTTACGGCTATGATTTTATGGGCGGCATCTCTGAATTGGATTGATCCAGAGATTGCAAATTTGCAACCGGTTTTGAATTCGTATTGGTTAATGATTCACGTGGCAGTAATTGTAGCGAGTTATGGACCCTTTGCACTAGGGATGATTCTGGGATTTGTTTCTTTGTTGTTGATATTCTTTACCAACGAAAAAAACAAAGAAAAAATGGACTTGAACATCCAAGAGTTGACTTACATCAACGAAATGGCCTTAACTATTGGTTTGATTATGTTGACCATAGGGAACTTCTTAGGAGGACAATGGGCCAATGAGAGTTGGGGACGTTACTGGGGTTGGGATCCAAAAGAAACTTGGGCGCTTATCAGTATTATGGTGTATGCTTTTGTGATTCACATGCGATTTGTTCCTTCATTAAGAGGAAAATGGATATTTAATTTAATGAGCATGTTTGCTTTTCTTTCCATTTTATTCACCTATTATGGGGTGAATTTCCACTTGGTAGGCTTGCATTCTTATGCGAGTGGTGAAGCAAAATCCTTGAGTTGGATTTGGTATTCATTAGCTGCTTTCTCTTTAATCGGTTTGCTAACGTATCCTAAATATAGAAAGTTTTATAAAAAATAAATAAAGACTTTGTTTATTTTGTTTATTTAAGTTGTAATTTTGTTAAACAAAAAAAATATAAATTCAAATATAGATGAAAAGATTAGTTACAATCGCAAGTTTGGTGTTAGTACTGTTTAGTTGCCAAAACCAAGCACAAAATTCTAAACCTAATACTTCAATTATGGATGCAACTGTTGGCAAAGAAAATATTTATCAGTTTAAAGTGACCGATTTATCAGGAGATACTTTTGATTTCGCTACTTTGAAAGGAAAAAAAGTTATGATTGTGAACACCGCTTCCAAATGTGGTTTGACACCTCAATACAAAGATTTGGAAGCGTTATATAAAGAATACAGCGGTAAAGGATTTGTAATTGTAGGTTTTCCTGCGAATAATTTTGCGTCTCAAGAACCTGGAACCAAAGAGGAGATTGCTACGTTCTGTCAACAAAATTATGGGGTAACTTTCCCTATGATGGATAAAGTTTCGGTTAAAGGAAGTGACATGTGTGCCGTGTACCAGTTTTTAACTCAAAAAGCTAAAAACGGATTAATGGATTCTGAGGTAAAGTGGAATTTTCAAAAATACTTGTTAAACGAAAAAGGGGAGTTAGTAGATGTTATTGCTCCAACTACGTTGCCAACCGACCCAAAAATCGTGAACTGGATTAAAGGCTAGTTTATGATTATATATCAGTTTTAGAAATTTAATTTTAGAAAAAGAGTTTGCCTAGCAAGCTCTTTTTTTTTGAGGTCAATCCAACCATTTGTTTAAACTGATTTTTGTTAGTATTTAAATAAAAAACTGTTTATATCCGTTTATATCTGCGTCATCCGTGTTCCATTTTAAAACGACTGAGCCACAATACAATTTGCTGTAAAGCTTACAACTCTTTAGCTATAATTTCTTTTACTGTAGCTTCATAGTTTTTGATGCTTTTGGCTTTTTTGATATTCTTATGCACCTTATGAGGATTGGAAAAAAGCACCGAAAAATACTCCCACAAATGATGCATTTTTAGTAGAATGTGAGTAGCACCAGATAAGGATTCACTATAGCCTTCATAAAGCGTGTCATGAAACTGACTAAACACTTCCATTTTATTTTTGGGATATTCTAAAGTATTGCTTTTAATCATGTTAGGTAGAAAGGGATCCGCGATCAATCCGCGGCCAATCATCCAGTGCTCGATACTCGGGAAACGTTGTTGCATTTTTTGAAATTGCGCCACCGAAGTGATGTCTCCGTTGTAATATAATTTGTGTTTTGTATTGTCTATGCAGTTTTGAAAACCTTCTAAATCGACACCTCCTTTATATAATTGTTTTCCCAAACGGGCATGAATGGCAATGTTTTTTATAGGATATTGATCCAAAATAGGAAGGACGTCCAGTATTTCTTGTGGCGATTCGTAGCCTAGTCGCATTTTCATAGAAACAATGATGTCTGTTTCTGTATGCGCTCTGTCAAGTATGTGATTGATTTTTTCTGTATTGCTGATGAGTCCTGAACCCATACCTGATTTGTTTGCGATTTGAGACAATGCGGACTGCTTTTGCCCAGCAATATTTGGTGGGTTCTTTGGTCTAGCAACCATCGGGTAGGGGCAACCCAAATTCCAGTTAAGTTCTTTATAGCCTAATGATTGTACGTATTTAGCAACGAATATAAATTCATCAGCATCGTTGGTTAGTACTTGTGGTATTACTTCTAATCCTTCATTATTTTCAGGTAGCAAATCACGGTGATAGGAATTTTTTATTTCCAGCTTTCCGTTTAAACGGATATATGGAGAATAAAAAGTATCGATTCCACCAAAAAATTTGTTTTGAGCATTTCTAAAACGGAAATCGGTAAATCCTTGTAAGGGTGAGGAAAGCAGGGTAAAACTCATAATTATTTCTAAAGGTGCAAAGGTAAGTGATTATTTAAACTTGTTTAAGAATATCATCTTAAATAGATAATTATCTTTATATTATAATCACACCGATTTTCTTTTTTAAACTGTCGGTTAACAAGTTAATTTTGGATACATCATTTATAACTATATAACCATCAATAATTCCAGCTAGCATTTTTTCATTTCCTTCTTCAATTGAGTTAATAAAATTACATTCAACTGTTTTTTTAATTTTAACTTCTTTATCCTTCTTACTTATTAACCCCTTTGTCGAGTCATAAGCTGATGATATACTAATTTTTCCTTTATTTAACTTATCAATAATTGCTTTTGAGCCTTTGTCAAGAACACTTGAATATCTTATAACAGTCGTTCTTCCAACCCCAGCAATTTTTGCAATTTCAACATTTGTATCAACTGCATTTATTACATCTAATCCCTTTCCCGCTTTGGATAAATTATTTTTAGCCATTTTTTCAATTGCTTCTTTTGATAAAAATGCTAGTTGTATTTTCTCAATACTAGAAAGATTTCTTCTTTGAAACTGATGCTTGACCATCCAAAGTTTTATATCATCAAAATTTTTGAAATCTTCTTTAATCTCTTTTGTTGGAATGTTTTTCTTGTTTAATTCAATACATGCTTTTAATCTTGTATGCCCTTCAATAACAAGCTTTTTTCCTTCTGAAGTTGTCATGTATAAAATAGGGTCATTTAAACCATTTTTCTTAATATTGTCTTTTAACTGTGAGTAAAGTTTTTTATTCATCAATGGGAGATATGATTTTAATTCCCAA
This sequence comes from uncultured Flavobacterium sp., assembly GCA_963513565.1. Lineage (GTDB taxonomy): Bacteria > Bacteroidota > Bacteroidia > Flavobacteriales > Flavobacteriaceae > Flavobacterium. The sequence goes on along the minus strand of CAUPRE010000034.1, from coordinate 15,251 downwards.
ATTGAATTCAATTCTTCAAATTCATCCATGATATAAAACTCATCACCGAAAATATTTATCTTAGGAATTGAATCATTTTTTATTGTTGGATTTGCTAGAAAAAGTTTTCCATCTAATTGACATCCAGCTTTTGCGTAATAACGATGTTCTTTATTAAGAGTAGGGTCATTTGGATTTGGATTATTTTTAGTTTTCCCCCATTGCTTAAAGAAAAAAGGCACATTCTGATTTTCACATTTATCTTTTATAATTCTAACCCATTCTTCTTTCATTGGACGGATTACCTTTTCAATTATTTTGTTACCATTATCGTCTAATACATTAGTATAAACAACCTTCCCCTCAATAACTTGAAATTTGTCTTCGCCTTTTTCATCTTTCTCACGCAGGTATGAATTATTTCCACTCTCTCCACCAACAATAACCCAATCTATGCCAGTCAAGTCAATTTCTGAAATCTCTTGAATAAATGGCTCAATTGATAAAAATTTATGCTTTGCTTTGGATTTAACTAATGCAGGAATTCTTCTAGTAGAATACTGTGTTCCGCAAGATACACCCATCCAAATGTTTTCAGACCAAATTAAATCATCTGGTAATTTTTCAAATCTAGTATGTCTTTTGGTTAATATCTGATACGTATGTTGTGGCGTTTCATTCATTACTTTGAAAATTTTTCTAAGAAAATCATCAGAAATATCTCGATGAAACAAGTCACTCATAGAATTGACAAAAACTGTAGTTGGTGACTTCCATAAATAAGGCTCTTTTAGTGCATCTTCATGTTCAACAACAACGTCAAACCCCTTTTTATATCTGTCTTGACCCATTGCTTTCAATCGTTTTGTGAGTGTCTCAGCATAACAGTTTAGACACTCATTACCACCGTTCTTCGAACTACTATAATGAGTACACCCAGTGGTCGGATTCCAACTTGCGTCCGTCCACTCTATATTTGATTCAGCCATAAATTACATTTTTTTCAAATATAAAATTATAATTCTTATTGAATTGACTTTGAATCTAAACTTTTCATCCAACTTTTAAACCTTTGTTCAAATGGTCAAAGGTTGTGTTTCCTTTTATTCATCATCATTAATCAACAACATAAATTCTGGTGTTAATTCGGTTGTTCTTGAATAACATTCTGAAACTACTTTGGTTTTGACATATCCAACTACAAGTAGGTTATCTATCGCTTCAAGAATTATTTTTCGGGTAGTTCCAAGTTCTTTTGCGATGTCCCCAGCTCTTAGATTAAATATTCCAATAGAAGGAAAATCCAGTATGAGCATAAGCACTAATTTTTCAGTACTCCCAATAGTCTTAAGTTTTAATAATTTTGAGTTCATTTTTTCATCTTTTTAAATTCATTATTTTAATAGTTGTAATTTTATGTAAGAGCCATCTTCATTTGAATAGTCAATTTGTGAGTTGATATAGCTTCTAATTTCTTCAGTAACTTCATTCATGAATTTAAGATTCCAAATTTCTTCTAGGTCTTTTTTTAATGTATCAAATCTTTTATCTGCAACATAGCTACCAAATTTGTACTTGCAATTGTATATGAATTTTTCAACACTTATTGTTGAGTTTACTAGTGTTGGCACATCTTCTCTTATTGGTTCTTTATGATTAGGGGGCAATGACTGAATTTTTTCAATTTGGTTGTCTATTGTTGTTTTAGAATCGATTTTAAGCACCTCTGGAGATTCTTCTTTTGTTGACACTATTAGTTTATCCTTAATCACCAAGTCTTCTTTAGAACTATTATTTAGTTCCGAAACTAATTCTTTAAAAGGTGACCAGTTACGTTTGATTGTTGCTAGGCTTTTGTTAATTTTTATAGCAATATTTTCTTGAGTTATTTTGCCATCAGCTTCAAAATTCCAATCCTCTATACAATCATTAATAGCCTGTTGCGTTTTATCTGTTTTCATTTTACCCATTAATACAGCTGTGGTTTTCTGTTTTTCTTTCACCGTAAGTTTTGATTTTGGATTGAATATCATCCTACGTTCTTTATTAAAATATGGCTCTAGTGTTCCTTCATTGCGTTTTTTGATAACACCAGCTACTATTGATTTAATTTTCTCATCCTCATATTTTTGAGTAAAATGGCTATTGATTTCATTGGCACATGCACATAAGAAACCACTTCCCATAGTTGGGTTTAATAGTGCATATTGGGACAATACACCAAACATAGTTCTATTGCGTTGACCAACTTCTAATTTTTTTGGTATAAATGGGATACATAAATTTTCCTTTTCTTCAAAGACAATATAATCAACATCAGTATCCATAAAGTAATCATCTATATTGTTGAATCTTATTTTATCTGATGGTAAAAAGGTATCATTTACTCCTATAAGTCTTTCTCTCTTTTCTCCCTCCTGTATAACACTAGATGATACTTTTTTATCAATAGCTTGAAAAATTAAAGAATCTTTGTTTTGGTAGAGATTAGGGTCGTAGGATTGAACAGTCTGTTGGGTCGCTTTACATGCACCTAAATCCATCGGAATACCTAACATATCTCCAATTCCATGATAAGTGTCTTTGAAGTTAGTAATTGATAAACCATCAACTTTGACTAATATGCCTAAACCTGTTTCTGAAACTGATTTCCAACAAGCATAGATGTGTGGATTGGTCAAATCAATAGTAGTGCTGTTATCGACATCAATATATATTAAACCAGTTGGTTCAATTATTGTTTCGTTTGTTGCTTTACCTTCAAATTTAAAGTTAAATCGGTAAGTTGGAATATTATAGGTTTTAGTTTTTTGGTAATCTAGAGATGATTTACCAAGTTTTCGAATGTCTAAAATTGTTTGTAAATTAGAATCACCATTTTTGATTGCAGAAAGTGCTACATCAATTGTTACGTTTTTATTTACATAAGGGTTTTTACAATTTGCAAATTGATTAATAATTAGCATTAAAAGGTTAATATTTATTCTCTTGTTATTTTTTCTGGGCTTCCTCTTGGTAAGAGAAGCTGGGAGATATGCCTATCTTTAATCCCAGCACCCAAGGCAATCATTACTGACTACTTTTATAAATATCTGTTGATTTATCTAAATTCAATTTTAGCAATTATTAACTAAAATTGAGTTTTAATGAGATAAAAATTAAATACTCATAATTATACTAATAACTCCTGATATTGTCAAGTGCTAAATTAAAAATTTCTTACTTTTATTTGAATTTAAAGCTTTTTCATACATAAAAAGACCCTATTTTTATGATGTACCAAAATGCACCAGATGCTCCTGTATTTACTAGGTACTCTAAATTGAATAAATCTCTTTTTTATACTAAAATCAAAGAAAACTATCGATACGCTCAAAGGCTCTTTAATAAAAACGAGTATGAAAAACAAAAGCTTTTATACCACAATAGTAGCCATTTAGGAAGGATGTCAATTTTATTACATTTGATAGTTTACGGCATATTCATCATAATCAAAATCAGACAAACCATCCTCGATAATTTCTTTAATTGATTTTTCAATTTGTTCCTCACCAAACCAACTTACAACAATCCAACTCCCATCAAATTGATTTTCTTTATCATTAATTGGTTCGGAATCTAACCATGCGGTATAAATGACAGGTTTTAGCACCTCATCAGTAATGTAATCTTCGTCTTTTACAACAAAAACGGACTTACGATTTCCTAAATTTAAAGAACTTTTGTAATCCGAAATAATTTTATCGTTAATGACTTTGTTTGGAGACCCAATTATTAGTCCTGAATAGGTGCGAGAAAAATGAAATCCTTCAATTGCAATTTCTCTTTTACCAAGCTTAATTTTTCCCATAATCTGTTTTAATTATAAATATCTGAAAGTAGGCAAATGAAATTGATATTTAAATATTTCCTTTTAAAATCAGAAGGCTTTTCTCTAATAATGCTTTAGCTTCTTCCACTTCACTTTTTGTAATAACATTTCCCATTGTTGGAACAAACATTTCTCGAATATCGACCCCTAGAGCGTCTGCTATCTGTAATAGCAAATGTATTGTAGGTAAATTCTTTTCCGAGTTAATATTTGAAATGGTAGTCATAGAGACCCCGACTTTATTTGCTAATTCTTCACGGCTCATTCCTTTTTGTGACATCAACTCTTTTAATCTTAGAATTTCCATATTTATTTTTTTTACAAATATAATAAAAAAGTGAAACAATACTTAATTTAGTTAAAAATAAATCAAGTATAATTTGCTTTAAAATTAAATATTGCTTAACTTTGTATTGAATTAATCAAGTAACACTTTATTTATATGGAAATAGCTAAAACAATCATCTCACAAATTAAATATGCTGATAAATGGGCTTTAATGGCTTATGGTTCTACAAATTTTATTGCGCTTCCTGAATCAAAGGAATTTCAAGGAGGTTTGCAATTCAAAGTAAATGGATATAAACATAAAGGCATTGTCAGAATTCAACTGAAATGGATAGATACTTACACAATAACATTTGTTAGCAAAAAAGGAGAAATCATAAAAAAAGTTGAGGATGTCTATTGCGATATGCTGGTTGATATTCTGGATTACATAGAGGGCAAATAATTCTTTCTTAAAATTTAGACTATAACCATAAAATGAAACAACATAAAATTCACAAACCCTTATAAACTCGAACAAATGTTTTAAAATAATTCCGAGGCTAATTTTAAAACAAAAAATCAATAAAAATCACTCCTATGTATTATTTCTATTCCAGAATCTCAACCGCTCAACAAAATTCAAGTCGTCAGCTAGAAAACTTCAAATCTCATGTTGGTTATGATGTTAAAAAAGTATTCATCGAAAAAATTCAGGGTAATGTTCCATTTTTTGAAAGACCAGAAGCAAACAAGATGTTTGATGAAATAACCGACAATCAAGAACGTTGTACCGTTGTGGTAGATTCAATCGACCGCTTGGGGAGAAATCTACTAAATATTTTACATACGATAGAGACTTTTACTAAAAATGGAATAAACCTAAAATCTCTTAAAGAAGGTTTTACAACACTTTTAGACAATGGTGAGGAAAATCCAATGGCAAAGCTTGTAATTAGTGTAATGGCAAGTATTGGAGAAATGGAACGCAATAGAATCAAAACTAGAACAGCTGAGGGAATAGCAATAGGTAAGGCTATGGGAAAATTCACTGGTAGAAAATTAGGAAGTACCCAATCTGATGAAAAATTATTGCAACGCCACCAGATTATTCATAAGAAGTTAATAAAGGGCTTAACCGTTCGTGAAGTTTCAGAAATCACTGGAGCATCCTCAGCAACGATTCTTAAAGTAAAAAAAGTGATGCAGAATAGGAACATGATTTAATTTTCGTATCCTCCCTCCCTCCAGTTACCGCCTAGGAGGGAGGCGAGGGTACATTAGCTCAAATGGGGGAACGATAGCGTTCTCAAAAAATATATTTCTAATTTTTTCAATATTAATAACTTAAAAGACCAATTCAAAAAAAATATTTTTTTAGAATTTTTACATAAAAAAATAATTTGCTCATTTGTCCAAAATCTTTCTAATTTATCTTGGAAATACTGCATTAAAAATTTGGGAATTTGTGATTTATAGTTATTCTTATCATTATAAAACTCCATCTTAATTTGCTTTATTTTATAATGAAGAACCAATAGTTTCTTTCTTCGCAAAACCAAGTTCAATAAGTCTTTCAGGTGTAAGCATAATTATTTTGTTGTTAATTCTTTATAATAGATGAAGACCATTCTTTTGCTATCTTCAATATCAAAATTGGTAAGTAGTTCCATTGCTTTTACAAAACCAATTGAGTTTTCTCTAATGGTTTCAATTGTTTCTACCGTTGATTTTGAATCGATAGTGCCATTTTGTTTTTCTTCAGTAGTTTTAATAACCAAATCTGTTGATATGGTTGAGCCATTGAAAAAAGTATTCGCTTGTGATTGAGCTTTAACCTGAGCCACTCTCATCATTATACTTTGACTTGAATATTTTGCTTTTTCTAAAGAAATTATAGAAATGAAATAATTTCCTTCAACTGATTCTAATACTTTCACTCCTTCAAACGGTGTACTATTGTACATCCTTTTTAAAAAGTTTGCAATGGTTGTTTTATTGTCATTGTAACTTTGAGCATTTGAATTAAACGTTATAGCTAACAAAAATAAAAACGCCCAAAATTGAATTGATTTCTTCATAATAAATTTAGGATTTAATAAACGAATCAACAATTTTATTAACCTCTGCTAATTCTAAATTTGAAAATACTTTACCTGTCTTTTGTTGAGTATTTTTAACAAAAACATCTTTAGTGTCATAAATCAAATCCTCAAGATTTTCGATTTGAAGATTTTCATTAGATTTATCATATTGTTTTGATAAAACCGCAGTATATGAGTACCAAAACTCTTTAAAAATTTCAATGTTTTCCATATTTTATTGATTTATTATTGGTTGTACTTTATATTCGGTAATTTTTGATAAATCATTTTCTGTCAATAAATTGGATAAATAAAAAGAGAATTCAATTTTAGATATACTATTTAGATTTAACATTATTTGTGGTTCGAAACTATTTGATGTATATGTATTACTGCTAGAGTTATTAATTGTTGAATATCTCGTCAAAATATCTTTAATGGTATGTTTATCTTCTACTAGACTACCATTACTATTATACCTTTCAAGTACGGGATAATTAGCGTTGAAATAATCGTCTCCCTTTGTGTTTATATAGCCTAATACTGATTTTTCTTTTAGTAATCTTGAGTCATTATTATGGAGATATTGATTTATCAATCCAATAATCTCACTTCCTTTTTTATTTGAAAAACCATTAGAAATCAAAAAATCTAAACTTTTAATTGGTATTTTGTTTTTAAATAAATCCATCAGATAAACAACTGATGAAAAACTTCTTAACGAATATGGTTTTCCATTTAAAATAATATCATAGGTCGGTATATTTTGTGATTTTAAGCCTGATTTTTCTGGTAGAGATAAAGATATGCCTTCAATAGTTTTTTGAATAATTTCTCCTATATTATTCATATTCATATTGGATTTAGCACTTATAACAATAGGTACATTCCATCCATTCGAATAATCATCTGATTTTTTTGGGTCAGAAACATTAACAGTATAGTCAAATCCTTTTTCAATAATTATTTTTATTGTGTTAAATAAATTTTCCATTACAGCCTCTTCATTTACGGTCTTTAGCTTTTGTATTTTGATATTTACCGTAAATAATCCTCCTTTAAATTCAACTGATATTCCTTTGTTTTCACAAAAAGAGACTAACTTGCCTAATGAAACTGTGGCTTTTACAACACTTGAAAAACTACCATCAGGCATTTGAGTTTCTGACAATATCTCAAAGTTTTGAATATTTCCATTTGATAATGAAACAATTTCATCCTTTATTAAGTTGTCATCTAAAATTGAAGTATTAGATGAAATAAATGCTCCAAATGCTTTTTCTAAAACATTACGTAACGCATTATATTTTGCTTCATCCTTTGTCTTACCTTCTCCAATTTGAGTTAAGGTAACTGTCTTCCCATCATCATTAGCTTGGTTAACCGAACTAGATTGTGAACTGTTTACTGATTTTTTAGTTTGGTTTTTCCCTTCATACAAACCCTGCCTTATTTGAGGGATATATTGTGTAAAAGATTTTGAAGTATCTGTTTTATCAAATTCTACTAGTTTTTCAAATGATTTACGAGCTTCTACCAAATCAGCAGTAGAATTTGTGTTTGCGAGTGCTATGTTCCTGTAATAAACTGTCCTTACATACCAATAGTAAATGTCAGATTGATATTCTTTCTTACTATCCAATTCGTCTAATAATACTTTCGCTTCTGTTCCTTTTCCTTTTTCGATGTACTTGGCAATTTTCATTACCTTTTTATCCTGTGCAAAAAAACATGTCTGGAAAAAAACAAGTAGTATTATAATAAATTTATGTCTCATAATTTTTATTGCCATTTTAATTTTTTAGATTTTTTTATTTATTTCATTAAGAAATAGCTCAAAATCATTAAGAGTTTCAATACATACAAGCCAATTACTTTCGATTGTCTTGAAACTTTGAACTATCTTTTCGTCATAATCTATAGATAAGACGTTAATAAATGCTTGTTTTGCTTTATCTACCTTTAATTTTACGTATAGATGACAAGCCTCTTTTGTTCGATTTATTGCATTTAATTCACAATACTCATCAACGAAAGAAATTATAAATCCCTTAATTACAGTTTCAACTTCCTTTTTTACTTGTTGTTTTGGTTTTTCCATTTTTAATACCAATAAATGGTTCTATATATAACTGTTGGTTGATTTCTTGCGTATTCCACTGCAACTTCACGATAAGCATTTATTCGTTGCTTTTCTAATTCAGCTTCTGTTTTAGTATTTTCAGCATCAATTATTTGCTGGCGTTTTTCATATTCTTCTTCTTTTCTCAATCTCTCTTTTTCGTCAGAAATAATTTTCGAATTAATACTTCTCAAAAGTTTCGAAGCTTCAGTAATACATTTGGCTTTTGGGTTAATCTGTTTTATTAAATCACTAGATTCATTTGCTCCTTCTTGATTTGGATTTGCTCCCCATGTTATTTTAGCTTTATCCAACAATTTTTTTCCATCACTGTTAATTTTTAAATCGTAAACAACAGCTATTTCGTTTAATGCTTTAAAATAGCATTCTTTACAAACTTCAGGAATTTGTGCAAGGGTATAAATTGCTTCAGAATATTTTTCTTGTTGTTTAAGTGCAATAGCTTTTTGATTAATAAAGTCGCATTGTGCAGTATAGTAGGCAATTATTTTGGTCTTAGCTTCTTCAAGAAAGATTTCAATTTTCTTGTTCTTTGTATTTATTTGCTTAATGGCATCAATAAACGCTTTGTTTTCATTTGTGCCAACACCACTAGATGAAATAACAATATTTGAGAATATTTTATTTTCACTAGCGTCACCAATAAACAAAGTAATGTCCATGTTTTGTGCAATTTGTTGCGGTGGACCTGGTACGATGTCTTTTGTTGTGACTGAAATATTCGCTGTTATAATAAAACGTGGATTAGCAATGCTTCCAGCCATTCCATAATTACTTGCTATTTGCTTTAGTTTAATTTCTAATTGTGCTTTTGCTTCTGCTGGAAGTTTAGCTTGTTCACTAACATAAGGATTAAGTGCTATTCTTCCGAAATCATCTAATTTGGGAACTTCTTGTGCATGCAAGTTTATCAATTGGATGCAAAAACAGATTACTAAGTATGGTTTTTTCATGAGTTTAATTTTATTTTTCGCCTAGTACTAAAATTGCTTCGCCTAATCCTCTTTGCATCAATTTCACTTCATAGTTAAACGGAGTAGCTTTTAAATATTTTTGCAAACCTTTTGCAAATTCTCTTGCATCCAGCGGTGTTTTTCCATCTTTGTCATAAATAGGAATTCTTACTTGCTCGTAAATAATTAAATTTTCGCTTGCTTCACTTCTATTGGGACTATGGTTTACCGTGTTTTCAGTCATCCATTTATTGATGTAATCTGTTAACTCTTCTTTATTTATTTCAGTTTCGAAATTTTTGTCCCAATTGTCCCAACGTTTTAGCGTAATCAATATTTCTCTTCCATTTGTAAGCATGTCGTTAAAATGGTTTTGCAAATCTCCTAGAAAAGGGTCAAATGAATTAGATATAGCTTTTTCCAATTTGACAGGTATAACATCCTCAGAAGGAGGCGCATTAAACGTCTGTGCGGCTATGCTTTTATTAGTGTACGCATCAAATGCTTCTAATGTGAAAGAAACAGATTTGTCCTTATTTACTTTCCACCACAATTGAATAATGATGTCCATTTTTACTCTTTTTCTGAGTTTATCTAACTGACTCTCGTACATTTGAGCACCGCTTGCAACACTTTTAGTCATGTTGTCTTCGGCAGTTTTAGCTTCAATGCTTTTCAATTCTTGTTCCGCAACTTTTGGATTAAAAGCTTTTCTAATAAGTAATGAATTTAATTTGGTAATTACTTGCCCTAATTCCGTATCTTCTTGAAATGCTTGCTTGTAATTAGGGACTTTTTGTTTTGTACCTTGATTATCAAACTCGGTCATAAAATAACGTTGTTCACACCAATTATCACTTGGCAAAACCATTAGTGTTGGTTTCTTTGCTTGTCCAAAGATATTTTGGCTTATTCCTACTATACATAAGCACAATAATATAAGATGTAGTTTTTTCATAGTTAGAATCCTGTGTTTATTGATTTTAAAATTGATTTTTCTTCGAGATATTTTTTAAGTGCGTCTTTAGAAACACTTACTTGATATACTTTCCAGTTCTTCACACTAAGATTTGCTGGTAATGTTGTTTCTATTGAAGAACTTCGTGTGTATTGCGCCCATTTTCCTTTTGAACTGAAAAATTCATTTTCAATTTTTTTGAATTTATCAATATCTTCAGATTTATCCAGTAGAGCTGTTTGTGTTGAACAACCATTACTTCCTGCAATACCAGCATATAAAACAGCATGAATAGCATCTTTTCTTGCTTGTTCGATTTTGTATGATTTTCCTTGTTTTGTGTCCCAAATTTTAAATGAAATATATCCATCCGTTTCTAAGGATATACATTCCGTTTGGTAACTATTACTGTTTTTATTAAATGACATCAGAGTTATTAATAAAATAACTAAAAAGGATAACTGCTTATATTTCATTTTTTTTAAGAATAAGATTAGTAAGAAAAACAAACCTACAGTAAATAAATTATCAAAAAATTAAGAATTAGTTATCGTCTGATTTTCCTGATTTAACGTTTACTTTTTAAGTTTACACAAACATAAATTAAAATTTCAATTAACATATTATAGTATGTTAAAAAAAATAAGCATTATCCTCAAATTGGCTTGAAATAGAAGCTATGGATAATACTTGTGAATTGAAGCGTTTGGGATTGCGTATTAAGCAATTGAGGACAGCTCGTGGATTGTCGCAAGCAAAACTTGGTTTGAGTATTTTAAAAGACCAACAATCTATTCACAAAGTCGAAGCGGGAGAATTCAATCCTACATATCTTTATCTTCTTGAAATAAGCAAAGGACTTGACATAACTTTAAGTGAATTGCTTGACTTTTGAAATCATTGGAGAATATTACTTAAAGATTCTAATATTTTAAAAAAAAACCACAGATTTCTCTGTGGTTAAAATATAACTTAGTCCTTTTTAATGTTGAAATAGTTATTTTACTTCAACATTAAAAAACTCTCCTTTAGAAATGTTTACATATTTAGGTATTGATGAATCAAAACAGCCAACATTTTCATACCAATTTTTAAAAGTAGGAGAGCCTGAAGTATAGTAAAGATTGTGTAAATTAGTAAAATAAAATTCTCCACTTATTCTTTTTCCAGAAACAGATGTGATTTTAATTTGACCAGTTGTTTTATTATCTATTTCAATGCTTAGATAACCACAAATTCCTGTAGGGTTATTGGACATATCATTTTTTAAAGAAAAAACTCCATCAGTATCAATCTGAGAAAGATTGTAAATTTGACCTGCTTTCAATGACTCAGATGCAATAAAGGACAAATAAAACGAAGCTGAAACATGAGCTTTGTCATCAGAATCAACACCTTTTCTACTTACAATTGCTCTCATAGAGTATTCTGTTGTTCCATTTTTTTGCAAACTACTTTCCCAAGACTGTAGTATGTCATATTTGCCTTCATAATCATTATATCCATCTAAAGTGAATTTCACTTTTAAATCTGGATTTGAATCATTTTGATTTGAATCATCTGAATTATCATTACTACAATTAGTAAAGGATGCGATTACTATAACTACAAGACAAAAGCTTCTCCAAAATCTAAAATTTTTCATTTATTATTGTTTTTAATTAATATCAATCAAAAATATAGTAAATGAATTCTTTAAAAATAATGAATTAGTTACCGTAAAGGTTTAATAATTAATCGTTGGAAATTATATCATTTTCAGTTTCAAAACTACTATAGTTCCTTCATTTGGATTTGAAGAAATATTTATTGGATTCTCATTGTCTTTTTGAAATAAAGTAATTCGTTCTTTGGCTAAATCAATTCCTTTTGAAGTATGGAGTTTATTTAGATTTCCAGACATCATTCCTTTTCCATTATCAATTACCTCACAAAAAATATAGTTATCTTGTTGTTTGAACGAAAGTATCAATTTTGGGTTTACAGAATGAGAATCAAAGGCATGTACGAATACATTTTCGATAAATGGTTGTATCAGCATTGGAGGAATTTCGGTTTCAAACAAATCCAGTTCTTCATCAATGATTAACTCAAAAGCAATTTGATTTTGAAAACGCATATTTTCTAGTTTAATATACGTTTGTAAATATTGAATTTCATCAGACAAATTAATTCGTAGTTTTGAGGAATTGTCCAAAGTTTGTCTTATAAGTTTGGAAAATTCTCCCATATACATTAGTGCATCATCAATGTTATTATCAATGATATAGTTCTGGATGGAATTCATTGCATTAAAGATAAAATGAGGGTTCATTTGGCTTTGCAATGCTTCCATTTTGGTTTCTGATAAACGCTTTTGAATCTCATATTTTGCTCTTTCTTGTTTTTTAACCAAACGAATTCGATTGACATAAATGATATAAGTACAAATTAACACAAAAACTAAACTACCTAACAAAAACCACCAAGTTTTCCAGAAAGGAGGTGTTATTACAATGTTTAAAATGTCATTTGATGATACTGCTCCAGAAAATAAATCTTTTGTCTCCAACCTTATTTTATAACTTCCATTGGGCAAGTAGGTAAGGTTAATACTTTTGTCTTTTGTCCATTTACTCCAATTTGAATTTGACAATCCTATTACTCTGTAGCGGTATTCTAATTTATTTGGATATTGAGCATTTTGAAGTTCGAAACCTATTGATATTGTATTTTTATTATATGGAAGTACTATCTTGTCTGAATCATAACCCAACCATTTAAAACGATTTTGATTAATTGCTTCAAAATTGACTTCTATTCCAGTAATTTTAATATTTCGGGATGTGTTTTTTGTAGAAATATAGTTTTTAAAATCAAACTCAAAATAACCGTTTTGCGTTCCCATTGTTAAAACAGTTCCTTTAATATTAGAAGAAGTAAAAACCTTGGTAGCCAATCCCTGTTCATCATCAATCAACCGAACTTTACCATTTTTATAAATGTTCAATCCTTTTTCTGTCCCGATAAACAGATAGTCTTTGTAACATTCCAAGAATGAAATTGAATTTCCATTTAATAATTTTCGGTCAATTTTCTTAATTATTTCAAATCCTTTTGAAACATCAATAATAAAAATATCACCAAAAGAATTTGCAACAACTAATTCTTTTTTGTCATTAACTGTAGCGTGTACCAGTTCTTTCTCATTCCAACTTTTATTTAAACAATAAGAGTAAAACTTACCATTCTGGTAAGTATAGAGTCCGTTTGAAGAAGATACAATATAATTTCTGTTGTGTATGGGCAAAATATCAAATGCATCTCTCGGTATATTTTCGCTTGTTAAATCATATTCTCTTGCTTTGAAATTATTTCTAAAATCATCTGCTGTGGAAAACTTACCGTAGGCAATTTGAAAGATTATTTTATTTGGATTTGGAAAATCAAATGCATTAATGGAATAGGGGTAATATTCCGTGATTATCCCTTCAGTATTTAATCCAAACAGACCAATTGTGGAATTAACCCAAATAATTCCATTAATCACTTTAAAACCTCTTAATTCAAATGCTTCTAACCTTGTTTTTGCAAAGGAAGTAAAGAAGTCACATTTCTTTAATTGAGGTTTTGTTCTAAAATAATATTGTGCAAAATCATAAAATCTTTTATTGGTAATTTCGTTTTGTATTTTATTTTGTTTCAAAAAAAGTAAACCACCTTTATGTAAAATTAAGTTTTGATTTTGAATGTTTCCTATAGATACAATATCTAATTTGTCCTTATTATAATACGATGGAGTATAGTATTTAATTTGCTGTTTTAAATCGATTTGAAACAATCCTTTATTCATAGAGCCTACATAAAGAACATCTGCTTTGGAGTCATAATACAAACTCCAAACTTCCGTGCTGTCAACTCCAAAAACAGCATTGAGGTTAACAATTTTATTGTTGCTTATTTTACAGATTCCACCTGTAGCAAAATTAATTCCATCACCTGCAACATAAGTTACACCTCGCTTATCAGTAGCAAAGTTCCAGAAAACACTACTCCCAAAATAAATATCGGAGTCTTTATTCGCTAAATAATCTTTTATGCTAATTCTACTTATCGATTTGTTAATAGCATCACTATGACAAATTAATAGGCTATCATTGGTCTTATGAATTGAAAATATATCAGGTTCCTTATGATTTATCAACTTTATGCTTTTTGTTGCTAAATCAACTCGCCAAAAACCATCATTAAAAGTCCCAAAATAGATTTTAGAATTTATCTCAACAAAATCCATGACTTGAAACAAGTTTCTGCAACCTATAATTTTCTTACTTAGAATGACTTTATGGGTTTTAATATCCAGAACTGAAATGCCGAATTCCGTCCCTACATAAAGAAGATTATTGTGAATAAATAACCGTCTGATTTTATCATGAATCAGTCCGTTATTTTGATTTATTACCTCAAAATTCTTACCATTGTAAAAGGTCAGACCTCCTCCATGACTACCAAACCACATATCATGATTAACATCTTCAACAATTGCCCAACAACTATTGTGAGCTAATCCGTCTGAAGTATAATAATTCTTTACTTCTCCGTTTTGGATAGCTGATAATCCATTTGCCGTTCCGACCCAAAGAATACCTCGACTGTCTTTGTATATGGAATAAACGCTATTATTTGGCAATCCATCAATTGTAGAAAAATTGGTTGACAGAAGTTGTTGTGAAAATACCACCTCAACAAAAAGAAACAGTATAAAAAATAGATTATTTTTTTTGGATGATAGCATTTATAAATTCTTCTTTTTTTCTGACAGATACAGGCAAAGTTTCCCCATTGCTAAGTTCCACAAGTAATTCATTGGTTTTATTGGGTCACATAAATTTTATGGGGATTAAGCAAAAAGTTTTTCCATTCTAAAGAGAAAGAATTTTACATCTACTACACCTCTTTGATTTGCTCTAAAGAGTTTTATTTTAGAATTAAATGACTCAGCATTTGCGTTGGTATG
>CAUPRE010000033.1:0-33266 GCA_963513565.1 uncultured Flavobacterium sp. | reverse complement strand
CTATGAGCATGATTGCTGGAACAGCTAGATCTATGGGTATAACTGTATCAGGAGATTCTCCTTTTTAATTAAGAGAAAAACATGGCAAAATTGACAAAAAAGCAAAAAGAGGCTGCTTCAAAAATTGAAAAGAACAAATTATATTCTTTAAAAGATGCTGCTGCATTAATTAAAGTTATTGCTTCTGCAAAATTTGATGAGTCTGTTGATATCGCAGTTAGATTGGGTGTAGATCCAAGAAAAGCGAATCAAATGGTGAGAGGTGTAGTAACATTACCTCATGGTACTGGTAAAGACGTTAAAGTATTGGCATTGGTTACTCCAGATAAAGAAGCGGAAGCTTTAGCAGCTGGTGCTGACTATGTAGGTCTTGATGACTATTTACAAAAGATAAAAGACGGTTGGACAGATGTTGATGTAATCATCACTATGCCTGCAGTTATGGGTAAATTAGGTCCATTAGGTCGTATTTTAGGACCTAGAGGTTTAATGCCAAACCCTAAGACAGGTACTGTAACTATGGATGTTGCAAAAGCTGTTGCAGAGGTAAAAGCTGGTAAAATTGACTTTAAAGTTGATAAAACCGGTATTGTACATGCAGGAATTGGTAAAGTTTCTTTTGGAGCGGAGCAAATTTATGACAATGCACACGAAATTATTCAAACATTAATCAAACTTAAACCAACTGCTGCTAAAGGTACCTATATTAAAGGTATTCACCTTACAAGCACAATGAGTCCAGCTATTGCTTTGGACCCTAAAGCAGTATAATTGGTAGTTAATAATTTTTAGTATGACTAGAGAAGAAAAATCAATCGCGATTGAAGATTTAACTGCACAGTTAGCTGGTACAAACATTGTATATGTATCTGATATTTCTGGCTTAGACGCAGAAACAACTTCAAACTTGAGAAGAGCTTGTTTTAAAGCAGGTATTAAATTAGAGGTAGTTAAAAACACATTGCTTGCAAAAGCTATGGAGGCATCTGATAATGATTATGGTGATTTACCTTCAGTATTGACTGGTAATAGTGCTATTTTTATTTCAGATGTTGCAAATGCACCTGGAAAAATCATTAAAGATTTTAGAAAGAAATCAGCAAAACCTGTATTAAAAGGAGCTTATATTAATGCTGAAATCTACATTGGAGACGATCAATTAGATGCATTAGCAACTATTAAATCTAAAGAAGAGCTTATTGGCGAGATCATTGGATTATTGCAGTCACCAGCACAAAGAGTTATTTCTGCTTTACAAAATCAATTCGCAAATAGCGAAGAGACTGAAGCTTAATAACCAAGCAAGGATATTCCTTGTTGCTTAATTAGCGCACAATAAATAAATTATATTTTTACAAATCATTTTAAAACGATAGAAAAAATGGCAGATTTGAAACAATTCGCAGAACAATTAGTTAATTTAACTGTAAAAGAAGTTAACGAATTAGCAACAATATTAAAAGATGAGTACGGAATCGAACCAGCTGCTGCAGCTGTAGTAGTTGCTGCTGGTGGTGGTGAAGGTGCTGCTGAAGAAGCTCAAACAGAATTTACAGTTGTATTGAAAGAAGCTGGTGCTTCTAAATTAGCTGTTGTGAAATTAGTAAAAGAACTTACAGGTTTAGGTTTGAAAGAAGCTAAAGATGTAGTTGATAGCGCTCCTAGCAACGTAAAAGAAGGTGTTACTAAAGAAGAGGCTGAAGGTCTTAAAAAATCTTTAGAAGAGGCTGGAGCTGTAGTTGAGCTTAAATAGTTAAACTCAGTTTTGAGAACTAGGTTTAGGTCTTGGATTAAGTTCCAATGACCTAAACCCTTTTTCGTATAATAAAAATATGCGTTTTATTATTAAATAGTTTAAAGTACAGAAGTGTTTTTTAAATCAATACGATGAAAGAAAATTTAAAAAGAGGCTACTCTTATTTTATTTTTAAAGAGGTATTGATTAAAAAAGAAAGTATAGTTTAAACAGTGTTTTACACAAAAAATTACTTTTTTTTAATCAAAATTTTGTCCATAGATGTTAACAAATCAGACTGAAAGATTGAATTTTGCCTCGACAAAAAATATTCCTGACTATCCGGATTTTCTAGATGTTCAGGTAAAGTCGTTTAAAGATTTTTTTCAATTAGAAACTAAATCTGACGAAATAGGCAACGAAGGTTTATATAATACCTTCATGGAAAACTTTCCAATTACAGATACAAGAAACAACTTTGTATTGGAATTCCTAGATTATTTCGTAGATCCACCACGTTATACCATTCAAGAATGTATAGAAAGAGGGCTTACTTATAGTGTGCCTTTAAAAGCTAGACTAAAGCTTTACTGTACAGACCCAGAACACGAAGATTTTGAAACTATTGTTCAAGATGTTTATCTTGGAACAATTCCTTATATGACCCCTAGTGGTACATTTGTTATCAATGGAGCTGAACGTGTTGTAGTTTCACAATTGCATCGTTCTCCTGGTGTTTTCTTTGGACAATCCTTCCATGCAAATGGAACTAAATTATATTCTGCCAGAGTTATTCCTTTCAAAGGATCTTGGATAGAATTTTCTACAGATATAAATAGTGTAATGTACGCTTATATCGATAGAAAGAAAAAATTACCTGTTACTACTTTATTCCGTGCAATTGGTTTTGAAAGAGACAAGGATATCCTTGAAATTTTTGACCTTGCCGAGGAAATTAAAGTATCTAAAACAGGACTTAAAAAATACATCGGAAGAAAATTAGCGGCTCGTGTTTTAAATACATGGCATGAAGATTTCGTTGACGAAGATACTGGTGAAGTTGTGTCTATCGAGCGTAACGAGATTATTTTGGATAGAGATACAATTATCGACAAAGATAATGTTGAAGAAATTATTGATTCGAATGTTAAATCTATTTTGTTACACAAAGAAGATAACAATCAAGTTGATTACTCGATTATCCATAATACGTTACAAAAAGATCCAACAAACTCTGAAAAAGAAGCTGTTGAGCATATCTACAGACAATTGCGTAACGCAGAACCGCCTGATGAAGAAACTGCTCGTGGCATTATAGATAAATTATTTTTCTCTGACCAACGTTACAACTTAGGTGAGGTAGGTCGTTATAGAATTAATAAAAAATTAGGTTTAGATACTCCAATGGAAAAGCAAGTGCTTACCAAAGAAGATATCATAACTATCGTTAAATATTTGATTGAATTGATCAACTCTAAAGCAGAGATTGATGATATTGATCACTTATCAAACCGTCGTGTTAGAACAGTTGGAGAACAATTGTCTCAACAATTCGGTGTTGGTTTAGCGCGTATGGCTAGAACCATTAGAGAGCGTATGAACGTTAGAGATAACGAGGTGTTTACACCAATAGATTTGATAAATGCTAAAACATTATCTTCTGTTATCAACTCTTTCTTTGGAACGAATCAGTTGTCTCAATTTATGGATCAAACGAATCCATTAGCTGAGATTACGCACAAAAGAAGATTATCTGCACTTGGACCAGGTGGACTTTCTCGTGAAAGAGCAGGTTTTGAGGTTCGTGACGTTCACTATACACACTATGGTCGTTTATGTCCTATCGAAACTCCTGAGGGACCAAACATTGGTTTGATTTCATCTCTTGGTGTATATGCTAAAGTAAATGGAATGGGATTCATTGAGACTCCTTACCGTAAAGTTTCAAATGGTGTAGTTGATTTAGATTCAACGCCTGTTTACTTAAGTGCAGAAGAAGAAGAAGGTATGATGATTTCTCAAGCAAACATTGAAATGGATGCGACAGGAAAAATTACTGCTGATAATGTAATTGCAAGACAAGAAGGTGATTTTCCTGTAATTGAGCCTAGTCAAGTAGAGTATGCTGACGTTGCTCCAAATCAAATTGCATCTATTTCTGCATCTTTGATTCCTTTCTTGGAACATGATGATGCGAACCGTGCATTGATGGGATCTAACATGATGCGTCAAGCGGTACCTTTGATTCGTCCAGAGGCTCCTATTGTTGGAACTGGTTTAGAGCGTCAAGTAGCTTCAGATTCAAGAGTGTTAATTAATGCTGAAGGAGATGGAGTAGTTGAATATGTTGATGCTAATATTATCACTATCAAATATGATCGTTCTGAAGAAGAAAGAATGGTGAGTTTTGAGGCTGATGAAAAAACATACAACTTAATTAAATTTAGAAAAACCAACCAAGGAACAAGTATAAACTTAAAACCTATCGTGAGAAAAGGTGATAGAGTTACTCTTGGTCAAGTTTTATCTGAAGGTTATGCTACTCAAAATGGAGAATTAGCATTAGGAAGAAACCTTAAAGTTGCATTTATGCCATGGAAAGGTTATAACTTCGAGGATGCGATTGTTATTTCTGAGAAAGTTGTTCGCGATGATATATTTACTTCTATCCATATCGATGATTATTCTTTAGAAGTTAGAGATACCAAATTAGGTAACGAAGAGTTGACTAATGATATTCCTAACGTTTCTGAAGAAGCTACTAAAGATTTGGATGAAAATGGTATGATCAGAATTGGAGCCGAGGTAAAACCTGGTGATATTTTGATTGGAAAAATTACTCCAAAAGGAGAATCAGACCCAACACCAGAAGAAAAATTACTTCGTGCTATCTTTGGAGACAAAGCAGGTGATGTAAAAGATGCTTCATTAAAAGCTTCTCCTTCATTACACGGTGTATTTTTAGATAAAAAATTATTTGCAAGAGCAGTAAAAGATAAACGTAAACGTACTCAGGATAAAGATGCTTTAGGTGCTTTAGAAATGGAGTTTGAAGTTAAATTTGTTGAATTAAAAGACAGATTGATTGAAAAACTTTTCCTTATCGTTAACGGAAAAACTTCTCAAGGTGTAA
Source organism: uncultured Flavobacterium sp. (assembly GCA_963513565.1). Classification (GTDB taxonomy): domain Bacteria; phylum Bacteroidota; class Bacteroidia; order Flavobacteriales; family Flavobacteriaceae; genus Flavobacterium. Next base: position 28,398 of record CAUPRE010000033.1, on the reverse strand, counting down.
TGAATGATTTGGGTGAAGAGGTATTACCAAAAGGTAAAAAATACACTCAAAAAATGCTTTATGCTGTTGAAGATTTCGCTCACTTAAGTAAAGGTCAATGGGTTGCAGATGATGTGACTAACAAAATGGTTAATGATTTAATTCATAACTATAAAATTAAATTGAACGATTTACAAGGAGCATTACGTAGAGAGAAATTCACTATTACTGTTGGTGATGAATTACCATCTGGAATTTTGAAATTAGCTAAAGTTTATATAGCTAAGAAACGTAAATTGAAAGTTGGGGATAAGATGGCAGGACGTCACGGTAACAAAGGTATTGTGGCTCGTATTGTTCGTCATGAAGATATGCCTTTCTTAGAAGATGGAACTCCTGTTGATATTGTATTGAACCCACTTGGGGTACCTTCACGTATGAACATTGGTCAGATCTATGAAACAGTTTTAGGATGGGCTGGTATGAATTTGGGTAGAAAATTTGCTACTCCAATTTTTGACGGTGCTTCTCTAGAACAAATCAATGCTTTGACTGATGAAGCTGGTGTACCACGTTTTGGACATACACATCTTTATGATGGTGGTACTGGAGAACGTTTCCATCAAGCAGCAACTGTGGGTGTAATTTACATGTTGAAATTAGGACACATGGTTGATGATAAGATGCACGCTCGTTCTATCGGTCCATATTCATTGATTACTCAGCAACCTTTAGGAGGTAAAGCACAATTTGGAGGTCAACGTTTTGGAGAGATGGAGGTTTGGGCACTTGAGGCTTATGGAGCATCAAGTACACTTAGAGAAATCTTGACTGTTAAATCGGATGATGTTATTGGTAGAGCTAAAACTTACGAAGCAATCGTTAAGGGAGAATCTATGCCAGAACCAGGATTGCCAGAATCATTCAATGTATTAATGCATGAATTAAAAGGTCTTGGTCTTGATATTCGATTAGAAGAATAAATCAAATATAGTAATCAGTTCCAAATTCATTGGGACTGATTGCTTATTTATAAAGTTTTTAGGATTTATACCCGTAACCCGTTCCGATTTTTTATGTTGATTCTTAAGAAACACATAATTAGCACTTCAGAGAGAAGTTTAGAGAAGTAATTCGAGGTAATAGAGCGTAATGAATGATGAAAATTTAGAAACTACTATTTTGTCATTAATTCATAAATCTAAAATCAATTTTTAATTGCAAATAAATCAATAGTAAAAACTATGATGAACAATAGAAACAACAATAAAGATAAGAATCCTGTAAAAAGATTCAATAAAATTTCGATAGGATTAGCGTCTCCTGAATCTATTTTAAAAGAGTCAAGAGGTGAGGTGTTAAAGCCAGAAACTATCAACTACAGACCACATAAGCCAGAGCGTGATGGACTTTTCTGTGAAAGAATTTTCGGCCCTGTTAAGGATTTTGAATGTGCTTGTGGTAAATATAAAAGAATTCGTTACAAAGGAATTATTTGCGACCGTTGTGGTGTTGAAGTTACTGAAAAGAAAGTAAGAAGAGATAGAGTAGGTCATATCAATTTGGTAGTGCCTATTGCGCATATCTGGTACTTCCGTTCTTTACCAAATAAAATTGGTTACATTTTAGGTTTACCATCTAAGAAATTAGATATGATTATTTACTACGAAAGATATGTAGTAATTCAAGCAGGTATCGCTAAAAATGCAGAAGGCGAATCTTTACAAAGATTAGATTTCTTAACCGAAGAAGAGTATTTGAATATCCTGGATAGTCTTCCAGCTGATAATCAGTATTTAGATGATTTTGATCCAAATAAATTTGTTGCCAAAATGGGAGCAGAATGTATTATGGATTTATTAGCGCGTATTGATTTAGATGAACTATCTTATAGTTTGCGTCATAGTGCTAATAATGAAACATCTAAGCAACGTAAAACAGAGGCATTAAAACGTCTTCAAGTAGTGGAATCTTTCCGTGAGTCTAATTTGAATCGTGAGAATCGTCCAGAATGGATGATTATGAAAGTGATTCCAGTTATTCCACCAGAATTGCGTCCATTGGTGCCGCTAGATGGTGGTCGTTTTGCAACTTCAGATTTAAATGATTTATACCGTCGTGTAATTATTCGTAACAACCGTTTGAAAAGATTAATGGAAATTAAAGCTCCAGAAGTAATCTTGAGAAACGAAAAACGTATGTTGCAAGAATCGGTTGACTCCTTATTTGATAACACCAGAAAAGCTTCTGCTGTTAAAACAGAATCAAACCGTCCGTTAAAATCTTTATCTGATTCATTAAAAGGAAAACAAGGGCGTTTCCGTCAAAACTTATTAGGAAAACGTGTGGATTATTCTGCTCGTTCTGTAATTGTTGTTGGACCTGAATTGAAATTGTTTGAATGTGGTCTTCCAAAAGATATGGCTGCTGAATTATACAAGCCTTTTGTTATCCGTAAATTGATTGAAAGAGGTATTGTAAAAACAGTTAAGTCGGCTAAGAAGATCATTGATAAAAAAGAGCCTGTAGTTTGGGATATCCTTGAGAATGTAATTAAAGGACATCCTGTATTATTAAACCGTGCTCCTACTTTGCACCGTTTAGGTATCCAAGCATTCCAACCAAAATTAATCGAAGGACAAGCAATTCAATTGCACCCATTAGTATGTACGGCGTTCAACGCGGATTTTGATGGGGATCAAATGGCAGTTCACTTACCATTAGGACCTGAAGCTATTTTGGAAGCTCAGTTGTTAATGTTAGCTTCTCACAATATTCTAAACCCTGCTAATGGAGCACCAATTACGGTACCTTCTCAGGACATGGTTTTGGGTCTATATTATATGACCAAAGAACGTTTAACGACACCTGAAATGACTATTTTAGGTGAAGGTCTTACTTTCTATTCTGCTGAAGAAGTAAATATTGCTTTGAATGAAGGTAGATTAGAGTTGAATGCTAGAGTTAAAATTAGAGCAAAAGACTTTAATGAGGAAGGTCAGTTAGTATACAAAATTATACAAACAACTGCTGGACGTGTATTATTTAATGAAGTAGTACCTGAAGCAGCTGGTTATATCAATGATGTATTGACTAAGAAAAACTTAAGAGATATTATCGGTCACGTATTAAGTTCGACTGATGTACCTACAACAGCAGCTTTCTTAGATGATATGAAAAATATGGGGTATAAATTCGCTTTCAAAGGAGGTTTGTCTTTCTCTTTAGGTGATATTAGAATTCCAGAACAAAAAACAAAATTAATCGCTGATGCAAGAGAGCAAGTAGAAGGTATTTCTGCTAACTACAACATGGGTCTTATTACCAATAACGAACGTTACAACCAAGTTATTGATGTTTGGACTTCTGCCAATGCTCAATTGACAGAATTAGCAATGAAAAACATTAGAGAAGACCAACAAGGTTTCAACTCAGTGTATATGATGCTTGACTCTGGAGCGAGGGGTTCTAAGGAACAGATTCGTCAGTTAACTGGTATGCGTGGTTTGATGGCTAAGCCTAAAAAATCTACTGCTGGTGGTGGAGAAATTATTGAAAACCCGATTCTTTCTAACTTTAAAGAAGGTCTTTCTATCCTTGAGTACTTTATCTCTACTCACGGTGCTCGTAAAGGTCTTGCGGATACGGCGTTAAAAACTGCTGATGCAGGATACTTAACTCGTAGGTTGCATGACGTTTCTCAAGACGTAATTGTTAATATTGACGATTGTGGTACTTTGAGAGGAGTAGAAGTTTCTGCTTTGAAGAAAAATGAAGAAATCGTTGAATCTCTAGGAGAAAGAATCTTAGGACGTGTTGCATTACAAGATGTAATCAATCCTTTGACTACAGATATTTTAGTTCATGCAGGACAACAAATCACAGAAGCTATTGTAAAAGCTATCGAAGCTTCTCCAGTAGAAAAAGTAGAAGTTCGTTCTCCATTAACTTGTGAAGCATTAAAAGGAATTTGTGCAAAATGTTACGGTAGAAACTTAGCTACTGGTAAAATGACGCAAAAAGGAGAAGCTGTTGGAGTTATTGCTGCACAGTCTATTGGTGAGCCAGGTACACAGTTAACGCTACGTACTTTCCACGTTGGAGGGGTTGCGGGTGGTATCTCTGAAGAATCAAGTATCATTGCTCGTTTTGCAGGTAAATTAGAAATCGAAGACTTAAAAACAGTTAAAGGAGAAGATAGCGAAGGAAATTCTGTTGATATCGTAGTATCTCGTTCTACTGAATTAAAGTTAATCGACGAAAAAACTGGTATTTTATTAAGTACAAATAATATCCCTTACGGTTCTAGTATTTTTGTTGCTGATGGTCAATCAGTAGCTAAAGGTGAAGTAATCTGTAAATGGGATCCATATAATGGAGTTATTGTTTCTGAGTTTACTGGTAAAATTGCTTACGAAGATTTAGAGCAAGGACAATCGTTCATGGTTGAAATCGATGAGCAAACTGGTTTCCAAGAAAAAGTAATTTCTGAATCAAGAAACAAAAAATTAATCCCAACTTTATTGGTTTACGGTAAAGATGGTGAATTGATTCGTTCTTACAACTTACCAGTAGGTGCTCACTTAATGGTAGAGAATGGAGAAAAAATTAAAGCAGGTAAAGTATTGGTAAAAATTCCACGTCGTTCTTCAAAATCTGGGGATATCACAGGAGGTTTACCAAGAATTACAGAGTTGTTAGAAGCTCGTAATCCATCTAATCCAGCGGTTGTTTCTGAAATTGACGGGGTAGTTTCTTTTGGAAAAATCAAAAGAGGTAACCGTGAAATTATCATCGAATCTAAATTTGGTGATGTTAGAAAATACTTGGTAAAATTATCAAGCCAGATTCTAGTTCAAGAAAATGACTTCGTGAGAGCAGGGGTGCCATTGTCTGATGGTGCGATTACTCCAGACGATATTTTGAGAATCCAAGGACCAGCTGCGGTACAACAATACTTAGTAAATGAAATTCAAGAGGTTTACCGTTTACAAGGGGTAAAAATCAATGACAAACACTTTGAGGTTGTAATCCGTCAAATGATGCGTAAAGTAAGAGTTCAAGATCCAGGAGATACTTTGTTCTTAGAAGATCAATTGATTCATACCAAAGATTTTATCGTTCAAAACGATAATCTTTACGGAATGAAAGTGGTGGAAGATGCAGGTGATTCTGCAGTATTGAAACCAGGTCAAATCGTTACTCCACGTGAGTTACGTGACGAAAACTCTTTATTGAAACGTACTGATAAAAACTTGGTAGTAGCTCGTGATGTTATTACAGCAACTGCTACTCCAATTTTACAAGGTATTACAAGAGCGTCGTTACAAACGAAATCATTTATCTCTGCTGCTTCTTTCCAAGAAACGACTAAAGTATTAAACGAAGCTGCTGTAGCAGGTAAAGTGGATTACTTAGAAGGCTTGAAAGAAAACGTAATTGTAGGTCATAGAATTCCTGCAGGTACAGGTATGAGAGAGTATGATAATACTATTGTAGGTTCTAAAGAAGACTACAATGATATGATGACTAACAAAGAAGAGTACATATACTAATTAATTTAGAGATGTAAAGGTTTATATATTCAAAGACGATTTCGATCGTCTTTGAGTTTTTTAAATCACCACCTCTTTGAATTTTTAATTTTTTACTATGAAAGATCAACAAGAACAAATTAATATTGAGCTAGACGAGAGTATTGCAGAAGGTGTATATTCTAACTTAGCGATTATCAATCACTCCTCTTCGGAGTTTGTTTTGGATTTTGTGAGTATTATGCCTGGTTTGCCAAAAGCAAAAGTAAAGTCCAGAATAGTATTGACGCCACAACACGCGAAACGATTAATTAAAGCCTTGGCTGATAATGTTCATCGTTTTGAGTTAGCTCACGGTGAAATTAAAGATACTGAGCAAGCACCAATTCCTTTGAATTTTGGTCCGACAGGACAAGCTTAAATACAAAAAAGACTTCAATTTGAAGTCTTTTTTTGTTTGTAATTATATGAGTAAAACAAAAGCCAACTCTAAAAAGTTGGCTTTTTTGTATTAATCAAATTCGGAAGTAAAAAATAATTTTACACTTGGGAATTTGCTTTGCGTCATTTGAATGGTAAAATCCGAATCGGCAAGAAATACTAATTGATTGTATTTGTCTTTGGCTAAAAATTTCTGCTTGATTCGTTTAAATTCTTTGAATTCCTCGTTTTTAGCATCGTCTGGTTTTACCCAACACGCTTTGTGAACAGGGAAATTTTCATACGTACATTTTGCACCATATTCATGTTCTAAACGATACTGAATTACCTCATATTGTAGCGCACCAACCGTTCCAATTACTTTACGATTATTCATTTCGAGTGTGAACAATTGCGCAACACCTTCATCCATTAATTGGTCAACCCCTTTGTCCAATTGTTTTGCCTTCAGCGGATCGGCATTATTGATGTATCTAAAGTGTTCTGGTGAGAAACTTGGAATTCCTTTGAAACTCATAATCTCGCCTTCGGTTAGCGTATCACCAATTTTGAAATTCCCAGTATCGTGTAATCCCACAATATCACCAGGATAAGAAATGTCAACGATTTCTTTTTTCTCAGCAAAAAAAGCATTTGGGCTAGAAAATTTTAGATTTTTCTTTTGGCGAACATGATAGTAAGGCTTGTTTCTTTCAAAAGTTCCAGACACAATTTTTATAAAAGCCAATCGATCACGGTGTTTAGGGTCCATGTTGGCGTGTATTTTAAATACAAAACCAGCCATTTTTTCCTCTTTTGGATCTACTAATCTAGTTTCAGACTCTTTTGCTCTTGGCGAAGGAGCGATGGCTACGAAGCAATCTAATAATTCTCTTACCCCAAAATTATTCAAAGCCGAACCAAAAAACACCGGTTGAATTTTTCCGTCCAAATAGTCTTGACGGTCAAATTTTGGATATACTTCATCAATCAATTCTAGCTCTTCACGAAGTTTTTCGGCAGGTTTTGGACCAATGATTTTTTCTAATTCTGGACTTTTTACATCAGAGAAAGCAATCGTTTCTTCGATGTTTTTTCTACTATCTCCACTAAAAAGGTTGATGTTTTGTTCCCACAAATTGTAAATTCCCTGAAAATCATACCCCATACCAATTGGGAAACTCAATGGAGTAACAGTAAGACCCAATTTTTGTTCCACTTCATCCATCAAATCAAAGGCATCTTTACCTTCACGGTCTAATTTGTTAATGAAAACAATCATCGGAATGTTTCTCATTCTACAAACTGCCACTAATTTTTCAGTCTGTTCCTCGACACCTTTCGCAACGTCAATCACCACAATAACACTATCCACTGCCGTTAAGGTTCGGAACGTGTCTTCGGCAAAATCCTTATGCCCAGGTGTATCTAGAATATTGATTTTTTTATCCTTGTAATTAAAAGCCAAAACCGAGGTAGAAACCGAGATTCCTCTTTGGCGTTCAATCTCCATAAAGTCACTGGTAGCGCCTTTTTTTATTTTGTTGTTTTTAACGGCTCCTGCCTCTTGAATAGCACCTCCAAAAAGTAGTAATTTTTCGGTAAGTGTTGTTTTTCCAGCATCCGGATGCGAAATGATGCCAAACGTTCTTCTGCGTTGTATTTCTTGTAAAAAACTCATATCTGCTTTAAATAGTTTGCAAAAGTACTATTTATAAATCCGATTTAAAAAAAAGCAAGTACAAATCTGTTTTTATAAATTGTAATTGAGTTTGTTTCCAATTCAAAATAGTTTTAGAAGCAGGAGCAAAGTTGCTTTTTTGTGATCATAGTCCCGCTATCCGTTACAATCCCCGCAAAAAAAAGCGGGGGATTTCCACTGCTATCGGGGCTAAAGAGTAACATTTAGTCTTTTTGGTTTCACTTTAAATCCTCTCAATTCATGCATCTTAATAATTTTTTGTTAATAGTAGAGGCTATAGTTGTATTATGTCTTTGAATTGCTATTTTTGTTGGCAATTTATATGCTTTTTCTTAATAGTAATTTTTCTAAAACGAAATAAATTGCAATTGTTATTAAGAAGATAAAAAGACCAATAACAAGAAATCAGCATATCAAAAAATAATTTAATACATACAATTTAACCTTTTTTCGATGAAGTTTTTAAAATACAATTTTGTACTTCCTATTTGTTTAGTTTTAATGGCCTCTTTCGCAATGAATGCGCAAGAAGTGATAAAGGAAAAAGCTACTGAGGTGGTAAAAGAAAATCCATCTAAACGACAAAAAGTAGATGGAGTAATTGCAACCGTAGGAGATTATATTGTACTAGATTCAGATATTGACAAGTCATTTTTAGAAATTACTGCTGGAGGAGGTTCTGTAAAAGGAATTTCAAGATGCCAAATGCTTGGAAAGTTACTAGAAGATAAATTGTATGCACATCAAGCCATTCAGGATAGTATTGTAGTTTCAGACTCTGATATCAAAGGCATGATGGAAGAACGTCTCAACTACATGGTCGAGAATTTAGGCTCTATGGATAAAGTAGTAGAGATGTACAAAAAAACTACCGAAGAGGAACTTAGATCTACTTTTTTTGATGTGTTAAAAGAGCAAAAATTAAGCTCAGAAATGGGTAAGAAAATTGTTGATGGAGTAGAAATTACTCCCGAAGAAGTTAGAAATTATTTTAAAGCTATCCCAAAAGCTGATTTGCCTTTTTTTGGTGCCGAGATGGAAGTAGCACAAATTGTTGTTGCGCCAAAAGTTACCGAAGAAGATAAACAAAAAGTGATAGACCGTTTGAAAGGCTTCAAAAAAGAGGTGGAAGCAGGAGCTAGTTTTTCAACCAAAGCCGTTTTGTATACACAAGACCCTGGTTCAAGAGCTACAGGTGGTTTCTATAAAATGACTAGAAAAACGCCATTTGTTAAAGAATTTAAAGAAGTCGCTTTCAAATTAGCGGAAGGTGAAATTTCTGAACCCTTTGAAACTATTTTTGGATATCATATTATTTTAGTAGAAAAAATAAAAGGACAAGAAGTAGAATTACGACATATTTTACTTACTCCAAGCGTTTCTGAGGCATCTGTTAAAGAAGCTAAAGAAAAAATCGATTTGATTAGAAAAAGAATCCTCGATAAAGAAATAACTTTTTCAGAAGCTGCAAGAACAATATCTGACGAAAAAGAAACTAGAGCCAATGGTGGAGCTTTAATTAATCCAAAAACGCAAGACACACGTTTTGAGTTGACCAAAATGGATCCAAGTTTGTATAGTAGAGTTTCTAATCTAAAAGATAAAGAGATTTCTCAACCTTTTATGGAAGAGGATCAAGGAAAGAAGACTTTTAAGATTATTACCGTTACCAATAGAATCGACGAACATACTGCTGATTATTCTAAGGATTATATCAAGATTAAAGATTTGGCTTTGAAAGAAAAACAAATCAAAGCAGTAGGGAAATGGTTTGATGAAAAGATTAAAGAAACCTACATTAAAATTATTGGGGAGTACCGTGATTGCGCTTTTACCAATAACTGGTTGAAAAAATAATTTTTATAAAATAAATAAAAAGAGTTAGTTTTATGATTTCATAGTACTAACTCTTTTTTAATTAAAATACATTTTTATGTCTGATGTCGATGCGATTCATACTTTAGTTCAAAAGCGAAACCAACTCAAAACAGAGATTGCTAAAATAATTGTTGGTCAAGACGATGTTATAGATCAAATCGTACTTTCTATTTTTTCTGGAGGGCACGCATTACTGGTTGGTGTTCCTGGTTTGGCAAAAACCCTTATGGTAAATACTTTGGCACAAGCTTTAGGTTTGGATTTTAAAAGAATTCAGTTTACGCCAGATTTGATGCCTTCGGATATTTTGGGAAGTGAAATTTTAGACGAAAACCGACAATTCAAATTCATTAAAGGCCCTATTTTTTCGAATATTATTTTGGCAGATGAGATCAATAGAACTCCTCCAAAAACGCAAGCTGCTTTGTTAGAAGCAATGCAAGAGCGAGCGGTGACTATTGCTGGACATAACTACAAATTAGATTTGCCTTATTTTGTTTTAGCCACTCAAAACCCAATTGAGCAAGAAGGAACCTATCCTTTGCCTGAGGCTCAATTGGACCGTTTTATGTTTGCGGTTAAGTTAGACTATCCTTCCTTTTTAGAAGAAGTGCAAGTGGTTAAAAATACGACTTCTGATGTTAAATTAGTTGTCAATCCTTTATTTACCGCAGAAGAGATAATTGCCTATCAGCATTTGATTCGTCGTATTCCAGTTGCTGATAACGTGATTGAATATGCCGTTACTTTAGTTAGTAAAACGCGACCTAACAATTCGTTATCCAATGATTATGTTAAGAATTATTTAGATTGGGGAGCGGGACCAAGGGCTTCGCAAAATTTGATCATCGCGGCCAAAGCGAATGCCGCTTTTAATGGAAAATTCTCACCAGATATTGAAGATGTAAAGGCAGTGGCTATTGGAATTTTACGTCATAGAATCATCAAAAACTATAAAGCTGATGCTGAAGGAATCACTGAAGAAATGATTATAGAAAAGCTATTATAACGTTATAGTTGTCTTATTTAGAAAGGTTCTTTGTTTGAAACACAACAAAGAACCTTTTTTTATTTTGCCTTGAATTTTGATATTGATAAAAAAATCTTTTTTAAATATTGAATTGGTAAAATTTTAATAATAAATTGATTTTTTATCAATAAAAACCAGTAATGTGGTGCTTTTAGCAATAATAATTTCCAAAAAGGGGACTTCTATTAAATTTTTTTAATTCTCAGCTTTAATTCCTAGATTTGCATAAAAAAAATAAAAACACTTAATTATATGGTTTTTGATATTGAAAAAATCAATAAATAAAGCCATTAACATACTTCTATTATGAGCATTTATAAGGACTACCTTAAAGAGATCGAAGAACGAAAATTACAGGGTCTTCACCCTAAACCAATTGATGGTGCTGATTTGCTAAGCGAAATTATTGCACAAATTAAAGATTTAAATAACGAACATAGAGAAGAATCTCTTCAGTTTTTTATTTACAATACTATACCAGGAACTACTAGCGCTGCTGGTGTTAAGGCCAAATTTTTAAAGGAAATTATACTAGGAGAATCGGTAGTAAATAAAATTACTCCAACTTTTGCATTTGAGTTATTATCTCATATGAAAGGTGGACCTTCGATTGAAGTGTTACTAGACCTAGCATTGGGTAATGATACTGCTATTGCTAATGAAGCAGCATCGGTTCTTAAAACTCAAGTATACCTTTATGAGGCCGACTTAAACCGACTAAAGGTTGCGTTTGAAAGCGGTAATGTAATCGCAAAAGAAATTGTTGAAAGTTATGCTCAGGCTGAGTTTTTTACTAAACTTCCTGAGGTAACCGAAGAAATTAAAGTGGTGGCATTTATAGCAGGTGAAGGTGATATTTCAACAGATTTATTATCTCCTGGTAACCAAGCGCACTCTCGTTCAGATCGTGAACTTCATGGAAAATGTATGATTTCACCTAAAGCTCAAGAAGAAATCAAGGCTTTACAAGCGCAACATCCAGACAAATCTGTTATGTTAATCGCAGAGAAAGGTACAATGGGTGTTGGTTCATCAAGAATGTCAGGAGTAAACAACGTTGCACTATGGGCAGGAAAACAAGCTAGTCCTTATGTGCCATTTGTAAATTTTGCTCCTATTGTAGGTGGAACAAATGGAATTTCACCAATTTTCCTTACTACTGTTGATGTTACAGGTGGAATTGGAATTGATCTTAAGAACTGGGTTAAAAAACTGGATGCTGATGGTAAACCTCTTCGTGATGAAAATGGAGAAGTGATACTAGAACAAGCATACTCTGTTGCAACGGGTACTGTTTTTACTATAAATACTAAAACGAAAAAACTTTACAACGGCGATCAAGAATTGATTGATATTTCTAAAGCATTTACTCCTCAAAAGATGGAGTTTATCAAGGCTGGTGGTTCTTATGCAATTGTATTTGGTAAAAAAGTACAAACATTTGCTGCTAAACTTTTAGGAATTAAAATTCCTCTTGTTTATGCTCCGTCTAAAGAAATTACAATTGAAGGACAAGGTTTAACAGCCGTAGAAAAAATATTCAATAGAAATGCTGTTGGTACTATTTCAGACAAAGCTTTACACGCTGGTTCTGATGTTCGTGTAACGGTTAACATTGTAGGGTCGCAAGATACTACAGGTTTGATGACTGCGCAAGAATTGGAGTCTATGGCCGCTACAGTGATTTCACCAATTGTTGATGGTGCTTATCAATCGGGTTGTCATACTGCTTCGGTTTGGGATAAAAAAGCTCAAGCAAACATTCCAAAATTGATGCAATTCATGAACGATTTCGGTTTGATTACTGCTCGTGACCCAAAAGGAGAGTATCATGCAATGACGGATGTAATTCATAAAGTATTGAATGATATTACGATTGATGACTGGGCTATCATTATTGGTGGTGACTCTCACACGCGTATGTCGAAAGGTGTTGCTTTTGGAGCTGACTCAGGAACTGTGGCTTTAGCTTTGGCCACTGGTGAAGCTTCTATGCCAATTCCAGAATCAGTGAAGGTAACATTCAAAGGACAAATGAAAGAGTACATGGATTTCCGTGATGTTGTTCATGCTACACAATCGCAAATGCTTAAGAAGTTTGGTGGTGAAAACGTGTTCCAAGGTAGAGTTATCGAGGTGCATATTGGAACACTTACTGCGGATCAAGCGTTTACTTTTACAGACTGGTCAGCTGAGATGAAAGCAAAAGCGGCTATCTGTATTTCTGAAGACAATACTTTGGTTGAATCATTGGAAATTGCAAAAAGCAGAATCCAAATCATGATCAACAAGGGTATGGATAATAAAAACCAAGTGTTACAAGGATTAATTGATAAAGCAAATAAGAGAATTACTGAAATTAAATCAGGTGAGAAACCTGCTTTAACTCCAGATGCAAATGCTAAATATTACTCAGAAGTTGAAATTGATTTAGATCAAATCACAGAACCAATGATTGCTGATCCAGATGTAAACAATGCTGATGTGTCTAAACGATACACTCACGATACCATTAGACCATTGTCTTTTTATGGTGGAGAGAAAAAAGTTGATCTTGGGTTTGTGGGTTCATGTATGGTGCACAAAGGAGATATGAAAATTTTGGCACAAATGCTTAAAAACATCGAAACACAAAACGGGAAAGTGGAATTCAAAGCACCTCTTGTAGTGGCTCCACCAACTTATAATATTGTTGATGAGTTGAAAGCTGAAGGTGACTGGGAAGTATTGCAAAAATACTCTGGTTTTGAATTTGATGATAATGCACCAAAAGGAGCAGCACGTACCGAATACGAAAACATGCTTTATTTAGAGCGTCCAGGTTGTAATCTTTGTATGGGGAACCAAGAAAAAGCTTCGAAAGGAGATACAGTAATGGCTACATCTACTCGTCTTTTCCAAGGAAGAGTAGTAGAGGATAAAGAAGGTAAAAAAGGAGAATCATTACTTTCTTCTACACCAGTTGTGGTCTTGTCTACAGTTCTTGGTAGAACACCAACTATCGAAGAATACATTGCAGCCGTTGATGGAATCAACTTGACTAAGTTTTCGCCATCAAACAAACAATTAGTGATGTAATTCCTCATAAATTATTTATAAAATGTAAAGCCCGAGTTCATTAACTCGGGCTTTTTTTTAAATAGCTGCTCTATTTGTCGTAAATTGTGATGTTCAAAAATGAATAACTAAAACAAATGTATCTTATGGCTTTTGATATTGAAATGATTAAAAAAGTTTACGACAGCATGGCAAAACGTGTTGATGCTGCTCGAGAAATTGTTGGTAGGCCTCTTACTCTAACAGAGAAGATTCTTTACAGTCATCTCTGGGATGAAAAAGCTACAAAGGCATACCATAGAGGAGCTGATTATGTTGATTTTGCCCCGGACAGGGTAGCTTGTCAAGATGCAACCGCACAAATGGCTTTGTTGCAATTCATGCATGCAGGCAAGAAAACGGTAGCTGTTCCAACAACGGTTCATTGTGATCACTTGATTTTGGCCAAAAACGGAGCTAAATCAGATTTGGCTTTGGCCAATACGCAATCCAAAGAGGTGTTTGATTTTTTATCGTCGGTTTCTAATAAATACGGTATTGGATTTTGGAAGCCAGGGTCTGGCATTATTCACCAAATTGTTTTAGAAAATTATGCTTTCCCTGGAGGGATGATGATTGGTACCGACTCACATACCGTAAATGCAGGTGGTTTAGGGATGTTGGCCATAGGTGTTGGTGGAGCAGATGCGGTAGATGTAATGTCAGGGATGTCTTGGGAGTTAAAGTTTCCAAAGCTTATCGGTGTGAAGCTAACGGGTAAGTTATCAGGATGGACTGCACCCAAAGATGTTATTTTGAAAGTCGCAGATATTCTAACTGTAAAAGGAGGAACAGGAGCTATAGTAGAGTATTTTGGCGAAGGTGCTATTAGTATGTCTTGTACTGGTAAAGGGACGATTTGTAATATGGGAGCTGAAATTGGTGCGACGACTTCTACGTTTGGATATGATGATTCTATGCGTAGGTATTTAGCGGCTACTGGACGTCAAGAGGTGGTTGAAGCCGCCGATGCTGTTGCTTCTTATTTGACTGCCGACCCAGAAGTATATACCAATCCTGAACACTATTTTGACCAATTGATTGAGATTAACTTGTCAGAATTAGAGCCTCATATCAATGGACCATTTACGCCTGATAGAGGAACTCCAGTTTCGAAAATGAAGGATGAAGCGGCCGCTAATGGTTGGCCTATAAAAGTAGAATGGGGACTCATAGGTTCTTGTACGAACTCATCTTACGAAGATATGGCTCGAGCAGCTTCTATTGTTGAGCAAGCGGTAGCTCATGGAATTACACCAAAAGCTGAGTTTGGTATTAATCCAGGCTCAGAACAGATTCGGTATACCATAGAGCGAGATGGAATTATTGCCACTTTCGAAAAAATGGGAACCAAAGTATTCACAAATGCCTGTGGACCTTGTATCGGGCAATGGGATAGAGCAGGAGCTGATAAAGGAGAAAAAAATACAATTGTGCACTCATTTAATCGTAATTTTTCTAAACGAGCCGATGGAAATCCAAATACTCACGCTTTTGTAACTTCTCCAGAAATGGTAGCCGCTCTAGCGATTTCAGGAAGATTGGATTTTAATCCGCTAACAGATAGTTTGTTGAATGATAAAGGTGAAGAAGTGAAATTTAACGCTCCTTTTGGTGATGAATTGCCTAAAAGAGGATTTGATGTTGATGATGCAGGTTTTCAAGCACCGGCTGAGGACGGTTCGAATGTGCAAATCGTAGTTAGTCCAACTTCAGACCGTCTGCAATTATTAGCACCTTTTGAGGCTTGGGATGGTAAAAACATCGTAGGTGCTAAATTGTTGATTAAAGCTTTTGGTAAATGTACTACAGATCATATTTCTATGGCAGGTCCTTGGTTGCGTTTCCGTGGACATTTAGATAATATTTCCAACAATATGTTGATTGGTGCAGTCAATGCCTTTAATCAAAAAGCGAACGAAGTAAAAAATCAGTTAACTGGAAATTACGAGGCTGTTCCGGCAGTTCAAAGAGCGTATAAAGCAGCTGGAATTCCTTCGGTAGTTGTTGGTGATCATAATTATGGAGAAGGCTCTTCTCGAGAACATGCAGCAATGGAACCACGTTTTTTGGGAGTTAAAGCGGTTTTGGTAAAATCATTTGCTCGAATTCACGAAACGAATTTGAAAAAACAAGGAATGTTAGCCTTAACATTTGCTAACGAAGCGGATTACGAGAAAATCCATGAGGACGATACTATCAATTTCATAGATTTAACCGAGTTTGCTCCTGGAAAACCATTAACACTTGAATTAGTTCATTCAGATGGCACGAAAGATATGATTTTAGCGAATCATACTTACAACGAAGGTCAGATTGGTTGGTTTGTCGCTGGTTCGGCATTAAATTTAATTGCTGCTGCAGGCTAAACTAATAATAGTAAGAATTTAAGTAAAAGCTCCAAGTATAACTTTGGAGCTTTTTTTGTTGCATTACCATGAGGCATTAATTGATTTATAATTGTTTTAACATTGTTGCATTGCTAAAAAAAAGTATATTTGTATTTCTTGATAAAAACATGATTTTTGGATTAAAAACAGCACTTTTTTTAATCTAATTGTTGTAGAATGAGCTTTTTGATAAAAATAATACCACAGTTTGTAAAAAATAAGGATGAAGTACTTTGGAATACTATTTTGGCTTTTGGTTTGTACCACGACAACTGTTTTTTCACAAGAAAAATTTATTACCCATAAGATTTCTCAGGGCGAAACCATTTCTTCAATAGCAGAAAAGTACAATGTTAGTCAGAAAGTAATTTTTAATTTAAATCCAAAAGCTTCAGGGATTTTGAAATTGAATTCTGTTTTAAAAATTCCAAATAAGAATTATAAAAAGGAAGTAGCCAAAAAAGAATTAGCTCAAAAAAAGAAAAACACCAAAGAGATTGAATATGAAGTTTTGCCAAAAGAAACATTGTTTGGTATTGCTAAAAAGTATAATCTTTCTGTAGAAGCCATAAAAAAAAGTAACCCTTCGATCGATAAATTGGGATTACAAGTTGGGAAAAAGATAAAATTAGTGGTGCCTGAAAACTTCGAATTGAAAGAAGAACTAGCTGTTGCTTCGCTAAACGAACTTGAGCAAAAGACAACAATCCCATCAACTAGTAATTCCATTAGTGAGTTTGTGGCTTCAAATACCCCGAATGAAGGACAACAAATCCATGAAGTTATAGCTAGCGAAACAAAATACGGTATCTCTAAACGCTATGGGATTTCGGTTGAAGAACTTGAAAAATTGAATCCTAGTATTGGAGCCAAAGGTCTTGAAATAGGACAGAAGCTAAATGTACCTCTCCAAAATAAAGCAAATGAAGTAGTCCAAATAGTTGAAGTTTCAAATCCGTCTTTAGTTAAAACAGAAACCCCAGTCGCAGCAGCCAATGAGCAAGTTGTAACAGAAACATCAATCACGACTACTATTTCCTCTCCTGAAACCACAGCGATTATTCATGAAGTTTTGCCCAAAGAAACTAAGTTTGGTATTGCTAAGAAATACGGAATTACTGTTGCTGAATTGGAAAAGCTAAATCCTTCGATTCATAAAAAATTGAGAGTTGGTGCGGTACTGAAAATTAAAGAAGGAGTCAATGCTGTAGCAGTGAATGAAACGGAAACTAAAGTAGATGCAGCAGTTGCTGAGCCTGCTTCTAATAATTTTTTTGGGGATTACTCCATCGCAGATGATTTGATTGCTAAAGCATCTGATAATTTAGGAATTCGCTATAGGTCAGGAGGCACCACAAGAGCTGGTTTTGATTGTTCTGGTTTAATGTGTTCTACCTTTAGTGCATTGGATATTAAGCTCCCAAGGTCGTCTAGTGAGATGTCCAATATTGGGCTTAGAATTACTCCTACAGAAGCCAAAAAAGGAGATTTAATTTTCTTTAAAACCAGAGGTAGCGGACGCATCAATCATGTAGGTATGGTGGTAGATGTAGTAGGAGATGAGATTAAATTCATTCATTCTTCTACCAATAGTGGTGTAATTATTTCTTCAACTAAAGAAGGATACTATCATCGAAATTTTGCCCAAGTTAATCGTGTCCTGAAATAAATCAATCTTCTTTTTCTCGATAGATTTCAATGTTGTTCTTGGAGATTCTTTTCTTGAGCCACTGTTTTAGTTTTTCTTCATCATTGGAGTTTAATTTTTTTGTACTTTTATAAACAGCTATAATTTTGGTAAGGGTACTATCGGTATTTTCATTAAAAACATGATTCGCGACTGAAATGTTGCTCACTTCAGGAAACAAAATTGCGATTTCCTCTCTTAATGCTTTGTTATTGTAGCTGTTCGATTTTAGTTTATTTTCTAAACTCAAGATCATTATATCTTTTTCATTTTCTTTCGCTTTTTCGGTAGCATTGTTTTCTAAAATGTATTTCTTGATATCTGTGGTATCTTGTTTAATGACCAATTGAGTATTTTCGATGTTATACTTTTTTAGCATTTCGCTTAAGTTTTGGATTTCTTGTTTATTTATTTTTTTATTCAAAAAAGCCAATTCGATACTTTTTGGTGTCTTATTGTAATTGATTTTTTGGTACAAAATAGCAAACCCTTTTTCATTAAATTCTTCATTTAAAAACAGCTCCACTCTTTGTTTGTATTTTTTTTCTTGGGCTAATAAATAGGCAAAATAGACACTGGGTACAATCAACAGAACAATAATGCTTGAAATAGTATATTTTATTTGTTTACGGTATTTTGGATCAATATGATTGACCTCAGGATACTTTAAATATTTGACAATTACGAAAGTAGAAATGCAGATAAAAACACAATTAATGGTGTACAAAAAAAGTGCGCCAAGAAAGTATTTCCAATTACCAATGGCTAATCCATAGCCTGCTGTACAAAGTGGAGGCATTAAAGCTGGGCAATGGCAACACCTGGAATAGGATTTCCTTTTTCGACTCTAGTAATAGCGATAACTCCAACAAGACCACCAAAAAAAGCAATTAAAATATCATAAATATTAGGTGAGGTTCGTGCCAACAATTCGGATTGTGTTTCTTTAAAAGGACTAAGCGTAAAGTAAACTGTGGAGACCAATAAACTCACTAAAGTGGCAATAACAAGGTTTTTGGCGGCTTTTTTTAATAACTCAAAGTCGTAAATACCTAAACTAAAACCAGCGCCAACAATTGGACCCATCAAAGGAGAAATGAGCATGGCGCCTATGATAACAGCGGTTGAGTTTACATTCAAGCCCACCGAGGCAACTACAATGGCACAAGCTAAAATCCAAACGGTCGAGCCTCTAAACGAAATATTTGACTTTACGTTCTCTAATACTTTTTGTTTGTCTTCTTCTCCTATGTGTAAATCAAGGAAATTCTGTAGTCGATTCATAGCGGTTTGTATTTTATAAAGAACTTTTTTTTGCGTGGTATTGTAAAGTTAAACAATTAAAAATTGGCATAAAAAAAACGTTGAGGTTTGTTCAACGTTTTAAAAATAAGGCTGAGGTTTCAGGTTTAGTTTTTTGTAAAAGTCAAATAATCGATTCCTCCATTACCACCACTTACATCTTTTAACTTGATTACTGTTGCTGTTTTCTCTATAATTTCCCAATCATCTGTTAGTTCGGCAAAGGTAGCAGGAGAAGAGAATCCCACATTAAAATCCAAATCACTTATGCTATCATCGCTACTGTTGCTATCAGTAATGGACCAAGTTCCAGTTTGTGTCAGTGTACCATTTGAGGCAGTTAAAACCCCATTATTGGCAAAAGTAAAATTGTAGCCACTAAAGTTACTGGTTTCTTCCTTGTCGGTATCAAAGTAATAGGTGATTTTCCATGTTCCAGATTTTACAATTGAAACTACACTATCAACAGAATTAGTGCTATTGGAGTTGCTGTCATCAGAGCTACAGGAGAAGAATAGCATAGCGATAATAAGAAGTAGTGGTACACTACTGTATTGACCATAAATTGTTTTCATAATTTTTTGTTTTAGGATTTAGATTAAAATGAAAACATCATGAATTTATTATAGGTGTCTTAAAATCAATGATTTATTCTTTAATTACAACTTTTAAAGTGGTGTTGACTTGTTTGGATATTTTTGTTGCTACAATCGAAGGAATTTCGATATTGAAATCATCTGTATTCAAAACAAACGAGGAGTTGATTTCCATTCCTTTGGTTACTTTTTTTAAGAAAGCTTTGCAAATAAGAGGTTTTGATTTGCCGTGTATTTTGATGATGCCTTTTATTTGGTGTTCAGTAGGTTCTTCCGAAAGCAATTTATAATCAAATTTGTCAATTCTACCAATAAAGGTTGCTTTGGGATACCGGTCACTTTCTAAATAATTGTCATTAAAATGAGTGTACATCAAATCTCTTTTGAATTGAAATTGTTTGATGAGAATAGTGCAATTAATTTCGCTGGTTTTTAATTCGACAGAACAATTTACGGCTTGGTTGATGGCTTTCACTTCTTCGAATAAAGGTACTGAAGCTTCAAAATGGACAACCCCTGTTGTAGTGGATAATCGCTCTTGAGCTTGTACTTGGAAGAAATAGAAAAACAAGAAAAGAAAAGTAAATTTTTTCATGTGAGCCAAGAAATAGAATCTCTTAAAGTTACATTTTTTAATTGTTTATAGCAAGTATATTCTAAACTACTATTTTTCTTTTTTTGTGTACTTACAATTCCAATTGAATGTTGTATTGTGATAAATGAGCTAGGTTTTCTGGCGAACAATAATCAAACTCTTCTTCGTGGACTTCGTGTATTTTTTTGAGCTCGATTTGTTTCAAACAATTACTAAAGCGGCGCACATCATCCGTAGTTTTTAGTTGTAATCCTGGAACAGGAACACTTTTGCCGTGATAATCTTTGGCAACCATGGTAAAATAAGACGAATTACAATGTTTGACAACTCCTGTTTGTATATTTTCGGATTCTACACGAATGCCTATAATCATAGAACTTCTTCCCACATAATTTACTGAGGCTTTCATCGTGACCAATTCACCCACTTCTATGGGTTGCAAAAAATTCACTGTATCTACAGAGGCGGTTACGCAATAATTTCCTGAGAATTTAGAGGCACTTGCAAAAGCAATTTGGTCTAGCAAGGATAAGATGTATCCTCCATGAATTTTGCCACTAAAATTAGTGTGCGAGGGTAACATCAATTCAGAAATGGTAATATGAGAAGCGGATACGGGTTTGAATACGTTGGTCATAAGTTATCGATTATTAAATGGAGAGGTCTCTTTTTGTACTGAGGTTATAAAAAAACGAGTTTCTCCCCACCACATAAAAGTGCGCTTTTTTTCTTCATAGGTCAAACGAACATAATGTCCTTGTAATACTTTCAAACTATCGATTACGGTTTTATCCTTGTCTAAGACAGAAAAACGGAAAATTTGCGCCCCCGAAATGCCTTGACTCAATTCGCCTTCCCACGTTTTGATGACCACACCTTTGTGACTCAATCGGATTAGTTCTCCAGAGCGAACGCCATCGCTTACGGGAATATAATAAATGAAAGCCATGTAAACAGAAATGATAAGTACTCCAGCGAGTAGTAATAAAGCGGCAATTTTTTTCATTTGTTTTAGTTTATAAGGTTGTTTGTATCAGTTTCAGCTCTTTTTAGAACATTTTCAGGTAATGCTTTTTTGGCTTTGGCGCCCATCTTTTTTAATTTTTCTACACTTACAATAAGGTTGCCTTTGCCATCTACTAGCTTATTCATCGCGGCTCCGTATTCTACTTTACTTTCGTCAATTTTCTTTCCAATTTTGATCAAATCGCCTACAAAACCTTCAAACTTATCGTATAAAGCACCTGCTTGACGCGCAATTTCAACGGCATTTTCTTGTTGTTTTTGGTTGGTCCACATACTATCAATTGTGCGTAAGGTAGCAAGTAAAGTGGATGGAGTAACAATCACAATATTCTTTTCAAAGGCTTTATTGTACAAGGTTGTGTCCTCATTGAGAGCGATGGCGAATGCAGGTTCTATGGGTATAAAAAGTAACACAAAGTCTGGACTTTCCATCTGATACAAATCATGGTAGTTTTTCTCACCCAATTGATCCACATGGCGTTTTATGGAAAAAACATGTTCTTTCAATAAGGTAGCTTTGATGTTGTCATCTTCTTCATTGATGTATTTTTCGTAGGCTGTTAAGGAAACTTTCGAGTCGACAATCATTTTTTTGCCATCAGGTAAATTGATCACCACGTCAGGAAACACGCGATTACCCGCTTCGGTAACATGACTCTGTTGTACTTCGTATTCGCGTCCTTTTTCTAAGCCCGACTTCTCGAGCACACGTTCCAATACCAGTTCGCCCCAATTGCCTTGCATTTTGCTGTCGCCTTTTAGGGCTTTAGTCAAATTGAGGGTTTCTTTGCTCATTTGTAAATTCATTTCTCGAAGTCCTAGAATTTGCTGACGCAGCGCTGCATGATAGTCAATGCTTTCTTTGTGGGTATCTTCGACTTTTTTCTCGAATAACTGAATTTTATCTTGAAGCGGACTCAAGATATTTTTCATGTTTTCCTTGTTTTGCTCGGTGAATTTATTCGACTTTTCGTCTAGAATTTTGTTGGCTAAATTTTCAAATTCTTTGGTGAATTTTTCCTGAAGTTGTTCCACCTCATTTTTTTGTTCTTTATGACGCTCTAACAAATTATCAAAATCTACTTCTTTTTTAGAAAGTTGAATGGCCAAGCTATCTTTTTCATTTCGGATAGCTTCTTTTTCTTGAAGGCTACTTTGCAATTGTTTTTCAAAAGTAGTTTTATCTAGTAAAGCTTGTTCTTTTTGCTGCTGTAATAAATGTTGAGCAGCATTGATTTTTTCTACTAAGCTTATTTTTTGAGCATCAAAACGAGCCGAAAACAATAGTTTTCCAATGAAAAGACCAAGACCAAGCGCAACGATAAAAACCAGTAAAAAAGAAAATAATTCAGACATGGAGGATAGTTTTTTTGAAAAGTAAAAGTAAGAATTTTTAATTCAGTTTCAAGTTGACATAAAGATATAAAAAAAGTCCCACCGAAGCAGGACTAAAGGTTTTCACCTACGGCATATAGCCTTATTGTGATAAGATTAAAGATTAGAAGTTTTAATCTGTTGTAAATGTAGAAAAAAAAATCTTTAATTATAATGAGGAAAACCGTAATGTACCTAATTTATTTTTTCATAGATTTAAGATTTCTTACAAAACAGATAGTATTATGGCAAAAATATTGGGATTGGATTTGGGAACGAACTCGATTGGGTGGGCGATAGTGGAAAAGGATGGAAATGAATTTTCTTTGGTGGATAAAGGAGTGCGTATTTTTTCGGAGGGAGTGAAATCCGAAAAAGGAATTGAAAGTTCTAAAGCTGCAGAAAGGACAGGGTATAGGAGTGCGCGTAAAATTAAATTCAGAAGAAAACTTCGTAAGTATGAAACTTTAAAAGTTTTATCAAAAAACGGTATGTGTCCGTTATCTCTTGACGAAGTAGAGGCTTGGCGTAAATCAGGTTTTAAGCAATATCCATTAAATCCCGAATTTTTAAAGTGGTTGAGTACCGATGACAATACAAATAGTAATCCTTATTTTTTTAGAGATAGGGCGAGTAAAGGTAAGGTGGCACTTTATGAAATAGGGAGAGCATTTTATCATTTGGCTCAAAGAAGAGGCTTCTTAAGTAATCGTTTAGATCAATCCGCTGAGGGTGTTATTGAGTTACATGCTCCAAACATTGAAAGCAGAATAGAAGAAACAACAACCATTAACGACTTAAAAATTGAAATCCAGGAATATTTCGATGGCTTGGATATTTTGGATAAAAATGCGAAGGAATTAGATGAGGGTGAAAAGAAGCTTAAATCTTTATACAATGCTTTAGATAAAATCATTAAAGCAAATGAATTTGAAAAAGCTAAAGCCGAAATCATAGCTAGATTAAATAGAAAAGAAGACCAAGGCGCAGTAAAACAAGAAATTGGAGAGATTTCGCAAGCTATAAAGGATGGTGGCTTTGAAACTTTAGGACAATACTTTTTTAGTTTATACAACAAAGGCAAAATACGAAATCATTACACAGCTCGTGAAACTCATTATTTAAATGAATTTGAAAAAATTTGCGAAGTGCAAAATTTAAGTTCAATTAACAAAAATGAGAATATACCCGAGAAAAGATATTCTGGTTTGGCTAAAGATTTATACCGAGGCATATTTTTTCAACGACCTTTAAAATCACAAAAAGGATTAATTGGGAAATGTTCTTTGGATAAAACGAAATCTCGATGCGCCATTTCTCATCCAGATTTTGAAGCCTATCGTATGTGGTCTTATCTTAATACTATTAAAATTAAAACGCCACAAGACGAGCAATTGCGTTTTTTAACTTCAGAAGAGAAGCAACAATTAATTCCAAAGTTTTTCAGAAAAAAAGACAACTTTAATTTCGAAGACCTATCGAAAGAACTTACTCCAAAAGGATATACTCCTGATTTTTATAAGTATTCAAGTGCAAAAGCAGCCTCGTATATTTTTAATTACAAAGCAAAAGATAGTGTTGCTGGTTGTGTGGTTTCAGCCTCTTTAAAAAATGTATTAGGCGAAGAATGGAATACAAAAACCTGGACGTATGAAACCAAAAATAATAAAGGAAAATTAGTAAAACGAGAGGTAGATTACAAAGATCTGTGGCATTTGTTAACAGTAGCTACTACAAATGCGTATTTAGAAGAGTATGCGATGGAGAAATTAGGTTTGGATGAAAAAAGAGCCAAATCGTTTTCTAAAATACGTTTGAAAAAGGATTTTGCGAGTTTGAGTTTAAGTGCAATTAATAAAATACTTCCTTATCTCAAACAAGGTTTGCTCTATTCGCATGCGGTATTTATGGCCAATATTGAAAAGATAGTAGACGAAAACATTTGGAACAATCCAGAAGAAAGACTGTACATCCAAAATAGAATTGCTGAAATTATTGAAAACAATACTTTTGAAAATAGTAAACTAGAAATAATAAACGGGTTAATTAAAGATTGTAAATTAAACAATTGCTATTATTCAATAGAAGCAGAATCTTCATATAAATCAGATTTAGTTAAAAAAGTGAGTATGTTTTTTAAAGAAATCGAAAATCAAAAAGAAATTGTAGATGAATTATTTCCAGTTTTTATTGAGCAATTAAAGAAATACGAATACATTTCTGTTAAGCGCTTAGACGAGAAAGTATTTGAATATTTAAAAGGCGAAAATGAAGATGGTGAAATCTATTGCAGTAATCCTAACAAGTTGAATAAACTTTTTCATCCTTCGGATATAGATTTTTTCAAAAAGAAAGTAATTGAAGATGAGTTTGGTAATAAAAAAGTTGTTTTAGGTAGTCCATTAATTTCATCGATTAAAAATCCAATGGCAATGCGGGCTTTGCATCAGTTACGTAAAGTTTTAAACACCTTGATTATTGAAGGTTTAGTAGATGAAAAAACAAGAGTGCATATCGAATTGGCTCGTGAGTTAAACGATGCCAACAAACGGAAAGCGATTCAAGATTTTCAAAAAGAAAATCAAACCAAAAAAGAGGACTACAGAAAAGAAATAAAAGATTTGTATTTTGCGGAATGTAACAAAGAAATTGAGCCTACCGAGGATGATATGTTGCGCTATCAACTATGGATTGAACAGGATAAGAAAGAAATCTATGAGGAAGGCAAAAATATCAGTATCTGTGATTTTATTGGCGAAAACCCGAAGTATGATATTGAACATACTGTACCAAGAAGTATTTCGCAAGATAATTCCTTAATGAATAAAACTTTGTGTAGCCAGCGTTTTAATCGTGAAATAAAGAAAAACAAAATGCCGATTGAGTTAGCAAATCACGAGGAAATTCTAAAACGTGTGGACCACTGGCGATTTGAAGCCGACAAACTATCGTGGGAAATTGAACAGCTTTCTAGAGGTATAAAAGCTGCTGCAACCAAAGATGCTAAGGATAAGAAAATTCGAAGAAGACATTTTCTAACGTTGAAAAGAGATTATCTTAAAGGCAAATATGATCGATTTGTTTGGAAAGAACCAAAAGTAGGTTTTAAAAACAGCCAAATCCCAGACACTGGAATTATTACCAAGTATTCTCGTGCGTATTTAAACTCTTATTTCACCAGAGTGGAAAGTGTAAAAGGGGGAATGGTTGCCGAATTTAGAAAAATATGGGGTATTCAGGAAAGTTATAGTAAAGACAGTAAAAAATATTATGTAGAAAAAGACCGTAGTAAGCATACGCATCATACAATAGATGCTATAACTATTGCTTGTATGACCAAAGACAAGTACGATGTATTAGCAAAAGCTTGGACAGATGAAGACAATGAAAACTTACCATTGGCTAGAAAATTATTAGCCGATTCTAAACCTTGGTCGACTTTCACAGAAGATATTAAGAAAATAGAGGAAGAAATATTGGTTTCGCATCACACGCCTGATAATGTAAAAAAACAGTCGAAGAAAATTATTCGTGTTCGTGGTAAAAAACAGTATTTGGCTGAAATGACCAAAGATGAGAACGGTAAAACAGTGCCTCAAAAAGATGAAAATGGTAAAATAATTTATAAGTTAAATTCTGAAGGAAAGAAAGTCCCAAGAGTGCAACAAGGAGATACCGTTCGTGGCTCATTGCATCAAGATAGTATTTACGGTGCCATTAAGAATCCTTTGAATCAAGAAGAAATCCGATATGTAATTCGTAAAGATATAGAAAGTATAAAGGCCACTGATGTAGAAAATATTGTAGATGAAGTAGTAAAAGAAAAAGTAAAAGAAGCTATTGCTAATAAAGTTTTGCTAATTTCTTCCAATCCTCAACAAAAAAATAAAATTGCCGATAATCAAAATGTTTGGATGAATGAAGAAAAAGGAATTCCAATTCAGAAAGTTCGTTTGTATGCTAACTCCGTTAAAAATCCGCTGCATATCAAAGAGCACAGTGCCTTATCGAAATCCCGACACGAACATAAACAAAAAGTATATGGTGTTAACGGAGAAAATTATGCTATGGCAATATATGAAGGACTTGATAAAAAAGGTAATACAAAACGAGGATTTGAATTATTAAATTATATGGATGCTGGTAATTATTATAAATTAAGTAATGATTTAAAGAAGCAAAATTCAATTGTGCCAGATGTTCATTTGAAATCGGACTTACCTCTGAAGTATACTGTGAAAAAGGGAGATCTTGTATTGTTTTATAATGAGAGCAAATTAGAGCTAGACGAACTAGAAGATTCTGAGTTAGTAAATAGATTGTATAAAGTTATCGGTTTTGAATCAGACGGTAGAATACAGTTTAGACATCACAAAACCGATATGCAACAAAGTAGTGCTAATAAAGAAGAAATGACGATAGTAAAATATATGGCTGATAATGGGCTTAAAAACTCACAAATAGAATTTGAAAATCCCGTGCCATGGTTGAGATTAACAATGGGTAATTTTAATTTTTTATTGAATAATATAGAATTTAAAATTAGTTCATTAGGTAAAGTTAGAGTTTTATAGGTGTTTTAATCCAATCAAACTAAAAATTTAAGTATCAGTAAAAGTTTCAAGAATGTAATTTCTTTTCAAAAATTTGGTGTAAATTTACACCAACTAAAATTATTGTTATGACACGACAAAGTATCACTTTAGCCAATCAAAATGATGAATGGTTAAAACAGCAAGTAGCAAATGAAGAATTTACGAGCAAAAGTGAAGCGGTAAATTATTTAATCAAGCAAGCAAGAGAACATGATGAATATGTTGAATTTGTACGAATGAAGCTTGATAGAGCGGAGCGAAGTGGATTTAGCACCAAAACAAAAGAGGAATTATTAGCAGATATTAAGAAAAAACTAAATGTTTAGTTATAAACTTAATATTCAAGCTGAGGAGGATTTGGCTCGGATTTTTGAATATGGAATTGGTCGTTTCGGGTTGCCTCAAGCGAATAAATATTATGATATGCTATTCGATTGTTTTTCAAAAATTGCATCAAATCCGTATCTATTTCCAGAAGCTATTCGTTTTCGTCAAGGATATAGATATTGTGTTTGTGGAGTTGATACCATTTTTTATAAAATCAATGCCAATGAAATAGAAATAATGGCAATTATTGGAAGGCAAAAATTCTAAAAGTTCTTTGACATAAGTTTTTCGACCTCTTAAACATCTCAAACCACAACTGAAAGGTATGGCATCCGCCCAGCAGGGATGCAGTAGCTTTCTGTTGTGGTTTACAAACACCAAGATTATATTTTTATAGGTGTGTTTGTGATTATAATTGATTAAAGATTAGAAGACACGATATTTCACGTTCTCATTTTTTCTATACCACTTCAGTTGTGGTTTGATTAAAGATTAGAAGACACGATATTTTCGTCTATCGACTGGCGCGGAAGGCCGCAGTTGTGGTTTGATTAAAGATTAGAAGACACGATATTGTTCGGCGGGCGGCTCTTCGCCGGGCGATGTTGTGGTTTGATTAAAGATTAGAAGACACGATATTGAGCGAGTCCCATGCCATCACCAATCAATAGTTGTGGTTTGATTAAAGATTAGAAGACACGATATTAAGGAAGAAAAAATAACTATTTATTTTCTAGTTGTGGTTTGATTAAAGATTAGAAGACACGATATTATATCCAAAAGCAGTAACCGTAACGGGTCAGTTGTGGTTTGATTAAAGATTAGAAGACACGATATTTTATTCTGATTATTATCTTGGCGAGTGTG
>CAUPRE010000032.1:0-34593 GCA_963513565.1 uncultured Flavobacterium sp. | reverse complement strand
GCATTTCGTCCGTTGTTTATCGACACTGACTTCGAGTTGCTTTGGTTAGGGGTGTTTTTTCTGGCAGCTTTACCATCCACAGTTTCCTCTTCTGTGGTTATGGTTTCTATCGCCAAAGGCAACATTCCCGCAGCCATTTTCAATGCGAGCATTTCCAGTTTGATTGGAGTGGTAGTTACTCCGCTCTGGGTTGGGCTGTTCATAGCTTCTGCAACAGGCCATTTTGATATTAGTGATATTGTCATAAAGTTGATTCTTCAAGTCTTATTGCCTGTCATTGTTGGCATCTGCCTCAACTCCCGTTTTGGAGCCATTGCTGAAAAATATAAGAAACAGCTCAAATATTTTGATCAGGCAGTCATTCTTACCATCATTTATACGTCGTTTTGTAAGTCATTTTCCGAACATCTTTTCGAAGGTTTCACTGCCCTTGAACTTGTTGGACTCGCCACAGGGATGATGGTTTTGTTTTTTGCCGTATTCATTTGTGTGGGACTAGTCAGTCGTTTGCTTGGTTTTCAGAGGAAGATCGTACTACGGTCTTATTTTGCGGATCTAAAAAGTCTTTGGTACACGGCACCGTCATGTCAAAAGTACTCTTTCAGCACAGTACCATCACCGGCATCGTATTGTTGCCGCTTATGATTTATCACGCTTTGCAATTGATTGCCGCTAGTATCATTGCTCAAGGTATGGCTCGACGAAAAGAAGTATAATTTAGTTTTTTATAGCTTAATTCTAAAAAGGACAGCCTTTTGTGAGTTATACTGCGTGAGGGCAATGTCATTAAGTTAAGGAATTGCTCTTTTTGTTTTCACGCAGATTTACGCAGAAAAATCAGTTAAAATCTATTGAATCTGCGTGCTATTTTTTTTCTTTTTCCTCTTAACTTAATGACATTGTGCGTGAGGGATAGCAGTGTAGCTCTTTTTTTGCTGGGCATTTTTCTTGCCCAGCAAAAAAAAGCGGGAACGTATAGCCCGACCCGAGGCTTTTTCTGCCGAGGGACACGCCCAAATCAAATGCTGTAAATTTTGGAATATAGTATTGGAACTACATCCCAAATTCTTTGCGTATCATTGCTGCTCCTGCGCTTAAAGCATTTAACTTACTTCTAGCTACGTTTCGAGCTAACGGAGCCATACCGCAGTTTGTAGAAGGGTAAAGATTTTCGATATTTACAAACTCCAGCGCTTTGCGTAGGGTAGCAGCTACTTCTTCGGGGGTTTCAATAGTGTTGGTTGCCACATCAATGGCACCGACCATTACTTTTTTACCACGAACAAGTTCCATTAAATTATAAGGTACATTTGAGTTATGACATTCTAATGACACAATATCAATTTTAGATTTTTGAATTTTCGGAAAAATTTCTTCGTATTGACGCCACTCTGAACCCAATGTTTTTTTCCAATCAGTATTGGCTTGTATTCCGTAACCGTAACAAATATGTATAGCAGTTTCGCACTTTAAACCTTCAATGGCTCTTTCCAATACTGCCATTCCCCAATCGTTTACTTCATCAAAGAACACATTAAATGCTGGTTCATCAAACTGGATAATATCTACCCCTGCATCCTGAAGTTCTCTTGCTTCTTCATTGAGCGCTTTTGCAAATTCCCACGCCAATTTTTCTCGGCTTTTGTAATGGTCATCGTATAAGGTATCTACCATTGTCATTGGGCCAGGCAATGCCCATTTTATAGGCTTATTAGTCTGTTTACGTAAAAATTTTGCATCCTCAACAAAAACTGATTGCTGACGAGCCACTTCACCTACAACAACAGGAACACTGGCATCATAACGGTCACGGATTTTTACAATTTTACGATTTTCAAAATCTACACCGCTTAAATGCTCGATAAAAGTCGTCACAAAATGCTGACGTGTTTGTTCACCATCACTAATTATATCAACCCCAGCCAATTGTTGTTCTTGCAAAGAAATGCGCAAAGCATCTTGTTTGCCTTCAAGCAGCTGATCGCCTTCTAATTTCCAAGGTGACCAAAGTTTTTCAGGTGGTGCAAGCCAGGCAGGTTTGGGTAAACTTCCAACAATTGAGGTGGGTAATACTAATTTATTCATTGTAAATTAATTTTAATGTGTTGTTATATTAATTAAAGAGCGAAATTGGCAGACCATTGTTCCAGAAGACTTTTGTAAGGGGTAATGAAATGCTCTTCAGCATATTTACCCTGTTCAACTGCCAATTGGCTGCGCTCTTCGCGGTCATAAACCACGCGAGTCAGTGAATAATCTTCGTGTTTAAGACTAGGTTGATAGATTTTTCCAGCCACTGAATTTGCATTGTAAATTTCAGGGCGATAAATCTTCTGGAAAGTCTCCATCGTGCTGATGGAGCTGATTAGTCCAAGATCCGTATAATCAGCAAGTAGATCTCCGGAATGATAAAAAGCCATGGGTGCCACACTATTCGGAGGCATAAAAAAACGAACTTTTAAGCCCATTTTTGAGAAATATTCATCAGTGAGTGAATACGCATCCTGCAGATACTCAAAACCTAGAACCGGATGCTGATACGCAGTGCGAGTATATCTTTTGTTGCTCGATACACTTAAACAAATGATCGGTGACATCTTAAAGTGCTCTTTATAAGTGGCTGAATTCACAAAGCACTTATAAAGTTTTCCGTGCAAATCACCAAAATTTTCAGGAATACAAAAATTAGATTTGTTTTTATTGTACTCAATTAATAAAATACTGAAATCATAATCACGAACATAAGAAGAAAAATTATTTCCGGCAATACCTTCGATACGCTGGTTAGTCTTACGGTCAAATATATTTGTTTTTAAAACTTCAATCATCGGCACCTTGTCAATTATATTCTTATCATCAATATGCATCGTTACTGTGATGATTTCAAGTTCTACAAGGTAACGATCTGCTTTTGGGTTATCCAAATAAGCCAAGGCATTGAATCGATTGTTAATCATGTTTATGGCGTTACGTAAGTTTTGTTGGCGATTAGCTCCTCTAGCCA
Source organism: uncultured Flavobacterium sp. (assembly GCA_963513565.1). Lineage (GTDB taxonomy): Bacteria > Bacteroidota > Bacteroidia > Flavobacteriales > Flavobacteriaceae > Flavobacterium. Next base: position 31,589 of record CAUPRE010000032.1, on the reverse strand, counting down.
AGTTTGCAAAATTGGTTGTCAGACGCGTTTTACTTGATGGGTTATAGTTTTCATCTAAACAAGTGCGCTGCAATGTAAATGCAAAATCATTCTTGATTGTATTCTGCGTGTTTTCAATATCTTGCTTTTTGTTTAATCTTAAATCTTCTTGTACGTTCGCTTTCATTCGATAAAAATATTTAGTTTTTTTACCTTGCAAAGTTTAAAATTAAAGATTAATTATTTTTATTTGTATCAAAAATCAGATAATTATTCTTTTTTAGTGTATTGTTTAAGATAATTAGTCTTTTTGAAAATATAATAATGAGAAAAACAGATAATTATTCTTTAGAGAACTTAGCTATGATTGATTTGGAGTTCCTAGAGTGCTACAAAAAGAGGCTAAATTAACAACCAAAGAAATTGGAGTTGCCTCCGTTTTTACCACAAAAAACTATGGTAGATTAGTAGCAACTCCACTTTGCCGTGAAGCACATTTTAATACCTGTTATAGAATGCACAGTTCTAATTGGTCTGACCAAAAAAACAATGAAATATTCGGAATATGCAACAACGCCAATTATCACGGACATAACTTTAGGCTTATTGTAAAAATAACAGGAGAAATTAATCCTGAAACAGGCTTCGTTATAGATTTGAAAGTTTTAGCTAATATAATTAGAGAAGAAAATGAAGCTCATTTTGACCATAAGAACCTAACATTGATAGTTCAGAATTTAAAAAAACTATAGTTTCTACAGAAAATAGTGCATGGGTAATTTATAGAATTTTATAACCTTTAATTACCAAAGAACTTCAATTGTCTATTACTCCTTTTGAAGCCTATATAAATTATGTAGAAGTTGTTGAGGGGTCTTTTTTTTAAAGCATTAAATAATTAACGCAATAATGTTGCGATATATGATTAATATTTTATATTTGCAATATAATTGCAATAACGATAAAAATGAAAAAACTTCCGGTTACGGTATTATCAGGTTTTCTTGGCGCAGGTAAAACCACTTTGCTTAACCATATTTTGCATAACAAAGACGGACTAAAAGTTGCTGTAATTGTCAATGACATGAGTGAGGTGAATGTAGATGCTCGTTTAATCAAAGACGAAATGACGCTTTCTCGAACAGAAGAAAAACTCGTTGAAATGAGCAACGGCTGTATTTGTTGCACGCTTCGGGAAGATTTGATGCTCGAAGTAGAAAAATTAGCCAAAGAAAATCGTTTTGATTATTTGTTAATCGAAAGTACAGGAATTAGTGAACCCATTCCGGTGGCGCAGACTTTTACGTTTGTGAATGAAGATGAAAATATTGATTTGTCTCGTTTCAGTTATATCGATACTATGGTAACTGTGGTTGATGCTTTCAATTTTTTCAAAGACTTTGGCTCTGCCCAAACCTTGGAAGATATCAAAGCTACCAATATCGAAAATGACAATCGAACCATTGTAAATTTATTGGTTGATCAGGTAGAATTTGCTAACGTTATAGTGTTGAACAAAACCGATTTGGTTACCCAAAAACAATTGGAAATTCTAAAAGCCTCCATTCAAAAGTTGAATCCCGTGGCAAGAATCATAACATCGACTATGGGAAAAATAGCGCCCCATGAAATTCTGCATACTGGTTTATTCAATTTTGAAGAAGCCGAAACATCAGCGGGTTGGATGCAAGAATTAGAAGGCATTCACACGCCAGAGACCGAGGAATACGGGATTTCGTCTTTCGTTTTTAGAGATCCGCGTCCCTTTCATCCGTATCGATTTTGGGAATGGATGAGTAATGGTTTTCCACAAAGTATCATTCGAAGTAAAGGTTTGTTTTGGATGGCTTCGCGACCGGATCAAGCCATCAATTGGAGTCAAGCGGGTGGCTCTCTTAAAGCCGAAGGTGCGGGAGTTTGGTGGGCGAGTATGCCTTTGAGCGAGCGCATGACGTTTTCAAATTTTGTCGAATTTCAAGAGGTTATTGAAGAACGATGGACTCGAGCCTATGGAGACCGTTTGAATGAATTGGTTTTTATTGGAATAGGTCTGAACGAAACTGAAATTCGTCTAGAATTAGACAGTTGTTTGTGTACTTCAAATGAACTTATGGACTTGCAAGATGGTTTTTTCTCTAGTAAAGACCCTTTTCCAATTCCAAGAACTACAACAAGTAGTTCGCCTACAGCTATTTTTAACGAAAATCTTAATTAAATGAATAAGAATACAAAACGTTTTTTGTGCCAAGCATTTGCTTTTTTAAGCATTCTTTTTTTAGGAGGCTGTAATGCTGATGATCCAATTGTACCCGTAAATGAAGTTGAATTTATAACAACAGTACGCTTAGTTTTTACTCCTGAAAACGGCGGAAAGAATGTGGTTTTAGAATTCAAAGATTTAGATGGAGAAGGGGCTAATGCACCAGTGATAAACGTTAGCAGCGCTTTTGAAAATGCAAAAACGTATAATGGAGTGATAACTTTTAAAAATGAGTTGGTCAATCCCGCCATAGACATCACGCGCGAGATTGTGCAAGAAGCGCTGGAGCACCAAATGTTTTATCAAACTACGGGGAACTTGAATCCATTAACTTATGCAACTACTCAATCAAATTTTGATGCAAAAGGAAAGCCGCTGGGACTGCAATCTGTTTTTAAAACAACTGGGGCTGCAAGTGGTATACTTCGGGTTACACTGAAACATGGTCCCAATAAGAGTGCTCCAAATGTAGTCAATGGTGATATGACCAATGCTGGAGGAGCCACAGACGCTCAAGTCGATTTTAATATAACCGTCGAATAATCAACCTTAACCTATTTTAAATAATCAATTGTAATGAAAATTAATGTATTTCGCTTTTTATTTGTTGTGGCCTTGTCCTTTTTTGTTCAATCTTGTTCAGATGACGATAGTTCTGAAACAGTAGATGAAACCTTAACAGAATACAAACATTTGCGTATTCTAGTTTCTGATGAAACGAGCAAAACTTTGACTTTGGTCAATCCTTTTTTAAATACCACTACTTCTTTTGAAGCTAAATTTCCTAAGTCGGCATTGTACACCACCGAGTCGGGTCGTTTTGCGGGTATCATTCACAGAGAAAATGACCTCACAGAAACCTTTGATACTGGTCTTGAGTTTCATGGCGATCATGTTGATATCAAAGGAACTCCAAAGTTTGGAGCCTTAACGGGAGTTGCTTCAAAACCGACCCATTTCAAAAGTAATTATGGCGAAATTTTGACTTTCAATGATGGCGATGGCACACTAGCTGTTGCAAGTGAATCAGAAATTCATACTAACGGCGCCAAAATGAAAATTATTAATGCAGGTTTAAAAGCACATCATGGGGCTATGGCCGTTTTCTCTAATGGAAGCTACGCTATTACCGAGAAAGATAATTCTATCCCTGGAGTTTTGCCAGAACGTGTTAAAGTTATAGATAAAACAGGAAAAGAGCTTTTTGCATCAAGCATCGCTACCAAAGGAATTCATGGAAATGCGTCAGATGGCGAATATGCCGTTTTTGGTTCTTCAAGTGGGATTCTTGTGGTAGATAACAAAGGACAACAATTTCTTGTTCCTCATCCTGATGGTTTTGGAACAGCATGGTTTGGGACAATTTTAGAAACTGCAACCAAAGGAAATTTTGTAGGCTACACAGCTGCAAAAGGAGCTTATCTCATCAATGTCTTGAATAAAACGGTAAAACCTATTTTTGAAAGCACAGATATTATGCAGTGTAAAGTGAGTTACGATACTAAGAAGCTAGGCATCTTGTTGCACTCGGGTAATTTCATTGCTTATGATCTTGCAACTCTTGCGGTTGCTACTTCTGAGAGAAATCTAATTGCAGCTACTGAGAAATCTTCTACTAAAAAACCTCAAATGGAGTTTACACAACGCTTCGTTTACATCACAGCTCCTGCTACAGGTGAATTGCAAATTTTTAGCACAAAAAACAGTGCCACCACCAAGAAAATAAAAGTTTCCAATACGCCTTATCGTCTATCCATTGTTGGCTTTGAGAATAGCGGAGATCATTAAAATCATAATTTATTCTTTGTTGTAAATCCTGAATGTTTGGTTAATTTTTGGGTAAGCAGACGGCTCAATTTTATTGAGCCGTTTTTTTTAAGTTGTTATAAAATTATTTTTTAGATTTGTCTAAAATATTATTTACTCTAATGAAATTATTATATAGCTATTTGTTTTTCTTTTCGTTATCTCTTGCTTTGGCACAAGAAAAAGCTACCCTTCGCGGACAAGTCATCTCCGAAAATCAACCCGTACCACAAGCGCAGGTCGAAATTATAGGCACTGCTTTTGGGACTCAAACCGATAGTTTGGGCTTTTTTGAAATCTCACAATTGCCGCTACAACGCTACACGCTTCGCGTTACTGCTATCGGAATCAAAACCCATCAGCAGTCCATTAGCAGTGCGGATTTTAAGCATTTACTAAAAATAAATGTGGTGACCAACGAACAACTGCTCGACGAAGTAGTGGTTTCGGGTACTATGAAAGCCGTTCGCCGTTTAGAAAATCCAGTGCCAGTAGAAATCATTTCGACTACTTTTTTGAAACAAAATCCCACCGCTTCTGTTTTTGAAGGCTTGCAAAACGTCAACGGTTTGCGTCCACAAAATAATTGCAATGTTTGCAACACGGGCGATATTCGAATCAATGGGTTGGACGGTCCTTACACGATGGTGACTATCGATGGAATGCCGATAGTGAGTGCTTTGGGAACGGTGTATGGTTTGTCTGGAATTCCGAATGCGATGATCGACAAAATCGAAATCATCAAAGGCGCCGCTTCAAGTTTGTATGGGAGCGAGGCAGTAGGAGGGCTCATCAATATTATTACTAAAAAACCACAAAACGCCCCACAATTTACCGCTGACTTGATGACCACTTCTTGGTTAGAAAACAGTCTCGATTTGGGCTATCGCACCAACATTGGCAAAAATGTTAAGGCCCTTTTTGGACTCAGTACGTTTTACAATGACTATGCTGTAGATAACAACGGAGATAATTTTACGGATATTTCTTTGCAGAAAAGAGTTTCATTCTTTAGCCGTTGGCATTTTGAGCGCCGTTCCAAAAAAGAAATGAGCCTAGTCGCCCGTTATTTGTATGAAGACCGTTGGGGTGGCGAAATGCAGTGGAATTCCAGCTTTCGCGGCGGCGACCAAGTCTATGGCGAAAGTATTTACACCTCGCGCTACGAAATTTTGGGCAAGTACCAATTGCCTTTGGATGAAAAAATGAGCCTGCAATTTTCGATGGTGGGCCACGACCAAAATTCGGTCTATGGTACTTCCGTTTTTTTGGCGAACCAAAAAATTGCGTTTGGGCAATACCTTTGGGACAAAGAGCTCAAAAACCATTCGCTTTTGTTCGGAGCGGCTGCGCGCTTTACTTGGTATAACGACAACACGCCCGCCACGGCCACTTCCTCCCAAACCGCTATTTACAGTGGATTTCTCCAAGACGATATCAAACTTTCTAAGCAAACGGGTTTGCTGCTAGGCGCGCGTTACGATTACCACCCAGCGCACGGCTCGATTGTCACGCCTCGTCTCGCCCTGAAATGGAAACCCACCGCCACAGATATTTTGCGACTCAATTTGGGAACGGGATTCCGAGTGGTGAATTTGTTTACCGAAGACCATCAAGCGCTTTCGGGTGCTCGAGAAGTCGTCCTCAAAGGCAATCTAGACCCCGAAACTTCGTATACCGCCAACCTGAATTACCTCAAGAAACTCGATACCAACACAGCTGGAGTTATTAATCTCGAAGCTTCGACTTGGTACACCCATTTCAAAAACCGTATCATTGCCGATTATGATACGAATCCCAACCAAATCATTTATGCCAATCTCGATGGTTTTTCTAGAATTTTCGGCAGTAGTATTTCCTTGGATTGGGTCAGTCCGTTTGGGTTGAAAGGGACTTTGGGCGGTAGTTATTTCAATCCGTTGACCGAGCAAGAAGGCCGTCGTTTTGTGCCTTTATTTACCGAAAAAGTCAGTCTGTCTTGGGCCTTGAGCTACGAAATCCCCAATTGGTTCCTGAGTTTGGATTATACAGGGAGTTATACTGGCAGTATGCGTTTACCCTTGTTGTCCCCACTCGATCCGCGTCGCGAGTATTCCTTGCCGTACAGTATTCAAAACATCCAAATCACCTACAAGAAATTCCACAACGTGGAGTTGTTTGGCGGAGTCAAAAACCTCCTGAATTGGACACCCAATCGCGGCAATCCTTTTTTGATTGCTCGTGCCAATGACCCTTTCGACAAGCAAGTCAACTTCGATAGCAACGGCGTTGCACAACCTACACCCGACAATCCCTATGCGCTGACCTTCGACCCGACCTACGCCTACGGACCCAACCAAGGCATCCGTGCTTTTGTGGGCTTGCGATGGCATTTGGATTAATGTTTAGGAGCTAATCCTGCTGTCCACTATATCTGTGGCTCTGAACCCCAGAGCCACAGGATGCCGCTCCCATCAGGGCTAGGAACGTTAGCACGAGGAAATTTCAATTTTTAAATACCAAATTCCAATTGTTGGAGGCACTGCTCCCCTCTTGAAATCGAAGATTCAACGACTCCAATAAGGAAACAAAATAGGGAGTTATAGGGGCTGGGGGTGTGTTTTTGTTGAATCCAATTACGTCATTTTGAAATCATCCCAAAACAACAAACTCAAACAGAAATAAAAAGAGGTGTAGTGAAAATTGTATATATTTGAGAAAAAATACTTTGTGATGCTTAACACACCTATCTACTCAAAATAGGGTGGCTTTGAATGGTTTTGTCAGACATATATACTATTTAGGCGCAAGCCCACCAAAAAACTCAAAGATGAAAGGACATAATTTTGAAATAACACCCCAGAAGTTGAATGAATTATTAGGTTTATTTCCAAACTTGGGTAAAAACAGCGATATTGGAAAATTTGCTGTCGAAGTTGCTAAACTCTTTATTTTATCATTAAATCCAAACTCAACATTTAATACTAAAAGAGGTGTTGATCTTTCGGTTACACTAAATGGAATAGAAGAAGATTTTGAAATAAAAGGCTCGGCGGCAAATGATATTGGTTGGAATAAACTCAAAGTTTCTAGTCAGTTTTGTCATGATAATTTAATCAATGGAATGAACATAATTAGAGTAACAAATATTGGTCAAATCAATATGACAATATACTATCTAAACCACGATGAAGATTTTGAACTTGTACCTGAAGTAAGATGGACAATTAAAAAGAGGCAAAATTGAAATGCCAGCGCCTAACAGCCGTTTCTCGCAATTGTGAATTTTGTGGTAAGTTCACGTTCGCGTTTCGCAAGAATTTTTATCTTTAACAGAAAATAATTCGTTCCGAAGTTCGCAACTGATGAGAAGCGGCGGAACGTTTAGCCTTTATATTACACACAAGCTATGAAAACAGCATCAAAAAAAATAACTACTAATTCAAGAGTAATAAAAAACTTACTCACTAAATATTCTGATACATTTAGAGCATTTAAAGAATTAATAAATAATTCTATTCAAGCAAATTCAACACAAATTGAAGTGCTAATTGATTACACTGATGAAATAAATTATAAATCAGGTATAAAAAATATTTCTATTTCAGATAATGGATATGGTGTCCCTTATTCTGAATTTGATAAACGAATTCTAGAAATTGGAACAACAGTTAAAGAATTAGGTCAAGGAATTGGAAGATTTAGTTCTCTTCAGATAGGAGAATTAATGCACATTGAAACTATTGCCTATGATGAAAAAGAAAAAAAATACAGTCAGACAAATTTTAGCATTGATACTACAGATTTTAAAGATATTCAGTTAGAAAAAACTGAATTAAAAGTTGATTACACATATTTTGAAGAAAAAAAACAATCATATTACAAAGTCATTATAGAAAATCTATATCATAATCAACAAATAAAAGTTGCAAAAAGAAATCAAATAAGTGAACAATTTTTACAGAAAAATATTGGTCAAACAATATTTGAAAATTATCCTTATGAAATTTTTCACGATAAAATTAAGTTTATTGTTAATGGAATTAAGTTAAGCAGGACGGATTTTGTAATAGATAAACCAATCAAAAAAACAATTGATTATGTAGATAAGAAAGGAAATATACAAGCTATAAATTTTTATTTTTATAACATTAAATCTAATCTAAATAAAGTAAAAGTCTTTTTTCAAATCGATAATGCAGGAATTAAAACTGTTGCTCACGAATATACTTATTCATCAGATTGGTATACTCCAGATTTAGGAACTTGGTTCATCTATATTGAATCTACATTTTTTGATAGTGATTTGTTTAGAAATTTAGATTTAGAATCTCTAGGAGAAGAAGAAGTCAAAAATTTAAAAAACAGTGTAAAAGACACAATAAATGATTTTTTTAAATCAAAAAATAAAAGATTTGAGAAGTTTCTAACGAATTTAGAAAGTGATAAATATTACCCATATCGTCATGAAAAACCAGCTTCAAAATCTCAGGAAATAATTTTTAAGAAAGCTGCTTACTTACTCGAAGATGAGCATAAACTTATTGCAAAAAATGATAAAATCAGGAATTTTTTATATCCACTTTTAGATAAAGCTATTTCAAATGGTAACATTGAATATATTTTCAAAAAAATATTAAAATTATCAGATGAAAATCTTGAAAAATTTCATTCTTTGCTTGAAAAAACTGAATTAGAAGATGTTGTCCATTTTGCAAGTTTAGTTTCTGACAAATTAGAATTCTTAGAATTTTTGCACGAATTAACATATGGTGAAATTTCAAAAAATATTAAAGAAAGAAGCCAATTACATAAAATAATAGAAAATGAACTTTGGGTTTTTGGTGAAAACTATAACGGAACTCCACATCTTTGGTCTGATAAAAAAATTGGTAATATTTTTATAGAATTAAGAGAGAAATTTTTTAATTATTTGCCAACAGATGAAGACAAAAATTTGATTGAAGTAGAAGTAGGTTTAGATGATATTACTGATTTATTCTTTCTTAATGAAAAAATAACTGATAATGGAGAAAGAGAGATAATGGTTGTTGAATTAAAATCACCAAAATGTTCAATTAGTGATAAAGAGTTGACACAAATTGATAAATATGCATTTACAATTGAGCAAAATTCTGCATTACCAACTGAAAAAGTAAAATATAAATTGATTTTAATTTCTTCTAGGTTAACAAAATATGCGCAATCAAAAGTTAAATCAAGTCGTTTAAAATACCCAGATATTCCTTTTTTATATGATAAAAAAACAGAGAAAAATATTGAAGTTTACGTAATGGAATGGTCAGAACTTATTGAACAAAATAAACGTAAATTAGGATATTTATCAAATCAACTAAACATTAAAGATAAATCTGTAAAAGATAAATTTGAAATGGAATATTCACAGCTAATTGACGAAAAAATAAATGCTCAGTTACGACTTGTGAAATAAATACAACGCCTAACAGCAGTAACTGTCGCACAACTCTCTTAAAAAACTAAACTTTCAAAATAGCTATAAAAAACAACCTCGTTTAAGGATATTTAAGCGAGGTTTATTTTTTTGGTTGTAGTCCTTAAAAATAGGTTTCTTAAGTTATAGATGATAGTTTTTAGTAAAGTTGGTTTTACTACTTTTGGAATAACAATAAGCGGAGGTTTTTTCGCATGCTGGTGTTGTGTGTCATATTATAAAAATCCTAAATAAAAAAAATGAAATTGATTTATCTAACACTCCTATTGACACTAAACTTTTCTTGCGTTGAAAAGAAATCAACAGAGAATGAGACTAACAAGTCTGAATTGGTAGTAACTTCAAAAGCTGCCACCTTAAAATTCACTTCAGGAATTAGCTCTATCTTTCAAGACAGTAAAGGAAATTATTGGTTTGGAAGTCTTCGGGAAGGAGTTGCAATTTATGATGGGAAAACATTCATTTATTTCAACAGTAATGATGGGCTGACAGACAACCAAATCCATTCAATTCAAGAAGATAAAGAAGGTGTTGTTTGGTTTAATACCCAAAACGGTGTTAGTAGTTACGATGGGATGAGTATAAAGAATCACACTGATGTGGAGACAAAAAAAATCCAAATTCAAAGTAATGAACCTTTGCAGGGTAAATGGATGAAATCAGATAGCGACCTTTGGTTTGAGGCTGGTACTAAAGAAGGGGTTTATAGATTTGATGGGCAGGAATTAAAATACTTAGCGTTTCCTGCTCATAAAGCACTTAATCCTTATGATAATTTATTTGCTGTAACCGATATTTCAAAAGGAAAAAATAATATGATTTGGTTTGGCACTTATGCTGGTGTTTTTGGTTATAATGGGAGTGATTTTACATTCATTAATGATGAAACATTAGGATTTGATAGGAAAATTGAATCGTTGCATATACGATGTATTTACGAGGATTCTAAAAGCAGGCTTTGGATTGGGAATAATGGAATTGGGGTATTACTAAAAGATGGTGATTCTATAATTAATTTTTCAAATAAGCATCACCTAATTCATCCCAATAGTAAACGAAAAGGAGATAAATCACCTCAAGGTACACTGGAACACGTTTTTACAATCGCAGAAGATAAAAAAGGAAACATTTGGTTTGGAGACAGGGATGCTGGGATCTGGAAATATGATGGTAACAATTTAGAAAATTATACCGTAAAAGATGGATTAACAAATGATTTCGTTCTCTCAATTTATGAAGATAAAAATAGTGAATTATGGTTCGGAATGGCAGACGGAAGCATATATAAGTTCAGTGGAAAGACTTTTGAAAAGCAATTTTAAGAAACACGAACGAACAACAACAGTATCTGTCGCACAACTCTCTATAAAAACTAAAATTTCAAGATAAGTGGTTGTAGTCCTTAAAAATAGGTTTCTTAAGTTATAGATGGTTGTTTTTAGAGAAGTTGTCACTTTTACAATTGCCTTATTTAAAAAACTATAGCAGTAACCTTAGCCAAAAAAATCAAAAAAAAACGACACTAATACCAATTATTGGTATCTTTGGTAAAAAGAAAAATATGGCACGAAATACATCAATCTTATTAGGGGACTATTTTGAGAATTTTATTAATGAACAAATTGCTACAGGAAAATATAGTTCAGTAAGCGAAGTTGTTAGAACTGCTCTAAGAGTTTTTGAACAAGAAGAAATAAAAACAAAATCTCTAATCAATGAACTAAAAATTGGTGAAAAGAGTACCAAAATTAAAGACTTTGACCGCAATAAAAATCTTGAAATGCTAAAAACTAATTTTCAAAAATAATGGCTGAATATATCCTTAGTGAAAAGGCATTAGAAGATATTAATAACATTTGGATTTATACGGCTGAAAATTGGTCTGTTGAACAAGCTGACCGATATTATAACCTAATCATTGACGAAATTGAATACATCGTTAATAATATAGAAATGGCTCGTGACTTTGGGAAAATTAGAAAATCATATTGTTACTCCAAGGTAAAATCACATTTGATTTTTTTTAAAAAAGGCAAGGCAAATGAAATTGAAGTTGTTAGGGTTTTACACGAAAGAATGGATATTGAAAACCGATTAGCCGAATAAATAAAAAACGACTTGCCAACAGCTTGATTTCCTATGTAAAGCATTATAAAGTGATTCAAAATTGGCTTAGTTTAAAGTTGGTTTTGTATTTAAATTCGCAATCCTCAACATTCCCATCAAATACTTTATTTTCAAGACTGCTTTTTTAGTATTTATAGGATGAGTTATAATAGTATTCGCATTTTATAACATACAATTTTTCTTTCATATATTGCGCGGTTTTGACTACTTTTGAGAGACAACAGACAGAACCTTTTTAGCAGATTGACGTTAGCATTTACAATATGAAAAAATTACAAAAGACACTATTCTTACTATTTTTAGTTCAATTAAGTTTTGGACAGACTTCAAACATAATTAATAACGAAGCGATTCACTTTAGTCTCAAACAAAAAGAGGATACTATTGATTTTATTTTAGTTGATACTAATACTGACGAGAAAAAACCAATATTCTTATTTTGTCAAGGTTCTTTGCCGATACCTTTATTTATACAACCCGAAAAAGAAGAAATGTGGATGTTTGGTGGAGGAATTACAAATTTTGACCTAGATGAAATCAAAAAACACTATCATTTAGTTGTGATTTCTATGCCAAAAACACCAGTGGTCGTTAATGAGAAAAATTTAAACGAATCCTATTGTTACATTCCCAATTCAAACAAACCTGATGAATTTGACGAAGAATACTTGAAATCTGATTATTTAGAGAATTACGAGAAAAGAGCAAAGCTAGTATTGAAGTTTTTAAAGAAACAGAAATGGGTAGATAATTCAAAATTAATAGTTGCAGGACATTCACAAGGCTCAAAAGTAGCTACAGCCTTGACATTGAATACTAAAGATGTTACCCATTTGGGATTGTTTGGAGCAAACCCATTTGGTAGAATTGACCAAAGAATTAGAGACTATCGAAAAAAGGCGAATAAAAAAGAAATGACTTGGGATGAAGCTGATGAAAGAACTGAAAGTACCTATCAAATGCTTAGAGATTCTTACGATTCTAATAAAGTAAATAAAGACCCTTATTTGTTAGCTTGGAAATCCTTTTCAAAACCATTCATTAATGATTGGTTACAAATTAAAACACCGACATATTTGGCATACGGCACTAATGATAGTGGAGCTGAATTATGTGATTTAGTACCTTTGTTTTACATCCAACATTCAAAAACAAACCTGACTTACAAAAGATACCCAAATTTAGAACATAACTTTTTTGAAGTTAATGAAGACGGAATGACCAATTACGACAAAGAGCATTGGAAAGAAGTAATGAACGAGTTTGTAAAATGGACAACAAAATAAATACTAACCAGAACAACAATAACTAATTTAGCTTTCTTTCTCCAAGAACACTGTAAAAAGTTGGTTTAAAAATCAGTTTTCCCTAAGCTAAGTCTAATGCACAACATGAACGAATACCAAAACATCATATGAAAAGAATCCTGTCCTTTTGTTTTTTACTTATTACTCTATTACCCATTGTATCTTATAGTCAAGGTACTAACTTGTCGCTTGGAAATGAATTTATAAGCTCTTTATTGGTCGAAAAAAACTATACCCAAGCCTATAGTTTTTTTGATGAATTGGTCAAAAGTAAAATCTCTGAACCGCTTTTGAAAGAGACAGTAGAAAGGCTAGAAATGCAATTAGGCAAGTTTAAGTCGGTGATTGAAACCACTAACGAAAACGAAACCTATTTGTATTATTCTGATTTTGAAAAGATGAAATTAGATATCAGAATAGCCTTTAATGAGAAAAGTAAAATCATTGGTTTCTTTTTTGTGCCTCATAAAGAATTCAAAACGCAGCCGTCATTGGGTAAAGAGTATACTATAATGAGCAATGGTATTGATTTGAAAGGAACGCTTCTGATTCCCGAAAGCGGAAATCTAAAAAAGTTAGTTCTTTTTGTTCACGGTTCGGGACCCAACGATAGAGACGAAACCGTTTTTGAAAACAAACCCTTCAAAGATATTGCAGAAAGCCTTTTTGCGAACGGGATAGCTTCTTATCGTTTTGATAAAAGAACGTATACTAATCCTGAAAGTTTTTCGGATAAAAGTACCATAGATGATGAAGTTACCAATGACGTTTTAAACATTGTTAAGTACTTTAAAAGCGATAGCCAATTTTCAGACTATGAGATTATAGTTTTGGGACACAGTTTGGGTGCTTTTTTATTGCCAAGAATTGCAACTCGTTCCAACCAAATCTCGAAAATCATTCTATTGGCGGGTAATGCAAGACCATTGGATGTATTGATTCAAGAGCAATTCGATTATCTATACACACTCAATCCATCAAACGAGATGAAAGCCGAAAGGGAAAAAATTAACCAACAAATTACAAATTTGCATTCAAAATCATTCAATTCAACTACTTCAAAAGATAATCTTCCGTTAGGCTTATCCGCTCCGTATTGGAAATCAATCTTGGACTACAAACCGTTGAAAGACATTCAAAAAGTAAATATTCCAACGTTGATTGTACAAGGCGAAAGGGATTATCAAGTCACGATGAAGGATTTTGAACTTTGGAAGTCTGGTGTGAAACATAATAAAAATGCAAAATGTATCAGTTATCCTAGACTCAATCATTTATTTATGACTGGGACAAGCCCATCTACTCCTCAGGAATATGGAATTAAGGGCACTGTTGATACGAAAGTAATAAAAGACATTAAAGATTTTATTGTGGCTGAATAAATTGAACCATCTACATTAAGCTAAAGCTATTTGAACTAACTAACTTGACAACCAAAAACCAAAAAATATGAAAAGACTATTTTTACTATTGATAGGTATCACTTTATCGTGTTCTACCCAAAAACCAAAGGTTTCACTAGAAAAAGGGGCGGGCGATACTAGAACTAAGCCTGTTGCTCTTATTGATAATAACACGTATTTGTTAACCGAAATGAGCGATGATAAAACGTATGGTTATGATAAATCAAATCCGATCAAAGTAGGCGGTGTTCACGACAATACGGGACCATTGAACGAGAGACGCTTTTTAAACGCTTTGTTCGGACCCCATGACAAAAAAATGATGTATTTCCGTGCGGGAAGTTGTTGCCCGTTTGCCACCCCTAATGGCTTTATAAATAATACAGGTATGTTAGATCGCTATCGTTTAACCGAAATAGGTACTAAAGACACCATCGATATTTATATCAATTTATACGATACTGGTGATTTGAAAATTCCAGTAGGTTTGAAAGCGAAAATTAAAGAATAAAAAAGCATATTACTTTTGAAGCCATTACAAGAAACTATAGAAAATTTCTTAAGGAGTTAAAAAAATAATAAACAATATCAATGAAATTAAACTACAACACCCAAGATGAAACCCTAGTCATTCAAGACGGATTGAAAAATCACCATTTTTTACTGAAACTTTTGATGATTTTGAATTTACTCAACGCGATTCTGAATGTCTCGACTTTTAGTATAAGCAATGTGGGTTTTATGCAATTGGTTTGGATTTTTCTCGGGTTGGTATCTATTGTGGTCTTGTATAATTTGACGGTAAAGAATACGACTTTAGAAAAAATTTCAGTGAACACGATTAAAGGGCTAAAGGAATATTCCTTTTTTGGAAAAAAACGCTTGGCCATTGTACTCAATAATGGAAAAAAACGCGACTTGGTTGAAGTGAAAACACCACAAGAATTTAAAGAAGCGCGCAAAATAATGAAGCAAGTTGGAGTTAATGGTCTATAAAGAATGCAAGTCTTCGGCACAATTGGCTGAATTGGTTAGAAGTTATTGGTGGTTGGACAATGCGTCTGATCAGCAGCTTGATTTTACCATTTTGCCAGATGGCTGTTTTGATCTAATCGTTTTGTTTGACAATTACCGCCAACACGAAGTGTCCTTAACGGGGATTTGGAGCCAGCAAGTAGAGGTGTCGATTCAGCCCAATCAGCAACTTTTTGGGATTCGTTTTAATTTATTGGCAGCGGATTATTTGCTACGACAAAAAATATCTGATTGTTATAACAGTGAGGAGGTTAAGCCATATGATTTTTGGCAAGTAAACGAATTGCCTTTTCCAGCATTTGAGGCAGTTGTTGCAAAACTGAACGACTATATGCTGTCGATTTTGGAGAAATCCAAAGCAATCGACACGAGAAAGCAGCAGCTTTTTCGTTTGTTGCAACAGACCCAGGGAGCCGAAACAGTTGAGTATTATTCCTCACAAGTTTTTTGGTCCCAGCGGCAAATCAATCGCTATTTCAAAGACCGTTTTGGACTTCCGCTAAAATCGTATGCGAAGATTTTAAAATTGTTTGCCTCCTATCAATCCATCAAAGAGGGACGACTGTATCCTGACGGGAATTATTTTGATCAATCCCATTTTATCAAAGATCTGAAAAAACACACCGGCAATAATCCAACGGATTTGTTTGAAAACAAAAACGACCGATTTATACAATTAACGACCTTGTCTAAAAACTAGTTTTGTGTTAGTAATTCATAAAAACTAACCAAATGAAATTTAGCAACCTCAGATTATTAGTAAACGATTTTGACACTTGTTTTACTTTTTACCACGACCTTCTCGGATTGAGCTGTACTTGGGGCAAATTGGGCGATAACTTTGCCAGTTTTACTCTTGGAACGCCATCGATACTCTCGTTGTTCAAAGCTGATTTAATGAATGCCGCCATCAACAATTCTCAAAATTTGGCGGAGGAAAAGGGTAGAGATAAGATTGCTCTGGTTTTACAAGTAGACAACGTCGATGATACCTACCAACAGCTACAAAAAAGAGGGCTATCCTTCTTGACCGAACCCAAAGATATGACGGCTTGGGGAATTCGGGTGGTTCATTTTAGAGATCCTGAACATAATTTAATCGAGTTGTATTCGGATTTGCCAAAAGAGCAGTGGGACCATCATTTGATTGAAGCAGAAAAAGTATAGCCAGAAAGTCTAGCAATCATTTTTTGTTTGCTGGATTTTTGTTTGTTACTGGAGTCCTTTATGTTCTGAAAACCAAACATTCTCGTCTAGCCCTGATGGGAGCGGCATCCTTGCTTGACGGGGTTCGGCAAGCAAGATATAGCGTACAGCAGGACGACTCGTGTGGTGAGCAGGTTGGTGGTGCTCCTGAAACTAATTTAAAAAAGTATTCGTTTTTTGGGGATAAAAGTTATTTTTACGGCTCAAATGCGCACGATATGATTTTGAAAACAGCAAGTCTGGCGGATATTCCTGTGATTTGGGATATTTTGCAAGCGGCGATTGCCCAACGCAAAGAAGACGGCAGCACACAATGGCAAGATGGTTATCCGAATTTGGAAACGGTGACCGATGATTTTGTGAAAGGATACGCCCACGTATTGGTCGAAAATGAGGTGGTTGTAGCCTATGCAGCCATTATTTTTGGTGAGGAACCGACTTACAACGACCTGCAAGGTGAGTGGTTGAGCCATTCGGATTATGTTGTGGTGCATCGTGTGGCTACGGCACCTGAGTACAAAGGAAAGGGAATTGCCACGCTTTTGTTTGAGAAAATTGAAGCGTTGAGTATTTCGAAAAACGTGTTTAGCATCAAAGTAGATACTAACTTTGATAACTTTCCGATGTTGAAAATTCTCGATAAATTGGGTTATACTTATTGTGGTGAGATTGTGGTTCGTGGCGCGCCACGAAAAGCCTTTGAGAAGTTGTTGAAGTAGAATGAAACTACATAAAAAAGTCCAGCAATTGTTTGTGGTTGCTGGACTTTTGGTTTTAATAAGTATTGATTTTTTTTACCACATAGAAACATAGAAAGTATAGTTGTAAAAGAAGTGAATAGACGTTTTACTATTCACATAGACATTCTATGTTTATTTTTAATTGTAAATCATTTTATAGTTGATTTCCTCGGGGGCTAACAAGCGAGCCTGATGACTAAAATCGACTAGAATTTTGAGTTCCTCCAATTCGTAGCAATTCAGCAAAATGATGAAGTTGCTTTGCAAGGTTGGGATAGGGATTTT
The DNA here is from genome assembly GCA_963513565.1 of uncultured Flavobacterium sp. GTDB lineage: Bacteria > Bacteroidota > Bacteroidia > Flavobacteriales > Flavobacteriaceae > Flavobacterium. The sequence goes on along the minus strand of CAUPRE010000032.1, from coordinate 13,989 downwards.
CTTTTCATAAATAGAATTTTCGTATTCCTTTTCCCAGTACGCACTGTCTATGGAGTTGAGGTACACCCTAAATCGATCAAATTCCACCGCATCAAAGTTGAAGGTCAAATTGTTAAACGAAAGATTGTACAGCGAACTATGCGTACAATAAAATAACAGTCCGTTATTGGTTCTATTTAAAATGTTTAGGGTGCACATCGTTTTTGGTTTTAGCGAGTTACAAATGCGTTAATGATTTTGGCTACTTCTTCTTGTGAAGCATCTGGTTTTAAATCGAATAGGATGCTGAATAATGATTTCTTATCTACTTTTTTCTCCAAGTTTAGGTCTTTGTTTTGGCCGTAAACTTTTGCCCATTCGTTGCGTACTTTTGCCCAAAGGTCTTTGTTTTTTGCCCACCATTTTTGTGCCAATTGGCATTTTTCGTCTGGTACTTTGGTGTAAATATCCATTCCTTTTTCTTGTGCCAAAAGCACATCCGAACCTCCCTCTGTACGAATCAATTTGTCGTTGTCTTGTTCGTGAATCCATCCTTTTGGAGTGATTTCGTGTATGTTTCTTCTTTTCAAAACATTGTAATCATTGCGTTTTGTATGTTCTCTTCTAGGTAAAGGCGCATCGGTAGTGTTTTTCCAAGACGTCACGCCATCTACTGTGGCCCAAGAAGCAGAGCCTTCGTATCTTGGACTGTCGTCTACTTGGTACACTTTCTGTGTCCATTGCCCTTTTACGGTTTTAGGGTCTAACTTTTTGTATTTCCAAGTGAGGTCTTTGTGAAACTGCAACAAATCGGTGTTTTCGTAGAGCCAGTCTTGTCGCCAGTGTTTTACAATGTCTTCTTCTTTGTTGCCCGTAATGAGGAGGTGTTGCAAAACCAATTTGTTAGGCGTGTTTTCTACCAATTCTACCCATTCCAAAGCCGTTTCGTGTTTGGTTTTAGAGGGTTTGTAACTAGCGCTATCTTTTGGATAGTCAAAGGTTTCGGTAAAATTGAATTGTACTTCATAACAACCACACATCGCTTGTATGGCCTTGATGTCTTCTTTTTTCTTGGCATTTTGTCCAAAACTAAGGGTCGCACTTAGTGCAAGTGCACCTAGGATAAGCATTGATTTTGTTTTCATTTTTTAATTAGTAAGGGTTAAAATTATGCGGACAAAAATACTATATTAATTTAGAATAAATAAAAATAAAGTATATATTTGCCGAAAATAATTAAGATTAATTCTAAATAATGAAAAAGAGTATAGCGGTTATTATCTTGTTATTGCCAGTGTTTACAGGCTATTCCCAGCAAAAGGTGCAAGATTCGCTTCAGGCTAATCCGTTGCAAGAAATAGTGGTGACGGGACAAATAGAACCCCAGTCTTTGAGAAAATCGGTTTTCAATGTTCGGGTGATTTCGAGTCAGGACATCAAAAATTTAGCAGCGAATAACTTGGCCGATGTCTTGAATCAATATTTGAACATTACCGTAAGACCTAGCAGTTCCGATGGGCGTTCTACCGTTTCTTTATTTGGTTTAGACGGACAATATTTCAAAATATTGGTCGACAATATTCCATTAATCGGAGAGGCGGGTTTGGGAAATAACGCCGATTTGTCTCAGATTAATTTGGACGACATCGAACAAATCGAAATCATTGAAGGTTCGATGGGCGTTACGCACGGTGCCAATGCCGTAAGCGGTGTGCTCAACATAATTACTAAAAAAGGGTCGCGCTACAAATGGAGTTTGCGCGCCACAACCCAAGAAGAATCGGTACACAACGAATTCTCACTTTTTGACAAAGGGCGTCACATTCAGGCTTTGGCACTTTCTTATGCACCCAACGAAAGATGGTTTTTTAATGCATCGGTGAATCGGAACGATTTTCAAGGTTTTTTGGATGGCAAAAAAGGGAAGGATTATTTCGAAAATGATGCCACGCGCGGCTATCGCTGGTTGCCCAAAGAACAATGGAATGCTACCACGATGTTGGGCTACCAAAAGAATGCTTTTCGAATGTTTTATAAGTTCCAATGGCTCAACGAGCGTGTTGATTTTTACAACAGCACGGTACAGTCGGGCTATTCACCAACGCTTGGTTCTTACCGCTATGCTATCGACAAAAGGTATTGGACGCAACGATTTTTCCACAATTGGAATGCTTCTGGTAAACTAGAAAGCGGAATGAGTTATACTGTTTCGCTTTCGCATCAAAAACAACAACGCGACACCGAAAACTTTAGGTACTATCTATTCACACAGCAAGAAAATGAATCCGTGAGACAAAAAGACCAAGCGATGGAAGTGTTGTATAGCACTGGAACGCTTAGTAATTTTTTCAAAAGCAAGAAAATAGATGTGCAATTGGGTTATGAAGTGGTGAGTAATTTGGGCTATTCTTTGGTGCAAGAGGGCAATAATCTATTTGTTCCGATAGCGAAACGCTTGAACAATTACGATTGGTTTATGAGTTCAGAAATCAAAGCGACGCCTTCTTTTTCTATTCGTCCCGGAGTTCGATATTCTATTCAATCGCAATTTGATAATCAATATGCGACTTCCTTGGGCTTGCGTTATTTGTTGCCAAAAGGAATAGAACTGCGCACTTCTTTAGGGCAATCTTTCAGAACACCAACTTTTGAAGAATTGTACACCAAACAAATTTTTGATGGACATCATTTTACGGGCAATGAAAATCTGATTCCAGAAACCAGTTGGTCTTACGAAATGAGCGCTAAGAAAACGGCATTTTTGGATTCAGGTCTGCAAGTAGCGCATACGTTTACCGCCAATTATCTCAAAGTCAATGACCGTATCGATATGGCATTGGCGCGATTCAATGCCGAAACAGGCAATCCAGAATACGAATACATCAACATCAGCCGCTATCAAATGTGGAATGTTGCGACCTCGAATCAGTTCAAGGGCAAGAATTGGTTGTTCAATTTGGGTGCTTCTTTGGTAGGTGTTTCCCAAAAAATCGACAATCAAGTTTTTGTGTCAGATGACCAGTTTTTGTACACCATCAATGCCAATACTAGCGTATCGTATACTGTACCCAAATGGAAAGCGATTGTTTCGGCCTACTACAAATACAACGGAAAAACCCAGCAATTCATAGAAAGTAGCAATGCCTATGTGATTTCCGAAATAGATGACAGCCATTGGTTGGACGCGACCATTCAGAAGAATTTTTTCAGCAATACACTCGAAACGACTATAGGCGCGAGAAACTTGTTCGATATCAAAAATATCAATCAAACTAGAACCGGAGAAGGCGCAGGACACGCCACGTCCAACCAAGTAATGCTGGCTTACGGACGTTCCTTTTTTGTAAAACTGACCTATAACCTTAATCTTTAATATAAATCAAATTGTTATGAAAAAAACCTTTTTAATTTTATCCTTAGCCTTAGCTACCTTAAGCTCTTGTTCCAACGATGACGAGGGAAACAAACCAGAAATTCCTTCCTTAGGAGCGATTTTGCAACCCGCAGTGGGTGGGCCAAATCAACCGAATCAAGTCTATGTAGATTTGAGTACCAGCAAAACCGATGCGATTCCGAGAGGGTCTTGGGATTTTGGATTTTCAACGGGTGCAGAATACCGAGTAATCCTCAACGGAGCTTTAAAAATGGCCGTAAAAAAACTAGAAACTACTGATATTACCTTGCCTCAAACGGCTGATGCTGCTGTGGCAGTTGGCGGAGGAACAACTTTGGCCAGCAATGGTTTTGTCGACAATCCAACAGGTGTTTTAGAAGGAGCGGGAGCAGGAGTTGGAACGGCCATCGCCGCGGTTGCTGCCAACGATGCCGAGAACAAAGTCTACTTAGTCAATCTAGGTTTTGCGGTTTCGACCGCCACGGCAGGCGTTGGCTCGGTGAGTCTTGATGGCGAAGCGAGAGGCTGGAAAAAAATCAGAATACTGCGCAACGGAAACGGCTACAAAATCCAATATGCGGATTTGAGTGCCACTACTTTTACAGAAAAAACCATTGCCAAAGACAGTAATTTTAATTTTGCATTTTTCAGTTTGGCCGAGGGCAAAACAGTAACGGTTGAGCCACAAAAAACCAAGTGGGATTTGAATTTTACGCCTTTCACCAATTATTTGCCAACAGGAGCAGCAGAGGTAACCTATGGTTATTCCGATTTTATCGTGACAAACAGATTGGGCGGCACACAAGCCTACCAAGTTTTGGTTGCCGATGGTGGTAGCTATGCAGATTTTACCTTAGCAAAAGTAGTCGAAGATAAATTTACCCCTTCCAAAACCGACCAAAGAATGATAGGCGCTAACTGGAGAAGCGGAGGCGGACCAACTACCTTACCGAGCGTGAGAACCGACCGTTTTTATGTGGTCAAAGATGCCGCTTCCAACTTCTACAAAGTGCGCTTCCTCGCGATGAGCAACGAAGCGGGACTAAGAGGAAATCCTACGTTTGAGTATGCCAAATTACAGTAAACACAAGCTATAAGTGTCTAAAATTGTAGTTACGTTTTTTTATTTTGTTGTTGTTAGTCAAAAGGTTGCTTCGGCAGCCTTTTGTGTTTTGGGATAGCGTCTCATAAAATGTTGGAATTGTTTTTTTAGGAGCTACTCCTGCTGTACGCTGCAATCTCCGCCTCGCGTGGCTTTTTGGGCTAGGCCGCAAAGGAGCTTCCTCTGGTCGCTCTTTCCGTCCTGCCCAAAAATAGCCACCCGAGCCAGAGGATTTCCACTCCCATCAGGGCTAGGAACGTTAGAACGATAAAAATTCCAATTTTTTAAATCCCAAATTCCAATTGTTGCTGGATGAACTCCCTTCTAGAGAGGGGCTGGGGGTGTGTTTTTGTCGAATTCCATTCAAAACCATAAATAACAAATAAAAATTTTTGTAATGAAAATTGTATATATTTGAAAAAAGAATAGTTTGTGATGTGTATCTCATTTATCTACCTGCAATGGGAGAGATTTGAGTGATTTTGACACACATTTAAACTAGCTAGCTATCATTTAAAAGATAAAGATGAACAAATCAATTAGAGAGACAATTACCGATTTAATATTTTTTTTAAAAAATCCAAGAGATGAACAAAACGCTGACCAGTCAGTCAAAATAAAAATTAAAAGTTTTTTTTCAATATTGGCAATAGACCTTATAGCGATGATGCTATTGCTTTTTTTAATTAATGTTTTTGAGAAACTTGGTTGGTATGTTCCTGAAAACCATCAGTTGAGGAATCTTTTTGTAATTGCTCCTATTTGGTTGGTTTTTATTTTAACTGTTTTTATAATTCCATTTATAGAGGAAATTGTTTTTAGACTTTTTCTTAGACATAAAAGAAATTATTTACTCCGTTCAATTATTTACGTTTTTCCCAAATATAAAGCAGTTATTTTTGATAGGTGGGTAATAAATTTTCGTTATGTTTTTTATTTATCCGCTATTTTATTTGGGTTGGCTCATATAACTAATTATGATACGGACACCACAATTATCTACATTTTTCCAATACTGCTTTTGCCGCAGTTTATTGTAGGTGTTTTAATAGGATACTTGAGAATAAAATTTAATTTTATTTTGGGTTTTTTGTTTCACGCAATACATAATGCAATTTTTGTTTCTATTGCTTTACTGCAAATAGAACAAACTTCTAATCAGAGATTAAACATTAATAATGATAAGTATTTATTAAAATTTGAAGAAGTTTTAATGGTGAATTCTTCACATATCAATGATCACAGTCAGGATTCAATAAGTTTTAAAGGCATAGATTTTAAATTAATTATCTCTACTTTGACAAAAAAGGATTATTACCTAATCGATTACAATAACCAAGAAATAATAGAAAAAAAAATAACATTACAATTCAAGAATAAATCATCAAAAAAAATAAACAGAGATTCTATAATTCTAAAACATTTAAGCGATGTTTACTTGTTTAAAATAGACAAAAAGCAAAGAAGCCAAAAGGTGTATTTTTTAAGAGTTATAGACACTTTGAAGTTGCTTAAACATTCCAATAGTATGGATAGTGATAACAATACATCATCAATATTTACAAATCAAGAAGGTATAAACTATGAAAACATTACCCTACAAGAAATAGCAAAAAGCCTAAGCAATAACTATGAAATACGTTTTGAGTGTGAAAGAGAATCTGGGCAAAAGTTTAATATAACTTTACCAAATAAAAGTATCAGCAAACTTAAAAAAACCTTAAGGGCTGATTACGGGATTGATATTAGAGAAAAAGAAAAAGAAGTCGAGTACCTATTTATAAATTTCAAAGAAAATAAACGGGAGTAAACAGCCGTTTGGCAATATTGGAGTTTAGGTTTAATAATAAGTTGGTTTTGTATTTGTGTTCTGAAGCATCGTGATAGCAAACCCGAAAACAAGGCTTAATTTAGTTTGTAATATGCGGTAATAAAATGCATTAATGGGTGTTATTGAAAAAATCAACAAAAAACAAGGAAATTAAATGTCTATAAAATCTAAAGGAGAAATTGAATTATCCGATACTTTATTTGAAAATATTGTAAAAACTCTTTTGATTCAAGGAGAATTGGCTATTGAAGACTTTGAAAATAAAAAAACTTTATATAAAAAAGTTTTGAAATTAAACGAAAAAGTAAATTATAAGGTAGTAATAGACCATAAAACTGATATTATTGAAACAGCTCGTGAATTTTTAGCTAAAAAAAAGTATAATTTTGCTAGATTACTTTATGCGACATATTTTGAACACGAAATAAATGATTTAATATTAGAGCTATCTCAAATCAAAGGTTTAGATAAAAAAACCATAAATGAAATTATAAAATCAGTTAATATAATTGGGAAGTATTCTTGGTTGATTATCGTACTTGGCGCACCAAAATTTTCTGAAAATCATAAAAAAATAATTCAAAAAGTTTCCGAAGAAAGAAATGCTTTTGTTCATTATAAATATAATCCATTAGATGAAAGTTCAGAAAAAATAAATGACCTAAAAAACAACAACTTACACTTAATGAGGAATTTAAAAAAATTGAATCAACTATAACATATTTAAGAAGGTTTAAAAGTAGAATTTTTTACAAAGGGAATAAACAATTGATTGAAAAAAGAATTAGAGCTAAGTCCTGATAGTATGGATTTCAATCCCCACGCTAGCACGAGCGTCACGCTCGTACCCACAATCATTAACTAAACCAAAAACCTAAAAAATTGTAGCTTGTCCCGTTTTTGTCTCACAAATAAACAAGTTAGCTACAATTTCAACCCATAATCCATAATGAAGAAAGCCATCAAAAACTACGGTATTCAATTTTTCAAGGAAATAATCCCTGTCGTTGCGGGAATTTTAATTGCCCTTTTTATAGACAATTGGAATGCAGAACGAAAAGACAAAGCCTACATTGAACAAGTTTTTCAACTATAAACAGCGAACTAAAAGAAACGAATGAGGCTATTTCCTCCAACATTCCGCTACAAAAATCTTTGATTGACTCTTTGGAATTTTATTCAACGAACCAAAAGGTGGCCATTGTAGATATTGTGATGAAGTCCAAAGGAATCTATGTCCCCAATATTAGAATCAATGCTTGGAAATCGGTATCCAGTTCCAAAATTGATTTAATCAAGTATGAGAAAGTAACCACGCTATCGAATATCGAGGAACTAAAAACGACGCTGAATAACAAAACGCAATTTTTAATGAGTTATTTATATTCGAATATGAATGCAACGGATAAAAACACAAAACAAACCTTAAAAATGATTTTGTTGGATATCCTTCAAACCGAAAGAACGATTGAAAGGGCTATTAAGCTATTTGGGGAAAAATAATAAAGCAGATTGTCGGGTTTTAGCTTCGTTGGTTTGCCATAGCTTTGAGTGAATTTGAAAAAAGAGTACTTTAGTTAAAAACCTTTTGAGACATTACTACGTTTACATTATTTAAACAAAACAGAAAACAAACAAAATATGAAAGTGCCTTTTTATCTTTTTTTAGCTATTACTTTACATTCTTTCGCTCAAGTAAAAGTGATTAACGGTGAAATAAAGGATATAGAAAATAAAGCTGCCTTACACTACGCGAATATTGGAATTGCCAATAAAAAAACGGGAACGGTATCAAATTCTGAGGGGAAATTTTCTTTAAAAATGGATGAAAGTGTCAATGAAAATGATGTAGTCACTTTTTCTTATGTTGGTTATCAATCAAAAACAGTAGCAGTATCACAACTTACTCTTCCGAATAACATTATTGAATTAACGCCTTTGAAGAATCAATTAGATGAAGTGGTGGTCAAATTTGTAAAACCAAAGCCTAAAGTATTGGGAAGAAATTCCAAAGGTCTTGGGCTAATGCATACTAATTTTTATACCTATTACGAAAAAGAGGTTGACGACCGATTGAGTAAAGAAGTTGGAATGAAGTTTACACTAAAGAAAGATTGCAAAATAAATGATTTGAATTTTAACATCACTTCAAATGAATTTAGTTCCCTAAAATTTAGGCTGCATTTTTATAAAATTGAAAATGGATTGCCATCAAATCGTATTGTAGAAAAAGATATCGTTTTTGAAATCAAAGATGAGTTTAAAGGTTGGTTTAAGGTAGACTTGAAACCGTATGAAATATATTTGGATAAAGAAACAGAGGATGTAGCAGTTACCATTCAATGGGTGGAAAGTAAAAAGGCAAATGAGAAAAGCAAATACTTTGGCTTTTCAACAGCAAAGTCAATAACTGAAACCAGTTTTTACAGAGAAAAAGCAATGGATAGTTGGATTAGAAGTGGACAAAGTATGAGCTTTTACCTCAATACAATGTGTAGGTAACAAAAACGCATAAAAACAGTTTCCAAAAAAAGGCTGGTTTTGGTACATCCAAAAATAGGGTTTACTTTAGTTCTAAAACCACTAAGGTACGAGAACCTTGGTAGCAAACGATACGGAGCACTAAAATTAGAAATGTAACACATTCTGAAAATAAGCGTCTTTCATTAAAAATATATTATGAAGTTAAAAAATAGTTGCTTACTCGGATTGTCTTTTTTTGTTATAAGTTATATACTATTTTCTCAAGGTTCTAGATTAGAATACTTTCAAAAACCAGTAGATTTTGCACATTGGTTTAACTTAGTTGGAGCAGTATTGCTGATTTCTTTTAACAAAGTTTTTCCAAAGAATAATCTTAATACGGTAGCGTCTTTTGTAACCACTTTAGGAGTTATTGCTCATATTGGTCTCTGTACAATTGACTTCATAATGTGGAGTTTTGGAAATAACGAAATGGCTAAAACAGCATTAAGCAATCAAATAAGTAATACGCCATCAATTTTATATCCTTTTGTTATTATTGGTCCGTCATTGCTCTTTGTGGGATTGGCTGCTCACGCTTTAAACTTCATAAAAACACACACTATAAGTTCGTTAATGGTGATTATCGGAGCTCCATTAGTCGGTTTTTCATTTTTTGTATTAAAAAATGGGAATTTAATGCTTTTAAGCTGTGCCGTTTTTGCTTTAGGCTTAGTTTTACTTCTTAATGCAAATGAAAACAGAAATAAAGTAAGCGAATAAGTGCCAGCTATCAGCAGCAAAAACGAATTTTGGCAATAGGCTTAAATTGAAATTGTTTTTTTTGACAAACTCGAAAATAGGGCTTACTTTAGTACCAAATCCGCTGAGGTTCAAGGACGTTGTGCGTCATTTTGACGAAATGTGGAAAAAGAAAAAAAATAATTATGATTAAATATAACAAAATCAAAGCGAACTATTTAATGCTTGTTTTATCATTTTTATTTAATTCGTGTATTGGACAAATTACAGAATCAATACCAGTTAAAATTACAAGAATTCATAAAGATAGTATTAGTCTAAAGGCAGAAACGCAACCCGAATATAGAAATAGTGTACATGATAAAGATTACCAAGGAAACCAAATAAGTGGTGTTATTCGAACTGTTTTTCAAGACAGCAAAGGAAATTTTTGGTTTGGCACACAAAATGGTCTTTGTCGTTATGATAAGAATGGACTTGTTTATTTTGTACTTAAAGAATCTTCTGGACAAAAAGTAGTAGTTTATGCTATTCTTGAAGATAAAATTGGAAATATCTGGATAGGTTATGATCGTGGCATTGCAAAATTTGATGGGAACTATTTTACCATGTATTATGAAAATGGAACCAAGAGAATTGGTGGTCTTTGGAGTATGACAATGGATAAAAAAGGAATACTTTGGGTAGGAACTACTCAAGGTGTTTATAGTTTTGATGGAGAGAAATTTTCTCCGTTTGAAATTCCTGAAGGAAAGATAAATCCCGATGTGGGAATTAGTACAACCAAAATGATTCATTCCATTATAGAAGACAGTAAAGGTAAAATGTGGTTTGCAACCAACGGAGGTGTATATATTTATGATGGAACTACGTTAACCAACATTTCTGAAAAAGAAGGGCTCAAATCTAATTTTGTGGGTCAAATAATTGAAAGTAAAGAGGGCTACTTTTGGATTTCGACTTCCAAAGGGTTGTGTAAATACAATGGAGAGACTGTTATAAATGTAACTGAAAATCTTTTTAACCAAAATGATATTGGTATTGGTTGCATTTTTGAAGATAAAAACGGTACACTTTGGTTTAATGCCAACAAACGTGATATTTATAGTTACAGCAACAAAGTATTCACTAAAATTGAAAGTAAAGAAGGAGAATTTAAACCTTTTCCATTTACTATTTATCAAGATAAACAAGAACGCATTTGGTTTGTGGGCCTTAAAGGTGCTTATCGCCTAGAGAATAACACGTTTATAAATGTAAACAGAAATGGGCCTTGGTAAAATTTAAAACGAACGCACAACAGCTGTAGCTGTTGCGCAACTCTCTTCAAAAAGTAAAATTTCAAGATAACTCAAAAAACAACCTCGTTTAAGAATATTTAAACGAGGTTTATTTTTAGTTGTAGTCTTCAAAATTGAAAGTGCGTAAAAGCAAGCCGTAGTATTTGCAACGCGGTTCATTAAAACAGTACTATTGTGTAACTGATGTTGTTGTTTATTTGTCTTCTGAAAACCAATCGTTTTAGCCTAGCCTCACTTGGTCTCTTTTCTTTAAGAGACCAAGTGAGGTATGCGGGTAGTGAGCTGCTTAAGGAAATACAACTATTTAGTTTTTGTTTTCACGTAAGCTAAGCTCTGCTTTAACTTTCTTCAATGTGGTTAGATTGAAAATTAGCAAAGGCATAAGTGTAAGAGGAATTACTATAAATACAAGAAAACTTGGTTTTTGAAAGACGAGCCATATGCCTAAAAGGAAAAGAACTAGTAACATTCCAGCAAGAAGACTTGTTACTGTTTTTATGATAATCTGCTGTTTGATTAGTTCTTCAACACTTAATTCACTTAGATTTTTACTTTTCATTTTACTATTTAGTTTTTAGTTAGTTCAAGATTTTTTATGGTACCAATGGGGGCAATTTTTACATTTTGATTTCCTTTCGTAAGGTAAAAATAGTACATACTGTTTGTTTCAATTAAATAAACATTTTCTGAACCACCATCGCTGAAAGTCATTTTGGTATTGTATTCGAGTTTGTTGTTTGCTATTTTTTTTGCTACTTTTTCTCCCATCCCAAGTCCAATTCCAAGAAAAAAACAGAGTAAAGCGGTTAGAAAAAACACGGTAATCAGATTGGAAAAGAAAGTTCTAGTTTCAGTTTCATTTAAATTTGGTTTGTTTTTTAAAATTTTTTTTTGAATCCAATTTTTATGGCTTCTTTTGGATAAGTAGGAAGGAATAGTAAACAAAATGGCTGAAATAACAACTAATGCTAGTAGCAAAATAGGATGTGACGTTAAAATAGCTATTGGACTAACAAGGATATCTGCAATGGATGAATAATTTAAAATGTTTATTCCGATTTGGTTAAAAAATAGACTTTCTTGAAGTAAGCCCATTAGTATTAAGTATAGATAACCGAATGAAATAAATTTTTGTAATTCCTCCAATGTCTTCATAAAATGTGTTTTGTTTCAAAAGTAATCAAAATTGTAAAACCTAAGAAAGAAAAGTTGTATGTTTTTGTATGAAGTACATAATCAACTTTTTTTCAAATAGCTCATAAAAGTGAGGTGTAAAAAATGTTTCCTTCTTTTTAAAATTTAAACTAATTATTTGATATTATAGCTGTTGTCTATTTAAATTAAAAAAAGGGTATCAGTATTTTAAATGGAAACTTTTTCTTTTTTTTCTTCTGAAAACCAATCGTTCTCGCCTAGCCCCGATGGCAGCGGCATCCTTGCTTGTCGGGGTTCGGCAAGCAAGATATAGCGTACAGCGGGACGACTCGTGTAGGTGAAGTCGGTGTGGCTGCTCCTATAAATCCATACCATTATTTTAGTTTGTAAGGTCGATAAAATAGCCGTTGGGCGCTTGCTGTGAATTGCGGTTATTTTCCTTATTTTTGGTGCATGACAGCAGAGAGTACGGTGCAATACGATTATATTTTTACTGGGGCAGGCTTGGCGGCTTTGATGACGGCCTACAAAATGGTGTCGTCCCCTGCTTTTCAAGACAAAACCCTTTTGTTGCTCGACGAAGATGCCAAAAAAACGAATGATAGAACGTGGTGTTTTTGGAGTACTGCTCCGAGTATTTGGGATGCTGCGGTTTCTAAACATTGGGACGTGGCTTGGTTTGCTTCGGAAGCGTACAGTCGGGATTTGCCTTTACAGCCGTATCGCTATCAAATGATTCGTGGGATTGATTTTTACCAGCAAGTGTTGGCTTTGTTGCAGCAGCATCCGAAGGTGACTTTTGTTCAGGAAAAAGTAACCGATATAGAAGAAACCGAACAGCAAATTTTTGTAAAAACTACGGAAGCGGTCTATTACGGTAAGCGCGTATTGAACAGTATTTACAATCCTGCTTTGGTGGCGCGTCAAAACGAGTATCCTGTGCTGCAACAGCATTTTGTGGGGTGGTTTGTGCAAACGAACGAGCCCGTTTTTACGGCAGAGAAACCTACGTTTATGGATTTTTCGGTAGCGCAAAAAGGGAATACGCGTTTTATGTATGTGTTACCGACTTCGGCTACCGAGGCTTTGGTGGAATACACGCTTTTTTCGGCCAATCTCTTACCCAAAGACGAATACGAAACCGCCATCAAAGACTACTTACAGCAACTCGGAGTGACCAATTATACCATTCAAGAAAAAGAGCAGGGGAGCATTCCAATGACTTGTTATCCGTTTTGGAAAGCGAATACGAAGAATGTCCTGAATATCGGCACCGCTGGAGGCTGGACCAAAGCCAGTACGGGCTATACTTTTAGAAATTCGGACAAGAAATCGGATGAATTAGTACGCTTTTTGCAACGTGATTTGCCTTTTACCGCCTTGGGAAAAAGAACTAAATTTTGGTGGTACGATTTGTTGTTGTTGGATATTTTGGACCGCACGAACGAATTGGGAAGTGTCATTTTTTCAAAGTTGTTCCAAAAAGGAAAACCCGATTTGATTTTTAAATTTTTGGATGAAGAGACTTCTTTTCTCGAAGACTTACAAGTAATCTGGAAATGTCCCAAAGTACCTTTTCTTAAGGCGTTGGTGAGGGTTCTGTTTCGATTAAAATAGTTATTTTAACCGCAAAGCGCGCAAGGGTTTACGCAAGGAACGCAAAGATTTAATTCGTGACCATTCGTGAAGTTCGTGTTTTTTTCTCGCAAAGGCGCAGAGGCGCAAGATTTAATTCGTGACTATTAGTGAAATTCGTGTTTTTTATCGCAAAGAATTTGCTAAGGATTACAGAGGATCGAAAAGTTATTTACTATTTAATCTGTGAAAATCTGTGTCTTTTTTTACCGCGAAGTTTGCAAGGGTTTGTATCGTCCTAAAAAAAGTTTACAGTTTTTAATTAATACCTAGAATAGGTTTACATTTTTTTTTTAATCCTAGAATTAGTTTACAATGATAGTGTTTTTTCGATAATAGTTCTTCCATAGTTTTTCTGTTTTTATGT
>CAUPRE010000031.1:0-37217 GCA_963513565.1 uncultured Flavobacterium sp. | reverse complement strand
CTTGGGTTGAGGTTTCTATCTGGAAACAATGGCTTTAATGGTTCGATAATTGAATGGATTCCATCAACTGAGATGGGGCTTCCTAATTTTGATAACAGCAGTTTATCCGTATTACATCTTACGAGTTTTGGTCTGATTTCACTGATGTACTTGGAGAAAACCATAATTTGCTTATGGAGCAGGTCTAGGGTTCTGCGGTTCTGGTTCGTTGAAGCTTTAATATAGATAGTCCCTGTATCCAAATCAATGTCCTTGACTCTTAGCTCCGTGAGTTCCTCGCTGGTCAATCCCTGATAAATGAGCAGTGATAGCAACACGCTGTTTCTGGAATCTAGGAACTGATAACGGTTTTCACGGGTCAAAAGCAGTTGCAGTTCCTCACTAGTAAACAAATCCTGAACCTGTACGCTTTGATTCTGTTTGTTTTTGATGGTCAGCTGTTTGCAGGGGTGTTCGTTTCTTAGTCCTTCCATCACCAAATAATCGTAATACTTTTTGATTGCCGAAAGGATTCTGACTCTGTACTGGATATTGCTCTGTTTTCTGCTCACTTCTTCCATGTAGCTCACAATGTCCTGATACTTGAACCGTTTGGCTTTAGGGTTGATTTTAAGAAAGTGATTGATGGTGTACAGATAACTTTCTGCTGTTTTGGTTGATAGGTTTTGGCTGAGGAATATTTCCAACGATAATTTTGTCATAGGTATCTTTAAAATGTTGTTACTGGTTTTCTCTTTTTGTTTTTGATTGCATACAGATAGGTTGTATTTATCTCGGAATGTCCCAGAAATCCCCTTATAAACTCAATCCCTGCGTTATTTTCTGCTAAGTGATATGCAATGCTATGCCTTAGACAATGAAGTGTTATTTCCTTCTGAATTAGCTCATATTGCTGGGTTTGCTCAATCATTCTTTTGAGAATCTCGTTCAGCTGTTCTCCGCTGGTTCGCTTTCCTTTGGCATTCACAAACAAAGCATCTTCCAGCACTGTTTTTCCTGCCAATAGCTGATAACGCTCTTCAATGATGTACTTTTTTAGGTAGGTTACAATGCTGTCACTCATAGGGACTTCACGTCTTTTGCTTCCTTTTCCTTTTCTGACAATGAGCATTCCTAAGCTGAGTTGAATATCCTTTACATCCAAAGCCTCTATCTCGGAACGTCTGAGACCACAACCGTAAGCAACCGATAACAAAGCTTTTTCCTGTTCACTCTGGCAATACTGATAGACCGTTTTGATTTCTTCAACTGTCAGGACATTTCTTGATTTTTGATTTCCATTACTGTAACTCGGAATGAAAAAGGCTTTTTTAATTTCTTTGTTTTCCAATAGGTTCAGAACAAACAATCCCAAAGCGAATAGATGAAATTTGATGGTTTTCTCCGCTAATGTTCCAGTGCCTCGTTGTTTTGGTCGGGTGGTCAAATACTCAAAATAGCTTACGGATTCCTTACTGGTTACACTCTTAATTTTAGTGATTCCCGATTCTTCCAGCCAGATAAGAAATTCCAAAACAACATTCTGGTACATTTTGCTGTTTCCAGTTTTGTAATTCCTTACTTTGATAAAACGGTCGTAATCGTTGAGGTAGTTCTGAAATGCTGGGGTCTGTATCGTTTTTTTCATCTTTCTTTTGGTTTTTAAATCGGTCATTTCAAAACTTTCCTTAGGCGCACTCTGCAAAACTGCGAACACTAGCGTTATATCACTTGTAATTACTGGGCTTCCCGTGTTCTTTTAAGTGATTTCCAATTGGTCTAATTGTTTGTTCAGGTCATCCTTGATTTTGGCTTTTAACTTTTCCATATTGTCCCAGTAGCTAATCACATACTTAAATCCTTTATTTGGCGAACCTTCAACGGCTTGAATGTATTCCAGTTCCTGCAAGGTCTGAACGTATTTGAAAGCTGATGTTTTGCTGATATTGAGTTCCTGCCTTATTTCACGTGTTGTGAAACGGTGCGTTGACCCGTTTGGCTGGCTTCTGACAAATCCTTTTAGATTCTCAAAAAACTGTCGGGTGCTTTTATCCAGTTCATCCACTTTGATAATGATTGAACCAAAGAATATCTCAACGGCTTTTCGGATATCTTCTTCGGTGGCTATCAGCCTGCCTTTTGAATCGGTCTTTCGCTGGTACTGGTTTAAAATGGTTATCTGAGAGACGAAGTTTTGAAACTGGCTGTTTAACCTTCTGAGCATTTTAGCCTCCAATGGCAACATCAGTTTATCGGCATACGGATTGACCACTTCATAACTCTTTAAAACTCTCATGCAGTTTCTAAGGAGCTGTTTTGCCTGCTGTTCGCTCTCTGAATTGCTCACGCCTGATATTTTCAGGTTCTGGGCTTTGATAATCCTAAGCGTTTGTTCTTGACTTTCATCAACTCCCAAGACTACCGAACGGCTCATGTTATCGTAGTAAACCTCTGCTTTGGTGGTAGCGGTAAGACTGGCAAAATGGGCTTCGACCTTTTTCATTTTCCCTCTAGTGTTCCCCAGCATATCCTTAACCACTGTGGAACTGGTCAGAAACTTAGCCGATTGCATTTCTCTAAAAGCAAATTGCGCTTCTTCGTCCAATCCGTCAAAATCCTGAATGATAATGAGTTTGTTCATTAGTTCTTTATCTCTGTAATGGTAGAGCGATTTACTGGTAATTCTGGTCATGTTCATTACGTCCTCCTGTGGCATGCAGTCCGCTATTGCATTTATGAGGTGGCTTTTTCCTTCACCTGAACTTCCCTGAATCAGTCCGTGCATCAGATAAGGCATTTTGTAGCTCGATGCCAGTATGAATGACAGCATCCTGTTTTCTTCTTCGCCTACGATTCCGCTTTGTCCCAGCAGTTTGTCCACACTCTCAAAAAGACGGGGTTTGGAGAGGAATTCTATTGCTTTTTCATGTGCTAGGGATGTTAGCTCCTTTTGAGAAAATTGGTCGGTTACGGGGTTCATTTCAGCGTTGAAGAGTTTTTCCCTGTAGTCTTCCAAAAGGTCTGTGAACTGCAAGAGGTCAGCTTCGAGTAAATTACTGTCAAATCCCTGTTTTTCGCTTAGTTCCCTGCACTGGTTCTGGACATTTGTAAAATCGAACAGGTCAATTTTCAATCGGTGTTTTTTATGGCTGTCATTGTCTACGACATTAAGTGTTACCCTAAGATTGCCTAAGTCCATCGGCAAACTGCCAATCACATAAAACGTTCCTGTTTTTCCTTTGAAACTGATTTTGTAATCACTCAGAATCTCCAGTGTTGGGATTGCTTTTTCTCCTTCTGGATTCTGCAACAGCTCCATGATTCCCTCAGCTCCGTAATTTAGCCACATATCATTCATGCTGTGTCCCTCTGGGAGCTGAATCATATTTATTGGTAATTCTGGTCTTATATTCTGAACTTGTGTTCGTATGTTTTGCATAGTCTTAACGTTTTATGATTCTTATTTCTTCCAATTCGTGCAGGGCTTTGATGGCTTCTAGGTGTTGGGGCAGTAACGCTCCGTTGTGCAGGGCAATCACTGCCTCTCGGTTCTCCAGTATCTTTGACTGCATCAGACTTGCGCAGTCCATTACCGTGGGAGCTATATACAGCCTCCTAGTCAATGGATTTGGATAAACTGGATAAATGCCTTCGCTGTTGAGGTATTCTTCCTTAGGTGTGTCGAGCTTGAAGCGTAAAGCAAAATAGTTCACAATCTCATTTTCTTTATTTACCAGCGGAAAAATCAGTCCATACCTTCCAAAAACAGTATAAGCGGTCATATCTTCTTCCCGTACGCTCGCATCGCTCTTTTTAAGCACTCCCAAAGCCTCGAATCTGTCTTTGAACTCATGGTCTCTGTTATGGTGGAATTGTCCCGAATTGAAGCCTATTCTTAGCTCGTTGTAATCCAGTCCGATGCTTTTTAAATATTCTTTTGGCTTGCTTGCCTTGACACTTCTGATGCCTGTTTCAAAGGACTGGAACAGCGTTTCTAAATTTTCCATAAGCTTTATTTTTTAGGGTTTTGACACGTAATTTTTTGGCACAAGAAGACACCCTCGGGTATTGCACCGAACCAATAATTGATTAAAAAAGAGTTAATTTATACTACCCTTGATAGTAGCCTAGTCCATCAATATAGCCTTGGTAACTTAAGTACTTAGATAGGTCTTTTTTGAAGTTGAATGTACTGAAATCAACAAATTCGTTTATGTCTGATACATTATCAAAATCAAATTCAATCTTTTCCACAGGTTCCATTTCAAGCAATTTAACAGTATCTTTCAGCGTTCTATGTCCCATAAAATTGGAGACTGCTACGAAAACCTGTTTGGTATAATTGTATTTTTTGACCATATCCATTGCCCATGCAATTTCAAAAGCATTTGTTTTCAATGGCTTATAATTTAGCTTGTAGCCTGTCCGCTTTTCGATTTCATGTTCAAACTGTTTAACATGAGCCTGCAGTTCACGGTTAAGAGTTGATGAGGTCAGAGGTTTTCCAGTCCTGTAATTCAGATAAATAGAATCATCAGCATACTTAATTAATGATTCTTTGGATAGTTCATAATATGCCATCTCAAGTAATTGACTAATAAACTGATTCATTTTTCGGTGCGGGGTTTCTTTATCCCTTATCCATAATTCATGCTTACTTAACCCAGTTTCCGTATCCATGACATCATCCCAAGTAATATTTAATTGAGTACCAATCTTCAAGCCCCATTGTGGAGCATGCATGCACAGCATAGCATGTCCGTATTCTTTTTCTTTCCATAACCACATTCCGAAAAATACTAAAGCTTTACTTGTCCAATTTTGAAGCTGTGATTCCATTTTTGTTGTATTTTCATTATTACACTGCAAATGTAACTATTTTTTTTGATTTTACAAGATTTTTTCACTTTATTTATGCAAATACAACAATATAATTTATACACTTAGATATAAGTTACTGATTTCCTGCTCTCTAATACCCAAGTAGATTTTTGTTGTGGAAACGTTGGAATGGTTAAATAATTGGGATAACAACAACAAAGCTTGGTCGCTGTACTTGTTTACCTCCCACACACGCCTTCCTAGCGTTTTCCTCATAAAGTGGCTGGAATACTGACCTCTTACTTTGTATTTGGTAAAAATGTCTTTGAGTTTGCTGTTCACGTACTGGATACTGAACGGTTTTTCACCGAAGCGGTTGACGAACATTAAGTCATTTTCGTTTGCTTCCAATTGGACAAACAGACGGTTCAGGATGGTCTGCAACTCTGGGTTGATGGTTACACGTCTTACCTTTTTGGTCTTCTTTTCGGTAATCGTGAAATAGTCCTGACCCAAAACCTGATTCCATCTGAGTTGAAGCAGGTCGGAAATCCTCAGACCTATATAACTGCCAGTTGCAATCAATAGCGCAAATTTTGGGTCATTGTCCCGCTCCAACTTCAAAACGATGCTCTGCATCTTGTCCCACTCTAAAAAATCACTCGTTGTCTTTTGTCCTTTTAATGCCATTTTGCTTGATTTTAGTTTCACTTTTCTACCTTAATATATGTAAATGAAAGTGGTCGATTTACCAACCTTTGCGAACCCTTGATTTTACTGGGTTTTTGCTTTATGTTTCACTTCTTTATAAAAGTGAAACAAATGTCCAGGTCTATTTTGGATTAAGCAAGAAAAAACCTGGATTTCCTGGGCTTACGAATTATTGGGTCATTTCAGAGCACAAAAAAACGAGGTCTTTAGCCTCGTTCTTTGGATTGTATCAATCGTGAAAACTCTGAAAACTCTTTATCGGTAAAATTCTCCCTTTTAAAACTTATCGGCAGTTTGAGCGGTTGTGACTGCAATACCTCTTTGAGCTGAGAAAGCTTAAGCTTAATTCTCATCGCCTGTAGTGTTTGTGCTGTTGCTGATAAAATCCCAGTCTTCTCCGCTCAGACCGTCTTTGGACATGTAGAACAACCCAGCTTTGTATCGGTCATAAATGCTTACATCGGTTCTGTCGTAGTTGAAGTATTCCTGAATATCTGTTACAATCTGCTCATGAAGTTTCTTATCAGCAATGTAGACCACAAAATGATTGTGACAGCCTTTTCGGTTTGGGAATGGCTCGGTTGTAAAGAACAGGCGAATTTCTGTTGATGCTCCGTATTTTTGATTCAGATAGTTATAGAGTCCGTGCATCTGCTTAAAACAGCTGGTCTTGTTTCGGTCTGCTTTGTAGGCTACAGTAAAAAAGAAACTCCAGTCCATCTGCCAGAAGGTATGTTGAAGGCTCTCTTTATCTGCAAGACAGTCTATGAGGTTTCTCATGGATTGGTTTTCCTGTCTCAGGGCTTTGTTCTCATCGAACATGATTTCACTGTCAAAATATCTTGCATGGTCAGCAGGAAACATTCTCTTTCCATTTTTCAGGTCTGTCTCAGCAAATAGGTCTTCATTCTTTTTGTAGAATCTGTAAATCGTGCTTTTGCTTGCTTTGGTACTGATTATAAATTTCTTTAAATTCTCATATTTCATTTTATTGGTTCGTTAGTATCTCGTTATTGGTTAGATACAGAAACTCCATACAAGGAGGTTAGTCAAGCATCTTTACAATAAATACAATCAAACCTGTGAAAGTGAAGCATATTGACACTTTTTTTTCAAAAATATTTTTCTGGCTAGGTAAATATGTGTTCCAAAATGACACACTGGTCAGTAGAATTTGAGAAACTGTAGAGTTTTCACTTGGAACACGGATGGTATCGGTTGGTATAAGTACACAATTTTATAGTGCGGGGAGGTAATTTGAGGTTTAAATCGTGGAATTTAGTACTGAAATAGCCGATACAGGGGGGAAGGATGTTCAGAGTCCTATTTTTCAAACCCATTGGGATACTGTCGCTGTTACAGGCTAACATGAATTCTATTTTAACCGTTTGGTACACTTTAAAGTGCTATAAAAGCAAAAACCACTCCGTTATGGAATGGCTTTTTTTATTTTATAAGGAATTAATAACAAAGGTTATACTATATTCAAGTAATAACAACTATTTAGCATTTAAAATATTCATTTTTTCCCTTACATTATAAAGACTGTCTATACTCTTTTCATCACTTACAATATAGCTTGCGTATGTTATATTTTTATTTGTTATATTATTCATCGCTGTTCCTACCTCAAAGGAATATACTTTATGTCTTGTAATAGGAATTCTATTAGCACCATCTAAGTAATAATATTGTGGTGGGTCGCTCCAACCTTCATTAGGGCTAAATTTTGTTTCTAATATTCCGCTACTTGGAATATTATAAATACGTTTTCCATTTTCATAAATTATATCTGCACCATTTGGAACATCATATCTAATAATTACTATACCAGTAAAATCTTTTTGCATAAGATATATTTCATCATCTGCACTAGATGTATAATACCAAAATAAATATCCTATTATTAAAATTACTACGCATCCTAGAGCTATTAATCCTTTTTTCATCATTGCTTTTTTGTAAATTGTTTATTCCAATCCTCTATTGAGTATGATTTATCTCCTTGTTTAACACCAGTAAAGTTACCCTTACCATCTGTTGTTATTTGAAAATTTGCCTCAATCAATGTGTTTTTGTTATCTCCATATAAATCTGGAAGTCCACCTTGCTCCATACTTGCTCCAATAAATACACCATTTTTACCCGACGCGTCTTGCATAAATGCTTCTGTACTTGGAAAACTATCGCCTACAATAGATGCCGAAACACTTACAGTTCCTGTTTTGCTGTTTTCAGATATTGATATGGTAGAATGCATGTCAATTTCAGGAGTAACTGATGGAGGGGTAATCGGGTCTTTTGCAGTATAGTTTGAAGATACTGTTGTAATATTATCTCCATTAGAATTCTTGCTATTACTTGCGCTAAAACTTTGGGTAGGTACTGCTGTTTTTTCTTTATGAGCAACACCAACTCCTCTTGAACCAGCAGGTTCAGTTCCATAAAGAACTGTTTTATCACTTCGAGTTCTTGCATCTGAGACTGTTCCTTTTTGTGAGTCTACAGTATAACTCTGAGTAACTCTGGAAGTTGTATTTCTACTTACATCAGTAGAAGGACTTCTCCCATCTCCTCTAAACATTCCGCCTCCTACAGTTGTTGTGGATATAAAAGAACGTATATAGACTGGATAAGGCCACATTCCATCAGGGTCTATAAAGTAAACAGGATTATCCATAGCATAATTATATGGTGACCATCTACGACCTTTTTCAGCTAAAGGGTCGATATTCATCCATCGACCAAGTGCAGGGTCGTAATTTCTAGCATGATAGTCATACATGTTAAGTCCCAGCTCGTCCTGCAACTCTTTTCCATTATACTTATACTTTAACGCATCATTCGTAGAGACAAATATTGGCACACTGTAGCTACTGTGTTTCAATCCAAAAGGATAGTAGTTATTCTCCTCTTGTATCGCTAAGGTTTTGTCATAACTCAAACGTACGTTCCCTAAATGGTCTTTGTACTGGTACACATATTTGTAAGAACTTCCAACGGGTTCTACATAGCCTTCGGCGGTTGGGAAAAACTTCAAGGCGTTGTTACTGTATTGGTAGCCCCCTAAATAATCAGTTGTCACAGGAGATACTCCTGAAGCCCTAACTATTTTTTGTAATTTTTGCCCTGTTGCTGAGTAAAGATACTCAATATTTCCTGCTGTTGTAAATATTATTTTAGTCGGTAAGTTAAGATGGTTGTAGGTTATGGCTGTGATGTTTTTGTTGTTGTCCTTCGTCATATTACCATTGGCATCATAGGCATAATCATCCACGGTATTAGTAGCACTGTCTTTGAACTCGTTTTTATAACTTGCATGGTTAGGTCTGGTGTCTACAACTTTCATCAATTGATTACTTGACGTTCCCTTATAAGTATAGGTAAGGTCATCAATAAAATCAGGTGTGGCATCGTTTAAACTTCCATAACGAGTTAATGTCTTTATATTACCATTGGCATCATACGTAAGCTTTTCGTCATAGGCATTCACCACACTTCCTTTTTTGTACAAAGCTTCGTTCAAGCGATTTAAGGCGTCGTATTTATACCCGTAGGTTCTCACCGCATTATCAGTACTTGTAGCCCATTGGGTTTCGGCAATGTTTCCGTTATAGAGAGAGGTCACTCCAGCAATACCGCTTGATGTGGTGTTATAATTAATCTTAAAGGCAAATAAATCTTTGGGATCATTTACTTGTTGCAATGCCGCCACTTTATTGATCTCCGTTAACCATCCACGGATGTTATAGCTATAGTCTATTTTTTGGGTTTTAGCTCCTACTTCTTTTGCTTTGAGTTGTCCCAAATCGTCATAGACATTGTTTACCAGCAATTCAGGAGTAGCGGTCCCAATTTGGTGGGTTTGGGTCAACAACCTGCCTTGAGGCAAATAGGTAAAAACTTCTTTGGTCTTCAACTCACCATCACCAGAGAGTCGTTTGTGGTATGTTGTTGTATATTCTGGTTTACCTGTAAAATCAAGCTTGTTATCGGTATAGGTATAGCCTCCCAAAAAGTTTTTAGTATAAGTTCGGATTGGTCTGCCTTTTACGTCATACAAGGAGTAAGCCAACTCATTAGCATAATCTGTACTGGCTTGTACTACGCGTGTCCAAGCACCTGTTGGCAAGCCTTTTGGTCGTATTGTGCTAGTAGGTAAAACGCTTTGTGTCTCAATAGTCGCAGGTATGGTTGGGGCATTAGGATAATTGTAATCATCAAAATAAGCAACCGTCAACACATGATAGCCTGATTGTGGCCAAGCCACATTGCTATATCTAAATGATACCCCATTGATGGTGGTGTCTGTAGTCGCATTTTTGGCTTCACTAATTGTTGAATATCCATTTACGGTGCTTTGCAACGCTGCTCTATCAACTGAAGTAACCGTCGTTGCTGACATCCATCCAGTAAGCACGGGACGATTAAACGCATCGTACTTCGTAATTATCCATCCACTAGCTTGTCCAAGATTGTTGAAGGGTGCTAAAGCAGGACCTGTAGCGACCACTCTATCTAATTTGTCATATACAATATACTCCCACTGTTTGCCTGGCAGTTTTTTTTCTACCAAACGGTTGCGATAATCGTATTTGTATTGATAACATAAATCATTCAAAATAGAACCCATATCACTTCCTGAAGCTACAGTTGCCGAAAAGGT
This sequence comes from uncultured Flavobacterium sp., assembly GCA_963513565.1. Classification (GTDB taxonomy): domain Bacteria; phylum Bacteroidota; class Bacteroidia; order Flavobacteriales; family Flavobacteriaceae; genus Flavobacterium. The sequence goes on along the minus strand of CAUPRE010000031.1, from coordinate 27,040 downwards.
ACTGCCAGATTGTGCATGAAAACCATTACTCAATGTTATGGACTGTGAGGCGGTCAACTGCAAATTCGTTCCAGAAGAAACGATGGCTGTAGAGGTAACTGTGGATTGTGATGCGCCAGAGTTCAGCACCTGCATCGCCATTGGAGGAAGTACATAGGTTAAGTTACCATAACTATCATACACATAATAGGTATCATGCGCTGTATTGTTGTTGTAGGTTCTTTTTAAAACTACTCGTCCTTCTTTGTCTTTGAACTCTTCGATGGTTTTATTATTACCATCTGCTGCGGTCCAGTTTTCGTCTTTAGTAATGGTTTTATACAATTGCCCAGCACCATAGGTCGTAGATGGAACGAGTGATGGATTGTACAAGCCCGAAACTAAGCTTGTTGTTACTTGGAAAAGTTTAACAGCATCAAGAGCAGTATTAGCTTGATACCCCATCTTGATGGTACGATTGTTCGACATAGACCAATCATTCCCAGGAGCTGCTTGCTGCAATACTCGATTCAAAGGGGATGCCTCAAATTCTTTTTGACTGAAAGGGTTTGTTGTGTTTTCATATTTTACGGTATTGTAAAAATTAGCAACCCCTGTAAATGCATCCGTCCGATACGCCCCGCTAGTGGCGGCTGTATAAGGTAAATACTCCTTGTCTTGTCTACCAAAACCATCATAGGTAATTGGGGTGATGATATCTTCTCCGTTTCCACCTTGCCCAATAGCAATAGTTTGCATAGGACGACCTAAGCCATCAAAATATGTTACATTTTTTTGCTTCTGTGATGAAGTCAAAGTGCCATAATTTGATTCATTTCTTGGTTGTTGTGGCACCTCCGTATAGATAAAATTCTCACTACTTAATGTTTGTGCATACAAAGCAATCTGAGAGAATAATAGTAGAACTAGTAGATAAATATGTTTTTTCATGTGCTGTATTTATGCTTTTTTATCTTAAATCTTAAAATCTTTGCAAACTAACTAGTTCTACGTTGTAAACATCAGTAGCCGGTATAGGGTAATTAACTGAAAAAGTAGTAACACCAGCTGGCATATCTATACGTTTAGTCGATGTTGAAATAAGCCCTTGTCGATTGACATAACTAATTGTAATGTTAAACCTTGCTCCGTTATGGTTAGACCCTGATGCAAATAAATCAATATAAATAGTATTGGTGGTATAATTTTGATCCCAATCAAAACTGAAATTCACTTGAGATTGAGCCGTACAACTACCGTTGGCATTAGCATAGTTTTGACCATTAGCATTCACATCTGCTTGTGCTTGATTGTCTGCATCTACCTGTGATAAAGTTGAAGAATAAATTCCTGCTGCTACATTATACGTCACAGAACTTCCAGTAAAGCCAGCACCACAATTGTTTCTAGTAAAAGCGCCACTCTTAGCAACATTTTTATAGACTACTTCCTCACAATTCACTTGTTGTCCTTTGTAGTTGTAGCAATATTTTTGCAATATATTACCCTCATGATCTTTCACCCATTTCAATCTATTGAAAGGATCGTATTCATAGGTAGTCTTTTGACCTTTAGGATCTGTAATGGTACTCACTCCCACTAATGGAATATGAGTGTAGGTAGTGACCATGGCGTTGGTCAAGGAAGTTCTCAAGCCATTAATTTGGCCCAAATTAGTCTCATTTAAAGATGCCAAAGAAACCCCTAATACATTTGAAATTGCAACATTGGTAGCATTCTCTATTTTAGCAATGGGTAGCGTTTTATTGTAACCCCAAATTATTGAAACAGTTGCGCCAGCTTCTGGAGTGTATTGCAACAAATTACCATTACTATCATATTGATCGTAAGTAAGTTTTTTCTCTAGATTTCCAACATTAGGAATTGACGGCAGAACGTTCGGAAATTTTGCTGAATACATAGCCTTTTGCAATACAAAATTATTTGTACTAGCATCTTTTGCAAACATTGTCTTTTCCTCGGATAATTTATCTCCTGGTTCCGTTGTATTCTTATACTTTTCGACTCTTATTGGTGTAGCTTTCCTATTCTGAAAAACCAAATCACTCATAAATGGTTCTGCTAACAAATCACCTGGATAATACATTTTAGTAATTAATGACTCCCCTTTGCTATTAATTACAGTGGTTTTTGTGGGCTGATTATGATTGTTACCAGCATACTCATAATCCGTTTTACTCTCAACCATAATATTGTTTAGGTTTGAAGTCTCTGTTTCTGACTTTAATGTCTTGACTTGACCCTGAATCCTATACATATTAATTGGAAATATAGCGGCAGCACCTAATCCAACACATTGAAGTCCATAAACAGAAGTATAATTGGTAGTGTAATTATATTCAAACCGTTTTGTTAGTAAATCTGTATTAGAAGTATTATTATTGATAATACTCATTTTCTCTCCAGCTAAAATAGATTGAAATCTTGGTGGTGCAGGATAAAATAATGGTGCACCAGCATTCAAATCAAGATACGACTGATACCTGTTGAAATTATGCTCTGTATAACCATTCCCATCTGTTTCTATAACTTTTCCATAAGTAATATGTGGACCAATAAAATTAAGTTGAAGAGGATCACTTCCATTTGAAACATAATTATAATTTCCCTTGCGAAAGCCACTATGAGAATTATCCGTTTGCAAGTTTGTCAAATAAGTGATATTCGCATAAGAAATCTTAGGACTCAATTGATACAACATTGTGTAATAATCAAAACTAGCTTTAAAAGATTTTTGTGGGTTAGCCGCTATTTTAGGGTTACTATAGGTATAATTAATCTCTTTTGAGATTGTATTATTATAATCTCTATGAGTAATTTTAGCTACTCTTAAACCTCCAACATCATATATAGGGATGATTGGAATCAAATTTACAGTAGCTGACACAATATTACACATAAAATTATTTCCACCTGATCCTCCATAACCCCTTACATTCAAGGTATAGCTTCTGCCATTAACCAACAACCTTTGATCGACTGGTATCGACAATGTTTTAGATGTACGAGGAATCGATAATCCAATATAATTTATCAATGCAATAGTATTACCTGTGACATTATCAACTATAGAACAAGCAAAAGCATTCGAAGCACTACATCCTGATTGGGTTGTAGGATCATATGATAAAGTTGCTTTCAAAAGCATTGTCGTGTTTGCTAATTCATTATAGGTGAAAGCACTGCTATATATGCCTGTAGAAGATTGAGTAGACCCAGCACTTGACAACGTGGATATAGGATTATTTATATCATATTTATAATCAACCGCTACGTCAGATCGATGTGGTTCATAATTAAAATTTACAGTCCCTTTTGTTGGATATGTGATCTTTATAAGAGACCCCGCCTTACCAAAAGAAACATCTACACTTCTATCAGCAAAATACTGAGGATCAATGTAATATTTATAACTACCAAATAAAGAAGTGTTGCTTGTTTTTCCGTTATAAAACCCCCAATTATCCTGAGCATATGACAATCGATTAGGCAATGGTGTAGGATCATAATCAAAAATGTAGGTCTTCTCAATATTTCTATCACAACTTAATTCCTTAAAAGTAGAAAGAAAAAAACGAGTCCTTTCCTGTATTTTAACTTCACTTCTTGTTGAAATATCCTGAGAAATAGTAGTAGCATAATTAAAAGTAAAGCGTTTAACACACACTCCATTCGACATGATTTCTATTTCATATAACTTCTTTCCTTTATTTAATGGATTCAAGTTATCAGCCATCAAATCATCCCTATCCGTATATAAGAAATTAATCACAGTACTACCCGCTACTATCTTACTTATTATTTGAGACTCATATCTAGTTTTTATTGCTAAAGAGTTTCCTAAAAAGGATGTTGTAGTTTCATCAGATGTATTATAGCCTGTTATATTCATAGCCAATTCATTATAAAGCCATTCATCTTCTCTGTAACAATTATTAATTCCTTGCTCAGGTAAACATAATGCAGATCGGCTACCAACTCCACTTGGTGTATTATTCATAACTTGCTCATATACATTTGGAGTATATGATATCGAAATCTTTTTATCGTTAGTATGATTACTAATTTCAGATAAGAACCAAGAATTAGAAACCATTTTGTTTGTTGAGTTTTCACCAACACTGTAGACAGCTGTTCTTTCGATAAAATTATTAGTTCCATTCCACTCACCAGAATCTAATCCAAATTTGTATTTAATACCATTTGGAGAAACTGCAGACCAACTTCTAAAATAATTAGGTAAAAAATCTTCTTTTATATAAAAATCTGTGTTCTCAGTATAAACAACATTTCTAAAATCATCAAAAACAAACTTACCGCCTCCAGAAGGAGTACTAAAAGAAAATAAATCAGGTTGAGAATCTTTGTAACCTCTAGTAACATCTTCAAGAAACAGCCCCCATTCTCCGTTTTTACCCAAAGGCTCTGGACCAGTATTCTGATTCATTTCTGATTCCAATTTAGACAACCCATAATCTTGATAGAATCCATCTAAATCATAATTGCTCTTTGGGAATGCAAACGGAGCTCCTTCATCAGGCGCCCCTTTTACCATTCTATTCAAAACACCACCAACATTTAAGGTCCAATTTTGTCCAACCGAGGAAGCAATACTTTCAACTTTGACCCCTGAAGCATCATAATCCAAAGAAATGGGTAGGCTCATACCTCCGTATTCCAAAGTATAAATCGGAATTGATAAATTTGGAGCTCCAGAAACTAAATTTACTGGCATATTTAAATACTGTTCAAACTTACTTGCCTCAGGTGACTTTACCTGTGGTCGTAAATCAGAGTTTCCCTGGGAGTACAGATTTAAAGACCACAAAACCAATAAAATCAAAGAAAAAAATATTTTATTCATACTATATAACTCTATTAACTAATTTATAACAATACAAAACCTATTAAAATACAATACTACAATAAATAACAAAAACAAACAAGCTTTATTTTTCTAATTTATCACACTACTCAACTGAAACATTGGCAAATACATCGCCACCAACAATACTGCTACTAAAACTCCAACAAAAAGAATGATAAAGGGTTCCAATACCGTAGTTAATACTTTGGATTGCTGCACTACCTCTTGGCTGTATTGCTCGCTGAGTTGCTGAAAAACATAGTCCGTTTGGTTGGTTTCTTCTGCCACTTTTACCATAGAAATGATGCGATTATCGAATAAAGAATTCGCTTTCAGACTTTCGCTTAAGCTATGGCCTTTTAAAATATTGTGTTCTACAGCCGTCAAGGATTCTTGCAAGGGAGCAAACTGAATCATTTTTTTTACCATTTGTATGCTGTTCAACAAGGGAACTTTGGCGGTGGTTAGCAAAGCAATAGCTTGTGTAAACTGAGCCAGATAAATTTTTACCAAAAAAGAGCCCAAAACAGGAATTTTCAAGAGGCTATAATCTATCACGCGCTTAAGCTTGGTATTGTCTTTAAAAATTCTAAAAACTATAGCTGCGATGAGAATCAAGATAAAAAAATACAACGCATAAGCTCGCGTGAAATCCGATAATTTCACAATTACTTTGGTTAACATGGGTAATTCGACTTGGTTTTGTCTAAAAATATCTTGAAACATCGGCACAACATAAGTCAACATAAAAATCACGACTGTAATTGCTGTACACATCACAATTGCAGGATAAGTCAAAGCCCCAATAATGATTCTTTTTTGCTCGTTTTTGCGTTTATAGAACTCTCCTAACTCTTTACAAACTTGTGCGGTAGTTCCTGTTTCTTCGCCTATTTGCAACGAATAAAACTCATATTCCGAGAATACTTTTGCTTCTATCAAGGCTTGAGAAAAGGACTTTCCATTAATCACTTGCTGGAGGATGGATTCGAGTAAGGCTTTATCAGCGTTCTTTTTTTGAGAATCTATGATTAACCCCAAAGCCTCTTTGAGTGTGATTCCTGCTCGTAATAACACTGACAGTTCATGATACAATTCTTGTTTTTTCTTAGCCCCAAAGCGTTCACCAAACAAGACAATTTCTTGCTTCAGTAGGGATTCTAAGGAAGTACCTTGTTTTGAATGGACAGGTGTATTGGATTGTGTATCGAGTTGAAAAGCCATATTATTGATTCATGCTATAGGTTACATCATTCTTTTTTGAAATAAAAAGTTCATAGCCTTTTACTTCTTCGTCCGCTGAGACATAAATGCCATCAACTTTTCCTTCGGTTATCGTTTTGCCTTCAAATAAAAAATGAATAGGTTTCAATTTTAACGCTATCGTATCCGCATTACGCAAAACATAATTTCCTTTAAAGGAATACAGTACTGTATCCGTCTCTGAAACCATTGCTAAAGTTTCATTGGAAGCGGTATAAGTGATATCGTGTAATTGATTGATCTCTTTCCAAAGGCGTTGCTCAAAAAGCACTAAACTACTCGTTTTATCATAATTGGTTTGAATAGCATGAATCTCTCGTTGTACCAATCGTAAAACACTAAATGCCATGCCAATAACGATGGCAGTGATAATTAGTACCACTAACAGCTCAGACAAGGTAAAGGAGTCCAGCTTATTTTTATTTTTTTGCATATACTTTATTTAAAACTGGTGTCAACATCGGAATCCGTTATCACTTCCCTAAAACTGACTTTTTTACCATTACCATTTGTTGCTTTGAAAATCACTCTATCTTTAGTTCCCTTTTCGTTTAGCTCAATATTAATTTGCCAGTCTTGAAACTTTTCTTCATAAGGCAATTCAATCGTGTGATGCTGAACATCATATTCTAATCGATTCAATCGGGTTTCAATTGCATGCGTATTCTGTTTGTAAGTATTTAGTATAAGGTTATTTAATATCAAACTCGCTATCATAAATAGAATCACAACCAAAACGGTAGCGATCAGTACTTCTACTAAGGTAGCCGAGCTCACTTTTTTTAATACAGCCATTTCATGATTGTTTTGGGTTGTTGCTCAAAAAGTAATCCACCATAAATAGTTGGTAACTCATCATTGTTAATTTTTCCATTGTAAATATGATTCACATAAATAGACCCCGCTTGATTGGCTAAAAACTGTTTGGTTAATACCGTTCCAGATACCGTGCCTTGCAAGTCAATGTTTCCGTTACAATAGACTTGACCTTTTACGGTGGCGCCGCTCTCAATTTTGATAGCCGTATCAAAATTAGACACCTCTTTTTTGTTGTAATACAGCACCACCCCTCTAATCAGAGCACCTGAATCAATTAAGATTTGATTAATGGTACTATTGGGTGTATTTCTTTGACTAGTATCTAATGCTTCTTGATATAATACCAAGGAAGAAGGATAGCTTAACTCACAATTTTTATGCACCGTAATTTGTTTTGAAGCCACTACCTGAAACACTCCTTTGGTCCCTTCCTCAATAATAACCGTTGGAGCTACAAGTATAACATCCTTCAAATGTGCCGATGCTTTTACTAGTATTTGTTCCGTAGATTTGATAATAACGTTCCCTGTTATTGAAACGTTTTCTATTACTATCTGATTTTTAGAAGTCCAATACTTTGTAGCTGACTCAAAAGAATGCACCGAGGATTTTAGTGGATTTACAGTTACCATCTCTTGCTGTTCAGATGGATTGGTTTTAACAAGTTCATCTAATGATGCTACAACGTTTTTAGACAAAGGAGGCAAACTTGTTTTACTTTTTTCTGTTGGACCATCTATAAGTGTTGCTCCATAAAAACTATTTCCTGCAATATAGCCTGTTTTTACTCCTTGTGATGGCAAAAAAGCCGCTCCTTTTATTGCAGTAGTCCCAACCAAAGACAGACCATTTTGTGTCTCTTGCAGATAAAGGACAGGTGTGGTTTCAGCAGAAAATTTTCCACCAATGATGGCTGTTTTCACAAAATACTTGTTTCTAAAATGCGCTTTGCTATGAGCCTTCTCAAAAACACCCCATGGAGCGAGCTGTACTTGTATACTCTTATTGGCCTCCTCTTGGATAGGCACTTGAAGCGTATCCGAAGACACTATGGGAGCAGCTAGTACATAATCTATTCCAAAATTAGAAAGCTGTATCATCGCTACCGTGCCTTTGGCCTGCTCTTTCATATAATAAAAAGTATAGGCATACAAGACTAATGCTCCAAGCAATAAAGCAATCAGTAGTCCTATAAAGACGGTAAATTGAAGCGCACCCGAGCGCAATTTTTTAAGCATATTTAATCGGCTAACATAATTAAATTCAATTCGCCTTGGTATTTAACATAGACTGATTCTTTGTCTCCTGACTTCAAATAAATTCCATCAGCTGTATCTCCAATACTCATAAAATAATTCTTTCCATTGATAACCAATAAGAAAGTTTTTTTCTTCTCCTTTACATCCGAGAGCACCCCTTTGAACTGGATTGCAGGCCACACCAATTCTGGGGCTGATTTTACTTTTGTGGTTTTTTTTTGTTTTTTGGGTGGAGTCACTGTCGCAGCCGGAACATAAAGTGTTCCTAAAAAAGGATCTCTATAGTTGGTTTCAATAATTATTTTTTGCGGCTCTTTGTAGGTATGAGGTTGGATGTCCCAATTACTTGGCGACTCAGGAACTATTGCTTCGGCTGAACCAAAAGAAACAAATTCATAAATCACCAAACCCCAAATGCCTAGCACCACTGGAAGTAAAATATAAATAGTGCGTTTATTTTTCATTCGCCGTATTCATTTTAGCTACCGTTTTTTCAATCTGATCAATTTTCGCCAACATCACTTTGTGGGATTCTAATTCTTTAGCTTGCTGGGTAATCAATTTCTGCTGCTCAATCACATACAGCGTCAATTCCTCAATCTTCTGCAACAACTTGATATTCATTTCGGATAAGTTGATGCCTTCTTTTTGCATTTCTTTGGCAGAAGCGATTTCGGGTAAATGTTTGTTCTCGTTTACAAACTTTTCTACTTCTTGCAAAGAGGGCAAAGCGTAGTCTTTCTCAAATACAAAATCAGCTCCAGCATCTACTGAAACTTTTACTTCTCGGGAATTGATGTTGCCGGCTACCGTTAGTTTTGAGGTGGGGTTGGTGGTGCCGATGCCAACGTTGCCATCTAACTTAATAACCATCCTATCTGAATTATTGTAATCTGTGCCATTCCAATAGGTGGTATGAAATCGAAGTTCTCCATAATATGAACTGCCAGCTGGATTTGGATTAATTGAATAAATTCCAGGGCCTCCTTTACCAAAGCTTAATCCTCCACGATACGTAACCTGACCACCAACCGCATACTGCAGATTCCCTGATGGGCTCTCATTTACAATCAACGTAGGTTCTTTCCCGTTTGGTAAAATATTATTAATTGTAGTGCCTGAATACGATGCAAAATCACTATAAACTGCAGAATTACCGCTGATTTCTAATTTACCTCTTGGATTAGTTGTGCCGATACCTACGTTGCCATTTCCTTGTAATGTTAAAACATCTACTGGTATAGCATTAGAAAACCCTCCTGGGTATAATCTGAATTTTAATTTATTGTCATTTGCATTCCCTGCTGTTATTGTTGCATCAATCCCATGCCAACGATTTGCCATACTAGTTCCACTTTCTAAATCAGATTTGTAGCCATATTTAATTACATTATCAAAAGTGCCATCAATTCCCGTCAATGTTAATTTTGAAATACCACCTAATATACTAAGTTTTGCCGATGGATTTTTTGTACCAATTCCCACATTACCATTAGATGAAAAATCAATAAAAGTATCCTCCCAATTTCTACCAATATAGCTTCTATTAAACCCTGTAACACCATTAATCATATCACCATAAGTACCTAAAGAGATATAATCTTGTCCTCCACTTTGATCAGAGACAGAAAAAAATCTGGCCCAACCTCCATTATATCCTGGCAAATTAGTTTTGATTTTTACACCATATGCAGGACCATCTGTGCCAATTGCAACATTGTTAAAAGTAGTATTTTGTGCATTAGTCTTCAAAACAATAAAGGCTAAATAAATAATAACGGTAATTCTATACTTGATTTTCATTTTAAGTTATTTTATTTTTTTTTCTATCTCCGTTAATCTGTCGGATATAATTTTATAGGACTCATTCTCTTTTTTTAATTTTTCTATTTCTTTCGATTGAATAGTATTTTTCTTTTCTTGCTCAATCACATACAAAGTCAATTCCTCAATTTTTTGCAACAGTTTGGTATTCAAATCACCTAGATTCGAACCTTGTTCTTGCATTTCTTTGGCAGTTGCAATTTCTGGAAGGTGTTTGTTTTTCTTAACATAAGCTTCTAACTCGGACAAAGGCATTAAGGAGTACTTTTCTTCAAAAACAAAGTCTGCTCCATTCATGTCTACCTTCACTTCACGAGAACGGATAGTACCTATTACATCGAGTTTGTGTGCTGGTGAGGTGGTGCCGATGCCTACGTTGCCGTTAGATTGAAAAGTAAATTTAGTTGGATTTTTTATCCCATTTTCATACGGTCCAAAAGAAAGAAATAATTTTCCTTCATTAATATTAGAATTAGGTACCCAAGTAAAATTAGCGTTTTGTATTCCTGTCCCAGCAAAACATAGTCTAGATGAGGGTAATCCCGAAATACTCATTGGTTCACCGAAAAATAGATGAGCATCATTTTCTCCAGGCGACTTCCTTATAGTTAAACTACTTTTTGGATCGTTAGCACCTATCCCTAAATTTCCGTTATCAGAAATAGACAAACTTGTATTACTAAATGCTGGTAGGGTTGAACAAACTATCCACCAATCTGTTCCAGTGGCTTTATATGCATCAAATTCAGATTGACTTACTACAACAGAACTATAAATTGTAAAATCACTATTTACAAATGCTTGATCAAAATAATTTCCTTTTATAGCAGCTTGCGCGTGCCAGCCTGGATTAATCTGATTATTAGCATTATATTCTAAATCATGAACACCATCCCACTTCACCATAAAAACAGAGAAACTTTTTCCTGGATTTTTAGCGGCTACAATTGCATAACCTGTTGCTCTAGCGTTTTGCATTTGAAGTGCCGTTAAAGTTTGGGCGGCTACTTTTGTAGAAAAGAACAATAAACTGATACAAATAATTTTAAAGAAGTGGTTCATTTTACTTTTTTGTTTTCTTAAGTCTACTAATTTCCTCTTGTTGAACTCTGTTTTCATCTTTTAATACATCTATTTCTTTTTTAAAATCAATCATATACAGCGTCAATTCCTCTATCTTCTGTAATAACTTGATGTTCATTTCGGATAAATTGATACCTTCTTTTTGCATTTCTTTGGCAGAAGCGATTTCGGGTAAATGTTTATTTTCGATTACAAACTTTTCTACTTCTTGTAGCGAGGGCAAAGTATAGTCTTTCTCAAACACAAAATCAGCGCCTGCATCTACTGAAACTTTCACTTCTCGGGAGTTGATGTTTCCTGCTACGGTTAGTTTTGAGGTAGGGTTGGTGGTGCCGATGCCAACGTTGCCGTTAAAATAAACAGCCTGTGGTAAAGAATAACTAGTTGGTATTGCTGCAGTATAAGGAGCTGTAATAATAGTTGTTTCTAATAAAGGGTATTGTAAGGAATAAATAGAGGAATATTTAATATTAACAAACAGAGTATTCCCCGTTTTTACTATATGATGAATTGAAATCTTGTAACTTGATTTAGTTGCATCCCATAAGAAATCACCAATAGTAAAATTTTTAGCAATCTCCCCATCTGATTCAGCAATTCTAGAAATAGTGGAATTCCAAACTGCACCATTTGGATTTGCCCCTACTGAAAAAATTTTCTTAACTACCCCTACAGAATTTTGATAACTGTACCCACTAGTTATTTCAACTTCTATAAAGCCGTTTACATAAGTGTTACCAAAAATAACATCAATTGTTTGATTTGATACATCATTTGGAAATGCTATTGTGAAATTCCGTTTCTCCTCTGTACCAACTTTAAAGGCTCCATTTGAAACCTCTAATTTTGCTGTAGGATTAACTGTGCCAATTCCAACATTTCCAGTAGTTGGGAAAGTATTTTGACTAAAAGTAAATAATGGAAATATAACAGCCAGTATTTCAAGAATTCTTTTTTTCATGATTTATTATTTTTTATTTTTAAGTTCTTTTTTAAGCATCTCTATATCTTTTTGCTGCTCAATCAAATACAGCGTCAATTCCTCAATCTTTTGCAACAACTTGATGTTCATTTCAGACAAATTAATGCCTTCCTTTTGCATATCTTTGGCAGAAGCAATCTCGGGTAAATGTTTGTTTTCGGTTACAAACTTTTCTACTTCTTGCAATGAGGGTAAAGCGTAGTCTTTCTCGAACACAAAATCAGCACCCGCATCCACTGAAACTTTTACTTCTCTAGAATTGATGTTGCCGGCTACAGTTAGTTTTGAGGTGGGGTTGGAGGTACCGATACCTACATTGCCATTGGCTAAAACAGATTGTACGCTTTCTTGATTTAAAGTACTTGTCCAACTCCAATTTTGTGTAATAGGAGTTTCAGGGCTTATAAATACATCAGCTGCAAAAGATCTAAACATGAAAGTAAGTCCAACATGATAATCTGGTGTTTTAATATAAACATCGTAATATTCATCGTTTGGAGACCGTAAAGCGTACCAAGAAATATCTCTTGATGAGTTCCCAATAAGTGTTAACAAAGGTTTTTGGCTATCATTTATTATTTGCGGAAATACAAAATCAATCTTTGATGCACCTTCGCCTCGATAATCAACAAAATATAATGACCCAGCAATACCTCCAAATTGCCAAGCAGCATTTTTAATTCTAAAAACTTTAATCCATTCAGATGGAGCGTGGTTATAATACTCATAAACAGTTAATTTTGTCGCCTCGTTTTTACCAATTGTACTAGACTGTGATGAAACTTTAACATTAAATGATAAACAACAAACTACTACAAAAATCAATGAAAATTTACTCATGTTCTATTTATTTTCTTTCTAAAATCTTTACTCTTTTTTCTAAACTTTGATTCTCTTCTTGCTGAAGTTCAATCCTCTTATTCTGCTCAATTATATACAACGTTAACTCTTCAATTTTCTGCAACAACTTGATATTCATTTCGGACAAATTGATGCCTTCTTTTTGCATTTCTTTGGCAGAAGCGATTTCGGGTAAATGTTTGTTCTCGGTTACAAACTTTTCTACTTCTTGCAATGAGGGCAAAGCGTAGTCTTCCTCAAACACAAAATCAGCACCCGCATCTACTGAAACTTTTACTTCTCGGGAATTGATGTTGCCGGCTACAGTTAGTTTTGAGGTGGGGTTAGTGGTGCCGATGCCAACATTGCTCATCAATAAAATTTTATTCCCTGTGTTAGATCTAATTATCAAACCATTTTCATCTCCATTAGCCTCGATATAGCTATTTTCTCCTTCCGCCCACATTCTTAAGTTATCCCATGATGCAACATTACTATATTTATTGTAAGTCTGTATTACACCATTGATATCTAGTTTTGCTAAAGGATTTGAAGTTCCAATACCTACGTTGCCATTAGTTGGAAATGTATTTTGACAAAAGTCAAAGATGTTAGTAAAATAGCGGCTAAAAAAATAATTTTTTTCATGATAATTAATTTGCTGTTTTCAATTGACTTTCGATTTTAGAAAATCTTTCTGATAAATTTTTAAAAGTCTCGTTTTCTTTTTTTAATGTTTCTATTGCTGCCGACTGTATATTATTTTCTTTTTGTTGAAGCTCAATCCTCTTATTCTGTTCAATCATATAAAGCGTCAGTTCCTCTATCTTCTGCAACAACTTGATGTTCATTTCGGACAAGTTGATGCCTTCTTTTTGCATTTCTTTGGCGGAAGCGATTTCGGGTAAATGTTTGTTTTTAGTCACAAACTTTTCTACTTCTTGTAGCGAGGGCAAAGCGTAGTCTTTCTCAAACACAAAATCTGCTCCCGCATCTACTGAAACTTTTACTTCTCGGGAATTGATGTTGCCTGCTACTGTTAGTTTTGAAGTGGGGTTTGTTGAACCAATCCCAACATTTCCATCGTGTCTTAATGTAATTGTCTTATTACTTGAGTATCCGATATCTAGATTTGCATATGGATTATTATCTCTGGTTGTAAAAAACCAGTCCGACCCAGAATGGGTAACTGGAGCTAACGAAAGTCTCTTTATCTCAGTTTCAACAGTAGGATTGCCTGAATTATTACTATCACCAATCTGTAATGTAGCATTTGGACTGGTTGTTCCAATTCCAACATTACCATTTTGCAAAATAGTAAATTTAGGATTTTGATAGTCGCCCTTACTAACTATCCAACTATCAGAATGAAGATTTCCAAAATACCAATTATTTGTACCATTTTTAAACTTAGTCTGTACACCTTGAATAAATCCACCTTCATCTGTATTACGCTGTAAAACTAATAAAGGAGAATAATTAAAAATACCTACATCACCAGCTGTGGGATATGAATTAGATTGTGCCAATAATGACAGTGAAGTGACTAATAACAAACTTACTACGCTTATTCTTTTTTTGATCATAACTATTTATTTTTTTTCCAACTCGGAAATTCTTGACTTTAGCTTATTTACTTCTTTACTTAACTCTATTAAGTATAAGGTTTGTTCCTCAATTTTCTGCAACAACTTGATGTTCATTTCGGACAAGTTAATACCTTCTTTTTGCATTTCTTTAGCAGAAGCGATTTCGGGTAAATGCTTGTTCTCTGTTACAAACTTTTCTACTTCTTGTAGCGAGGGCAAAGCGTAGTCTTTTTCAAATACAAAATCTGCTCCTGCGTCTACTGAAACTTTCACTTCTCGGGAGTTGATATTGCCAGCTACGGTTAGTTTTGAGGTGGGGTTGGTGGTACCGATGCCAACGTTGCCGTTACCTGCAATTCTCATTTTTTCTGTATTATCAAATGTATTAAAAGTAATAAAACCTCCTAAAACACTTCCTCCTCTTAAAAAATTGATTGAACTATTGGTTTGACCATAAAAGTCATGGACAATTGAAAAACTTTTTATATTATTAAAATCAACTCCTTGTGTAGTATAACCTTTAACACCTAAATAAGTCCCTAATCCAGTAGCATCACCTTCGGGTAATCTTCCAAAAACAGTTCCAAGTTGACCATTTGAAATATCTTTAGCCATATCAAGATTTGCTCTAGGATTTGTAGTCCCAATCCCGACATTACCCCCAACAAGATTAAATATGGTATTATTCCCTAGTTCATTTATATAGAGTGGTTTTGAATTATGCGATTGTATCCAACTGTAAGTCGTGTTCCCCCCTAGTTTAAGATTTGTACCATTATTGGTCTCAATCGTTAATGCCCCTATTCCAGAACGATCATCTGCCACCTTAAAATGACCATCTCCGTTAACAGACAACTGAGCAATTGGTGTACTTGTTCCAATCCCTACTCTTCCATTATCTAAAATGGTAAATCTCGACCCATAAAATCCGCCATTGCCATAATTCCAAAATTGTAAGCTATTACCATACGGTCCTGTCATATTATACAAAGTCCAATTATTTGCAATGTTATTCGCTGTTTTTAATGGATTAATTAGTTGTAGTGCTCCACCTTCATTTGTGGCATTAGAAGAAGTCAACGTCTGCCCAAAAGAATGAGCCGAAAAAAAGCTTACAACATAAATGAGTATTCTGCAAAGTGTTTTCATAAAAGAGAAGTTATTTTGTTTCTAAACGATTCAATCGTTCGACTAGTGTTTCTATTATTTTTTGTTGATTTTGTAACGTTTTATTTTGCATCTTAACCGTTTTATTGTTGTTTTCAATTTGATTATGCTGATTTTTCAATCTTTTTTCTTGCTCAATCACATAAAGCGTCAATTCCTCAATCTTCTGCAACAACTTGATGTTCATTTCGGATAAATTGATACCTTCCTTTTGCATTTCTTTTGCGGAAGCGATTTCGGGTAAATGCTTGTTCTCTGTTACAAACTTTTCTACTTCTTGTAAAGTGGGCAAAGTGTAGTCTTTCTCAAACACAAAATCAGCACCTGCATCTACTGAAACTTTTACTTCTCGGGAGTTGATGTTACCAGCTACGGTTAGTTTTGAAGTGGGGTTGATGGTGCCGATGCCAATATTTCCATTATTACCATCTATGACAAAATGAGTCCCATTTTGATTTTTGATAGAAAATTGGTAATGGTCATAATTTTCAATACCCGAAGTTAATTTCCAGATTTTGGCTCTTGAATTAGGATGGGTCAAAGTAATACCGTCACCAGCGTCATTTGCATTGATATACAACTTTGAATTAGGTAAGTTTATTCCTATCCCAATATTTTGATTTGTTGTTATATTACCAAAAAATGAACTATTCCCATTTTCATCAACAGCCCATTCAGTTCTATTTCTTGTAGCATTTCTTAATGAAAATCCAGTGTTTGAAATAGCAAGAATTCCATTTTCAAAAAGATAGTTATTAGCACCTGAATGACTACCATTAAAATTTAATCTTGCTACCCCACCCGTAGTATTAGAAATAGTAACTTCACTAGCTGATAAAGTTGAAGAAAAAAAACCCGCTCCACTAAAAACCACATTCCCATTATCCAAAAATTGGGTAGCTTTCCCCCACTGCCAGTCATTGTTTGTAAAGGGAGCAATCCACATGGTAGTTCTCCCATCATCAGGGGTATGAAAAATCCACCTATTACTGCCCTCACTGATTAAATCTTGAGCAGCGCAATACCAATGAGTGACTAAAAACAATAGGGTGAAGCACTTTATTTTCATATGTTTAAATTTTATTTTTTAGTGGTAACATATGGTATCGCTTATTTAATCATTGGTATTTGTTTGCAACAAACCTGTTGTTAATGGCGATATCATAATATAATTTTAAATTAGGTATAGTTTATTTCAATTTTTTCTCCATTTGCAATACCCTTTCTGCTAAGGACTGCAAGGATTGGTTGTTTTTTTTCAGCTCTTCTATTTCTGTTTGCTGTTGGATAAGATAAAGGGTGAGTTCCTCAATTTTCTGCAACAATTTCATATTCATTTCGGCTAAATGTAATCCATTGGCTTCTATTTCTTTTGCTGATGGAATTTCTGGCAGATGCTTGTTTTGCTTAATAAAAGCCTCAACTTGCTGTAATGTTTTTAGTTGATACTCATTTGAAAAAACATAGTCAGGAACCAAGGGACCAGCCATGTCTACTTTCACTTCTTGGGTATGAATTTTTCCTTTTACGGTCAGTTTTTCGTCTGGAGCTATAGTACCGATACCGACTTTTCCATCAAAAAAAGCATTTCTTGCTTGAAAAACACCAGTAGTTGTAGCATAAGAGTCTACAACAGTTTTGAAGTTATGAGCGGGACCATTCACCTCATTGTAAGGAAGTGGATTCTGTTCTCCATCATAAACGGTTGGATTTACTGCAAAATTGGATTGGTATTGATAGGTAGTTGATCCGCCTCTTAACCAAATAATAATACAATTACAAGTCCCTTGACCAGTTGCATCTCTCCAGCCCGCAATAAAAGAAGTATAGGTTCCGCCAGACGGCTTGATATCAGCATCAATAAAATTTGACCCATGTCCCCAATTGGTTGTATGAAAAGAAAACGCTGCCACCAAAGAACCGCGCCAAGTTACATCTTGATGTACGTTACTCCTACCTAATCGCAACATCGTGGGTACATCCTTATTCCAGCCACCATCATTAAAAGTAACTGGGTAAAACTTATCAATATCACCCTTTACAACAAAACTCCCTGCAACTTGGCAATAACCAGTAATGGAACTCAACAATATGGCTAATAGTATAAAATGCTTCATAATTGGTATAGATTTAATTTTTTATTCATGGAAAATATCAACTTAGTCTCGTTTACAAAGTAGCTTTAACAAAATAACTTGGATTAAACTCCGCAGTTCGAGTTACTGAAAACTGACTAGCCAATTTGTTATTTTTTTTGCTTATTCATCCGTTTTTCTAGTCCTTCATACTTTTGTTTCAAGGTCTCATTTTCTTTTTTGATCTCAATCATGTACAGCGTTAATTCCTCTATCTTTTGCAAAAGTTTGGTATTCAAATCGCCTAAATTGGTACCTTGTTCTTGCATTTCTTTGGCTGAAGCAATTTCTGGAAGGTGCTTATTTTTCTTTATATAGGTCTCTAACTCAGACAAAGGCATCAAGGGATATTTCTCTTCAAAAACAAAATCAGCTCCATTCATGTCTACCTTCACTTCACGAGAACGGATAGTGCCGATTACATCGAGTTTGTGAGCTGGTGTAGTGGTACCGATGCCAACGTTGCCGTTTTTTATATAATGTGTCCCACCACCAGTAACATATAAATTTCCAGATGTTGCAAATGGTATTGATAACTCAGTTGAAACATTAAAATCAGGGATATCAAGGCCTATTGGAGATTCATTTATCTTGATTTCATTAAAATTGGTCAATTGATCCACTTTATTTTGCAAATAAGTTATTCTGACGGAATAGCTTGAATAAGACTTTACATCCAAATAAATTGGTAATTGCCTGTTACTATATCCTCCCATTGTAGATGTTAAATCTGTTGGAGTTCCCAAAGTAATTTGAGCATTATGCTTATCCCCATGAGATTCTACTAATTTAAGAACTGGAGAACCATAATTAGCCCCTTGACCAAAACCCGACTCTAAAACAAATTTTTCATAACCTGTTGCATAATAGGCTTCAAACAATTCAATAATAATCAATCCTCCATACTGCCAATGATATGAATTATATCCAATATTAGCTATTTCATATCTTTTGGCTAATCCGTTTGAGCTTAAAGAATTAACAACTGTAGACTTGACCCCTTTCTGGTCTATAGTTGTTTGGGAAAACAATATTGAGCTAGAAAAAAAAACAATGATTGCCAAAGGCATTTTAATATTTGAAAACATAGATGAAAGGTGTTATTACTTTTTTAAAAATTATTTGTTACTACTGTTTTTTTTAGTCTCCAATACTGTTAACTTTTGTTCCAGACGATCAATTTTTTCATTTTGCAACAATAGTTTTTTATTTTGCAGCTCAAGTCTTTTATTTTGCTCTATAGTATACAAAGTTAACTCCTCAATCTTTTGCAAAAGTTTGGTGTTCAAATCGCCTAAATTGGAGCCTTGTTCTTGCATTTCTTTGGCAGGAGCAATTTCTGGAAGGTGTTTATTTTTCTTTATGTAGGTCTCTAACTCGGACAAAGGCATCAAAGGGTATTTTTCTTCAAAAACAAAATCTGCTCCATTCATGTCTACCTTCACTTCTCGGGAGCGGATAGTACCGATTACATCGAGTTTATGACCAGGTGTTGTGGTACCGATGCCAACGTTTAAATCTTCATTGACGGATACAGCTGGGTAAAAAACAGAATTATTGTCTTGCCAACCTATACGTAAATATCTATTTACAGGGCCACCAAGTCCTGAATGAGATTTTATTTGGATAGCACCCGAACTAGATGGTCCTGAAATCATACTCATATCGGCATCTCTTCCTAAAACCAAGTTACTTTTGACACTTTGGTTACCATTTACAATTTGGTCCCCTGAAAAAACGTTACTCCCTCTTGTTGCTATTTCTATCCAATCTGGATTTTTAGTATTTAATCCTCCTGCTAATTTTCTAAAAAACAAACGATCATTCGTAGTAAACGATGAGGCAATTTGCAACTGATGATCGTTATTTGGGTTAGGATGCCTAACTAAAATTAAATGTTGCCAACCACTATAAGTGTTATCTGAAATTCCACCAATTGGATTTAAACCATTATACATTCCTGATTTATTTGGAATTGTAAAGTCTGGTAATATTGATGCAAATCCATCTCCAATTTGCTGGCTAAACGAACTAACTGAAATAAAAAACAGTAATAAAATACTTTTTTTTCTATAGATAAAAGAGTGAAAAAACATAAGTATGAATTAAAAATTAGTGTTGTTTTTGCTGGGTTGCTAATTGCTCTATTTTTTGTTCTAGACCAATTATTTTCTTATTTTGCTCAATAGCATACAAAGTCAACTCCTCAATTTTTTGCAAAAGTTTGGTATTCAAATCGCCTAAATTCGAGCCTTGTTCTTGCATTTCTTTGGCAGGAGCAATTTCTGGAAGATGCTTATTTTTCTTTATATAGGCCTCTAACTCGGACAAAGGCATCAAGGGATATTTCTCTTCAAAAACAAAATCTGCTCCATTCATATCTACCTTAACTTCACGAGAACGGATAGTACCAATTACATCGAGTTTGTGTGCTGGTGAAGTGGTACCGATGCCTACGTTGCCGTTTCCAAAAATATTCATTACTCCGTTTGTAGCATTTCCATTTGGAGAAATTGAAACAAAGTCAGGCTCTCCTTCAGTATAAAAAATTCCATAATTAGGAAAAGTTGAATCATAAGCCAAACCAAATGTCGATCCACCTGCGCCTCCCATGAAAATCCTCCTGCCTGCAGCTCCAGCTAAGTTAATATTTCCGTTTACATCTAGCCTTTGACTCGGTGTTGATGTTCCAATTCCAAAATTTCCGCCAGACAAATAATGATTACCACTACCTGTTAATTGTAAATTACCTTCAGAGGCAATATTATTTTTAGAATCCAATAAAGTAATCCATTCATTCCAAGCTGTATCAGCATAAAAAGCTTGTCTATACCTAATTTTAGAGTTATCCCAACCCCCAAAATACAACTGACTGGTTTGGTGACCACCTAATCCGTATAGTTCTAAAACAGTACCATAATTAGTTGGTCCTCCACTATTATAATTATCCAATAGTCGCATAGACATTGAAGGCAAACCAGTTCTTGGAACCGCAGAAAAATTGGCTGTTTTATAATTAAAAGTCAGTTCGTTGATTTGAGAAAAACACAAAAAAGGAATCATTACAAAACAAAAAAGATAATAGTTCATTCTCATAATATATATTTTAACAGATAATATGTTATCGCCATATAATCTTGGCGTTTGTTTTTTTATAAACTCTTTGATTATTTAATCTAGAAACGAGAGATTGTGGCATTTAACATAGTAAAATCACACTCCCTTAATTATCATTGCTTCTCACTACTTTACCGTAAAACTAAAAACGGCACTCTTACTGGTATTCCCCGCTTTGTCGAAAGATTTTATATACCAATAATAGACGCCCGCCTCCAAAGTCGTTGCAAAAGGACTAGTGGCTGCATTTTTTAGTTTTATGTTTTTCAAAGCTGCATCGGTACAAATAAAAATACTATCTGCTTCTACTGTACCAGCCACTGCTGCTCTACTCCATTGAAAACTGATGTCTTTTACAGTGGTTTCGCTTTTGTCCAAAGGGGCCTGTTGTTGTGCAATAGCTGGAGCCTTAGTATCTACAGAAATCGTACGAGAAGAATACAACGTATTCATGTCGCCATTTACTGCCTTGACACGCCAAGAAAAATTGCCTTCTGGGAAGGAAAATTCATAAGAAGTAGAGGTAACTGTCTCTTCCTTTACGAGGACTGTATTGGCATCATAAATTTGGATTTGATACTTTTTGGCACCAATTATAGGTTGCCAACTCATTTTTTGAAGGGCTGTTGTAGTGACTAAGTTATTGGCAGGTGCATTTAGTACGACCGTATTACTGGCAAAATCTTTATCGCTTAACACGGTAAATTTTCTAGCCACATAGGCATTACTATAGGAGGAATTTAGCGCTCTTACGCGCCATTCATAACCTGCTAAAGGCAACTGCTTGATAAAGGAAGTCGTTTTGATAATTGTATCCAAAACCAATTGGGTGGGAGCCAAAAAATCAGGTTTAGCAACTTGTAGCTGATAAGAAGTTGCATCTGGCACTTTTTCCCAAGAAAAAGTAACACCTGTAGTGAAAAACTCTGCTTGATCGCTCGGTGCTAACACCACCATCTTGGTCTCTGAGATGTCTTTCTCAAAAAGTATCGATTCACAGGAAAGAAGCAATAAAAAAGAGCTAACCCATACAATGGAGCACAGTATTTTTTTCATTTGGGGTTTGTTTTTGAAGTTATAATACATTTGAAGTAAAGAGGTTATAGATCGAACAAGTTGTCTTGGCGTTCCTTTTCGGAAATTCGCTTTTTAGTTTTCCCTTTGCACCTTGTCTTTACATCAATGATGTCTGAAACATACCATTGCCCTCTCTCATTAGCTCCCCAACAAAACTTGCTCAATCGATACGCTAAAACATTTAGGGAATTGACAAATAGAGTCTCAGTCTTTTTGCCTAGTTTGTACAACGAAATAGCGTATTTACTGTCCTGATAATTGGTCAAATAAAAGGCATCTGCTTGCTTAATTTTGGCGATATCCTCTTGAGAGAAACAATACGCCAAACTTGTTACAATTTGTGATTTTTGGCTATCGGTAAGAAAACGAACAAATTCTTTATTGTGCTCACCGTTAATTTCACCAACCAATTTCATAACATCTAAAATACGAATCGTTACCAACTCAGGCTTTTTAGGTAAACTGTCTGCATAAGTTAGTTGGGATTGGTCTTGATTGTATTTGGCTTTGGTCTTATAAATTTTATGCAGTCTCTTATTGAAAGGAACAACTTCAATCGCTATGCGAATGGGAGCCGCTAATTTAGGTAAAGTACGTACCTCAAATTCTGTACTTGCTCTACCTCCCAGTTTAGAGAAACCGACACTTCCAAGTTCTGGTGCTGTGTCCGAAACGGTGTAGGATTCATTCTTAATTCTAGTAGTGGTACAACCTACGAAAGCAACCAAAACAAACAGGAGCAAAAAACGTGTCATTATATATTTTTTTGTAGTAAAAATAATTATTTTTTTACTACCCCAAAGAAAAAAGAAAAAGAAAAACATTTCTTTATGACACTTATACAAAAACCTTTAGAAAATTAAAAGAATATCGATTTATATAACGAAAAAACTGCCTTTTCTTGAAATTGCATGAATCGAAAAAAACACAAAGAAAAACCACGAATTCGTAAATCAAGGTTTTAATCAAACACTTATTTTACGAATTTGCGGTCTCCTGCTTCAAAACCAAAACAATGTTCAATCCTTTATAAAGAATCGAACAAGAATAATTTTAAAAACGTACTGAATTATTTTTTTGTCTGTTTGGCACGCAAAGCTCTTTTTTTGTTAGCTTGGTTACGGGTCAACTTCTCCAGCTTTTCTCCTTGCGCTGTAATTTTTTTATCCTGCTGCATCACATAAAGTGTCAACTCTTCAATCTTTTTGAGCAACTTCATATTCATTTCGGCTAAATGCAAGCCATTGGCTTCTATTTCTTTTGCGGAAGGAATTTCAGGTAAATGTCTATTTTCTTTAATATATTGAGCGACTTCACTCAAAGGCTTCAAATCATAGTCGGGAGCAAAAACGTAATCAGGGACTAAAGGGCCAGCCATGTCCACTCTGACTTCTTGGGTATGGATTTTACCTTTTACCGTCAATTTTTCATCTGGAGTAGTGGTGCCGATTCCAACTTTACCTTGCGCATCCCAAACTCCTGAACCCGATAGATATATATTCCCTTTCAATCGGTTTTGATAAGGAATCTCAACCGTTTTAACTCCTGATAAGGGTTCATCTACTGCTGTCCAACCCTGAAACCAAGTTGCAACTTCAGCCATACCTTGCGCATATGCACTAACAGTAAATCGTTGATAATAAGACTTGTCATCAATAAACAATACAACTTTACCATTTTCGCTTGACAAATATACTCTAGGTGTATAACTACCTGAAGAGGACATTTTAGGAGAATAAAAATAAAAATTATTTGCATCATTATAAAAATCGGCACCTCCAGAATAGGTATAATAAACAATCGTTAAATCGATTGTTTCTGCTGAGCCAAAATTAAAACCTGTAATCCGAATGGTTGGCATTTGAGATGCAGGAATAAATGGCAAATTCGTTTTGATTTTGACTCCGTGGGTAGGTGTACCGTTGTAATTATAATTTAAAATGTTGTTGTAATTTTGAGCCTTAAGTATCGCTACAAAAAACAACGCGAAAACGACCATTGCTTTCTTCATGATTTCTTATTTATGATTAGTTGATTTTTTTTCTAATTGCTTAATTCGTTGTTCTTGTTTTTTAAAGAGAAGCAATACTTCTTTATTCTTTTTATCCTGCTCCATCACATAAAGTGTCAACTCTTCAATTTTTTTGAGCAGCTTCATATTCATTTCGGCTAAATGTAAGCCATTGGCTTCTATTTCTTTTGCAGAAGGTATTTCAGGCAAATGCCTATTTTCTTTGATATATTGAGCGACTTCACTCAAAGGCTTCAAATCATAGTCAGGAGCGAAAACGTAATCAGGAACTAAAGGCCCAGCCATGTCCACTCTGACTTCTTGTGTATGGATTTTACCTTTTACGGTTAATTTTTCGTCTGGTGTAGTGGTGCCGATACCTATGTTAAGAGCACTTGATATTGTCATTGCATTGGCCGTTCCATAAGCAAAATCAAGAAACGCATATCCAGAAATATCTCTTGCCTTGAAGTTCCATGATCCGCCAACATGACCAAAAGGTCGCAATGACAAACGAACAATCTCGCCCGCTGTATTGGCTGCAGCCTCTTGTTTACCTACTGAGAGAGTAGAACGAATTAATGCAGATTCATAAATTGTAAAAAGTCCAGAATTATTAATATTTACAACATTCTTATCAATACCCGCCGAAGAGACTAAATTAAAAGTCATTTCATTGTCCAACAAACGAATGTAAGACCCGCCACGAGCTAAATTAAATCTATTGATTGCTAACCCATTGAGTGGGCTATACTCATTTTTTACATTATTTCCTATTCCTGCTCCTGTGTGAGTCCACCCAGGTTCGCTAGCCCACAACATCAAATCAGCTTGACGATCTTCTGATCCTCCTCCTGTTGAATGCAACAGAAGCCTAGTATTGTGATGTGCCGCTTCAACCGTTAGCTTTTGTGAAGGTAAGGCTGTACCAATACCCACATTATCACTACTCGAACTTCCTTGAACTGCCGCCCCTGGCGTATAAATTTGAGCGGTCAACAGAAAACAATTAACGAAAAAAAAACAAAAACTATAACAAATCTTCCTAGTAACTATCATACTTAATATTATAATAAATTAACATTTAATTTCTTGTAAAAATAAAATTATTTTACTGAAAACAAAACCTATTAGCAACTAAAAAAACAACAGTATCATAAAATATTCGCTACTTAAAACAACAATTTGCTTGGTAGAATGTTTTGAAAAGCTACCTTATTTATATTATGACAGCATATAAAAAAACAGAAGTATCATTTTACCGATACTTCTGTTTAATGAACTGCGTTTTAAACGCTATGCCTACTTTATACAAGGTAACTAAACAATCGATGCAAATGCAAGCCCGTTTACCTCTACTAAAGAAATGCACTCAAAAATCAAGAGACTTTTATAACATTTGCTGATTACAACACGATTTAAAATAGCTCGAGGTCGGAGACATTCGAGCAGCATACACAACAAATGTGTTTTTATTTAAGAACACTTTGGGAAGCTGGGCTCGAAGTCAGAGACGTTCGAGCAGCATACACGACAAATTTATTTTTATTTAAGAACACTTCGGTGAGCTGGTCAAAAAAAACACTTTTTTATGTATCAAATTTCAAGGATATAGTTTTGTTCTGTTAAGAAAATATAACCAGTAATTATTTTTTTTAACTTTTTTAAAATATATTAATTCATTAATAGGTTTGTCTTTGAAAAAATTATTTTCTTGTATAACACAAATATAAAAATTATCTTGCTTATCTACAACAAGATATAATTCATAATAAGCCTCTACAGCACCCACAATTCCCTCACTATCTAATCTGTTGAAATTATAGGGACTATTGTTTTTAAATAATACTAATTTGAATAAATTATCATTGTCAATTATTTTTTTTAATTTCAGTAAAGTTTTACCATTTTCTGTTTCATTAATAGTTTTGAGAAAAAAAATTTTCTCAATTTTGACTTCTTCTAAATTTTCTTTAATAAAAAAAGTGATTTTATTTAATTTTTGATTTCGATTGTAAACTTCTAAATCATTCATGATTGATTAAAATTTATTGTAAATAATCTCCCCTGCTTGAGAACCCATATAATAACCAACACCTCCACCAATAACTCCTCCGACTAACGTTCCAACAGGCCCAAAAACAGAACCAGCAAGTGCAAATTCACCAGCAAGTGCAAGTGAACCAGCCCAGCCCCCAGCTTCTTGACTTATTGCTAAACCTTTATTTTGGGCATTATGAATATGTTTAATTGATTTATATGCTCCGTATACAATTAAAGCCCTTGAAGCCCCTTTCATTAAAGCTCCTCTGATGCCAAAATTCCTAGTGTTTTCTGCTTTAATTCTAATATCTTTATTTCCAGCTGCGTATTCGTAGTAATTTTGCATTTGTGCTTTTCTAGACATTTCTAATTCTGAAATTGCCTTACCAACCTGTGGCAAACGTGCTCGAGTTTCACCTTGCAAGTTATATCGTTTTGTAGCATACTCAAATTGTGATAATTCTCCTTTTTTGAAAGCTTCATAATAAAATTTCTCACTTGGTTTGTAAAAATTATTCCTGATATTCGATGATTGCTCAAAAAATAAAGAATTAGCACTAAGACTATGTGTAAAACTATTACTCCAACTATTATGCGATTTCCCTGAAAAAACAATAACTTCTCTAAGTGGATCTCCTTTATTGGCGGGTCAATTGTTTGCCCCCCATCAGGATCAATCAAAGAAATTGGATTATTCCCCATCCCTAAATAAGGACTAGCATATTGCCCATAAGGGTCAGGACTCAACCATCTCCCAATCCTTCCATCCCATAAACGCAGCTGAAAAGCCTCCATGCCTGTTTCCTTATCCAGCTCTTGCCCCTGAAAGGCGTACCACTACTTTCCTACTCAATATCAGCCTCGCGCGAGAGCCTAGTTTTGCTCAAAACCCCTACTCAATCTATCAAAAGAACGTACATTTCCATTTCAAAAATAGTCTTTTTTCAACTGAAAAAAAAGTTCG
>CAUPRE010000030.1:0-40028 GCA_963513565.1 uncultured Flavobacterium sp. | reverse complement strand
AATGTAGCTTTTGGATCTATTCTCACCCAGTAAAGTCTGAATAATAATCCGTTCATTTAAGGTTAATCGCCTGCGTAATTTTTCCATAATTCAACAAAGATAAAATTTATCATTTGTTGCATTAAGTTATTGAATTCGTCTTCGTTTTCAGCACTTCCAGCTAACGGATCGGGGCTTTGCGTTCGGTCGGGTTTCGGAGCACAAAACTGTCAACCTGCACAGAACTTGAATAGAAGCACAAAGCTCCAAGTTTGCACGTCACCCCGCCTGACGCAAAACTCGTGTTAGCTGTAGCCGTTTTATTTCACATTAAATACTCTGTCCAAATGTTAGCAAATTGTTGTCTGGGTCAAGCATTGCAAATTCTTTTTGTCCCCAAGGCTTGGTTTGTAAATGCCCTGACGGATGTATGCTGTTATTGTTGTCTAGCATAGATTGATAAAGTGCTTCAATGTCGTTAGTACGAATATAAACTTGTCCGTAATTTTCTTTTGGGTCAAGCCCTTTGAACTCAAAAAAATGTATTTCTACATTGTCTTTTTTAACTAACAAGTAGCCTTCATAGTCTGCACTACCAATGTCGTAGAAACCTAACTGTGTTAAATAAAATTCTCTTGTCGCAGCCTTGCTACGCATAGGAAGTTTCGGAATAATGTTTATCAGCATGATACTTTTTTTTGCAAAGATAACTGTTAGTTAGTAAAAGTCCTCTTGATCTTAATCAGTAAATTCAATAGTTAGCTCTCACTCTGCTCAAAGTTTCAGGTGCAATTTTAAGATATGAAGCAACCATCTTAATTGGGAACACTTTTGTTAATTCAGGTTTTGACTTGTTGATATAGTTGTATTTTTCATTTGGTTTAAGTGAATTGTCAAAAATGAAACTTCTGTTCATAGTCTGATTGAGGATTTTGCCAAATTGCAGAAATGATTGAGATTTGGAACAAAGGCAATGAAAGCTACTCAAACTCAAATCAATAATTTCTGATTTTGAGAATGCTTTAATTGTCGTATTTGAGGGTGTTTGTTGTGTAAGGCTTTGTTGGTTGAACATCCACTCATGTTGTAAGTGCAAATCAATTATAACTTCGTCAATGTCGTCAATTTGAAATTGTGAAAAAGAACCTGATAAAATGTAATAAAAACATTTACAAACTTCGCCTTCTTTTAGAAGCAGTTCATTCTTATTCAGAATTCTCCTTTCTGAATGTTTTTCAAAAAGTTCTATGTCAAAATTTGAGAATTGTCCCAAGCTATTTAAAATTTCCCTTGTCGTCATTGTCATTTCTCTAAATACTTTATTGATTATCGGATTTCAATACGGTTACAGCTAACTAGGATATAGTCGCAACAAACTTTCGTAGATATACCAAAAATGGAGTGGCTTACCGAGCTTTTGTTAAGCTTTTGTTTTTTTTAAATATTAATAACTTTTAATACACTTTTTATTTTTATTATTATTTCTAGGATTTTGGTAATGTAGACCACTTATAATTGATTACTAAACTGAAAGATTTTTAAAAGATTTACTAAAAAAACTGGAAGACTTTTAGTCTGTTTTTTTATTCAGGATATATCTATAAATAGACGAAATCGAGAGACTTAATACATTGGGGGTACAGATCGCTTGCTGTCCTAAATGTGTTATTTGCCAAATCAAATTTTAGCATTGCTTTTGGAGCTAAAGTCATTAATTTTTTGACACAATAAGTAAGGATGAGTTTGATTTAAGTCTTCTATTTGTCTGATATAGCGTAAAAGTCATAAGTTGCTTTTGCTATGTCTGCTATAATTTTTTCGTTGGTTTCGAAATTTTCTTTTGATTCACTAACAAAAACGCTGATTATAAAGTATTCACTGTTAGGTAGAAAAACGATCCCTATATTGTTTACAGCTGCTGTAATACCCGTCTCTTTATTTGTTCCAGACCAACCTGTTTTATGGGCCACAATAGTTTCAGTAGGTAAGTGTCCTTTTATTCTGTTTTTGCCAGTTGTTGTTTCTTTATTTGTTTGCCAAAAAAAATCATAACTCCTTTTTGAAAGTAAGTTGTTCTTGTTCTCATAGAATAGTTTAAGGGTTTCGCTTGCGGCTTTTGGGGTAGTCCAATTTTGAAACATATTTTCCCACTTAGATTGCATTTGCTCTTCGTTGAAGGTAATTTGTATCTCTTTTATACCGCACTTTTTAACATACTGTTCTACTGTTTTAGGTGTTCCTATAGTTCTAATCAAAATATCACAAGCTGTATTATCACTATGCGAAACAGTATATTGAATTAGTTTTTTGATGGTGAAAGTACCTCCGTTAGGGTTTTCGTCTCTTAGTGGACTCCAGAAGTCTTGTGGTAGAAGTGCTTCTTTGGGAATTTCAATTTTCTGGTCTAATGAAATGTTTCCTTTATCAATTTCAGACAGAACAGCTAATGCTATATGAAATTTAAACACACTTTGCATTGGGAATCTTTTATCTCCGTGAAGTGAAATAGTATCTTTATAATTTTTCCCGATGATTGAAACCCCTACTAATGCTTTTTTATCGGATACGATTTGCTTGATTTTTTCTCGTAGTATCTCTGTCTTGTCAGACGTTCTCTTACAACTGGTTGTAAATAATAAAAGAAATATGGTCAATTGAAGTATTCTATTCATTTTTAATGTTTTTTTTATGTGCGATATATTTTAATGCCCCAAATCACGTTGATTACTTCACCTCATTAATGCATTCAATTTTTTTGATTAGTTGTTAGCAAGTACTTTTATCTAAACTTGTTATTTGCTATCAGTTGAACAGTTTTTTATTGTAAACTAAGATAGTTTGGCTTCTCTATTTTAGTGTCGCTACAACCCTGGGTATTTTCCGTCTTCGTCAATTAAGTAAACTTCTTCCAACAGCCATTTTCCATCTATCAAAACAAAATGATACTCGTAATTGTTGATTAAGAAATCAAAGTTTTTATCCTTAAATCTAGTGCTTACTATCGCCTTCTTATTTTTGATTTTTTGATTTTGTTACGATTTCCTCTTCGGGCGAATGAAGTGACTTACTTCCAAAAGCTAAGAATTGATACACTTTATTTTTATCGCAATATTTTTGAATTAACTCTTTGTATGATTTTTCAGCTAAACTGGAGGCCGACGGATTCTTATCTTGATCAAGTTGAAATGCTAAATCATTCCATACTTTATACTCTTTTATAAATTCTTTTGTTATTTGCTCTGGATTACTTTGACTTATTGCATTTTGGAATACAATCAATGACAGTATTAAAAGTTGTTTCATTAGTTAGCATTTAATTGTTTATGATTTACTATCATCGGTACTTTTTATAAATCTAAGTTTTCTGTATATTTTAAAATCAAGTGCTTTGTATCTTTTAGACAATGGATCAAATTTTGAAAAATATGTTCCTCTGCATTATATAGTTTGGCTAAATCAGCACTTAGTTCAATGGCTTGCTTTTCTTTTAAAGGACTATCGCGTAAAAATCTAATCAGTGAAGCGCCTATGCCAAAAAGTTGGTAATCATATTTTTCATGGAGATGTTTAGCTAAAGCATAATTT
This sequence comes from uncultured Flavobacterium sp., assembly GCA_963513565.1. Taxonomy (GTDB): domain Bacteria; phylum Bacteroidota; class Bacteroidia; order Flavobacteriales; family Flavobacteriaceae; genus Flavobacterium. The sequence continues at coordinate 36,464 of CAUPRE010000030.1, read as the reverse complement.
TCAAATGGATTTAAATCACAATTAAAATAACCGTTTGGAAAACCACAGATTGACTCATAGGTTTTTTCAACGGGTATTATTTTTACTATTATTTGATTGTCTAAAAAATCAATTGGATTGCTATTGATTTCCTCTAAAAGCTTTAGTTCATTGGCATCTATTAGCAATCCTCGTTTGCATGCTTCTGAAAAATCTATATTTTGGGTTTGTTTTAAAAAGTTTTCTTTGCGTATAAAAAATTCAGAAGGTGTTGAAAGGTAGCCTATATGTTCGTTATTTTCAAAAGCTATAGTGTCAATCCCAGATAGATCATGTCCTTCTGTACTGTCAAGATCATTGTTTAAGATTGCATGTGTACTTGTGTAATGTGCTTGATCTAATTTATCTAAAGTAATTAGGATGGACTTTTTAGAATTATTTTTTTTATACTTCGCATACAAGTCAATTAATTGATCAAAAGAATCAAATCCTTTGACAAGATAGTTTTCGAACAAAATTTCGCCACTAAAATGGTCTGGTTTTAATAGTTTTACTTGCATAATACTATAAAATTAGATTTTAAAAAGTTCCATTAGTTTGCTTTGTAAATCCTCTCCTCGTACATTTTTAGCAATTATTTTACCTTCTTTATTGATTAAGAAGTTTGTGGGGTATTCGTATATTCCATAAGTAATGGCGGCCGTATTGTCTGTGCCTGTTAATTCACATACATTTATCCATGGAAGACCACCACGCTTTATAGCATCCAGCCAGATTTTTTCACTTTTATCAACAGATACAGCAACTATCTCAAAACCTTTTGGGTTAAATTTTTTGTATAGTTCAACAAGTTTTGGGTTTTCTCTAATGCAAGGACCACAGTTGGAGAACCAAAATTCTAAAAGTAGGTACTCGAATTTTACATCGGACAACCTTACCATTTTTCCATTACTATCTCTTTGTTCAAAGTCAATGAAATGTTCACCAACTTTTATTTCCTTTTTAAAATCAATTACCTTTTTTACCAATTTGCCATAGTTACTGTTTTGTAAATATGTTGGTAATAAACCATACAATTCTTTTGTCTTAGTAACAGGGATTTTTTTACTTATTACACTTAGCAAACTTGCAGAAAATATTGAGTTAGGATGCTTTCTAATATATTCTACTTGAATTTGATCTATCTTTCTTTCTATACTACTGATTGAATTCTGAATTGCTAAGGAGTCAGGTCCTGATTTATTGATTAAGTTTTTTGTCAACATTCTAATGCTATCATAATGTGGGTTGGTGCTTTTCTGAAGTTGGTCTGCGAGTAACTGTAGCGAAGAACCTGTTATTTTGGCATCAGAAAAGTTTCCTTTAGCTGCTTGAAATTCAATTTTGTCCTTTTCAATCCAAAAGTTCTTAAACTTACTAAAATCTTTATTGTGCAGCATAACATACAAAAAAGCGTCTTTGGTAGGGTAGCTACCTTTTATTTGGAACCTTTCATTCATTACGTATGCTGAAGCAATAGTTTTTTCAGCTTTATTATCTCTTAAAAATAGCTTGGTACTATCTTGTAGGCCTTCGATTCTACCAATTATCGTAAAAGTAGTTGTTTGCGAAAATACAGCATTAGTCATCAGCATAATCAATAGAAGATTTTTTTTCATAACTGCATATTAGATTGATTTGTTTACTAAAATTAATAAGCCCATTATGATTGATTTATTTCCCCAATAATATTTTGAAGTGCCCTTTTTGATTCTGGCATAAATGGTAAGTATGGCCAAATATGAGGCATGCCAACGCCTAAATAAACTTTATGTGAAATAGAATCAATATTTAATCTCTTGACCAATAATTTTTGATCAGCATAGGTAATATCATTTTCTGCTAGAAACAAGATTGTTTTAGGAAATTGTGTAAACGGAGCATAAATCGGTGACATCATAACATTGTCTAGCTCATGTTTTCCCGCACACATCTTTTTAGCACTTATAACTCCTTTAGTAGCTAAAATAAAGTCTTTTTTCTCTATTGTTGTTATTTCTGGATTTTGAAATGTAGCATCACATACAGGGCAAACTAAGACTAGCTTTTTTGGGATGTTCCATTTATTAGCTATTGCTCTTTGAGTAAGTGCCATGATCAATGTTGCTCCAGCAGAATCCCCAATAAAGGTGATGTTTTCAGCATCATACTTTTCTAATGCTTTTTTGTATATACTATCTAAATTATTAGAAATGTTTAAAATGTCATGCTCGGGCGCTTTAGGATAATCACAAAGCCAGATATTTTGCAGTGTCTTTTTAGATAATTTTTCAACAATATTCCAATGAATCTTTATTGGACCCGAAATAAAAGCACCTCCAGGAACAAAGATGAGTAACTTTTTTACATTGATTTCTTTATTAATTTCTGTAATGTCGCTATCGGCAATCCTAAATTTAATAATGTTTGGTCTTTTAAAGAATTTTGTACTAGGATTGTGGATGTCCTCTTTACGAATTTTTCTAAAATTCACAGGTGAATTACTGAAGAGTTTCTTTATCCCCTTGATATTAATGTAAAAGCTAGTGATGTAATACTGTACACTATATTTCATATACGGAAGAGATATTTATCTAATAAAGATTTTAAGTTATTCATTTTTTAACCCCAAATTATATGACTTTATTTAAATCAATTACAACTTATGTGGTTGTTTCATTACCTTTTACTCTTGTTGATGGAAGCACTACCTCCTTTTTTGTAAATTACTGTCTACTTGTTTATTAGTACTAGGTTTGGATTGTGTTTTTTTGAGATTTCTTCCATTGGATTATTTTTTGTTAGCCAATCAGTATAGCCCATTTCAAACTTGATTTTTGTTGATCCGTGAGTTCTTATTTCCTTCCAAGCTGTATTTCTGTAAAATTTTCCGCTCTGTTATTGAATTAAGTACTTAACCAAAGTTTTGTTTTGATCTCTCAAAGATACCAGTCTAGCATAGTTTTCTGTACAATTTTCCCAATTCCTTTTTTCTCAAATTTTGAATCTATAAATAAGGCCCAAATATTGTTTTCTTTTGGATAAGCAATTGCGAAGTCTACAATCTGGTTGTTCATTTCACAAGCTCAACCTTTTCCTCTTGCCGTAATTAATTCTTTACAGTCTAGTTCTGTTACCAAGTTTGGATTCGATAAAGTATTTTCTTTAACTACATTTCTTATAATTTGAATTTGTTTTATATCTTCAGCTTCTCTAACAATCATTGACTGTTTTTTTGTATTCATTTTAACTACAGTAAAACTTGTTTTGTAAACTTTACTTGTAACTTTCGAATTATTTATTGCATTTGTCTTGCTTACTTTTAAAATTTTTTGATAAGTTTTGAATAACTTAAAATAGTAGTTTAAGAATCTAAAGTTTAACTATAGAAAATATTGGATGTAGCTGAGATGATAGCTTTTTTTTTAAGTTCACATAATATCTATCACTTGTTGATTGCTTTATTTACCACATTATCATTAATGGCTTGATTTAGTCACATAGCCTATAGATACTCATGAATTTTTTTTGCTAAATTTTTAAAATGTTGATTTTCATTTGTTTATTGTTGTTTTAAATAGTTTTATTTTATTACTTGGTTTGGTACATTTTACTAATTGAAAAAATAAATATAATAATTCCGAAACCTTTTGTAAAGCCGTTTATAAAATCTGGAATATGTAAATAATTGTTATAAACTGTACTACCGATTAGAAGGAAAATAGCTAAAAATAATCCAATGCTGTACTTTTTTATGTTTGTTCTCATAATTTTTTAATTGTTTTAGAAGTTTTTATTTTTTAAATTTTTGTGACAGAATATCATTTTATTTAATAAACGCCAATTGTCAATGTATATATTCAATTTATTTTTAAAACCATTTTATTCTGTTTTGCTTATTGAATTTATGACCAGTTCCGTGCGAAATGGAAAATTAGGTAAAGGAGAACGCATTCTACAACAGCACCAAAAACCATATGCATCCAAACTTCGCCTGCCAAATTAAACAGCGTATAGGGAATAAACACCAATGCTATGCACATATTTACCCAGCGGTTTACTTTAGCAGCAAGAGTTACAGAGAGAAAGATCATAAGTATGGGAATTGTCATTGAGGTTAGAGCTGCCAAAAGAAATCCTTGTGTAATAGTAAATTCAAACACTTTTCCTGACTGGATTTCTTCAACTTTTTTTGGCATATATAAGTGATAATAATCAATATAGATGTAAAGAAACGTCAAACTTGTCCATAGTGAGGCAAGTTTAAGTTTTACATTGACTTTGATGTCTTTCATTGAGTTTTGTGTGGTTTTATTTGTATTCATAAGTTATAAACTAAGATTAAAATAAAATGAAATCAAGATTCTCTGAATCTGAATATAAATTCAACATCAGTGGGTGATTTTTTTCTTTCAAAGAAATTAGTCGAATGGATACTTTTTAAGTACCGTATAGGTACTTTTTATAAAAAACATTCAATTAAAAGTTTTAATCACGAATATATCTTGACATTTTTTCTTTATTGCACTGTACGCGCCTTGTAGAAAAGAGTGGATGCACGTTGATTAAGACTTTCTTATGAAGCTGAATGGGTTGTATGCCGTAGTCTACTATGGTAGCTCAAATTAAGTTGGGCAAAGTTTTTTCTATTATAAGAAGTCAAATAACCTAATGAAAAAAGGAAAACAAAAACGAGCCATTGTTGGTGATCACTGACTGTTTTAGCATTTTGAACTTTTAGTTGGTGGATAGTTATCATCATTAAGACAAAGCTAATGGGTACCCTTTTCTTTTGCATATCTTTCTTATTTAAGGTTAAGGATATATCAAAAGTATACTGGAGGTAGTCTTAAAATAGTTAACTTAAGTTAATAAATGAATGGGCTATTTGCTTTTCCCCAAAATTCTTGTTCTTAATCTGCTTAGTGATTGTGGTTTTATACCTAAAAAACTTGCTAGCTGGTGTTGTGGTACACGCTGAACAAGGTCTGGTCTTTTTTGTAACAGGTTTAGGTATCGTTGTTCAGGTGAAGACGTTTTAAATTCATCAAAGTCTATTCGTTGTTTGGCTAACAATTCTTGCGACAATTTCCCACACATTAGTTGAAACTTTGGAAATTTACTATTCACTTCTGCAGACATTTTAGCATCGGCCATCAGAATAATAGAGTCTTCAAGACAACTAACGAAATATTCAGAAGGAGTGTTATTTACAACACAATGAGGTGTTATACCTTCTAATTCTGTGTAGAAGGCTGTTGTTTTTTCTTCTCCATCTATTACGTAGTATGTTCTTATACAGCCCTTTAATACAAAGTAGTTGTTGTTTGACATCTGTCCTTCTTTTAGTAAAATTGTTCCTTTTTTTACCGTGTGGAAGAGATCTAATGAGAGTAATATGTTTTTCTCCTCTTCAGTGAGAGAAATGTATTTTGATATGAAGTCAAATAGTATGTTTTTCATTTTTTAGACTATATAAAACTAGTTTAAAGTTTAAAACAAACCTTCTAAAATTTGCACTATAATTACAAAGTAAAGTGAAGGTTTGTTTCCTATTTATTTTTCAAATATATCAACTTTTTTTCCATAATTTTATTTTGATAGTCATAATTTCTTTGATTTTATAATGAAGTAGGGGAATGTTTTTTTAGCTTATATGTTAGTGTTAGCCATGGCTGTATGTTGTGACTATATCTGGGAATGGGATAGTTCTCGTTCTATCTGTAACGAGTTTTTTTTAGCTAAAAAGCTAAAAATATTGGTCTAAAATATTGATTTTTATGTTTTTAGTTGATGTGTTTTGAGAATTGTGATGTGGGTTTAAATTGCTTAAAGGTATAAGGTTGTTTAAGGTTTAATTGATTAACTTTTGAGTTTTGCGCGTGTTGAGGGGTGGGCTATAAGTTAGTTGATGGACACTGCCTTATTTTCTATTTTGCAATAGTAATTTTGCCAAAAGGCAAAGTGCTTGAAGTGCGGTTGGACAAAAAATATGACAGTACTTTTTTTAGGAGCGTTGGCCAGTTGGGGCAGGGGGAACGGAATACGACTTTGTTTAAGGAGGTCGTATTATTTTAGTAATGTGAGTGCACTTTTTCTTAAACGAGCGAACCAAAGTTTAGACTTTTGGCTACTAAATTCACTTCATAGGGATAGGCAAATTTTTGGATAGGCTCGCGTTGCAACCATTTTTGCTCATCTTCTGAACGAAGTATAATTGGCATTCTTTTTTTGATGTTATGAATTTCTACCATTAATGGATTAGCCTCTGTAGTGACAATGGTGTAGGTGTTTTTTTCTTGTCCTGCTCTATATTTTCTCATTTCAAATAAGAAGTTAAAACTACCAAACTGTGTAAATCTATTTGAAAATTACTTCCCATACAGACTAGAAGCATGGGAGAGTTGTACTTATAAACTCTGATGAGCCTAAAAAAAATTGAGTAAATGCAAATTGACTTATGGCAACACAAATAATAAATAGCAGATAAAATGGCGGTTGAGATTATCCCAATTAAATAATGATTGGTGCTGTTAAAACGCCGACTTTTAACAATAAAGTCGATTCAATCCATTGTAATAGTGAGTTTTATTTATCTGTCGCCAATCAATACACGTTTTAAGTCTCCATTTTCCTTTGTCAATAAGTATAATAGGTAAGGAGCAAAAAATATGATACCTAAAATCATTGCTGAAAATCCAACAATAATAAACATTGGCGTGAATTTATTACGCCACATTATCCAAAGGCCAGATAAGGTGAGGTAACAACTAAAATCAAGATTAAATTGACCTGACCAGGTTAACGATTTAAGGTTGTTTAGTGCTATAACTAAAAAATTTACACCTTCTGTTTGAATTGCGATGAAAGTGTAAATTATTAGTCCAATTGTTTGAACGAGTAAAAGGGCTTTGAAAACATTTTTATTATTCATAATTGTATATTTTTTTGCAAAGTTAGTCATAGGTACCTTTACATTTTAGTCGCCACAGTACAATGGCTTGATTATAGATTGGGTAATTCGTTTTAAATTTTCAAAATAACATACTAACCAATTTTTATTTATGTTTTCTGGATTAATTTGTATCCGACAACCATATATAAATGAAATATAGAAAAAATGTTTCTACGAAGCACATCATCCGTAATTACGACAAACCGCTGTTTTAGCGGTAGTTTTTTACTTTATCGTCACTATATTATCCCTTTGCAGGACGCCATAGTGGTCCTATAAACGATAATAAAATAACCACATTAAAAAGTGAGTTTGATGCATTGCCTGAAAGAATAGAACCTGTGCTGTCTAAAAGAAACCAAGAACTAAGTCCTATAACTACACTTTTACGAACCATTTCTGGTGCTTTATCGTAAACCCAAACAGATAAACACCAAATCATTACACCAAACCCAAATAAAAAACCACCCAATATAGCAGATATAAATCGTGTAGTAGGATCATATATTTGATTACCATCTATTGGCCAACTTAATAAGTCCAATGTCCATCGGGCTGGTTCCGAAAACTTTGGAATTGAGGCTAAAGAGCATATTGGTCCGAAGGAGGCAACTAAAATAGCAGTGATTTTTAACCAGAATTTGTGAAACTTTTGAGTCATCATTTTATTCATTTTTTTAATTCGAACACAAAAGTAGAATGAATATTTTTAGTTTTTTAGTCGATACCGTACAATGATGTCTAAACGAAATTAACTGTGATTTTTTTTAAGTTTACAAAATATTCAGATAGCCATTTGTTGTTAAGATTGTCAGCATTGATTTGCAGAAAGAAGTTTTCAAGCGCCAATGTAAAAATGCCTTGAATTTGTTTTTGCGAAAGTTGTAAACTTAAATCTTTAACCCATACTTTTACAAAGGCATCTCCAACTATTTTATTTGATTGAATTAAAGTGTCTGAAAATGATTTGATGTTTTGGTTTATTCGTAATTGCCTGTTAAAAAGTAAATCCACACGATGTTCTTCAAGAATATTGATTAATTCAGGGTCAATATTGTTTGCACAATTCTCTTTGTCTGCAATTATATAAGACTGGTCAATATGATGTTTTAGCAAATTGTCAATGTAAAGTTCAAGGTCGGCAAAGTAATGATAAAATGAAGATTTACTTTTACCAACTTTCTTGGCAAGTGATTCAATTTTGATAGAACCTGGTCCTGAAATTGCAAATATTTCATAACCAGGTTTTATCCATATTTTTTTGTTGTCCTTCATAATGTTGGGTGTCGTCAAAACTATCACAAGCCTACGTAAATCTAAAAGCTACGTTTTACAGTTCAAATATATAAAAAACCAATTAGTTTTGAAGTGAAACAAATAGCTTGTTACACAAACCAATTTTTTGGTTTTTACCAAAACCAAGGGCTTTACCAAGGATGCTCTAATCCATCAAAATTAAGAAACTTACCAGTATCACTTAATACAACTTTATTCAATACATTATAAATTAAATTATTCACTGATTGTTCCGTCGTAAATTGAGCCTTTTGACCACCCATATCGGTTTGAACCCAACCCGGATTAACATTTATACAAATAATATTATCGTTTTTAATCTCATGTGCCATTGATTTATTAAGAACATTAAGAAGGTTTTTACTACCAATATAGCCATAATGACCTCCAAAAGATAAATTAGTTACAGAACCTAGCCAACTAGAAATATTGATTACAACGGGACTTTGGCTTTTAGTAAGTAGTCCCCTGAAATGTTTGACAATAATTAAAGGAGCTATGCTATTTATACGAATGACTTCAAGAACTTCCTCAGAATCTAAATTATCAAGATAGAAAGCTTTAGCCATCCTTGATTTATCAGGATAATCTTTTGGATTAATGCCGGCGTTATTTACAATCAAATCAATTTTTCCAAATTTGGTGGCTGTCCATGATGCAAGTTCCTGAATACTTGTTTCATTTTTTACATTCAATGACATTGGATAAACAACAATTTCTTCTTTATTTAATTTTGTTGCTTCAATTTGCGCTTTTTCTAATTCACGTGAAGTTAAAACTACTTTATAGCCTTGATTAATTAGTTGTTTACACCACTCTAAACCTAGTCCCTTGTAGGCTCCTGTAACCAATGCTATTTTCATCTCTTTAATAATTTAAAACCAATTTCTCGACCTTGTCCCTGAAACATTGCAAGGTTAATCCAAAACCAAGCGAATTGTTCCATTAGTTCAAATTTATCATTGCCTCCAATGTGGTAACACTCTTCAAAACCGGCATCTTTTGCTAATTTGATAGCTACTGAAACTCCTGTTTTACTATCGCCTGCAACAAATAAATCAAGTGACATTCCTCCATAATTTGTATTAGCCATATTATTAAAACCAGTTGTATTAAAGCACTTAACCACATCTTTTGTTTTAGTGTTATCGATAATTGCATCGGTCGTATTATTATAGCTGTGTGGGCCGTAACCCATAACAATATTCATCGCATCAATAATAATTTTGCCAGTTGTATCACTTAAACTTTTTACTACATCAACCGTTTGCATAGCAGGTGTTGATAGTAAAATAATGTCTGACAGTTTTACCGCATTTTCAATTGAGGTAAAACTATCTTCACCAATTATTCTTCCTAATTCGATATTTTTATCACTTAAAGGAAACCTTGCTCCAATTAAAATACTATGGCCTGCTTCAATCCATTTTTTAGCTAAAGCACCACCAACGTTACCAGAACCTATAATTGCTATATTCATAATTATTTTTTTAGGGTAGCTGATAAAGTAATTTCCAATGCTGATAATGCTTGGCTAATTGGACAAGTTTTTTTAGCATTATTGGCTATTTCAATAAATTTTTCTTCAGTAATATGAGGTACATCGCCAACTAAAACTAAGTGGATAGATATTATTTTAAAATGCCCATCAACATTTTCCATATTTAGTAAGGCTTCCGTTTTTAATTCAGTTGAAATATAACCAGCACCTCCTAATTGAAAACTTAATGCCATTGAAAAACATCCTGCATGTGCTGCTGCAATTAATTCTTCGGGATTAGTACCTGCTTTACCATCTTCGCTTGAAAAGCGACTTGCAAAAGAATAAGGAGTTTGATTTAATACTCCGCTAGTAGAATAAACTGTGCCGTTACCTTCTTTACCAGTGCCGTTCCATACGGCTGTTGATTTACGTATCATTTTTAGATTTTATAGTTATAATTTTTATTTTATTGCTTTACTGATTTGTGAATGAATTAATGAAAGACGGTTTATAGCAATCATGATTGCTATAAACCGCATTTCTCAATAAATTAAAATCTTGCTCCAATATGAACGATATAGTCAGTTGAAATATTTTTTATCTATAGTATCACCTAAGCTAGCTAAATCTATAATTGCTATCGTTATATTATTTTTAATAAATGCTAAATTCTTTTGTTTGGAGCCAAGCCTTTGATTTAATGATAAGTTACTTCTTTTGTAGAAGCCGTTAAAATAGCTTTTTCTGGGTCAGGAGTGTCTTTAGGATAATCCATTTTGAAATCAATCAATTCTATGGCGGCTAAAGGAAATGTATTTCCCGATTGCACAATTTCTGTTATCTGATTATTTTTTATCTTTAGAGTGAACGACTCTACTGATTCTCCACTTTTGCCCGTAGGTTTATTTCCCATAAATATACCCTGGTTATCAAAATACAAGTGCATTCTGATGTTGCCTCTTGTTCCTTCTGCATTGTAGAATTCATCATGCAATACCACTTTCATGCCCGGAAGCCCTTTTTGGAACTCAGTCGCAAAGTTGATTACATTGTCGCTGCCTTGAATACCCCATGCCAAAGTTCCATAAAATTTGACATCTTTTGCTAAAACCTCTTTCAATAGGTTTACATTGTTATTTGCGAAACCCTCAATGAATTTCTGCCCTGGAGTTTTTGAATTTTTCATTTTTAAATTTGTTAATGATTGTTTTGTTTCTTCTTTTGGCGAGCAGCTAACTATCATGCAAAAAAGACTAGCCACGAATAATAAATTTATATTTTTCATTTTGTTTTCTTTTACCAAGGTAAACTTTCGCCTAAATGAATAAACTGGCCATTTACACCATCACTTTCAAGAGTGGCTAAATCTACAATTGTTTTTGCTCCCTCCTGAATTGTCATAGGAGCATATTCACCACCTAAATCAGTTTTTACCCAGCCTGGATGTGCAGAGTTAACTTTTACATTTGTTGTACTTAATGTTTGAGCTAAATGAACTGTAAATTGATTTAAAGCTGTTTTAGAAGAATTATAGGCTAATAATTTAATACCATAGATTGGTGATGTAGTATCTGCGTGTAATGTTAGTGACCCCATAATACTTGACACATTTACAATTCTGCCTGCATCAGATTTTTTAAGTAAAGGCAATAAAATTTGTGTAAGCTCAATTGGAGCAAAGAAGTTGGTATCAAATGTATCTTTTAAAACTTTCATTGATACAGTTTCAGAAGAATTGCCTTCCATGAAGCCAGTAAAATCTAATTGAACTCCAGCATTATTCACCAGAACATCTAGCTTTCCAAAGTTTTCATTGATGAATTTTTCAAGGCTGTTAATTTGTTCGTTTGATGTTACGTCTAATGCAAAGCCAAATGCTTCAATCCCATTAGCTTTTAATTTACCCTCAGCTTCTTTGCTCTTTTCGTTTGTACGAGCGGTTATAACTATTGTAAAACCAATTTTACCTAGTTGTAAAGCAGTTTCAAAACCTAAACCTTTTGAGCCGCCTGTAATTAATGCAATTTTTTTCATTATTTTATTTGTTTAAAATTATTCGGCAAAGTTGCAACTATGTGCTACCTTTGGCAATATACTTACTCCGAATAGTGATACACACTTTTAGGAAAGTATGAATATAATAAAGTGTTAAGTCTATGCCTGAATTTTTATACAAGAACAAACTCTATTATAATCCTGTTGAATTTGCGATGGATAGAATAGGAGGCACATGGAAAATGCCTATACTTTGGCGATTAAAAGATAAAGTGATGCGGTACGGTGAACTTAAAAAAGATATTCCTCATATAACACATAAAATGCTAACCAGTCAACTAAGAGAATTGGAAGAAGAAGGCTTTGTCACTCGAGAAGTGTTCCCAGTTGTTCCACCAAAAGTAGAGTACACAATTACAAAAAGAGGGATTAGGGCAATTTCAATAATAGAAAACATTCGCAACTACGGCCTTGACCTCATGAAAGAATTTGGAGTAGCTGAGGACAAAAGCAAAAACTCAGAAAAGGAGAAATAATGCAATTTCCTGTCGATTACATTTCAGTTGATAGATATTTTAAATGACAACTCTGAAAAATTATGACTTTAACGGTCCAATTCTATCTATAACCCTTGCCGATGAATATAAGCCAAAACCGTTGTCAATTAGTTCATTGGTATTGTCAAGCCAAAAGTTGTAATCAGTTGTTGATTCATAATGAACAAACAAGTATCTTTTATCTAATTGATATGTTTTAATTTTTTTAGTCACGCTTCGAATGTAGTAATTTTTAAAGTTATAAGTCTTTTTAATAGTCAAATTAGGTATGGTGTAAAGGTGCGGTTGGACAAAATTAAATGTGGTGTTTTTGATTCGGCTTATGCGTTGGTAAAACACCTCTTTTAATTTTTAGAAGCGTTGGCATTTTGTCGTCAGAGTTCAGCACTAATGTTTGATGTTAGCACGTCACCCAGCCTTGCAGGTAAATAGCAGATAGTCGCAACAAACTTTCGTATATACGCCCAAAAATGGTTGGCTAAGCGAACTTTTTTGTTATGTTTATGTATTTTCAAATATATATAACTTGTAGTACATTGGATTGCTTATATAGTAATTATTTATTGGGGTTTGTTGGTGATGATGGCTAATTTGATTGAGTATAAAATCGTAAGACTTGTAAAACGTTTACCGAAAAGGTTAGGAGAATTTAAGTATCAATGGTTGTTTAAGGATATAAAAAAAATACGAATCCGTGAGACTTCGTATAGCTTAGGGAATATATAAAAAGCCTGATCTGTGTGGATCAGGCTTTTTTGCTCAAAAAAAAATTAATTAGTTTGAAAGATCCTCAATTGTTGCTTCAGGTGCATTGTTTTTAACGGAGGTTATGCTGTTTTCTCTAGCGGCTTCACTTTCGTACATTTCGCTTGAGCCAATAATTTGTCCGTTTGAAGCTTTTAGATTAAAAAAATACTTACTGTTTGAAGACAACTTACGTTCAAATCTAGCATCAATTTGTGCGTTTTCTTTTGTAGTGGCAATTCCATTTTCACAATTACTTTTTGTCGAATAGCCTTCACTGGTAAGAATTATTTGTCCGTTGTTGGCTTTTAAGTTAAATTGAAACTCACCATTAGTTCTTTTGGTTATTACAAATTTTCCCATTTTAATGATTTTTAGTTATATACCACTAATTTAAGTATTTACATCGTAAGTGTTTTATTATTGTCAATGATTTTTGACATCAATAATTTTTATGTAATACTTTGAGCACGTGTAGGTGTTTTACGGTACGATATGAACAAAATAGCCTTAACAAATTATACTATTGTCAACTTTTTTATTTTAGTTAGCGCCTAGAGAGAAAGTGTTTAGTGTACAGTTTTTAGTGTTCAGTAGTTACATTTAGGTTCTATGTCTATTTATTCAAGGATTTAAAAAAAATATGAAGTTGGTAGTCTTAATTTAGCTTGGATTTAGGTTCGTTTGTAGCCTTAATCGTCTTATTCAGACTAATTACCGTTTTACTTTTATATAAAGAGGATGAATTAGCAATGGATTGTATACTTTCAATAGGTTGTGCCCTGAGACCAACTACTAAGAGTAAGGATTTATACTCTGTATGATTCTCAATTGTTGCTTAATTCAGCATGAGTAGAAATTATTAATAAAAAAAGTATTTGTGATTACTATGTTAGTATTTTGACATTTCTTCTAAATGTTATTGTACTAGTGAGTTAGATTTTTTAAAAAATTTCAACATTATATGGACTTTTTTTGATTTTGGATAGCCCTACGTATTGATTTTTTAATTTGAAGAGTAAAATTTAAATTTAGTTGGTACTTTTCGTTTATTTTTGGCAAGCATATAAAAATCAAAAAATGATCTATATAATAGGTATCATAGTCACTTTTTTTCTAGCATTTTTACTGATCGGAAAAAAGAATAAAAATATTTCAGATAAGATTTTATTCGTTTGGTTCCTGATCATTGGGTTGCATTTATCTTTATTCTATCTTAATTACAGTAGGATGGTTTTTAATTATCCTGATCTTTTAGGTGTAGCAATCATTTTTCCTCTTATTCATGGACCTTTATTGTATTTGTATACGGGAACCATAACCAATCAAATATCCTTTTCGAAAATACAACTTCTTCATTTTATTCCAATAGTTTTAGTGGTTTTACTATTTGAAGACTTTTTTGTCTTAGATGGGGATGCCAAACTAGCTGTATATAGAAATAGTGGAATAGGGTTTCAAGAAAGATTTCAACTCAATTATATTTTAATGAAAATTTCGGGTGTACTTTACATAGGATGGTCACAGCTATTACTCTATAAACACAAAAAGAACATTGTCACGAAATTTTCAAACATAGACAAGATTAATCTTTATTGGTTGCAATATCTTATTGCAGGTGTGGCTTTAGTATGGACTTTTATTTTGTTCGACTGGGCAGTACAATATCTTTATATTGTTGTTGCTATTTTTGTCATTTTTATGGGATACTTTGGCGTTAATCAGGTAGGTATTTTTAATTCTCAAAATAGTTATGATCCTTCAATAGACCGGGACTTTATTATAAATGAGCCGCAGCTTATAGGTGAAAATATAAAATATAAGAAATCGGGTCTTGATCAAGAAAAGGCTCAAGAGATATATGATTTATTGTGTAAAAGAATGGAAGAAGAAGAACTTTATTTGAATCCAGATTTAAGTTTGGTTGAACTAGCTCAAATTTTTGATGTACATCCCAATCATTTATCGCAGGTTATCAATTCTTTTGAGGATAAAAACTTTTATGAGTATATCAATCAGAAAAGAATCGAAAGATTTTTATCATTAGTTAAAAAATCAGAGAATAAGAAATATACTCTTCTCTCTATAGCCTACGACTGCGGGTTTAACTCTAAATCGACATTTAGTAGGCAGTTTAAAAAGGTTATGGGTCTGACACCTACTGAATATATAAATTCACTTTAGTTTGAGGTCTAACCTTACAAGTTACTACATGTAAGGCTTTTTTTTGAGGTCGCATCTTACAAGCTAAACCTTTTAATCCGTTGCTTTAACGGAATATTGTAGCAAATTAAAAAATCTACAATATGAAATCATTATTAAGTACCTTTTTGGCCTTTCTTTTATCTACTGTTAATATTTCTTGTGCACAAGACACGAATGAATCAGGGCTGCATAAAGGAGAACCTATCACTATTAGCAATATAGTTTTTACTACAATTGAGGGTTTTGTTGAGGTTCCAGAAAATTATAGTATTCCCAATTCAAAAAAAATAAAAATTCCTGTTTTTGTCATTAAATCTTCTAGTGAAAATCCTGACGAGCCAATATTTTGGTTGGATGGTGGTCCAGGGGGGTCTAACCTGTTGTCAAGAGAGAAAATTATTTCATCAAATCCTATTCATCTATTAGCTAATCACGATTTTGTTTGCATTGGCTATAGAGGAGTAGACGGTTCCGTGAATTTATCATCAAAAGAAGTAAATGATGCTATGAAGGGACTAGACAATCATTTGTTGAGCGATGCATCTTTGGATAATATAGAGGCTAAAATAAAAGCCTATAAAAACGAACTTGCTAGTTTGAAAATTGATATCAACCAGTACAACGTGGTGAACGTAGCTAAAGATATTGATTTTTTAAAAAATACATTAGGGTATAAAAAGATCAATCTGCTATCAGTAAGTTATGGGACTAGAGTAGCGATGATGTATGCTTATAGTTTTCCTGCTAATCTCCAAAGAACAATGATGATCGGCGCTTGTCCTCAAGGAGGTTTCTTAGTAGACCCCGATCAGGTGCAAAAGTACCTTGAAAAATATGATGCCCTTTATGCCTCTCAAAAGAGTAAAAAGTATACTGGAACTATCACTGAGGCTATGGAAAAATCATTTGCAACTATGCCAAAGAAATGGGCAAACTTCACATTAGATGCAGATAAGATTAAAACTGGAACTATAAATTCTTTGTATACTACCGGTTTTGCTATAATGGCTTTTGATTTCTATTTCAAAGCTGCTTATGAGAAGGACTACAGTGGTTTGTTTTTGCTGCAAAAAATTTATGACGTTAGTAGATCAGGTGTTGTTGGTGATGTCTATGCAAAAACAGTAACTGCAGAGCTAAATGCTAAAGTAGCCCCTACTTTCGAGAGAACAAAAATACGAAACACAAGTGCCATTTTGGGAAGTAATTATTCCTTGCTGTATGCTGGAACTTATAGTGCTTGGGATTTGCGACCTATAGCCAAAGAGTTTCAAGAAGTAAAAGATATCCAAAATGAAACGCTTGTAATTAGCGGTGAGCTAGACTTTCGTACCCCTGCAGAAAATACAGAAAAGCTCTTGATGCCTATTCTCAAAAAGGGAAAACATATTATAATTAAAAATAGTTCTCATCTGGATATTGTAAAAAATGTAATGGGTAGCCCTGAATTTTTGAAGCAGTACTATGATCACGGTGTAGCAGATAATTCCTTATTGCAGAATGTAAAACCTCTTGATTTTAACCCTAAGAATACAGTTAACAAATTTAAAATTTGGGTGATGGGCGTTATCAAGTAGCATTTTTAGTATCCAATTTTAATTCAATTTAGGTCATGCCTCTTTTTAAGAAAAACGTTGTGAATTTTTATGGATTAATTACTTTGTTAACTTAAGTTAACTACTTTTTTCTTTCTGAATCTTTAACATTGCACCATAGTTTAATAATAAAAAATAACTCCTATGAAAAACATACCATACAAAGTAATTGCATTCTTTTTTTTGCTAAGTTTTGTTTCCTGTAACAACGATGATGATTCTACATCTACTCCAGGAAACACATATCCAAAGGCAGTACAGATTACTTACAAAGTTACTAGTGCCAACAGCACTACATTACAAGCAATCTCATATAAAAACGAAACTGGAGGGATGACAACATTAACTAATGTTTCTTTACCTTATTCAAAAACTGTTTCTAGAACTGTGAACAAGAATGATGATGCCTCTATTGGTTACAGTTCCACCAATACAAGTTCTAATGTAACTCTGGAAATTTCAGTAGGTACTTCAAAGAAGTCTCAGAATTTTGTTGCAGGAACTGGTGCGCTTACTTATTCGTTTCAGTAAGTGAATTGTTGTAGCATTCATTAAAAAGTACATGGTTTTAAAAACAAATGATTTATGAATACAGAAATTTTTTCAAAAGTTGATAATTATATCAGTGATTTACTTGCACCAGAAGATGAATTACTCCTTAATACTATCAAATCATTGGATCATAATGGATTGCCACAACATAGTGTTTCTGCCAATCAAGGAAAATTTTTGCAGGTACTAATGCGTGCTTGTAATGCAAAACGAGTGTTAGAGTTAGGCACTTTAGGCGGATATAGCACTATATGGCTAGCAAGGGCATTGCCTAAAGAGGGTATGTTGGTTACCATTGAATCTGATTTAGTACATGCACAAGTGGCAAAAAAAAATATTGAAGTTGCTGGATTACTTAATCAAGTAGAAGTAAAGGTTGGAAAAGCACTAGATATTTTACCAATTATGATAAAAGAAAGTCCAGAACCTTTTGACTTTATTTTTATTGACGCTGATAAACCTCCTTATGTAGAATATTTTAATTTTGCTTTAGAGCTTTCAAGGCCAGGAACTATTATTATTTGTGACAATGTAGTAAGAGACGGGAAAGTAGTAGAAGAAAATTGCAAAGATGAGAAAGTTTTTGGTGTACAAAGGTTGAACAAAATGTTAAGTACAAACAGCAAAGTTACGGCAACTATATTGCAGATGGTAGGCGTTAAAGAATACGATGGGATGGCAATAGCTGTGGTAAATTGAATTGAGAACTATTTTTAATCAGTACAGATCAGTACATAAATTATCATTTATTATGAAGAAAATCAGCATCATTCTATTTGTTTTCTTTACCGTATTAGGTTACAGCCAAAAAACACTTTTTTATGCTGATTCTATACGTGTCTTGTATTCTATTCCAGAAATTAGTTATGCAGTTGTAGATGAAAAGTCGGTTCTTGAATTTGAAGCTTTAGGAAAGCATTCGGTTGCACTTGATGACTTAGCCTCTAAAGAGGATAGATTTCATATAGGGTCTAATACCAAAGCGATGACAGCTTTTATGATTGCTAAATATGTAGAAAAAGGGAAGTTGCAATGGACTACTAAGTTCTTTGATTTATTTCCTGAATGGAAGGCAAACAGTAAAAAGGAGTATTTAAATATTACATTGCAGGATTTACTTTCACATAGAGCAGGAGTACAAGCTTTTCAAGGGTTCAATGATCCTAAAATACCTGATTTCTACGGGACTAAGCAAGAAAAAAGAAAACTATTTGGGGAATTTGTATTAACCTTGGAACCTGTGAAAATAGATGCGGAAAATACATTCATTTATTCCAATGCAGGGTATACCTTGGCTACTCTAATGGTAGAAAAAGCAACTGGAATGAGCTGGGAAGAGCTTGTAGATAAAGTGTTTAATAAAGATCTAAAATTAGAGGTAAAATTATCATGGCCAGACAATCAAAAACAAAAAGATACTTGGGGGCATACAACCGAAAATGGTAAGCTACAACCTGTTCCATCTACATTTGATTATCATTTGGATTTTACGGAGCCAGCTGGTGATATCAATATCAAATTGAAGAACTACCTTACATATATCCAAATGAATTTGCAAGGTCTTAAAGGTCGAAACAATTACTTAAAGGCTTCCACCTACCAATTCATTCATAAAGGTATTTCTAATTATTCTTTAGGTTGGTTTAATGTTTATGAAAACAACAATGAACTTTCTACCCATTCAGGAACAGCAGGGACCTATTATTCTCTTGTTCATATAGACAGACTAAAAAACAAAGCTTACATTATTTTTACTAACTCATTTAGTGATGCTACCCAGCAGGGTGTAAGGTTACTGATGAGAAGGTTAAAGCAAAATTATAGCATAAATTAGGTTAAGGATCTCTTTTAAATACCATAAGAAGTACAGCTTTAGGTTACATTGTAATTCTTGATTAGAGTTTCTTGATTTTGAATATAAAGTTCCTTAGGTATTCAAAAAGATTATGATTAGGCAATATAATGTTGTATGCAAGTTTTTTTAGTTTGTCTTACTTCTATGAAGATTGTAGTCCTCAAATTCAAGTTGTATTCTTTATCTAAATATATTGATATTGAGATTTGACCACGTATTATTAATTGTATCGTCATAAATTATATATTGTATGAAGTCTATAATTACATTGTTATTGTCCATCCTATTTTATAAAAATGCAGTTTCTGCTCAAGAGATTGATACTGTTAGGATAACGCATAAAAATTTAAAAATTAATCAGTTAAAAGTGGGAAAATCACAGTATTTAGTATACATACTTGAGGATAAAAATGCACCTAAGACTAGTTTGCAGATTTGGAATATTGACGTAAAGAAAGAAAGTTATCAAGGAAAAAATGCTATTTCGGTTTACCAAAAATGGGAAGGCAAGGATACCATCATTCATACAGCTAATTCCATTTCACTAGCGGAAAATTTTAAGCCTGTTTATCACGAAAGTTGGTGGAATAAAAGAGGGAAACAGGTATTTGATGAAGATAAAAAAAAACTTTGGATAGACGATGAGGAAATTGATTCTTCTGAGTTGGATGTCAAGAAGAAATCTGTTTATAGTTCTTTTACAGCTGCCAAAGACTATTTTTTGAATTGGCATTTGGATTTAGAGATTTTCAGTATGCTACCTTATAAAAAGAATAGGACTTTCGTAATCCCTTTTTATGAATTTGGATATGAAAAACCTAAAAATGTATCTTATACTGTTACTGGTGAAAATGATTTATTCTATAATGGACAAAGAATAAAGTGTTGGCTTTTGCAGCACGAGGAGGAGGGGAATAAAGAACTTTTTTGGATAAGTAAAGCAACTTATGAGGTCTTAAAAATGGAACAATTGATTTATGATAAAGTGTACAGGTACAAGTTAAAAATAGTTAATTAAAATGAATTAGGAACATAAAACATCTTACCACTCGCAAATTTCAGCAATTTGGTTGGTTAAATCGCTCATAATTTTTTTCTTGTTGAAATCGTATTGTTGTAGAATAGGCTGCTAGGTATTCATTTGTCATTCTAGATCAAAATCGAATAGTTTGAATTTAAGTTATAATGGTGTATCAATTTTTTTTAATGATTTGCTTCAGAGAGTTTTCCCCGAAATTCTATGGCATCCCTAGTTATATTATGGTTGTTTCTACAATAGTATGCGGTGGGTGGAGGATGTTTTTTACATAGTAATATTTCTAAAGGGAAGTAATAATTACAATACCCTTATTCTGGTAATAAAGAGAGGCACAATAGTCTCGATAATCACAATGTAAATAATTTAAGGATGAGAATTAAAGTTATAGTATTGGTATTTTTTTTAATTCTTCAAGCAGCGGTATCGCAAACAAAGAAAGTGGATAATGTTGATCTTCCTAATTTTAACGATATGGGGTCTGTATACAATGATTCCTTGGTAAATCATTATCTCTTTTACAAAAGGTTCACGGATAATAAGAAATCTGAAGGAGTTTTAAAATTTTATGATGGAAATCTTAGCGAAGTAAAAGAGGAAGTTTTTCCTTTAGACAAAGATTATGCATTTCTGGAAGCCAAAAATTGCGGAAATCTGGTGATTGTAGGTTTTCATAATTTTAAAAACGAGGCAAATTTATATACTATCTACTCAAATGATGGAAAATTGATTTACTCCAAGGAAATTAGTTTTAAGAAGAACTCATTTAACCCTTATGGTTATAAAATAGCCGAAAAGATTGGCGAATACACAATGATTTTTCCGGTAAAAAATAAAGGATTCTTAGTAACTACTGTGGAAAAGAAAAAGAGATTTGGTTACAGCATTCACTTCTTAGGAAGCGATTCTGCGAAAGGATGGATTTATGAATCGCCAAAAGAGCATAATAATAGAAAGTCTGTAGTTCCTCTCTTTGCCAATGAAAAAGTTGTAGTCCTTATGGAAAAGGAATGGGGATCTGTATATGATAAGCAGCCAACCTTTATATCCATTATAATTGATGTTTATACAGGCAAAGAACTTTTTAGACTGGGCCATAGGTATGAAGAAATTCCAAATTTTTATACTAGAGCTTATGTAAATGATAAAGAGGAAGTAATACTGTTTGGAGAAAAGTATAAACTAGACAATAATTTCCCTGATAATGATTACAACATAGGGTATTTTATTGAGAAGTATTCGGTGAATGGTACATTACTGTCTTCAAATACGTTTGCTTTTGATGATGTAAATTTTAAAACAGCGCTGAAGTATAATGCTAATGATAAACAAAAAGATTTTGGGACGATTTTTTTTCAAAACATTATGGATGTTGGAGGTCATTTGTGGTTAGTTGGTGAGAAGAGTAAAAGGGATAAGCAAGGTTTTACTATAGCAAAAGCACTAATAACAGGTTCGGTTTTAGGTGTCAGTGCTATTGCTAACCAAAACTGGAATACAGAATTTTCAAATGGTGATCTAGTTTTGCTTGAATTAGATGAGAATTTAAAGCTCATCAATACTTTTGATATTTCTAAAGTAAAGAATAAAGTGGGTTTAAACACAATGATTGTAAGGCCTTATTTTAATTTAATGGAATTAAACTATGATCATTTTATGAATTATGTTAATGCATCAAAAAGACTAGATGGTTTAATGAATTTGGTTTATTTGGATCGAATAGAACATGATAAAAAAACAGATTTTGTATTGTATACTTCGCTACTCGAAAAAGGTAAATCAATTGCTACAGAACAGTTAAAGTTAGATTTATCATCTAATGATTTCTACTTTAGGGTTATTCCGACGACCAACAAAAATATTTTATTTTCAAAGTTCAATGCAGAAAATAGATTTATACAACTTGAACTTTTAAAGTTTAAATAATATTTTGTTATGGTACCTTTTTTTACCTGTTCAGCTTAGTGAATTTACTACTTACTTTTTTATTAATGAGTATCAATGTAGTATTTTAATTCATTGGTGTAGTAATACTTAGTCTTAATTTATTGTAACTAAACCATAGCGATTATTCGTTCTACTATAAGTTTAATGTTTTCAATAGAATTGGAGTTTTAACAATTAGAGAAAAAAAGGACTGTTTATAAAATATAGGCCAGTTTCAAATATACATACCATTAAAATGACCTTCGATTATGATGTTTTTTAACAGACAAATAGCGTTAAGAAAAAATATAAACATTGAAATAGATTATTCTAATCAAGTGCTTTGGTTAGAGATTGGATCAGATGAAGAGCTGCACTATTCCTATGAAACCATTTCTAATTTTTATGATTGTTTGGGGCTTTTGCATCGTTACATAGTTAATGAGAACTTATCTCATGTTTTTTTACGATCTGCCAATAAAAAGGTATGGAGTATGGGGGGTGATTTGGAATTATTTGTTGATTGCATAGAAAATCAAAATAAGGAAAAGTTAAAAGACTATGCCTACAAATGTGTTAAAGCAGTTCATACTATTAGAGATAACTTCCAAACGAATGCTGTTACTGTTGCTATTGTTGAAGGTAACGCTTTTGGTGGAGGGTTAGAGTGTGCTTTGTCAACTAATTACATCATAGCTGAAGAGCAAGTTAAGTTTAGTTTTCCTGAGACGCTTTTTGGCACATTTCCAGGAATGGGAGCCTATAGTTTTTTAACCAGAAGAGTTGGTTTTAGCAAGGCGCAGGAAATGATAGGTTCGGCAAATAAATGGGATACAGATGAAATGCATAAGTTAAACATAGTCTCTTTCAAGTCCGAAAAGGGAGCGGCGATAACAACAGCGCTTCATCTAAAGGACAGCGGGAAATTAATTCGTGAAAATGAATTTTCACGAATTAGTAATTCACCAAGTATAACAGAGCTAAATGCTATTGTTGATATTTGGTTAGAACAAGTCATGAATTTGGATGATGAAAAAGTGGCATTTATGCAAAAAATTGTGGAAGCCCAAAGAAAGATCTCTTAAAATGAAATATTTATAAATAGTAAGACCAAAGTATAGCTCCAAAAACAATTAATACACCTAAAAACAAATAAAATAAAAAAAATAAATTTACTACTTATCTGCTTTATAATGATGTCGATATATTCAAATGCGCAAATAGGAAAAGGAACAAATCTTGCGGATTTGGGTATAGGATTTTCTTCCCATGGTACTCCTATCCATATAGGTTATGAGCATTTAGTTACCGAAGGAATTGGTGTTGGTATAGTTGCAAATTATAGTACGTATAGCGATAGTGGCTTCATCGATGATTACAGTTGGACTTTTCTTTATGGTGGTATAAAAGGAACTACCACTTTAACGAAATTCTGGAACTAAATTCTAAGTTTGATGTTTATGGTGGACTCACTTTAGGATATTGGAAAGCCATTCTTGAAAATGATAGGGTTACAACAAATAACGATTATGGTAATGTAGCTTTTTTCACTGGCCAAGTTGGTGGCAGGTATTTTTTACCGATCATTTTAGTGCATTATTAGAAGCTGGTGGGGGCAATATTTCAGGTGTGACCTTAGGAGTTTCTTATAAATTCTAAAAATACTTCATTTATAATACTATGCTATTATTAATTTTCATTAAAGCTAGCAGTTTTTGATAGTAAACTTAAAAGCCTCTAGAGTTTTGTCTTGTTTCTTTACATTTTTAAATCAATTCTAGCGGCTACAAAGAACAACAAATTAATCAACTAAAATATGGAAAATGAAATTTTAAAACAACTGCAAAATATCGAAAAGCGATATAGGAGAATGAAGCAATGCTTTATCTGTTTAGTTAGCCTGTTACTAATTGGTGTTTTTTGTCTTGGATTTACCCAAAATGAAAGTTTTACTATAATTAGGGCCAAAGGCATTATCATTGAAGACGAAAATGGTAAAGACAGAATTCTTATTGGTGCTCCAATACCTAATTCCAAAAACAGGGTTAGAACTGACACTAGTTTAGTAAAAAAGTACTTTGCTAGTGAAATTTATCCTAAAGATCCAAGCAAGTATATGGAATGGTACAAAAACTATAGACATTCTGCTTTTGGAATGGTTATAATGAACGAAAAAGGAATTGATGTCATGCAACTTGGTGATCAACTATCAGATCCCAATGTTGGAAGAAGAATATTTCTACCCACAGCTATACTTTTGAATAATCAAAAGGGATTGGAAGTTGCTGGTTTTGGGACTCACACTTTTGAGGATGGTAGAAGTGGTGTAGCCTTAGGCTTAGATGATCCAGCAAGTGGGAGAGAGGCATTTCATGCTTTAGTACTTTCGGATGGCACCCGTGCTTTAATACTTCAAGATGCCAAAGGAAAGCTTGTGCTTGGATTTGGAAAATCTAGTAACGACATTTTTCAGATTAAAGATAGTTTAAGCTTTACAGGAATAAAGTATTTCGACAAAAAAAATAACCTGCTTTGGGAACAGAAAATGAATAAATAGAAAGTGTTATTAAGTTAAAAGCTTGGCTAGAATGATAAGTTTTATGTAAAGCTGTCTAAGCGTTTTCATAAAATATCTATAAAATATAGGATTGAGAATTCTCTACTATAAGTTTTTTTAATCCAAGCCATTATTTTTAATACGATAAGAAAATTATATCATAATCATACCTACAATGCTCTCTTACTAAATTCTTGAAATGAGAAAAAAAATTGCTTTCACTTTTATACTTATACTACTTTCTGGTATGGTATGCCTTGCTCAAAATACTATCCTACCGGGTGATAATTCCATTGATGTTAATTATTTAGCATCAGAATATTATGTTATGGGATATTCAATAAAACAAAATGGGAATTTTATTGAAATTGGAGATTATGAAACAACTATCCAAGTAAAAAATGAGAAATATGAAGTACAAACAAGCTTAAACTTTAGTAATTCCACTATACAATGGAAAGAGTACTTTGTAGCAAATTCAAAAAATTTAAAGCCTATTCAATTTGAATCAGATAGAAATGGAGAAAGTACAATCAAAGTAAGCTATAATAAAGATATAGTTGGTGAGATTCACAATCTAAAGTCTGGTAAGAAAACCATAATTAATGAAAGTACAAAGCGACCCTTTTTTGATATTTCAATTTATCCTTTTATTATTAGAGCCCTGCCTTTAGTTTCAGGTTATAAAGTTATAATTCCTGTGTTTGATGTAGAGGCTATAGATGCAAAAAAACGATTTTCTAATGTAATTGTAAAAGAAACTAAAACCGATATTTATATATCAAATTATACCAGTCAACACATTGTATGGAAAGTAACTGTATTGGAGGAAAGTACTGGTAATATCTTTCATTTTTATATTGACAAAATCTCCCGAAAATTATGGAGAATTAGCATTCTGTCTAGTAAAGGAGATAGCATTGAATTAGTTAATAAAGAGGTTGATTTTAATCCCTTTAAAAATAAATTTAATAAAGACGAAACCTTACAACTGGTAAATGATGGAAACTCAACTATAGAAGGTGTGGCATTTGCAAGAGATAATGAAAATGAGGGTGCATTGAAAGGAATTGCTATTTTGAATATTAATAAAAAACAATTTGCCGCAAAGGGAACCACTATTGTGTTAACACCTTATACATCATTTTACAAAGAATGGATGGAAGTTAATAGAAAGCAATTAAAGATAAAGAATGCTAAACCTATTCCTTTACCAAAAGAGGCTTTTGATTGTATCAAGTTTACCACAGTATACGATGATGAGGGGCACTTTGAGTTTACCAATTTAATGCCAGGTGAATATTTGCTTACTACTTCTTTTGGATACAGTCATACCAGTAAAAGATCCGAAGTAACTGGCGTTTCTGATGTTTTTTATAAAGGGAATTATGTGGGGAGCAATGTTTATACCAGTGTATTTGCATATTCTGTTCCTGGCCAAGCAAATATTCAAAAAATCGTTACCATAAAAAAGGAAAATGAAATTGTAAAATTGAAACTAAAAAAAACAAATTGATTTCCAATTAAGATTTTTATGAAAAAATTAGTGAAAATATAGACCTATTGCCCATATTTTATAATTGGATCCACAGTAATTTGTAGTAGTACATTTAAGGGTTTAAGCTGATTTGCATTTTAGCAAGATGTTTATAGCAATTAGCTAACTTGAAAATTTTAAGAAAAAAAGTTGTTGCAGGCTATTGTTTAAAAGTCGCTTATGAAAGTTGAAGTTTGAATTTCGAGACTACTACATCTGCTTTAATTTGATTAGGATAGTCTATAAAATTGAATTGTTTAGTAAAAATAGTCGATAATAATAATATTTAGTGAATTTATGAAAAAAGTACTTTTTATGTTTTTAATTTTTAGTTCGCTTTTGGCAAAAGCTCAAGTTGATGATATAATTACTAAACACAATGGAGAGATTGTTAAAGGAAAAGTTTTAAGAATAGAGGATTTCAATATTGTTTTTAAATATAGTGGAGAGGAAGCAGAAAATTCGGTGAGTAAATATTCTATTGAGAAAATTGTTTATGGAAAGACTGGTAGAGTAGAAGAGGTTTCTGAAAAGATAGAGGTAAATTCAGAAAGGGACTGGCGAAAAGTAATCATTTTGGAAGAAAAGCAATATATATCTGGTTTAAAAAGAGGTGGGGATGTTAGGGGAAAAACAGGTTTAATTAATATTCACACTGGCAATACGGGGGATCAAAAAGCAGAGAAAAAATTAAAAATGTCAGCAGCTGCAATTGGATGTCCTTTCGTTTTAATTCTATCAGACAAAACTACTATTGGTGCTGATTCAAATGAAATTGGTGGTACGCAAGTAATAAAGTCAGGGATAGGATACAAGTACTAATCTCATATTATCCTATTATATAGTAAATATGAATAGCAATATTTTATATAAGATAATTTTATAGATAAGTTTAGATTACTAAAAATATAATCAAATGAAGAAACTTTTATACAAAACAATTTCTGGACTAGCACTATCTATAACATTTGGATGTTCCATAAAAGGTAATTTCTCTAATCCGGTAACTGATAACATTGTAATCAATCAACTTTATTTAAAAGACATCGAGATAAGGGAAATTGATGCAAAAACAGATACGGTTAATTTAGAAAAATATGATAAAAAGCATAGAGATCAAATCTTTCAGTTTTTAGCAGATAACAAAATTATTACGCCTAAAGATAAGTATAGAGCAGCTTGGATTTTACAGCACACGGCAGCTAAAATTTGTGAAGGTGAGTTGACTAGTCTTAGTCCTGAAAATTTTTTACTCGCCTATAGACTTTCTTCGAGTGCACTTATGCAATTGACGATTCAAAACGATACCATTTTAATTAAAAAAATGAATTTGCCTCGAATCGTTGCTTTGAACTATGATAGGTATTTATTATTTACATACGGTTACCAAAAGTTTGGTACACAATTTATTTTTGATGATAAGACTGGAGAAATGATATTGGCTCCCATAAATGAAACCTTGTCGAGTGATCAAGAGAGAAAAAAATTTAATGTGGAACCTCTTGGACAATTGCTTAAAACACACAGAATGAAACCCATGCCAAAACAATAAATAAAAAAACATGAAAAATAGAATAATGTTGTTTTTTTTATTCCTTAACATTTGGATCAACTATTCTCAACCAAAAGTTATGGAAAATGATAGTACTATTGAGTTTAATACTTCAGTAAATAACTGGTTTACTGCTTGGGAGTTAATTTGTAGGGATGTTTATAAAGTAAACAAAGTTAAAGAAGTTGAGTTTGTTTTTTTTGATAAGAAATATGTTTATTCTACCTCAAATGTTACAATTACAAATGGAATTACGTTCGAAGGACCTTCTTTGTTGAATCTGAATTTAAAGTGGAAAAAGGCTGTTCATGATGGCTATATATTATTGCCTGATAAAACAAAAATGCCACTAGGTATTATGGCTTTTGCTTCATTATTACCTAATGAAAAAGATAAATCCTTCATTGCTATGCCTCTTCCGAGTTTTTGGAAAGAAGGTGATGTAAATAGCAATAAGTTAGGACTATCTAACCTTTTGACAGGTATTTTTATTCATGAGTTTTCCCATACTCAACTTATGCAGAGTTTTGGAGTGCAATTGTCTTTACTAGAAAATAGTATGAATTTTGTTATACCCTTTGATGACAATTTGATTCAACATATTTTTCAGAATGACAGTAGTTATGTACAAGCTTATAACCAAGAAGTTGATATCTTATATTACATTATAAACCAAGAAGTTTTTAATAAGGTATTATTCAATAGGTCACGAGTATTAATGAACCAACGACATAAGGCATATTTTAAAGCACATTACAAAGAATTACAAAAGGTGGAAGATTTTTTTCTCACTATGGAAGGTTTAGGACAATATTCAATGTATTTGTGGTTAATACATCCAAAGGGTGGTAATTATAATAGACAAGTCGCCATTGAGGGGGTAAGAAAGAATAAAAAATGGTGGTCTCAGGAAGAAGGTTTCGCAATGTTTTTGGTCTTGGATAAGATTTCAAAATCAAAGAAATGGGCAAAAGAGATGTTCGGCCAAAAATCAACTACTATAACCTCAATCCTTGAAAAAAGGATTAAGAAGTACAAAACAAGTACAGATATTTAAAGTTAGCATAAAAAAAACAGATGTAAGAAGCATAGTTCAAATAATTTAATAATTCACACAATGAAACTCACAAGAAGCAGTAGAAGAGAAATTTCGGAAAATGCCTTTAGCTATATAGTAGTTTTCGCTATGCTTGCTTATGGTGCAGGAAAGATTATTCAATTCAAAAAGCTATTGACTTAAACAGAACTGTAGTTAGCATGACTGGAATGGAACTTATGTGAGTATTTTGTTGTCATTCAAAAACTTATGTTTATATTTTGGGTTGTTTAGAAATAATTGGAGGGTTACTAATGTTAATAGAATTGCTTTTAAAATGCAAATAGTTTCAACTATTTTGAGGTTTTTAAGGTGTTATTTATGCATCCATCCATCCATCCATATTTATTGATAGTAATGATATTTTGAAGCCTAAACAAATGATTCTAATAAAATAACTAAAAATTAAAAAAATGTCACTGTAAAAGTATTTAAGGAAAGACGCTTATTATATGTAGCGTATTATTTGCCTTTTATGAAGGGGGCAAAAAAGAATAATGATACAATAACAATAATTAATATTTAAAAAATATGCAAAGATTAGAAAATAAAATTGCTCTTGTCACTGGAGCAGCACAAGGAATAGGAAAAGCAATTGCAGAGTTGTTTCATCAGCACGGAGCTACAGTTATTTTAACTGATATAAGTAATTATAACGGAATTCTTGTTTCAGAAGAATTAGGTGGTAAATGTGAATACTTTCCCTTAAATGTCAAGTTTGAAAATGACTGGATTGAAGTTTCAAATTATATAAAATCAAAGTATGGTAAATTGGATATTTTGGTCAACAATGCTGGGATTACTGGTTTTTTAGAAACGATCGGACCATTTGATGCTGAAAATGTAGATTTGGAATCATGGGATGAAGTTCACAAAGTAAATGCAACTGGTGTAATGTTGGGATGTAAATATGCTATTAGTTTGATGAAAGAACATGGAGGCAGTATTGTAAATATATCATCTAGAAGTGGAATTGTTGGTATACCTGCAGCTGTTGCCTATGCATCAAGTAAGGCATCAGTTAGAAACCATAGCAAGAGCGTGGCATTGTATTGTGCAGAAAAAGGATACAAAATAAGATGTAATAGTATTCATCCAGCCGCAATAATGACACCTATGTGGGATGCAATGTTAGGTGAAGGTAGTGAACGAGAGAAAATCATTAAGCAGGTCGAATCTGGTATTCCTGTAGGTAAATTTGGTGAAGCATTAGATGTTGCCTATGGCGCATTGTACCTTGCAAGTGATGAAAGTAAATATGTTACTGGTATCGAGTTAACGATAGATGGCGGAATTTTGGCAGGAAGCGGGGCAAGACCAGAATAATGATAAATAAAATATATGATGAAAAAACTTATAATGAGCATTGTTTTTATAGGCTGCTTTATGTCATCCTATTCGCAAAAAGATGTAAAGTTCAATCTTTATGACTTATTTCAAAGTAGTAAACTAACAATTCAAAATAGAAAGCTTGTAGCTATTGATTCACTTTCAAGAAAGTACGTTAGAGTCTCTGAAAATGGTAAGGAAGGCATCATTTGGCTACCCATACATGACTTTAAAAAAGGAGTAGTTAAGATTGAAATGCGAGGAAAGGATGTTTTGCAAGAAAGTTTTATTGGTGTTGTTTTCCACGGACAAGATGATATGACATATGATGCAGTGTATTGTCGTCCATTCAATTTTTTAGCAAAAGATTCAGTTCGGAGAATTCACGCTATTCAATATATCTCACACCCCACTTATACTTGGAAAAAGTTGAGAGAAGAGCGAAATGGAGCATTTGAAAAGGAAATTAAAAATCCGCCAAATCCCAATGGTTGGTTCACAATGACTTTAGTTGTTGAAAATAAAGTTATCAAAGCCTACATAAATGATTCTGAAGTTCCTTCATTGGAAGTGGAAAAATTAACCAATATTCAAAGCGGCAAATTAGGGATATTTGTTGGTGATGGCAGCGGTGGCGATTTTGAAAATATATTTATTAAGATGGAGTAATTCAATAATTCAAAGATGAAAATAACAATTTTAGATGACTATCAAGATGCAGTAAAAGAGTTAAACTGCTTTCGTTTATTGGATGGTCAACATGTACAAATTATAAATTACACTGAGAAAGATTGCAAACTTTTGGCAGAAAAACTAAAAGATACAGCTGTCCTAGTTCTCATAAGAGAAAGAACTGTAATAGATGAAAATCTATTAGAATTGCTTCCTAATTTAAAACTCATAAGTCAAACAGGTAAGATATCAAATCATTTAAATTTAGAGGATTGTAACAAACACAATATTGCAGTTGCAGAAGGAATTGGTTCGCCTATAGCACCAGCTGAAATGGCATGGGCCTTACTTATGAATACTATTAGACAAATTCCACAAGCAATAGAAGGGATGAAAAAGGGACAATGGCAAACAAACATTGGAACAACAGTTCACGGCAAAACGATTGGTATCTGGGGTTATGGGAAAATTGGGCAAAGAATGGCACAATATGCCAAAGTTTTCGGTGCTAAAGTTGTTGTATGGGGGAGCGATGTTTCAAGAGCAAAAGCAGTACTAGATGGCTTTGAGCAAGCCAATTCTAAAGAAGCATTTTTTAAAAATGCAGACATTATAACCTTACACCTTAGGTTGACTGAAAAAACATTTGAAATTGTAAAGTTAACAGACCTGCTCTTTATGAAGAGAACCTCTACAATAATAAACACATCAAGAGCAGAATTAATTGAAAAAGGAGCTTTGTTGAAATGTCTTAAATTAGGAAATCCATTGTATGCAGGTGTTGATGTGTATGAAGAGGAACCTATTTATGATCAAAATTTCGAATTGTTAAAAATGAAGAATGTTGTTTGTACACCCCATTTAGGATATGTCGAACAGAATGGTTACGAATTGTATTTTGAGAAAGCATTTGAAAACGTCTTAAATTACATCAATGGACATCCAACAAATATTGCTAATCCAGAAGTTCTTTCCCAACAAAATACAGACTAAAAAACCTTAAGGAATACAACTGCTCTAACCAGAAAGATATTTGAATTTTGATAATGCAAAATACAAAAGAAATAAATCCTAAATAGATTATGGACATTAAGATATGCAAGCACTCTTTCCTAGAGTTAAAATGTACTTTATGCGCTATCAAGTGGCATGTAATTTTCAATTTAGTTAATAGATTCTCCCCGATTTTTACCATTCTACTACTATTTATAGGACTTTTTCCAATAGAAATTTATTCGCAAAAATTCAAAGAAACATTAAATTCAAAAGAGATGAAGCTAAAAAATTTGAAAAACTACAAATTAATTTTCAATGAAGAATTTAGTTTGGCAGAGTTAGACACAAATAATTGGATTCCTTACTATTTACCACATTGGAGTTCGCGAGAATTGGCCAAACCTAATTTTGAAATAAAGAATGGTCTACTTTCTTTACAAATTTTAGAGAATCAAAAGCCTTGGTGCCCTGAGTTTAATGGTGAAGTCAAATGTTCTTCCCTTCAAACAGGACTTTTTGCAGGAAAATTGGGAACCAGTGTTGGACAACATAAGTTTTTTAATTCTAATTGTGTAGTTCGTGAAGAACAAAAAACAGAACAGAAATTTGTTCCTCAGTATGGTTATTTTGAAATGAGAGCCAAGTTTGCCGCTACTAATTCAGAGGTAGCGGCACTATGGATGATTGGTTTTGAAGACACACCTGAAAAGTCATCAGAGCTTTGCATTATGGAAGTAAAAGGATGGAATGTTAAAAAGAATAAAGCGAAAATCGGGATGGGAATTCACAAATTTAATGACCCAAAACTCATAGAGGATTTTTCTGAAAATGAATATAAAATTGATGTAACTAAATTTCACCTTTATGCCGTAGAATGGACTAAGGACAAGGTCGTATTTTTAATCGATGATGAAGTTGTCAAAGAAATCAACCAATCTCCTGATTACCCAATGCAATTTATGCTGGGGGTTTATGAAATTCCAAAGAATAAAAAAAGGGGAGATGATAAAGCGTATCCTAAAGAATTTATAATTGATTATGTAAAAGGCTATCAATGATTATTAAATACAGATGAAATAGAGGATTGGTATTGTCTTTAAATGTGGAAGCAAAACAATGTTAACGTTACATTTTCTTGATTTTATATAATAATTAAAAATTTACAACATGTACAATAAATACGTTATTCTTAAAGAAGGAAATATCCCTATTATTTTTCCAAGGTTACCATTTTCACATTATGATATTGCATTTAACAAAGGAGAAGTAAAGTCTGCCGGTTTTTTTAGAATTCGAATAGCAAATAACACAATTAAAGTATCTTGTTTTGGAAGTTCAACCACATTGCAAATCAAATCCAATCCAGATGAGGACAATCAAATTATTCAAGATTTTATTGTAAGTAATAAATTGTTATTGTAAAAATAAATTCAATAGATCTAGTGTGTCATTAATAACTTTAATTTAACTTTTTCATAGCATTGATATAAAGTTGAGGTTTTGGTCTTCAATATTTTTTCAATTTTTTTTAAAAAATGCGATTCTAATGCAGATATAGATCTATATCCTATCAGCAATTTTTTATTGTCTCTTGTTCATTCATAAATACAACCAATAGTGCGTTAGTTTGTTGTTAATTGGATACCAAATTAATATAGTATTCAGGGGAAGATTAAACTATTTGATAAAGAGAGATTATACTAATCTTAAAAGAAAATGATTCCTAAAAAAAAAATTATCATTTTGGATGATCATCCATTGACAATAGAAGGATTGTTAATGCTTTTTTCAAAAAACTCTGATTATGAAGTTGTTGGATGCTTCAAAAATAGTAGAGATTTGTTTGAGTATAAAAATCTTAACTCAGCAGATATCCTACTCTTGAATGTATTACTAGCGGAAGAGAATGGCATTGAAATATGCCAGAGAATTACAAAAAAGTACCCAAAGATTAGCGTCTTGGGAATGAGTAATCAAACTGAAAGAAGTATTGTGATACAAATGATTAAAAGCGGAGCAAGTGGTTATGTATTGAAAAGCGCTAGTTTAGAAGAGTTTATTTATTGTACAAACAATGCAGCAAATGGAGTTATCGTCTTTAGCAAAGAAGTTGAAAGTTTACTGAATCAATTACAGTTTTCTGATTTATATGCTATACCAAAATTAACAAGGAGAGAAAAGGAAATCCTAAAATTATTAATCCAAGGAAAATCTACCCAAGAAATATCCAATGAGCTTTTTTTAAGTTTTTTAACTACGCAGACACATCGTCGAAACCTTTTAAATAAATTTCAAGTTAAAAATGTAGCTGAACTAGTAAGCTTTGCTATAAAAAATGGGTTAGTATAAATTTGTGCATTGCTGACTAAATGTTTGATTGAATTATAGGTTTTATATTCCAGTGAACTGTAGCTCTGCACTTATGAAAATATGTTTAAATTTATAAACAAATTGATGTTTCGAAATTTGAAACAATTGGTTGTAGCTTTTACTTTTTACATTATTTTCTAATAAAAGCAAAATTTGGCTAGATTCTAAAAATACCCACAAAACGAAGTTTAATCACATAAAAAAAGGATAGTTAGAAACGATCCTTTTTTTTTGATGGTCTTTTGATCAATTTTAATGCTTGTTGTTATATAAATTACCTGTTTTCAGGTATTCTTTTGACGGTTATATCGCTGTAATTTTGAGCAATATCATCTTCAAAAAATCGTCTATGAAATTTAAAATTACTCTTTCCAATTTTACATTTTTATTTTTATTCATAACACAAATAACAATCTCACAAACAACTTATTACGTTGACGCCTCTAGATCTGATAACACAGGTAATGGGATAACATGGGGCACAGCTAAAAAAGATTTGCAAATTGCTATAAATGGTGCAACTAGCGGAGATGTTATTTGGGTAAAAGCAGGAACCTACCTACCAACACATGATCCCTTCGGTAATGCAACACCTGCAAACAACCGGGACAAAACTTTTACACTCAAAAACGGCGTGAAAATTTATGGAGGTTTTGTAGGTACAGAAACTCAATTAAATCAAAGGAATTGGAAATCTAATAGTACTATTTTAAGTGGAGATTTAGGTGTTACAAATAGCTTAACAGATAATGCTTACCATGTTGTTGTTAGTGTAAATTTAAACAATACAACAAATTTGGATGGATTTACAATCACTAAAGGCTATGCTACAGCTCCAGGGGGTTCTACAATTACATACAATACACGTGTTTTAGAAC
The DNA here is from genome assembly GCA_963513565.1 of uncultured Flavobacterium sp. Taxonomy (GTDB): domain Bacteria; phylum Bacteroidota; class Bacteroidia; order Flavobacteriales; family Flavobacteriaceae; genus Flavobacterium. Next base: position 1,281 of record CAUPRE010000030.1, on the reverse strand, counting down.
GGTATCATGGAGGTGGTATATTCAACTCATATTCTGGTACCAATTTTACTAATTGCACCATAACACAAAATAGTGCTGATTGTACAAATACAGATAATGATGCTGTAGGCGCAGGAATAATTAATAATATTTGTACTTCGACATATACTAATTGTACTATTGATGGTAATTCATTTGTGGTGGGAGGAGCTAGTTTTGGAGTTTTTGGTGCAGGTATGGAAATCAATGGAGGAAGTTGCGTAATCAATAGATGCGTCTTTTCAAATAATACTAGCGGTTCAGGATTTTTGGATGCGTCAAGAGGTGGAGCATTAGATCTAAACGGTACGCATACTATAACGAATTCTGTTTTTTATAATAATTCAGCACAAAACGGAGCAGCCCTTCAATTAGGAGGTGGTGATTCAAATACATCTTTGATAGTTAATTGCAGTTTTATTAGTAATACCTCATCATTTGCTGGTACAGCTTATCAAGGGTTTTCAAAAGCTACTTTTCAAAACTGTTTGTTTTGGAATAATGCTCCTACGTCTAGTTCAGTAGCAGGAAGAAATGAAATTTACAGCCAGGAAACTAGAATTGGTTTTCAACCCACTTTTCAAAATTGTATTATTCGCGATGCAGTTGGGAGCCCATTAGCCATAACAAATGCTATTGTATCAAATTGTTTAAATTCAAATCCACTTTTTGTAAATGTGGTAGATGGAGATGGGATAGACAATGTTTGGGCCACTTCAGACGATGGATTGGCAATACAAAATGCGAGCCCTGCAAAAAACTTTGGCCTAACAGGTGCAGGAATTCCAACTACAGATATTATTGGAGCTACAAGAGATGCACAACCAGATTTGGGCGCTTATGAATATCAAAATCCCTGTGTTAATCCAACTGTTTTCAATGTTACTGGTGGCGGAAGTTATTGTGTTGGAGGTTTAGGACAGATTATCTCTCTTTTGAGTTCCGAAAATGGTGTAACTTATCAATTAAAAAATGGGAGTATAAATGTTGGAACTGCAATTAGTGGCAATGGGAATCAAATTAGCTTCGGTTATCAAACAGCTGCTGGGACGTATACCATTTTAGCGACAAGAGTTGTTGGAGGTTGCACTTCTGTTATGAATGGAAACTCAGTAATAACAATAAACCCAAATATCACCCCAACATTTGCTTCAGTGAGTCCTATTTGTTCAGGTCAAAGCTTGAGTGCCTTACCTACGACATCTACAAATGGCATTACGGGAACTTGGTCACCGGCTTTGAATACTACCCAAACAACGACTT
>CAUPRE010000029.1:0-47857 GCA_963513565.1 uncultured Flavobacterium sp. | reverse complement strand
TGGATCTATTCTCACCCAGTAAAGTCTGAATAATAATCCGTTCATTTAAGGTTAATCGCCTGCGTAATTTTTCCATAATTCAACAAAGATAAAATTTATCATTTGTTGCATTAAGTTATTGAATTCGTCGAGTCTGCGGTAAAATGACGCATAACGTTCCCGCGCTACACGCAGGCTGGGATTAAAGATGCGTAATCTTTCGGTTAAAAACAAATGTATCAAATACAAACTATTTTCAAATTAAACCAATTGCCCAGCTTGCTTGTAGCGTGTGTTATGCGGGGGTTGTTTTGTCGAAATTACTATTAAACCGCAAATTTTTCACGCTTCTGTTGGCAAAATCCAATTTTCACGCTTCTGTTTTTTGGTTCGCAGTTTTCAACTAGTTATAGTTTATTTATCGTTCAAATTTTGGCTATTTTTTGGTTTTCCGTTGACTGACTCAAACTTTCACACTTTTTAGCGTTAGAGTAGGAGAGTTCAAATTTTCGCACTTTCAATTTCCACACTTTCAATTTTCACGTTTCCAATTTTCACACTTCTGCTTTTCAGGTTTCAACTTTCCAGCTTCTGTTGGCGAATCCAATTTTCACGCTTCCACTTTGTAAACTTCTAGCGGAAACAACTGTTTATTTTCAAATTGGATTTGCCTGCGTAATTTCGGCGCAACTCCCGCATAACGTTCTGGCACTACAGCGGGTTTGGGATTAAATTAAGCTCTATTTTCGGATTTGCCAAATCTTCCAAATACAAAACCATCTTTCCATTAAGCCCAATGCCCAAATCCGTTGTAGTGGCTGTTAGGCGTAGTACTTTACTTTTTTAATTCGTCTATTCTTTTTAGAAAATCAGCCATTGATTCTAATTTTTTATCTTCTTCTTGAATAGGATCTTCAGTTTCTTTTTTAGTTTTTAAGTATGATTTTAAAGCTGTATTAGAGCCGAAAATGAATTGTTCAGAATTGTTCATTTGTTCAAAATTTCCCACTAATTTATCCATTGTGGAAAAAGCGGATTTAGTTGTTCTTCTAAAAATCAAGTCTTCTTGTCCGGCAATTCCTTCCGGTATTAACATTAACATATGTTTATTGTCAAGAGGTAATTTTAAAGTGTTCTTTGGATCAAAAGGCATAAATCTTTGTTCGGATAAATTACTTGCAATGACTGGATTATCGCTTGTAATGAATTCATCTCCGTTTTCTTCATCTAACTTTACGACCATAATAGCGTCATTTTTTAATCTTAAAGGGATTAATTTTAATGCAACTTCTAATTGAGTAAGAATCATACCAGGTTGTCGTTGGTCATTATATTCTTTAGTAAATTCTTCCAATGTTCTTCCAGCTATCGATATTTTTTCTCCTTCAAATGTAAAATAATCTTTGCCAGTTTGTTGGCAAAGAAGAAAAATTTGATCAAAAACTCGATTCATCAAACCTCTACTTGCGTTTATCCATTTGGTTGTTCGATAATACATTGTTACAACCGTTGAGATTATTAAGTCTCTTTCGGCTTGTGATATTTTGTTTTTTGTAGGGTCGACTAATATATTGTAAATCGCATTATAATGTTGCTCGAATTCGTCAGAGTAAAATTTTTCAACAGCCATCTTTTGTTCAACGGTTTCTCCAGGAAGCGTATAAAGATTTCTCTCAACAGCAATATTTTTGATATTTGATTCGAAAATCTTATCGACTGTTTCTTCGTTACTCGGTAAGACAGAGATTAAATATTCTTGCCCCTTTGCAACGGCGAAATGTTTTAAATAAGTTCGGGGAACAAAGTGTTGTCTTTTTACTAAATCTGCCATAATGCTCAATTTTTATCCGATTTTTGGTCGTATTACGCCTAACGTTCCCGCGCTACACGCAGGCTGGGATTAAAGATGCGTAATCTTTCGGTTAAAAACAAATGTATCAAATACAAACTATTTTCAAATTAAACCAATTGCCCAGCTTGCTTGTAGCGTGTGTTAGTGGCAGTTAATGTTATGTACTTTGTTTGTCGTTTTCTACTTCTTCTTCGACCAAGTTTTTAACATCCACTCGGTAAAAGTCTGTTCGTCCATTGTCTAATGAATATAATTTAACTTGAAGTTTAGCGTATAAATCAATAGTGAATATCATTTTCATTCGTGCTTTTCCTGCTGGTAATTTTGGTAAACCTTGAATCACAACCCCTCCTGCTAAACCATTTATTCCTTTACTTGGCATCGGTTCATTTTGATTAGCAAGTTCCTTATCTCCATAATAAATTATGCTTTCGCAAACTTCTTGATTATCATATACTGTTTTTAATTCTCGTGTTATTGTAATTGGGAGTAAAGTTCCTTTTTCTACGCCAACTAGATATTGATTGTCTTTCAAACCTGCTCCAATTGAACATATTAATTTCCTTTTTTTATATAGATTTAATTTCACTGCCTCTTTTTGAACATTAATGTTTTCTGGTGAAATTTTAAAAGCCTCTTGAACTATTTCAGACCTATTGGTAGCTTTTGCCTCATAAATTATGTCGTTCGCAAGATATTCACGAGAATTTAATCCATTAAATTCGTCAATTTCAAATTGAGTTAGTTTGACAACTTTATCAACGATTTCAAGCCTATTTTTTAAAATGTCAAATTCTGTTCTAAACGCTTGAATTGTAGCTTCTTCATTTTTGATTAAAAGGATATTTTCATTGTTTTTGCTTTCTGCAAAGTATGTCCAATTATAAGAACCATTAATCAATACTTTTCTATCAATTACACAGAATTTATTATGCATTGGATTGTCAGCATCTGAAAAATATAGTTCTCCGCCTAAATCAATAAATTTTTGAAAATTCAGACCATTTTCTCGATTATTTATGAAGTCATTATGAACAATTAATGATACAGAAATACCATTTTCTTTCTTTTCACAAAGTTTGTCAAACAGCTCGTGATTAGTAAACCAATAAATAGCAATAACAATTTCTTTTTCCGCTTGATTTAATTCGGTTAAGATTTGTTTTCGGATTTTTTGGAAAAAGGGTTTTATCAATTTTACTTTTTTTAATTGCTACTAACTAGTGTTAGATATAGTTAATTATTCACTTACTCTTTTTATAACATCATTATCAAAACTGTATTTCATTGTCTTTTTTAAATGTTCTTTATCGTCTGCCTGTAAAAATTTAAAATTTTTACCACTGTTTTCAGAAATACCTAGCAAGTAAGTATCATCTTTAATTGTGTCTTTTTGGTTCTTTTTTGATACTATAAATTTTGATTTACACAAATATATTATATAATCTTGATTATTTACCTTTTCATTTAATGTCTCAACCTTAAACTCTAATTTAGCTTTTAAACTATCTTTAAACATTGCAAATTGTTTTGAAGCCATTTTTATGCCTTGTTTTGGCAATTCATCATTATATTCGTTTGGAAATTCTTTTTTTAAAAATACAATATTTGACTTATGTAAATAATAAAATGCTTTTTCAGTATTGCCATCAATCAAACTTTGGAAATATTCATTTATATCTTTTTCAAGGTTTTTCTCAATTGTTTTTTTAGAAATTTGAGGACTTAAATTTTCAGTATTCTTTTTACAAGAATATGTTATAAAGACTACTAGTAAAAAATAAATAGCTTTTTTCATATTTAATTATTTTAATATTGCTTTAAAAATTGAATAAATTATTGAGAGAATTATTATTCCGACAATTATTGAAATAACAGCATTGTTTTCATTATTTTTTTTATTTGAAGAAAATAAATTCATAACAGCAATTCCTGCTACATAGGAAATACCTAACATTGGAAAACCATAAATTACCCAAAATAATTTTCCGGATGGGTCGCCATCACAACTGTAATTTAATGTTACTAATATAAGTATTAGAAGTTTGATTAGTACTTTCTTCATCGTTTCCTTTTTGTTAATTGCCACTAACTAGTATATAGTCGCTACTTTGTAGCGACTATCACTCCCAAATAGAAGGCAAACCCGCTATTCAGTAGCGTATACTTTGTAAATATACATTTTAATTATTATCCTACAAATTATCAAATGGACTTTTGATTTGTTGGATGCTTTTGGTGCTTACATGAGTGTATATTTCGGTGGTTTTGCTACTGTTGTGACCCAATAATTCTTGAATATAGCGCAAGTCTGTTCCGCTTTCTAATAAGTGCGTTGCAAAACTGTGTCGTAACCAATGCAATGTTGCGGGCTTTGTAATACCAGCTTTTTTAAGGGCTTGTTTCATAACTTGTTGCAAGCTCCTGTCGTCATAAGCTTGCCCTTTGATGTTGCCTTCAAACAAATAGGTTTGTGGTTTGAATGTGGCATAATAGTCGCGAAGCATCACTAATATTTTGGGCGACAAGGGAACAATTCTATCTTTCTTTCCTTTGGCATTTTTAATTATGATGATGTTTCGTTTAGAATCTATATGTACGGGTTGGAGCGACAATAATTCGCCACATCGTAATCCACAGGCGTAAATTAAACTTAGCATTGCTTTGTGTTTGATATTGCTATGCGCGTTCAATATCAATTTTACTTCTTCTTTGCTCAACACGTTCGGGAGCACTTTTTCTCGTTTCGGGCGATGAATTTTGTCCATTTCAATCTTAGATTCGACTATAGTTGCAAAGTATAATTTAATGGCATTGACCATTTGATTTTGATAGGAGGAAGACAAATTATTTTGTAAAATGTACTCATTATTAAAGCGAATAACATCATCGTTCGTGATAGCTTCTATGGGTTTTTCGTTATAAAATGTCAGGAATGATTTTAATGCTTCGGAATAAGTGTTAATGGTACGGTCGCTGTAACGCCTGGACAATAACCAGTTTTTGAACTTTTCTGCCTGTCGGATGCCTTCAGGCGAAGGAAGATTCTTGGGCGTGGCATCGATTTGAAATTTCAATCGATTCTCAAAGGTATCGGGCAAATGCCAAACTCCGAGGGTTTGACTCCATCGGGAGCCTTCGAGTTGCTTGATTCGGTGGATTAATTCGGCGTTTTTTTCGAAATAAACGGCTATTCTTTTTTCATGTCGGTGTGTAATTACTTGGGCTTTCCAGTTCATAAGGCGTATAGTTAGAGTGTTAAAGATAAAAAAAAATGCGAAAAGTGAAAAGTAAAAATTGTCAGAAGTGAGGAGTGCGTATTTTTTCTAGGAGCACCACTTTATTGCGCACCACACGAGTCGTCCCGCTGTTCGTTATATCTTGCTGGGTCTCGAAAAAAAGCCCCAGCAAGGATGCCACTACCATCGGGGCTAGGCGAGGAGGTTTGCGTTTTCATAACATAAAATAAACAGCAACATTTTTTTCAATAGTGCTGTTTTAATTTACCGCGTTTCAAACGCTACGACTTGTTTATTAGGCTAAGTGGGCACTCCTTTCAAACGAGAGCCAATATGAAATTTTCCTGTCGACTGCGCTCAGGAGGATATTTTTGAGATTTAGGATTTGGGATTTAGGATTTAGGATTGGCAATTTAAAAACACACCCCCAACCCCTATAACTCCATATATTTATTTGTTTTGGAGTCGTTGAATCTTCGATTTCAAGAGGGGAGTAGTAACTGCAAGGATTTGGGATTTTGTCTTTCAATTATATTTACTGTTTCGTTTTGCATAATTTTTCATTGCCACCAAACTACTTCTTATTTCTAACTTCATATTTCTTATTTCTAACTCCTAATCTCTAACTTCTAATCTCTAACTTCTAACGTTTCTAGCCCTGATGGGAGCGGCATCCTGTGGCTCTGGGGTTCAGAGCCACAGATATAGTGGACAGCAGGAGTAAGCTCCTAAAAAGTAGAGTAATGGAGGAATCTGCCCTTCGACTGCGCTCAGGGTGACGTTTTTGAAATTTTGGATTTTAGGATTGGCAATTTAAAAACACACCCCCAGCCCCTCTCAAGAGGGGAGTTGTAACTGCAAGGATTTGGAATTTGCCCTTCGACTGCGTTCAGGGTGACGTTTTTGAAATTTTGTAATTTGCTTTTTGCTTTTTGATTTTTGATTTTTGATTTTTGATTTTTGGAATTGAAAATGTCATCTTGTCATATTTTTTTCCGCCATTTTTGGGGCAAACTGACAATTTATAGACTGACAGGCGCTTGGCACAGTCCTTGACTTACCGACCTCGAGTTGTTAAAACGAGTATACAATAAAAATTAAATATATTAAAAATGGGTAAAATAATCGGAATTGATTTAGGTACGACCAACTCTTGTGTTTCTGTAATGGAAGGTAATGAAGCAGTTGTTATTCCTAACGCAGAGGGAAAAAGAACAACGCCATCTATCATCGCTTTTGTAGAAGGTGGAGAAATTAAAGTGGGTGATCCTGCAAAAAGGCAAGCAGTAACTAATCCAACTAAGACTATTGCTTCTATCAAACGTTTTATGGGACACACTTTTGCTGAAACTCAAGAAGAGGCAAAAAGAGTTCCTTACACAGTTGTAAAAGGTGACAACAATACGCCACGTGTGGATATTGACGGTCGTTTGTACACTGCTCAAGAATTGTCAGCTATGACACTTCAAAAAATGAAAAAAACTGCTGAAGACTATTTAGGTCAAACAGTAACTGAAGCAGTTATTACTGTTCCTGCTTACTTTAACGATGCACAACGTCAGGCTACAAAAGATGCTGGTTAAATCGCTGGATTGAAAGTTATGCGTATCATCAACGAACCAACTGCTGCGGCTTTGGCTTACGGATTGGATAAAAAAGGAACTGATCAAAAAATTGCTGTTTACGATTTAGGTGGAGGTACTTTTGATATCTCTGTACTTGAATTAGGAGACGGAGTTTTCGAAGTATTGTCTACTAATGGTGATACTCACTTAGGTGGTGATGATTTTGACCAAGTAATCATTGACTGGTTGGCAGACGAATTCAAATCTGAAGAAGGTATTGATTTACGTTTAGACCCAATGTCATTACAACGTATCAAAGAAGCTGCTGAGAAAGCTAAAATTGAATTGTCTTCTTCTGCAGAAACTGAAATCAACTTGCCATACGTTACAGCTACGGCTTCAGGACCAAAACACTTAGTGAAAAAATTATCTCGTTCTAAATTTGAGCAATTAGCGGATACTTTAGTAAAACGTTCTATGGCTCCAGTAGCACAAGCATTGAAAGATGCAGGTTTGTCTACTTCTGACATTGACGAAGTTATCTTAGTAGGTGGTTCTACTCGTATGCCAAAAATTGTTGAAGAAGTTGAGAAATTCTTCGGTAAAAAAGCATCTAAAGGAGTTAACCCTGATGAGGTTGTAGCTATTGGAGCTGCTATCCAAGGTGGTGTATTGTCTGGAGATGTAAAAGATGTATTGTTACTTGACGTTACTCCTTTATCTTTAGGTATCGAAACTATGGGTGGTGTAATGACTACTTTGATCGAAGCTAACACTACTATCCCAACTAAAAAATCTCAAGTTTTCTCTACGGCTGCTGATTCTCAACCATCTGTTGAAATCCACGTATTGCAAGGAGCTAGAGCAATGGCTGCTGATAACAAAACTATTGGTCGTTTCCACTTAGACGGAATTCCACCAGCACCAAGAGGTGTTCCTCAAATTGAAGTTACTTTTGACATTGATGCTAACGGTATCATCAAAGTATCTGCAACTGACAAAGGAACTGGTAAATCTCACGATATTCGTATCGAGGCTTCTTCTGGGTTAACTGCTGAAGAAATCGAGAAAATGAAAAAAGATGCTGAAGCAAATGCTGACGCAGATAGAATTGCAAAAGAAAGAGCAGAGAAATTGAACGAAGCTGATGGAATGATCTTCCAAACGGAGTCTCAATTGAAAGAACTTGGAGATAAATTATCTGACGATAACAAAGTGGCTGTAGAGTACGCTTTAACTGAATTGAGAATGGCGCACCAATCTCAAGACATTCCAGCTATTCAAACTGCTTTGGACAACATCAACGCTGCTTGGAAAAAAGCAACTGAAGCGATGTACGCTCAAGGTGAACAAGGTCAAGCTGCTGCTGAGCCACAAGCTCAAACACAAGGAGACAATGTTGAAGACGTTGAATTCGAAGAAGTAAAATAATCCCCCTAGCCCCCAAAGGGGGAATAAGGAAATGGTTATAAAACCGAGTCAGAAATGGCTCGGTTTTTTTATTTATATTTACGTTTTAAATAGAATAATGATGGAAAAATTAATTGTTAAAAATTTTGGACCTATAAAAGAAGCTGAAATAGACTTGACTAAATATGTCGTGTTTATTGGAGATACATCAACGGGAAAAAGTGTTTTAGCAAAGTTGATTTCAATTTTTAGGGATTTTTCAACCATATTAAATAATAAATCAGATGATTTTAATAAAGAACTTGATTTTGAATACCATCTAAAAAATTATAATATTGATTTTAATTTTGATAAAACAACAATAAAATATTATAATGAAAATTTTGAATTTCTATTTGAAGATAAAATATTAACAACTTTAAAAGAGAATAAAACATTTATTCCTGTATATAGTTCATTAGAAAATATATTTCCAATTTATAGTAATCCTCGAATTAAATTAAATTCGAACTCCGTTTATTTCCCTGCTGAAAGAATATTAACCTCTTTAATTGGCAATTCTTTGTCAGGGCTTTGGGCTAATAACGTGGCATTACCCAATTGTTTCAAAATTTTCTCAGCAAATTATGAAGTAGCAAGAAATGAGATTTTATCTGGTGATTATTCCTTATTTGGATTTGATTATAAGTATGAAAATGGCGATGATAAAATCACATCTTTAACTGAAAAATTTCAATTAAATAAAGCATCTAGTGGTATTCAATCGTTAGTGCCTCTTTTATTAGTATTTGATTATGAAATAAAAAATAGTGTTTATAATCCTAATTTATCAATATTAATTGAAGAACCTGAATTAAATTTATTTCCCAAAAAGCAAAAATTATTAATGGATTACATTTTTTCTAAAATTTGTAAAACCAGTTTGAATTTAATAATCACAACCCACAGTCCATATATTCTTTCCTCGCTCGATACATTGATGCTAGCCAAAAACACATTTAATGAACATCCTGATTTAAAAGAAGAAATCAATTCAATTGTATCTGAGGATAAATGGATAGATTACAATGATATTTCTGTTTATGAAGTACGTAATGATGGAAAAGTATATTCCATCAAGAATGAAGAGTTTAGGAGTATTGATACTAATGCGATTGATGGTGTTTCGGATATTATTTCGGAAGAGTTTGATAAACTAACAGAATTGAGATATGCACACTAATTTTAATGAGTTGATTGCAGCTCATAAAAAGGACTGCACAAAAGAAGATTGCTGTGTTGAGAATAAAGTTGCCAAAGAAAATGGTAAACGGTTTGAAATAGTATCAAATGAAAACTTTACAAAAATTAGAATTGATGATTGTTTGATTGATTCTCAAGAAATTGAAAAATGCGATTTTGGTTTTGTAAGGCATTCTAACGATGAGTTTTATTTTGTAGAACTAAAAGGGAAAGATGTTAAGAAGGCTTTAAATCAAATTACTAGCACAATAACTATTTTTGAATCTGCATTTATAAAAATTCCTAAAGAGAAAAGATTTGGTTTTATTATTAGTTCTAGAAATCCACTTTCGAGTGCTGAAACAAATAATTTGAAACAAGCTTTTGCTAAAAAAATTGGTCGGCTTTTAGAAATTAAAAGTGTACATTGTAAATATATTCCAAAGTAAACCGAGTCAGAAATGACTCGGTTTTTTGTGTGTTTTCTTTTTAAGGAACATACGTGTTATGACTATCACATGTGGAAAAGTTATGGCAGCCAAAAAAGAAAAAAATAAGGCGTTGAATAAATGTGTCTCCCGAAAAATACTGTAAAGAGTTATTATTCCTACTATAGAAATCAACCAATATAGCCATGCCGATTTGCAGTACGTTCTAAAATGTTTCATTGAAAAGGTACCCTCTATGAATCTAATTTGGTCGATAATGGAAGGGATGCTGTGCCATAGTATGAAATAAATTGCAAATCCCCAGATTAAACTTGATGATTTAAAAATGATGGCAAAAATTAGTAAATGAAACAATTCTAAGTGTATTTGTTTTCTGATTTTTTTTGTTTTCCAATAGCAATAGCTAATAAGAATAAGCAACACTGTGCTGAAAGAATAGAGTAGTAGGTAAAAATACTGATTTGGAACAAGGCTATTGGTAATACCAAAAATGATTTCTTTTACTTCATGGAGATGTATAGCAAATAATAACAACAAGAGGACTAATCCATAGGATAGCTGAAAGAGAGTGATAAGCCCTTTCGGAAAATAATCCTGCAAGTTTTGCCATTGTTGCTCTCCAAAATGGTAAGCGCTTACTATGATAAAAAGGAGCAACGCTACTTGTGGTAAAATAAAAAACAAGACTATTCCTATTAGTACTACAAATACATAATATCCTAGCAGCTTCAGTGTTGAACCAGAATATTCTATTGAGCTGCTTTTTTTTATTAAAAGTAAATCATTTGCTCCATGTAATATTCCAAATGAAAAAATGAGCAGGAATCCTAATAGAACCTGAAACTTTGTATTCAAAAAGGAATCCATCCAAAGTCCGAAAAAACTGGCTACTATTGCAAAGTTGGTATATTTTTTCATCTGTTTTTAAATATTGTTTAAAAATAATCAAAAAAAAATTAACAAAATACATTATTTATTGTTTAATGTTTGCTATATTTACTTAAACAAAATCATTTTAAAAACAATAATTATGAAAACATTGATGTTTATTTCAGGTTTAGTGGGAAAACTATCCCCTACAGATTATGTTGGTTTTACTTTTTTCGTGGGTTGTATGGCTATGATGGCCGCTTCAGCTTTTTTCTTTTTATCATTAAATCAATTTGATAAAAAATGGCGCACATCAGTACTGGTTTCTGGGTTAATTACTTTTATTGCAGCTGTCCATTATTTCTACATGAGAGATTATTGGGCATCATTTGGTGAATCTCCCACTTTCTTTCGTTATGTAGACTGGGTACTAACGGTTCCTTTGATGTGTGTTGAATTTTATTTAATTCTAAAAGTGGCTGGTGCCAAAAGCTCCTTATTATGGAAAATGATTATTTATTCCTTAGTAATGTTAATCACTGGTTATTTTGGGGAAGTTGTATTTAGTGACAGCGCTGCTTTTTGGGGTGCAATTTCAGGTCTAGCATACTTTGCAATAGTTTATGAAATTTGGTTAGGTGAAGCGTCCAAATTGGCTGCTTCAGCTGGTGGTGAAATTCAAAAAGCCCACAAAATACTGTGTTGGTTTGTATTAGTAGGATGGGCTATTTATCCATTAGGTTATATGATGGGAACTACAGGTTGGTATAATGGAGTAATTCCTTCTGGGAATATCGACATAGCTTATAACATTGCCGATGCCATTAACAAAATTGGGTTTGGCTTGGTGATTTATAGTTTAGCGGTTAAATCACAGAAAGACTAGTTATTAAATGTAACTATTGTCTTAAAGAATAACTTTATCATTATGCTGCAAATAGAAATCCGAGTCAGAAATGGCTCGGTTTTTTTTATGTTTAAATAAAAAGGAGGTGTCTTACTGTAGACACCTCCTTTTTTGAATTGAAATAGGTTGTATTTATTTTAGGATATGCTCGCTCAAAATACGATACACTTCGTTGATGTTGTTGCCTCCTTTACCAAACTGTTTGGTAATAGGGGTAGGCTCGTTGTTCAACCAAATTTTTAAATCGGCATCCATGTCTAAGATTCCAGCACTTTCTTTAGAGAATTTTTTGATGCTTTTGTATGGAATCGATAAATAGTCTACTTTGGAACCTACTAATTGTTTTTCGACTAGTATTAATCTTTTGTTGGTAAAAACAAACATGTCTTTTATTAATCGAAAGGCTTTTTCGATTTCTTCGCCTTCAATTAGTATTGGTTCAAATTCTTTAGAAGCACTTTCTATAGTTACTTCAGAGGCGTTTCCTAAAATGGCATTGAATAGTCCCATAGTTTTATTTTTGATTGTATTTTGCTTTGTATTTATCACTAAGTTTTGTTTGATGCGTGGCTAAACTAATCATTCTCCCTTGGATAAAGGCATGGGTAAGTTTGTTGGTTCTCATGTCTAAAGCATCGCCTTCTGAGATGAAAATAGTAGCGTCCTTTCCTTCTTCTAAGGAGCCACATTGTTGGTCAATGCCTAATAATTTAGCGGTATTTAAAGTAATTAATTGTAATGCTTTTTCTTTGTCTAAACCATAAGCCACACAAGTTCCTGCTAAAAAAGGAAGATTTCTTGAACTCATTCGTTCTTTGCTTCCGCTATTTTCTAGGCCAACAAGAATTCCCTTATCAGTTAATATTTTGGCCATTTTATACGGTAAATCGATATCTTGGTCTTCGTTAGTAGGCATATCGTGTACTCTTCTCAAAAACACACCAATATTGTTTTTTTGCAAAAGCGGCGCTACTTTATAAGCTTCGAATCCGCCCACAATCACCATTTTTTTAATTCCGTTCTCTAAAGCCAATTGAATACCATCCGTTATTTGTTTTTCTTCATCAGCATGAATGAACAAGGTTTGTGTGCCGTCGAATAGGCCTTTGGTAGCTTCGGTAACTAAATTTCTGCTGTCTGAGGTACCACCTAAATAAGCTTTGGCGCTTTTGAAAAAAGCATTTAATTCTTGAAGTTGTTTGTTGTACTCTTTGTTAGGCTCAATTGAACCAGGTTCTGCCCACCAGCCACCTCTTCTAAAAGTAGCAGGAAGATTGATATGGATACCATCATTTTCTTTAATCAAAGCTTCTTTCCAGTGCCAAGCATCTAATTGAACAATAGAAGAACTACCAGAAACTCTTCCTCCTCTTGGCGTGATTTGAGCCATTAAAATTCCGTTAGGACGAACGGTTTCAATCACTTTTGAATCGGCAGTATAGGCCACAATACTTCTTACGTTGGGATTAAAAGTTCCAATTTCTTCCTCATCATCCGAAGATTTTACCGCGTCAATTTCTACTAATCCCAAAGTTGAATTGGGTACGATAAATCCTGGATAGACGTGTTTTCCTGTGGCATCTATTGTTGTATTGTACGCATCTTTGGCTAATTTTATTTGTTGTGCATTGGCTACCAAAGTAATTTTTCCATCTTTAAAACCAATGGCTGCGTTTTCTATCACTTCACCTGTTCCTAAATGAGCTGTGGCATTAAGGATAAGTATCGATTGAGATTGTGGTGGCGCAGGTATTTGTTGGGCTTGACTAAGTGTTGAAAAACCTAGAGAGGCCAATAAAAGTGCTATTTTTATGTTCATCTTTTTTAAAATTTGGTGTTCGTAGTGCATACTAGATTGGATTACAATTCTTCCATTGTATCGCATTCGTACTCAGGTTTGATTGTTTTTTTAGGAGCTTGTGTGGCCATTCCTTTGTTTTTTTCTAACAATAGCTGACCAATCAATTGAGCTCTTTCTTTAGCATTTGCAGCTCTTTTAACTTCGTCAACTTGGCTGTCAAAATAAACAACACCTTCGATTAATGTTTTTTCTGCTTTAGCATAAATTGACAAAGGATTGTTGTTCCAAAGTACTACATCGGCATCTTTACCTACTTTTATACTTCCCACTTTATCATCAATGTGTAATAATTTTGCAGGATTTAAAGTCACAAATTTCCAAGCTTCTTCTTCAGAGATATTACCATATTTTACCGCTTTTGCAGCTTCTTGGTTCAATCTTCTTGACATTTCAGCATCATCAGAATTGTAGGCTACTACTAATCCGTGGTTGTGCATAATCGGACCGTTTTGTGGAATAGCATCGTTTACTTCGAATTTATAAGCCCACCAGTCAGAGAAAGTTGAGGCTCCAACCCCGTGTTCTTTCATTTTGTCAGCCACTTTGTATCCTTCAAGAATGTGAGTATAGGTATTTACTTTGAAGCCCATTTTGTCTGCCACATTCATTAACATCAAGATTTCTGATTGTACATAAGAATGACAACTTATGAATCGTTTGTTGTTTAAAATTTCAGCTAAAGTTTGTAATTCTAAATCGGTTCTTGGCGCTTTTGCTTTATCCTTTTTACCGCTTGTATTGTATGTTTTCCAAGCTAAGTCATATTCTTTGGCTCTTTGAAAGTAATCTGTAAATACTTGTTCTACTCCCATACGAGTTTGAGGAAAACGAGTTGGATTCGCGTTACCCCAGTTGGATTGTTTTACGTTCTCACCTAAGGCAAACTTGATGAATTTGGGTTGGTTTTTGTATAACAATTCTTCTGGTTCCATTCCCCATTTCCATTTTACGATAGCCGAACGACCACCGATTGGGTTAGCAGAACCGTGTAGTAATTGTGATGTAGTCACTCCACCCGCTAAATCTCTATAAATATTAATATCTTCGGAGTTCACTACGTCTTCGATAGTTACTTCGGCACTTGAGTTGTGTCCTCCTTCATTTACACCATTAGAAATAGCAATGTGAGAGTGTTCGTCAATGATACCGCTAGTCAAGTGTTTTCCTTTGGCATCAATGATAGTAGCTCCACCATCAGAAAGGTTTTTTCCGATAGCAGCAATTTTACCGTTTTTAACCAATACGTCGGTTTGTTCTAGAATTCCTTCTTTTTCGTTGGTCCAAACCGTTGCATTTTTGAACAATAGCGTTTGTGCTTTTGGGACTTCAGTATTTCCGTATGCAATGTTTGGATAAGTAACAGGCTGAACCGCGAATGGTTTTTCAACGGCGCTTGAGTCTTTTACAATCTTAAATGGCGCAGTTTTTTTGGCATACCAAGTCACTTCTGAACCATTGTTTAAAATGGCTTTTCCAGATAAGTTTTCGGTAGTGTCTACCAAGCCATTTAGTCTTGAAAAATTGGTTTTTACATCGTCATTAGATTTGATTAATAACGTTACCCATTGATTTGCAAAAGTCAAATTTGATTTTACTTTCTTTTTATCAGCGGTTGTAATATCCGATTTTGGTTTGGCAACTTCTCCTTCAATTTTTAATTTATAGGTTTCATTACTTACGGTCAAATCGTACTCTCCACGAATATCTTTTACAGTCCAATCGTTAATCACATATTTATTGCCTTGTACCCAATTTTCGAAAACGATAGTTTTTTCGTCAAAAATGGCTCCTGAAGTAATGATAAAGTTGGCATAACTTCCTGTTTTTAAACTTCCAATTTCATTGCTTTTTCCAAGTAAAGCAGCTGGAGTAGTAGTCAAAGCTTCTAACGCTTTGGTCGGGTCAAAACCAAATTGAATGGCTTTTAATAAATTCCCTCTAAAGTCCTCTATCTTTTTTAATTTATCTGTAGTTAAAGCAAAAGTAACTCCATTGTCAGATAAAACTTTTAGGTTGCTTGGCGCTTGATTCCAAAAACGCAAATCGGCCAATTCCATTTGGTTGGCATTGAACGGATTTGAAACATCGTAAGCTTCTGGGAAGTTAATCGGAATGATAAAACTAGCATTCGTTTTTTTGATTTCTTGAATGCGCTCAAATTCATTTCCAGCTCCTTTTAGGATATAATTCAATCCAAATTCTTTTGCAATTTTTGAGGCTCTTAAACTATTCAATTTGTCTTCTGCAGTAAAAATTTGAACTAGTTTTTCGTTGGCCATCAAAGCTTCTAAAGATAAGTCTTTGTTGGAGGCATTCCCATTTTTATACCATTCTTTATCGTGATACATTTGACGAATCAAAGCCATCATTCCCATCAGCGAAGAAGGGTAGGATTGATTGGTGGTCACGCTACGAGTAAAACCAAAGTGTTGGGTAGCTTTGTTGCTCAAAATTCGATTGGTTTTATCGCTGTTGTTCAATGCCACAATAGCTCCAGTTCCTCGGGCAATACCATCTTGAATATGAGTGCCTACAACTCCAAATCCTGCTTTTAATAATTCCTCAGCTTTGCTTTCGTCGTAAGCGAAAGTTTCGTAAGCGTTGATTTCTGAGCGAATATTTTCGTTCCAATAATAGCCTGCGCGTTTGGTGTCATAAGAAGAACCTCTTTCGCCAGATGCCGCTCTTTTAGGTTTTTCGGCACCAAAACTAGTATACATATCGATGAATGAAGGGTAAATTGATTTTCCTTCTGCATCAATTACCATAGCATTTTTTGGAATAGCTACCGTGGCTCCAGATGCTACTACTTTGCCATTTTGAATAAGTAAAGTTCCTTTTTCAATGACTTGAGTAGGGGTAACGTAGATTTTTACGTTGGTAAACGCAGTGTAATAGTTGTTTTTGTTTGGAATACTTTCGTTATTCGGAAAGTACTCTTGTGCTTGTGTTTTCGCTATAAAAACACCAAAAAAGAGTAGGATTATAAGTTTTTTCATAATGGGTTGGTTAATTTTTTTAAAAATACTAAAATTAATTACACTAAGTATGGCTATTTCAATTTTAACGTCTGTTTTGGAGTCGGATACTATTTTTTGCTAAAATTTTATTTTTTTGAAGTTATTTTTTTGAAGTTTTTGAGAATACTTATTAAATTTAACAAGTTGATTACTGTTATAGTGTCGAATTTTATTTTACTTTTATTTAAAAGATTATTTATATGCTCGTTAAAGTTTTTGGAAGTGCCGTTTTTGGGGTGGAAGCCACCACTATTACGGTAGAAGTTAATATTGATAATGGGGTAGGGTATCATTTGGTGGGATTGCCCGATAATGCGATTAAAGAAAGTAGTTATCGCATTGCCGCTGCCCTCAAAAATAATGGGTATGCCTTGCCCGGAAAAAAGATTACCATTAATATGGCTCCTGCCGATTTACGAAAAGAAGGTTCTGCTTACGATTTGACCTTGGCGGTGGGTATTTTAGTAGCTTCCGCTCAGATTTCTACTGCTGTTTTGGATGAATATGTCATTATGGGTGAATTGTCTTTGGATGGAAGTTTACAACCCATAAAAGGTGCATTGCCTATTGCTATAAAAGCCAAAGAAGAAGGTTTTAAAGGTTTTTTTCTACCGAAGCAAAATGTAAAAGAAGCTGCTATAGTTGCAGGATTGGATGTGTATGGCGTCGAAAATGTACAAGAAGTTATTGATTTTTTGGAAGGAAAAGGAACGCTTGAACCTACTAGAATTGATACAAGGGCAGAATTTTATAAAACCTTAGATTTTCCTGAATTTGATTTTTCGGATGTGAAGGGACAAGAAAGTATTAAGCGTTGTATGGAAATTGCTGCTGCTGGTGGACATAATATTATTTTGATTGGACCTCCTGGCGCGGGAAAAACGATGCTGGCGAAGCGCTTGCCTAGTATTTTACCTCCAATGACACTCAGAGAAGCACTTGAAACCACTAAAATTCATAGTGTTGCAGGCAAATTGAAAGAAGTGGGACTAATGAATCAAAGGCCTTTTAGGAGTCCGCATCACACTATTTCGAATGTGGCTTTGGTAGGTGGGGGGAGTTATCCTCAGCCTGGTGAAATTTCGATGGCGCACAATGGGGTGTTGTTTTTGGATGAATTGCCCGAGTTTAAAAGGGATGTTTTGGAAGTGATGCGTCAGCCGTTGGAAGATAGAGAAGTAACGATTTCTAGAGCAAAGTTTACTGTGACTTATCCTTCCTCGTTTATGTTGGTAGCGAGTATGAATCCAAGTCCGAGTGGATTTTTTAATGACCCGAGTGCTCCTCAAACGTCTTCACCACACGAAATGCAACGGTATTTGAGTAAAATTTCTGGGCCGCTTTTGGATAGAATTGATATTCATATTGAAGTAACTCCTGTTCCTTTTGAGAAATTATCGGATGATAGAAAAGCTGAGAGTAGTGTGGATATTAGACAACGAGTTACGGCTGCAAGAGAATTGCAAAGTCAACGTTTTGCATCGTTAGAAAATATTCATTACAATGCTCAAATGAACACGAAGCATATTCGGGAGTTTTGTGCTTTGGACGCTACTTCAAAAGAGTTGTTGAAAACGGCTATGGAGCGTTTGAATCTCTCGGCTAGAGCTTATGATAGAATTTTGAAAGTTTCTAGAACTATTGCTGACCTTGAAGCGTCTCCCAACGTGATGGCCTCGCACATAGCCGAAGCAATACAATATCGAAGTTTGGATAGAGAAGGGTGGTTGGGCTAATTTTTGAATGATTACTGATAAGCCAAACTGTTTCCTTTTAGCCCCGATCGAAGTGGAAATCCTTTGTTGCCGGTCCCGAAACTTCGGGATGGCAGCAAAGATTACAGCGGAGAGCGGGAACCCTCTTTGCAAGTAAGCCTATTGATACCGCTTCAAAAAAAAGAGCTAGTTATTGAGGATAAATAGCTCTTTCGTTTTTATGAGTTACTGGATGTAATTGAAGGTGTTGCCTTGTTTGATATCTCCGGATTGCAATCCTTTTTGAAACCAGTACATCCGCTGCTCTGAGGTACCGTGAGTAAAGGAATCGGGTACGACTTGCCCTTGCATTTTCTTTTGGATGGCGTCGTCGCCTACGGCTTGTGCGGCGCTTAAGGCTTCCTCTATATCACCGGGTTCTAACATAGCGTTTGTTTTTTCGTTGTAATTTGTCCAAAGACCGGCATAGAAATCGGCTTGGAGTTCTAGGGCGACGGAGAGTTTATTGGCTTCGGCTTCGCTTTTTCCTTGTTGGAGTTGACGCATTTTGGTAGAAGTTCCCAATAGATTTTGAATGTGGTGACCGTATTCATGACCAATGACATAAGCGATAGCAAAGTCGCCACCTTCAGCACCAAATTTGGTTCTTAATTCCTCGAAAAATGCCATGTCCATATAGATTTTTTGATCTCCGGGGCAATAAAAAGGTCCCGAAGCTGAGCTAGCTCCACCACAAGCGGTCTCAACTTGTCCACTAAAAAGAACAATTTTTGCAGCTTCAAATTGAAGGTTATTTTCTTGGAAAATTTTACTCCAAACATCTTCATTATCAGCTAGGATAGTTTTTACAAATTTGCCTTCTTCGACTTCGCTTGGCGTTAAATCTCTTTGTTCTGTAGGGGCACTTTGTGATTGGTTGTTGAATTGTTCTAAAACAGGCGTTATCATTTGTGCGTTTTCGCCACCAAAAACATTGACTAGTAAAATGATAATTCCAATTATTCCTCCACCTACGATTGATTTTCCTCCAGTAGACATGCCACGGCGATCTTCCATGTTATCGCTTTGTCTTCTTCCTTGCCATTTCATAATGTATTGTTTTTGATATTGTTAGGAATAAAGTTAGTTAATTTTTTGTAATCCATTTTAAAATTACTTCTTCAATAACTCCTTTAATGATTGGTTTTGGGATATAATCATTCATCCCTACTTTTAGACATTTTTTGCGTTCTTCTTTTTCGGTTCCAGCTGTGATGGCTATAACGGGTATATCTTTTCCCTGTTTGAGATTTCTTATTGCTTTTGTGGTTTCATACCCATTCATGATTGGCATTTGGATATCCATGAATACCAAAGTAGGTTTTAAATATTCAAATTGTTCTATGGCTTCTTTACCATTTAGGAATTCAAAGATTTCTACATCAAGGAAAAGATTTTTCAAGATAGTTTTTAATAACAACATGTTTATCTTGTTGTCTTCCACAATCATTATTTTTAGATTTGGAAAATCATGTTTGTTTTTTTGTGTTATTGTGTTTGGAATGTTGTTTTGGCTTATTTCGCTTACCGTTTCTGCTACAGAAGTTTCGTTTGAAGTTGTTAAAGTAATGTCGAAATAGAAAGTACTTCCTTGATTAATCTTGCTTTCTAATTGCAATTTGCTATCCATTAAGCTTAGCAATTGATTGGAAATAGTTAGCCCTAATCCAGTACCTCCAAATTTTTTGGAAGTAGAACTGTCTTCTTGTGAAAAAGCATGGAATATTTTCTTTTTGTTTTTTTCTAAAATTCCAATTCCTGTATCGATGATTGCAAAACGCAGCGTTTGTTTTGAATCGTCATTTATTGCGATAACTCCAACCTCCAGCGTGATGCTTCCTTTTTCGGTAAACTTTACGGCATTGGCGAGTAGATTAATCAATATTTGTTTTAAACGAACCGAATCTACCCAAACAGATTTTGGAACTTCATGTGCAATTTTTAAGTATAAATCTAATTTTTTTTGATTTGATTCATAAAAAATAAGATCGATGGTTTGGTTTAAAATTTCGGATAGTTCTTGTTTTTCAATTAATAATTCTAGTTTACCGGCTTCAATTTTAGAAAAATCCAAAATATCATTGATAATATCTAAAAGTGAAAGTGCCGATTGATTAATCGTAGTCATGTATTTTTCTTGCGTACGATTAAGGTGGGTTTTCATGAGCAAATCGGTAAAACCAATAATTCCGTTCAGTGGTGTTCTAATTTCATGACTCATATTGGCAAGAAAATCAGATTTTGCCTTATTTGCTGCTTCAGCCAGTTCCTTTTCTTTGAGTATGGCTTCTGTTTCTTTTTGGTTAGTGATATCGAATAGTATACCCCCGATGTATTCTATGTTGTCATTTTTTCTAATGGCATCGCTAAATTCTTCTATCCAAATATAATCGCCTGTTTTTTTTCTTATTCTGAATCGGTCATGATAAGGGATTCCATCCTTTAAATTGTTATTTTGTTGCTCAAGGACGCGATTCTTGTCTTCGGGATGAATTAAAGAAAGCAAGGATACCTTTTGATCTAAAAAATCTGATTTTGAAAATCCGGTTAATTTTTCAACAGAATCATTTAAATATACTTTTGAAGCATATTCATCAAATTTGGATAAATACACTGTTCCAGGGATATTGTTGGCGATAAGTTTGAATTTCTCTTCACTTTTATAAATGAGTTTTTCGTTTTTATCTCGTTCTAAGGCATAAGAAATATTACTGGCCAATGTTTTTAAAATAAAGCTTTCTTCTTTGGACCAATTTCTTTCAAGTGTACAATCATCCATACCAATGAATCCAGTAAATTCATTATTGTAATAGATGGGAACAATTAAAATTGATTTAATTTCATTGGCGATTAATAATTGTTTGAAAAAGGAGTTTTTGAGTTTACTGGTTTTGGATTTAAATGTTTTTTTCTTTTGTGCTTTACTAGTAATCTCTTGTAAATGCTCAGCGTTAAAATCTTGTAATTTGGTTATTTGTAAAGGTATTCCCTTTTTAGCCCATTTGAATTTTTGTCGAATCAATTGGGTATTGGCGTCTTTTTCATAATAAAATAAGTGATCTGCTTGAGTAGCATTCCCCATGATTTCAAATGTATCAGTAAACATCTCATGTAAGCTTTTGCTTAACAAGAACTTTTCTGTACAAAGTGCCATTTCGGCAAGTAAATCACTTTTGTTTTGCAGCTTTTTCTCTGCTTCAAATTGTTTTTGTGTAGCTACTGCAAGTGAGAGAATATCAGCAATCGTTCTTGCAAAAGTAAGATCTTCCTGGTCCCAGTTTCGTTGCTTAGTAGTGGTTTCAAACGATAGTACTCCTAGCAATTCACCATTAAGTAGAATAGGAGTATCTACCGCAGATTTGATATTGTAAATGCTGTAATAGGATTCGTAAAATTCATTATTTTCGGGATCCTTATTTACATCATCTTTATGAAGTTGTATCCCTTGTTTTATTTTTTGTGTGTGAACGGGATAATCTACTTTTTTGAGTATAATTTTTTTACCAAAACTTTGGTTTTCTATATAATAAATGCATTCACAGATAATGGTTTTTTCACGATATCTCCAGTAACTTACTCGGTCACATTTTGTTATATTCGAAGCGGTTTCAATAATATATTTTACCACATTATCAATATGTTGAAAGTCTCTGAAGTTTATGGTAAATAAACTCTTGATGGTCGAATTGTACAGCTCAATTTTTTGTTGACGCTTGTTGTTTTTAAGTTCATTGTTTTTTATTCGAGTAATATCCCTACCAATTCCGGAATAGCCAATGATTTTTCCATTCTCTTCTTTTCTAACAATAACTTTTAAAGAAATCCAGATGCTTTCTCCAAATTTGGTGTCTATTGGAAATTCAACTAATGGATAGTCAGTATTTCTTTTGAAAAGACTTCTAATTTCATTAAAATAATCTGTTCTAACTATTGAAGTGAAATTTTTTCCTAAAAGTTCATCTTCGTCGTATTGAAGAATTTTAAGTGAAAAATCATTGATAAAAGTAAAATTTCCTCGCGTGTTAGTTTCAAAAATAAGATCATTGGCATTTTGAATAATGTCTTTGTATTTGTTATTTAAGTTTCTTTGTTCTGTTACATCTTGTCCGATGCCTACAATGACATTGTCAGCAAACTTTTTGTCTGTCCACTGAATGAACTTGTAAGCCCCATTTTTAGATTTTAACTTTCGGATGTAGATTTGTCCATCTACAAATACGTCGTGATAGGGCAGTCCAACAAAATCAGGATCTTCTGTCAATCGCCAAAACTCAAAACCCATTACTTCTTTGGGTGTGTATCCAAGAATTTTTTCAATTGTTTCGCCGCAATAAATTACCTCACCTTTATGGTTGCAAGCGACTGTTAGTGAGTTGCCTTTATTTATAATTTCTTTAATGAAATCATTCTCTTTTGTTTGTGCATCATCAATCGTTTTGCGTATAAAATTTACGATAATTACAATAAATGAATTACTTAATAAGTTTACTCCAACGATTTGTGGAATCAATTTAAAAATTGTAAGAATACTTAAAGTGATCACTAGTAAGCCAAAAAAATAGATGTATAGTTTTTCGCTTTTTAGCACATCAAACGATAAAAAAAGCATTATTGTAAAAGCTACCTTTGGAATAAAATCTGTAGGATAAATAACTACATTAGTGGCAACATACACAAAATATACAATAAAAGTTGCTATGAATGCTAACTTTGTATTGTTGTAAAAAAAAGTAATTTTTTTACATAAATAATAAATTAACAGAATAAGTAAAGCAACGGAAGTGTTTTGATACAATAAGCTTTTTGGGCGAATTTTGAAATAGTCGAAAATCAATTCTAAAGCGATAACAAATGTTCCAAAAAGAAGTAAGTATATATGATACTCCTTTTGCAATAAAATACTTCCTCGTAAATCGCGATTGTTTTTAATTTTTTTATAGGAAAAATAGGTAGATAGTACTAGCAATACTAAAAAAAGCAATACTATAAACTGAATATTTTGATGAGTTATATTCCCTAAAATAGACTTTATATCACCAAACCATAGAAAAAGAGACCAACATTTTAAAGTTAGTGCACACTTAATATTATATAAACTATTGATATACAATGTTATAGTTGTGGTTTTTTTTGGTGTGGTACTTTATGTGATAATAAAAAAAATGTTGCTAAAAATAATATATAGGCTTTAAATAATTACTAAAATAGTTAAAAAAATGTAAAAAAAACTTTCTATTGGCTTATAATGCTGTTTTTTCAGTAGTTGCTACTTGGTTGTAAATAGTATAAACAACCGAAATTACGAAAGGATAAGTAAAAAACATTCCAATACAGAAAGCAAAAAGGCCCAACAAAGCACCAAGAATTGCCACAATTATGAGCATCAAAATAACGATAGGTTGTTTTGTAACAATAGCTATACTCGTTTTTATTGATTCTATTGTTGAGCAATTGCCTAAAACAATTAAGGGAATAGTCAAAAGGGTGACAAAACTGATGATTATAGTCAAAACAATCCCAATAATTGAAAGTCCGATTTCGTCAAAAACAAGACTCAAACCATTAGTAGCTAAACCAATAAGAAAAGTCACGGAAAATACAGGTATAAAGTGAGAAGAAGTATATACTGAAAACAAACCAGAAACACCAAAAGAAGTGTCTTTTTCGGCAGCATCGGCCATTTTGTAAAAACCAGCCATAAATGGGCTCAATAGGCATGAAGTAAAAATTGAAAACCCAGCATAATACCAAACATAAGGCTTGGTTAGTAACAATTTCTGAAAGTTTTGCATGGATCTTTCGTTAATATTTTCAGCTCCAACGATACTTATCGAAACAGCACTTAAAAAGATAACAAAGAAAAAAGTAAACACGAAAAGCGCCAATCCAGCATATAAAGCAATTTTTTTATAATTGGCAAAAGAATGATTCAATACAGTTTCGAAATCCAAAGTGTTGTTGTAATTGTTGGTTTCTGTTGGTTCTTGGGTAAGCATATGTTATGTTTTTGTAGGTTAGTTATAGTTTAAAATAGACTTGTTCAAAAGGCACTCTAAAGCGTTCGCCGTATATGCCGTTTTCATCACGAATACCACATCCGAGAATCATGTTGATTTCACTGCCGTTGGGTAAGCCAATAATGTGTTTTACTCTTAAGGAATCAAAACCTTCCATGGGACAAGTATCGTAATTTATTGCGGCCATACTAATCATAAAGTTTTGAGCAGCCAAAGCAGCGCTTTTATGTGCTACAATACGCATATCGCTTTGTCGTGCTTGTCTATAAATTGGTTTGAATAAACCAATACATTGA
Organism: uncultured Flavobacterium sp.; assembly: GCA_963513565.1. GTDB lineage: Bacteria > Bacteroidota > Bacteroidia > Flavobacteriales > Flavobacteriaceae > Flavobacterium. Next base: position 23,417 of record CAUPRE010000029.1, on the reverse strand, counting down.
AAAGCTAAGTATTTTATTCTACCAAGAATTCCCCAAAAATCTGTGTAAATCGTTGGGATGATTTTTTGGTAGTAGTTCAAGGCAAATTTTTCTCTTTTGCTATATTCATATTCTTTTTTGTCACCGAATTGTGCTTTTAAAAAGGAGATATTAGCTTCTTTTCTTTTTTGCCATAAATCTTTGCGTGCTACCACAATCACCAATTGATTGGCTGTTTTTGCTGCATTTTGATCAAAACTAGCTTTGGCTATTTCTTGTATCTTTTCTGGATCTACGATATGATAAAACTCCCAAAGTTGCATATTGCTGCTAGTTGCTGCCAAGGTGGCTAATGCAATACATTGTTTTACTTTTTCGTCATCAATAGCTTCTTTTTTAAAAACACGAACAGATCTTCGGTAGTGAATTGCCTCACTTACTGTTTTTTCTATAGCCATTGTAATAGTTTTTTTATGGATTGTAATTTGTCTTTGTATGGCGCATATCGCATAGGTAAATCTAGCCAATTGGCTTTTTTTACAATTCCTTTTTTATGTGAAAAAACATCAAAGCTTAATCGGCCGTGATACGCTCCAATTCCGCTGTGACCTACACCACCAAAAGGTAATCTTTGGTTCGAAAAATGTACTACAGTATCATTGATGCATCCGCCACCAAAAGAGTACTTTTTCATAATTTCTTTTCCAAAAGCTCTATCTTCCGTAAATACATATAAAGCGAGTGGTTTTTCATAACGAGCTATTATTGCTTCAAGTTCATTTGGGTCGTCATAAGTAAGTAAAGGTAGTAGAGGACCAAAAATTTCTTCTTGCATTACCAAGCTATCCAATGAAGTTTCTTCAATAACTGTAGGAGCAATATAACAATCTTCAATGACAGATTCACCACCAATAAGGACTTTTTGTGAGTCAATCATATTGACCAATCGTAGCCAATTTTTTTGGTTTACGATTCTAGCCAAATCAGGAGAATTTTTTGGTTCTTCGCCGTAGGCTTTTTGAATTTCAATTTTCATATAGTCAACAAAATGGTCTTTCATATCCTTTTGTATCAAAATATAATCGGGAGCAATACAAGTTTGTCCCGCATTGATGAATTTACCCCAAACAATTCGTTTGGCAGCTAACTTTAAATTAGCGGTTTCATCAATAATACATGGATTTTTTCCACCTAATTCTAATGTTACAGGAGTCAAATGTTCTGCTGCAGCTTTGGCCACCACTTTACCTACAGTAACACTACCAGTAAAAAAGATATAATCCCAGCGTTGTGATAAGAGTTTCTGAGCTACTTCAACACCACCGTTTTCAACTTTGACGTGACTTACGTGAAAAACTTTTTCAATTATTTTTTTAATTACTGCTGCAGTATTTGGCGTTAGCTCTGATGGTTTTAAAACCACCTGATTTCCTGAAGCCACAGCCGATACCAATGGACAAAGTGCCAATTGAAAAGGATAGTTCCAAGGAGCAATAATTAATACTTTTCCGTAAGGTTCTCTTAAAATATAGTCAGTGGAAGGAAAATTTAATATAGAAGGCCATACTCTTTCTGGTTTAGCCCATTTATTGAGATTTTTTATAGTGTCTTTTAGTTCTGTAATGACATAATTGGTTTCGGTCAATACGGCTTCAAAAGCGGGTTTTTTGAAATCATCATACAAAGCTTGTACGATTTCGTCTTCTAGTAACACAATAGTATTGAGTAGTTTTATTAATGTTTCTTTTCTAAAAGCTAAACTTGTTTTGTAATTCATTTCTATAGTGATGAAATTAGGTACTGCAAGTTAATTTTTAAAAACTTAAAAAAGAATTTTTTTTACAAAAATCAAATCGCTTTCCAAATAACATCGTCTGGAACGGGTGCTGTAATTGATAAGGGTTCTTTTGAAACGGGATGAACAAAGACCAATTTTCTCGCGTGCAAATGAATGCCGCCATCAGGATTGCTTCGGTCAAAACCATATTTCAAATCTCCTTTTATTGGACAATTTATTGCAGCTAATTGCGCTCTAATTTGGTGATGTCTTCCCGTGTGTAGATTGATTTCCAAAGCAAAATAGTTCGTGAGTTCTTTGATAATGGTATAGTCCAAACTCGCCAATTTGCTATCAGGAACTTCTTTGGTATGTGCTTTCGAAGTGTTGTTTTTTTCGTTTCTTTTAAGGTAATGAACCAATTGGGCTTGCGGTTTTTTGGGTTTGTTTTTAACCACAGCCCAATAGGTTTTTTTAGTTTCTCGGTTGCTAAACAGTTCATTCATTCGGGTCAACGCCTTGCTGGTTCTAGCAAAAACTACAATTCCCGTAGTAGGTCTGTCTAACCGATGTACTATTCCTAGAAATACTTCTCCAGGTTTGTTGTATTTTTCTTTAAGGTATTCTTTGACTACTTCCGAAAGCGGTTTGTCGCCTGTTTTATCTCCTTGTACCAAATCACCAACTCGTTTGTTCACTACAATCAAATGATTGTCTTCGTGAAGGACTTGAAGATTGTTTTTGGTAGAGATAATTTTCATTTGGATTAGTACTGTTCGTTAGGGTTAGGGAAATCTTGCGATTTTACATCGCTTACATAGCTACTTATAGCTGTGGTCATTTGCTCATACAAATTCAAATATCGACGTAAGAATCGTGGACTGAATTCGTTGTTCATTCCCAACATATCGTGAATTACCAATACTTGTCCGTCAACACCACCACCTGCACCAATTCCGATAACAGGAATCGAAATAGTTTTGGCTACTTTTTCAGCTAAATGTGCAGGTATTTTTTCAAGTACCAAAGCAAAACAACCTAATTTTTCTAGCATTTGAGCGTCTTCGATTAATTTTTCAGCTTCAGCTTCTTCTTTGGCTCTTACGGTATAAGTTCCAAATTTATAGATAGATTGCGGGGTTAACCCCAAGTGTCCCATTACTGGAATACCTGCATTTAATATTTTTTTGATGGATTCTTTAATTTCTTTTCCTCCTTCTAATTTTACAGCGTGTCCTCCACTTTCTTTCATAATTCGGATAGAAGAACGCAAAGCTTCTTTTGGGTCGGATTGGTAGCTACCAAATGGTAAATCAACTACTACTAAAGCTCTTTCTACCGCTCTAACAACAGAAGAAGCGTGATAAATCATTTGGTCTAGAGTAATTGGCAAAGTGGTTTCGTGACCTGCCATCACATTGGAAGCAGAATCGCCTACTAAAATAACATCGATACCAGCGGTATCTACTATTTTGGCCATAGTGTAATCATATGCCGTAATCATTGAGATTTTTTCGCCATTGGCTTTCATCTCAATTAAGGATTTGGTCGTAATTCTTTTGTAATCTTTTTTGGCTACTGACATACCTTGTGTGTTTAATTTTGGGTGCAAAAGTACTAAAATTGTATAGGTTTCTGAGCACTATCTTCTTTTTATATTTTTTCTTGTAACGTTCTGCATTTTTTGATTACTAACCGATTGATTAAAAAGTAATTGTATCTAAAATTTGACTCTTATGGAACTAGATAAAAAATGGATAAAACAAGAGGAGCTAAAGTACTCTTTTGAAGTTGCGGGCAAAGTCATTGGAAATCTTACTATTAGCTATCCTAATTTTGAAAGAAAAGCTTTTTTTGAAATCGAAGACAAAAAATATACCTTGAAATATAACGGCTTTTGGAGCTCCTCTATTACTGTAAAAGATGAAAACGAGGCGATTATTTTGCGTTCGTACACCGAAAAGTGGTATGCTAATTCTTCTATTTTGGAGTACAAAGGACAAAAATTTAGATTGAAAATTAGAAACAATCCTTTGGCAGAATATGTTATTTTTGATGAAAATCAGAACGAACTCTTGGCTTATGGTCTGAAAGTAGAAAATCATCAATGCAAAGTCGCCATTCATTCTAATGGAAGCATAGATTATCTTTTTGATTTTTTACTTTGGTATTCATTTTTGCCCATTGCCCAAGAGAATATGGGAGATTCTTTTGTTTTTCAAACCTTATTAATGACTTAATTATGCGAAAATTTATTGTAGGAATGTTGGTGTTGTTCGGAATGACTACCCAAGCTCAAAATCAGGAAGTACAACAAACCATAGAAACTTTTTTCAAGGGATTTCATTCTAGAGATTCACTTGCAATTCAAAAAGTGTGTTCCGATAAGATGGGTTTGCAATCTATAGCAGAGAATGCGAAAGGCAGTCAATTTTCAACACAAACGGCTACAAAATTCTATCAGTCGATTGCCTCTATCCCTATGACAATGCAGTTTGAAGAGCGATTATTAGGCCATACGATTCATATAGATGGCGCTATGGCTATCGATTGGACGCCTTATGAATTTTACGTCAATGGGAAAAAAAGTCATTCAGGTGTCAATGTTTTTTCTTTATACAAAGAGAATGGACAATGGAAAATTGTAGCGATTATTGATACGAGACGAAAGTAAATAGAGTAATTTTGCTTTTTTAATTCACTACATATTTTGAAAAAAATTCTAATTATAGACGACGAAGAAAAACTACGTGGTTTACTCGCTCGCATCATTAAAGCTGAAAATTTTGACGTTCTAGAAGCAGGTGATTTAAAATCTGGTTTGAAAAAACTAGAGCAAAATGCCATCGATGTGGTGCTGTGCGATGTCAAATTACCCGATGGGAGCGGAGTCAATTTTGTTCCTCAATTAAAAAAAGCAGACCCGTTAGTCGAAGTTATTTTGCTAACCGCATATGGCAATATTGCCGACGGAGTGCAAGCGATGAAAAACGGTGCTTTTGATTATATTGTCAAAGGTGATGACAATGACAAAATTATTCCACTATTGTACAAAGCCTTAGAAAAAGTGGAACTACAGAAAAAAGTCCAACAACTAGAGCAACGTATTGGAGCACAATTTTCTTTTGAATCGATTCTTGGAAAATCCAAAGCCTTGGAGCAAGCTATTGACTTGGCTAAGAAAGTAGCTCAAACAGATTCTACAGTTTTGTTAACTGGTGAAACGGGAACTGGGAAAGAAGTTTTTGCGCAAGCCATACACGAAAACAGTACGAGAGTAGGCAAATCCTTTGTTGCGTTGAATTGCAGTACTTTTGGTAAAGAAATTTTAGAAAGTGAGTTGTTCGGTCACAAACAAGGGGCTTTTACTGGGGCGCTAAAAGACAAAAAAGGATTCATTGAAGAAGCCAACGGCGGGACACTATTTTTGGACGAAATAGGCGAAATGCCACTTGAGTTGCAAGCCAAATTATTACGGGTTCTAGAAACCAATGAATACATTCCTTTGGGAGACACTACACCAAGAAAATCGAATTTCAGGTTGATTGCTGCGACCAATCGCGATTTGAAACAAGAAAGTGAAGCACATCATTTTCGCTCAGATTTGTATTTTCGTTTGAATATTTTTGAAATCAATCTTCCGACCTTGCGAGAGAGAGTAAAAGATATTGCCGTTTTAACCTCCTTTTTTGTGGCGCAGTTTGCCGAAAAAACCAATAAGAAAAAGCTACAAATTGGTGCCGATTTTATCCAGAAATTAGAGGAATACCAATGGCCTGGGAATATTCGCGAATTGAAAAACGTGATTGAGCGTTCGGTAATTTTGGTCAATGGGGATACCTTGACGCAAGACGTTTTACCCTATGAGATTCAGCACCAGCAAGAGCATTCTAATAAAAGTACTTCGGCTTTGGCGATGCAAACCATCGAAAAAGGACATATTCAAAAAGTATTAGCTTACACCAAAGGCAATAAAGCAGAGGCGGCAAGATTACTCGAAATTGGAATTGCCACTTTGTACCGAAAGATTGAAGAATACAAGTTGTAAAACTGCCTTTATTTAATATTGTAACTACCATACAATCCTATCATTTCAATAAAAGCTTATCATTTTGATAGGCTTTTTTTATGCTTTATTTTAAGGGATTTTTCACAATCCTTTTGTTAACAATGCTTTAGTGTGTTTGTTGTTTTTTCGGAACAACTTTTGGCATAAGCACAGCACAACATAAAAATCATTGTTATGAAAAATCAGATGACCAATGTATACAAACAAGCCGAACGTTTCGCAACGATAACCAAAACGGCTATCATTTTAGGAAATATTTCAAGGGCTAAAAAAAGTAAAAAGTAAAAAGTAAAAAGTAAAAAGTAAAAAGTAAAAAGTAAAAAGTAAAAAGTAAAAACAGACTATCAATCATTTCACATTTCACACTTCACACTTCACAACTCACAACTCACACTTAAACTATTATCTATGACAACAACTATTCTTTTACTCGCTTTAGGAGCCTTGCTCTTTGCGATTTGTTTTAAATCCGTCGAATTCTTTGAAAAAATCTAAAATTATGTCAGCACTATTTATTGTCGCACTTGCCGTATTCGGTTATTTGGTTTATGTACTAATCAAACCTGAAAAATTTTAATAGGTGAAATGTAATTAGTGAGAAGTGAAAAGTTGAAAAAATACCTTGGTACCACAACCTAAATTTCCGTTTACATCTCACATTTCACATTTCACGTCTCACAATTAACAAATCAGATAATATGAACACAGAATTTTTTGGCGTCATCAGTATTTTTATCCTCTCTATCGTTTTGGCTATTCCTGTTGGAAGATATATAGCTAAAGTTTTTTTGGGAGATAAAACAATGCTTGATGCCATTTTTAATCCTATTGAAAAATTTATTTTCAAAATAAGTGGCATCAATGCTACAGAAGAAATGAACTGGAAGCAACATTTAAAAGCGCTTTTGAGTGTGAATATGGTTTGGTTTTTTCTTTGCTTTTTTGTGCTACTTTTCCAAGGTAGTTTACCATTAAATCCAGACGGAAACCCATCTATGTCTCCAGATTTGGCCTTTAATACCGCCATTTCATTTGTAGTGAATTGTAATTTACAGCACTATTCTGGCGAAACAGGACTTTCGTACTTGGGACAACTATTTTTAATGTTCTTGCAATTTGTTTCTGCGGGAACAGGAATGGCGGCAGCTGCTATGGTATTTGTGGCTATGAGAGAAAAAACCACAGACAAACTAGGGAATTTTTACAATTTTTTCATCAAAAGTTGTACTCGTATCTTATTGCCTCTTTCTGCTATTGTTGCTGTAGTTCTAGTATTTAGTGGAACTCCAATGACATTTGAAGGAAAAGATAAAATAATGACCTTGCAAGGAGATACTGTTGAAGTTTCTCGTGGTCCAGCCGCTGCATTTATTGGTATCAAACATATTGGTACAAACGGAGGTGGTTTTTTTGGAGCGAATTCGGCTCATCCTTTGGAAAACCCTACATATTTAACCAATGCGGTTGAATTGTGGGCGCAGTTAATTATCCCGTTTGCAATGATTTTTGCTTTAGGTTTTTTCCTTAATAAGAGAAAGTTTTCTTATATCGTTTTTGGAGTAATGACAGTAGGTTTCTTACTACTCGTTATTCCAACAGTGATAAGTGAGATTAACGGAAATCCAGCTATCGAAAAAATGGGAATTGCCCAAACAACCGGCGCGATGGAAGGTAAGGAAGTGCGTTTTGGTGCTGCTATTTCTGGTTTTTGGAGTATTGCTACGACCGTAATTTCTACAGGTTCTGTGAACAGTATGCACGATAGTTCGATGCCAGTTTCAGGAACGATGCAATTATTGGCTATGATGGTCAATGCTTTTTATGGCGGTTGTGGAGTTGGCTGGTTGAATTTTTACATCTTTATCATTTTGGCTGTATTCATTTCAGGATTAATGGTAGGTAGAACTCCTGAGTTTCTTGGAAAGAAAATCGAAGCAGGAGAGGTAAAAATCGCTGCTTTTATCGCGATACTTCATCCTTTATTAATCTTGGCTGGGACGGCTTTAGCTACTTATTTTGCGGCGAATGATACCGCAATGGGCTATTGGTTTAGCGGTAATGCTAATGGTTGGTTGAATAATCCTGGTCATCACGGATTTTCAGAAATGCTTTATGAATTCACTTCGAGTGCAGCTAATAATGGGTCTGGTTTTGAAGGGTTAGGAGATAACAATCCGTTTTGGAATATTTCTACAGGAATAGTGTTGTTGTTAAGTCGTTTCCTTCCTATAATTGGGCCTTTGGCTATCGCAGGATTATTGGCTAATAAAAAATATATTCCAGAAAGCGCGGGAACTTTAAAAACTGATACTACCATTTTTGGTGTGATGATTTTTGCCGTAATCGCGATTATTGCAGCCTTATCTTTCTTCCCAGCATTGGCATTAGGACCATTGGCAGAATATTTTACATTAAAATAGAAAAAAGTTAGAGGTTAGAAGTTAGCGGTTAGAATTAAAAAAACAAAGACCACTAATTATAATCGAATAACATTTAAACATTTAACTCGTTTTAAAATGACTAAAAATAATTCCAAATCATTGTTTGAAAGTAAGCAAGTAAAAGAAGCATTAGTGCAGTCTTTTGTGAAGCTAAACCCAAAAACAATGTTCAGAAATCCGGTAATGTTTACCGTTGAAATTGGTACTGCTATTATGTTTGTTGTGTGTCTTACCATTTTATTTGGCGCATCCAATCAAGGTAGTTTTGCATACAATCTCATAGTATTCTTGATTTTATTTGCAACACTTTTGTTCGCCAATTTTGCCGAAGCTATTGCCGAAGCCAGAGGAAAAGCTCAAGCCGATAGTTTGAGAAAAACACGTGAAGAAACTCCTGCTCGTCAACTTTTAGAAAATGGAGCAATCAGAAATGTAAGTTCCTCTGCATTGAAAAAAGGAGATGTTTTTGTCTGCGAAGCAGGTGATGTCATCGCTACGGATGGTGAAATTATCGAAGGATTGGCAACCATTGATGAAAGTGCCATTACTGGAGAAAGTGCTCCTGTAATTCGTGAAGCAGGTGGTGACAAATCATCTGTGACTGGAGGAACGAAAGTACTATCAGACAAGATTAAAGTAATTGTGACTTCTGAGCCAGGAGAAAGTTTCTTGGACAAAATGATTGCTTTGGTAGAAGGAGCGAGCCGTCAGAAAACACCAAACGAAATTGCTTTGACCATTCTTTTGGCAGCGTTTACCTTAATCTTCGTGATTGTTTGTGTGACGTTAAAACCTTTCGCAGATTACGCCAATGCACCAATTACAATCGCAGCTTTCATTTCGCTTTTCGTTTGTTTGATTCCAACGACTATTGGTGGATTACTTTCTGCTATTGGAATTGCGGGTATGGACAGAGCGTTGCGTGCCAATGTGATTACCAAATCAGGTAAAGCGGTAGAAACTGCGGGAGATATTGATGTATTGCTTTTGGATAAAACAGGAACCATCACCATTGGGAACAGAAAAGCAACGAATTTTTATCCTGCAAAAGGAGTTTCGCAAGACGAATTTATTCAATCTGCTGTTTTGAGTTCTTTGGCAGATGATACTCCAGAAGGAAAAAGTATTGTGGAATTGGCTGGAAATGAAGTTGCGCAAAAATTATCTATTGAAGGGGCTACTTTAATCAAATTTACTGCCGAGACAAGAACCAGTGGCGTCGTTTTAAAAGACGGAACCAACATCAGAAAAGGGGCTCAAGATGCGGCAAAAAATATCGTTCAACAAGCTGGAAATGTTTTTCCAGAAGATATTGCTCAAACGTTTATTTCGATTTCTTCTAACGGAGGAACACCATTAGTAGTTATTAAAAATAACGCTGTTCAAGGGGTAATTGAGTTGCAAGATATTATCAAAACGGGAATGAAAGAACGTTTTGAGCGTTTGAGAAAAATGGGTGTGAAAACCGTAATGGTAACAGGAGATAATCCTTTGACCGCCAAATTTATTGCCGAAGCTGCGGGTGTAGATGATTTTATTGCCGAGGCTAAGCCCGAGGATAAAATGAATTACATCAAAAACGAACAAGAACAAGGCAAGCTTGTAGCGATGATGGGTGATGGTACCAATGATGCACCTGCTTTGGCTCAAGCCAATGTTGGTGTAGCGATGAACAGCGGAACTCAAGCCGCTAAAGAAGCGGGTAATATGGTGGATTTAGACAATGACCCTACTAAGCTAATCGAAATCATTGAAATTGGAAAACAACTATTGATGACCAGAGGAACGCTTACTACTTTCTCTATTGCGAATGACGTAGCCAAATATTTTGCAATTGTTCCTGCTTTGTTCATCACAGCAATTCCTGCCCTACAAGGGTTAAATATTATGCAACTACACAGCCCTGAAAGTGCTATCTTATCTGCGGTGATTTTCAATGCGATTATCATTCCGATTTTGATTCCGCTAGCTTTAAGAGGAGTGGATTACAAACCAATTGGTGCAGAAGCTATTTTGAAAAGAAACCTGCTCATTTATGGTTTAGGCGGAATAATTGTGCCTTTTATAGGAATTAAACTAATCGATTTGGTGGTGACGTTATTTATGTAGAAAAAAAGATTCTAAGATACTAAGTTGCTGAGATTCTAAAAAAACTTTCAAACTCAGTACTTAGCGACTTAGAGGCTAATAAAAAAAACAAACAAAAATGAAAAACATATTTTCAATAGTAAAATTCACCGTATTAATGGTAATTTTATTCGCTGTAATTTATCCATTGGCTATTTATGGCATTGCACAATTTGCTCCCAATAACGGAAAGGGAGAAACTATTTCAGTAAATGGAAAAGTAATAGGGTATCAAAAAATTGGTCAAAAATTCGACAAAGCCAACTATTTTTGGGGACGACCATCCGCAGTAGATTATAATGCTGCTGGAAGTGCGGGAAGCAACAAAGGACCAAGCAACCCAGAGTATTTGGCTTTGGTACAAAAAAGAATCGATACGTTTTTGATGGTACATCCGTATTTGAAAAAATCGGATATTCCATCGGATTTGGTAACGGCTTCTGGAAGTGGTTTGGACCCCAATATTTCGCCAGAAGGCGCTTTGATTCAGGTGAAAAGAGTTGCCCAAGTTAGAAAATTGTCTGAAGAAAAAGTAAAAGCGTTGGTGGAATCTAACATCAACAAACCATCGGTTATGGGAACTTCAACGGTAAATGTTTTAGCGTTGAATGTAGCCTTAGATCAATTAAAATAAAACGTCTATAAAAACGAAATGCCCTAGCCCAGATAGCAACGAAAATCCTTTAGTGCCAGGGTTTGGCACTAAAGATTGCAGTGAATAGCTGGATTAGCTCCTAATTAAAATAAGAATCAAGTGAATAAAATAGTAGTTACAGCTTTGTTAGCTTTTGGTTTCGTTACAGCTCAAGATAAAGAAAAAAGTCCGTTTACCTTTTCGGGTTATGTAGAAGGGTATTATAGTTATGATTTTGGGAAACCCGAGAATCATACCAAATCGGGATTTATTTACAATTATAATAGGTCAAATGAAGTGAGTTTGAATTTGGGTATGGCCAAAGTGAATTATTCGAAAGAGAATGTTCGCGCGAATTTTGCCCTAATGGCGGGCACTTATGCTCAATACAATATGGCCGCCGAGCAGGACTTGTTGCAAAATGTGTTTGAAGCGAATGTGGGTGTGAAAATTTCAAAAGAACACAATCTTTGGATTGATGCGGGAGTTATGCCTTCGCATATTGGATTTGAAAGTGCGATTGGGAAAGATTGTATGACTTTGACCCGAAGTATGGGTGCTGATAATACGCCTTATTATGAAGCGGGTGTAAAAATAGGCTACACTTCGAAATCGGAGAAATGGTATTTGGCAGCAATGTATTTGAATGGTTGGCAACGCATCCAAAAAATTGATGGCAATCAAACGCCTGCTTTTGGAACGCAAGTGACTTTTAAGCCATCGGCAAGTCTATCCTTAAATTGGAGTACTTATGTTGGAAATGAACAACCTGATATTGATAAGAAATGGCGCTATTTTAACGATTTTTTCGGAACATTTAAAATTACCGAAAAAACAAGTCTAGTTGCAGGTTTTGACATTGGAGCGCAGCAATCCGCAAAAGGAAGTAGTGATTACGATGTTTGGTACAATCCATCAGTAATCGTTCAATACAAACCAACAGACAAAATTCAGTTGGCGGCTAGAGGAGAATATTATCAGGATAAAAATGGTGTAATCATTGCAACGGGAACGCCAAATGGTTTTAAAACCTATGGTTTCTCTGCAAATTTTGATTATTTGGTAGCCAATAACATTATGTTCCGATTGGAAGCACGAACATTAAATAGTAAAGATGATATCTTTTTAAAGAGTAATAATCCAACCAATAATAATGTATTCTTGACATCTTCTCTTGCCATTTCTTTGTAAGAGGGAAGGTGCTACCAATTATTTATTTACCATTAAGATGTTAGTTGTTTTAACATCTTAATGGTTTAAATGCTAAGAACCAAATTGTTTATTATGGACAATGAAAAAGAAAATAACGTTAAGCACTTTTTAGATTTAATCCAAAAATCGCGCAGAGGAAAGTTCAAGGTTTACATTGGGATGAGTGCGGGTGTTGGCAAAACATACCGAATGTTGCAAGAAGCGCATACCTTGCTAAAGAAAGGAATTGACGTTAAGATTGGCTATATCGAAACGCATAATCGCAAGGAAACCCACGAATTACTTGACGGTTTGCCAATTATCCCGCGTAGAAGTATTTTTTATAAAGGAAAGCAGCTCGAAGAACTAGATGTGCAAGCGATTATCAATTTGCGTCCCGAAGTGGTGATTGTAGATGAATTAGCACACACCAATATTGAAGGAAGCAAAAACGAAAAACGCTGGCAAGATGTTTTGGAAATTCTCGAAGCTGGAATCAACGTGATTTCTGCGGTAAATATCCAGCATATTGAGAGTTTGAATGAAAATGTAAAGCAGATTACCAATATAGATGTCAAAGAAAGAGTTCCTGATAATGTACTCCGAATGGCTGATGAGGTGGTGAATATCGATTTGACTTCGGAGGATTTGATTGCCAGATTAAAGGAAGGTAAAATCTACACCGCGGATAAAATTCAGACGGCTTTGAATAATTTTTTTAAGTCAGACCAAATTTTGCAATTGCGTGAATTAGCATTGAAAGAAGTGGCGAGCCAAGTCGTTCGAAAAGTAGAAAATGAAATTCCTAAAAAAATCGCATTGCGTCACGAAAAATTATTGGCTTGCATCAGTTCTAATGATGCAACTGCCAAAATAGTGATTCGAAAAACGGCTCGTTTGGCTACTTATTACAATAGCGATTGGTATGTTTTGTATGTTGAAACGCCAAAGGAAAGCAGCGACAAAATTGCTTTGGACAAACAAAGACGCTTGATTAATAATTTTAAGTTAGCGACAGAATTAGGCGCAGAAGTAATTAAAGTCGAAAACAAAAAAGTCACCGATGCTATTTTGGCCATAGTCGAACAAAAACAAATTACAACCGTTTGTATTGGAAAACCACACTATAGTTTACTAAACGCTATTTTATCAACCTCACTTTTCAGACGATTATTGAATACGCTTTCGTTATCGAATGTTGATTTAGTAATTTTATCATAATTTATAATACTAACCTAAAATGAGAATCAAAACCAAATTAAATCTAGGCGTAGGATTGCTATTTTGCTTAATCATTATCCTGTCATTGGTCAGTTCCTATTACGTTTTTTTGATAAAAAAAGACACTCAAAATATTTTAAAAGCCAACTATATCACCTTAGAATACTCTCGAAATATGCTAACGGCTTTGGATAAAATTACGACTGATTCCGTGGATGAAGTTGCCGTCTTTCAAAAAAATTTAGAGGCTCAAGTGGCCAATATTACAGAAAAGGGCGAGTTCGAAAAAACGATGCGACTCAAGCAAGGTTTTGCTTTTTTGAAACAAAATCTTCAGGATGAAAAGCTAAAAGCACAAATTCGAACCGATATTTATGATATTATGCAATTGAATATGAATGCCATCAAGGAAAAAGGTGGAATCGCCCAACAATCCGCCGAAAAAGCTAATTTTTGGATTGCAGTTGTTGGAACGCTGTGCTTTTTGATTGCCTTTAATTTGTTAGTCAACTTGCCCAATAACATTGCAAATCCCATCAAAGAATTGACCGAAAGTATCAAGCAAATTGCTAATAAGAATTATTCAGAAAGGGTTCATTTTAGACACCATAACGAATTTGGAGACTTAGCCAATTCCTTTAATACAATGGCCGAAAAATTGCAAGAATACCACAATAGTAATTTGTACAAATTGTCTTTTGAGAAAAAGCGTTTAGAGACTTTAATCAACAATATGCACGACCCAATTATTGGTTTAGATAATGATGGCGTGATTTTGTTTATCAATGACGAAGCCATCAAAATTATGGGCTTGAAACAAGAGGAGGTTGTCGGAAAGTCGGCTGAAAAATTGGGCTTGACGAATGATTTGATGCAATCTTTGCTTGTGGAGAAATCAGAAAATGAAAAAGCGCAAATAATGAAAATTTTCGCCGATGATAAAGAAAGTTATTTTGAAAAAGAAATTGTAAAAATCACCATAAAACCAACAGGAGAAGACCAAGCGATAGCCATCGGAAATGTAATTATTTTGAGAAATATTACTTTTTTCAAAGAATTAGATTTTGCCAAAACCAATTTTATTGCCACCGTTTCCCACGAATTGAAAACGCCTATTGCTTCGATAAAAATGAGTTTGCAATTGCTTGAAAATGAAAGAACAGGTGCCATTAACGAAGAACAAAAACATTTGGTGGACAGCATCAAAGAGGACAGCGAACGTTTGTTGAAAATTACAGGAGAATTGTTGGAACTTTCACAAGTAGAAACTGGAAACATTCAGTTGAATATCGAAAAAAGCAATCCGTATGATATTGCACAGTATGCCACAGAAGCCGTAAAAGTACAAGCTGAACAAAAACAAATTGAACTAGTAATCGAAGCCGATGAAAATCTGCCAAGCATCAAAGCAGATAGCGAAAAAACCGTTTGGGTCTTGATTAATTTTTTGACCAACGCCATAAGATATTCCTCCGAGAAAAGCACGATTACCATACAGTTAAAAAGCGAAAATCATCAAGTTGTTTTTTCGGTAATCGATAAAGGAAAAGGAATAGATGTTCGATACAAAAACAAAGTTTTCGATAAATATTTCCAAATTCCCGGAAGCCATAAAACAGGAACAGGACTTGGATTGGCCATTTCAAAAGAATTTATCGAGGCGCAAAACGGAACCATTGGCGTAAAAAGTGAACTCGGATTGGGTTGTACTTTTTATTTTAAATTGAGTGTTGTTTAGTATAATGATGTCTTTGTTGCTGTAAAAACTTCTTTTTTTAACAACTCATCATTCAAATTCAACAATTCAGTATGAACTTTTTCAAATCGAGGTAGAACAAATTTACTTTTACCATTGAATAATAATTTACACAAAAATAGATATGAAAAAGTTAATAGTTTTCCTGCTTGTTTTGTCTCCTGTTTTTAGTCTAAAAGCACAAATGGATGATAAGTTTTACTACCCCAGTAAAAAAATGAATAAAATAGAGTCTTTGAGTTATGTAGAAAATAACTATTATATTGACAATGATACACTAACGTCGATTACTTTAATTCCAAAAATTAAAAAACCTAAAGCCAGTATTATTTATTTTCACGGAGCTGGAGGTAACGTTACTACTTACGTGAACTATGTAAAGCCCTTGGTTGAAAATGGATATAAAGTAATAATGATTGATTTGCGAGGCTATGGTAAATCTACAGGAAAGCCTACCCATTTGAACAGCGCTTCGGATGCGCAGTATATTTTTAATACTATTTTAAAAAACAGTTCAGATAAAAAACAAAAAATAATTATCTATGGTGCTTCAATGGGGACTCAAGTAGCGGCTAATCTTGCTAAAAATAATGAGGACAAAATACACGGATTAGTTTTAGATGGATGTATCAGTTCTTTTACTGATATTGCTGCAGATACTTCACCAAAAGAACAACAGCAAATGATTCGTCAATTTCTTCCTTCTCCTTATGCAGCGAAAGAAGATGTAAAAGGAATAAAAAGAATCCCCATTTTATTCATTCATTCTAAGGAGGATAAATCAGTCCCATTTTCTCATCAAGAGACGGTATTCAATAACACCTCATCACCAAATAAATCTGTATGGATATATACAGGAGAGCATCTAATGGCTCCAGTATTATTCGAAGAGGAATTTCTTAAAAGAATAAATTTGATGTTTAGGAGCTAATCCTGCTGTCCACTGTATCTGTGTCGCTGAACCCCAGCGCCACAGGATGCCGTTCCCATCAGGGCTAGGGCAGTCGATGTTTCGAGAGAATATTGGTAATTAAGACACGATTCGTTGGATATAAAATTGGTCTACAGCATACGCTAACCCAATACCCATCGTGTAGCACAACAAATCACTCCACAAAAAACCTTGACCCAAAACATAATGTCCTAAAGTAGTCTCCCGAATTGCGATTAATTCTGGAACTGTACTAAGTTGTTGTATTTCTATTAAGAAGCAAAACAGTAAAGGAAGTCCAATTTGCCAAGGTGTTTTGCTTTTTACCAACAGCCACCGAAAACCAAAATAGACCAATACGGCATACAAGATATCGCCCACAAACAAGGGAATACCCACTATTTTTCGGGAAGCAATTCCCAATGCAATCGTAAGAAGGGCAAGAATAAAGTATACGAAACGAGGTCTCATTTGTATTAACAATCCGCCATATTAACCGCTATAGCCAATCCGCCTTCTGAGGTTTCTTTGTACTTAGAGTTCATATCTTTGGCGGTTTGCCACATTGTATCAATTACTTTATCTAAAGGGACTTTGGCATTTTTAGAATCGGTTTCGAGTGCCAATTCCGCTGCGTTGATGGCTTTTATAGCGCCCATCGTATTGCGCTCAATACACGGAATTTGAACCAAACCGCCAATTGGGTCACAAGTTAAGCCCAAGTGGTGCTCCATTGCAATTTCGGCAGCCATCAATACTTGTGCAGGGGTTCCGCCCATTACTTCGCATAATGCTCCCGCAGCCATCGCCGATGATACGCCGATTTCGGCTTGACAACCACCCATAGCGGCAGAGATAGTGGCTCCTTTTTTGAAAATACTTCCAATTTCGCCCGCTACCATCAAGAATTGTTTGATTTGTTTTTCGTCGGCTTGGTGGTTTTCAATTACCATATAATACATCAATACGGCGGGAATAACACCGGCACTTCCGTTGGTTGGCGCTGTTACTACGCGTCCTAAAGCTGCGTTTACTTCGTTTACCGCTAAGGCAAAACAGCTCACCCATTTCAGAATTTGACGAAACTTTACTTCTGTTTTACGAATTTCTTCTAACCAAGATTGTGGTGAATCATAATTTGATAAGCCAATCAAATTTTGATGCATATCAAAAGCTCTTCTGCGAACATTGAGTCCACCAGGCAATATGCCTTCAGAATGACAGCCAATATACATGCATTCTAGCATCGTGTGCCAAATGCGCAATAATTCACTATGCACTTCAGCTTCCGGTCGCATAGAAATTTCATTCGCATAAACTATTTCTGAGATGTTTTTGTTTTCTTTTTGGGTATAGTCTAGTAATTCTGCGGCATTGTTAATAGGGAAGGGGAAAGCACATTTTATAGCGACTTTCTTTTTGGCATTGCTGCGCTCTTCTTTTACTACAAACCCGCCTCCAATGGAATAAAAAGTGGAAGCATATTCGGTCTCATTGTCAAAAAAAGCAGTAAAGGTTAATCCATTAGCGTGGAAAGGAAGAAACTCTTTATGAAAAACAATGTCTTGTAAAATATAAAAAGGAAGGGCTTTCTCGTTGCCCAATTGAATCAAATGATTGTTTTCAATAGCTTTGATGATGCCGTCAATAACTTGTACCGGAATGTACTCAGGGTCTTGACCACTTAAACCTAGCATCACGGCCAAATCGGTGGCGTGTCCTTTTCCAGTCAAAGACAACGAACCGTACAAATCTACTTTTACTCTTGTGATACTATTCAAATCAAAATCCTGACGTAATTCTTCAAGAAAACGTTCGGCAGCACGCCACGGACCTAAGGTATGTGAACTAGATGGCCCTACGCCAATCTTTAACATATCGAAAACAGAAATACATTCTTCCATAATTCTAGAGTAAAATTTGTAAAACAAAGATAAACGAATCAATGCTAAATCTGCATAATTTTATATCAAAATAAGTTTTCTATTATTGAATTCTTTTTAAATCATAATCATATTAATTATTTTTTAATATTCTGTTAAATTGGGTAGCTGATTATTTGTTTAACGGAACCAACTTTTGTGTTCCTTATTACTTTTCTTGTGCGCTTTGGGGGTATTTTTACAATAGCTTTGAAAGGGAAAATGTTTTAAAATTGATATATTTACTTTATAAATTAAGAAACATATGGAAGAACAACAATCCAATTCTGAAGAAAATCAATTCGAAAAGATTACCGATATCATTATTCGATTAGGCGCATTAGCCATTATTTTGTTTTGGTGTTTTGCGATTTTACAACCATTCATTTTGATTTTAATATGGGCCATTGTAATAGCCATTGCGATGTATCCCGTATACAAATCGTTTGTAAAACTGATGCGAGGAAGGAAAAAATTTCCTGTTTTTTTGTTGACATTAGTTCTTTTGAGTGTGATTATCATTCCAAGTACTTTGGTAACCGAATCATTATATGAAGGGGTTTCCTATTTGACCAAAACCTATCAAGAAGGGAAACCATTAATCCCACCTCCAGGAGACACTACAGCCAATTGGCCTTCATTTGCTAGGCCCATCTTAGATATTTGGCAGCACGCTTCGGACAATCTTCAAGAAACTGTTTTAGAATATTCGGAACAAGTAACCACTGTTGGAACTTGGTTATTGTCGGCACTAGCAGGTGTAGGTAAAGGAATTTTACAATTCAACATCTCCATCATTATTGCAGGTTTTGTATTGGCGTATTCGGAGAATTTGAAGATAGTTTCCAAGAAAGTATTTCAAAAGTTAGCTGGAGAGCATGGAGAGCATTTTTCCTCTGTAACGGTAAAGACCATTCAGAATGTTGTAAAAGGATTTTTAGGTGTTGCAATAATTCAAGCGGTGATGGCAGGTTTAGGCTTTTTTATAGCGGGTGTTCCTTTTGCGGGTTTATGGGCAGTGGCTTGTTTGATTTTGGCTATTGTGCAAATTGGTGTGGGACCTATTGTTATTCCCATTGCCATTTATATGTTTGCCGTTTCAGATTCAACCACAGCAGTTTTGCTTTCGATTTGGTTTGTCATTATTATGATATCTGATAATATTTTAAAACCAATTTTGTTAGGTAAAAATGCACCAGTTCCAATGCCAGTTGTTTTCATTGGTTCCATTGGAGGCTTTATATTTAGCGGATTTTTGGGCTTGTTTTTGGGAGCAGTAGTTTTAACCATAGGGTATAAACTTTTTCAAACTTGGCTAGAAACCGAAAATCAATAACACCCAAAAAAAATCCTTTGCCAAGACAGTTATCAGACTTGGCAAAGGAATTTCAATTTATTCTTCTAGCAAAGCCTTTCTAATTTCTTGCAATTCGGCTACTTTTTCTGGACTTACTCTAGGGTATTCTAATCCCATTTCATCCAAAGCATTGATAATTGCCGAAGCAATGACAATGCGCGCATACGATTTATTATCTGCAGGCACGACATACCAAGGAGAGTGCGTGGTAGTTGTTTTTTGAATCAAATCTTGATAGGCATTCATATAATCGTCCCAAAAACCTCTTTCTTTGGCATCGGATGTACTGAATTTCCAGTTTTTATCTTGGTCGTCAATGCGTTCTATGAAACGTTTTTTTTGCTCTTCTTTGGATACATTCAAGAAAAATTTAATCACGATAGTTCTATTGCGATTCAGGTATTTTTCAAAATTGCGAATGTCTTCAAAGCGTTCCTCCCAAATAGATTCGGTAACCAATTCTTGCGGAAGTTTTTGGGCTTTCAGAATTTGTTCGTGCACCCGAACGACCAATACTTCTTCATAATACGAACGATTGAAGATACCAATACGGCCTCGTTCAGGTAAGTGTTTTTGGCAACGCCAAAGAAAATCGTGGTCCAATTCTTCGGAACTCGGTGCTTTGAAAGAAGAGACTTGACACCCTTGTGGATTGACGCCCGAAAGCACGTGTTTGATGGCGCCATCTTTTCCAGCAGCATCCATCGCTTGAAAAATGAGTAATAACGACCATTTGTCCTGAGCATATAGAATTTCTTGCATATCAGCCAAAGCGTCGACACCTAAGGCCAAAATTTTAGCCAATTTTTTGTTGCTAATTTCAACTTCCATATCGGTTTTATAATCCGATAATTGAAAAGAACCTTCTTCGGGTACTTTAAATTGTGCCGAAAATTGCTTGGCTCTTTCGATTCGTTCTTTTGGATTTAATTTTTCAAAAAGGAGCTTTTTTTTCTTTGGTTTTTCTTCTTTACTCATAGAGGTCTGATTTTAGAAAGTTTTTAAGCAGTTGTTTTTCAATAGGTTTACTCAAATTTACTTTTTTAATTTATTGTATGAAAATAAAATAATACCGATTGTTTTTAATTGTGATTTTTTAAAGCCTTGTATACCAGTGTTTTTTTTGTTTTTCTAGTTAAAAAGTCGTTCAAAATCGGCTTATGGGTAAGTTTGTAATTTATTTAGGTCAATATCTTAGGTTTCCCTATTTTTGAATTCTAATAAACCAAAAACAGTATGAAGAAACTAATTCTATCTTTATTTTTAGCCACCACAGCTTGGGTTTCGGCTCAAGTAAAAAGTCCTTCTCAGTTCATTCCTGATTATGGCAAACACATTACTTTTTACCATCAAGTTGAAGATTATTTTGAGCATTTGGTTGCACAAACGTCCTACATCAAACCTTATAGATACGGACAAACGGCAGAGCACCGCAACTTGAATGTGTTTTATATTTCTACTCCTGAGAATTTAGCCAATTTGGAGGAAATTCGTTTGAACAATTTAGCAGCCATTGGTATGGCACCCAATCAATCCAAAACTGTAGGCGATAAACTAATTGTTTGGTTGAGTTTCAACGTTCACGGAAACGAATGGGCAGGAACCGAAAGTGCTTTGACTGTTGCCTACGAATTGACCAATCCAGAAAATAAAACGAACAAAGAATGGTTGAAAAATACCGTGGTAATTCTTGACCCTTGTGTGAATCCTGATGGGTATTCAAGATACGGAAATTGGTTGCATGAAATTGCTGGAAAAAACACGCATCCAGGCCTTACCGATAGAGAGCACATGGAAGAATGGCCAGGTGGACGCTACAATCACTATATTTTTGATTTGAATAGAGACTGGGCTTGGCAAACTCAAAAAGAAAGCCAGCAACGTATTGCTTTGTACAACCAATGGATGCCGCAAGTGCATACAGACGTTCACGAGCAAGGTTATAATTCGCCTTACTTTTTCCCACCTTCAGCAGAACCTTTGCATGAGTTTATTGAGCCATATCAAAGGGATTTTCATGCACTGTTAGGAAAAAACATATCGGCTAAATTCGATGCGCAAAACTGGTTGTACAACACTAGCGAGCGTTTCGATTTGTTTTACCCAAGTTATGGAGACACCTATCCAACTTATAATGGTGCTGTTGGTATGACAGTAGAGCAAGGCGGAATTGGAGCTGGAAGAGAAGTGACTATGGAAAACGGTGTAAGTGTAACCATCAAAGACCGTTTGACACATCACGCAACAACGGTTTTAACGATAGTGGAATCGGCAGCTTCTCAAGTGGATCCTTTATTGAAAGGATTTAGAGGGTTTATGAATACTTCTAGAAAAACAATGAAAGGGAAGTATGCGACCTACGTGATGAAAAACAACCCAAAACTAGAGCAATTGGCCGATTTGTTACAAAAAAACAAAATCGAATTTTCGTATGCCGATGCCAAACAATCAGCAAGTGGTTTTAATTACCAAACGAAAAAAGAGAACAGCTTTACCATCGAACCCAATGATATGATTGTAAAAGTGGACCAACAAAAAGCAGTTTTTACTCAAATCTTGTTCGAACCTAATCATAAATTGAATGATAGTTTGTCTTATGACATTACGGCTTGGGCGTTGCCACTAGCGTATGGAGTTGAAGGCTATGCTTTGAAAAATGCCATCAATATCAAAACAAAATCATCAATTGAAGTAGCTTCAACCTCTATACCAAGTGCAGTGTATGCGTTTCATATTCCTTGGAACAACCGTACTTCGGCTCAAGTGGTAGCGCTATTGCATCAAAAAGGCATCAAAGTACGTTCAGCTATGAAACAAACTGTTTTTGGAAGCACGACTGTAGAACCTGGAGGATTAATCGTTAGCAAAGGCGATAACCCAAAGGTGGTAGATTTTGAAAAAGTTGTGGGTGAAATCGTGAAGAAGAAGTCCGATTTCTCTGTTATATTTTCTGGATTTTCGAAAAATGCTAGAGATTTAGGAGGAGAAAATTTCCCGCTATTGACGGCTCCAAAAATCTTGTTTTTATCAGGAAGAGGAGTAAATTCTACTGACTTTGGTTCGGTTTGGTTTTATTTAGAAGAAACCATTGGTTATCCTGTAAGCATTGTAGAATTGGACCGTTTCCGAAGAGTGAAATTACAAGAATTCAATACTTTGATTTTGGCGGATGGTAATTATGATTTCTCTGATGGAGAACAAAAACGCATCAACGAATGGGTGAGTAGTGGTGGAAAAATCATTGCTATGAACGGAGCTTTGGATATTTTTGACGGAAAAGATGGTTTTGCATTGAATGCGCACGCGACCGATGATGACAAGCAAAAAGCAGAAAAAACCGCTAAAGAAAAAGAATTGAAAAAACGATTCTTAGATTCAGCCAACGAAGAGCGTCGTGCGATGTCGGATGCCATTCCTGGCGCGATAATCGAAAACGTATTGGATGTTACTCATCCGATGGCCTTTGGTTTAGGCAAAAAATATTTCAGTTTAAAAACCGATAGCCGTCATTATGCTTTATTGAAAAACGCTTCAAATATTGCGTATGTTCCTAAAGGCTACAAAAGCTATGGTTTCATAGGTCACGAAATTGGTAAAGAATTACCCGAAACGGTAAATTTTGCTATAGACTACAAAGGTTCTGGAAAAGTAATTTATATGGTGGATAACCCATTGTTTAGAGCGTTCTGGGAAAACGGAAATTTACTCTTCAGCAATGCTTTGTTCTTGGTGAACTAGCCGTTTTATAATGAAACTACAAAGCGCGATTCTTAGGGTCGCGCTTTTTGTTTATTTTTTTTACACAGATTACACAGATTTTCACAGATTAAAAAGTAGAAAAGCTTTGTGTCCCTTGCGTAACCCTTTGCGCTCTCCTATGTTTGCTTAGTTATAAAATCTTTCATCAAAGCTTTAAATTTGGTTTGGTAAAGTGAAAGAGAATGAGAGTCGATTCGCGCCCAAATGACTCATGAAGTACATTGTCGCAAAGATATGTCCTCATTCTTTTTTA
>CAUPRE010000028.1:0-49786 GCA_963513565.1 uncultured Flavobacterium sp. | reverse complement strand
GCAAATCACCCAATTCTTTGAATTCAACGATGTCAAAATGAGATAATAATCCTTCAGGTAAAAAGGAAGAAAATATTGAAAAATCCATTTGTTTTTTTTTTTTCAAATTTAAGACTTCTCCCCATATTTTTTACGTGAGCCTTATAAATCTCACATTGAAACAGTTCACTTTAAAAAATATAAAACTACTGTAAAAGATATGGTACAATCATTAGAACTCATAGATGTTGACCTTATTGCAGCAGCAGTAAAAGATAAAAAATGAGTTTTTTATAGATAACTATTAAAGCAAAAAAAATCCCGTTCTATATTCAAGAACGGGATTTTTTATGGAAATTAATTGCGAGTTATTTTTTACTCCACTCTGCAATACTGTCTTTGTTCATTTTTACGTAATCTTGATTTTTAGCGGCTTCAGCTGCTGCAAGAGATTGTTTCGCAGTTTCGATAGCACCAGCTTTGTCTCCTTGTTTGGCTTGAATCAATGATTTCAAACGCAAGAACCAAAATGGTTTTTCAGTGCTTAATTCTAAAGCTTTGTCAACATACGTTCTTGATTTTGCAATATCTCCATTAGCTTGAAATAAATATTGAGAAGCCGAAAAATAATCATTAGCCGTTGGACCAGCTAATACTTTTTCAATACTTGCTGTAGCAATTTTTTGAGTTGGCACTTCAAATTTCATTGATACTGAAGAATTTTCCCAAGCCATATCCAAATGTCCTGAATTCAAATCTAAATTATTGATTCCGATAGTGAATGATTCCACTGCTTTTGGCAAAGCTTCTTCTTTTACTGTAGTTCTCAAAGCTACATTAGTTTCTTTGAATTCTTCTGGTAATCCCCAGTTGTCTGTAGTCGTGTAGAAAATAATCTCCCAACTTTCGATTTTTGGAATAGTGTACAAAGCATATTTTCCTTTTTTCAAGGTTTTACCATCAATCACTACATCATCTGAAAATGAAATGATCGTATTGGCGTTTGCCCCAGTTCTCCATAATTTTCCAAAAGGAACTAAGTTTCCAAAAACTGGTCTTCCTTTCGCTGCAGGTCTTGAATATACCACTTCTACATCCGTCAAACCTACTGTTTGCATGATGGTTGCTTTCGGACTAGGAGCAGGCGTTTTTACTTGTGCCTCGATAGTGAAATTAGCTATAAAAATCGCTAAAGCAATAATAATTTTTTTCATGATATTTTTTTAAGTTAGTGGCTCAAATTTACAAATAAGATTCAAATATTTTCACAATTTAAATTTAAAAACCCAACTTTGAAACAGTTTCAGAGTTCAATTCATTAAAATCTTGAATGATGAAATCAGCAGTTGCTAAGTTTTGGTCTTTGGAATGAAAACTTTTGTACCCTACACAAAAAATTCCAGCGGCATTTGCGGCTTTTACGCCATTTGTACTATCTTCAATTACAATACAATTTTCTTTAGGAGCAACAGATAAACTGGCCGCGTGCTCAAAAATAGCTGGATGCGGTTTGGATTGCGGAAAATCTTCTCCGCTCACAATATGAGAGAAATATTGATTCAAATTAAAACGAGTAAACACCCTATCAATCGTAACTTTTGAAGCTGATGAAGCTACGATTAACTGCATTCCGTTTTGATGCAAATCTTTAATCAAATTTTCTACGCCATCCAATAAAGTCAAATCCTCTTTGGTATCAAAGGCATCATTAAATCGGTTACGTTTTTGTTGTATTAAATCCTCTACATCATGAAACAAATCAAAATGATCTTTCAACTTTTGAAACGTATTTCTAGTAGATAAACCAGTAAATGAAGTGTACATGGTCTCGGGAACAATAATCTTCAATTCCTCAAATTGTTGGTAATAAGCATAACGATGAACAGGCTCTGTATCTACAATCACCCCATCCATATCAAAAATTACAGTTTGTATCATATTTTTTTAAGTTGCTAAGTAGCTAAGAAGCTAAGTTTCTGAGTCGCTTTGTTTGTATTTAACTAATTACTAATTAATAATCACTAGATACTAAGGACTAATTCTTCAGTAAATGACGAATAACAGTCTCGGCTGCGTGCAATCCAAAAAGACCTGGCATATAACTGTTAGTTCCGTAAAAAGATTTCTTGAAATTAGAACCATCAGTCATTTTTAGACTAGTAGCATCTTGAATTTCGGAAGAAAAAACTACTTTCAATTTATTGATTTTTAATTCTTTTAAACGACGTCTTATGGTTTTAGAGAAATAGCAATTTATAGTGTTGGAAATGTCCGTTACTCTAACTTTTGAAGCCAACATTTTTCCTCCTGCTCCCATACTGCTGATGATTTTGACTCTGTTTCTTTTGGCAGACAAAATCAAATTCAATTTTGGAGTTACGCTATCGATACAGTCCAATACATAATCATAGTCCTTAGTTACTATTGCTAAAGCACGTTCAGGAGATAAAAATTCTTGCACTCGGGTAAGATTAAGCGCTGGATTGATGTCCATTAATCGGTCGCCAACGACAGTTACTTTAGGTTGCCCAACAGTGGAATGTAAAGCTGGTAATTGACGATTAATATTGGTAATGTCTACCACGTCTCCATCTACAATGGTCAAATTCCCTACGCCTGCTCTTGCCAAAAACTCGGCGGCAAACGAGCCTACTCCTCCTAGTCCTACGACTAACACATGGGCGTTTTGTAATTTTTGCAATCCTTCGGCTTTAAATAAAAGCTCGGCTCTTTCGGTCCACTCTGCCATATTCTTTGTTTAAAGTTATTCTTTGTTTATTTATCGTTTTCCTACAAAGTCTTTTTATGACTTAGTATTTATTTAAATTTATGAAACATACCTACAAGGTTTTAAAAACCTTGCAGGAAGTAAAAAATGTTATTCTCCTGCAAGGTCTTTTTCTGACCTTGTAGGTGTTTGAATTCAAGAAACATACCTACAATGTTTTGAAAACCTTGCAGGAAATAAAAATATTTGAAATTCAACTATTTAATTGCCTATCATTTTTCTTTATTTAAAAATCCAATCTTCCCTTCTAGCCCCGGTAGGAGCGGCATCCTTTGCTTTTTTTCTTTAAAAAAGCAAAGATATAGCGGATAACGGGACTTTGCTGGCTAAAATGCCTATTTTTTCTGCTCCTAAAAACTCATTTTATTCTAAAATCAATCTAGAGTTAGACCAAAAACTCGCTTAATGTTTTCGTTGATTTGTTGCTGTATGGCTTCAACGGTTGTGTTTTTGTATTGGGCGGCCAAAGCGTAGACTTCTTCGATTCCGTTTTCGATGGTATCGGTTTCTAGAAAGAACTGATGGTCTGGAACGTTTTGAAAAACGCTTGCCAAGGCTGGATTTTGAACCAAATACTTCCCAAAAGACAGATAAAATCCGTTGTTGAGTAACGATTGCGCCACGATTTCGTTCTTTGAGAATCCGTGAATGAGTAACGGAACAGTGATTTTTAACTTTTTGCTACTAGCAATTACCTCCTGATACGCCGCCACACAATGAATCACCACGGGTTTGTTGTACTTTTGCGCCAAATGCAATTGTTGTTCAAAAACGGATTGTTGCACCTCTAACGGAATGGCAATTCGCTTGTCTAAGCCGCACTCGCCCAAAGCCAAACAATTAGGGTCTTGGAGTTGTTGCTCGATGATTTCTAAATCGCTTGCTATTCGCTCCTCGACAATATACCAAGGATGAATGCCAATGGAATAATAGGGAAAAGAGTTCTCGAACTCGTTTGGATACTGATTGACCAACTCGATTCGGTTGGGATTTTGGGTGGCTTTGTGCGTATGTAAATTGAAATATTTCATTTAGTCGTGAAACTTTTTTACTCCCGCATTTATGGCTACTGGTAAATCATTTTCAAGCGGTACTATAGGGCAAGAATATTTGTGATTGTAAGCGCAATAAGGGTTGTAAGCCGTATTGAAATCGATAAGAATAGTATCGCTTGTTGGGATTTTCAAATCGATGTAGCGTCCGCCGATGTAACTTTCTTTACCACAAGTCAAGTCAGAAAAAGGTAAAAACAAGTAGTCTACGTATTCTTTCTTTTTGGAAAGTTCGATGTTTTGATAAATATTAAGCACCAAAGCTTTTCCGTCGATTGTGAAATGCGCTTCTCCGAATTTAATATACAAAGGTTTTCTTGTCGTAGAGGTTTTCATTTCAAACACCTTCTCATTCGGCGTGCGAACGAAACGGGCTTCAATTTGCAAGTTGGGATTGTAAGGAAAAAAATCCAAGCTTTTGAAAACGGCTAAATCCTCTTTGAGCAAAGGACTTTTTTCAGGGGAAGCATATTCTGCATTGAGTTCTTTTTGGAATTTTTCTACAGTTTCAAGACCTTTTTGAGCTTGTCCGAAAATCCAATTTGAGCAAATAATCATCAATACAAGCAGTGCTTTGTTCATCTTATGAGTCGTTTTTGGCAAAAATAACTTAAAGTTAGCAGCCAGCAAAGTGCTTCCAAACAAAGTTACTACCTTTGGCAAAACGAAAAAAAAGATGCTGACCACTGCCATTCAACGCTATTTTGACAATTACCGAGGCTTTTCAAGAGAAATTTGGATACTTACTTTAATGACTTTTATCAATCGAGCAGGAACGATGGTGTTGCCTTTTTTGTCCAAATACTTGAAAGAAGACCTTGGTTTTTCGTTTGGGCAAGTCGGTTGGATTATGGTATGTTTTGGTTTAGGCTCTATGCTCGGTTCTTGGCTAGGTGGAAAACTATCCGACAAAATTGGGTTTTACAAAATAATGATTTTCAGTTTGTTCACTACTGGAGTGTTGTTTTTCTTCGTTCAATATGTCACTTCCTTTTGGGGATTGTGCTTCAGTATGTTTTTTATTATGTCCATAGCCGATATGTTTCGACCCGCGATGTTTGTTTCGTTAGGTACTTATGCCAAACCAGAAAACAGAACGAGAGCCTTGACATTAGTGCGATTGGCCGTAAACCTTGGATTTGCAGCTGGACCAGCGCTAGGCGGTTTAATCATTATGGGGATGGGCTATCAAGGATTGTTTTGGGTAGATGGAACTTCTTGTATTGTTTCTATTTTAATTTTTGCCCTTTTGGTAAAGGAAAAGAAAAGCACTATCGACAAAGAAAAACTGAAAGAAATCAATGCTACAAGAATATCAGTGTTTAAAGACACGGTTTTTTGGGTTTTCTTGTTTGTGTGTTTCATTACGGCGGTGTTATTTTTTCAACTATTTACAACTTTGCCTTTGTACCATAAAGAACAATTTGGCTTGACTGAATTTCAAAGCGGATTGCTATTGTCGTTGAATGGATTGATTATCTTTTTCCTAGAAATGCCTATCGTAAGCGCTTCCCAACGCAAAAACGTGAACAAACTCAAAATCATTCTTTGGGGTTGCGTTTGTATGTCATTTAGTTTCCTAGCGTTGTTGTTCAATTTTTGGGTGGGCTTTTTAGTGATTAGTTTATTGTTTATCACTTTTGGAGAAATGTTCATTTTTCCTTTTTCGAATTCTTTTGCTTTGAGCCGAGCTCCCAAGGGACACGAAGGGCGTTATATGGCACTTTTTACGATGAGTTTTAGTTTGGCGCATATCGTTAGTTCCAAAACAGGAATGGATATCATCAGTCGATTTGGCTACCAAAACAATTGGGTTTTTATGGCTTTCTTGGGTGCGGTATCCATTTTTGGTTGTGTTTGGGTGATGCGATTGGTTAAAAAAGAAAACCAATAACTTCCTATTTTACTGCATTTTGCGATAGTAAATTTTTAACTAACTTAAAATTTAGTTAAATAACTATATTTTTAGTTTGTCAACTACAAAAATAGTTGTAGGTTTGTTTTGTCATTAAATCAAACTTAATCGAGATGCAAAAATTAACCAACAAGGAAGAAGAAATTATGCATATTTTATGGAAGCTTAAAAAAGCTTTTGTAAAAGAAATTCAAGCAGAAATCACAGAAGAACAACCCCACTACAACACCCTTTCTACCATTGTCAGAAATCTAGAAGAGAAAGGATATGTGTCGCATAACGCTTTTGGTAACACCCATCAATATTTCCCTGTCGTTAAAATTGAAGACTATCGCAAGAAATTTATGTCGAATGCCATAGAAACATTTTTTGGCAGTTCCTATAAGAATATGGTATCGCAATTTGCGAAAGAAGAAAAAATATCTGCTGAAGAGTTAAGAGAAATATTAGCGATGATTGAACAAAAATAAGCGTTATGGAAACCATCTATATCTACTTACTAAAAGCGAGCGGTTTGATTACCTTATTTTATTTGGCTTACTATTTCTTGCTGCGAAAAGAAACCTTTTTTACGGCCAATCGCTTTTTCTTACTCGCAGGACTTGGAACAGCCGTGGCACTTCCTTTATTTTATATTACCAAAATTGTTTGGGTAACGCCTACTCCACTCATTTTTCCTATTTCAGAACTGCCACTACAACAAGCCGCTCCAGAGGAAACCTTTGTAATAAATTGGTATTTGACTGCCATTGTAATTTACATAGTAGGTTCTGCTTTATTTTTCATCAAATTCGGAATGGATTATTGGAGTTTGAATCGAGTGTTACATAAAACGAAAGCACAACAACAAGCCGACTTCAAACTGATTGATGTCCAAGAGAAAATAGCACCTTTTTCATATTTCAACACGATTGTTTTCAATTCTTCTTTGTATTCGCCATCAGAATTGCAAAGTATTTTAGAACACGAAAAAGTACATAGCGAACAGCATCACACCATAGATGTTTTGATTATTCGCTTTTTTAGTATCGTATTTTGGTTCAATCCTTTTATTTGGCTATATCAAAGAGCCATACTACAAAACCTTGAATTCATTGCTGATAGCGAGGCTACTAAACGACTTAACGACAAAAAGGCCTATCAAATGGCACTCGTAAAAATAACAACACACGAAAATTGTGTTGCTCTTACCAATCATTTTTATCAATCATTAATCAAAAAACGAATCGTTATGTTAAACAAAAATCAATCAAAAAAATGGAATTCTTGGAAGTATGTACTGATACTTCCAGCATTAATCGCCTTTGTACTTATTTTTCAAATTAAGGTTTTGGCACAGGAGAAAAGTCAAATTAAAAGTGAAAGACCAATGGATGTTATTTACACCATTGAAACTAATTCAACTGACAAAGAAATTGCAGAAGATCTAAAATCTTTAAAAAAAGACTTTAATATTAATTGTGTGGTTTCAGGAATTAAAAGAAACACTGATAATGAGATTACAGCAATCAATATTAAATTTACTCAAGAAACAGGTGAAAAAAGTGCGATAATTTTAAATGGAAACACACCTATCCAAGAAATTAAATTTAATTGCTATTTTAACGAAATTGGACAAGGAAGAGTTCGTATCTACTCAGGTGAAGTAAATAATAAAAAAAATGCTACTAAAGCCGCAAATAGTATTTCTGAAGTTGAAGAGGATTCAGATTATGTATACGCATTAGACAACGAACTATTTGAACTAATTCCTCCTACACCACCTACACCTCCAGATCATCCTTATGACAATTTAATGGAAGCACCAATGTCACCTGATTATCCAGAAGTACCCGAAGTTCCCTCAGATATTTTCAATAAAAAGGCCATGAAAAATTATGAAAAAAAAATGGCCGTTTATGAGGAAAAAATGAAGAAAATTGAACCTAAAATAAAAGAATTTGAACGCAAGTTGGCTCTTTATGAAATGGAAATGAAAAAGCTTGAACCGAATGTAAAAGATTACGATAAGGATATGATAGTTTTCGAGAAAGAAATGAAAATTTTTGAAAAAGAGATGAAAGAATATCAAGACAAGTATGACAAAATTCTTCAAAAGAAGAAAAAATCAGGAGTTAAATAAAAAAGATGGTTCTTTCGGAATGTTTTTTTTTTAAAATCTCAATACAAATGAGCTCGAAAATATCGGGCTCATTTTTTTTGTATTAATCGAAATCGAAAAAATCAAAAGCTACACAAAAGAAAAAATATCTTAAGTATTTTATAATCTAAATGCTATAGAATATCATTGCTTATTACACATATATCAGATCAGTATAGTATTCCACAAAATTTACCAACTAATCTCATGACATAAAAACCCTCTTTAATGACATTTTAATCAGAAGTAATAGACCTAAAAACTAAATTTACGTTAAAACATTTTACATTTTTTATTTTATTTAAATTATAAAAGAAGAAGATAAGATGTGATAAGAAATTAAAGAAGAAAATGTGCACAAACCATTTAAGATTAAATACTATTCTAAGAAATGAATGAAAATAAATCAATTTTGATTGGATGTGATGATACTATGATCTTAACTCAAGTATTACAAACTATATCTTCCATCTCTGATTTTACTCTTTCTACTGTTTCCGTTTTAAAAGCTATTGATTTATTTAACACTGTAAAATCATTAAATCCTGACTTAATAATTTTATGCTTTAGAAGAAATCAACACATAATAAAAGATAGTCTATTTAATACAAATAAAATAGAAATCCCTATTTTGTGTCTAACTCAAAACTACGAATGTGAATCCAACTGTTGGTCCGAAAACTGCGTTATTTTCTCGTATCCATACAAACTTATTAATAATGCTAATTTTTTGAAATACAGAATAAAATCCCTCTTTAAAATAAAAAAAAATGAAGTAAAAAGTAGCACAGGGAGTACATTTACAGAAATAGCGTTACAAAACAATACCATAAATCATACTAGAAAATTAAGCCATTATGTTATGGAACTTGATCAAAAAGTAGAAGTACTACAAAAAGTAAAAAACCGTATTTCATTTCTTTATCCTAATGTCAATGATTCCACTCGAAAAGAATTAATCTCTATTGTAAATTCAATAAAAACGGTTGCAAATGACACTAAAATATGGGATGATTTTAAAATTTACTTTGAACAAGCAAATCCAAATTTTTTAATAAAATTAGCCCAAAAACATCCTTCTCTGAGTTCAAAAGATCTAAAATATTGTTGTTACATAAAAATGAATATGAGCAATAATGACATTACCAATCTCCTTGGAATCAATCAAAATAGCGTAAGAACTCATAAATATCGTCTAAAGAAAAAATTGTCTCTTAAAAAAGATGAAGACATCATCTCCTATTTAAGAACAGTATCCTAGATTATCAAAAAAACTACCATAGATCCTGAATTAAGCTTAGAAAAAATCCAGAGTATATCTAAAATTCACTACATTTTTTTCCTAAAAAAAGAGATTACACTCTTAAAGTAAGTGAACTTCAAAAAAAATCGCAAATCTAATGAGATAATACTTTTTTCTAATACTGAATCTAGGTTTAATAATCATTAAAGTTGAAAGAAAGCTTTTATTACCTGATTTTATTTAATCTCCGAAAAAAATAGCACCTAAGAACCTATTTTAATAGTGTTGGTTATATTTCATTTTTTAAACAAAATAAAAAATGAAATAAATGTTATGCCCCCATTTGCATTAACAAAAACTGTCTACATTTTGTCTACAAAAATCTATTCTTTTTTATAACGTGTACACAAAACGTATATGCTATATTTTTCACAAATAGAAAGAACAAGTTTACATTTACTTTATTAATAATTAAGCTAATACCAATATTTTTTTTGATTTAATAAAGATAAAAAGGACTCTATGTTAATGCAATCTCTTCAATTTACTGTTAATGTTCTTGATCAATATATCAGGAATAAGCTTCAATTGGATGAAAGCAAAGTGATTCTAAACAATATTATAGATTCTAATGGTTCAATACCTACAAAGAATGAAAACAAAATAGTCGTAACCTTAATCAATATAGAACAAGAAACATTACAACCTTTTTATGTCCGAAATCAAAAATTACCCAATGGAAATTATGGTGAATTAAATCCTTCGCAACGATTTAATTTAGATTTATTAATAACATCCAATTTTGACGATTACAATGAATCACTGAAATTTTTGAATGCAGTTATTCAATTTTTTCAATCTCATGTTGTGTTGGATGCGACAGCTTTTTCGAATATACCAAAGAATTTAAACAAACTCGAATTTGAAATTGAAAAGTTAAATTACAATCAAATGCACAGTTTGTGGACTGCAATGGGAGCTAAATACCAACCTTCCATAGTGTATAAAGCACGCTTGATAACCATTCAATCTTATGAAAACGAAAGCTTTACTCCTGCTATCAATAAAACCGAAAATAATTAATACTAAACCGTATGAATAGCCAATACAAAATCATTTTTTCAATACAGGTTTTTCATGAATATTTTGAAAAAGGTATTTGCAGTTGTATTGCAATTCAACCCAACAAGGCTACAGCAAAAAACATTAATCGATATGGATTTAAAATAAATTGGAATGGAAATACTTTTGAATTTTATAGTAATCTTTATCAAAACATTTCAGATTATTTAAATTATATACAAGCTAATAGCAAAAGGGACTGTTTTGAATTTGATCTAACCTCATCGGATTCCAATTTTACACTATTTACTGAATTACCAACAAATTGGGCAAATCAATTTATTTACACAAGTTCTAATACGGTCTATGAAAATCAAAAATTAGTTTTAACAGCAGCGAGCATTCCTAGTACAAATTCGGCTATCATTGGTTCTGTAAAAATTTATTTTAAAGATATAATAGCGCTGCTAAGTACAAATAATGAATGTAATTATACCATTAAATATGAATCTAGAGCTACACAATGGAGATATTACATTATCAATAAAAGTGAAATTCCGCTTAATAATCCTGAAATAGTGAGTAAAATTCCTGTTGATTTTGAGCAAGCAATAACTGTGACACTCCAAAATGGCAATAGAGCACTACTCTTTTCATCTGGTAAAAACTTAATGAAAATGAGTGAAATAGCAAAATACCAATTTGATTTGGTAGATAGATCAACTATGAGTAATCAAAAAGGAAAAACAATCTTTAAAGGTTTACCAAACCCTAGCCCAAAGAACATTGGTATTGAGGAAGAAAACAAAGAAAAAATAGTTACATCCTCCATGTATGTGTATATATAATTAATTAATAAAATAAATATGAAAAACCATGATTGAGTCTAACATTAAATCACCAGGTGTCTACATTAATGAATTAAATGCTTTTCCTAATTCAGTAGTCCCTGTTGCAACCGCAGTACCCGCCTTTATTGGCTATACTCCCACAGCATCGTATGAAGGAAAATCATACACAAATGTGGCGCAAAAGATCACTTCTTTTGCCGAATTTCAGGCTATTTATTGTTTTCCGGATCCTGCTCCTCCTGCAAGTCCTGCCAAACAATATGCTCCGGAATATTATATGGTAAAACAAAAAAGTCAGCCAACAAAAGGTGATTATATGCTTATAGACAATGCATATTACTCTATTGTTCCAGACCCAAATACTATCTATTATTTGTATAATAGTATCAAATTGTTTTATGAAAACGGTGGTGGTGATGCCTACATTGTATCCGTAGGTCCTTATGGTGCCCCTTCAAAAAACCCAATGAATCCTGGAGACCAAATTATAAATCCAAATGTACAATTAGCTGATTTACAAAATGGTTTATCCTTACTCTTAAATGAACAAGAACCTACCATGTATATCTGTCCAGAAGCAACACTACTTTCTGTAGATAACAATGGTACCTTAATGCAGCAAATGTTATTGCAATGCACTCAAATGCAAACAGCTGTTGCTATTTTTGACATTATAGGAGGACGCAATCCAGACCCTATCATGTATCCAAACGATATTGAGACGTTTAGAAACAATACAGGTTCACAAGGTTTAAATTACGGAGCAGCTTATTATCCTTTTATAGGAACAACAATAATGCAAAATCAGGATATAGACTATACTAATTTATTTGGTGGTGATACAAAACAGCTTGAAGCATTATTAAATCCTGCAGATAATCCAAACCCAAGTGTGGCAAGCATTATGACCAACATCAACAATCCATCTTCAGGGCTTAGTGTGACGCAAAATAACAATGCTTTAATAAATGCTAGCAAAACCTATAGCCTTATGATTAAGCATATCTTGTTTGATGCTAATATTTTACCTCCAAGCGGTGGAATGGCTGGAGTTATTGCTACAACAGATAACCAAGAAGGAGTTTGGCAAGCTCCAGCAAACACTTCTATAGTGGGAGTCTCATCTCTACCTATTCGTTTATCGGAAACACAACAAGGTAGTCTAAATGTAGATGCTGTTTCTGGAAAATCAATTAATGCCATTCGCTTTTTCAATGGTCTGGGAATTTTAATTTGGGGAGCCAGAACTTTAGATGGAAATAGTCAGGACTGGAGATATCTTCCGGTTAGGAGAACAATGACCTTTTTAGAGCAGTCATGTAAACTAGCGGCTAATGCTTATGTTTTTGAACCAAATGATAAAAACACCTGGGAAGCAGTAAAAGCAATGATTGGAAGCTTTTTAACTTCTATTTGGAAAGAAGGTGGACTCCAGGGTGCATCAGCTTCAGACGCTTTTTCTGTTGCCTGTGGGTTAGGTACTACTATGACTTCAGAAGATATTTTAAATGGATTTATGAAAGTGACTATCAAAGTAGCTATAGTTCGACCAGCTGAATTTATAGTACTAACTTTTCAACAACAAATGGCTACTTCTAGCTAGACAAATAAACACATAAATAAAAATTTTAATCAATCTAAAAAATAAAATATTATGGCAGCAGATGACGGAAGCGTAGAAGGCGCAACATGGCCCATGCCAAAGTTCCGATTTGAAGTAGATTTAGGAACTGAATTAACAAAAGTAGCATTCCAGGAAGTATCCGGAATGGATGTAGAAAATCAAATCATTGAATATCGAAAAAGTAATAGCCCGCTTTTTTCAACAGAAAAAATGCCAGGCATTACAAAGTACGGAAACGTTACTATGAAACGAGGCGTTTTTGTTAACGACAATAGTTTTTGGGATTGGCATGCACAAATAACGATGAACACTATCAAAAGACGAACTGTTATTATTCGTTTATTGGATGAAAAAGGTGGAACAACTATGCAATGGCAATTAAACAATGCCTGGCCTACCAAAATTACAAGTACCGATTTAAAATCTGATGGTAATGAAGTAGCGGTAGATACAATAGAAATTGCACACGAACAATTGGTAATTACTAATGGCAAATAATTATCCAGTAGGTTTTTACTTCGAACTCTCTTTTAAGGGTGAAGATGCTGCGTTCAAAGAAGTATCAGGTATCTCAAAAGAGTTAAGTATGGAAGAGGTAGTATGCGGTGGGGAGAATCGATTTAAATATCGTCTCCCTACTATTACCACTAGTCAAAACCTAGTACTCAAAAGAGCACTCATACCGGACGGTTCTAAATTAATTGACTGGTGTGCAAGTACCTTAGACGAAGGTCTGGCTAATGCCATAACTACACACGATGTTTCGGTAAGTTTGTTTAATCCTGATGGCTCCATTTCGGTAATGTGGACGTTTTACAATGCATATCCCGTAAAATATTCTGTTTCCGATTTAAAGTCACAAGAAAATGAACTTGTAATAGAATCTATCGAATTAGCCTATACCTATTTTGTCATAACACCCGATACCTCAATTGCCGACTTATTTGCTTAGCATATGCCAATAGAAATCAGAGAATTAATTATAAAAACTGAAATATCATCAAGAGATAATTTCAAAGACAGCAATGCTAAAGAAGCAGAAATTCAATTATTAAAAAAACAATTACTTGAAGAATGCAAAAGAATGATTGCAGAACGAACAAAAAAAAACAGCTATAAAAGATAAATACAAACACTATGGGGGCGAGTTTAGAATTAATGAAAATAACAGGATATACTGACGAAAATTTTCAACAGGCTTTCCCAGGTCAACCCTATACTGTTATGATTAATCCAGAGACAATAAAATGGCAGAGAGGTATTGAATATAATGAACAACAAGCACCCAATACCAGCGCTCCTTCTCAAAAATACAAAAGCACTCCGGTAGAAAAATTAAACTTTGATATCGTAATAGATTGTACCGGAATCGTAGACTCTAAACGAGTTGATATGAATCAGGAAATTAGTTCTTTAGAAAGCATCATTTACACTTATAATGGTAAAATTCACCGACCTAATTTTGTAAAAGTACAGTGGGGCAAAAGTCTTGTTTTTAAAGGTGTTTTAAAGTCTATGGATACCTCATATACCTTGTTTAAACCCGACGGTAGTCCATTAAGAGCCAAGTTATCATTAGGCTTTTCAGAGTATATTTCACCACAAAGTGTAGAGGAATTAGATGCAAAAAAATCACCCGATATTACCCACTTGATAAGTGTAGTAGAAGGAAATACACTCCCGCAGCTATGTGAACAAACCTGGAATGATGATTCCTATTATATACAAGTAGCACAATATAATGAGCTAAATAAATTTAGAAACCTAAAAGGAGGACAAAAATTAATATTTCCCCCAATAATTCAACCCGTATAAATGGCAACTCAAACAGAAATTGCGTCTGGAAACACCGCAACATTTACTATAAAAATTAATGGTACATCAATTCCTAGTGAATTGAATGTGCTATCTGTACATATAAATAAAGCTGTAAATAGAATTGCAATTGCAAAAATAACCATCCTTGATGGAGAAGCCAATACCGGAACGTTTGATGCCAGTTCGTCCTCAACTTTTGTTCCAGGTGAGAAAATAAGCATTGAATGTGGTTATGACTCTAAAAATGAAATTGTTTTTCAAGGAATCATCACAAGCCAGTCCATTCGTATTGATGAGATTGTAGGCTCAGCACTAGAAGTAGAATGCAGAGATGAAGCAATAAAAATGATTGTAGGCAGAAAAAGTCTAACCTTTAGTAAACAGAAAGATAGCGATATCATATCTTCAATCATTGGAACTTATTCGGGTTTAACGGCAAAAGTCACAGCAACTACTACCAGCTGGCCTGAACAAGTACAATACTATGTGAGCGATTGGGATTATATTATGGCTCGTGCCGAA
Source organism: uncultured Flavobacterium sp. (assembly GCA_963513565.1). GTDB lineage: Bacteria > Bacteroidota > Bacteroidia > Flavobacteriales > Flavobacteriaceae > Flavobacterium. The sequence goes on along the minus strand of CAUPRE010000028.1, from coordinate 34,792 downwards.
AGCAATGGAATGCTAATTACCACCCTTAACGGAACTGTTACTGTAGCTCCTCCTAATACAAATACCAGTCCTGTTTTAAATGTTTCCTACGGAAATGGTTTGATGCAATTTAATGCTACAATGAATGCTATTACACAATTAGACACTGTGAAAGCGAGCAGCTGGGATTATAAAAATCAGGCTATTGCATCAATGCAATCCACTAATAATGTAGCAGGACCTGGCAATATCTCGTCCAAAAAACTTTCTGAAGTGGTGGGTTTATCGGAATATCAAATACAGACCACTGCCCCACTTGAAAATGCCGATTTGACAAATTGGGCAAAAGCACAACTCATAAAAAGTGAGTATTCTAAAATTCAAGGAGAAGCAAAATTTCAAGGTACTAATTTAGTCAATCCCAGCAATTATATCACTTTAACCGGACTTGGTGATCGCTTTAATGGAGATCATTTTATTTCTAGTGTTACTCATGATTTATCCGAAGGAAACTGGATAACCGAAATAAGCATTGGTCTTTCTCCACTTTGGTTTACAGAAGAACCTGATGTTATGGCTCCTTCTGCCTCTGGTTTATTACCTGGCGCAAGAGGCATTTTTAATGGAACTGTAAAAAAAATAGACAGCGATCCCGATTCACAATACCGAATATTAGTAACTGTTCCGTTATTTGACACTAATGGAGAAGGTATTTGGGCTCGCCTATCTAATTTTTATTCTACAAATGGCGCTGGTGTATTCTTTTTACCCGAAGTAGGTGATGAAGTCATCATTGGTTTTTTAAACGAAGACCCTCGTTACCCAATTATTTTAGGAAGTGTGTACAGTAGTTCTAATTTAAAACCTTACGAAGGCTTAACTCCCAATGAGAAGAATAGTATTAAAGCCATTGTTTCAAAATCTAAAATTGCCATTGAATTTGATGATGAAAATGTAGTATGGACACTGAGTACTCCCAATAAAAACACCATAATTGTTAGCGATAAAGACAAACAAATTACGATTAAAGATCAAAACGATAATAGTGTAGTGATGTCTAGTAGCGGAATTACCATTAAAAGTGCTAAAGATATAAATATTGAAGCTACTCAAAATGTCAATATCAAAGGAAATCAAGGCGTTAGTATCGCTTCGTCTGGAGGTGATGTTGCCATAAGTGGATTAAATATAAAAGAAACAGCACAAAGCCAGTATACAGCAAAAGGAAATTTAAACGCCGAAGTACAAGGTGGTGCACAATTAGTCCTAAAAGGGGCTATGGTAATGATAAATTAGAAGTTGACTTTAAAATTTTACAATCCAAATAAAAAAGATATGCCACCAGCAGCAAGAATAACCGATTTTCATCAATGTCCAATGCAAACACCTGCATTTCCATCTCCTATTCCACATGTAGGAGGCCCAATAATTGGCCCAGGAGAGCCTACTGTTTTAATTTGCAAATTACCCGCAGCAAGAGTTGGTGATACGCTTGTGTGTGTGGGGCCTCCGGATTCTATTATAAAAGGTTCATCAACTGTAATGATTGGAGGTATGCCAGCTGCAAGAATGGGGGACTCAACTGCACACGGAGGAAGCATTGTATTAGGAGCTTTAAATGTAATAATAGGTGGATAATAGCAATTTTATAACTAAAGAAGAGAATCATTTTTTAGGTTCTGGATGGTCCTTTCCTGTTACTTTTTCAGCAGGAAATCACCAGTTGAATCTTTCTGGCTATGAACAAAATGTGAACGAGTCAATTAGAATTATTCTTCTAACAAATACTGGAGAACGTAATTTAAATTCAAGATTTGGATCAGGACTTCAACAGTTTTTTTTTAGAAAAATGGATGAGACATTAAAGGGAGAAATTGCAGATGTAGTTCGTTTTTCCCTATTACATAACGAACCCAGAATAAGCATACTCGATATTACAGTTGCTTTTGCTTCTATTTTATCCGGATTAATCGAAATACGAATTGTATATGTTTTCAATCAAACCAATACAAGACACAATTATGTTTTTCCTTTTTACATAAAAGAAGGAACCAATTTAGGAAGCAGATAAATGAATACATTGAATCAAAATACTATTTTAACCTCGGTCGAAGCGGCATTGGTTCCATCATCAAATTTAATTGATGGGAGAACCGAGAGCGACTGGCTAAGTTTTATAGCAGATTTTGCTTCACTTATTAATTTTTATGATGCCAACAATCAAATAAACGGAAACTGGACTCCTTTTTTACTAAAAGACCCTATCATTATTGTGGCTTCTATTGCAAAGACAAATGTCACAAAACAGCACTCTCTTTTCCTAAACAGCTGCTTGCATATAGAATCATTACTTAGAGATGAAAACAATACCAAAATAAGCGAATTAATTCATTCATTGTTTGAACAAATATTTCAATTGTTTCTAAAACTAGAACATTGGATACAATTTTTATTAAAAACCAATCAGGAATTTAGTCTCAAAAAATATCTATTTTACCAGGTAGAACACATTTATAGTGCTCAATTTTGGGCTTTATTATCACTTCGCGGCCAATTAATTTTGAATAAAATTATAACAAAAGTAGAAAGTGTTGACTTATCTGTTTTTCAAAATGCAGATGCAACAATTTGGCAACTAAATAAAGACAAAAAACCATATTGGGAAATACTTGATTTAGAGGACACTTTTGTTAAAAACAAAGTTCTTGACTTTATTCAGGCCTTAAAAAATACTGGTAATCAACTTTTTACCTTCATCACTACAATTACACAGCATGCCAAAGCTTCTTTTGAAAAATTAAAAGAAACCAGAAGTCCTTTTCCTGATACTATTTTGATACGCACTTTTATTCAATTGTTGATGCATCATCGCCAACAGTTAAATGAAATTTCTCAAAAACATTTGGATTTTTATTACACAGACATTCTAAAACAGTATATAAAAAATGCACTCCCTGATAGCGTATTTATAGCCCTAAATTTAAGTAAAAAAAACAGTGCTTTCCTTTTACCAAAAGAGAGCTCATTTGATGCTGGCCTTGATGCCAATAAAAATCCTATTATTTTTTCTTCAAATGAGAATGTGTCTTTAAATCCTGCCACAATAGTATATGCAAAAACATTAGCGGTAACAACTATAGAAAACACTTCGTCTAAACTTTATTTACAAAATATAGCTACTCCCTCTCAATTACAAAAGGACGAAACTGGAAAAATAGAAGGTTGGTCTATTTTTGGTAATAGCAAATCTCCTGATGCTACGAATGTTTCTCTAGGCATTGCTTTTGCTTCTCCATTACTATATGCAAAAGAAGGTAATAGAATAATTCAAGTAACGATCACTTTTAATGAAGCAACCGCTTTTCAATTTTTGAATACAGATAACTTTTATCTAAGTACCAAAGAAAATTGGCTTAACGTACCCGTTTCTATTCAAGAGAGTAATAGTACTAATTCATCACTAATTTTAAATATCACATTAGATACTACACAACCAGCCATTGAAACATTTACAAAAAATCCTGACAGTTATGATTCAAAATGGCCTTTATTAAAAATTGTATTCGATAGTTATACAAATAATGTTTCAATACCCATTATCAATGCAATTGAATTTAAAGTAACCGTTCAAAATAATAATTCTCTTCAATTGTACAATGATTTTGGTGCTTTAGATCCTAAAAAGCCTTTTGAATTGTTTGGACCAACTCCAACGATTAATAGTAGTTTTATAATTGGCAGCAACGAAATATTTAGTAAGCCCTTGCAATCACTTGCAATTGATTTAACCTGGGATACTTTGCCTAAAAGTTTTCAAACCTATTACCAAGAATACAATACTTATCTTTCCAGCATTCCTTTAACTCAAAACCAATTGGTTCCAAACACTTCAAAATCGAATGGAATCATTAAAAAAATCGAAAGCGTAATAAAAGAAGTTGCAAAAATTACCATCGGAATTATAAAAAAGCTGTTAAATACCATTATTGAACTATTGAAAGAAATAGTACAATTGCTAAAAGATATTTTGGGCATCTTAGATCCAAATGCTACAACCCCTTTTAACAATACCTGTTTTACTGTTGATTTTGAAATACTGAATAATTCAACCTGGAAAAATTTCAACATGATGAACCAAGGAATATCTGTTGACCAAGAGGATAATATTAAACCTGTTCCTTATTGCGTAAACGAATATTGTGTGCCACAAGCAGATAGTACGGCTAATTTATTATTCAGTACGGACAGTGAAGCAAAAAAATGCGAACTAACTACTAAAAGTTTCTTTAGCTATTCTGCATCAAACGCCTGTACAACTCAAGTTTCATCTGACCCAAACATATCTCAAACAACAGAAGTCCTTACTACTTCTGAAACAGAAACAACTACTATTGCTATTGATCCAAATATTCAAAATTCAGAATTATTTTTTACAGAAAAAAGTGATTCTGGATTCTTAAAAATGGCATTGTCAGGTCCAAATCCTTATGGTTTTGGCTTTGAAATATATCCGGAAATTGTAGCCAATACAGCTTTACAAAATGCGCTTCAAATTTCAAAAACGTTTACTGATTCAAAAAAATTAGCAGCTCAACCCAAGCTCCCTTTTTCACCAAAACTAAAAACAATAACGGCAAATTATTGTGCTCTACAAAAATATGACTTAACTCAAACAAATGATTTTCCCCTGCAATGCTATACGTATGCTCCATTTATTAATTACTTAACTTATGATTCGGCAACCACAGTTCCTGTTTTCAATTACAACGTTGGCGATAACAATATAAACAGTTCCCAAATAGCAAAAGGAATTTCCGTAATCCCTGATTTGCATAATTACAAAGGTTTTTTATATATTGAATTAGAAGAAATTATTGCCCCAAATGTTATCAATTTCTATGTAGAATTGGGCAGAAAAGAAAGCAATATACCAACTGATACAAAGCCCGACTACTATTATTTGAGTTCTTCTGGTTGGCAACTCTTGCCGTTACTTTCAGACAGTACAAATAACTTGAGCTGTTCAGGCATTCTTGCTTTTAATTTCCCTAAAGATATAAGTAATAAGACCCATTTAATGAATAGCAAAAACTATTGGATTTGTTTGGCCACCAAAAGTGAGATTGCTAATTATCCAGAAATTACTTTTTTAAAAACAAATGGTGTATTATTAACTCGTTCTGGAAGTGAATATTTAGTAAATACAAGCGAACCAAAAGTCGATAGTGACAGCATTAATAAATCTCAAAATGCCATCCCAGAAATTGCCAATATTGTACAGCCTTTTGCTTCATTTGGTGGAAAAGCAATGGAAGATAACAATAGTAAAAATAAAAGAGTCAGCAACAGATTAAAAACAAAAGATAGAGTTGTAAATCTAATGGATTATTATAGTACTATCCAACAAGAGTTCAACGACATTTATTATTCCAAAGCAATTTATGGCAATAAAACAATTAGTGTGTATGTAATAAAAAAAGTCATTAATATCAATGACTATAATGCTTTTGCTCCAATGATTAGTATTTGTGAGGAAGAAAAAATACAACATTACCTTAGCGAGAGAACCTCAGCATTTACAACAGTCACTGTTACTAACTTTTCATTCTTAACCGTTACCATAAACACCTCAATAACAATTAATTCTGACTATGAATTTGAAGGTGTGCAAAAAACAGTAAATGCCGCATTAAAATTATTTTTATCGCCTTGGATTGCTACAAACGGTCCACAAATTACAATCGGAGAAAATCTAAAGGCTAATGATGTAATTCAATTTATTAAAACTATAGAAGGAGTTAGCAATGTAAGTAATACATTAAGTTTCAACACCAGTCAACTTTCTAAAACTGGAGATTTTATTGTACAAACAGGCCTTAGCGAAATACAATTGGATCAAAATCCAGAATTAATAATCGGTTCCAATATAAATCATATTATTAATGAAAGAGATTAATTACATAATAGATCAACCGCTTCCGATTACTCAGGATTTCAACTCTTTGAAAGAGGAAGGACTTGCTCATATTCAAAAAGTAAGTGGAAACGAATGGACCAACTTAAACCCAAGTGATCCAGGTGTTACTATACTGGATCAACTATGTTATGCATTAACGGAATTAGGCTATTGCAATGATTTTCCAATACAAGATATCCTAACCAATTCCGATGATAAACTGATTTTAAAAGATCAGTTTTATTTACCCGAAGAAATATTAACGACTTCTCCACTCACGGCAAAAGACTATATCAAATATATTGTAGATGAAGTGAGCGAAGTTGATAATGTAGTGCTAGTACCAATACAAAGTACACTTTCTTATATAAAAGGTGTTTACATGCTTTATTTATCAATCGATCCTAAAGTAGACGACCCAAATTCTATTACAACTATCTGCAATACCGTTTTCTATAGATTAAATAAACGTAGAAATATAGGGGAATTATTTCTAATACCTTTACCATTAAAAAAAACAACTTACATTTTAAACGGAAAGCTAGAAATTAGTAATGAAGTTGCACTTTCAAAAATACTTTCATTAATAGAAAGCCAAATAAACAATTACATTTTTCCAAAAGTAATTCGTGAAAATGATGATCAACTTCTACTTGATGGCAAAAGCACCGATGCCATCTATAATGGTCCAGAGTTGAGAAATGGATGGATAAGTGATGCTAATTTAGGCAAAAAGAAAGATTACATAACTAGTCAGAATCTCATTACTATTATTGGGTCGGTTGAAGGAGTAATCAATATTCAAGATCTTCAAATTAATGGTGTAAAGAGCGGTGATTTTGTAACTTCAGCGACTAATGAATTACTCTCTTTCGATTTGAGTTCATTAGAAATTATTTATACTAATGTCAAAAATAATAGTTTAACTACTTCATACGAATCGCTATCAAAAACTGATACTTCATTTGCTAATTTGACAAATAAAGGATCTAAACTCCCTAAGGGAAAATTCCGAGATATTAATTCCTATTATTCGATACAAAATACCTTTCCAGAGATATATGCAGTAGGTGAAAACGCGATTAATTCTAACGCAAGTGATTTTCAAATAGCACAATCTCGTCAATTAAAAGGTTACCTTACTCTGTTTGATCAAGTATTAGCGAATCAGTTTTCACAATTAGCCAATGTACCTCAACTATTCTCATTCAAAAATGGTATAACCGGTACACCTTCTGAATTAAAAAACTTTTATGTTTCTAAAACACCATATGAAAAAGAGCATCTTGCATATCCTGCACCTTATTTGAGTTTCTCCCCTACTTATTTTTATCAGTCTTTATATACTATTCCCAATATAAAACCATTGCTTAAAAATAATGATGCTTTCAATTTCAGTCTAGAAGCCAGGGCTAAAAGTGTCGCGGAAGAAATAAGCTGGAACAAATTCAAAGATGATCCATACAATTCTTACATAAGAGGCTTACAAAATCTTATTGAAGACGAAACTATCAATCTGAACAGGAGAAATGAAATGTTAGATCATCTACTAGCAAGACATGGAGAATCTCCATTATTAATAAATACAGTGATTGAAGGCTCTGTTTATACAGGAAATAGTGCTAAAGATAAAATCATTATCAAAAGTTTGTACCTTCAAAATTTAGGATTGCTTTCTTATAATAGATTTAAAGGATATAATTATCTGGGGGCAAAAAAAATTGAAGAAATAAAACTAGCATTACCTTTAAATATAGAGCAATTATTAATAGATGTTGCTTCTGTTCGTTTTTATTTAGAATCTGAAAAAGATAGCACTATTCCAAAAAATGAAAAGTTTGAAAATGATTTCATATTTAATACCAATAAAATCGATCAAATTGAAAAAATAAGAAAACAAGATTTTATTAATTATGCGGCGCTAGAATTACAACTCAACATTTTATTGAGTTTGAAAACACCTTATATTAATTACCTAGAAAACGTATTAAATAATTTAGAAGAAAAAAAATGCGCTCTTTGTGAAAACACGCTTCAGCAAACTGAAAAATGTCAGGATTGCAAGAATAAGTTAGAACAAATTCAGCAATGTTTATGGTTTTTAAAAGAACGCAAAGGATTGGTGTGTATTGAAAATTGCTTATTATATCCATTTGATCATACCATAGTAATCACACCATCTATTGAAAAGGGGCCTTATTATAAATTGAAGGATTCCCTATGTTATGCTGAGACCATATCTTTGTACACTTTCCTAGAAAACGCTAATGCAATTACCATAGACACTAATTCAGACTCTGGTAAAATTGTTCTTACTATAGATACTATTACTTATGAACTTCTTTCAACAACGCAAACAACAAGTATAAACTGGAAACAGACTGCTACTATTACATCTGATTATTTTTTTGGAATCAATTTCGAAAATAGCGCTGAAAACTCAGAATCCATAGAGACTATAACTTTACTTTTTCCTGATTACATCCCTTATTTCAACACCGATTATTTTAAGAATCGATTGGATACATTCTTGGAAAACACCTTACCAATTGAAGTTTCCTACAGCTATCGTTTTGTAAATCAAGAAACTTTAAACAGCTTCATTCCGACCTATACTGATTGGTACAACAATTTAACATATAACAATTCAGCCTATAAAAAAACTACCGACACCGCTACTGCATTGTTTAACATTATAAATAATATACCTAAAATGTAATTTTATGACAAGTCGGGGAAATCATATCATATCAAAGCTTAAATGGGAAAATTCTTTTGACAAGAAAGAAAACGCCCATGAATTGCAGCAACGCATCAGTGTTTGGAGCAAGACAAAAATGCCAAATGAGATAACAGCTCTTTTTGATGAGATGTGTCCTGAAAGTCAAACCTGGAGTATCCAATCATTAACCTTGGATTTAGGTCATGTTGATTATGATATTTTAGAAGAAGATTTGTCTTTAAAACTATGCAATCAATTAAGCGAACAACTCTTTACAATGATTCTAAATGCCGAAAAAAGAACTGATCGCATTGAAATTTCAAATACGAAAACCTCACAAATAGAGATGCTTGGTCATTATTTTTTAACTGGTGCTATGCCCTGGAACTATAAAAACGATAGTTCTTTAAATAAAATGATGGAAGTTCTATTTATTTCCAACAAAGAAGCATTACTAAAAATGCTTAATGAAGTAGGAAAAACAGATGAAAATGTTAGAAAAAGAATAGCATGGCAATTACAGGAATCTATTATTTTAAAAATAATTGAGGGTTTAGAAACCAGTAATCACAATCAGATTATTAAATTTTCTGAAGAATTAACCAAAATTCAACAGCAAGAAACACTTGTCCCTGCTAATGAAAATGACTTTAAAAGAAATCTTTGGTTTTGGATACTCAATTATTTATTTACAGATCGAGGAACTATTTTCAATAAAGTTGCTTTTATGAAAAGTAGTATTCAGCAAATGTCAAATCATTATAATGTGTCTTATTCTGAATTGCTAAATATGATTGAATTGGCCATACAACATATTTATGTTACTACAAGTACAAAAGCCAATTTTATATTAGTCCTCAATCTTTTAACCAAAGAAAATGAACTTATTAAAGCTAAAACAGAAATAGCCACAATAGACGAAACAGATTATTGGATACGATTAAAAACTCTCTTTAATTCAGCTTCCCTTCGCAAAGAAAGTATTTCGAAAAGTGAATTTAATGAATTGATCCTTGTGCTTTCAAAAGAAAATAAAACCAAATTTAGTAGCCTTTTTTCATCCTTAAGTAAGGATACTTATTTTTGGACGGATGTAGTCCAAGATTTAAGTAACGAAGCTCTTGAAAATATTTTTCATGCCATTCTTCCTGTAGCATCTCAAATGCTGATTGACAGTATTTATTTCATAGAAAAGCTTTACAAAGAAATGAATGAGAAAATAGCAATTGATTTCTTATGGCAAATTGGAATTCAATTCCTAATAAAATATAAGAATACCCCATTTGATAATAAAACATTTCTAAATTTTATACTTAATGAGTTAAGTAAAAAAAACAATGAATTAAAAGAGAGCATTGTCAATAGAATGACCAATGTAAGCGTTCCTTCGTCTTCAAAAACAATTGCTACTTTAGAAATATATACCAATTTAACCGCTATTTTAATTGATGAAGTATCAGAAAAAAACACAGCTACTCGTGTTACAAGTTTTAATGACTTAATAGCAGAATTAGCACAAAAAATACGCTCTAACTCAACTGCCACAAGTCGTTCTTTAGATATCCAAAAATTAATAATTGAACAGCTTAGACTTAACCCAACGCAATGCTTTGAAACGATAATACAACACGATAACAAAGAGACTATAAAAGTATTGTTTCCTTATATCTTAGATAAAAAACAGCTTTCTTTATTTGTTAAAAAAGGGAATCACCCAAAATTACTTTTAGTACAGACACTGGAAAGAATAATAAAAGAAATTAATCAAAATTCAGTGTCTGGAAATTTTAGTTCACTCCTTTTAGACAATCTGTATCTGATAAGTGTAAAACTCATTCTATTGCATACTGAGTACTCTTCAATTCAGTTCTTAGAAGCCGTTTTAGCAAAACTTCTAAAATTGATAACTCCTTCTCAAAAAAACAATTTTGATGTTTTTGTAACACTGCTTTTTAAACACGAAAAAATACAAAACATCAGTACTTCTGAAAATAACTTAGAAAAAATAAGATTAAAATTATTTCAAAGCAAAATACAACCAATTCCTGAAAAAAAAATTGTAAAGCACCCAATAGCCACTTCAGAAAAGCCAAACTTAGTTCGTACAGAAAGTATTCTACTGAACGGACAAATGGTAACCACTGAAAATTTATATGAATGGCTGACAAAAAGCATTCAAAACGAAACTTTAAAATTTGTCGCAAACAATCAAGAATTCCTACTGAAAGACTTGCTACAAATGGCTCTTGAAATCAATCCATCAGAAGTACGAAAAATACTTTCAAATTATACCATAACCGAGAAACGAATTAAAATACTACAAACTAGTTTAGACTGGAGCATTTTTAGTTTATGGATTACAAATGATAGTTCAACATTACTCAAAGAAGCAATAGAAACCCTTAAATCTTTTTATGAATTTATAATGTTTTTTATGAATTCGAATAACAAAGCGAACATCGAAAACTCTTTTTGGAAAATAACCTGGGAAATTATTCAACAAAACAAGACGATACAAGTTATAGGAAAACCGTTTATAGAATACTGGATCAACCAAATGATAAAGCAGGAAATGATAACTTCTAATGAAATTATGAATACTATTATTTCCAATAAGATAACAATTAGTCCAATCCTAAAAGACATTTTAATACAATACAACAACTCGTTTTCAAATCTAACCAGTAGTGTCACAATCATTAGAAATAAAGACATACAATTATGCGAAGAACAAGGTTTAATTGAAGCATTGTATGTTGCATTAATTACGGAAAAGAAAATACCCCTTTGGTACAATAACACTAAAAACACTTCTGCTCTCGATTTATTTCATGAAGTATTAGAATATAACCCTATCCCCTTTATTGTTGTTTATAAACAAAATAAAATTCCTCAATTGCACAAACAACAATTATACGACTGGATGGATTTTAGAAAAACAATGGCTGTTATTAAGAGTAATATCAAAAACAATCATCAACTACATACAGTCGAGCGTATGCATACTGCTTTTGGACAATCGTCCATAAAAGTCATATCTAGTAAAGAAATTCAAACTATTCTATTAAAAAAAATAATTCTTGGATGGACAGAAAACAACTGGACCATTCTTTCTGTTGAAAATATTTGGCAAGAATTACTATGGGAACTCAGTCAAAAAAAGAATATTTCAACAAAAGAAATACTTCTTGAATTAGATAAAATAAAATACCGCTTTGCTCCTGCTTTACAAATTAGTTTAAATCAATTAATAAAATCAAATTCTAAAACTACAACTAAAAATATAGATACAAAATTTCCAAAAGAGCTAGTATCAAAAACACTTTCAAATCAGGAAACAGCTACTGCTATTCCCGTTAAAAACGCTGGTATCGTTATATTAAACAATTATATCGAAATACTGATGGACCGATTGGGTTTATTAAATGAAAAAAAATTTAAAAACAGTACCTCTCAATTAAATGCTGTTCATTACATACAATACGTTATCACAGGATTGACAAAAACAGAAGAATCTTTATTACCACTCAATAAAGTCTTATGTGGATTACCAATAACAACGCCTGTAAAGGATAGGATTAGCATTACTGAAGGACAATCAGAATTAATCAATGGTCTTATTAAAGCTGCTATTTCACATTGGCCGAAGGTTGGAGATACATCAATATTAGGTTTTAGAGGAAATTGGTTAGTACGTGACGGAATCCTTATAGAAAAAGAAGAACGTTGGGAATTAACTGTCGAAAAAAGAGTCTATGATCTATTAATACACAAATCACCCTTTTCATTTTCAATCATTAAATACCCTTGGATGAAAAAACCATTACATGTAATATGGCCATACTAATAAATAAAAAGATAACTATAACTACTTACAATTTAAATAGAATACTAATAAATAATATTAACATTAAAACTAAAAATTATGAGTTCCTACAATGAAAATCTAAACGCAAGTGTCGCAACATCCTTGCAAGCACAAGAACTAAAATTAAACACCACACAAGCCCAATTAAATGCGGGTATGTTCACGCTTTATTATGCCGAAGATGCAAAAATAACAGCCCAGGAAAAATTAAAAAAAACAGAACAAAAATATGCTGATCAGGAAACAATTAAAGATGAAGCTGTAGAAAATAACAACCTTAGCACCAATGTAGTAGCTACTGCCAACCAGGAAAATCAGTTTAATTTACAATCTGTTTCAAATACTGCGGTTGCAGCAGCTAATGTTCAAATTGCAACAAATGCTATAGTCAGTTTAGCCAGTGATATGGGCAGTATCGTGAGTATTTTGAATGCGGCCGATTATGGAAGCCAAATTTATGACCAAGCAGTTGCTGTAAATAAACTAATGAATGATACGGCATACAATGCCGAAGTAGCATCTCAATTGGCCATGGATGCATCTTATCGGACTGCAGAAGTAACAGCTAGTACTGTTTCAGATATGGCAACAATCACGGGAACATCCATTACAGATTTAGTAACTATTTTAAATAGTCAATTAGGAGCCACCACTACATTACAGGTTACTGAAAACACAGCCTTTACCGATGCAGCTACTGCCCAGAAAAAAGCAGAAGGAGAATTAATAGATGCCAATGTAGATTATGATGCTGCTGAAGAAACCTATTTACTAAGTATAAACGAATTGAATTTAAACTTACAAATTACAAACAAAAGTAATTCAGATTTTACTGTTCAATTTGATACTTATCTAAATCCTTTTAATAATAACAATATAAAAATTTTAGTAAATGGCATAATTACTTATCCGTACAATGTTAATCCTGTAGAAAATTATTACATTTTCGTAGTAAAAGAAAGTGAAAAATCAATTTTTTCAATAGCTACTGCAGAAGGATTGATTAGTATTCCTGAAATAGCTTATCCAATATATGATACTAATTCTGAAACTATTTCAGAGACTATTTCAATAAATGATATCAAAGATATTAATAATGAAAATTTGTCATTAGGAGAAAACTATGTTGTATTTGTTTTGGCACAATTTACACTAGATTATAAAAAATCATTAAACAATTTTGAAGATTATTTAACGGCTGCATCCTCTTCTTTTGTTTTAACAACTCCATTAAATAGTCCTAAAACTGATTCGATATCCGTTTCTTTCTTATCTGAAGAAGATAATATAGCGAACTATACGACTCAAGTATTACAATTTAATTTAATTGAACCTAACCAAGTAAAAGTAGATTACCGATGTATGTTTCTGCTTAACAATTCAACCGTAATCAATCAAATGTTTGAAACCGAAGATTTACTTTCTGTAGAAAAACAAATTGTAATTGAAATTAATAATGAAATCAATAAGATTAAAGACGAAGAAGATGAAATAAAACAGTTCAATAATCAAAACTTAGCAGACAGTTTAACTATCGAATTTAAAAGTCTTATCAATCAGCAAACGACATTAAATCAAAATGATACTACGGAAGCTACAGAAGCCAATCTAACTTCCAAAAACGATACAGAAGATGTTCTTGACACACAAATTAATGATTTAAAAACAAGAATTGAGGCGTTAACTTCTATAGATCTAAGAAATATTAATCTAGTTTCTGAAAGTCAAAACGGCCAAAAAACAACATCAAAACCTGGTTTCTTCTTTAATCAATTGATTGCAGAAAATGTTACAAATGGAAATTATACGGTTCCCACTGCTGATCAAATCACAATTGACCCCAAAACAAATAAAAAATCGGTAACTCTTCCAATACTTGAAAACACCACCGATAATTTTGGCAACCCTCTTATCGAAGGGAATGAATACATTCCTGTAATATTATCAATGGCTTCTGGTCCTAAAAAGATAACTGTACAATTCTCAAACTCAATTTCCGATTTTAAGAATACCAATACATTCTACTACGCTACAAAACCAACAGAAAATAACAATTAAAAAAAACAACTATGTCAACATTAGTAATGAATCAAAAAAAATATGGTGTTACCGAAAGCAAAAAAAGAACTCTCGACTCTTTAACTATTCAGGTTTTAAATGCCACAGACGAAGTATCTCAATTGCAAGCAATAGTTACTTCTTTAACAAACAAATTAAATACATACCAAGGTTTTTTAACACAAGCAGATGCAAACAAAACGCAAGCAAAAAACAATGTTGTTTTAATGGATGGTGTAATAAAAAATGCATTAAATTTAAAAGACAGCTCAAAAGTAGCTTTAAATGAAATTGTACATGCCAATGATAAAACTAAAGAAGTTGCTCAAAATACGACTATAGTAATTAACAAACTGATTTACACCGCTGAAATGATTAACAAATTAGCAGGATTAATTACTCGGAAAAAAGCGCAAAACCCACTAATTTCAGATCAATTAATTGCATCGATAACTAAAGCGGGTACGAATGCCAACAATGCTGTGGCACTTACTTTAGTAGCTCTAAATGCAACATTTACAGCACAGTCAACTAACAAGGATGTGCTAAATACAGCAGCTTTAGAAAATGTACAATCTCGCAGATTATATGACAAATTAACATCAGACAACAAAACCAATAGTCCTAATGCTTCATTAAAAACGTTATTGAATAATGCGTATGAATCTTCTGTTGCTGAGTTTAATAAAATGCAAAATGCCTATAATGAGACCTTAAATCAGTTAAATTTAAAAACAGCTGAGTTAAATAAAGCTCAGATCAATTTAAAATCTTTACAAGCTGGTTTAGCAGCTGCTAATGCTGCTGCTAATGCTGCCTAAGGCAAAATAGTTCAAATCATTTGGTTTTTAATCACAGTTTTTATTACTATTTTAAAAACTGTGACTAAAAACAGGAACTTTTACTAAAAAGCAAACCATGAATAGTATTTACAAAAAATTTTACAATGCATTCTATACTAAAACTAATTATATTCCTTCAAAGCCTTTAAACAAAACGCTGTATCCAGGAGACTTTTTCCATATCATCAATGGCGAAATGATTGTTTTAGGAAATATTTTTAGTTCCAATATTGTAGAAATGAAAAATGTAGTTTTTGAGCATGACATCAAATTAAATACAGATTCCTGGCAATTTAGCGATGGCGTTTCAAAACCTTATTCAGGGAGAGGAACAGGCAATAGCGCATTTGATGGTGTTTTTGAATTTAGTAAACAAATTTTAGCTTTTGCAGCTGGCGGGAGTTTTATTTTTAAATGTAATAATCCTGAGGCAGTAAAAATTAAAAATTGGACTGAACTACAGAATGAGTTAATTATAAAACTGACCCAAACTTATTTTTCTTTCAGAGAACTCTATTTAATTACTGAAACAGCAAGTACTTCTGATTGGACATTAGCTATTGCTGGAGCAAAAGATGGAGAATTAGAAATTGCTATGGAAACAGAAAATTTTGGTCTGGTAGATATTTTTGGGCATTCCGATTCAAAAACAATTCAGTCAAAGGATATTGAATATTATAACAGGCAATCCGAAAGAAAACCTAGTTTTTTTAAAGCAAAAAAATTAGCAGAACAAAATGAAAGTCTTTCAGAATTTATAGACAAACTTATTTACCAACGTACCTTATTGAATTTATGGGGAAAAGATTTTTATAAATACAATCTGGATACGAATCAAGAACACGATGTTGCTCTATTAAATAATGCTCAAATAAGTATTCTGGATCTATTATCTGGCAATCAACTCAATCCTAATACAGCATTGCTCTATTTTAAATGGGCCGATGCTTCATTAGATGATATTGAAAAACTTTTTGTGAACTATGGGATCTAAAACTAACATAACAATACTGCATGAAGAACTTGATTGGCTTGAAAAAGTAATACAACAAGTCATCTGTAGCTATTTGATGCAAGAAGGTCATGAAAACGATTGGCACGATATTCCTATACCTGATTTATCTACAGAAAATGGCCCTTTCGCTTCCTTTGTAAACAATTGGAACATAAACATCTATGAACGTTTAGGAATTGCACTATGCTTAGCACCACATCTTAGACCTGAAATCCTAGATATTTTCTTTGGAAAAAATGCGATGTATGATCGAGGTTTCACCGAATTTGGAGGTGTAATAGATAAAGGACATAGCGGCTTTATACCAACAGGACAAACATTGGCTTTCTTAATTACTACTACACATAAAGAATTACTAAATGAAGTCCATAAAATAGTAAGCAAAGAAAACAAACTCATCAAAGAAGATGTACTGCAATTAGCCGAAACTGATGCTTTCATTCCAAAATTAAATGGCATTCTTAGTCTGCATCACAATTGGTTTCATTATTTCATAACCAATGAAAAAATAAGTGTCGCACAAAGTGCTTCTTTCCCGGCACAAAAAATAACCAGCTCTTTGAACTGGGAAGATGTCGTACTGGATACTATCGTTATGGAACAAGTTAGTGAAATCCTTACCTGGCTAGAACATGGCGAAACCTTACTCAACGAATGGGGTTTGTCCAGCAAAATAAAGCCTGGTTATCGCGCCTTGTTTTACGGTCCGCCAGGAACAGGAAAATCATTAACCGCTACCCTTTTAGGAAAAGCAACAAACAAAGAAGTCTATCGTATCGATTTATCCATGATTGTTTCCAAATATATTGGAGAAACCGAGAAAAATTTATCCAAAGTATTTGATATTGCCCGAGATAAAGAGTGGATTTTGTTTTTTGATGAGGCCGATGCCTTATTTGGTAAACGAACTGCCGCAAATTCATCCAATGATCGACATGCCAACCAGCAAACTGCTCATTTATTGCAACTCATTGAAGATTTTCCTGGGGTTGTTATTCTGGCTTCTAATTTAAGAGCCAATATGGATGAAGCATTTACCAGACGATTTCAGGCTATAATCCATTTTAATATGCCATCTACAGAAGAACGCTATCAATTGTGGCAAAATGCATTCTCAGGCATTTGTACTTTATCAGAAGAAATTGATTTATATCAAATCGCCGAAGATTATGAGCTGGCAGGTGGAGCTATTATTAATGTATTGCGATACTGTGCCTTGGCTGCAATAGGCAGAAATGATTCCGTTGTAACTAAAAACGAGTTATTAAAAGGAATAAAACGGGAGTTTAGCAAAGAAAATAAAACCCTAATTCTAAAAAAATAAACGATGCTAAAAAATATAACATTAGCTTTAGCAATATGGTTTTTAGTGGATTGGGCTTATAATGAAAAAATAAAACCTTTCTTAAAGACAGAATTAAACACAGCAATTGCTGAACCCACAAAAGACAGCTTAAATAATAAACCATTGAGTTTAGTTAAAAATTTATTATCAAAAGATTCTGTTACTTACGGATTAGATATTTCACACTATCAAGGTGACCTTATAACTGCATTAAATAAAAAGAAAGACTCCCTTTATTTTGTCATTTGCAAAGCCACAGAAGGAACCAGTTATATCGACCCAACATATGAAGCAAATTGCAATATCCTAAAAGAAAAACATGTGGTAAGAGGAGCCTATCATTTTTATCTCTGCGAATATGATCCCATAGCACAAGCCCAACATTTTGCAAAAGTTGTTATGGATAACCAATTTCTAAATAGTGGTCATTTACCTCCAGTTATGGATATAGAAAACAGTAGTATGGATACCAATTGTGGTGATTTAAAAACCGCTCAAAACAACATACTGCTCTTTCTAAAGGAAGTAGAAAAAATAACAGGCCGTATTCCTATGATCTATACTAATAAATCTACAGGAGATAAATATTTAAACAGTCCCGATTTTGCAAAATATCACCTATGGATTGCTGCCTATACAAATGATCTTACGACCAGTAATATTCCTTCAGCATGGGATAATAAATGGATGATATGGCAGCGTTCCGATAGTTACTCTTACCAGAACACCAATTTTGATTTTGATATTTTTAATGGTAACCGACTGGAATTGAGAAAATTTATAAGAAGTACAATTGTTAAGAAATAGAATTTATTAAATACTAATAAACAAGCTTTATGATGCAAAATAGATTTTATGATCGAAATACTTCAAAAAACACATCTAATATTTCGACAGCAATCAGTAAAAAAACGGTTCAATTAAAAGATAATAGGAATTTACCTGTTATTCAAAATAAACAGATGAGCAATCCAAATACGATACAACGGGTACCATTAGGAACAGGAGGCGTTACTGATAATGATAGACAAAACATAGCAACTGAAGCAATAACACCCAATGAGACTGTACGTGCTAGAGGCGATAACAGAGGACGTGCAATTATTCAAAATTTTTTTGTAAATGGTGTAAATCGAGCAGAATATGTTTTAAAGCATTACGCGGTTATTAAAAACGGAACAAGATATCAAGTCCCTATAAAATATTTTTCGCCACCTGTTGAAGTAGGAGTTAGAGATCAGGTGGGCTGGGGTCGTCATGCAGAATATCAGCCCAATAATAATCAAGGAAATGATGTTCGAGGTGGTCAACCAGAAGCATTTGGTGGTGTTGATGATTTACCTCATAACCAACAAATAGACGAATCTGTAGAAACAAGAAGAAATCACACATTAAAGAGGGAATATTCCGAAGAAAATCATAATCATAGAAATGCAACATTAAATAACATTAGTTCAAAAAAATTTGCATTACCACCACAAGGAAGAGCGAAAGGCAATGCAGGAACATTATCGATTGTTGAAAGTAATGAGGATTTTGCAGATCTAGAAAATAACCTGTCTGGATCATTTTTAAATAGAGGTGAAGCAGAAATGGCAGGGAGTATTGCTGTTCAAACAAATGATTTGATAGGCGGAATTCTGGAAAAAAATGATTTGGAACAAGAAATAGGCGGAAGAATAGAACTAGCGAGGAATGCTTTCCATAATGCAAATCTTGTTAACGCTCCTATACAAAATCCATTTAATCTTCAAGCAGGCGTTATAGCAGAATTAATAGGGATGATTGCAGACGAAGTTCTTGCAGAACGAGGAAGACGCAATGCTGCTGCAATTGAAGAAGAATTGAGATTGGCTACACAAATACAACAGAATAAGAAGAAAGCACTCTATCAAAAACTCGCAGTATTAGGACTATTAGCTTTTTTTATTTTAATTTATAAAGTTCTTGTAAGCTCGAATAGTTCGCAGAACAAGGATGAACTGTAATAAATCACATAGATAACAGCTAGAAAAATAATGGAGATAAATAACCCTTAAAAAGTGTAAAATGACATCTGCAACATACTCCAATCAAGAAAATAAGGAACAAAAGTCAACCTCTGAATTTTTAGAAAAAGTAAATCAAACAAAAGCCATTACTTTACAAGACAATCGACCCTCTTCTGTTTTGCAAAAAAAAGCAAACAATACAGGATTGCCCGATAACTTAAAATCAGGAATAGAAAATCTTTCTGGTCATGCTATGGATGATGTGAAAGTACATTACAACTCAGACAAACCTGCTCAGTTAAATGCCCACGCTTATGCACAAGGTTCAGAAATACATCTAGCTTCTGGTCAGGAAAAACATTTACCACATGAAGCTTGGCACATAGTCCAACAAAAGCAGGGAAGAGTCAAACCTACCATGCAGATGAAAGGGAAAGTAAATGTGAATGATGATGCAGGATTGGAGAATGAGGCGGATGTGATGGGGGCGAAGGCTTTGCAAAACAAAATAAAGGCAAACTCGAGTAATAATACCACAAGTACAAATTCTTTGGCCATACAGAGGATGTTAAAAATTGGTGGCGAGCCAAAAAAAATAGGCGACCTTCCAGCTGATATAGCTATTAGTTCCGATGTTAGAATGAAACTAACTGGTTGGGGAAACCTGCCAGCATTTATAATAGACAAATCTTTTGCTACTTGGCAAGAGGCAATTGAAGCAGCAAGCGCCTCAGCAGTTTCTGTTGCAACTACTGTAAGGCCAGCATCTACTGCCGTTGCAGGGTCTTCATTAACCCCTTTAGAAACTACATTAGTGGGTCATAATAACGATTATGAAAACATAGATTCAGGTTCATATGTATTATTTACCCCTGATGAATTAGCTACTAGAAGATTAACTGTATCAGGCGAACGGGTATATAGAGGTGGTGCAATTGCAAACTTAATCGGGCCAGATTGGTTATTTATTGTTAGTCATGATGGAAACATTTATGCAGAAAAAGGGAAAAAAGATGTCATACATCATTCTAGTTTAGCAGGAGGAAAGCAACCAATTGCTGCTGGAGAAATAAATATTAAAGATGGAGTGATTATCCAGATAAATGAAAAATCTGGACATTATATGCCACCGCGTGGCACAGCTGAACTTGTAGCAAATTTATTAAAAGGGAAAGGTTTTCCCGTTGAAGACGGAGCAGCTCAAGCATTTCATGGAGCTAGTTTAATGGTTGCTCCACAAAGAGTAAGCGAAGTCCACACCAGAGTTTTAGCAGAAAAAGCACAAACTTTAAGGCTAAAACAAATTGCTCAATTGGCACATAGCAGAGAACATGCAAGTACTACATCACCTAGTTTCTCTGCACCTACTCATACAGCAACTGCTATTAATGAACATGGTATTGACAGTATAGATCATCAATTGGATTTTATTTCACTACAACTAAGAGATATTGAGCAAAGGCTAGCAAGATTACAAGAAAGACTTCAACAGTTAAGTGCACGGTTAGATCAACTGGGGCGCGATTTAGATCAATTAAAAATTAGAATTGATGCATTGGGTAAAAAATAATTCTTGTAAAAAATATTATTATGCAAAATCAGACAACGCACCAACTACAAAATAAAGATTTACAAGAAGTGGCAGCAAGCTTATCTGGACAAACATCTGCCATTCACCTTCAAGACAATCGCCCACAATCATTAGTACAAAAAAAACAAGTAGATGCACTGGCAAACAAAAACAATAAAACTATTGTACAACAAAAAGCAAACAATACAGGTTTACCCAACCAATTGAAATCAGGCATCGAAAACCTTTCTGGTCACGCTATGGATGATGTAAAAGTGCATTATAATTCAGACAAGCCTGCACAGCTTAACGCACATGCTTATGCACAAGGAACCGATATTCATATAGCTTCTGGACAGGAAAAACACCTTCCACACGAAGCTTGGCATATAGTCCAACAAAAACAAGGAAGGGTAAAACCTACTAGGCAAATGAAAGGTAAAGTTAATGTAAATGATGACGTAGGATTGGAGAAAGAGGCTGATATGATGGGGGCAAAAGCTTTACAAAACAGCAACAAAAATCATGATTTAAGCCAACTAGAAAATAAAAATATAAACAACAAACATATACAAAAAAAAACAAATAATACAGCTTCAATTATCAGATGAAGACTTACAAGGCTATTATAATGAAAAATTATATCAAGGAAAAAGTTTAGATGAAATATTAGAAGAAAATGATGAATATTTCGATGACAATGATAAAGAACAGTTAGGCGTCTATTTCTCTACTAGAGATAAAGATAAAGATAAAGATATAGCTAAATCAAAAAGAATTGAAGCAGCAATTGAGTCAATAGATAAATCGACCAAAATGTCAAGATGGGTTTACGATGGAAAAACATAATCATTTAAATTTCACTACTGAAACCCATCATTTTACAGAAGAAGGAAATCCAAAAAAGCATTATTTTTTCAAGGGGACAGGAAAAGATATACAACCCAAGCAATGTAAACCTGAAGAAAGAGGCAGAAATAGTAAAGAAAGTAAATTTACATTTGATAGTTTACCCGAGGAAGTTCAAGATTTTGTAAAAGTATATTGGAAAAGACTTTAAAAAAATCTGATTATCAGAATTAATCATTAAAAATACAACCCTAAAAACCGAATAAAAGTTAAGAACCATTGACTTTAAAACTATAGAGATATCTTTTAACTTAAATTATTATAAGAAAATTAACTAAATAAAAAGAAAATTATGAATACTCACACTGACAAAACATCGGATAGTAAAAACAAATCAGTTGCAAATACAGTTGCACAGAAAAAAAACAATAGCAATCAAGCTAATACATTAGAAGATAATCGCACGCAAACTATTCAGAAAAAGCTAATATCCGAAGGTACTAATTCAAATGTAGCACAATTAGGCAAGAAAAAAAGGGATCTTGAAAGAGCCAAAAATAACAACCCTAATGGTTTACAACATCATAATCGCCCAGAATATCAAGAACAGAATGAAAGACAAATGGAACTTATTAATCAAGGAATGAGCAGAAAAGATGCTAAAAGACAAGCAAAAGAAGAAACCAAAAAAAAGTAGTATAGCTCTTCTTACAAAAATTATAAAAAGCACCTCTATTTATACACCATCACCGTAAAATCGTTTTCGATATAATCTTCTTTAAGAACTATATTATTAGAAAGCGTTTTACAAAAATTGATGATGGTTTCAGGCGAATAGCTCATTAAAATACCATCAGGGTTTATGGTATCACTTAACAAATTAAATCCTAATCCCTTATTACAATGCGCATACAAATGGGCTATGGCTTTAAAAATAAAATCGGGGTTACTGTTCTTGTAATTCAACGAACCTGAAACCAAAATATAGTCGGTTTGCGGTAAATTGCCTTTCATAAAATCACCCAAATAAAATGTTGTATCTGGAAAGTCTTTGTTTTTTTCAATAGCATTGTCTAAAAAAGCAGGAATCATATCGATACCATGATAGGAGAAATTTGTAAAATGTTGAGATAAATAATAACACAAATCACCATTTCCACAGCCAATATCTAGAATTGATTTATCATTTAAATCTCCTATTTTCGTTAAAATTTCAAACCGTTTCAGTTGGTCGTCCACAGAAAACCAAGCAAGACTTTGGGCACTTTCTGAACCATATTTTTCGATTTTATCTGCGTGGAATTTTTGTATGTATAACTTGTCTAACATATAAGCGAGGTCATTATCAAAAGTTAGTTGATTAAAAAATAAGTGTCGAGTTGAGCTAAAAGATTTCTTAGCAAATCCAAATGAAACTTTTTAAATGAATCATTTGTTTAATTTTACTTCGCTTCTTTAGACCAAAAACTACTATAAATCTTGTATAGTTAGTCTTTTAATTTTAAAAAGCCTTAATCATTCATAAAATTAAGCAAGTAATCCAAAATAACAACCCGATATATTTGAAAAAAGGGTTCAACTTTAATTAAAAGTTCTCCCCTTATTATTGTCAAGCTTACACATCATTTAGGATAGTATTAATTTTTACCATCAAAAATCTTCAAGATTAATTTCCTCTGCAATAAGCATTTGAATATCGGACATAATTAGCATCGTTTTCAACTTTATCGCTCCTGCCTTCAATTGTTCATTCGACATTGTAAATTTCCAAATAGTATCGACAAAATTTTCAAATGGTAGATTGGCTTCGTACTTTACCACTTGTGCCTGACTAATGATCAATAAGATTTGCTTTACCAGTTCTCTACACTCTTCCACTTTCAATTCAAAGGGTTTCAAAACCATCAATACCAAGCTTTGCAAATCGTACAATATCTCCGAAGCGGCTTTTAATTGCGCTTTCTTAAAAGAAATATTTTTAGTATCAGAAAACCTTGGGATCAACAATTTGCTATACAATCCCGATAATTCCGAAACTTCACTAATCGTATAAGTACTAAATATTTCTTCATTCTTTTGAATCCATGCCGATAATTTCTCAACAAAAAACGGATCCTTATTTTCTAAACTTCTAGTTATTTTTGGGAATTCCAACAAATTATTTTTTAGAACACTAACTAGATTCAATGTTGATTTTTTCATCGCTATTCCGGTAATAATTTTGATTCAATTTCTCCATTAGCATTTTCAGATCTACTCCACTCCATACCATTCTCAGAAATTTTCAATTTAATGAAGATTAAATTTTCAGACTTAAGTTCTCTTAATTTATTAGCTTCAACAACTATATTAAGATTGGCTAAAGCCTCCACCTCTTTAGTAATTGTAATTTCTCGCGTTAAAACTGTAATTAAATCTTTAATAATCAAATCAATGTTTATTTTGGCTAATGCCTCTTTATTTATCAAAGCATATTTTTCAATTGTCTTTAAATAATACACTACGATTTCTTTTGAAAAACCCGAAACAGGATCGTGACTGTTGGCTAATTTGATTTGTTTTTCTAAAACACCAACTTGTCTAGCTGTCTCCGTTTGTAGCAATTTAGTGGGTTCTTTTGTAATTTTTAAGACTCCAAATTTTTCTAATAGAAAACTATAAACCAAAGTGTTAATCTTGATACTATCAAAACCAATTACTGGAGGTTTTGAGATGTTTTCAATTTCATCTAAGGCAATGGGAATCGTCATTTCAACATCGTCAATTCGCATTCTTGGAATTGAAAAATGTTTCAAATAATCATGTTTTGCATATTCTTCAGCCAACTTTACAGTTTGAAGGTCAGACATTATTTTAGCATTGGTAAAACTAGCCACAATACTTCCTAGGTAATCATTCAATTTTATCATAGTTATTATTTTTTTTAAATAGATTGGCTACCCCAACAAGACAGCCAATCTATTTTAATATTATTACTCGTTTACACTCGTAATGCTGTCTTCTAGCATAGTTAAGATTCGATCTAATCCAGCTGGAATTTCATCATTTACAGCGCGAACGTGAACTCCAAGGTTATAGGTTTTCTCTACATTGGAACCAGTAACCGAAGTTCTCTTGTATGAAGCAGAAGCTTTGAAATTGACAATTTTGTAATTAATCCCCAGTTCAGCACTTGCAGCAAACTCACTAGAAACACTTTTGGTTTCAGTAGAAGTAAGTTTCGCATTAAAATCAATAGTCATCTCCTCTATTCTGATGCTTGGAATAGACAACATGGTTAAGAATGGAACTTTGATTTCTACTTCTTTCTCAAGAAACTTAATACTGTTAGGTCCCGTTGTTGCTGTAGGATCATAATCTGGGTTTGGAACTGATTTTGAGTAGTTAAAATCTACATAACGTAATTTCTTAGGATCAGTTGGAGAAGCACCCTCTTCAAAACCAATAGATTGAATAAAACTAACTTGTGCCATAGAGGCAGCATTTTGAGCTTGTACAGCTGCTTGTAATGGTCCTCCTATGTAAACACTAAAATCTAAACTATTTAATTCTGCGACTAAATTTGACATATTTATTATTATTTAAAATTTATTTCTTACTCTCTTAATAAGGTTTTTCAGATTCCACCTCTCCATTTTGTGCACCAAATGGTTCGATACAAAGTTGAATCATAACAAGTTTGTACAAAAGAGTAAACACACCCTTTTTTAGTTTTAGATTTACCCATAAAAAAAGGGGAAATTTCCCCTTGTTATATCTTATGAATTGAAATAGTTTTGCCCTGTTACCTTTTATTAAAAAATTAACCTTAACTAAAAAACATGATGGAACAAAAACAAGGAAAACCAAAACAACTTATTACCAAGGAATTTGCTAAATTGCTAAATGAAAATTATAATAAAACCAGATATCCTTTGATCAAGGAAGCCATAAAAAAAGAAGATGCCAATGCGATTTGGTTTTCTATTGTGGAATTAGAGAACTATATTGCTTACATAAAAGCTGAAGCAAAAAAGCAAAAAGGTGAAATTGATGGAATACGCTTTCATTTTGGTGCCTATCCAGAAGACAAAGTATATGCTGAAAAAGCAGGGTTGACCACTATATTTTTAGCTCCAACTGGGAAAAAGAAAATTAAAAAAACAACTGAGATAGCCAAAATGGAAAAATCCACTGCAAATGATGATTCCTTAAATATTGCTCCATTAAATTATGGTTCA
The DNA here is from genome assembly GCA_963513565.1 of uncultured Flavobacterium sp. Classification (GTDB taxonomy): domain Bacteria; phylum Bacteroidota; class Bacteroidia; order Flavobacteriales; family Flavobacteriaceae; genus Flavobacterium. The sequence goes on along the minus strand of CAUPRE010000028.1, from coordinate 8,377 downwards.
ATTGGTAACCCTCCTCCAATCACTTATATTTAATAAATGTTTAAAGATTTAAGATTTTATATTATTTATTTAGCTTTATTATCAAGTATAATAGGATTTCGTTTCTATCATAAATTGCCCAATAATAAAGCTAAATCTTTATTGTATATCATTATATTTTCGTTTTTAACAGAATTTGTAGGCAAATATTTTACTTCATGGACAGGATTAATCAATTTTTCTGTCTTTAATTTCTATATGCTCGCAAGTTTTAGTGCCTACATCATATTACTGCATGCACTCATACAAAATTCAGCATGCAAAAGAATAGCTATTAGCTTCTTAATCATCTTTTATTTATTCTACTTTTTTAATCTTTACTATTTTCAATATCAAAACGACACGGTGTTTACCAATAGTTTTGCGCTTGGAGTAGTTTTTGTTTTGCTCTTATCGTGTTGTTATTTCGTAGAAATCTTTAACTCCGAAAAAATACTCAATTTCAAGAAATCAATTTACTTTTGGTTCATTCTTGGAATTTTACTTTTTCATGTCCCTTTCCTACCTTTTATGCTGGCTATAAAATGGTTTTTAATAAAAAATGATGAATCAATATTTAGTCTTGTGCTGTTTATATTGAATCTATTAATGAACAGCTGTTTTATCATCGGATTTTTATGGAGCGAAAAGAGATACAACTATTAATTATTTCACTAAGTATAGTTTTCTTTACATTAGTTGTAATACTACTGACTTTGTTCTTCTATTTTTCAAAGAAAAAAAATTCTTTTTTGATTGAACAAATGAAGTCCAAACATTATTTTCAATCCGAACTAGTAAAAACAAGGATAGAAATCAAAGATCAAACCTTGTCAGAAATCAGCAAAGAACTCCATGACAATATTGGCCAAATTTTGTCGGTTGCCATAATGCAACTCAACTTATTTCTACATGATGAAAAAAAGATTGTCAAACCCAAAGAGCTTAATGATTTAAAAGAAATCATTGCCAACGCATTAGATGAAATTAGAATTTTGTCAAGAATAATTAATAAAGAAAATACTTTACAATGTAATTTTATTGAAGCGATACAATTAGATTTAGATAAAATTAAAAAATTAAAAAAAATCAAGTGCATCTTGAATTGGGATGGTATTTCACCACAAATAAATTTTGAACACGAATTGTTTATTTACCGAATTTTTCAAGAAGCCATTCACAATAGTTTGAAACATTCGCATAGTGAAACCTTTGAAATCACAATTCATACCTCAAAAGATCATTTCCTATTAACCTTAACCGATTTCGGAATTGGCTATAATACCAATGAGTTATCTACCGGATCTGGATTGCATAACATGAAACTAAGAGCTCAACTTATTGGAGCGTCAATAGCAATAAATTCTAGCTGTAATGGTACCTCAATTAAGTTAATTTACCCTTTAATCCCAAACCATGAAGACTACCAATAAAATAATTATTGTAGATGATCATCTACTCTTTTCCCAGTCATTAAAACTCTTAATAAATAGTTTTAATGATTTTGAAGTAGTAAACAGCTTCGAAAATGGTAAAGAATTTATTAACCATCTTCAAGAAAACCCAGACACGATAGTCGATTTGGTTCTTTTGGATGTCAATATGCCTATTTTGGATGGATTAAGCACCATTAAATGGATAAAGGAAAACCAACCCAAACTGAATGTTATAGCGCTCTCAGTAAACAATGACGATGAAACCATAATAAAAATGATTACCAATGGAGCCAAAGGATACTTATTAAAAGATACCAGTCCTAAAATTTTTCAAGAAGCAATTATTGCTGTAATCGAAAAAGGCTATTATTTTACCGAGTTAGTTTCATCTATTTTGATTAACCGAATTGACAGCGACAGCAAAAAAATGATCTTAAAAGAAAAAGAGCTTATTTTTCTTAAACTTGCTTGTAGCGAAAAAACATACAAGGAAATTGCCGACGAAATGTGCTTAAGCCCAAAAACAATCGATGGCTACAGAGAATCCCTATTTGAAAAATTAGAAATTAAAACTAGAATTGGATTAGTATTGTATGCCATAAAAAATAAAATCGTTTTCATATAAGAGAACTTAATATTTTTAGTAGAACTCATAAATACAAAATCCCAATTCATTAGAAACGAATTGGAAACTAAACATTTATTATAAGTTTTTAATCACAAATTCACTTCTTCGGTTGAGCTCGTGTTGTTCTTCATCACATGAATCCTCAGGGATACATTTTACTATAGGAACAGATTCACCATAGCCTTTAGCAGTAATTCTTTTTTTAGAAATCCCTTGTTCCATTATGTAAACTCTAGTAGCATCAGCTCTTTTTTGTGAAAGATCAGCATTAAATTTTTCATTCCCTCGATTATCAGTATGCGAACCAATCTCTACTACCATTTCTGGGTATTTTATCATTAATTCAGCTACACGATTCAATATTTTCTTTGATTCTTTTCGTATGTACCACATATTATAATCAAAATATATTGGGTCTGTTTTGATAATTAATCTATCTTTTTCTTTTATAACATCTTTTTCTGCTGCAATAATAGCAGCCATTTTTTCTTTTTTATTTGCAATTGCATGTTCAGCCTCTCTTTTATCAGCTAGTAGTTTGTCTTTTTTAATTTGAGAAAGGGCAGCCAAATCTTCCTTCTTTTTATTTTCAAGTGCAATAGCCTGGTCTTTTTTCTTTTGTGCTAAGGCAACTAGTTCTGCCGCTTTCAATTGTTGCGCGATTAATAAATCATTCGCCTTTTTTTGGTCAAGAATAATTTGTTGTTCTTTTTTGATTGTTTCCAAAGAACGAATAGTCATAGATCCATCATTGCTCTTATTTCTTTCCGCAGTACTCGATAAATTTCTAGAATTTTCAGTATAGTTTTCTTTTGTCACTTCAATAGAATAATTAGATTCACATTCAATGGTAAAACTAAACTTACCGTCTAACGAAGTCGTAACTCTTTCTAATTCATTTTTACCCGCATTTTTAAGGATCACAAGTGCATTATCCAATGCCAGATGCGAATCTGCCTCAGTTATAATTCCTGTGATATATTGTTTGCAATCTTCTATGAGCAACTCTTTGATTTCTTTAAAGGAATATATATCATCTTTCCCTTTTCCTCCAGGTCTATCCGAACTAAAAAAGCCCTCTTTTGAATCTGAATTGATGTAAAAAGCGAAATCGTCATAACCAGAATTGACTGGTAGCCCAACGTTTGATACTTTTATTAAAGTGGGATTCAAATCGGAAACAAAAACATCTAAACCACCATATCCTTCATGTCCATTCGAAGAAAAGTATAATTTATTGTCTTTGGAAACAAATGGAAATTGCTCTCTCCTAGTAGTGTTTATTTGACTCCCAAGATTAATAGGTTTTCCATAAGTTGATCCCTCAATAGTCACGCTAAAAATATCTAACGATCCTAAAGTACCTGGCATATCCGAAGCAAAATACAGCGTTTTATTATCTGGACTCAACGCAGGATGCTCTACCGAATAATCAGGACTATTGAACGGTAAAGATTGAATATTAGTCCATTTATTATTTAAAAAATTAGCCCTAAAAATTTGAATATTCGAAATCTTATCACTGTTTTTTACTCTTTTTCCGTTTTTTGAATTGTTTCTAGTAAAATACATTGTTTTGCCATCGCTCGTAAATACAGCATTCGATTCGTGCATGGCTGATTTTAAATCTTTTGAAAAATAATTCACTAAAGTGTCTTTTGAATTGATTTGATCCAATGGAATACGCATCAAATTAAGATAAGATTCGTTATTCCATTTATATCTCTTATCAAAAAAGTTGGGTTTCAATTTAACCGCAGCAAATACTAAATTATCATTCCAAATCACACCTCCAAACTCAGAATTGATAGTATTTAGAGCCAAATTCTGAATTACAAACCTATTACCTATTGCGGTTACGTTTTTTAGATTTTTAATACCATCCTCTAATTGTTTAATCGCAGGAAAATCATTGATATCGGTATAATATTGACGTAATAAAGTAGTGGCATCATAGTATTTTCCAATAGCTTTTAATGTTTGCGCATATCGGAAATAAAATCCTTCAACTAAATTATTACTTTTCGATAAAAGAGAATATTGTCCTAGTGCTTTATCATACTGATTTGTATAATAATAACAATCACCCAATTTTTGAATGACTTCATTGGTTGGACTTTTTTTACTTATTTGTTCAAACAAAGGAATTGCAGCACTGTAATAGGTTTTATGAAACAAAACGTTAGCGCGCAGTAATTCTTGTTGCTGACCAATCGCATATTGATATACTAACACGATTAGAACTATATAAATTTTTTTCATGTTTGTAATATTTAAAAGAACCTAGGTGATTTATCATACCCTTTACCCAATAAATCGAGATTATACAAGAGCACAATTTCATGAGATCCCGAATTAAATTGACTCAGATTTGAAGTGGTATAATCATAAGAATAACCAATTCTAAGACTAGGGGTAACATTAACATTCATTAAAAGACTTACCGAATCATTAAATCGATAGGCTGCTCCTAATTCAAACTTTTCGTTATACAAAACGTTAGCTGTTAAATCAACAGATACGGGAGCTCCTTTTATAAAAATAGCCATAAAAGCAGGCTTTAATTTGAACGTTTCATTAATATCAAGTACATATCCTCCTGTAAAAAAAGTATGGATTTCTTGAGACCCAAAGGAATTAATAGTTGGTCTAAATTTTATGTGTTCCGCAGAGAGCAAATTGGGTATTGAGAGACCAACATAATACTTTTCGGAAAAAAAATAAGCGCCAACACCAATATTAGGAACCGTTTCATTTACATTTTTTGCGAATGCATTATCAGTAGTAGTATTGCCACTATTCAATCGAAATCCATTAAAATTTGTAGAAATAGTGCTGAATCCCGCTTTTAAACCAAACGCTATTCGTTGCCTTTCATTCAATTGAAAGTTATATGCAAAATCTGTAAAAAAATTGGTTTCCTTCTTAGCACCATCTCCAATATCATCTGAAATTAAAGAAAATCCACCTTCTACTTTTTCATAAAAAGGCATATGTGCAAACAAAGTTATAGTTCTTGGGGCGCCTTTAATTCCTGACCATTGATAGCGGTACAAACTTCCTAAATTGAGCACCGAAGAATTTCCAGTTGTATAAGCTGGATTAATAGCGCTCATATTAGTCATATATTGAGTAAAATTTGGGTCTTGCTGCGCAGAGGCTTTCGATATAAAAAGTAAAAAACACACAAAAAGTATTATTTCTTTCATTGAATTTGGTTTAATAGTAAATTATAAATTATCGATTTAAATAAAGTTGTCCTTGTGCAGGAGGCAAGTTGTCTTTATTATAATGAATAATATAAAAATAAACACCAGTTGCTGATTCGCCACTTATAAAATTGGAATTTGTATTTCTCCCATCCCAAGCAGGTTTATTCGCATCTCCTTTGAATAATACATTCCCATAGCGATTAAAAATTTCTATGGTATAGTTGGGATACACGAACTCAATATTTAGAATTTGAAAGAAATCATTTATTCCGTCTCCATTTGGTGAAAACCCATCTGGGATGAAGAAATTATCCGCTGTTGCAATACAATCTTTTAGTGAAACAGTAACTGTTAATGGGCTTGAAGTACAATTTGTATTGCTATCTAAATCAAAACCATAATAAGTGGCACCATCTGAAAGTAATTCAATATCCGCAAGTAAATTTCCATTATTTAAAGCATCATACCATTGAATAGTTCCACTAAAACTTGTATTTTTAGATAAACTCAAAATAGTTGGTTTATCTACTCCACAAAAATTTTGACCATTAGCTGCTAAAACTGGAATTGGTATGTTTGTAATTATTACATTAATCATTGTAGCATTGGACTCACAACCAGAAACATTTCTTTCTTTTACGTAGTAATTACCACTAATCAATTGCGTGTTTGCAGATAATGGTTGTGTACTCGTAGGAGAATCATACCATTTGTATTGATTTCCGTTTGGAATTAAATTAGTAACAATTGCATTATCAGTAGCACAAAAGGATTGAATATTTGGAGCTATTGGTACTGTAGGGATTAAATTTACGCTAAAGGTCATAGAAAATGAAGCTACAGTTGAACATCCAGTCAGAGCATTCGTTACATTAGCAATAGTAATGGTTGATACCCCTACATTTGGTATTTCGGTCGATGGAATAGTAAAACTTACAGCGCCCGCTATTACTGCTAATGGAATAGTTTTAGTTATAACTGTATTAGCTCCAGATATGGTATAGTCAATTGCTATTGCTGTCAAAGTTCCAAGTCCTGTTAGTTTTACTGTTGTTGAAGAACCTTGACAAACATCATTTACCGTGATATTCAAATTAGTTACAACAGGTAAAGGATTTACAATAAATTCTTTTTTTAATGTTGCGCTATTGGAACAATTAGAAATAGTATTCACAATATTAGTAATAGTGATGGTGGTGTTACCTGCAACTGGAATTAAGTTAGAAGGAATAACAAAACTTGAAGTTCCTCCAATAACATTCATGACAGCTGGGATTGAAGTTGCTACATTAAAACCACTTAAATTATATAAAATAGAATAAGTGCCATCAATAAGATTTGAAGTCGCAGAAAATACTACTGTAGCATTCTCACTTTGGCAAATAGGATTAATTGTGAGAGTGGCACTATTGATTTTTGGTATGGCATAAACATGTAATACATCTTCAATAGTTCCAATGATATTAGTACAAATATTTTTGCTTGTCACTTCTTTAATATACTGTATTCTGACAGTATAGTCATTAACTTGTTGAAAATTAGACCGTGCAATTGGGAAAACCAATTTTCCACCAACAAAAGCTTGTATAGTTTTTATTGGTGAATTACCCGAAATACTATAAGTAACCTCATAATTCCCATCTAAAATTGGATGATTTCCTTGCGTTAAAGTTCCAGTATAAGTAGCGGTAGTAATTTCATTTTCACAAATATCAGAATTCACAATTAAAGTAGTTCCTGTAAAATCAAGTTGTCTTTCAATAGTAATTTCAACTTCTGATTTCTGATCTGCACAAACATTATTTTTAGATAGTACCGTATATGCAAAACGATAAACTCCTGGGCCATAGGTGTTATAAATGGCAAGTAAATCAACCTTGTTATCATCACTATCACTTATTTCAGAGGTACCAAATTCAGCCCAAGACCCATCACTATCTTCACCAACTAATAGAGTATTTAAATTAAAATTCGTGTTGGTATTTAATTCATTTGAACATAAACTAAGATTTGTAGGCACTCCAGATATTGGCGAACGATATATGGTTACAAATATTGTTACTGGCGGCGGTGCAGGACAATTACCGATGGCAGGAATAGTATAAGTATAAGAATATGTACTGCCTGGGTTTAGTACAGAAGCATTCAAGAAATTATTATTCAATCCTAAACTAGTTGTGTTCCCTTTCCAAACACCACCGGTTTGAGGAGATAAAAAATTACCATCAAATACTTGAAATAAATTATAAGCAAGTTCAGTATTGCAAATAGAAGAATTTGGAGCAGGAACTCCAGTATAACCTCCAATTGTTACCGTAACCTCTGATACATTATCGATACAACCAGCAACACCCGTAACGGTATAGGTAAAATGGTAAATACCACTTTTCTTTACTTGCTGAGCGTTTAGTATTCCTGTGGTTTTATCAAAACTACCTGATTTATCAACGTCTTTCCAAACGCCACCGGGTGAAGGACTACCACTAAGCAAACTAAAAAGATTAATTGATGCACTATTGGGATTAGTTATATCACAAATTTCAATAGCGCTATCACTACCCGCACATTGTGCTTTAGCAACAGCAGAAGATAGAATAATTAGTAATAGGCTTAAAAAAAAGGAAACACTTCGGAAAGAGGATAATAGAAGTAGCTTTTTTATCATAAAAATATTTTTATTTAACAAATATAAACATTTTCATACAAAATAAAACACAATTAAATGATTATTAATAAAAGCGGGAGGATAGCAAAAAGCTATGTAGTATATAGATAAAAAAATCCCGTCTTGCTTTACAACAAGACAGGATTAATATAATAAAAATCTAGAAATTATTTTTTCTCTGATTTTTCCATTTTAGCTTTCAATGCAGCTAATACATCATTGTTATCTCCTAAAGTTGCAGCTGGTGCATTAGTAGAAGCAGATGAAGTATTTTCAGTTGCAGCTTTCACATTTTTCTCTTCTTCTTCACGGAAGATAGCAGTGTGAGAAGCAACTACTCTTTTGAATTCTTTGTTGAATTCAATTACTTTGAAATCTGCAGATTCACCTTTTTTCAATTTCTTTCCGTCTTCTTTTT
>CAUPRE010000027.1:0-49814 GCA_963513565.1 uncultured Flavobacterium sp. | reverse complement strand
TTTGAGGACAAGAATCTAAAGCAACCGATTTACTCTTCTTAGTTATCTGAGTTCTTCCTGTTCTTACTAATTGTTGAATTGTTGGCATAATTAATACTAAAAATTTCTTATTATATTAAATTCCCGCTTTTTACGGGGTTACAAATGTATAAAATATTTTTCACTATACAAACCATAATGCATTAATTTTCAACATCCTTATTTTAGATTATGAATTCCATAACATTCAACAGATATTTGCGTTACTTTTATTTCAAATAAAATCACTTGAGACATATACTAACCATAGCCTTCTTTATTTCTTTTTGCCAAATAAGTATGGCTCAAAAATTTATTTTAAAAATCAACGGCTCTTCAGATTCAGAAAACAAAACCATCGATTCATTAAACTATAATAAATTACATAAAAACATAACCTCATTAGAAAAAGAAATTATCTCAACATCAAAAAAAATTGAAAAATTAGGATACTTAGACTATAACACTAATGAATTACACAAGAGAAATGATAGCACTTTTACAATAGAATTTCATTTAAAAGAACAAACAAAATACACCTATATATATATAGGTAAAAATCCTGAAATAAAACAATTCATCGGAAGCCAAACAGAAAACGACACACTACTATTAAAATACCCAGAAACTAAAGCATTTTTAGAACAAACAATTCATAATCTAGAAGAATTAGGATACCCTTTAGCCAAAGTACAATTAGAGAATATCAAAAGAAAAAAAAACAAACTAATTGCAGATTTAGCAATACAATTAAACACTCAAAGAAAAATAAATAAAATAGTTTTAAAATTTAAAGAAGAAGAAAAAAAACAGAAATATTTCCCTTCAAACTATTTAACACAAATCAATAAAAAATTTAATAAAAAATTATTCAACCAAAACACACTAAGAGAAGTAAAAACAGAATTTGAAAAATATTCTTTTGCCAAACAAACCAAACAACCCGAATTACTTTTTAGCAAAGATTCAACTGTAATTTATGTCTATATAGAAAAAAGAAAATCCAATTCATTCGATGGATACGTCGGAATTGGCAACGACGAAGAAAAAAAAACCACCTTAAATGGCTATTTAGATATTCAACTTACCAACCTACTAAATGGAGGAGAAGATTTTTATATGTATTGGAAAAGTGATGGGAATAACCAAAAAACATTTCGAACAGGATTAACCCTCAACTATCTTTTTAAAACACCACTAGGCTTAAACGCTCAGCTTAACATATTTAAACAAGACAGCACCTTTCAAAACTCAAAAACTATTTTGGATATTAATTATCTAGTAGACTATAAAACTAAAGTATACGCAGGAATAGAATCAACCGTTTCAAGCGACATACAAAACATCAACAACAATACAATTAGCGATTTTAAAAACCAATTTATCACTATTGGAGTCAACCACCAAAAAAATTCCCCAAACACACCTTTCTTTCCGGAAAAAACAAAAATAGACTTTCGTTTTGGCTTAGGAAAAAGAGAAGTTCAAAACACTATCACAAACACATCAAATCAAAAACAATACTTTATCAACTTGAATCTTTCCCACAACTTCATCATCAACACTAAAAACAGCATCAATGTAAGAAGTCAAAACTCCTACTTAAAAAGCAACAATTACTTAACCAATGAATTATTTCGATTTGGGGGACTATACTCAATCCGAGGATTTGCAGAAAACAGTCTACAAGCCAATTATTTGACCTCACTGTTAACAGAATACAGACACCAACTCAACCAATCACTATACATTCACTCAATACTTGACTATGCCATTTATAAAAATGAGAGTGATTCAACAATTCTTAAAAAAGTTAACAATATTACAGGTCTTGGATTTGGCATTGGAATACAAACAAATAATGGAATTTTGAAATTTTCCATAACAAATAGTTCAAACAACTATAACGATATAAAGTTTTTTAACAGTATTATCAATATATGTTACAATGTTAAATTTTAGATGCGCGCATAAAAAAAATAAAAAAAGATTAGGAATGTTAACAAATTATTAAGAGTTTTGGCAAACTAATTCAAAACATATAAATAATGAAACTAAAGTTCAATGGACTCTTAGTACTATTTGTAGTACTAATGGCGCAGTTAACATTTGCGCAAGAAAGATCTGTTTCAGGTACTGTTTCTGACAATGCAGGATTGCCAATACCAGGCGTGAGTGTATTAGTAAAAGGGACAAAATCTGGAACTCAAACTGATTTTGATGGAAAATTTGTCATCAAAGTAGACGCAAGCCAAACATTAATATTTAGTTATGTTGGCATGAACACTCAAGAAGTTGTAGCAAAATCAACTTTAATTAATGTAAAAATGGCTAGCTCTGCCATGGAGTTAGAAAGTGTTGTTATTAACACTCTAGGAATTGAAGTAAAAAGAAGCGAAAAAGCATCATCTTTCTCAAAAGTAAAAGGAAGTGTTATTGCGAACTCTGGAGAAACTTCAGTTATCAAAGGACTTTCTGCTAAAGCTTCTGGTGTAGCAATCGTTTCTAACTCTGGTGACCCAGGATCTGGAGCATACATCCAAATTAGAGGACAAAACTCAATTACTGGTTCAACTCAACCATTATTCGTAATCGACGGTACTCCTGTTTCAAATGACGAAATTGGAAGTGGTGTTGACGGTGTAGGACAACAAAGCCGTTTAAATGACATTAACCCTAATGATATAGAAAATGTTCAAGTTCTTAAAGGCGCATCTGCAGCGGCTTTATGGGGATATAGAGCTGCTAATGGAGTTGTATTGATTACTACTAAAAAAGGGAAAAAAGGAAAAATCTCTATTGATATTAATTCTACCGTTTCTTTCGACAAAGTAAATGTTGAAATGAAATTACAAGATAAATATGGTCAAGGTACAAATGGAGTATGGACCAGAAACAATGCAAACTCATTTGGAGACAAAATATCTTCAAGAGCAGGTGGAAGCGACGTATTCAATACAGCTGGACAATATTTCTTGACTAATGATGGAAGAAAAATTTATCCAATAGCAGCAGGAGGAAAAAGAAGTACTGCAAATTTCCAAAAATCAAACATGGATGCTGCAATTGGAGACGGACTTTTACTTGATAACCACATTAGTGTTAGTGGGGGTGGCGAAAACACCAACTTCTATTTAGGATTAGGTAATACAAACCAACAAGGAATTATCAGAAATTCTGATTACGAAAGAACTAGCATCGACTTTACTTCTGAATCAAAAATTGGTGACAAAACCTCTTTCAAAACCAAATTTGGATATTCTTCAGTAAACTCTAATCGTATTCAAACTGGATCCAACTTATCAGGTTTATATTTAGGACTCTATCGTTCACCTGCTGATTTTGATAATAGAGATTTCATAGGAACGAACATTCAAGCTAATGGAACCGCACAACTAAATAGCCATAGAGCTTACAGACAAGATGTTGGTACATTTGCTGCCGATTTGAATCCAAGTTATAACAACCCACTTTGGACAACTGATGTACAAAAAAATCCAAATACGGTTGACCGATACATTGGTGGATTTGAATTAAAACATAACTTTAGTTCTTGGATTTCTGTACTGGCTAGACTTGGTTTAGATGGATATAGCGACAAAAGAATCACGATGTTCCCAATGAATTCATCTGAAAACGGAGGTAATGGTCAAGCAAGCGAAAGCGTAACTGATTATCAGTCATTTAATGCAGATTTAATCGCTTTAGGAGATACTAAAATTACAGACAATATTGGATTATCTTATTTGACTGGTATTAACTTTTCTCAAACAAATTATGATCAAAGAGGAGGTTCTTACAAAAATTTCATTATCGACTCAAACGGTTTTTCTTACGATAATGCCTTATTGATAGACAAAACAACTTTCTTAGACAGAACCTATTCAAAATTAAGTGGAGCTTACTTTTCTACTGCATTTGATTATAAAAATTATTTATTTCTAACTTTAGGTGGACGTTTTGAAACTTCTTCAACCTATGACCCTAACTTAAAAGTATATTTCTACCCAACAGCTGAATTTGGATACAAATTCACTAATAATTTCGAAAGCACTATTTTAACCGATGGTAAGTTAAGAGCTACTTATGGTCAAATAGCATCTATTCCTAGACCTTATGCTGGAACGACTTATTTTAACTCAGCTACAGGCGCTGAAGGTTGGGGGCCTGCATATGACTCAGGGGCCTATAATGGATCATTCCAACAAGCTGGAACTGGTGGAAATAAAAACTTAAAACCAGAGATTAAAACGGAAATGGAAGCTGGTCTTGATTTGCAATTCTTTAAAGCACTTACAATCAATGCTACTTATTACTCAAATGAAACCAAAGATTTATTAGTAAATGTTCCTTTGAATGGAAGTTCTACTTACAGTACTCTTTATGGAAACTTTGCCACTATTGAAAACAAAGGTTTTGAAGTAGAGTTTGATGCTAACTTATTACCTTCAAGTTCAGAATTAAAATGGAATCTTTTTGGTAATTGGAGTACTAACCGTAATAAAGTGACTAAACTTGACGGGACTAGTTCATTATTCCTTAACGGATTTACAGGATCTTCTTCTCGTGCTGTTTTAGGACAACCATTGGGAGTACTTTGGGGAGGTAAATTCGACAGAGATGCTGATGGTGCATTAATACTAGACTCTAATGGATTTCCAACAGCAGCTGAATCAGAAGGAATAATTGGAGATCCTAACCCAGATTGGAGAGGAGCAATAGGAACTTCTTTCAGCTACAAAGGATTCAAAATAAGCACTTTATTCGATGCTTCAATTGGAGGAGATTTATGGGATGGAACAAGTGGAGCTTTAAATAACTTCGGTAAAACTTTAGAAACAGCAAACGAAGTTACTTTAACCACAGCAACAGTAAATTATGCTGGACAAAGTATTGCCCCAGGAACAGTTAGAGGAAATCTAAGAGACTTTGGCGCAGGACCAGTTTTATTAGATCAAGCTTGGTATACATCACTTGGAGGTGGATTCGGACCAGTTGGAGAACAATTTGTTAAATCTGCATCTTGGATCAAATGGAGAGAACTTTCTTTATCTTATAATTTGAATTTAAGCAAGAAAAATTTAGGTGTTGAAAGCATCACTTTTACTGGTACAGGAAGAAACTTATGGTTATGGACTGAAGCTGATTTAGGACAAGATCCAGAATCAAACCTTACTGGTGGATCAAATGGACGTGGACTACAATACTTCAATGCTCCAAACACTAAATCATTAATATTTAGCGTTAACTTAAAATTTTAAAAAATGAAAAAACTATTTATAAAATCAATAAGTCTATGTTTCATAGCTACAACAATCTTTAGTTGTACGGATTATGTTTCAGATTCTAACGTGGATCCAGATTTATTAACAGATTCTGACGCAAGAAACTTATTTCAAGGAATTCTTCTAGCGGACCAATTCTTTCATACTACTCCAAATACTAGAGATGTTATGATTTGGCTAAACCAAGCAAATGGAGAGAACAGACAATATGTTGCATTAAATGACTGGAACTTATCAACTGCTTCAACATTTGATGACAGTTGGAATAACGGGTACGTAAATTGTATTACTAATGCTAAAATAACAATTTTAAAAGCAGAAAAAGAGCTTAATCCTAGATTGGCTGGAGCTGCTCAAGTTATCGAAGCACATACAATGGGTACTATCACATCATTATGGGGAGACGCTCCTTATAGCGAATTGGACATCACTGGGAATAACTTAACACCAAAATATGACAAACAAGTAGACATATACAATAGCCTACAAGTCCTTTTAGACAAAGCCATTGTAAATTTAAAAGCTACAACTGGTAGAGGAATTCCTTCAGATAAAGATATTTACTATGCAGGAAGCGCTTCAAAATGGATAAAATTAGCTTATTCATTAAAAGCAAGATACTACTTGCATGTGAAAAATTACACTAGCGCAAAAGCAAACGCTTTGTTGGGTATGTCAAGCGCATCTGATGATTTAATTGCACAATTTGGCAACTCAAGCGGTCAAAATTTCAATCCTTTTTACTCTTTTCTAGTTTACGATAGAGATGATTATATGTCAGGCGATAGTTATGGTGCGCGTTTAATTGATCCATCTAATGCATTGTATAGAGGAAATTCAAAAACTGACGAACATGCACGTTTTGCATTCTGCTATAATCAAGAATATTTCTCACCATATTCATTAAATATTTATGGTGGAGATTACGGTGGAACAAATGGTAAATTTGGAAGTGATTCTGATATGCCAATGGTTTCTTATGGTGAAATGTTATTAATCATTGCTGAAGTAGACGCTAGAAGTGGTTTTGCCACTGGATTAGCTTCTTACAACACATACAGAGACTTGTTAAATACTGGATATTCTATTGGTATAGACAATTCAGGTTATGAAAGTGAAACATTCCAATACTTACCTTATGTAGCGGCTGATTTTGCAGCTGGTGGAATGGAAAACAATTCTGGAGCAGCTTTGTCTGATCAAAATGCATTATTAAGAGAAATTCTTCAAGAAAAATATGTATACTTAATGGGTACCTATGAAAGTTTTACAGATTACAGAAGAACTAATAACGCAGCACAAATTCAATTAAAAACAGGAAAAGCAGGAACTCCACAACGTTTCTTATATCCTCAAGTTGAAATTAACGCAAATCCAAACACACCAAGTCCAATTCCAACAATTGTGACTAAGACACCGGTAAACTAATATTTATTATTTTTTAAACCATGAAAACCACTCCTTTTTAGGGGTGGTTTTTTTTTATATCTTTGCCCCATGGAAAAAGAACATCAAATATTTGGGATAAGAGCCATCATTGAAGCGATTCAAGCAGGGGCAACAGTGGATAAAGTATATATTCAAAAGGAAGCAAGTGGCGAATTAATGAAAGACTTAATGAAAGTCATGAAAAGAGAAAACATTAATTTCTCTTATGTTCCTGTTGAGAAACTAAACCGACTTACTCCTAATAATCACCAAGGTGCTGTAGCTACCATCTCTCCTATCTCCTTTTTTGATTTAGAATCTTTAATTGAAACAGTTCTTGAAAATGGTAAAAATCCATTATTCTTAGTATTGGATGGAATATCTGATGCTAGAAATTTTGGAGCTATTATTAGAACAGCTGAATGTACTGGCGTTAATGGAATAATCGTTCAAAAATCAGGTTCGGCGCCTGTAAATGGAGATACGGTGAAAACTTCTGCAGGAGCTGTTTTTAACATTCCGATTTGTAAAGTAGACCATATAAAAGATGCTATTTTCTTGCTGCAAGCTAGCGGCATTACCACAGTAGCAGCTACTGAAAAAACAGAACAAATTTTGTATGATGTAACCCTTTCTGGCCCTACTGCTATTGTAATGGGAGCCGAAGACCGAGGTATTAATCCATCGGTTTTAAAAATCATTGACGAGAAGGCAAAATTGCCTATGTTTGGTACCATTGGTTCATTAAACGTTTCAGTTGCTTGTGGCGCTTTCCTATATGAAGCGGTGAGACAGCGTAGCTAGATTGTAGAAGGCAGATTGTAGAATACAGTTCGTGGTAGAAAATCACGAATTACTTAATATTAAAGGAATCAAGACTCTTGTTTTGGTTCCTTTTTTTGTGTGGGAACACAATCGTAATGAATAGGTAAATTGGAAGTAAAATACGCCATAATGGGGTCAACTTCCTCCTCTAACTCAGGTTTTGGCGGATTTACAAAATTGCCATTTTCGTCAAAACGTTGCATAAATTTATCTTGCGATGGGTCATAATCTGGGCGTTCCCATTCGTATTTATAGATTTTTTGATACTCTTCGGCTTTGAAAAAGATGGACAATAAAAATCCAGTGATAAAACCCGCCAAATGACCTTCCCAAGAAATGGTATTATCTACTTCGGGGAAGACATACCAAATCAAACCACCATAGACCAACACTACAGTTAAAGAGAGTGCTACCAAACGATAATATTGGGTTTGAATTCCTTTGAAGAAGATAAAACTCACTAAAACATAAATGAGTCCACTAGCACCAATATGATAATTAGGGCGACCAATAACCCAAGTAATAACACCAGACAAAACTATTCCGAAGCAAAGAACAGCTAGCGTTTGCTTAGGATAAAAATAAGACAGGGCAGTCAACAAAACGAGTAAGGGCAGGGAATTATTATACAGATGCAATAAATCGGAATGGATGAAAGGACTAAAAAGGACCCCCTGTAAACCCGAGAAAGTACGTGGATAAATCCCATTTTTGTCAAAATCGAAATGGAAACGAATTTCGAGCCAGTAGACCAACCATATCGTCAATAAAAAAAGTAGCGGTAATAAGACTACGCGGTTACGAAATTGAAAATGGGTTTCTTCCATAGGATAAATGCTATGCTGTTGGTCTCTCAAAAATACATCCAAAATAGCGAAAATGCTAAATTGTCATACCTAATGTGTCGTGATAGGGTTAGCCCAGATGGGAATGGAAAGCCTGGAGTGCCGCGCTCTTATTTTTTCTTGGCAGAAAAGAGCGACCAAAGGAAGCTCCTTTTGTGCCTAGAAAAACAGAGCGCGGCGCGAGGACTTGTAATGTACAGCTGGATTGGCTCCTGAAAACTATAAAAAATGTTTATTTTTGTGTTATGGAAGCACCTTTAGCAGAACGCATTCGGCCACAAGCCTTGACGGATTATATTAGTCAAACGCATTTGGTGGGGCCTAACGGCTCGTTGACGCAACAAATTAAGAACGGAATCATCCCCTCGCTACTATTGTGGGGACCTCCGGGTACTGGAAAAACTTCGCTAGCGCAGATTATTGCACAAGAATCGAAAAGACCTTTTTATGAGTTGAGCGCGATTAATTCCGGGGTAAAGGACATTCGGGATGTGATTGAAAAAGCCAAGCAAAGTGGCGGTTTGTTTACGTCCAAAAATCCGATTTTGTTTATTGATGAGATTCATCGTTTTAGTAAATCGCAACAAGATTCGCTTTTGGCGGCGGTGGAAAAAGGATGGATTACTTTGATTGGTGCTACGACTGAAAATCCGAGTTTTGAGGTGATTCCCGCATTGCTTTCGCGTTGTCAAGTGTATATTTTGAATGCTTTTACGAAACAAGAATTAGAATCTTTGCTGGAAAGAGCGATGAAAGCAGACGCCATTTTGGCTACCAAAAAAATTGAATTACAAGAAACCGAAGCTTTGCTGCGATTATCTGGAGGCGATGGAAGAAAACTACTTAATATATTTGAATTGGTGGTCAATGCATCGGCCTCGGAACCGATTATTATTACCAATGAGCGGGTTTTGGAATTGGTGCAACAAAATACGGTTCTGTATGACAAGACGGGAGAACAGCATTATGACATTGTTTCCGCTTTTATAAAATCGATTCGAGGGAGTGACCCCAATGGAGCGGTATATTGGTTGGCTAGAATGATTGAAGGCGGAGAGGACGTTAAATTCATAGCCAGACGAATGTTAATTTTGGCAAGTGAAGACATTGGCAATGCTAATCCGACGGCATTCATTATGGCTAATAATACTTTTCAGGCAGTGGCTACGATTGGCTATCCTGAGAGCCGCATTATTTTGAGTCAGTGTGCGGTCTATTTGGCAACTTCCCCAAAAAGTAATGCCTCTTACATGGCCATAGGTACAGCACAACAAATAGTTAAACAAACCGGAGATTTGCCTGTACCCTTGCATTTAAGAAACGCTCCAACGAAATTAATGAAGGAGTTGGGCTATGGTGAAGATTACAAATATTCGCACGATTACGCGAACAATTTTGCCGAACAAGAATTCCTTCCCGATGCACTGAGCAACACGCCTATTTATGTTCCTGGCAATAACTCGAGAGAAAACAGTATTCGAGAGTTTTTGAAAAATAGATGGAAGGAGAAGTATGGTTACTAATAAAAGGTTTAAGGTTTAAAAAAACGAGAATGCTTTGATAAATCAAAGCATTCTCGTTTTTTTATCTGTTAGATTTTTTTCTAACACTACAATAAAACACTAAAACTTAATCGCTATTTTTTCAGACATTAGTTGCTCATTTTGATAGTATTCAAAAAACCAGCTATTGTCTTTTAAAAACAAGACCCCTTGCACGCTTCCTTTTATTGCTGTAAAATAATCGCTCTTAGAGGTTTTATATAATTTCATAATCACTTTTGGCGTTGTATCGACCAATTGATATCCATTACTTGTAGGTTGAGCATAATACACCTCAGATCCTGCAGTAGCTGCAGTTGTAGAAATCGGCACGACAGCAGGCACAACAGCACTTGTTGCAACTATAGGTGCTGGTACTGCAACGTTTGAAGTACTAGGATTCAAGTCCACGACCGCAGCACTACCCACGTATTTATAATTACGAGCATACAAAGAAGCAAAAGCTTCCTCTAAAACCTCTTTATAAGCCAACGGATATTCTTTTTCCTTTGAGTACCCAGTTACTGATCTAAATATTTCTTTTCCATTACAATCTTTTAGCACAAAATACATTTTGGTGGCTAAAAATGACTTTAAATTAATGACATCTACGTACAATAAACTACACTTATCATAAGAATTTGGCTCTTCATTATAATACACTTCAAAACCAGCTTTAGACAAATTATGCTTAGTCATCGTTGACAATCGATACTCGTTTTTATTTTTTTGAAAATCAAATTTCAAAGGAACAATAACGGCTTTAAAATTATTAATGGATTGGGCAAAAGCAACACTAGTAAAAAGTGCAAAAAGAAATAAAAAACGTACTTTCATTATCATTATTTTTAGGGTAAAAAATGAGGACAAACCCTCATTACTAATTTTATAAATTTACAAGAAATTTTTCAATTCTAACAATTGTTTTATTTGCAAGATTTCGGGACTAACAATCACTTGGCTGGGATTAAAAAATATAGCCGCTAAACCTGCATTTATCGCTCCATTTACATCTGCATCGAGACAATCACCAATCATTACACTCTGCTCCTTTTTAGTATTTGCCACTTCGAGTGCGTGCTCAAAAATAATAGGATTCGGCTTCTTAACTCCTACCATTTCTGAATTGGTGATGGTTTTAAAATAAATTTCTAAATTAGAATTTCTAACTTTTTTATCTTGAACATCAGCAAAACCGTTTGTAATGATGTGCAAAGTGTATTTCTTATGCAAGTATTCTAATATATCGATAGTGCCTTCGAAGAGAAAGTTGTTTTCTGGCAACAAATCAATATAATCAATTGCCATTTGATGAATTTCAGTGTCAGAAATGGCATATCCTAAGACATCAAAAGACAATTTCAAACGGTCATAACGCAATTGATTATGCGAAATTTGGTCATTTTGATATAATTTCCAACAAGCTTGATTAATTGGGATATATTTTTCTATAAATAAGGTCGTATCCACATCTGGGTGTTTTTTTTTGAAGACAGCATCAAAAGCCATTTCAGAATTTTTGTCAAAATCCCAAAGAGTGTGATCTAAATCAAAAAAGACATCGGTAATATTTTTTAACAGCATAAAATTTATTTGAATATTCGTTTATCGAAAGGAAAATCAATTTGGTCTATGATTTGAATTTGCTTAAAATCCTGATGAAACGGATTAATTAAGAAATTAAAATCTCCTTTGACCACTGCCGAAGGTACTTTGAGTATCGCAAAATCATTTTGTTGAATAAAACGGTCTCCTATTACAGCCGTATGAAAAGAGGAAGGAAACACATTCCAATCCGATTGTAAATCGGCCATTTTGACTTCGCTAATTTCAATAGTATCAGGAATAGAAATGGTTAACATTACAAAATCACTTGGCAAAGTAGCTAAAGACAAATGTACTACCACTTCAGCCATAGCAAGTGCTCTACTTTCTGCTGTGTAAATGATTTCTGTGCCTTTAGAATTCCACCTGGCACCACAAATTGAAGCGCCTTTACCTGACAACTCTATGGGATATTTCTTTCGGGCTAGTCGAAAAACTTCCATTACACAAAAATACCTTGATCTATTTTTATCATTTCTTGCAAGACCATTTCTTTGCCATAGGAATCTCGCAATAACTCAATTGGTTTTAGATTCCCTAAAGCATAGGAAGGAAGATTTAACCAACTGTAAAACTGTTCTTCTGAATCAAAAATTGCTCTCCCAACAGTGGTTACTTCAGCTAATTCTAATATTTTTTCGGACTGTAAAGGTTTAAAAACAAAACTGTCTTTGGCACGACTACGCTGCAAAGATTTTGTAGATATCCCTAAGAAAAGCGCCCAATCTTCTTCATTAAAAGGGGTTTGATCCTGAATCAATTTGAAAAAATCATAAGGAATCCCTTCGCGAATCGCGTGAACAATTAGCATTTTGTTTTTTAGGAAATCGTTGTACGTTAATTTTTTATTTAGGACTTTGTAGCCACTAGTTTGTTCTAACTTTGAAACAAACGAACGAACCATTACATTAATAGCTGTATGAGAATTTAGTTTAATCGCTTCCATAAAAAAGACATTTGTCTGCAAATATAAGACAAATGTCTTTATTAATTGCGCTAATTATAAAATTCCTTCATCAGCAAAGCTAAAATAACCATGCTCAGTGACAATTACATGATCTAAAACAGGAATATCCAACTGTAGTCCTGCATTTTTAATTCTTTTAGTCACTTGAATATCAGCTTCACTGGCCTGCAGTTTTCCTGACGGATGATTATGTGCCAAAACAATAGCTACGGCATTTTGCTCTAAAGCTATTTTAAACACTAATCGCACATCAACAATTGTCCCAGTAATTCCGCCTTTGCTGAGTTGTGCTTTAAAAATAATCTTATTCGAATTATTAAGATATACTACCCAAAATTCCTCATGAGGTAACTCACCTATAATAGGATACATTTCTTGATACATGACTTTACTAGAAGTCACTTTTACCAATTCGAGAGGATTTTCTTCTTTTCTTCGTCGGCCTAATTCTAAAGCGGCTGCAATCGTAATGGCTTTGGCTTCGCCTATCCCTTTAAATTCCATTAACTGAGCTAAAGATTGTTTTCCTAAAGAAGACAAATTATTATTGACACTAGCTAAAATACGTTTACTCAGCGCCACTGCCGATTCATTTCTACTTCCTGAGCCAATCAAAATAGCTACTAATTCGGCATCACTTAAAGCACTTTTACCTCTAAGCATCATTTTTTCACGAGGTTTGTCATCTTCAGACCAATGGGTTATAGGAAAATTAGTTGCTTCCAAATGGTAAATAATTAAAATTGAACACTATACTAGTTTTGAAAAAATATCGTTATACAATAAAAGTAAAAAAATGAAAGCAATTTATTTAATTTTCCTACTAAATTATTTTTCCACTACTACTACAAATCCAGCTTTTACACCAAATACAAAACCATTTTCCATACAACTTTCGGAAGCTGCACTAACAATTATTAATCCGAATGTCAAGTATGATCCCACTTATTGTTCCATAAAATATCCAAATGGGGATATTCCCAACAACAAAGGAGTTTGTACGGATGTAGTAATAAGAGCCTACAGAAAACTCAATATTGATCTACAAAAAGAAGTACATGAGGATATGAAGGCAAATTTTTCAAAGTATCCTAATCTCAAGAAATGGGGAATGAAAAAAACCGACACCAACATTGACCATAGAAGAGTACCAAACTTGGAAGTATTCTTTGAAAGAAAAGGCAAAAAGTTATTGGTATCCGATAACCCTAAGTATTACAAAACCGGAGATATTGTCACTTGGATGATCAACGGAAAACTTCCTCATATAGGAATTGTAACTCACAAGAAAACAAGTGATGGCTTGCGCCCCTTTATTGTTCATAATGTAGGGTACGGACAAGTACTAGAAGACTGTTTATTTAAGTATAAAATAGTGGGACATTATCAGTATAAAAACTGCCAACTTAAATAAACATTAAATGACACTACCCTTTAAAATCCAATACGTCATATTTAAAAAACTATAATTCACAAACTAACCATGAACCGCTGCATGCTAGATATTTTTTCGCATGCAAATACTATTTGCTAACCCTTCATAAGGCGGATAATTTTCAACAATTCTATACCCGACTTTTTGATACATGTGTATTGCTGCTGTTTGCTTATGTAGCGTTTCTAGTACCGAAATCGTATACCCTAAATCTTTTGCCCAAGACTCTAATTCTTGCAACATTTGTTTCGCTATTCCCTTACCACGCATTACTTGATCTACAAACATTCGCTTTATTTCAATAGTGTTGTGATCGTATTTCTTAAAACAACAACAAGCCACCGCCTCTTCATTATAATAAACCAACACCACATTGGGGTTAAATTCAATATTATTATTTCCCCAATAATCAGCTTTCAACTCAGGATACGTCCCCCAAAGACTATCGTCTAAAGCCTTTATCAGCTTCATGAAATCAGGATTTTCACTGGTTGTTTTTATAATCTTAACTTCTTCTTTCATAGCAAAAACTACTTAATTATATTTTTAACCTCATCAAAATTCAATCCGCCGTAATTACCGGAACTCATTAGCAATAGTGCAGAATTCTCTAAATTTTGATTAAACAAAAAAGTCTTGAATTCGGTTGAATTAGTATAAATAATTAAGTCTTCTCTATTGAAAGCTTTGGCTATTTGTTCATAGGTCACTTCTTCGAGTTGTTTAATTTTTACAGCATCAGGAGAATAGAAAACCACGGCAACATCCGCATATTCAAGTGCTCCTTCATATTCTTTTAAGAATTCAGCATTCAGACTACTGTAGGTGTGTAATTCCAAACAAGCTACCAAAGTACGATCAGGATATTGTTCTTTTACTGCTTTTGTAGTTGCAGCCACTTTACTTGGCGAATGGGCAAAATCTTTGTAAGCCACTTTCCCTTTACCTTCGGCTATTTTCTCTAATCGTTTCGAAGCTCCTTTAAAACTAGCAATCGCTTCATAAAAATCAGCTTCATCTACGCCCATATTTTGACAAATCCATTTGGCACCCGCAAGATTGTTCAAATTATGCGCACCAAAAACCTCAATTGGCATAGGACCCTCTGGCGTTTCTAAAAGTGTTACTCCATCTTTTACTTCATAGTTTGGAGTGGTATACGCCATTTTACGAATAGGATTCGTAGCTGATTCGGCCACTCTTTTTACTTCAGCATCTTCAGCATTATACACTAAAATTCCGCCATTGGTGATTTTGTCAATAAAAATCTCGAATTGATTAACATAATTCTCATACGTAGGAAAAACATTGATGTGATCCCAAGCAATCCCTGAAATCAAAGCAATATTAGGTTGATACAAATGAAATTTGGGTCTTCTGTCAATTGGAGAAGACAAATACTCATCTCCTTCCAAAACCATAAAATCATTTTCTTCTGTAAGATGCACCATAGTATCAAAGCCTTCCAATTGAGCACCCACCATATAATCTACTGCTATGTTATGATAGTGCATAACGTGCAAAATCATTGAGGTAATCGTAGTTTTTCCGTGTGACCCTCCTATTACCACACGAGTTTTGTTTTTGGATTGTTCGTATAAAAACTCAGGGTAAGAATAAATTTTCAATCCTAATTCTTGAGCTTTTACTAATTCTGGATTATCAGCTTTAGCGTGCATTCCTAGAATCACGGCTTCAATATCAGCAGTAATTTTTTCAGGAAACCAACCTAGTTCCGCAGGCAAAATTCCTTTTTTCTCTAATCGAGACTTTGAAGGTTCGAAAATAGCATCGTCGCTACCCGTTACTTGATATCCTTTGTTGTGTAGAGCCAAGGCCAAATTGTGCATGGCACTTCCTCCAATAGCTATAAAATGAGTTTTCATAGTAAATTCCAGATTTATAAGTTCCAAATTTCAATTGAAATTTGATTAATTTTTTTCAAATTGCACTTTTAGTTCTTGCGCTTTCTTAGGGTTGTTTAATTTTTTCAAATATAATTGATATAATTTTTGAAAAGTAACTTTTGAATTGCCAATTTCGTGCGCTTTTTTATATTGAATTTCAGCAGCCGAATAGCGGTCAAAATACTCCTCAATATGCCCACGAGATAAATAACCATCTACGGGAGAAATTTTCAATAACTCATTAGAATATTGTATTGCTTTCGACTGACTACCCCCAACTATTCCGGGCAATTGCAAATTAAGTTCAATAAGTGCCCATCTCGCATCAATGTGTTTAGGCTCGAGGATTATGGCTTTTTCAAAAGAGGAACGAATGTCACCAATCATCCCCAAAGCCTTGAATTTATTCACCTCTTTGGCTTTCATCCCCATAACGCCTCCACATTTGTAATGATAGTCGGCTTCATTTGGTTTTACTTTTTTCAACTTATTGTAATACCCCAACGCTTTATCCCATTGCTTTTGTTTTCCTGCGATATCGCCAAGATATTCTAACGCTTTCAAATCATTTGGGTTTGTTTTCAATACCGACTCAAACAAAGGAGCTGCTTGTGTGTACTTTCCGGTTTCAAATAACTTTTCGGCTGTCTCGAAATTAGATTGTGAAACCATAAAAAGAGGAAATAGAATAAAAAACAGTACTGATTTTTTCATTCTTCAAAAATAAGAAAATGCAGTAAGTTTCGTTTTACTTTAAATAAAAAAAAGTAATTTATACGAAATACTTTTAGTAATCTCCCAACCTTTTCAATCAAAAAACACTCTTTATACAAAAACACACTTATGAAAAACATATGTTATCTACTTTTATTGCTCTCAAGTGTATTATTTGCACAAGATTATGATAAAAACTGGCAAAAAGTAATTCAATTTGAGAATCAAGGAAAATTGAAATCAGCAAATACTATTGTCAACAAAATACACAAAAAAGCAATTTCTGAGAAAAACGAAGTACAAATCATTAAATGCTTTTTTTACGAATCTAAATATTTGCAAGTAGTCGATGAAAATGCACAAAAAAAAATTATTCTCAATTTAAAGAAAGAAATCAACAAGGCTTCTATACCATCTAAAGCTATTTTGAATTTAATTTATGGCAAATGTTTGAAGACATACAAAAATCAAAATGCTTATTTGATTTACAATAGAACTAATACGGTTAGTCTAGATGATGATTTTCTTACTTGGACCAGTAAAGACTTTGAAAAAGAAATTGCTTCTTCGATAACAAAAACTTTAACAGACGAAACGATTTTAAAAAAAACTACTTTAAAACAATATGAGGAACTATTTGATTTTGCAGCATCAAAAGAATACAATAGTGAAACTCTCTTTGAATACCTACTAAAAGAAAACATTGAATTTTACAAAGATGAAATTGGCAATTGGATAAATCCAGATAATAAACTTAATCAATTTGAAAAACAATTATTAGGGAAATCAGCTGATTTTGTTCTACTGAATTTTGAAACTCTAAAAGATGAAAAATTAAAAAATTTATTGTATTTATTTCAAAAACAAGAGCTTAACAACCCAAACATCAAAAACCAATTGGATAGGTTGCAATTTTGCAATACTACTTTATTAAATTCAAATGAGCTCTATTTGAATTCATTGAATGCGTTGCAAAAGGAAACCAAGGATATTATTTTGATTCAAAAAATTCAATTAGAAAAAGCAATTGAACTTAACAAACAAGCATCTAAAGAAATACATTCAAATTATAAAATACAAGCCATTTCACTACTTGATAGCATTATAAAAGTCAAAAACCGTTCTAATGCTCATAAATTAGCGATACAAAAAAAACAAGAAATCAGTGAAAAATCCCTAATTGTTCAACTCCAAAAGTATAGTTACAATGATGAAAACAGGAGAGCCTATATTAATTACAAAAATCTAAATTACCTTTCAGTTTCTTTTTATAAAATTGACCAAAAAACGTTGCGAAATTATAAAGATCTTCCATACGGCAATGACAGTTTAATCGCTGAGATAAAAGAAAAGAAGCCGATTATAAGTCAAAACTATGAATTAGAAAACAAGAATAATTACTTTCAATACACAAGAGAAATCCTTTTACCCCAATTAAAAACTGGACAGTATTTGGTTTGCTTTGAGAGCGATGGATATAACGAGAATATTAAAGCCAGTGCTTATGAAACAATTTCAATTTCAAATATTGCTGTTTTAGCTTCTCAAAAAAACAACACAGAATACTATCAAGTTTTAGATAGAAAAACGGGAATGCCATTGGAAGAGGTTACCATAAAATTGCTAAATCAAACCCTAAAAACAGATAAAAAAGGAATAGCTTTTTATACCAAAGAAAAAAACAATTACGATCATGAGTCGATAACATTCTCAACCAATAACGATACCCTTTTCATTCAAAAAAAATATATGTATAACAGTTATGACTACCAACAAATAGATGAAAAAAAACCTATTGGAAAAGTTGAATTTTACTTAGACAGAGCTATTTACCGTCCGGGGCAAGCGGTATATTATAAGGGAATAGCATTCCAAAAAAGCAAAAATGAATCCCAAGTTGTTCCTAACACCACTTTCCACGTCGTTTTAAAAGATGCTAATTACAACACTTTCAAAGAATTTGATGCCACTACAAATGAATTTGGTTCTTTTTTTGGAGAATTTGAACTACCAAAAACAGGGCTAACGGGAAGTTTTAGCATTGTTGCTAATAAACCAACTACTTACGAAAAAGATTTACTTTACATTAAAACAACTGAAGAGCACCCGTTTTGGGACAAGGTTGATTTTATAAATTCAAATCTTTCATTTACAGTAGAAGAATATAAACGTCCAAAATTCGAAGTCTCTTTTGAACCTTTAAAGCAAGTATATCAAGTTAATCAAAATATAACTGTGACAGGAAAAGCAAAAGCTTTTGCTGGAAGTGCCATTTCAGACGCAAAAGTGCAATACGAAGTTACAAATAAACTCTACATTACAGGAAATGATTACTATTACAATCCAAATGGTAAATCCGAAAAAGTTATAGTGGGCGAAACAAATACTGATGCTTCGGGAAATTTCAAAATTAATTTTATTGCGAAACCTTATGGGGATTTTGCAAAAAAAAGGTTAGATATAAATGAGTATCATATTTCAGCTACTGTGACTGACATTAATGGCGAAACACATAAGAGCAATACAACCGTTAGGGTTGGTTATCACTCACTAATGCTTTCAGCTACTGTCCCTCATCGTATTGAAACCAAAGACAAGAACGAAATTAAGTTAAACAGCACCAATCTTAACTTGGAATTTCAAGCTACCAAAGGAGAAGTTAAATTGTATTTTATAAGTCCATTTTCTAAAAAATTCAAAAATAGAGTGTTCCAACAACCTGAAATCACTACTATTTCGGATGTAGATTTTGAAAAATTATTTCCTTATGAAGCAAATGAAAAACCAATAACAAAACCTACGGAAATAGTAGTCTTCTCCAAAAAAATTGACACTGAAAAAGATAAAAATTTGGTTTTAGATTTCATTTCAAATTATAAATCTGGAAATTACAAAGTAGTATTTTCAGCCATAGACAACTTTAATAATCCAATAGAAACGAGTGCAACTTTTCAAATCGTTCAAAGTAAAGACAAATTTGCTCCTAGTAAATTATTCACTGCAAAGCAAATCAATGCTGACCCGAAAAGAGATGGCTTTGTTGAAGTAAGACTATCCTCGATTATTCCAGAACTTTTCATTAACACGACAGGGAATTATCAAAGCTATCTTTATTTTGAAGACACTTTTCATTTAGAAAATAATGAAACTATAATAAAGATTCCGCTAAAAAAGGAATTTGAAAAAGGAGTCACTTTAGGCTTTGAAAGTATCTTTGAAAACCAAACTTTTAGCGAACAATTAGAAATTAAGTTAGCAGAAATAAAACCAACATTAGATTTTTCTGTAGAAAGCTTTAGAAACAAAATCCAACCTGGAAGTACCGAAAATTGGTCTTTTCAATTAAAATCTACTAATACCAGCAAAGAATCCGAAATTTTAGCAGCTATGTATGATAGTTCTCTGGATCAATTCACTAAAAAAGATTGGTCAAGTTTAAATTTTAACGATTACTACTATAATACTATAAATCGTAAAACATTTTTAGGATTTGATAAAACCTACAGTAGCCTTCAAAATCTAAATCCTTTTTTCAATCGTATCCAACTAGATGAAGAATACACACATTTAATGTGGTTTGGATTTGACTTTAATGATTCTTATACACCACAACAAATAGATTTATATCGAAAACAACTAAACAAAAAAAGTAAAAAACCGCTGAATGCGGTAATGATTTCAGGAATTGTAACAGATGGAAAATTTCCTTTACCAGGAGTAAACATCTTTATTAAGGGCATAGAAAGAGGTACACAAACGGATTTTGATGGGTACTACCAAATTGAAGCTAGCATTGGTGAAGAACTTACTTTCTCTTATTTGGGATTCGAGACCAAAAAAACAGCTATCAACAGTAAAGTTGTCAATGTACAATTAGATTTAGCTAATGGAATCTTAGAAGAAGTTGTAGTCACCGGCTATGGAGTCCATAAAAGCAAAGTGTCTACTGGTACAGCAGCAGTTGTTGAAGAGGACAATACCGTGTACAATACTGCTGGAATAGAAGAAAGATTACAGGGAAAAGTATCAGGAATTCGAATTAGAGGAGCTGCTTCTTTAACAGGAAATCAAAGTACTCCACTAATTATCATTGATGGAGAAAATGCTTCTGAAGAAACTCTTAAAAATTTAAATCCATCAGACATTATTTCCATAGATGTTTTAAAAAATGAAAAAGCTACGGCACTATACGGAAGCAAAGGCAAGAATGGTGTTATTATCGTAATAACAAAAAAATCACTAGAAGCCTTAACACAAGTAAAAGCTAGAAAAAATCTATCTGAGACCGCATTCTTTTTTCCTAATCTAAGAACAGATGCCAAAGGTAAAGTGAACTTCAATTTTACTTCACCAGAAGCTTTAACCGCCTGGAAACTTCGTCTATTGGCGCACAACAAAGAAGCCGTTTCGGGTTATTTAGAACAAAGTGTAATTACACAAAAAGAACTGATGGTTATACCCAATTTCCCTCGCTTCTTTAGAGAAAAAGATTCGATTGTCATTACTGCAAAAGTGAGTAATATGACTAATGAAACCAAAAATGGCATGGCCCTTTTGCAACTTTTTGATGCCACTACTATGCAATCTATTGATGCTAAAACAACAAATACTAAAACGGTTAAAAGTTTCAAGATTGCTCCTTTTGGTAACAGTATTGTAAGTTGGAAAATCTATATTCCTGAAGGAATGCAAGGTATTCAATATAAAATCTTGGCCAAAGCAGGCAATTTCTCAGATGGAGAAGAAAACATTCTCCCTGTTTTGAGCAATTCAATGCTGGTAACCGAAAGTATTCCTATTTGGGTACGAGAAAATTCAAAAAAAGAATACAGTTTTGAAAACCTAAAAAACAATACTTCAACTACTTTACGAAACCATCAATTTGTTTTAGAATATACCTCTAACCCTACTTGGCTAGCCATTCAATCCCTGCCGTATTTGATGGAATATGAACACGAATGTGCCGAACAAACTTTTGCACGTTTTTATTCTAATGCCTTGGCTTCAGAAATCATTTCTAGTAATCCCAAAATCGCTACTCTTTTTGAAGCTTGGAGAAAAAACGGAAAGTTAAATTCAAAACTTGAAGAAAACGAAGAACTCAAATCGATGATTTTGGCCGAAACACCTTGGTTGAATGATGCTCAAAACGAAGAAGAAAAAAAGAAGCATCTCGCCTTGCTTTTCGATTTAGAAAAAATGAAGACCTCGCAAGAAACTACATTCAATAAACTAAAACAAAAACAGACGCCTTCAGGAGGATTTGCTTGGTTTGACGGTGGCAATGAAAGTGAATACATTACCCGACATATTTTGGCTGGATTAGGACATTTGGCAAAATTGACTAAAGAAAAAAGTGACCCAAATAGAATACATCAAATTGCTACAACTGCTATTCCTTTCTTGGATCGAAAGTTTTTAGAGCAATACAAAATTAGAACTCAAGATTTAAAAACAACAGACAAATTAATTTGGTTGAACCCCAATTCTGATTTGCATTATCTCTATACCCGCAGTTTTTACTTGAAAGATTATCCCCTTTCAGATACTTTAACAAAAATCACAAAAAGATATCTTGAAACAACCAAAACAGATTGGTTGGGTTACTCATTATATGAAAAAGGATTAGCCGCCTTGACTTTACATCGATTTGGAGAAAAAGAATCCGCTAAAAAAATTCTAGAAAGTCTAAAAGAAACCGCTTCCAATAATGAAGATTGGGGGATGTATTGGATTGCTAACAAAGCAGGCTGGTATTGGCATCAAGCTCCTATAGAAACTCAGGCGTTATTGATTGAAGCCTTCTCAGAAGTTTTAGACGATACAAAATCGGTGGATGCTATGAAAGTTTGGCTACTGAAAAATAAACAAACCAAAAACTGGCCCACTACAAAATCCACCACCGAAGCTATTTATGCCCTATTACTACAAGGAAACGATTGGTCAAGTGTTAAAGACAATACAATCTTAAAAATTGGAGAGGAAAAAATCCTTACCAAAAAATTATCCGAAAACGAAAAAGATGCCGAAACTGGATACATCAAACTCAATTGGAAAGCCGATGAAATCAATAAAGAAATGGCCAACGTTATTATACAAAACAAATCAAAAGTTCCGGGATTTGGAGGCGTGTATTGGCAGTACTTTGAGGACTTAGACAAAATTAAAACCAATTCGGGAACGGTTTTATCCGTATCTAAAGAATTGTATCTGAAGAAAAATACGCTTTCAGGAGAAGAACTACAAAAAGTTACCACTAAAAATAGTTTGAAAATTGGCGATTTAGTAACCATCCGATTAATCATTTCTTCAAAAGAAGATATGGAATTTGTTCATTTAAAAGATATGCGTGCTGCTTGTTTTGAACCTGTAAATGTACTTTCGGAATACCAATACAAAGGCGGACTAGGTTATTATATGAGTACAAAAGACGCTGCTACGCACTTCTTTTTCGACTATATTAACAAAGATACTTATGTCTTAGAATACGATATTCGAGTAAATAATCAAGGTGACTTCTCTAACGGAATCACCACTATTGAAAGTATGTATGCACCAGAATTCAACAATCACACGAAAGGGATTCGAATAAACACAAAAGAACAATAAAAATATACACTCGCAAAAAAGCCCTTCGTTTTGAAGAAAAATTCAATTGAAGTAGATTTCTAATAAGAAATCTAAGTTTGTTTGTATTTTACCACACTATTATCTATTGAAAAAACAATAAATCAATAAATTATTAAATAAATCTTTTTTTATTACTTTAGCAACAATATCTTTAATTATAAACAAAATGAAAACATTAACAGAATGGTTTGAAGAATACAGCGTAAGCCATAAAAACATGACCAATAAACAAATACATTATATATGTGTTCCTTTAATCTTTTTTTCGGTTGTAGGCATATTTATGAGTATTCCTAATGGTGTTTTATCTCCACTAGCTTCAATAAATCCGGTGCTTGCAAATTGGGCTTTTATTGTATTACTACTAGTTTTATTTTTTTATTTTAGACTTTCCTTAGTAATGGGTATAAAAATGACCTTGTTTACTTCTATCTGTCTCATCGGAAATTATTTTGTATCCCAATACGTCCCGTTGGTTTGGTTTTCTATAATTGTATTTACAGTTGGATGGATTGGACAGTTCTATGGCCACAAAATTGAAGGCAAAAAACCATCCTTTATCAAGGACTTGCAATTCCTTTTAATAGGACCAGCGTGGGTTATACATTCTGTGTTTAGCACAAAATAGAACATATCTTGTAATCCCCTTTTAATTTTTTTAAAGTGCTTTGTTTCTTTGGAAACATTGAAAAAGTAACAGAGAAAAAAATTCGGATAGTTTGACATAAACATCTTTCAAATCATAATTAGAACAGCAACTTAAATTATAAAGTTGCTGTTTTTTTTTTGCAAAATGAGACCTTTTTTTTTATAAACAAATAATACTAAAATCACATTCCCCTAACACTACTACCTTATTTTCGTAAAAACTTTATATGAAAAGTAAACGAAAAATTCCTCTAGTCGTAATTAGTGATGTGCATTTGGGCACGTATGGTTGCCAAGCCAAAGAATTACTACAATACCTCAAATCCATTCAACCGCAAATCTTAATTCTCAATGGCGATATTATCGATATGTGGAATTTCAGTAAAAGTTACTTTCCTGTGGCGCATATGAATGTTTTACGACAAATCATAAAACTCTCCAATTTAGGCACTAGAGTCATCTACATTACCGGAAATCACGATGAAGCCCTTCGAAAATATTCAGATTTTGTTTTAGGAAATTTTGAGTTGGTCGACAAATTGATTTTAGAAATCGATGGCAAAAAAACGTGGTTCTTTCACGGCGATGTATTTGATTCCTCCACCAGAGGCTATGCCAAAATTCTCGCTAAATTGGGTGGCAAAGGCTATGATTTGTTGATTTTAATCAACAGTTGCATCAATTGGTTTCGCGAATTGTTCGGCAAAGAGAAAAGAAGCTACTCCAAAACCATCAAAGACAGTGTAAAAAAAGCGGTAGCATTTATCAGCAATTTTGAAACTACAGCTGCCGAAATCGCCATAGAAAAAGGCTACAGTTACGTCGTTTGTGGGCACATTCATAAACCCCAAATGAAAATAATGGAAAACGAACACGGACAAGTCACTTATCTCAACAGTGGTGATTGGGTCGAAAATCTCACCGCTTTAGAATACAAAAAAGGAAAATGGAGCATCTACCAATACCTTAAAGAACATTACAAAGATGCCGACACCTCCGAAGAAAAAACAAACAACGACATCGTTGTTAAAATCTTATCCTAATTCGTAAAATGAAAATATTCTACGCCATTCAAGCCACAGGAAACGGACACATTAGCAGAGCCATTCAACTCTACCCTTATCTACAAAAGTATGGCGAAGTAGATTTCCTTTTAAGCGGCACTTACGCTTCTTTAAATCCAAGCATTCCTATCAAATACCGAAGCAACGGATTGAGCCTTCATTACAGTCAATGTGGCGGATTAGACTATTGGAATATTGCCAAAAAAGTAAAGCCCAACCAAATCTACAAAGACGCTCGCTCCCTACCATTAGACCAATACGATGTCATCATCAATGATTTTGATTCCATCACTTCATTGGCTTGTAAACTACAAAAAAAACATTCCGTGTCTTTTGGTCATCAAGCCAGTTTCACCTCAAAACTAACCCCACGACCCGAAAGAAAAGATGCCATCGGTGAATTAATTTTCAAACATTACGCACCAGCTCCTCAAAACATAGGACTACATTTTGAACGCTACGATGATTTCATTTTGCCACCCATAATCAAAGACGAAATTTTACACGCAGACCCTAAAAATGGCGGACACATTACCGTTTATCTACCTTCTTTTCAAAAAGAGTGTTTAGAAAAAGCCTTCAATAAATTACCCAACGAGCACTTTCACTGGTTTTTGAGCGACGTAAAAACAAAGCATAGAGTCAAAAACATCACTTATTATCCAGTAGACCAAGCGCTGTTCAACAAAAGTGTAATCAAATGCCAAGGCATCATCACTGGCGGCGGATTTGAAACGCCTTCCGAGGCTTTGTTTCTTCGCAAAAAAATCCTTTCCATTCCTATTAGAAAACATTACGAGCAAGAATGCAACGCTGCCGCTTTAAAAAAAATGGGCATTCCCGTTATTTACGAAGTCGGTCAAGATTTCGATTTGATTATAGAAAATTGGCTCACCTTGCCTATGAATTACCCCAAAATCGAAGCCAATGTCATTCCACACACTTTAGACTTCTTGTTTGACACCTATCCACAAAAACAAAACCGCCTCGAAATTAATCAAGACGGTCTTATCTATTAAAGTTTTTAGGAGCAGAAAAAATAGGCACTCTGGTTGTCATCGTCCCGCTATCCGTTACAATCTTTGGTGTCGAACACCGCCACCAAAGGATTTTCACTGCTATCGGGGCTAGAGAGCCACAACATTCTTTCTTGCCCTCAATTTTATTTTGAACTATTTTACGATAGTCATTTCATCAATAATATTTTGAGCTCCAGCATATTTATCAATAATCCACAGCACAAAACGAATATCTAAATTGATGGTTCTTTGTAATTTTTTATCAAAAATAACATCACCAGCCATAGCTTCAATGTTACCGTCAAAAGCAACCCCAATCAATTCTCCCTTTCCGTTCAATACTGGCGACCCTGAGTTTCCTCCAGTGATATCAGTATCTGTCAAGAAGTTTACTGGCATATATCCCGCTTTATCAGCATACTGACCAAAATCTTTCGCTTTGTTCAACTCTAACAAACGAGCAGGTAAATCAAACTCAGCGTCACCTGCTTTGTATTTGTTTACCATTCCTGTCATAGTCGTATAATTGTTAATCTTAGCGTCGTTACGTTTGTCAGCAGGCAAAGAGCGCACTTTTCCGTAAGTCAAACGCAAAGTAGAATTCGCATCTGGATACTGAATCGTATTCAATTTTGATTCTCTCAAACCTTCAACCAATTTGCGGAAAGCGATAGCAAAATCATCATCGGCTTTGGCTTGTTCTGGCGATTTCGCTCTGATTTTGGTCACCAAATCATTAGAAATAACATACAAAGGGTCGTTAGTAATAGTTTCAACTTTAGGCTCTTTCAAAAACGCAAGCACTGCATCTTTTGAAGTAAAAATACTAGAAGTTACTGCTTTGTGTACATCATTGGTAAAATCACCATTATTCGCCGCTTTCATTTCAGCCACTTTTGGTGCTAAACCATATTCTGCTGCTTTTGCAGCATACAAATTCAATTGTGCGGTCAACACTTCTTTTTCAAGAGGTACGTACAAACTTCCGTAAGCGCCATCAATTGCTGCTGTTAATCTTGGCAACATTTCGGCTCTCTTTGCTTCATTTTCTTTAGCATACCCCATCAAACCATTACCTAAACTAGCAGGCAATGTTCCGTAAGTAGCCGTACGCAATAATTGTGTCAAATAGTTATCGTGACGCGCTTTTAAGTTGGTTTGCGCATAGTAGTTATTGATTGTAGCAATAACGTCTCCGTATTTCGCTTTATTCTCCGCTTTGTTAGCCCAAGCGTTAAATTTAGCTTCTTCTTTCGTTTTGGTTTGAGCCGTTTTAGCTTTAGTCAAAGCATCAATCATTCCTTGACGGTTTTTCCAATAGTTAGCAGTAGACGCATATTTAGAAGCATATTGTAAGTTTACAGTAGCATCTTTAGTCATAAACTTTTTCATATTGTCCATTCCTGTTTTGGCACCTTCTACCCAAGCAGGATAAGCATACTTCACGTTTTGCTCAATTCCATTAGCTGGCATCCATCTGTTGGTACGACCAGGATACCCTAAAATCATTGCATAATCGTTCTCTTGCACACCTTTTAAGCTTATTGGCAAATAATGTTTCGGTTGCAATGGCACATTCTCTGGAGAATACTCTGCT
Organism: uncultured Flavobacterium sp.; assembly: GCA_963513565.1. Classification (GTDB taxonomy): domain Bacteria; phylum Bacteroidota; class Bacteroidia; order Flavobacteriales; family Flavobacteriaceae; genus Flavobacterium. Next base: position 22,286 of record CAUPRE010000027.1, on the reverse strand, counting down.
GGATTTCCGTCTTTGTCAGCATACACTCTAAACATAGAAAAATCGGCAGTGTGACGTGGCCATTCCCAGTTGTCTGTGTCTCCACCAAATTTTCCTAAACTCTCTGTTGGAGTTCCTACCAAACGAACATCTTTGTAGTCTTGGTACACAAAATAGTAGTACTCATTTCCTTGAAAAAATGGACGAACAGAAACGGTATATTTTCCACCTTCACTGTTTTCTTTTTCAATCAAAGCCATTTCTTGTTGAATGGCTTTGTTGCGTTCAGTTTCAGTCATTTTATCATTTACTTTAGACAAAATACGTTTAGAAACATCATCCATACGCACAAAGAAACGAACGAACAAAGATTTTGGCTTCATTTCTTGACTTTTGTCTTTTGCCCAAAATCCATTTTTCAAATAGTTGTTTTGTTCTGTTGACAATTCTGCAATCGCATCATACCCGCAGTGGTGATTGGTTAAAACTAGACCTTGTTTTGAAACAATTTCAGCAGTACATCCACCATTGAATTGCACAATTGCATCTTTCAAACTGTGGTGGTTGATACTATAAATTTCTTCGGCTGTCAATTGCAAGCCCATTTTTTCCATATCTCTATGGTTTAATCTTTCGATAAACATCAAGAACCACATTCCTTCATCTGCTTTTACAGGAAAAGCCATAAGGCATAAGGTCAAGAATAAGACAATCTTTTTCATATAGGTAAATATTTATTTTAGCATTGCGAATATAAGTCATTTTCGCATTTTAAACGACTATTCGTATTCAAAATCACATTTTATATTCTCTTTCTTAACTTTATTTTATGAATTTTATAAAACAAAAAAAGGTGCTCTTTTTCAAGAACACCTTTTATATTTGATTGAAAAGAAATTATTCGTTCAACATTTTCCATAATTTATCTTTCAATTCGGTCAAACCTTGTTGGGCAACCGATGAAATAAACATATAAGGAACGTCTTTGAACTTAACATCTAATTCTGCTTTTAGTTCTGCTTTTAATTCGTCGTCGAGCATATCAATTTTTGAAATGACCAACAAACGTTCTTTGTCTAGCATTTCTGGATTGTATTTGGTCAATTCATTGACCAAAATCTCATATTCAGCTTTGATATCGGGAGTATCAACAGGAACTAAGAACAAAAGCGTAGAATTTCTTTCGATATGACGTAAGAAATAATGTCCTAAACCTTTCCCTTCAGCAGCACCTTCAATAATTCCTGGAATATCAGCAATTACAAACGATTGATAATCGCGATACGCAACAATTCCTAAATTAGGTTTTAAAGTCGTAAACGGATAATCGGCAATTTTTGGTTTTGCAGAAGTCAATACAGACAACAAAGTCGATTTTCCTGCATTTGGAAATCCTACTAAACCAACGTCAGCCAAAACTTTCAGCTCAAGAATAACGTCCATTTCAACACCAGGCAAACCTGGTTGCGCATATCTTGGTGTTTGATTGGTCGAACTACGAAAATGCCAGTTACCTAATCCTCCTTTACCTCCTCGAGAAAGAACTTGCTTCTCACCATCTTCGGTAATTTCAAAGAGTGTTTCACCAGTTTCTTTGTCTTTTACCACTGTTCCCAAAGGAACTTCAATATACTTGTCTTCACCATCTGCCCCCGTACTTCTATCTCCTCCTCCATCACCTCCGTGACCTGCTTTGATGTGTCGGGCAAACTTCAAATGAAATAATGTCCAAAGCGCCTTATTACCAACTAAATAAACGTGACCTCCTCGACCTCCATCACCACCATCTGGGCCACCGTATTGTATAAATTTCTCTCTGTGCAAATGCGTAGACCCTTTTCCACCTTTACCAGATGAAACAAATATTTTTACGTAATCTACAAAATTTCCTTCTGTCATTTTTTCTTGTATAAAAGTCTAAAAGCTTAAAAGTTTAAATTTGTTCTGAGAACCAACAACATTAAACATTTAAACCCTAAACCAAATTAACCATTTAAGGCTTTCACCATTACTTTATCTATCTTAACACCATCCATATCAATGACTTCTAGCTCAAATTTTTGCCAAATCAATTTTTCTCCTTGTTTTGGAATTCGAGACAATTCGGTCATTATCAAACCACTCACCGTGGTTACTTCATAATCATTTATTAATTCATCTAGTTCAAAAAAGGTTAAGAAATCGTGTAATGAATAATGTCCATCAACTAACCAAGAGCCATCTTCTCTTTCTATTAATTGAAAATCATCTTTGTAAAACTCGGCGGCATCACCTACCAAAGCTTCTAAAATATCATTTAAGGTAATCACTCCCTGAAAATCGCCATACTCATCAGATACAAAAGCGTAATGAATACCTGTTTTTTTGAAATTCTCTAAAGCCGTGTAAGCGGTAGTTTGTTCCATAATAAAAGGCGCTTCGGTCATAATATCCGCCAAATTGAAATTATCATTTTCAAAATTAGAGAATATGTTTTTTAAATTAACCACCCCAACTATGTCGTCGAAATTCTCTCCATAAACTGGGTAAATGGAATGCAATTCTTTCAACATTAACTGCCTTACTTGTTCTTTGTTTGCATTAAATGGCAAGAAAACTACAGACTTACGGTGCGTCATTAATGAATTGACTTTTCGGTCACCAATGTGGAAAACGCGCTCCACTATATCTTGTTCAATTTCTTGTACCTCTCCTCCTTCGGTACCTTCTTTGATAATGGCTTTGATTTCTTCCTCAGTTACTTTGCCATCTGCTGTAGGTTTGATTTGCAAAAGGTCCAAAATAGCATCTGTAGAAGACGTAAGTAACCATATAAAAGGAGCCGTGATTATCGAAATAAATTTCATTGGCATCGCTACAGTCTTTGCAATAGACTCTGGGTGGTTGAGACCAATTCGTTTGGGCAACAACTCCCCTAATACTAAAGAGAAAAAAGTAAGAACGACCACCACAATCCCTACTGCAATGGAGTGGGCATAGGGTTGAAAAACTTGATAGCTTTGTATAAAAAGCTCTACATCTTTGGTGATTTTATCTCCAGAATAAATACCTGTCAAAATACCAATTAAGGTGATTCCTATTTGTACGGTTGACAAAAACTTATTAGGAGAGTTGGCTAAATCTAATGCAGTTTTTGCACTTTTATTTCCTTTTTTTGCTGCTGTTTCTAATCTATTTTTCCTTGCTGAAATCAATGCGATTTCTGACATAGAGAAAACGCCATTTAAGAGTATTAGAAAAAAGATAATCAGTATTTCCAATTTTATGTTTGTTAGTTAAACTTCTTTTTAGCCCAGATGGAAGAGAAAAGCCCGGACTCTTGTGGTTTAGTTTTTGTTAGTAGCGCTAAGCGACTAAAAGAAGCTTGGGCGATGCTTTACAAAAACAAACCACAAGAGGAGGACTTGTAACGTACAGCTGGAAATGCTCCTACAAATTATCGATAACTTGTGTAAGTCTTTCGGTAATTTCTTGAATACTTCCTATACCATCTACAGCGTGAAATTTGTTTTGCGCCTTGTAATAATCCACCAAAGGAGCAGTTTTTTCATTGTATTCTTGGTAACGGTTTCTGATTTTTTCTTCGTCTTGGTCGTCTACTCTACCGCTCGTTTTTCCTCTTTCAAGCAAACGTGCCACTAGTACTTCGTCATCAGCTTCTAGTGCAACAGTAGCGGTTACTTGGCTACCGATAGTTGGCAAAAATGCATCTAATGCTTCGGCTTGAGAAATAGTTCTTGGGTAGCCATCGAACAAAATTCCTTTAGCATCCAAATTTTTATTTACTTCGTCAATTAGCATTTTAGTGGTTAATTCATCTGGCACTAAATCTCCTGCGTCCATAAAAACACGAGCTTGTTTTCCTAGCTCGGTATCATTTTTTAAATTGTATCGAAATACATCTCCTGTTGAAATGTGAACTAATTGGTATTTTTCTTTTAGGAATTCTGCTTGAGTTCCTTTTCCTGCACCTGGTTTCCCAAATAAAACAATGTTAATCATTTTTGTAATTTTAAAAGTGGCAACCTTACGTTTAAAGATTACCTTTTAATTAGTTATAGTTACTTTTAGTTATTCGCTTAGCTGATATACTTCGGATAGGTTTCTTCCCAATCCATCATAATCTAGGCCATAGCCAACGATGAATTTGTTTGGAATTCGGATGCCGATGTAGTCTATTTTAATATCTTGCTTGTAGGCTTCCGGCTTAAAGAAAAGCGTAGCAATTTTGAAATGCTTTACATTTTGACTTTTGAACAATTCTTTTAGCTCAACCAAAGTATTTCCGGTGTCTACAATATCTTCAAGAATCACAACTGACCTACCTGAAAGGTCTTGATTCAAACCTATTAATTGTTTTACATTCTCTGTTGAAGAAGTTCCTTCATAAGAAGCCATCTTAATAAAGGTGATTTCACAAGGTTTTTTGTATTTTTTCATCAAATCTGAAACCACCATAAATGACCCATTCAAAACTCCAACAAAAACAGGAGTTTCATCGGCAAAATCGTCTTGAATTTGAGCCGCTAATTTGGTAATAGCAAAATCAATTTCGTTAGCAGAAATAAACGGAACAAATTGTTTATCGTGAAGTTGTATCATTATTTTTAGGTTTAAAATAATGCGCAAAGATACAGAATTCGGATTTGACATTTAACAATTGATTTTAAATTTGTATTTTTAAATTAAAACTATCCAAAATGAGCTCAGAACTGTTGTCCCATCTAGATTATGTAAGTGGTTATCGAGACAAAAGAGTGCTGGCGGCACAATTTGTTTTGAAGCATCCCGCTCATTTTGAAGAATTACTACAACTTTGCTTTGCTACTGAAGATGAAAAGTCATACAAAGCCTGTTGGGTTTTGGAACAAGTGGCTTATAGTCAATTAGAATGGCTGCAACCGCATTTGGATTTTTTTTGTTCGCATTTAAACCAACTCAACAATGAAAGTGCGATTCGTCCTGTTGCCAAAGTATTGCAGTTATTGGTTGAAAATCATTTTAAAAAGAAAACAATAAAACTAAGCCCAAATCAAATAGAGCAAATAACGGAATGCTGCTTTGATTGGCTGATTTCCGATACAAAAGTTGCGGCCAAATGCTATTGTATTCGCACGTTATTTGTATTAGGAAAATCGAATGATTGGATTTATCCTGAGTTACAAATTATAATCGAAAAAGACTATCCCGCTCAATCCGCAGCCTACAAAGCCGTTTCAAGGGAGATTTTAAAGAAAATAAAGTAGCGTTTTTCTATTTTCAAAAATAAACGAAATAAAAATTATCCGTACATTTGCAAAAACTATACGTATATGAACACTAAACTCACATTATCGTTAGAAAAAACCGTTATAGAAGATGCAAAATTGTATGCAAAAAAAACGGGGAGAAGTTTGTCTGAATTGGTAGAAAATTATTTCAAAAACCTTACCGACAAATCAGAAACAGCAGAAGATATTCACCCAAAAGTAAAAAAACTGATTGGCAGAATTACACTTCCACCCGATTTTGACCTAGACAAAGCAAAAGAAGAACATTATAAAGAGAAATATGGGTTTTAAAAATATTTTTCTTGACACCAATATTTTAGTGGACATCGTTGCGAATAGATTACCCTTTTCAAAGAATGTCATTTTAATTTTCGACTATTGTGAGCGCCATAAAATCAAAATGTATTCTTCCTCTCATTCTATTGCTACTATGCACTATATCGCAAAAAGGGTAGTAGACGAAAAAGAATTACGTTCTATTATTGAAGATTTATTAGATACTATTTCTATAATTGCTGTAACAGAATCTATTCTAAAAAAAAGCCTCAAATCCAGTCACAAAGATTTTGAAGATGCTATTCAAATTATCACAGCACAATCAATAAACACAATGGATTGCATTATCACTAGAGATTTGAAAGATTTTAAATTTTCAGAGATTAGTGTTTTTACTCCAGACGAATTTTTAAATATAATTACCAAATAACACGAGCGAATCAAATGCATTTAATCGTTACTAAACAATAACTAAAAAATGAATTATTTTTCTTCTGATTTTAAACTAGGCATATTAGGTGGCGGACAATTAGGCAAAATGCTGTTGTTTGACACTCGAAAATTCGACATACAAACCTATGTGCTAGACCCTAGCGACGAAGCACCTTGCAAAATAGCTTGTAACCAATTCTTCAAAGGTGATTTGATGGATTTTGATACCGTATACAACTTTGGAAAACAAGTCGATGTACTGACTTTCGAAATTGAATTGGTAAATCTAGAAGCCTTAGAAAAACTAGAAAACGAAGGCAAAAAAGTTTACCCATCGCCAAAAACCTTGCGTTTGATTCAAAACAAAGGCGTACAAAAAGATTTTTACACAAAACATAATATTCCTACCGCTCCTTACACGCGATTTGAAAATCTTGATGCTTTACAATTGGCTGTAACATCGAGCGCAGTTGAGATGCCTTTTGTATGGAAATGTACTGAATTTGGTTACGACGGAAACGGCGTAAAAGTGGTTCGAAAAGCTTCGGATTTGGAGTTGTTACCCAATGTAGAATGTATTGCCGAAACGATGATTCCGTTCAAAAACGAATTGGCTGTTATCGTTTGCCGCAATCCTTCAGGCGAAATCAAAACCTATCCTGTGGTCGAAATGGAATTTCATCCCGAAGCCAATCAAGTAGAATATGTAATCTGTCCCGCCAGAATCGATGAAAAAGTAGCCGAAAAAGCTAGAGCTATTGCGCTAAATGTTTCACAACAATTTAACCACGTTGGCCTTTTGGCGGTTGAAATGTTTCAAACCGAAGACGACGAAATTCTAGTAAATGAAGTGGCGCCTCGTCCACACAATTCAGGTCATTACAGTATTGAAGCGAGTTATACTTCGCAATTCGAAAATCATTTGCGTGCCATTTTGGATTTACCTTTAGGCAATACCGATAGTAAAGTGGCTGGAATTATGGTCAACTTGGTTGGTGCCGAAGGTCATTCTGGCGACGTGGTTTACGAAAACATCGAAACGATTTTAGGTTGGAATGGCGTAACCCCACATATTTATGGTAAAAAACAAACACGTCCTTTTAGAAAAATGGGACACGTGACCATTGCGAATGAAAATATGGCCGAGGCAAGAAGAATTGCTGAGGAAGTAAAGAATACAATAAGAGTGATTTCTAAATAATTAAAAGATGGAATGATTTAAAGATTAAATAATTGATAAAACCATAAAGTTCTATCTTTCCAAAATCTTTAAATCATTTAATTTTTGAATCTTTAAATATAAAATAATGAGCAAAGTAGCCGTAATAATGGGCAGTATCTCAGATATGCCCGTAATGCAAGAAGCCATCGACATCTTAAATGGATTTGATATAGAAACCGAAGTCGATATTGTTTCGGCGCACAGAACACCAGAAAAGTTATTTGATTTTAGCCAAAATGCTCACAAACGAGGTATTTCGGTGATTATTGCGGGAGCTGGAGGCGCTGCACATTTACCAGGAATGGTAGCCTCGATGTCGCCATTACCAGTGATTGGTGTTCCCGTAAAATCAAGTAATTCAATTGACGGATGGGATTCTGTATTGTCAATTTTACAAATGCCGGGTGGTGTGCCAGTTGCCACTGTTGCCTTAAACGGTGCAAAAAACGCAGGAATCTTGGCTGCTCAAATCATTGGTAGTGCTGATCAATGCGTTTTAGATAAAATCGTCCTTTACAAAGAAGGATTGAAAGATACAGTCCTCAAAGCGGCTGAAGGATTGAAAAAATAAAAATATTTCACGGAGATTCACAAAGGTTACTCGAAGATGCACGAAAATATTTTGTGAATCTCAGTTTTTGCTTTGTGAATCTTTGTGTAACAAAACAATATATTTATGAGCATTTTAACTTCATTATTCAATACAAAATACAATACTGCGCCCTTTTCACAAATAAAATTGGAGGATTACCAACCTGCATTTATCGAGAATATCGCTGCAGCAAAAGCGGAAATTGACGCCATCATCAACAATCCAGCAGCTCCGACTTTCGAAAACACTATCGAAGCCTTGGATTTTTCAGGAAACGCTTTGGACCGTTTATCGTCTATTTTTTTTAATTTGAATTCGGCCGAAACTTGTGACGAGATGCAAAAAATCGCCCAAGAAGTTTCGCCTTTGTTGACCGAATTCAGCAACGATATTACCTTAAACGAAGCCTTATTCCAAAGAATAAAATCGGTTTACGAGCAAAAAGACACCTTGAATTTATCGCCAGAGCAATCGACATTATTAGACAAAAAATACAAAAGTTTTTCTCGAAATGGTGCCTTGCTTTCGGAAGAAGACAAACTAAAATTACGCGAAATCGATACGGAATTGGCTAAACTCAAACTGACTTTCAGTGAAAATGTTTTAGCCGAAACCAACAACTACCAATTGCATTTAACCAACGAAGCTGATTTGAAAGGTTTACCAGAAGGCACTATCGAAGCCGCTAGCGCATTGGCAAAAAGCAAGGATTTAGACGGATGGATTTTCACTTTGGATTTCCCAAGTTACATTCCGTTTGTGACCTATGCCGACAATCGTGAATTGCGCAAAGAAATCGCCATCGCTGCTGGTAAAAAAGCCTTTCAAAATAACGAATTCGACAATCAAACCATTGCCTTGAAAATTGCCAAGTTACGCTTCGAAAGAGCTAATTTGTTAGGATATGAAACGCATTCTCATTTTGTTTTGGAAGAAAGAATGGCACAACATCCCGAGAAAGTCAAATCGTTTTTGAATGATTTACTAACCAAAGCCAAACCAGCTGCCGAAAAAGAATTTGCTGAATTATCGGCTTTCGCCAAAGATTTAGACGGCATTGAACAATTAGAGAAATGGGACGGCGCTTATTATTCTGAAAAATTGAAGCAAAAATTATTCAATTTGGATGACGAAAAGCTGAAACCTTATTTTCAATTAGAAAACGTTTTGAACGGCGCTTTTACTATTGCCAATAAATTATTTGGATTGACCTTCACGGAAATTTTCGACATCGACAAATACCACGAAGAAGTTACCACGTATGAAGTAAAAGATGAATTTGGCGAACTCGTGGCTATTTTCTACGCCGATTTTTTCCCAAGAAAAGGCAAACGAAACGGCGCTTGGATGACTTCTTTCAAATCACAATACATCAAGGACGGTAGCAACGAAAGACCACACATTTCGAATGTTTGTAATTTCACGAAGCCAACCGCCACCAAACCTTCATTACTAACTTTTAATGAAGTAACGACTTTATTCCACGAATTTGGTCACGGATTACACGGTATGTTGGCCAACGCTATTTATCCAAGTTTGTCAGGAACCTCAGTGTATTGGGATTTTGTAGAACTACCAAGTCAGGTGATGGAAAACTGGTGTTACGAGCCTGAAGCGCTGGCTTTATTTGCTAAACATTATGAAAAAGGCGAAATCATTCCGCAAGAATATGTAGATAAAATAAAAGAAAGTGCTAGTTTCCAAGAAGGAATGGCTACACTTCGCCAATTGAGTTTTGGTATTTTAGATATGGCCTTTCATAGTAACAATCCAATCGCAATTACTAACATCAAAGCGTTTGAAAAAACGGCTTTTGAAGGCACTTCTCTATATCCTGATGTTGCCGAAAACTGTATGTCGGTTTCCTTCTCCCATATTTTTGCTGGTGGTTATTCGTCTGGTTATTACAGCTACAAATGGGCCGAAGTGCTCGATGCCGATGCGTTTGCCTATTTTCAAGAAAAAGGCATCTTCAATAAAGAAGTGGCGACAAAATTCAAAGACAACGTACTTTCGAAAGGCGGCACCGAATTACCAATGGAACTTTACAAACGTTTTAGAGGGCAGGAACCAAAAGCAGATGCTTTATTAAAGAGAGCAGGATTGATTTAGTCAATTTCAGTATTCATATAAAAAACCGAAGTAGCAATGCTTCGGTTTTTTTCTTTCAAAAACTCCCTAAAATTATCTACAGTAATAATCTCAAAACTTCCTTTGTAGTTGTCCGAAAAAGTTTTGGGTAATTTCACTTTTTTGGCTTTCCATTTGAATTCATAGGCATTCACATCATCAGCAACCGTTTCGACATAATCGATTTCTTGTTGCTGTGTGGTTCGCCAGAAATATGGCTTTGCTATGCTGTTTTGATAACTCAATACTTTCATACGTTCTGAAATAAGAAAATTTTCCCAAAGCGCACCTTTATCTTGTCGGAATTCCAAAAAATTAAAATTTCCTATCAGCATATTCCGAACACCATTGTCATAGAAATAGATTTTTCGATTAGCTTTTATTTCATTTCGAACATTACGGCTGAAACTATTTAATTTAAAAATCACAAAACTCTTTTCGAGCAAATCGATATAACTGCTTACCGTATTTTTATCAACACCAACTAACTGGGCAAGTTCATTATAACTCACTTCACTCCCAATTTGAAGCGCCAAAGCTTGAAGAATTTTCTCTAATACCTCGGATTTTCGAATGCCTGTCAAAGCCAAAATATCTTTGTACAAATAACTTGAAACCAAGTTCTTTAGAATTTCATATTCGTTTCCAAAATTATTAATTACGTCTGGATACATACCATATAACAATCGGAGTTCGAGTTGTTGTTTTGCTTTCATATAGCCCACATTATTCTCGAATTCGGCCCAAGAAACTGGAAACATTTGAAACTCAAATTTCCTACCTGTAAGCGGTTCTTGGGTCAAATTATGAATATCCAACACTGAAGAACCACTCACTATAACTTGGACATCCTTGATTTGATCTACAATGATTTTTAGTTTCAAACCAATATTCGGAATGCGTTGTACTTCATCGATAAAAACATATTTGTAGTCGCCAATTATACTTTTTAGTGTTTCGGTATTGGCATTTGCCAAAGTATCCATTATCACCGAATCGTCTCCGTCCAAAAACAAATACGAAACACCTTTTAGCAACTCATTAATTAAGGTAGTTTTTCCCACTTGCCTTGGTCCAACAAGAACAATAGCTTTTCCTTTATTGAGCCGATTTCTTATTATCTCTATTAAACTCCTAGTTATCATTACATTAATTTTAATCAAATGTAATAAAATAATTAATTATTCACCAATAATTATATTTATAAGATATTATATTCACCAATTAATATGTTATTAAGTGAATATACTCACCAATTATTGTCTTTTAGAAATAAATAATTGCAACATCAACCCAAAAATCGGCAAAACAAAATAAAACTCCAGAATAATTGAAAAGCACAAATTAAGAATCATAACAAAGTGATAATGGAAATTTCGGTTTTTTTTATTTTCTAAAATATTTCTTATTTTTTTGTAACAATTAATAAGTGTTTCCGTATAATTAGAGATTTTATACCATAACGATATTCTAAAATAACACAGCGCTGTTGTAACTTCAAAAAGGGATTTCAATTTTCTTATATAATTTGAATTCAGAAACTAAAAAAAGAAATTACAGTATTTTTCTATAGTCATTATCTATAAAATTCAAACATAGTAGTAATCAAAAAAATATTTCATAATGACTGCAATTCTAGATTTTTGGTGGGTATTTTTATTAGTTTTATCCATCGTTCTTTACAAATTTGTTTTAAGAGTTTTCTTTGGAATGGTTATCGTTCCCGAGGACAAAATTGGATTAGTAACCAAAAAATTCGTGCTCTTTGGTGCCGACAAATCATTACCTGACGGAAGAATTATAGCCACTAAAGGCGAAGCAGGGTTTCAAGCCCAAACGCTCGCTCCAGGTTTGTATTGGGGAATGTGGATTTGGCAATTTTCAGTAGATATGACACCATTTACTATTATCCCTGAAGGAAAAATTGGATTAGTGTTGAGTAAAGATGGTAAAGAAATTCCAACGGGACGCATCCTTGCAAGAAAAGTAGATAGTGATAACTTTCAAGACGCAACTGCTTTCTTAACTAATGGTGGACAAAAAGGAAGACAATCCGCTTTTATAACTACTGGATCTTATCGTATTAATACCTTTTTATTCGAGATTGTAATCGCCGAACAAATAAAGATTTTTGAAAATATGGTTGGAATTGTAACCGCCTTAGATGGTGATCCAATTCCACAAGGACAAATTGCAGGTAAATATGTAGATGGTCATAATAATTTTCAAGATTTTGACTATTTCTTAGAGCAAGGCGGAAATCGTGGTTTGCAACCTCAAGTAATGTTGGCAGGTTCTTATTACATCAATACTTGGGCAATTCAAATAGAACAAAACCCAATGACAGATGTACCTATTGGTTATGTAGGAGTTGTGATTTCATATATAGGTGAAGACGGAAAAGATGTTACAGGAGACACCTTTAAACACGGTAATATTGTATCAAAAGGGCAACGTGGTGTTTGGATGGAACCGTTTGGTCCAGGTAAATATGCTTTGAATAAATACACAACAAAACTTGAGCCTGTTCCAACAACAAACCTAGTCTTAAACTGGGCAAATGCAAGAAGTGAATCACATGATCTTGATAAGAATCTATCAACAATTACTGTTCGTTCAAAAGATGGTTTCCCTTTTAATTTGGATGTAGCACAAATTATTCACGTTCCCGCGAACGAAGCACCAAAAGTTATTGCACGTTTTGGTAGTATGACCAACTTAGTATCGCAAGTTTTGGAACCAACTATCGGTAACTATTTTAGAAACTCAGCGCAAGATAGCGATGTAATCTCCTTCTTAAGTACTCGTAAAGAGCGTCAAGAATCAGCTAAAAATCATATCAAAGCAGTATTGGATGAATACAACGTAAATGCTGTTGACACCTTAATTGGTGATATCGTTCCTCCAGATTCTTTAATGAAAACGTTGACTGATAGAAAAATTGCGGAGGAGGAACAAAAAACCTACCAAACCCAAAGAATGGCGCAAGAACAACGTCAAGGTGTTGAAAAGGAAACAGCTATTGCTGATATGCAAAAAGAAATCGTAAAAGCCTCTCAAAGTGTTGAAATTGCTCAAAGAACTGCTGATGCGACAGTTAAAAAAGCAGAAGGAGACGCTACAAGTTTGAAACTTAATGTAAATGCAGAAGCTGAGGCTACTAAAATGCGTGCCAACGCAGAAGCAGAAGCCACAAAAGCAAGAGCTGGTGCACAAGCAGAAGCTACAAGATTAAATGCAAGTGCTGAGGCTGAAAAAATTTCTAAAACTGGTTTAGCAGAAGCTGAAAAAATCAAGGCTATTGGTCAATCTACAGCTGAAGCGTATCAATTACAGGTATCAGCTATGGGCGGTGATAACTTTACTAAATATAAAATTACCGAGGAAATTGGAAAAGGAAATATCAAAGTAATTCCTGATGTCTTAATTTCAGGAACAAATGGTTCTGAAGGTGGAATCAGCGGCTTACTAGGTATGAAACTAATGGAGATGATGGATACCAAAACTGACAAACCAACTCCTAAGAAATAATTTTTTTGATTCCAGTAAAGAAGCCGTCTCAAATGAGACGGCTTCTTTTTTATCATTAATTTAGTCTAAAATTTCCATTTAGGAGAAGCTTATTTTTTTAACATTCAGAATATCAAATATATAGCCTAAATACTAATACTTTTGTTCCATTATGTCTTTCTTTTGGTAATCAATAAAACCCCGCAATTTGTAGCTGCTGAATAATTCAATCGATTGCTTTTGTTTGTCTTTAATTAATACCGTTTAAAAAACAAGAACAAAGTTGAATGTTTAACTTTTTTTCAGAAGCATTATTTATTAATAATTATGAACTCCCAAAATTCAATAACAAATGTTGAAGTACCTAAATATTCCTAAGCTTAATGCCAATGAGGTCTTACCATAGAGGCAGCTAAGACTTATACACCCCAACACAACTGGTATATTTATGATCTGCGCCAGTCAATGCATTTATTGACTGTTTTATTAGCCATTTATTATTTTGCCCCTGCATATTCAGTAGCATTCTCTCACCTTTTGATAGAGTATTATATGTATCTTTTCTACTTAAATAAGGTAAAGGATCCGTGCCTATATTCATCTTATTGACTGCAGACCAAGGAATTAAAAAACGATTGTACGAAACAAATGTACTATCTATTTCTGTTTCTATTTTCAACAAACATCCCAACCCTTCAAACCATTGATTATCATTTTCCATTTGATATTGTCCAAACGATACCACGCTACCATCTTCAATATACCCAGGAATATCAGGATCAGTGAAAGTACTCCCGGCTTGCTTCATTGCAGCAATATTGTTCGTCTCACTTGGGTGTTCATTGGTCGGATAATAATGGTCTTGTACATTATCTAAATACGACACCGAGCATTGTAGGTTGCTATTAGTTCGGTTATATACAGATATAATGACTTGTTGCGGAACCTTAATAAATTTAAAAATGTAATAAAGAGCTATCGCGACTGCTGCTATCGCAACCACCTGAGTAAATCCGCCAATTAGATATCTCCCTGGCTGAGTTGCACGAAACCTCCAGAACCTAACGTACCATCTTGATTGTGTCATGGCCATTTCGGCTCCTTCTGCCATCGCTTTCGATATAACACCACTCATACGTGAAGCTACAAATTTTCTGCAGGTGTAATTAATTAGCCTAACAAGAGACTGTGTCATAGCGACATGCAACAGCGTATTTCCAAGGAATTCTGAATAGCCAATGTACTTCTGGTAACTTGTCATATCACCTGCTTTATAGATGACGACAAACTCGTTCGTAAAAGATTCGGCATCTTCATGATCACCCATATGTTCCTTTCTATAGTTGTTTATTTCTGAAACAACTTCCATCCCCTCTATACTTAATTTGGGCTGATGCCAAACATATATTTTTGCATTATCTAGCTTGGTAAAGCTGTATTTCGTTCCCGCATCAGTGACCATATTAGTCCATTGAGCATCGGCCGCAGTATCCGAAAGCCCCCCAAGTTGATCCATTAAGGAACCTAACAGCTTTGAATTGACCTGCTCTTTGTACCCTATATCCAAAAGACTACCGCCTTCACTTATTGCTTTGTCAAGCGACTTAATTTGGACATCGCTCATATTTTTAAAAGTACCCAAAGGATTTAATTTAATTTCACATTCATCCCTTTCTTCTAAAAGTAATGTTTCTGAACCTTCAATAAATTCATCTGGCACATCCTTTTTCGCAACACCATCTTTAGAAAGCAACTGCAAATACCTAACGCTGTTTTTCTTACAGTAATTTATACTTAATCTATCGGCATCTTTATATGTGCTCTCTACCCATAAACCTTGAAAAGACAAAAATTTCCCTGTCTTTTCATGCTCTAAAACAACACCATCATCATATTCACGAAGTATTACAATATGCTCTCTTGCATCAAAATCCCTCGTATCACCGTGATTACAGTGCAGATACTCCAGTGTTTTGCTATGACGCAAAGCTATTGGTCTTGAACGTAAAAGTCTCATAATTTTTAGTTTTTAGTTATTCCTTACTCATAAGGCTTTTCAGTTTCCGCCTACTTTTAATTTAACTAAAAAGGAATAGTTCGCTTATTAAGTGGGTTCTGCTCCACAGTTTTATCTTTTGTTTGTTCTAAAAACAGTTTGTTTCTTTATAGTTCGCTTATAGCTAGGTAAACACCTATGGATTTATTATAGTATAACTTACTGTTTAAGAACTTACAAAAACTACTCTCTAGCGCTAGGTTTTGTTTTCTGAGATAAAATTAATTCTTGAATAAGAGGTAAATGAAAAAGATGTTGTGAATGGAAGACTCTCTGTTGTGAATAGAAAGAAAAAGAGGTGTGAATGAAATTTACAAATCAGTATAAAATAAAAAAAACCTTCCCGATGGAGAAGATTTTAAATGGTTGGATGAAACAATAAATATAGTATCGTTACGAAGCATTCTTCCTCCTTAATATTTGATAGTGTAAATTTAAAAAGAAGATATCAGTTAAAATCATGACGGTATGACCTAACGTTATTGTGATATTGATTTGTTTTAAAAAGTAAAAGCACTTCCTTAAAATAGAGATGCTTTTGTACTTAAAAGTTAAATATTGACTTTCTAATAGGTTCTATACTATGTCTTAAAAAACACTTAAATTCCTAAAGTCATTTACATAAAAAGTCATGAAATTTTTATATTGGCTATGTTTTCTTATCAACAGTTACAATGTTTATTCCTGTTACGAAAGATGAAAAGTCAATAGTGATATATTTCGTTTGTTGATTTCCCCTAAAAAATAGATGTTCTAAAAAAAAAATGATCAATTTATATGCAATCAAATAAATTATCATTTGAATTAATATTTAATATTGACGATGTTGAGTTCCGGTAAATTGATATGTTACTATTTGTCTTTATTTTCGTTTGAACATGAAGGGACAGCTGTAAGCATATAAGTCCAAACATTTTTATTTAAATTAGTCTCAAAGATGATTGTTGAGAAATGATAAATTTGAGTTTTGTAATAAATATGAAAACCAGGAGGCTGCGTCGTGTACAAACAGTGGGAATTGCCATATGGAGGACAAGAATTTTCAACATAGCACGCGCCGTATGCTGGGTAAAGTCTTAAGCTCTTAAGGTTACTTATTTGGTTATTAAAAGGTACCACATCATCTAATTGATTTAAGTACGCAAAGTGCTTATCCATAGCAGTTTTACCTGGAGTACTTATCCAATTTGCTGGTCTAGAATAATAGTTGCTATAGTTGTTTGGACATGAAAACATTAAAACTCTTTCAACGTTATTAAATTTCGCAAAATAACAGGCATGTCCTCCACCTTGTGAATGCCCTCCAACAGCTATTTTAGACCAGTTAAGTGTTGATGGGCTGGTTAAATATTGTTTCCAGTTTTGTTCTGGATAAGTTTTGTCTAAATAATTAATCAATTTCACAGTTCTAGTATAAATTGAATTTAAGGTGTCAACTTTTACATAAGAACTTCCAGGAGTCCCGTTGCAAATTTCTTGTTCGTAATTATTGAATGCCAAGCTGTCAGAACTACTACTTAAGCTTGCTGCCATAACATTATTTGGATAAGAAAGGTTTATTACATCATAACCAAGGTTTCCAGTAAAATCGCTAAAAATTTTGTAATCTATTGGTTTACTATTTGTTCCCCCAAGAAATAATAAGAGTTTATTCAAATTAGTCTTTGTATTTCTAACAATATAATTACTGTTTTTATTACATACATAATTTGTGTCTGTTTTTTTATAAGCACTATCTGTTTCATTTGGTTCAACATAAAACGTATTGATTTGTGCAAAGCAAGTCGTTGCAATCACAAATGACATTATTGTAAAAATAGTTTTCATTGTAGTTTTTTTTTAAGATTGAATATAGCCTCTTAGTATAAACAACTCTAGGGATTGAATAATAAATAAAAGCCTGTTTTTTTTGTTTTTTAATTTGAACTGAATAAAAATATGAACATACAATTTCAAATCGCTGAAATATTCTTGGTTACAAATGCACTAGAAAAATACCTGCAAGTTTTTTTTAGTCCTTGCAGGCATTAATTAATAACTATGAACTAATCACTTAACATTCTAACTCTTAATCTCAGGCTTTTTAGGTAAATTTATAGCTAAATCATTCTCTGGAAAATCTATTGTAAGATTGTTTAAGCCCTCTGGATTTGATTTATATTGCAACAATATGGTTTCAAAATCTATTAAATACATTAGAGGGCTCTCATAACGACGTATATAATATTTAAGATTTTTTGTATCAGAAATAGCAACCCATTGTGTAAAATCACTTTCTTGTTTATCAGCTGTACTGTCAAAATATTCCCTACTTGTTCCTATAGGAATATCTACTGTGTTCAAAATATGTGTAGCTACATTAACAGCTTCACTTGCATCTTTAGGCTGGTAAATATAATTACTCATCATTGCAGCTCTAACAAATCGATCTGGAGGAGTAGAACTTCCTGGTAGTCCTATGAAACCTGTGCCCTGCGCTAAGGTATTCGCGTTAAAAATATTGCCTAAAGGACGTATGGCGCTCGTTCCTTTTTCTATATCTACACTTGGAAAATTAACAGGTGAGATATTTACATAATTGTCTAAATTTCTCCTTTGCCACGGAAATAGAGGATCGTTAGTAAGTACTCCTATCTCATTATCATGCATTTGCAATTCTCCATTTACATATTCAATTACAATTGCATTTCCTAAAGCATCATTAACTGGAAAATGGAAAAAGAAACCTGGATTCATTTTTACAAAAGGGTCAATAACACAGATTTTTTTTAGATTTTCTTTAACATCTTGACAGGTAGCACAAGTACTCAAAATCCAGTTGGTTAAATAAAGATAAAACACTAAATTCGGAGTAACTACTGTATCAAACGACTCATATATACTTTCGGTTAAAGTCATATCTCCAGTAACAAGTCCTTTACTATTCATCCCGTGTGATGCCACATCAATCCCTTTTGCATTAAGCCCTACAAATGAGTATTTTCCTTCCCAACTATATAATAATTCTAGGTTAATTCCCTTAAAACCCACATCGGGACGTACCTCCTCTTTTATACTGTCTAACAAATCTTTGACTTCCTTTAGAAACGAAACTTGATTATATTTATATCCTTCAGCTCGGAAAAAAATTTTAGATTCCAGAAAAACTGCATTTTCCATACTACGCCCTACAATGACGTTATTATCTTTTGATTTGATTGTTATATTTGTACACATAATATTTTGTTTTAAAAGTTAAATTGTTTTTGAAAACTCTTTCTAGCGCTAGTTTTTGTTTTCTGAGATAAAATTAGTTCTTGAATAAGAGGTAAATGAAAAAGATGTTGTGAGTAGAAGACTCTCTGTTGTGAATGGAAAGAAAAAGAGGTGTGAATGAAATTTACAAATCAGTATAAAATAAAAAATCTTCCCGTTGGAGAAGATTTTAAATAGTTTGATGAAATAATAGTCTATTTTAAAACTATAACTCATAATATCGTATCGTTACGAAGCATTCTTCTTCCTTGATATTTGATAGTTTAAATTTAGAAAGAAGATATCACCAAAAAGTCGCAAGTCAAAGGTTATAAAGGTTATAAAGCCTTACTTGAACTGCTTTTGAGTCTTTATGATACGTACTCATTTGATGCAAATTAAAAACCACTAAATGCAACCATTACAAGAACTTTTTACGTTATGACTTGCGACTTTTGGGTATCAGTTAAAATCATGAGACGGTATGACCTAACGTTACTGTTTTTACTTTACAAAAAAAAGTTGTAGCCTTTTTATAACTACAACTTTTTTACTTTAAATGTCTGTTCACTGTTGTGGGCACAGGCAAATGCCTGCGCTAACCTTTAGATTGAAGACAAAACTGCGCCATCGGGAAATAATTGTGATTTATTCAATTTTAATTATCTGCGAAATATGTGCATTACCCTTTAAATCTTGATACGCATAAACCAATGAAGCATATTTTGGAGAATCAGGAATTACAATCGTTTGCTCGCAAAGTAAACAGAAGTTCAATCCTGCTACCACCTGTAAGGTAGATGCATAGGGTTTATAAGTAGCGCCTACAATGCCCACAAGTGCATTATGTAAAGCATTGGTAGCATCTTCGCTTGACGGAATATTCCAGCTTTGCCAACCACCTGGAAGACCGTTAACTTCTGGGCCTATGTGCTCAATTTTTGTAACCACAGGTGATCCATCGAAAGGGGCATACGCACTGATTTCGAACATCTTAGTTGGTGCATTAGGAACTACAACCGTTCCTGAGCAGATAAAATGATAATTGATTCCATTAACGATTTGTTGCCTTGACGCAACAAGGGTGTAATGCACTCCTTTTAATTTACTTACGGCTTCGGCAAATACATGTTTTGCTTCAGTTGAAGGAGCAAAGTCCCAATTGCTCCACCCACCAGCTATTACCTGCTCGCTGATATTTTGTTCTTGTTCTAACATGATATTGTTTTTTATTCTCCTACTCATAAGGCTTTTCGGTTTCCACCTCCTTTTAATTTAACTAAAAAGGAATAGTTCGTTTATTTAAGTGGGTTCTGCTCCACAGTTTTATTATTTTAAATTCTTAAAACAGTTTTTACTCCTTATTACATCATGTAAAATCAGGTAATCACCTGTGGGTTGTATGTAATTTGGACTTCTATTTTTAGAACTTATGAAAACTACTTTCTAGCGCTAGGTTTTGTTTTCTGAGATAAAATTAGTTCTTGGATAAGAGGTAAATGAAAAAGATGTTGTGAATGGAAGACTCTCTGTTGTGAATAGAAAGAAAAAGAGGTGTGAATGAAATTTACAAATCAGTATAAAATAAAAAATCTTCCCGTTGGAGAAGATTTTTAAGTAGTTAGAGAAAATAAAAGGCTATTTCAAATAGTAAAACTTTTTTTGATTTCTTTGTATTCCCGTCTGTGCCGATATGCACAATAGGTTAGCGCAGATATTCATCTGTGCCCACTCCAATAGCAAACTTCAAAAAAATCTAACAAAATTGCAGTTAATTCATTATCCAAACCTCCATAATTTATAGCCGAATTGAAATAATAATAATCTTAAGGTAGTGTCACTATTTTATCTTTTACAGGATTAAAATGAATATAGTTTACTTTTTGCTTAATAAATTTATTGCTAAAAATGTGTTCTGCATGATACCCATAAATCTCTAAACCTTTGTTTTCTTGACAATATTGCAATGCTTTATAATATTATTTTTTTGATTTAACCTCGTAAATACATCCATCCAGCCTACTGTTGTTATGGTTGCAAAATAGGCTTCATCAGTAATAGTTGCTTTCTACTTTGTTACCGTTTTTGTTTTAAAATTAAACAAAAAAGTTGTAGCCTTTTACAACTACAACTTTTTTACTTTAAATGTCTGCTCACTGTTTTGGGCACAGACAAATGCCTGCGCTAACCTTTAAATTGAAGACAAAACTGCACTACCTGGGTTTTACTAACTATTTTTCAATAAAAACTCTTTGAGAGCACAATCTTTTATTAAACTCTCATCGAAATATAGAAATAAAATAATTGTTTATACTTTTCGGACAGCCTCATTTTATAATCGAATTTGGCTTGGACATCTAAACGCCGTTAAGTACATGCAAACCTATATATTAAAATTAATAGTTGAAATAATAGGGCTGTCCATTATTGGCTGAATATTTGCAATTCAAGCTATTTCACTTACTATAACATTCGTTGGGTAATAACAACTCACGTAACACTTCTCTTTGCCAATATGATAGGTTCTCCGATCCTTATTAAGGATGATTTTAAATGGTGTTTCATCGATGTCACTTTTAATAATTGCTTTGCCGCTTTTAGAGGCGTATATGGCGTCGACAGCAATGTTTGCAGCCTCAGCTGCTACAGTTCCCAAAGGGCTATCTGTGACGATGTCGATGGCTGCTCCAATTGCGTCATCCATTGCTTTTATTACATTACTTTCAAATTTTTGTATGAATGATAGGTCAGAAACGAGGTATTGAAGAACTGTATCATGCAAGTTTCGGTACGCTACTGCCCAATAGTTGGTATGTTTACTATCATAAACAATTTCAAATTCAAGCTTAAGTTCTTGGCCCTTTTTGTATTCAGCGGTAAATTTTGTGGCTATATCTTTGAAGTATCCAGCTTCTTGCCATTGAATTACTGCAATTTCTGCAATCGGATATTTTGCATCGTTTTGTATGTAAACTTTTACAACTTTATTTTCTGCCATTTTAATTTATTTTATTTACTCCTACTCATAAGGCTTTTCAGTTTCCGCCCCTACAATTACCCTTTGCAGAAAGGTCCGTTTATTTAAGTGGGTTCTGCTCCACTGTTTTATTATTTTAAATTCGCAAAACAGTTTTTACTTCTTATTACATCATGTATAATCAGTTAAGCAACTGTGGTTGTGTGTAGTTTAGCTTACTTTTTTAAGAACTTACGAAAACTACTTTCTAGCGCTAGGTTTTGTTTTCTGAGATAAAATTAGTTCTTGAGTAAGAGGCAAATGAAAAAGATGCTGTGAATGGAAGACTCTCTGTTGTGAATGGAAAGAAAAAGAGGTGTGAATGAAATTTACAAATCAGTATAAAATAAAAAAATCTTCCCGATGGAGAAGATTTTAAATGGTTGGAGATAACAATACCCTATTTCAAAATAGTGAAACTTTTTATTGTTTCTTTATATTTTCCGCTAAACGTGACTTGGTGATTTCCCTCTAAAATCAATAAATTATCCTCAAGAATAATTTTTTCGATAGTATTCGTATTTACAATGTATTTACTATTGGTTTGTACAAAGGTTTTACTGCATAAT
>CAUPRE010000026.1:0-53281 GCA_963513565.1 uncultured Flavobacterium sp. | reverse complement strand
AATGTAGCTTTTGGATCTATTCTCACCCAGTAAAGTCTGAATAATAATCCGTTCATTTAAGGTTAATCGCCTGCGTAATTTTTCCATAATTCAACAAAGATAAAATTTATCATTTGTTGCATTAAGTTATTGAATTCGTCAGTGGTTTGCGGGTTAATCGGTTAACTGGTTAAAACTTTGCGTTCCTTTTGTAAACCCTTGCGAGCTTTGCGGTTAAATTTTTGCCACGGATTTGACGGATGAAACGGATTCATAGCGAACGTTACGTATTTAAACCTTGCGTTCCTTGCGTAATCCCTTGCGAGCATTGCGGTTAAATTTTCACTATAAATTTCACGTATGCTATTTCCCCGCCTAGGTATGTTAAGGAAGCTCTTACCTAGTCGAAGATTTTCTGATTTGCAATTCGGGTTTGAGGACAACTTTCTTTTCTATTTTAATGTTGTCGGTATTGTTGATTTGTTCCAAAAATACTTTGGCAGCCATTCTTCCCATTTCGAGTGGGGATTGGTCTACAGAAGAAATAGACAACTCTAAAAAACGAGTAAAAGGCTCATTACCAAAACCAAAAACACAGAAATCTTCAGGGATTTTGATGCCGTTTTCTTTTAATTCTTGAATCGCACCCAATGCCGCAAAATCACTCGAAGAAAAAATAGCATTCGGAGGATTGGGCTGGCTCAATAGTTTTGTTACTGCGTTTCGACCAGCATCTACGTTACTTTTAGTTTGAATAACATAATCGGGATTCCATTCTAAACCAAAATCTTTGAGCGCTTGTTCGTATCCTTTGAACCTGTTTTCATAAATTTCCAAAGAACGATCACCTGAAAAATGCGCGATTCTCGTGCAACCAGCGTCAATCAAATTTTTGGTAGCCAAATAGCCGCCTTCAAAGTCATCGATGGTAACCGAACTCACGCCATCCATTTTTTTCTTTCTATCGAAAAAGATGAGCGGTACATTCTTGTCAACTACATGCTTTATAATCGGGTCATTTTCTTTGGACATATTAGAAATAGACATCAAAATACCGTCAACCTGAGCATTCATTAAGGTAGTGATGTTTTCAATTTCTCTTTTTTCGTCTTCGTGTGTTTGACAAATAATGACATGATAGCCTTCTGGATGTAATTCTTCTTCTATACCACGAATAACCGATGCGAAAAAGTTTACATCAATACGAGGAACAATTACCCCAACGTTATTGCTTTTTCCACTGCGCAACGATTGTGCTAATCGATTTTGCTTATAATTCATTTTAGCAGCGGTTTCCAATACTAATTTTCGGGTTGCCTCGCTAATTTTTGGATTATTGTTCAAAGCCCTAGAAACCGTTGCAGCGGTGATATCGAGCTTTTTGGCAATATCATAAATTGTTGTTTTTTGGTCCATATATTGGATAAATTGTGAAATTGTTCTTCGGTAAATCTACTAAAAAAAATACATTTTGCCCTTCTTTTGTTATCGATTGCATTAAAAAATATTTTTTCTCCTTTTTATAGTGGTTTTTTCATTTTTTGAGTATTGAAAATGCAATATAAATTATTAATAATTGAGAATATAATAAAAATAGATACATTTTTTTTTACTACCCGTTTTTTTATGACAATTTTTTGTTTATATAAAAAAAAATACTAGATTTGTGTAATCGATTACATAATTGATATTCTTCCTTTTCACTTGAATTGAAAAGCATAACCAAAACTAATATGAAAATCAAACATTCCATCGTTACACTTTTCACGCTGACCATTATTTTTACTTTTTCTTTTTTGGCAAAAGCACAAACTAATGCGACAAATACAGATAAAGTTTGGATTCAGATGAATAAGGTAATTACATCTATGAAACCAACTCAATTCAAAAACAAAGTATACAATATTTTAGATTTTGGTGCCAAAGCTGATGGAACCTTCAACTGCACCGAGGCCTTCAAAAAATCTATAGCAGCTTGCTCTAAAAACGGTGGCGGTAAAGTACTTGTTCCTAACGGAAAATTTTTCACGGGTCCCATTCATTTAGAAAGTAATGTGAATTTACATTTGGAGGACAAAGCCGAAATCTTGTTCAGTACTAATCCGAACGATTACTATCCGCTGGTGCATACTTCATTTGAAGCAACCGAATTAATGAATTACTCCCCACTTATTTACGCTTACAAAAAAACAAATATAGCCGTTACTGGAAAAGGCACATTGAACGGTCAAGCTGCGAACGACAACTGGTGGTCTTGGTGTGGCAAAGACGAATATGGCTGGAAAGAAGGAATGCCTAGTCAGAATGATCTTCTCAATCGATTTCGTTTAGTAGATATGGCCGAAAAAAATATCCCTGTTAAGGAAAGAGTTTTTGGGAACAATGGGTATTTGAGACCTAACTTTATTCAACTTTTTGAATGCAAAAACACCTTGATTCAAGATGTAACCATCACCAATGCTCCGTTTTGGATCATCCACCCTATCAAATCTACCAATGTTGTGGTTGATGGCGTAACCGTAAGAAGTCACGGCCCCAACAATGATGGCTGCGATCCAGAATATTCAAAAAATGTGTGGATTAAAAACTGCATTTTTGACACTGGAGACGATTGTATTGCTATCAAAGCAGGAAGAGATGCTGATGGCAGAAGAGTGGGCATTAAAAGCGAAAACATCATCGTTCAAAATTGTAAAATGTATGACGGTCATGGTGGAGTAACTATTGGAAGTGAAATATCCGCAGGAGTGAGTAATGTATATGTAGAAAACTGTTTGATGGATAGTCCTAATCTCGACCGAGCCATCCGAATAAAAACCAATGCCAAACGAGGCGGTTTGATTGAAAACATTCACGTCCGCAACTTGCAAGTGGGCCAAGTCAAAGAAGCCGTACTACGAGTGGATATGTTTTATTCCGTGTACAAAGGAGATAATGAAGGCCCTTTTATTCCAAGAGTAGAAAACATTACTTTAGAAAATGTACAAGTAAAAGACGGAGGAAAATATGGTATTCTTGCCAAAGGATATGCAACATCTCCTGTAAAAAATATTCTTTTCAAGAATGTTACCATAGACAAAGTAGGTAAAACATTTCAATTAGAACATGTTGAAAACCTTCGTTTAATCGATACCAAAATCAATGGTGAAGCTATCAAAGACAACCACAAACAATAAACCACAAACAATAAACCACAAACAATAAACCACAAACCATTAAGACATAAATTATGAATTTAAACCACTTTTCAAGTAAAAAAACACATCCTTTTTGGTTGCTTTCCTTGTTACTCTGTTTGTTCATGAGTATACAAAGTTTTGCTCAAAGCACGACTATCAAGGGGATTGTAACCGACAATACTGGTTTACCAATTCCTGGAGCCAATGTTATTGAAAAAGGAACTACTAACTCCATTTCTAGTGATTTTGATGGAAAATATGCCATCAAAGTTTCGAGTCCAAATGCCGTCTTGGTATTCACCTACATTGGCTTCGAGAAAAAAGAAGTAAAAGCAAATGGAAGTACCATTAATGTTTCTTTAAAATCAGAAGAACAAACCTTAAAAGAAGTAATTGTTATTGGATACGGTACTTCTAAAAAATCTGATTTAACAGGTTCTGTTTCTTCAATTTCAGGAGCTGATTTGAAAAAACAACCAATTGCTAACGTTGCCGAAACCTTGACAGGACGAGTTGCCGGGGTACAAATTACTTCGTCAGAAGGTTCTCCAGACGCTGATGTCAAAATAAGAATTCGTGGTGGTGGATCATTAACACAAGACAGTTCTCCACTTGTCATTGTAGATGGTTTCCCAGTAAACAGCATCAACGACGTTTCTCCATCGGATATTGATAATATTTCTATTCTAAAAGACGCTTCTTCAACAGCAATTTATGGATCGAGAGGTGCGAATGGTGTAGTGATTATCACCACCAAAAAAGGAAAAAACGGAAAGTTAACCGTTAACTATAATACCTTCTATGGAGTAAAAAGCTTAGCCAACAAAATAGACGTTCTAAAACCAGAGGATTTCGTAAAACTGCAATACGAATATGCTTTATTAGATAACGATCTTCCTTCCTACGAAAAATATTTTGGGCAATGGCAAGATTATGACCAATACCAAGGTATGAAAGGCAACGATTGGCAAGAGCAAATCTACGGTAGATTGGGCGAAGTAAAAAGCCATGACTTAGGTATTCGAGGAGGTTCTGACAAAGTAAATTTCAATTTTAACTATGCTCGTTTTGACGAAAAAGCCATTATGGTGGGTTCCGATTTCAACAGAAATAACGTTTCGTTGAGTTTGAACAACAAAACCAGCGACAAGATTGACCTTTCGTTTACCCTACGTTATTCTGATACCGAAATTATTGGTGGCGGTGTAAATGAACAAAGAGAAGTTTCCTCAGCCGATGCAAGATTGCGTCATAGTGTGGGCTACTCTCCTATTCCACTTCCAGGATTAACAACAGATGATACCGATGAGGCTTTGTCGAGTTATTTGGTGAATCCTTTTGTTTCGGTAGCCGATAATGACCGTAAGCAAGAGAGAACTAATTATAATATGCTAGGAAGTTTTGGCTGGAAAATCATTCCAGATCTTCAATTCAAATCTGACTTTGGTTTAGACAATTACACCTATTCTGATAATCGTTTCTATGGCCGCTCAACGTATTATGTAAACAACATTCCAGCAGCAGAAAATCAAGGCTTACCTTCGATTATCATCAGCGATCGTAAGGATACTCGATTTAGAAATGCTAATACGCTAAATTATGATTTCAAAAATATTCTAAGTGAAAATCACAAATTAAAAGTACTACTTGGAGAAGAAATGATTGATTCTCGTTCCAGTCAAATTGCAAGTACTATTCATGGTTTTCCGAAGTTTTTTGATTTTACTAGTGCGCAAAACCTTTCCTCACAAGGAAAACCACAATCAGTTATTAATTTTATCAGCCCAGACGACAAACTACTTTCGTTCTTTGGTCGTGTAAACTATGACTATAAAAATCGTTATTTGTTTACCGCAACGTATCGTGCAGATGGCTCTAGTAAATTCCTAGGCGACAATCGTTGGGGTTATTTCCCAGCAGCAGCAGTTGCATGGAAAATCTCCGAAGAAAGCTTTTTGAAAGATGTAAGTTGGTTGAATGCTCTTAAAGTCAGACTAAGTTATGGTGAAGCTGGAAACAATAATATTCCAACAGGGCAAACTGTTCAAAATTTTGAGTCTTCCAACTCTGCTTGGATCAACAATGTAACTAGCTATTGGTCTGCTTCAAAAATATTAGCGAATCCAGACTTAAAATGGGAAACTACCGTTACTCAAAACGTGGGGCTTGATTATGAATTATTCGACGGAAAATTAAGTGGAACTTTAGAAATGTACAAAAACATCACTAAAGATCTTTTAATTCGCTTTCCTGTTCCAGGCACCGGCTATGATTTCCAATACCGAAACATGGGTGAAACACAAAATACTGGTTTTGAAGCTTCATTAAATGTTATTGCACTTGAAAAAGAAAACTATGGTTTGAATTTTTCTTTCAATATCGGAATTAACAAAAACCGTATCAATTCTCTTGGGGTGATGCAAAACTTTGGTGAAGCCACCAACTGGGCATCTACTGCTATTGGAAATGATTTTGTGGTAAACGTTGGGCAACCTATCGGACAAATGTACGGTTACAAAAGCGATGGACGTTATGAAGTTTCGGACTTTGACTATAATGGAACTACTTACACTTTAAAAGCAGGTATAGCTAATAGTTCTACCGTTGTAGGCCCCGTAGTTCCTGGAAGCATGAAATTAAAAGATATTGATGGAGATGGTATAGTAAATGCAAAAGACTTAACCATCATTGGTGACGCCAATCCAAAACACACGGGTGGTATGGTCATCAACGCAAATGCTTACGGCTTTGATCTTTCGGCAGCTTTCAACTGGAGCGTTGGAAATGATATTTACAATGCCAATAAAATTGAATTTACCACTGCCACTCCAAATGGTCAATACCGCAACTTAAGCTCAGAAATGGCAGATGGCAAAAGATGGACTAATCTTAATGCCGCTGGACAACTCGTAACCGATCCAACAGAATTAGCCGCATTGAATGCTAATACAACACTATGGTCTCCTATGATGTCAAGATTTGTATTGAGCGACTGGGCTATAGAGGACGGTTCTTTCTTGAGATTAAATACCCTTTCTTTAGGATACACACTTCCTCAAGATCTTTCTTCAAAAATTGGAGCAACCAAATTTAGAATCTATACTACAGCTACCAATGTATTTGTGTGGACCAATTATTCAGGTCTTGATCCTGAAGTTTCAACCAGAAGAAACACCCCTCTTACACCTGGGGTAGATTATTCACCATATCCTAGAAGCAGACAAATAGTTTTTGGTTTAAATCTAAATTTTTAATTTAAATAAGTAGTACAATATGAAAAAGATACTAATAGCAGGAATAATTATAGCTGGCTTATTTTCTTCTTGTCAAGATATAGGAGATGATTATTTAGAGGCTCCTGCAAAATCAACCTTAGATGAATCTGTTATTTTTTCTAATGCTGGTTTAGCCAAAGGCGCTGTGGACGGAATCAAAATACCTTTTGCAGAAACCAACTCATATCGAGGACGTTTTTTACCTTGGTACGGATTGAATACAGATGTCGAATGGTTCAACAGCTCCCAAACTGCTGGCGATAATGCGGATTTATGTGTGTATGACACTAAAGCGATAAATACCCAAATGAATACTACCAACAATGCTTGGGCAATGATGTATTCTGGAATAGAGCGAGCGAATATCTGTATTCGTGGATTGAGAACTTTTGGTAAACCAGAACCGGGTACTGAACTAGGGTATCTTCTAGGGGAATCCTTAACGCTAAGAGCCATTTATTATGCTGATTTGCTAAAAGCTTGGGGCGATGTTCCTGCTCGTTTTGAGCCAATTAACTCTCAAACGATTTATTTAGCCAAAACCAATCGTGATGAAATATACAAACAACTAATAAAAGATTTGGGCGAAGCGGCTACCTTAGTACCTTGGCCAAATCAAAGCCCAAACACCACTACTGTAGAAAGAGTAAACAAAGCTTTTGTAAAAGGTCTTAGAGCTAGATTGGCTCTTGCTGCAAGCGGCTTTCAACAATATCCTGACGGCATTAGAAGAAGTAAGGATGCTGAACTTTCTGTAGAAAAGATGTACAAACTGGCTTTAGATGAATGCCGTTCAGTAATTAGTAGTGGTTCAGCTCGTTTGGAATCTTCTTTCGAAACCTTGTGGAGAAACTACAATCAAGAAAACATTGCCGCTGGTGGTGAATCACTTTGGGAACTTCCTTTTGCAGATGGTAGAGGTAGAATGTTGTTTACTTTCGCTGTTAGACATACCACCAATGACCAATTTCATGCTAACGGAAGCAATCGTGGAGGAGCTGCAGGACCACTTCCTCATGTTTTTTATGATTATGACCAAGCCGATAGCAGAAGAAATGTAACTTGTGTACCCTACAGATACGGTGCAGCTGTAAACGGAATTGCTAAACAAGAATTAGGAGCATTAGATACTTGGTATTTCGGCAAATACCGTTACGAATGGATGAAACGTTTTGTTACTTCTACCAACGATGATGGAGTAAACAAAATGTACATGCGCTATGCCGAAATACTTTTGATGGCTGCTGAAACGGCTAACGAATTAGAAGGACCAGCTGCTGCAGCACCTTATTTGAAAGAAATCCGTAGAAGAGCTTTTGCTCCAGCAGTACATGCTCAAAAAGTAGACAATTATGTAAACGCCCTGAACTCAAAAACTACTATGTTCAATGCTATTGTAGAAGAACATAAGTATGAATTTACCGGCGAAATGGAACGCAAACAAGCATTGATTCGTTGGAATTTATTAAAAGTAAAATTAGACGAAGCCAAAGTAAAAATGGCTAACCTAAAAGCCCGTACTGGAGAATATGCCAATGTACCGAGTATTTTATATTTTAAACTTGGAACAGACAATGTGACTCTAACGATTTATGGTTTAAACAGAGGTGAAGTAACGAATCCAGGAGTTGATTATACCTCATTTGCTTGGAACAAACTTGACGATGCAAAACTTAACTCTTTGTACAAAGCAGGTGTTAATCCAGATAACCGACAATTTTGGCCAATATGGCAAGTCTTTATCGACGGAAGTAATGGCAAATTGACCAATGATTATGGCTATTAGTCTTCTAAAAAGTAAAAATAATAATTTAAGCTATCAATGACCATGAAAACAAAACATATACTAAAAGGCCTACTGTCTTTCTTCTTTCTAGCGCTAATGACAAGCGGTTGCGAAAGCTATAACGAAGAATTAATTGACAGTTTAGTAACTAACAGAGCCTTTTCTCCTATTGGACTAACAGCTAAAGTAAAAAATCAAACAACGGTAGAACTTAACTGGACAACCAGCGAAGCTATCGACTATTATGTAGTAGAATTTAGTGCCGATGATACGGAATTCAAAACCATTTTCAAAACACTAAAAGTAACTGCTAAAGAACTTCCTGTTCAAGTAGCTCTTGAGGGCGAAACTACCTACTCGATAAGAGTAAAAGGAATCAGCGCAACAGGACTTGAAGATTCAAAATGGTCTATAACTACAGCCAAAACATTATCAGAACAATTATTTTTAGCCATCATTGATTCCGAAATTCAAGCTAAACAAGCTACTTTAAGATGGGTGGCTAATAGTAATGTAACTCATATTACCTTAAATCCTGGAGCAATACAACGCGACTTAACAGTAGAAGAAAAAACAAAAGGAATAGCAATAATCACTGGTTTGACCGGTGAAACACAATACACTGCTGAGTTATTCAACAACACAAAAAAAAGAGGAAACACGACGTTCAAAACAGGAATTGATATCGGAAATGGAATACTTATTAAGCCCGAAGACAATTTAAATGATAAAATAACCAATGCGGCTTCAGGTGCGATTCTTGTTTTGGCTCCTGGAGACTACAAAGCTTTCTCGGGTACAATCACAATCAACAAACCTATTACAATCAGAGGCTTATATAGTTACAACAAACCCTTATTACATGTGAATTTTCTAGTAACCAGTGGCGCTGCAGACATTACTTTGTTAGACTTAGACATGAATGGTGACAAAACATTAACAGACGCTATTCGCTACAATTCTACAAGTACCACTTATGGGCCATTGGTCATCAGTGGATGCAACATTCATGATTTCGATCGTTCCCTACTAGGAGGTAATGTGGCCAGTTCTAAAGTTCCATCGATTACCATAGACAACTGCATAGTAACCAACATCACAACTAATAGTGGTGATTTTATTGATTTTAGAACTACTCATGTTAGCGATTTAACCATTAAAAACAGTACATTCAACAATTGTGCACCAACTAGAGACTTTATCCGTATTGATGCGGCATCGGGACTTTCTGGCACAGGAATAACTACAAAAGTAAATATTGATAGTTGTACACTATACAATGTATGTAATGCAGCAGGAAATAGAATTCTTTATGTACGCTTTGTGACCAATGTTTTATCAGTTAGCAATACCCTATTTGCACAAACCACAGCTACCTATTCAAATCAAGCAGGAACAACAGTACCCACTTTCTCTAAAAACAATTATTTTAATGCTACAGCACTTTTCTCTGCTGCTGCCTCTCCGATAAAATTTGATAATTCTGGTACGCACACCACCTTAGATCCACAATTTACTAATGCTACTACTGGCGATTTCAAACTTAAAAATCAAAGTTTAATTGATTCCAAAATTGGGGACCCTCGCTGGCGTTAATTCTGTAAATAAATAGCAACTCAAGAACGAGACATACTGACATGTCTCGTTCTTTTTTTACCCTATAAAACAAGTACTTAGCACTTCATTTACTTCATCAGTTTAGAACCCTAGTAATAGAATTACAATTAAAACAACTATTGTTATCGATTACAATATTTTAAACATACTATCATCTAAACTAGTTTTAAATAAAAAACAATAGAAAAAAATCAGTCAAAAGACAAATAATATATAAATATCATAAAAAATAACATATTTTTTTTTACTACCTGTTTTTTTAATTGCTTTTTTTTGTTTATATCGAAAATAATATTAGTTTTGTGTAATCGATTACATTTAATGATTTATTTTGAATACATCCAGATACAAAAGCTTTTCAAAAAACCTCAATCGATTTCGAAAAAAAGAAAAGAAATCTCTCCATGTAGAAGAAACCAAAAAAACTAACTATTAACATTTTTAAACTATGAAATTGAACCACTTTTCAAGTAAAAAACTACATCCACTTTGGTTGTTCTCGTTTTTGCTCTGTTTACTCTTAGCAAATGAAACGTATGCGCAAAGTTTGACCACTATCACGGGTAAAATTACCGACAATGCAGGTCTTCCAATCCCTGGAGCAAATATCATTGAAAAAGGCACAAACAATTCCAGCTCAACTGATTTTGATGGAAAATTTGCCATAAAAGTAAGTAGCCTTAATGCTACACTTACCGTAAGCTATGTAGGGCATCAATCAAGAACGGTAAAGGTTACAGGAGAAGTGATGAATATTGCATTACAACCTGAAGAACAAAGTTTAAAAGAAGTTGTAGTAGTAGGATACGGTACGGCCAAGAAAACAGATTTGACTGGCTCTATCAACACCCTTACATCTGCAAAAATAACCGAACGAAATGTAACCAATCCGCTGGAAGCCATTCAAGGAGGTATTGCGGGTGTTCAAGTTACCTCTAATTCAGGTCGTCTAGGTGATGGATTTAATGTAATCATTAGGGGAGCCAACTCCATTAATAAAGATGGCTCCAAACCCCTTTTTATCATTGATGGTGTACCAGCAGATGGAATCGATTTCTTGAACCCTCAAGATATTGCCCGAATGGATGTTTTAAAAGATGCTTCATCAGCAGCCATTTACGGTTCAAGAGGAGCTAGTGGGGTAATTATCGTAACGACCAAAGGTGGTGCCAACGCAAAGTCTGGATTTAATGTCTCTTACGAAACGTCATATGGTAACAAACAAGTAGCACGTTTACCTAAATTTATGAGTGGTGAAAAATGGTGGTTGTATCACCAAGCAGCTTTCTTACCTACTTCGCTTTCAGCAACTATAAGAACATATGCCGATGTAACTCCTACATTATTAAACAATAACGTCGGAGCTAGTGGTTCAAATAATGTACTTTTCCAAAGAGTAGCAAGAAATCAAACCTTCAATTGGACAGATGCCGTACTGAGAGGAGCAATGACACAAAATAATTACTTATCAGTTTCTGGAAGAGCTGATAATGGAGTAGCCTACAATTTGGCTATAGGACAACAAAAAGAAACGGGTAATATCGAAAATGAAAGTATTGACAAATACACTTTCAAAGCGGGACTTACTCATAAAATAAATGATAAATTCTCATTGGGAGTAAATTTGACTATAGCCAAAACAGACGAACAATTGGGTAGTCCAACCGCGATGCAAGAAGCCTTTAGACAAAATCCGTTTACATCGCCATGGGCAATTGATGCCGCTGGAAATGAAATTATCGGCACTTATGCTTTACAACCAGGAACATTGAGATACCCAAACAACACTTTGGCAATCAACAAAACAGGTTCAATAAACCCACTTTTAGAAATTGCCAACTCTAGCGACGAAAGAAATAGTTGGACAACCATAGGGAATTTATTTGCAGAATATAAAGCCAATAGCTGGTTATCGTTCAAATCGACTTTCTCAGCAGGAAAAGTAGAGTCAAAACGTGGAAAAGCATTTGGTGCACAAACTAATATTGGTATCGCCAATAAAAACTTACCTTCTGGTGAAATTGAAAACCTAGATAATTTTAATTTTACTTGGGACAATCAATTCAATATCAATTACACTCTCAAAGAAGATCATGTTTTCAGTTTCTTGGGACTTCAGAGTTTGTATTCTAATGTAACTGAAACTTCTTTTTTGTCTTCAAGAGAAAACCCTTTCGATACCGGATATTACAATTTAGGTTCTGGACCGCAATCTACATATAATGTAGCATCAAATTATTTTAAAAATACTTTGAACTCTTATGCTGCAAGATTGAACTATACCTTCAAAGGACGTTATTTATTGACTGCCACTACAAGATATGATGGCTCTTCAGTTTTGGCTAAAGGTAATAAATGGGCTTCATTTCCCTCTATCGCAGTGGGATGGAAAATCAACGAAGAAGGCTTCATGAAAAACTTAACTTTTATCAGTAACTTCAAACTTAGAGCAAGTATTGGATATACAGGAAACGACAACGTAACACCTTATTCAAGCTTAAGTGTTTTGAAAACTCCAACTTATTATGACTTTAACAATACCTTAGCCAATGGTTACATCCCTGCAAGTTTAGGTAATAGCGAACTTACTTGGGAAAGAACCAGAGAGGTAAACTTTGGGGTTGATTTTGGATTTGCTCAAAACCGAATCTCAGGAAGTGTAGATGTATACGATCGTTTATCTAAAGATTTATTATTCCAACAAGCTCTTCCGTTAGAAATTGGTGTACCTACCATAACATCAAACGTAGGTTCTGTAAGCAACAAAGGAATTGAAGTAGCTTTGACTACCAAAAACATCCAAACAGAAGATGTTACTTGGGAAACTAGTTTTACATTCACCAAAAATGTGAATGAATTAGTTTCAATTTATAATCAGAAAGAAGTTAGTGATGTGGGAAATAATTTGTTTTTAGGAGAAAATATTCACTCTTACTACAACTTTGTTTTTGATGGAATTTGGCAAGAAAGCGATAGAACTTTGGCTGCTACTTACGGACAATTACCTGGAGAAGCACGTGTAAAAGATCTAAATAACGATGGTAAAATTGACGGAAATAACGACCGTGCCATCATAGGTAACTACGATCCTAAATGGACTGGAAGTTTTTCAACTTCTTTAAGAGTAAAACAATTTGATTTCTCATTATCATTGATCACCAATCAAGGAATGACAGTATTTAGTGACTTTCACAACAACTTTGCCGATGTAAACGACAGAGGTCGTCAAAAATTAGATTTAAAAGACTGGTATGTTCCTGCAAATGGTGCGGGGGTACCAGCACAATTCTCTAACACGAACCCACTTCCACGTGCAGCTGGTGTATATTATACCAATAACGATGTTGCTTTTTATAAAGACGCTTCATTTGTAAAAATTCAAAATATAGCTTTTGGATACAGTTTTAATCAAGAATTATTAAACAAGCTAAAAATCAAAAACTTAAGATTGTATGTCAATGTATTGAATCCTTTTGTATTTACAGAATATGAAGGATATGATCCAGAATGGGCAACTGCCTCTCTTGGAGTAAATCGTGTAGCATCAACCACCATTCAAATGGGTGTAAGTTTAAAATTTTAAAGTAAAGTAAAGTAAAATGAAAAAAGTTATAGTAATTTTAGGTATATTGATCCTCTCACTTAATTCTTGTTCCTCTTTTATAGAAGAAGATAATCGTTCTTTTGCTGCAGCTGAAGAATATTTTCTAACAACAGCTGGATTTGAATCCTTGGTTAATACCAATTATTCCATGCTAAAAGACATTTACGGAGGAGATCCCTGGCTATTTGAAGCTGGAACTGATATGTATTCTGAAGGAAGAAATATGGAACCAGATGGTTTAAGCAGATACCTCAACCTTAACCCAACTTCACAAGGGGTTGATCAACTGTACAGAACGTGTTATGCTTCGATACAACAAGCCAACAAAGGTTTGTATTATGCTAATTTAACTGCTCAAAGTCCAAATTTAAGTACTCGAATTGGCGAATTAAAATTCTTAAGAGCTAATGCATATTTTTTATTAGTCCAAACCTATGGTGGCGTTCCAATTGTTTTAGAGAGTATTAACACCGCTATTTTGGCCTTTGACAGAAATACTGCAGAAGAAGTGTACACACAAATCTTGAAAGACTTAAATGAGGCTTTACCCGCAGTGAGCACAGGAACTTATACTGGAAGAGTAAACAGACGTGCAGTTCAAAACTTATTAGCCAAAGTATACTTAACCAAAGGATATGAAAGTTTTGGCACATCGGCTGACTTTACTACTGCTGCCTCTTTAGCAGATCAAGTAATTAATGGACAACAATTGAATGTCTCTTTTGATAATGTAGTTCGTCCTGGAAATGAAATGAATGCCGAAACTATTTTTTCTGTACAATTCTCTGCTGCTACAAACGCAACAGGAGTAGCTACTCTAGGAAACGCTCAAGGCTACTATTTTGGTCCATATCTTGGACCAGCCGCTACTGGCAATCCTTATCCAAACAGAAGTTACACCCTATTGCCTACCGTTTATGCGCTTTCCTTGTATGAAAAAGGAGACAGGAGATGGGAAGGAACCTTCATGACCGAAATTTATTCAAGATATTATGCCTATTATGAAGTAGTAGATAAAACGGCTTTAAAAATCACTGACTTTTATGAACCAAGTTGGTTTACAACAGCGGATAGAGCTGCTTGGAAAACAGCCAATGCTTCTAGATATCAAAATGCAGCAACCTTTAGATACCATGACTGGGGAACCTATTCTTCATCCTCTAATGTAAGTGCTGATTATGCTACCATCCCAGTCCGTAAATTTGATGACCCAACCGCACCTTACGGAACTGCCACCAACAACAGAGTAAGTACTCGTGACTTTATTATTTCTCGTTTGGGAGAAACCTATTTAGTTGCCGCAGAAGCGTATCTTAAAGCTGGTAACACCGTAAATGCTTTGGCAAGATTAAACGAAGTAAGACGTAGAGCTGGTGGTGGAACAGCAGGTGTAATTCCTGTATTGACTTCAATTGATATCAATACCATCCTAGACGAAAGAGCAAGAGAACTACTAGGGGAATATCACAGATGGTTTGATTTGAAACGCACAGGTACTTTGGTGACCAGAACAGTTTTACACAATCCAAAAATTACAAATGCAAGTGTGTTTAATGGACTAAATGGTAACTTAAAAATCCTAAGACCTATTCCACAAACGGTGCTGGATTTAAACAGAAGTACTAATTATCCACAAAACCCTGCTTATTAATCGCATTATTATTATTTTATTGGTTTAAGCTTTTGTTTTAGTAATTAGGAGTTTGGTGTAATCATACCAAACTCCTTTTTTAAGTGAAGATCTAATTATAATTTGATAAAAGAATCAAAAAATAATTAAAAACAAGCCATACAATCATCATCAAGTTGGCAAAAGCTAAGCCCATTAAGCATCGCTGAAAGATAAAATAACACGTATGAAAAACTTTTTTATACTATTCGTTTTTCTTCCCTTCCTTGTAGGAGCACAATCGACTTTCCCAAAGGATACCTCCTACACGATATCGAATACGTATCAAAAAGAAATAAAGAAATTCCCTTTCATTAGCATTGCCAAAACCTTGCACAATGAAAACATAAAATCTGAAAAACAAATAGTTTACCAACAAACAGCAACTCGCGACCTTCATCTTGACTCTTATTTATTTCAATCCAAAAAAAAGCTTCCCGCAATTATTCTGTTACACGGTGGCGGATGGAAATCTGGAGATAAATCTCAGATGGAAAACCTAGCAACTGCAATTGCTGTAAAAGAATACAACTGTTTTGCCATTGAATATCGATTATCCCCAGAAGCCAAATATCCAGCTGGCTACAATGATGTAAAAGAAGCTATCGCTTTCATTATCAAAAATGCAGTGCGTTTCAATAGTGATCCAAATAAAATAGCCATTTTGGGCTGTTCTTCAGGAGGACAAATGGCTGCTTTACTTGGTACCACTTCTCCAAACGAAATACAAGCCATTGTTGATTTAGATGGTATTTTAGCTTTTCATCATCCAGAATCGGAAGAAGGTAAAATCGCAGCAGAATGGTTGGGAGGAACCTATGAAGAAAATTCCAAAAATTGGATAGCAGCCTCAGCACTTACCCATACCAACAAAAACACTCCTCCTATTCTTTTTGTGAATAGCCAATGGAATCGATTTCATGCTGGAAGAGATGATATGATTCGTATTTTAAACCAAAATGAAATTTACAGCGAGATAAAAACTTTAGAAAATTCGCCACATTCTTTCTGGTTTTTTAATCCATGGTTCGAAAAAACCGTAACTTTTACAACCCAATTTCTAGATAAAATACTAAAAAAAGAATAAATGAAAACACTACAGCTACTAGCTTGTTTAGCCCTAATGGGTGTCTACCAAGCCAATGCCCAAACTTTGAATAAAAAGGCCAAAACCTACGCTGAAATTTCTGTGAAAGAAGGCGGAAAATGGGAAGGTCGAAAATACATCGGTGGTACCTTCAAAAATGTTCAAAAATTGAAACTAGCACCAGAACATACAGATCATTCCTTTGATATCCGTTACGAAGGTCCAGGCTGGGAAAGCAACAAAATTGGCTACCGTTTGTACCTAGATTGGAGAAATGCCATTGACATTTTTGGAAAAAAAACCGAAGCGATTGTTTTGCCGCAAGTCGGACAAGATGGTTTTGACTCCTATCACGAAATGAGCGATTGGGGTGCTGATATCCTTAAAGCAGGAAAAGGGATTGGAATTGGCTCCATAGATCGCTACCTAAACAACGAAAGATTGCACTTTTATGAAGTCGATTCTACACTCGCAAAAGTGGAAAATAAATCCAAATCTTCGGGCGTAACTATCCAATATTATGGATGGAAAACAGCGGGAGAAAAAATTGATTTTACCTCTAAGCTTACAATTACTCCAAACCAACGCCACACCCAACATACCATTCAAGCCTCTAAAGCAATTAGTGGTATTTGCACAGGAATTGTAAAACAAAAAAATACGGAAATCTTCAAAAAAGTGAGCCAAAATAAAAAATGGGCTTATCTCGCCACTTATGGCACTCAATCGCTAATTCCGGATCAACTAGGCATGGCCATTTTTTACGAAATGAATACTATAGAGGCTGAAGTTAGCGCAGAATTCGATCATCTTTTAGTTTTCAAACCTTCAACACAAGCCGTAACGTTTTACTTTTCAGGAGCTTGGGAACAAGAAAAAGACGGTATTAAAAGCAAAGAAGTATTTGTAAAATACTTAGATGAAAAACTCAACGAACTCAACAAAAAAGGTAAAATTTAATAAAAATGGCTAGTTATAAATGGATCTATTGTTGTTTAGCGTTATTGATTTTCGTCAATAACGAAACTATGGCTCAAAACCAAAGCCCTACAATTGATTCCAAAAAGAGCAATACAATCGCTAGTACTCTCAAATGGTCAGAGCGAATGGCACTTTCGATAATGAAACGTCATCCCAAAGTTTGGCAAATAGACAATAATGAAAAACCCAAATGGGATTATAAAATTGGTTTTGTTCTTGGTGCTTTTGAAAAGTTATACCAAAAAAGCCATAATCAAGTCTATCAAAACTATAGCAAAGAATATATAGATTCTTTTATTGATAGTTCGGGAACTATTGCCAACTATAATTCAAAAGAATACAATATTGATTTAATCGAACCTGGAAAATTGCTTTTTAATATTTATAACAAGACTAAGGAAATTCGTTACCTAAAAGCCTTAACACTTTTGAGAAACCAACTCAAAGAACAACCCAGAACGGCTAGTGGTGGTTTTTGGCACAAACAAATTTATCCCAATCAAATGTGGTTGGATGGTTTGTATATGCAAACTCCTTTTTACACACGTTATACTGTAACTTATGAGAAAGGTGAAAACCTAAATGATATTGCGCTTCAATTCCAACTTGTACAAACGCATTTCATAGATCCAAAAACAGGTCTGTTTTATCATGCTTGGGACGAAAGCAAGCAAATAGCATGGTCAAATCCTGTAACAGGGACTTCGCCAACCGTTTGGTCAAGAGCCATTGGTTGGTATGCTATGGCGTTGGTTGATGTATTAG
The DNA here is from genome assembly GCA_963513565.1 of uncultured Flavobacterium sp. Lineage (GTDB taxonomy): Bacteria > Bacteroidota > Bacteroidia > Flavobacteriales > Flavobacteriaceae > Flavobacterium. The sequence continues at coordinate 35,339 of CAUPRE010000026.1, read as the reverse complement.
ATTATTTTCCAAAGAAACATCCAAAACATAAAGAATTAGTTTCTTATTTGAATCAAATAATAAAAGTAGTTATCCAATATCAAGACCCATCTGGTTTGTGGTTCCAAGTAACAGACAAAGCCAATGAAACGGGTAATTTCTTGGAAACTTCTAGTACTTGCATGTTCATTTACACCATAGCAAAAGGAGTTAAAAAAGGCTATTTACCATCCAAATATAAAGTTAATGCAACTAAAGCCTTTGATGAAATAATCAAAAAATATTGCAAAGTGGATGATGATGGTGAGCTTCATCTCACTCAAATATGCTCTAATTTTGGTCTTGGGGGAATCCCTTTTAGAGATGGTTCATATCAATTTTACACAAAATCAAATAACAAAAACGATAGTTCTGCGGGCGTTGGTGCTTTTATGCTAGCAGCCCTAGAACTAAATAAATAAAATTTCTATTCTAAATCATTTCCAATGAAAAAAAACATAAAAAGAAACAAATTCCTATACCTATTACGAGGGCTACTCCTTATTTTAATAGGTAATAATCTCCAAGCTCAAGAAATACCTAAAAAACTAAAATGGTCAGAACGTATGGCCGCTACAGTAATGCTGCAGCACAAAGAATCCTTCATGATCGATCACGCTACTTCTCCAAAATGGGATTACGTTCATGGACTAGTTTTGACTTCAATGGAAGAATTGAATAAAAAACATCCTAACCCAAAATACACAGAATACATAAAATCGTATGTAGACAAACTCATCCAAAACGATGGAACTATTGATAGCTACAAATTCGAATCGTACAATATTGATATGGTAGTTGCCGGTAGATTATTGTTTGATATTTATGCTAAAACCAAAGAGGAAAAATATCTAAAAGCATTGCAAACGCTCAGAAAACAAATCGAGGAACAACCCAGAACTCCTAGTGGTGGATTTTGGCACAAAAAAATATATCCTAACCAAATGTGGTTGGACGGATTATATATGGGAGAGCCTTTCTATGCACAATACACTATGACCTTTGAAGAGGGAAAAAGTTTAGACGATATCGCCAAACAATTTGAACTCATTCAAAAAAATGATCGCGATCCTAAAACTGGACTGTTGTATCACGGTTGGGACGAAAGCAAACAAATGCCTTGGGCCAATAAAACTACTGGAACGTCTCCAAATTTTTGGTCTCGTTCTTTGGGTTGGTATGCTATGGCATTAGTTGATGTCTTAGATTATATGCCCAAAAATCATCCGAAACATAAAGAATTAGTCAACTATTTGAACCAATTGGCTACAGCATTGACTCCTTTTCAAGATGTTTCTGGGCTTTGGTACCAAGTAACCGACAAAGGAGCAGTTGGTGGAAATTATTTAGAAGCGTCTGGAACGGCTATGTTTGCTTATGCTTTTGCCAAAGGAGCCAACAAAGGATACTTACCCAAAAAATATAAAAAAATCGCTCAGAGAGCCTTTGATGGTATGACCAAACAATTAATCAAAATAGGCGCTAATGGCGAAGTGATTATCACTCAAGCCTGTGCTGTGGCTGGACTTGGTGGAAATCCCTATCGTGATGGCTCATTTGAGTACTATGTAAACGAAAAGAAAAAAGACAACGATCCAAAAGCAACCGGTCCCTTTATTCTTGCTGCCTTAGAATTAAACCGATAAACAATGAACCTCAAAATCAGTTTCTTATTACTCATTTTCAGCGTTTGTAGTACAAGTACAGCGCAAGAGATCCAAAACGGCTCCCCATCGCAAGTTTGGGTGGCCGATTTGGGCAATGGAAACTATCAAAATCCTATACTTCATAGTGATTATTCAGATCCTGATGTCATTAGGGTCAATGAGGATTACTATATGACAGCTTCTTCCTTTAATTGTATTCCAGGTTTGCCAATTCTGCATTCAAAGGATATGATTAACTGGAGCATTATAAATTACGCCCTTCAAAAACAACCACCTTTTGAGGTGTATGACCAACCGCAACACGGTAATGGTGTATGGGCACCTTGTATTCGGTTTCACAATAATGAATTTTATATTTACTATCCAGATCCCGATTATGGTATTTATATGGTCAAAACCAAAGATCCAAAACAGGCTTGGTCTGCTCCCGTCTTAGTTAAGGAAGGAAAAGGATTAATTGATCCCAGCCCGCTTTGGGATGAAGATGGAAAAGTATACCTCACCTACGCTTTTGCCGGTAGTCGTGCGGGTATCAAAAGTATTTTGGCGCTTTGCACACTCAATCCAGAAGGAACTTTGGCCAACAATGATGATGTGATTTTATTTGACGGTCACCCAAACGATACTACAGTTGAAGGTCCAAAATTCTACAAACGCAACGGATACTATTACATCTTTGCTCCTGCAGGAGGCGTGGCTACGGGTTGGCAGTTGGTATTAAGATCCAAAAACGTATACGGACCTTATGAAAAAAAAATAGTACTCGAACAAGGGAATTCAAAAATCAATGGGCCTCATCAAGGTGCGTGGGTACAAACACAAAAAGGAGAAGATTGGTTTTTCCATTTTCAGGATAAAGGAGCCTATGGAAGAATCGTGCATTTACAACCTATGATTTGGAAAAACGACTGGCCTGTCATAGGAACTGATACCAACGAAAACGGCATTGGTGAACCCGTGAATGTTTTCAAAAAACCGAATTTAGGACAGCCATTCACTATACAAACTCCCGCAGAAAGTGATGAGTTCAGCGAACCAAAACTAGGATTACAATGGCAATGGCACGCCAATCCAAAAGTGAGTTGGGGCTTCCCTTCTACTCTAGGCTATTACACTTTATTTTGTCAAACAAAACCCAAAAACAGTACTAATTTATTCGATATTGGGAACTTGTTACTACAAAAAATTCCCGCTGAAAGAGCGACCGTCACAACCAAAATCACCTTCAATGCAAGAGCCGACGAAGAACAAACAGGCTTAGTCATAATGGGATTGGATTACAGTTATCTCAAAATGAAAAAACTTGGAAACAGCTATTGGCTTTCTCAAGTTACTTGCCTTGGGGCGGACAAAAAAGGAATCGAAAAAGAAAGCCAAAGCATCGCCCTGCAAAGCAACACCTGCTACTTAAGAGTACAAATAGCTGCAGGTGGACAATGTCTTTTTTACTACAGTGAAGACAATCAAAAATTCCTACCAATCGGAACGGCTTTTAGTGCCAAAGAAGGAAAATGGATTGGCGCAAAAATTGGCTTTTTAGCCCTACGAAATGAAACGACCAACGATGCTGGAAATGTAGTCATCGATTGGTTTAGAGTAACAAAATAAACCGCAAAAAATGAAGAAAATTATTCTTGTTTTATGTATCTGCATTGGAAGTATGACCCATGCGCAAGTCTTGAATAAAAGCTGGAAAGCCATTACCGAAATGAAAGAAGGGCCTTGGTTTAGCAGCCCAGAAGCCAAAGCCATTGCAGAGAATGTTTTGTTATACCAACGCTCTATTGGCGGTTGGCCTAAAAACATACAAATGCAAAAAGAACTAAACGATACCGAGAAAAAAAAGCTACTCTCTGAAAAAGACAGTACAGACGAAATCACAATAGACAATGGTGCTACGGCGCAGGAAATGCTTTTTCTATCCAAAATGTACCGCCAAAATCCAGACGAACGCTATCAAAAAGCCTTTTTGTTGGGTCTAGATTACTTGCTCAAAGCACAATACGCTAATGGTGGTTGGCCTCAGTTTTTCCCTAAGAAAAAAGGCTATTACACCCACATCACTTTTAATGATGACGCAATGGCGAACCTGCTATTTATGTTCAAAGAATTGAAAGACAAAAGCGACTATTTTGCCATAAAACTCTCAGAACCATTGGTCAATCAAATCAATGTAGCTTTCGACAAAGGCATTGATTGCATCCTAAAAACACAATACAAACAAAACAATACCTTAACTGCTTGGTGCGCACAACATGACGAAGTGACCTTGCTTCCTGCAAAAGCCAGAGCCTACGAATTGCCTTCGCTGAGCGGAAAAGAATCGGCAAAAATTGTCTTACTGTTGATGTCTATCGAGAACCCATCACCTGAAATTATTCAAGCCGTAAAAAGTGCTGTCACTTGGTTTGAAGCAACTAAGATAACAAATTTAAAAGAAGAACGAATCCTTAATGAGGCTGGAAAAATTATTGAAAAAAAAATGATCGTTACCGAAAATGCCGAGCCTATTTGGGCTCGATTTATGGAGCTTGACACCAACGAACCTTTCTTTTGTGACCGAGATGGTATCAAGAAAAAAACAATAGAAGAAATTGGTTCCGAAAGACGAAACGGCTATGCTTGGTACACGAACGAACCAAAAGAAGTGCTAAAAAAATATCCCAATTGGTTAAAAAAAATCCAAACAGAGGAACCAAAAAAAAAAGACATACAACCAAGCAATGAGAATTATTTTGTGGTAGATGCTAAAGGCTCTGGTAACTTTACTAAAATTCAAGACGCTATAAATGCGGCTCGTTCCTATCCAAATCAACGCATTGTAATATATGTCAAAAACGGAAAATACTACGAAAAAGTAAAAATCCACGCTTGGAATACAAAAATTTCCCTCATCGGCGAAAGCAAAGAAAACACCATTATCACTTTTGATGATCACTTCAAAAAAATGAATGTGGGAAGAAACAGTACCTTTCACACTTACACCGTTTTGGTAGAAGGAAATGATTTTATCGCCCAAAACATAACCATCGAAAATGCTGCTGGCGAGGTTGGACAAGCAGTTGCACTCAATGTAAACGCCAATCGGGTAAAAATTCAAAACTGCAATCTCTTGGGCAACCAAGACACGCTTTATACCTCAGGCGAGGGCACTAAAAACTATTTCAAAGATTGTTACATCGAAGGCACTACCGATTTCATTTTTGGCGATGCCACGGTCTTTTTCGAAAATTGTAGGTTACACAGCAAAAAAGATTCCTATATCACTGCTGCTTCGACCCCCCAAGACAGTACTTTTGGCTACGTTTTTAAGAACTGTAAACTAACCGCCGACACTAGTGTCAAAGAAGTCTATTTGGGTAGACCTTGGCGAATCTATGCGAAAACCGTTTTCATAGATTGCACGATGGATGCCCATATTCTCCCGCAAGGATGGCACAATTGGTCAAAACCCGAAGCCGAAAAAACCAGCTTTTATGCCGAATACAATTGCTCTGGGCCAGGCTTTCAACCCCAAAAAAGAGTCCCGTGGTCGCATCAACTCACCAAAAATGAAGCTAAAAAGTACACCATCGAAACAATTCTTAATGACAAAATCAAAGATTGGTATGTAACTGCTAAGTAATTAATTTTTAGGAGCAGCAACATGAGGCGTTTCAGGAAACAAAGTCCCGCTATCCGTTCCACCCGATCGATAGCGAACTGACGAAGCAATCGGACCTAGCAGTCAAGAAATTGTACTCTTTGTTTCAGTCTTTAAAACAAAATAATAAATGCCATCAAAAATGAAAAAATACCTGTTATTCTTTGTCTTCATCAGCCTCAGTGGTTGGGCACAAAACGCACCTTTCCCAACAGAAAAAGTCAATGCTATCCTAAACCGTATCGTGTTACCCAAAATTCCTCCATTCACCATAAAAATAACCGCATTGGGAGCCAAAGGAGATTCGATAAGCAATGCAAAACCCGCTTTTGATAAAGCAATGGCGCTTTGTAAAAAGAAAAACGGCGGAACAATCCTTGTCCCAAAAGGTGTCTATACCTTACAAGGTCCGCTTCATTTTGTGAGCAATGTTCGCTTGCATTTAGAAGATGGTGCCAAAATTAGATTTGGTTCTAATCCAAAAGATTATCCGCTGGTTTTGACCAGCTGGGAAGGCACAATGCTATACAATTACAGTCCCTTGATTTATGGCATTAGCCTAGAAAACATCGCCATCACCGGAAACGGCACTATCGATGGAGAATCCAAAAACACTTGGATAAAATGGAAACCGCTCGAAAAGAAAGACCAACTTTTGAGTAGAGAAATGAATCATCAAAATGTTCCCATCAAAGACCGAGTTTTTGGAGAAGGACATTACCTAAGACCACAACTCATTCAATTCATCGACTCCAAAAATATACTTATCGAAAATGTTCAAATCGAAGATTCACCATTTTGGTGCATTCATTTGTTAAAAAGCAAAAGCATTACGGTACGTGGTTTAAAATACAAAGCATTCAATAACAATAACGACGGCATCGACCCCGAATATTCCAGCGACGTCCTAATCGAAAACATTTCTTTTGATAATGCCGATGATAATATTGCCATAAAATCAGGAAGAGACCACGAAGGAAGAGCCAATAGTGCCACCCCAAGTCAGAACATTGTCATCCGAAATTGTGATTTTAAAGGCTTGCACGGAGTAGTTTTGGGCAGCGAGATGTCAGCCGGGATTCAAAACATTTTTGTAGAAAACTGCAAGACAACTGGCTACCTCAAAAGAGGCATTTACCTAAAAACCAATGCCGACCGTGGTGGCTATATCAAAGATGTTTTTGTAAACAATCTGCAACTCGGCGAAGTAGAAGACGCCTTGTACATTACCTCCAACTACCACGGCGAAGGCAGTGGCTTTGCTTCAAGCATTAGCAACATCAATTTTTCGAATATCGTTTGTAACAAAGCCACACAAACCGGCATTGTGATTCAAGGCTATCCTGATTTAAAAATAAAAGATATTTTCTTTAATAACATTCATATCCAATGGGCTAAAAATGGCATTTCAAGTCAAAATGCTGAAAATGTTGTACTGAATGAAGTCACCATTGGAGAAAAGGCGAGTATACCAACTTCTGTAAAATAACATTAAAATGAAAAAGTACTTCCTACTAATTGCCTGTATCACCCTAAGCGGTTGGGCACAAAAAACGACGATTTATACCATTGGCGATTCAACTATGGCCAACAAAGTCGCACCAGAACAAAACCCCGAAAGAGGATGGGGACAAATGTTACCGTCTTTTTTTTCAGATAATGTAGTGATAGACAACCGCGCCGTCAATGGTCGAAGCACGCGCAGTTTCATTGATTTAAAATTATGGGATGCTGTGTACAATTCACTCAAAAAAGGAGATTATGTATTTATTCAATTTGGTCATAACGATGGCAAAGTCACCGACCCAACTCGTTATACCAATCCACACACAAGCTACCGACACAATTTGATTCGTTTTGTAGAAGAAACCAGAAAAAAAGGAGCCACTCCTATCCTATTCTCTTCGATAACCCGAAGAACCTTCAATGAGCAAGGTGTTTTGATTGACTCACACGGCGATTACACACAAGAATTAAGGCTTGTAGCACAAGAATACAAAGTCCCTTTTATCGATATGCAATACTACACGGAACTTCTGGAGGAATCCTACGGAGTAGAAAAATCAAAAGAATTACATCTGCACTTTGCCCCGGGAGAAAATAGCTATATCCCAAAAGGAATCGATGACAACACCCATTTATCTATAAAAGGAGCCACAGAAATTGCTAAAATTGCCGCACAACAAATCAAAGCACTTAACATTCGCTTGTCTAAAGAAGTGAAATAATTTTCATCTCATAACGCTACAAAAAAAGCTTCCGTCATTGGAAGCTTTTTTTATGAATTATTCTAAGGATAAAGTGACTTGCCCATCATCTTCTAATTGAATAGAAGAATCATCAATGGCGTCTTCTATACTTTCAGTCGGTTCGGGCAGCTCTTCTTCTGGCTCATCATAAGGCAAAGGATCAAGCAAATTCACTTGTTTTAACTTATCGGTTGTCAATTGGTTTCCTAAAGCTTTAAATCCTTTTACTGCAATAAAACTCTCGATGTCTACCACTTGATTCTCTTTTTGAACACCTTTCACTTTAGCAAAAATCAATTCAGCTACTGGGCGATAATCGGTAGCTACAATTTCTAATTTTGAATTTGGATGATCGGTAATAAACGATTCTTCTTTATTCTCCACCTCCACTAAGAAACGCTTGATAAAATAACGTTCTTTTTCACCATCAAAATAGATAGCAGAAATCGGTTTTTTAGGATTCCATTTTTCTAACACTATCATGTCTTCATCAAAATGAGTAGACAGTTCAGGAATAATGACTTTGAGTTTTCCTGTTTGAGAAATGACTAATATTTTGTCGCTTGGTCTAAATTCGCCCAACAGCTCTCCTCTTCCATCCACATTCAATCGCTGCACGGTATCGTCAAACCAAACTTTTCTTGGTAATAAAGTAGAAATACCTTTCTCTTTTAATTCAATCTTCTTAATTGGATATTTGGTGACCAAATTCCCTTTAGAAGCCCTTCCTTTAATCGCTAAATTGGCGAAGTCAATATCAAATTTGAGTTTTTTGATGCTACCTACTTGACGTAGAATAATATTAATAACCTCAGCTTCGCCGTTTGGATTACATGAAAAATAAAGAATTTGTGAACCTGCAGTTGCATTAGTCAAATCGTAGGCCTTATCTCTAGTTACCCCAGAAACATTGAATCGTTTAATATAAGAAGGCCCTGATTTTCCATCACGATATATCATATTGTAAATCGTACGTTTATCGCCTTTGTCAAAAATTGCCACATGAATAATGTCTTTACCCACAAATGTCTTAGCATCAACTTTGGTAATCATCATCGTTCCATTACGCAGAAAAACAATTACATCATCGATATCAGAGCAATCCACCACATATTCATCTTTTTTCAAGCTTGTTCCCACAAATCCTTCTTCACGATTGACATATAATTTGGTATTACGCAAAACTACTTTAGTCGCTTCGATATCATCAAAAATTCGGAGTTCGGTTTGGCGTTCTCTTCCTTTACCATATTTTTCTTTAAGCTTGGCAAAATAAGTTATCGTAAAATCGATGATGTGATCCAAATGATGTTGCACCTCCTTCATTTCATCCTCTAATTTCGCAATGAAATCATCGGCTTTATCCGAGTCAAAACGAGTGATACGAATCATTGGGATTTGCGTTAGTTTTTGCAAATCATCATCGTTTATTTCTCTAACAAAGGATGCTTTGAATGGCTCGAAACGATCATACATATAGTTGTACAATGATTCTCTATCGGAGTACAATTTGAAGTCAATGTACATTTCTTCACGAATGAAGATTTTTTCCAAAGTAGAGAAATGCCATTTATTTTTTAATTCCTCTAATTGGATTTCGAGTTCTTGACGCAATAAATCTACGGTACGGTCTGTCGAAATTTTCAACATATCCGAAACCCCAATAAAAAGCGGTTTGTTATCTTCGATTACACAACCTAATGGCGCCACAGACGTTTCGCAAGCAGTAAAAGCAAACAAAGCATCGATGGTTTTATCTGGAGAAACACCTGGGAAAAGATGGATTAAAATCTCAACCTCGGCAGCAGTATTGTCTTCGATTTTCTTGATTTTGATTTTCCCTTTTTCATTGGCTTTCAAAATACTATCAATCAAACTAGATGTGTTGGTCGAAAACGGAATTTGGGTAATCACCAAGGTGTTTTTGTCCAACTGACTAATCTTGGCACGTACACGAACACGTCCGCCACGCATACCATCGTTGTAATTCGATACATCCGCAATCCCAGCGGTTTGAAAATCAGGATATAAAGTAAAGGGTTTCCCTTTCAGAATTTTTATAGAAGCATCAATTAACTCATTGAAGTTATGAGGCAACACTTTGGTAGAAAGACCCACCGCAATTCCCTCTGCTCCTTGTGCCAAAAGCAACGGAAACTTTACGGGAAGATTATTTGGTTCTGCACGACGACCGTCATACGATACACCCCAATCTGTAATTTTAGGCGAATACAATACCTCTAACGCAAATTTGGACAAACGCGCCTCAATATAACGAGAAGCAGCTGCGCCATCGCCTGTTAAAATATTACCCCAGTTTCCTTGGCAGTCAATCAATAAATCTTTTTGACCGATTTGTACCATAGCATCAGCAATACTCTGATCCCCATGAGGATGGTATTGCATAGTGTGTCCCACCACATTCGCTACTTTGTTATAACGACCGTCGTCTAATTCTTTTAACGAATGCATAATACGGCGTTGTACCGGCTTGAATCCGTCTTCGATAGCGGGTACGGCACGTTCTAAGATTACATACGAAGCATAATCCAAAAACCAATCTTTGTACATTCCTGTAACTTTGGTAATGGTATCGTGCTCGTCTGCATTATTTTCGTAAAAATGGTGCATCCCACTTGAAGTCGAAATGTCATCGAACCCTTCTTGATCATTAGCATCAAAACTGGCGTCGTTGTTTTCGTCTTCGTTGGAAAGGATGTTATCTTCTTCTTCGTCTTTCATTTATATCTTTATGAATCTACTTTATCGTTATTTCAATGCTAAAAAGAATACTTTTCTTTGCAAATATGTTCTTCTGTGGTCACCCAATTTCCGTTTTTGTCTTTCACTTTTTTGGTCACTATTCCACATTCTTTATGATCATTGCTTCTGATAATAAAAAATGTCCCACCAAAACCTAGGGCAAAAGCTAATATAATAAGTACTACTGTTTTCTTGTTCATTTTTCATTACATTTCAATTCAAATTCAAAAGCCCTTTACGCTTTAAAAACTCAATTTCTTCTTGAGGATCTTCAAAGGTTACAAAAAGTTTTATTCCAAATTTTCGAAATAGTTCCGCCATATCAGCATAACAATACTTTTGAAAACCTTCTAAATTGCCTGAATTATTTGAACCACGGCAATCAATACAAAACTCATTATAACCAAGTATTTTATTTTTTTTATCTCTAAATACTATCATGTGTCGAGGCATATAACATGCGGCTTCCATCTCTTGCGGAACACAAGTGTCGCTTATTAATAGATTTAAGAGTTCTTTTTCTTGAGTTTTATTTAATACTATTTTTTCTTGTATGAATGTAGTATCAAAAGAAAACTCGCCATTTTCAACTAAAATATCACTGTAAGGCTCAACACCATTATAAGACATTGTATCCCATTTAGTTCTGTCGTAATAAGACAACAATTCAATCTTTGAAAAATTCTTTATTGGAAACTCTCTCTTGCTAATTATTTTACTAATTGATTTTTTAATCGGAATCCCTTCGGATTCTATTGGTTGTTTTGCTGCATTCTCATTTTTACAAGAAACCAATAGTAAAATAGCAATTAAAAATATTATTTTCCGCATAAACTAAATTTTCACTATAAAACAATACTATTTTTTCTCAATCACATCCAAATCTACCTTCAAGTTTTTGATGATAAAATCTTGTCGATCTGGGGTATTTTTACCCATATAAAAAGACAATAATTGCTCAATTGAGGTATTTTTATCCATCATAATAGGATCCAATCGGATGGTTTCTCCAATGAAATTTTTGAACTCATCTGGCGAAATTTCCCCGAGTCCTTTAAATCGCGTAATTTCTGGTTTGGGTTTTAATTTTTCAATGGCATCCCTGCGCTCTTCGTCAGAGTAGCAATAAATGGTTTCTTTTTTATTTCGAACTCTAAAAAGTGGCGTTTGCAAAATATACAAATGTCCTTCTTTGATTAATTCAGGGAAAAATTGCAAGAAAAAGGTAATCAACAACAAGCGAATGTGCATTCCATCGACATCGGCATCGGTTGCAATTACAATATTGTTGTAGCGCAAGTCACCCATGTCTTCTTCGATATTCAAAGCCGCTTGCAACAAATTGAATTCTTCATTTTCATACACAATCTTCTTACTCATTCCGTAAGAATTCAAAGGCTTTCCTCGCAAACTAAAAACAGCTTGTGTATTCACATCACGCGATTTAGTAATCGACCCCGAAGCAGAATCTCCCTCGGTGATAAACAACGTACTTTCTAAATATCTTGGATTTTTGATATCTGGTAAATGCACGCGACAGTCTCTCAACTTCTTATTGTGCAAACTGGCTTTTTTAGCTCGGTCTTTCGCTAATTTTCGAATGCCTGATAATTCTTTACGCTCGCGCTCGGCTTGTAGAATTTTTCGAAGCAACAAATCGGCTGTTTCTGGATTTTTATGTAAAAAATTGTCTAATTTATTTTTCACAAAGTCATTCACAAACGTTCTTACAGATGCCATTCCTGGTTCAGAACCCATATCCGTAGAACCTAATTTCGTTTTAGTTTGGGATTCAAAAACAGGTTCCATTACCTTGATACTAACCGCACTCACAATGGATTTACGGATATCCGAAGGGTCGAAGGTTTTATTGTAAAATTCACGTATGGTTTTGACTACGGCTTCTCTAAAAGCCACAAGATGCGTTCCCCCTTGTGTCGTATTTTGACCGTTTACAAAAGAATGGTATTCCTCGCTGTATTGCGATTTACTGTGGGTCATTGCAATCTCAATATCATCCCCTTTAAGATGAATAATAGGATACACCATATCTTCCTCTGCAATATTTTCATCTAATAAATCTTTCAATCCATTTTCAGAAAAATATTTTTCACCATTATAAATGATGGTCAAGCCTGTATTTAGGTAGCAATAATTTTTGAGCATTTTTACTATATACTCATTTCTGAATTTATAGTTTTTAAAAATGGCTTCATCTGGTGTAAACGTAACCTTGGTTCCTTTACGCTTGGTGGTTTCGATGATATCTTCTTCTAAAACCAAATTACCTCCCGAAAACTCAGCTGCTTTTTGCTTCTCATCACGAACCGATTCAACTCTAAAATAAGTCGATAAAGCATTCACCGCCTTGGTTCCTACTCCATTCAATCCAACTGATTTCTTAAACGCCAAAGAATCGTACTTTCCACCAGTATTCATTTTGGAAACTACGTCGATTACCTTCCCTAAAGGAATCCCTCGACCATAGTCACGTACCGCTACGGTTTTGTCTTTAATGGTCACTTCGATAGATTTTCCAGCGCCCATTACGAACTCATCAATACAGTTGTCTAATACTTCTTTTAAAAGAATATAAATACCGTCATCCGGCGAAGAACCGTCACCAAGCTTTCCGATATACATTCCGGGACGCATCCGGATGTGTTCTTTCCAATCGAGAGAACGTATATTGTCTTCATTATAAATATTTTGCTCAACCATAAACAGATTTTGGATTTTGATGCAATATAGCATATATCTCCAAAAAATGAAAGGCGATACTCTTTAATTTATATTTTAAAAAAAGCATAAAAAAACATCTTCAAAACAACTTACTTTAGCAATAAATAAAAATAAATATCAATTTAACTAGTTATCAAAAGAGTGCACGAGGTATTTTATATCGGGGAAAATCTTGAATTAGGAAACCCGAATCTTAAAAAAAATTCATACTTTTGAAACTCAAAAAAAACAACAATATGGCGACAGTAACATTAGGTGGAAACCCAATTCACACTTCAGGCGAACTTCCTCAAGTAGGAAGCAAATTAGTAGATTTCAAACTAATTAAAAACGATCTATCAGTAGCTACATTGGCTGATTTTACTGGTAAAAAATTGGTTTTGAATATTTTTCCAAGTATAGACACTGGAACATGTGCTACTTCAGTTAGAAAATTCAACGAAAGCGCTAGTACATTAGAAAACACGACAGTTTTGTGTATCTCTAGAGATTTACCATTTGCACAAAAGCGTTTTTGTGGTGCCGAAGGTTTAGAAAATGTAGTGAATTTATCCGATTTCCAAGAAGGTAATTTTGGTAAATCCAATGGTTTAGAAATCACTGACGGTCCTTTGGCTGGATTGCACTCTAGAGTAATTATTGTGTTAGACGAAAACGGTGTGGTTACACATACTGAACAAGTAGCAGAAATCGCTAACGAACCTAATTACGAAGCGGCATTAGCAGCACTATAATGTATTATGGAATTTCAAAAAGATAATTCTTTTGTAACTGGAAGATTAAAGAGCGTGACTTATGCTTTTAAAGGAGCCGTTAAATTAATCAGTACGGAACACAGTATAATGGTACAATTTTCAATTGGAATACTAGTTACCATTTTAGGCTTTATAATGAACATCTCAGCTACAGAATGGTTGTTTCAAACCTTTGCTATCGGCTTAATTATGAGCATTGAAGGATTGAATACCGCAGTAGAAAAAATAGCCGATTTCATTCATCCAAATTACAGTCAACGAATAGGTTTTATCAAAGACATTGCTGCAGGGTCTGTATTCTTTGCAGCAATTACCGCAATCATTATAGGTTTAATCATTTACGTTCCAAAATTCATATAGGCTTACTTTAAAAAAGAATGGCAAAAACAAGCAAAAAAAACACTCCTGAAACTCCTTCTGACACTAGCACTACAAAAGCTAAATTCTGGCAACTATCTAAGCAAAACAAACTAATAACAGGTAGTTTACTAGTACTTTTTTCTATTGGATTATTAATCGCGTTCGTTTCTTATTTTCTTCACGGACAAGAAGATCAAAGTGCGGTAAATGCAATGACCGACAGAAACGAACTGGTTCAAAATTGGTTAGGAAAAACTGGTGCTTTTCTTGCAGATATCTTAATTTACAAAGGATTCGGAATCGCTTCCTTTCTATTTGTTCGATTATTCTTTTTGACTGGTCTATTTTTATTTTTAGATTTAAGACTGAAAAGACTCAAAAACATTTGGTTTTGGGACTTATTTTTGATTGTAATCCTAGCTGTTTTATTTGGATTCTTTGCTACTTCTGTACCTGAATTAGGAGGAACTGTAGGATATGAACTCAATTTACTGTGTCAAGATTACATTGGAAAAACAGGAACTTTGTTAGTGTTGATTTTTGGTGTTTTGATTTACTTAATTTTCAAATTAAAGGTTTCGCCAGAAAAAATTCAAAACTTATTTCATTCAACGAAGGAAGAAATTAAAGAAGAAATAGCTAACAATCCTTTTTCGAAAGAAACTTCAAATGCTTACAATTTAGAGGAATTTGCTATTGAAGAGGAAGAAGAAATAGAAGACACCATTCATCTTAAAACCTCAGGATCTCAATTTGAAATTAACAAAGAAGCCTTGAAACCTACTATTAGTAGCGCTTCCGAAATTAATTTGGAACCTCAATTGAAACCACAACCTATTGTTGCTACAATTCCAAATGAAGTAATCACCACCAACGACGAGGCTTTTGTAATTGAAAAAGCAGCCGAAGAAGATATAATCGAAGAAAATCTTGCTTCACGTTTGGTTTCGGATTTTGGTTTATTCGACCCAACCTTGGATTTATCAAATTACAAATACCCAACTATAGATTTATTAAAAGAATATTCTACTGGTGGAATTACCATCAATCAGGAAGAATTAGAAGAAAACAAAAATAAAATTGTCGACACTTTACGCAATTACAAAATAGAAATTGCCCAAATTAAAGCAACAGTTGGCCCATCGGTTACCTTATATGAAATTGTTCCAGAAGCGGGAATCAGAATTTCAAAAATCAAGAGCTTAGAGGATGATATTGCTTTGTCTTTATCTGCACTTGGAATTCGTATCATTGCACCAATTCCAGGAAAAGGAACCATTGGTATCGAGGTTCCGAACAAGAATCCTACTATGGTTTCAATGAAAAGCGTTATTGGTTCGGCTAAATTTCAAGAAGCCGAAATGGAATTACCAATTGCTTTAGGGAAAACCATTTCTAATGAAACTTTTGTAGTCGATTTGGCAAAAATGCCCCACTTATTGATGGCGGGCGCTACTGGACAAGGAAAATCGGTAGGATTAAATGCCGTATTGACTTCTCTTTTGTACAAAAAACATCCAGCCGAAGTGAAATTCGTTTTGGTAGACCCTAAAAAAGTGGAACTAACGCTTTTTAATAAAATTGAAAGACATTATTTAGCAAAATTACCCGATACCGAAGACGCCATTATTACCGATAACGCAAAAGTTGTCGCTACCTTAAACTCACTTTGCGTAGAAATGGACAATCGCTATTCGTTGTTGAAAGATGCTATGGTGCGCAACATCAAAGAGTATAACGAAAAATTCAAGTCTAGAAAGTTAAATCCAGAATTAGGGCACCGATTTTTACCTTACATCGTATTGGTAGTCGACGAGTTTGCCGACTTAATTATGACGGCCGGTAAAGAAGTAGAAGTTCCTATTGCGCGTTTGGCGCAATTGGCTCGTGCGATCGGAATCCATTTGATTATCGCGACTCAAAGACCTTCGGTAAATGTAATTACAGGTTTGATAAAAGCCAACTTCCCAGCTCGTATCGCTTTTAGAGTAACTTCAAAAATTGACTCTAGAACCATTTTAGACACCCAAGGAGCAGATCAGTTGATTGGTAGAGGAGATTTATTATACACCAATGGTAATGATGTGGTTCGTGTACAATGCGCCTTTATCGACACCCCAGAAGTAGAAAAAATAACCGAATTTATAGGTTCTCAAAAAGCCTATGCCACTGCTTATTTACTTCCAGAGTTCGTTGGGGAAGAAAGTGGCATTAATCTTGATATGGATGTTTCTGATAGAGATCCCTTATTTAGAGAAGCTGCCGAAATTATTGTGAATGCACAACAAGGCTCCGCTTCTTTACTACAACGCAAACTCAAATTGGGATACAACAGAGCAGGACGACTAATTGATCAATTAGAAGCTGCTGGAATTGTAGGCTCGTTTGAAGGAAGTAAAGCCCGTAGCGTAAACATCCAAGATATGAGTTCTCTTGATCAATTTTTCAATAACGAACTAAACAATTAAATCATGTTACCTAGTATTCAAAACTCCACACTTGTTCACTCAAAAAACAAGTTTCAATCTATTTTGACGTTCCTTACAGCAATTGCGCTATTTTTTGTTGTTTTTTCATCTTCAGCACAAGACAAAAAAGCAAAAGCTTTGTTGGACCAAGTCACTAGCAAAGTAAAAAGTTACGATAATATTGCGATTGATTTTAAATACAGTTTACAAAATGCCAAAGAAAACATCAATCAAGACAGCAAAGGAAATGTTACCCTAAAAGGGAATATGTATGTACTCAATTTTATGGGAGTTACCAAACTTTTTGATGGTAAAAAAACCTATACTATCGTTCCTGAAGACGAAGAAATTACGATTTCTAAATTGAATGAAAATGACGATAACGCCATTACCCCTTCAAAAATATTGACTTTTTTCAACTCTGGTTACAAATACACTATGGACATCATTCAAGATGTTAAAGGGCGAAAAATACAATATGTAAAACTAGTTCCAACGAATGCAAAAGATCAAAGAAAGGAAATCTTATTGGGAATTGACATTCAAACCAAACACATTTACAACTTAATTGAATTTGGAAAAAAAGGAACTAAAACCACACTTACCGTTAATTCTTTTAAAACTAATCAGCCATTATCAAAAAATCAATTTACCTTTGTGCCGAGTAAATACCCCAATTACTACATCAATAAATTAGATTAAACATAGGTGAAGATACTTGACAAATATTTATTAAAATCCTTTTTGATTACATTTACTACGGTTTTTGTTATCCTTTTTTTTATCTTTATTCTCCAAACTGTTTGGCTTTTTATCACTGAATTAGCTGGTAAAGATTTGGATTTTATAATGATCGTCAAATTCTTATTATTTTCTATGCCAAGGATTATTCCTTTGGTTTTACCACTATCCGTTTTATTGGCCTCCATCATGACTTTTGGAAGTTTTTCCGAAAATTATGAATTGGCTGCCATGAAATCTTCTGGAATTTCATTACAACGCTGCTTTCGTACTTTAGTAGTTTTTATCTTTTTATTAAGTATTGTGGCCTTTATGTTTGCCAATAATGTAATTCCGTATGCCGAGTATAAGTTTATGAGTTTCAGAAGAAACATTGCTCAAGTCAAGCCAGCTTTGGCTATTGCCGAAGGACAATTCAATACGGTTGGTATTTACAACATCAAAGTGAATAAGAAATCTGGAGATAAAGGTAATTTTTTGAGCGGCGTTACCATTCATAAAAAATCATTAATGGGTGATGGCAACAAAACTGTCATCAAAGCCAAAACCGGCGAATTGATTAGCAACGAAGCTTCAAATTTATTGCAATTGGTTTTGAAAGATGGGTATTATTATGAAGATGTTACTCCAAAAAAATACGAGGACAGAGAAAAAATGCCTTTTGTAAAAAGTTCATTCAAAAGAGACATCATCAATATCGATTTATCAAAATTAAATACCACTACCGTCGAAGATACTAAAGATGCTAATACCAAAGGAATGCTTGACGTATCAGAACTAAGATACACCATCGATTCTTTATCCAAAAATCGAGCAACAGAAGCCAAATCTTTCTCTGAAAACATCAATCAAAAAGTTGCCATTCCATTACTATCGGCTTCAACAACAACTAAAGACACGGTAAAAAAAACAAAAAAGATCAATACCAAAGATCCATTAGCCATTTTTACGGATGACGAAAAAGCAACGGTTTACAAAAATGCTTTAGCCAATACACAAAGCACAATTCAAAGTATTGACGGT
Source organism: uncultured Flavobacterium sp. (assembly GCA_963513565.1). Classification (GTDB taxonomy): domain Bacteria; phylum Bacteroidota; class Bacteroidia; order Flavobacteriales; family Flavobacteriaceae; genus Flavobacterium. The sequence continues at coordinate 16,910 of CAUPRE010000026.1, read as the reverse complement.
ACGCTTTCGGATTTGAAATTAAAGCAAAAAAACATCAACAGTCACGAATTTGTGATTTATGAGAAATTTGTAATTGCCTTTGCCTGTTTCTTGATGTTCTTCATTGGCGCACCATTAGGAGCCATTATACGAAAAGGCGGTATTGGACTTCCAATAGTATTTGCGGTTTTGATATTTATCACCTTTCATTTCATAAACACCTTCGGGAAAAGAATTTCGCAAGAAGAAGGACTCACTCCTTTCATGGGAGCTTGGATGTCCTCAATAATATTGACTCCATTGGCTATTTTATTAACCTACAGGGCCATCAACGACATTGGCATGATCAATATGGATCGTATAACAGAACCTTTTCAAAAATTGGTTAAAAAATTATTCCCTTCTAAAAATTAATTCTACACATGGTAGCAGATAAAATACAACTCAATACAATTGAGGAAGCAATTGAAGACATTCGTCAAGGTAAAGTAATTATTGTAGTAGACGATGAAGACAGAGAAAATGAAGGTGATTTTTTGGCTGCAGCCGAAAAAGTAACCCCAGAGATGATCAACTTTATGGCCACTCACGGAAGAGGATTAATTTGTGCTCCTCTTACCGAAAGTCGTTGTAAAGAACTAGGATTGCATGTAATGGTAAGCAACAATACCGACCCTATGGAAACCGCTTTTACCGTTTCGGTCGACTTAAGAGGAAATGGTGTGTCTACAGGTATTTCTGCTTCTGATAGAGCCAAAACAATTCTATCCTTAGTTGATTCTAATACAAAACCACACGACTTAGCGCGACCAGGACATATCTTCCCACTTATCGCGAAACAAGGCGGAGTTTTGAGAAGAACCGGACATACAGAAGCTGCCATAGATTTTGCTCGCTTAGCAGGCTTTAAATCCGCTGGTGTGATTGTAGAAATCATGAACGAAGACGGTACCATGGCTCGTTTGCCTCAATTGGTTAAAGTGGCTAAAAAATTCGATTTGAAATTAGTTTCTATTGAAGCATTAGTGGCTTACAGAATGCAACACGACAGTCTAATTGTTAAGAAAGAAGATTTCGACATTCAGACCCGTTTTGGAACTTTTAGATTCCGTGCTTACCAACAAACGACAAACAAACAAGTGCATATTGCCTTAACCAAAGGAACATGGAATTCTGGTGAGTCTATTCTAACAAGAATCAACTCTTCTCAAGTAAATAACGATTTGTTAGGCACATTAACCAATAATGCCGACAAACAACTAGACGATATGTTTACTACCATCAACAATGAAGGCAAAGGCGCCGTGATTTTTATCAATCAAGACATGCAAGCCGTAAACCTGTTGAGTAGAATTGCTGAATTGAAAGAATTACAAGCCAATGGTGAACTCAAAGCTCCTAAAATAAAAATAGACAGTAAAGACTTTGGAATTGGAGCTCAAATTCTGCACGATCTAGACATTTCAAAAATACGATTGGTAACCAATACAGCACAAGGGAAACGCGTTGGAATGATTGGTTACGGCCTTGAAATTACAGAATACGTAAACTATTAAGGTTTTGGAACTATTTTTTTTTAATTTTTTATTCTCCTAAAACATAGAAAATGAAATGATTAAAAAAAAGCCCTAAAAAAAGCTGTAATTTTTCCAAAAATACATTTGCATAACCAAAAAAGGTTCTTATATTTGCACTCGCAATCACGAAATGATAGCGACTTACTGGAGAAATGGCAGAGCGGTCGAATGCGGCAGTCTTGAAAACTGTTGACTGTAACAGGTCCGGGGGTTCGAATCCCTCTTTCTCCGCAAGTAACACTGATAATCAGGTAGTTACACAAATTACACCCAATTTTACACCCAAAAATGTAAAATTGGGTTTTTTTATGTCTTGAATTAAAGTATTCAGGAAAAGCAAGATAAGCACTAATTTTAAAGAAGTGAGGATGATTTTCTCTGTAACTTATTTAGATATTTTTAGCAAAGCTCCATCTTGTTATACTTACCTTTATTATTAGTTCTATCTTTTACATCCCATTGCTTTTTACTATGTTTGTATAGGAATGAGGTTTTATCTGTTTGAATCAATACCTTCATAACTTATCAATAAAACAGATTTGGAACTATTTTTATGTATTCAATGATTGCAGTTGAATGTATAAATTATATTGTTTCAAAAAAAGACTTATACTATGGTAGTATCCAAATTTTCTTTTTTACAAAATAATTATCCAGAACTATTCCTAATCAGTGAATTATCAGAAAATCTGTATTATGTAGACCCAAGTTCTTCGTTGGCTAAATTGCGTTTGTTTTCAGAGAAGATGACCATTCTAATCTGGAAATTTGAAGATCTAGGTATATTTGACGGTAATCAAGTCGATCGGATCAACCAATTATATTACAAAAACCTCATTCCAGAAGTTGTAAAAGACTTATTGCATACGGTTAGAAAATCAGGTAATAAAGCCAGTCACGATGGAAGTGGAACCAATTCAGAAGCCTTATTTATTTTAAAAAAATGCTATCAACTGGCACGATGGTTTTATGAAACCTACGAAAATGATTTTTTAGAAAAAGACACTTATGCACTTCCTGAAAATAATGAAAAAAACACCCTTGATGATCTTAATGTTAAACTAGAAAAACTCTCAAAAGAGGTTATTGATTATCAAACCAAAGTAGCTTCTTTCAACGCTACTCCAGAAATTATTTCAAAGAGAAAAGAAAAATCCAATCGAAATGCAAATAATATCCATCTTGATGAAGCGGATACTAGAACCATATTAATTGATAAACAGCTAGTAGCGGCTGGTTGGGAATGTGATTCTATTACCATTAATTATAAAAACAATAAAACAGTACCTGAGAAAGGGAAAAACAAGGCAATTGCGGAATGGCCTTGCCAAGGAAAATGGGCAGATTATGCTCTTTTTGTTGGATTAGAATTATACGGAATTGTTGAAGCAAAAAAATATGCTACAGATATTTCGACAGATTTGCATCAGTCTAAAGTGTATGCGGAGCGATTAGAATTGGCATCCCATTTTAAAACTTTAGGGGAATGGAACTCCTATAAAGTCCCATTTCTATTTTCTACCAATGGGCGGACGTATTTAGAGCAAATTAAAACGAAAAGTGGCATTTGGTTTCTAGATATTCGGAAAGAACGCAACAAAGCGCAAGCCTTAAGAGGTTGGTTATCACCTCAAGGAATAGTAGAACAGTTTGAGAGAGATGTCGAAAAGGCAAATGCACGATTAGAAGAAAGCGATTACGATTATTTGCAAAATCCAAACGGATTAGGTTTACGCTACTATCAAATTGACGCGATTAAAGCTGTTGAAGACAAAATTATCAATCATCCAGACGATAAACGTTCCCTTTTGGTCATGGCGACAGGAACGGGAAAAACGAGAACTACTATTGGCCTTGTGTACCGAATGATTAAGTCGGATCGTTTCAAGCGGGTTTTGTTTTTGACAGATCGTAGATTATTGGCCAGTCAAGCTTTGGGTAGTTTTAAGGATAATAAAGTTGAAGAAATCAATACTTTCGCCAATATCTATAAAATGGAAGAAATGAAAAACGTTATTCCTGATGTAGATACCCGTTTGCATTTTGCTACGGTGCAAAGTATGGTAAAGCGATTGTTCTATTCAGACAAAGAAGTTTTGCCTATAGATACTTATGATTGTATTATTATTGATGAAGCACATCGAGGGTACAATTTGGATAAAGAAATCAATGAAGAGGATTTGGTTTTTAAAGATGAAAATGATTATGTAGGGCAATACAAAAGAGTTATTGAATATTTTAATGCGTACATTGTTGGTTTGACTGCTACTCCAGCATTGCATACAACCGAAATTTTTGGAAAACCTGTTCACAATTACTCGTATCGTGAAGCGGTTATCGATGGATTTCTAACAGATCACGAACCGCCTTATATCATTAAAACCAAGCTAAGTGAAGAGGGAATTCTGTGGGAAAAAGGAGAAAAACCTAAAATGCTAAATTCTGAAACCAATCAAATTGAAGAATTAGCAGCACTAGAAGATGAACTGCACATTGAAATTGAGCAATTCAATAAATTAGTCATCACAGAATCGTTTAATCGCGCAGTTGTTAAAGATTTAGTGCAAAGACTAGATCCCGAAGGCGATGAAAAAACATTAATTTTTGCTGTACGCGATAGTCATGCGGATTTAATTATACAATTGCTTATTGAAGAATTTGAAGCCATAGGCGTAGAAGTTCCGCAAGATGCCATACAAAAGCTTACTGGGAAAGTCTATGATGTCGAAAATTTAACCAAACGTTTTAAAAACGAAAAATTTCCCAATATTGTCGTTACTGTCGATTTACTAACTACGGGAATTGATGTGCCACAGATTGTTAATTTGGTTTTCATTAGAAGAGTACGTTCTCGTATTCTTTTTGAACAAATGTTGGGTAGAGCGACTCGATTATGCCGCGAAATTGACAAACAATTTTTTAAAATTTATGATGCCGTTCGAGTGTATGAAGCTTTAGAAGATTACACCCAAATGAAAACCGTTTCAAATCCTTCTATTTCTTTTCAAAAGCTAATAGAAGAATTAGAATATATTGATACGCCTGAGCGTGCCAAGAAACAATTGGAACAAATTGTCGCCAAGCTGCAACGCAAAAAGAAACAAATTAACGACGGTCAAATAGAGCAATTTATGTATTTGGCTAAAGGCGATTCTCTAGAAGAATTTATTGAAAACCTGCTTCAAATTGAAGAGGGCAACATCAAAAAAGTGCTAGCCAATTATGCTAGCCTTTGGGATTTTCTAGACAAAAAAGTCTATCAACCCAAAATGCAATTGGTTTCTGAGCATTCAGATCAGGTCATTGGCGTAGAACGTGGTTATGGTAAAGCCGAAAAACCTGAGGATTACATACAGGGTTTTAAAAAATTTATTGAAGAAAACAGAAATGAAATTCTGGCTTTAAAAACGATTTGTACCAAACCTTCAGAGTTGGATAGAAAATCGTTGAAAGAATTAAAGTTGATGTTGGATCAAGAAGGATATAATGACATCACTTTGAATACTGCTTGGAAAAATGCTAAAAATGAAGATATTGCGGCTGATATAATTTCGTTCATCAGAACATTAGCATTAGATACCCATTTAGTAAGCCACGAACAACGTATCGAAAATGCCATTAATAAAATAAAAATGCTAAAACCTTGGAACAAAATCCAGCAAAAATGGCTCAATAAATTCCAAGATCAATTAATAGCCGAAACCGTTTTAACCAAAGCAGATTTAGATAAAGCACCTTTTAGTAATGAAGGAGGATTTACTCGACTCAATAAAATTTTCGATAATGATTTAGAGAATATTTTAGTGGTCTTAAATGATAATTTATATACAGCATAAAGGAATTAAAAGGCAGTTGTCAAGGAATACTTGACAACTTCAATTGTGTAATTGAATTGGAACTGTCAAGAAATTATTGATAGTTCAGAAATAAAAATTCAATTGATGCAAAAATTGCGACGGTTCAAAAAAATAAGCAATATGCAAAAAATGCATATTCCAATTTCTGTTCGTAAGCGTTTCTTACGAACTAAAATAGAAAGAAGACATGAGTGAAATAGTAATATATACATCTTCGGAAAATCAAACACAAATAGAAGTAAATTTCGATAATGAGACTGTTTGGCTGACACAAAAGCAAATAGCTGGACTATTCATGAAAGATAGAACTGTAATTACAAAACATATAAATAATGTTTTTAAAGAAGGTGAACTAGATGAAAAAGTGGTATGTGCAAATTTTGCACATACCACACAACACGGTGCTATAAAAGGGAAAATCCAAGAAACAACCGCAATATATTACAACCTCGATGTAATCATATCCGTTGGTTATCGCGTAAAATCAAAACAAGGAACCCAATTCCGTCAATGGGCAACCCAAAGGTTAAACAAGAATTATAATTTAGTGGCATAATGAGTGAAATAGAAATATATAGTACAAATAATAATCAAACAGAAATTGAAGTTCAGTTCGAGGGGGAAACGGTTTGGTTAAGTCAAGTTCAAATGGCTTTATTATTTGCACAAACAAAACAAAATATAAGTCTTCACATTGGTAATTGCTTTAAAGAAGGTGAATTGCAAAAAATGGCAACTGTCAAGGAATCCTTGACAGTTCAAAAAGAGGGCGGAAGAACAGTAAAACGTAAAATAGAATATTACAACCTCGATGTAATCATATCCGTTGGTTATCGCGTAAAATCAAAACAAGGAACCCAATTCCGTCAATGGGCAACCCAAAGATTAAAAGACTATTTAGTAAAAGGATATGCTCTCAACGAAAAAAGACTAAAAGAACTCCATTACAAGTATTCTGATTTGCAGCAAGCAATAAAACTGGCTGCTAATGCAGGAAATATTGAAAGTTTATCGTCAACAGAAGCTACGGGTATTTTAAAAGTAATTGAACAATATGCTTATGCGCTAGAAACATTAGACAAATACGATTATCAACGACTAACTATAGAGAACCCAGCAATAGCTGAGGAAACTCAAAAACTCACTTATAATGAAGCCATTGAGCAAATTGGCATTTGGAGAGATTTTCAAAAAGCAGGTGATTTATTTGGTAACGAAAAAGACCAATCTTTCAAAAGTTCATTAGAAACCATTTACCAAACTTTTGACGGCACAGACCTATACCCTACCTTTGAAGAAAAAGCAGCCAATTTGTTGTACTTCATTGTCAAAAACCATTCTTTTTCTGATGGAAACAAACGCATTGCAGCGGGACTATTCGTGTATTTCTTAGCTATGAACAACAAATTACTCAACGACCTAGGCAACAAACGCATCGGAGACAATGCCCTAGTAGCCATCACCATCATGATTGCCGAAAGCAAATCCGACGAAAAAGACATGATGTGTAAACTAGTAGTCAACCTAATCAACAACAAAAACGAATAAATAATTAATTCCATCTTACTCCCTTTCCTTTGGAGAGGGTTGGGATGAGGAAACTTTAAACTAAATAAAATGAGTGCAGAAGAAATCGCAAACAAACTTTGGAACCTATGTAATGTTTTGCGTGATGATGGCGTAACCTACCACCAATATTTAAACGAGCTTACCTACATACTATTTTTAAAACTATCCGACGTCAAAGGATTTTCAGAGCACATCCCTGAAGAATACCGTTGGAAAAAGTTTGTAGACGAGCATGACAACGCCGAAGCTTTTGCCAAATACCGCGAATTCCTAGTAACCGTAAGTACCAAAACTACCAGCGACAGCATCAAAGAAATTTATACTGATGCAGCAACCAGTTTGCGTAAACCAGTCAACTTTAGAACCTTGGTTACCGCCATTGACAAACTCGATTGGTATGAGGAAGACGACCGTGATGTCATGGGCGATATCTACGAAAGTTTGTTAGAGAAAAATGCAGGAGAAAAGAAAAGTGGTGCTGGACAATACTTTACACCTAGACCATTAATCAATATCATGATTGATTTGATGGTACCCAAAGTAGGCGAACGATGGAACGACCCTGCAGCGGGAACGTTTGGCTTCATGATTTCGGCCGACCATTATTTAAAAAATAAAACCAACAACTATTTCAAACTAACTGAAGCGGAACGCAAATTCCAAGAAGAAGAAGCATTTTCTGGTGTAGAACTCGTGGGCGATGCGCACCGTTTGGCGTTGATGAATGCGCGCTTGCACGGAATGGAAAGCCGCATTTACCGTAACGACACCTTAACCGAATTTGGTAAGACATTAAACGGTTTTGACGGCGTTTTGGCCAACCCGCCCTTTGGTACCAAGCAAGGTGGCGAGCGACCAACTCGAGACGATTTTACCTTCCCGACGAGTAACAAGCAATTGAACTTTTTGCAACACATTTACCGTAGTTTAAAGAAAGATGGCAAAGCCAGAGCCGCAGTGGTATTGCCCGATAACGTATTGTTTGAAGACGGAGACGGCCAAAAAATACGCCGTGACTTGATGGACAAATGCAACCTGCATACTATTTTGCGCTTACCAACAGGAATTTTTTATGCTGCTGGTGTAAAAACCAACGTACTCTTTTTTACCCGTGAAAAAACCGAAACCAACAATACCCAAAACGTTTGGTTTTATGACATGCGTACCAATGCACCGAGTTATGGAAAACGAACCCCATTTACTGAGAAAGCGTTTGAAAACTTTGTTTTGGCCTACACCGGAGGAATCCCTTTTGATAAAGTAGAAAACGACTATGATGGCTTGGTTGCTGATGCAAAAAGAAAAACCATTAAAGATGAAAGATGGAGCTGCATTTCACGTGCCGAAATAGAAAAGAAAAACTACAGTTTAGATTTAGGCTTAATTGCAGATAGTTCTTTGACCAACAGCGACGATTTAGGCGAACCAATTGATATTGCCAAGGAAGCCTTACTAGAACTAGAAACCATAACCCAGCAGTTGAACGCGATGATTAAAGAATTGAACTAATGGAGAAGCAATTGCCAAAAAATTGGACAACTACTGAATTACATGAAATTATTTCTTATGTTATTGGAGGAGATTGGGGGAAAGACACAGATTTTACTGATGAAGATTATATCAAAGTTTTATGTATTAGAGGAAGTGAAATTAAAAATTGGACAAGAGATAAAGGATCTACTGCTTCATTTAGAAAAATAAAAAAATCAAGTTTAACATCTAGAAAACTTGAACTTGGAGATATCTTATTAGAAATCTCTGGAGGTGGCCCCGATCAACCAGTTGGAAGAACTGTCATTATTGATAATCAAGCACTTTCTTATGAGCCAAACACTTCAAAAGTGTGTACGAATTTTTTAAGACTTTTAAGAATTGAAAAAAAAATCAATAGCACTTTCATTAATCATTATTTACAGTTTTTTTATAATAGTGGAGAGATTACAAAATATCAAGGTGGTAGTAATAATTTAAGAAATTTAAAATTCAAAGATTACGAAACCATAATAATCCCCCTCCCACCACTAGCCGAGCAAAACCGCATCGTAGCCAAATTGGACACTTTATTTACCCAACTTGAAACCATAAAAGCGAGTATGGCCAAGATACCCGTATTGCTCAAAGAGTTCCGCCAACAAGTCCTCACGCAAGCCGTTACAGGAAAATTGACGGAGGAATGGAGGAAAGGGAAAAAAATTGAGGAATGGGAAGTTGTTGAGTTATCGCATTACTGCAAAGATTCATTTTATGGCCCCAGATTTAGTAAAGATGATTATGTTGATGAAGGTTTCCCAACAGTTAGAACCACAGATATGTCGGATGATGGTAAAATTATTTTATCAAATGATATACCAAGAATCAAAATCGATGATCCTAAAAAAATTGAATTATATAAAGTAAACAAAGGTGATTTACTAATCACAAGAACTGGTAGTATTGGTAAAATGGCTCGTTACTATGAAGATGAAATTGTAATTCCAAGTGCTTATTTAATTAGATTTAGATTTAATGATTTAGCAATTACAGATTTTATTTATTATTGTTTAATTTCTCCATATGGACAGAAACAAATGGGATTAAACGCAGTAGCTGTAACTCAACCTAATCTCAATGCACAAAAAATAAAATCTCTAAAGATCCCTAATATCAATATTGAAGAACAACAAGAAATCGTTTCTCGCGTAGAAAGTTTGTTTGCCAAAGCCGATGCCATTGAGCAGCAATATCTATCGGTAAAAGAAAAAATAGACACTTTACCACAAGCCTTGTTACACAAAGCATTCAAAGGCGAGCTGACAGAGCAGTTGGAGAGTGATGGAGATGCGCGAGAGTTGTTGCAACAAATACAGGAGTTGAAAAACAGTACTGTAAAACCTAAAAAAGCCACATCTAAAAAAGTGAAGAAATATCCAGAAAACGAAACTGTTTTGGGGATGGTGGCGGAGGGAAAATAAAAAATAATATTTTCTCTAAATACTATTGACTTATTCTATAGCTTAAATTTTAATTAACTGAATAGTAATAAATTAAAAACATTATTAAATAAAAAATAATAGGCAAAAAAACAAAAAGTGAATAAAACGCAAAAAAAGATTATACAATTAAGTGATGAAATCCTGACTTATCTTTTAAAATTTAAAGAAAAGCATCCAGATTTTACTTTTTCCTTAAGAAAAAGAGATAGTGTTCAGTCTAAAGATAAAAGATTAGTGAACGGTCAATGGTTTCAGGGTTCACACTATATCTATGTTCCTCTTTTTAAAAAAGGGGATAATGCTAGAAAAATAAAAACAGTTGGTTTTGTAATTGGTATTCAAGAGGATGGTAATTATAATAATTATATAGAAATCTCTTTTAAATCAGGTATTGATGATCCTAAAGAAAAAGAATTTCATAGGCAATTAGCAAAGCATATTGACCTTCAACTCAATGAAAAAAATCATGGTGCAAAAGGTTTTCTTAATAAAAATGATATATGGAATAATCTCGAAGAGTATATAACTAGCTTTAGAGATTATGCCTTAAAATTATTGGAGGATTTAGACCTAAAAACTAGATATTTAATTACTGAAAACGATTTTCAAAAAGACTTGAATCGTATAAAATTAATTCAAGCCAAATTACAAAATCCAGTGGATTCGAAATTAAGTTTAAAAGCAGAAGAAGCTCTTGAAAACCCGAATGAAATGCTAAATCAAATATTTTACGGACCGCCAGGCACAGGAAAAACGTATCATACTATTAACAAAGCAATTGCAATTATTAATCCTCAGTTTGATTTTTCTCAAAGCAGAAAAAAAATCAAAGAAAAATTCGAAGAATTAGTTGGTACAGGTCAAATAGTTTTCACAACATTTCATCAAAGTATGAGCTATGAGGATTTTGTAGAAGGTATTAAACCCATTCCTCCTACTTCTGAAAATTCGAGTATAAATTATAAAGTTGAGAATGGAATTTTCAAGAACCTATGTAAAAAAGCGACTGAGAAAAATAGTTCAACTAATTTTGACGAAGCCTATTCTTTATTTGTTAATGATGTCATTGAAAGTGGCACCATAGAATTGACTTCATTGATTCAGAAAAAACCTTTTCTTGTTAGGATAAATAGTAATGAAACAGCTGTCGCCATTCCAAAGACTGAAATTGCAACAGAAATGGGTATAACGAAGGAAATGATGCGAGAATATGTAATTAACGGAGTTGTTAAAGATTGGAAGACTTACACTACCACAATTGGCGAATATCTAAAAAGTAAGTATCATATTTCTGTCCAAAACGTCGACAATACAAAGAATAACTATGTTTTAATCATTGACGAAATCAATCGTGGTAATATTTCACAAATTTTCGGAGAATTAATTACACTAATTGAAGAAGATAAAAGATTAGGCAAAGAAGAAGCGCTCGAAGTTACTTTGCCTTACAGTAAAGGAAAATTTGGTGTTCCTCCAAACTTATATATCATTGGTACAATGAATACTGCAGACAGAAGTGTTGAAGCATTAGATACTGCTTTAAGAAGACGTTTTAGTTTTGAGGAAATGATGCCACTGACAGAACTGTTAAGCCCTTCTGCAATATATTGCCAATTACTATGGAATTATGAAACAGTAGGTTGGGATGATCCTGAATTCAAAGAAAAAGAAAACCAATTTTTTGATTTTGCTCAAGTATCTGAAGATTTTATAAATAAAAGAAAAGAAATTTGGGAAATAATGAAAGTTGATTACATTAAAGATGATTTCTCTTATTTTGAGGAATTTGATTATAATGGATTTAATCTTCAAGCTATTTTGGAGAAAATAAATAATAGGATAGAAATACTTTTGAATAGAGATCATTTAATTGGACATTCCTATTTTCTAAAAGTAAATACAGAAGAACAATTAAAAGCATCTTTCAAGAATAATATAATCCCTTTGCTTCAAGAATATTTTTACGGTGATTTCGAAAAAATAGGGATGATTATAGGTTCTGGTTTTTTTGATGAAACAGAGAAATACGATAATAAAGTTTTTGCCTCATTTACAACTCAAAATTATCCAGAAAGCGGAAGTCTTTTAAGATTCAATACTATAGATGAAGATTTTGATATTGTTGATGCAATGAAAAAATTATTAAACGTAAAAGAAGAAAAAAAGACTGATGCGTAAAATTCAGGTTTTTGAACACAGCTTCCTTCCCATTGAAGGTAAGTTTGAGCATCGTCATTTCGTGGCTTTGTCCAAACTAAATGCGTTACACAATTACCGATATTTTGATTTAAAGCATAATGGCATTGTGTTCAAACAATTTGTAGGCGTAATTCAGGTTGATGGTTTAACAATCGAGATATTGCCGAAGATTGATAATGATGGTAAAAGTGAAGCAGTTTGGCAAAAGGTATTAATCGAAATGCTTCGGGTTACACGAAAACTAAAAGTACAAAAAGTAGACAATGCCAATGTAAAGAAACAAAGCATCCACTTGTTAGACATTTATTTTGAATGGTTTTTAAACGAAGTGCAAACCCTAATCCATCAAGGATTAATCAAGCAATATTACAAAGAAACAAGCAACGTAAAAGCCCTAAAAGGCAAACTGGAATTTACAGGACATATCAGTAAAAACTTGGTACATAAAGAACGTTTTTACACCACACACCAAGTCTATGACAAAGACCATTTAATCCATCAAATCCTTTTCAAAGCTTTGTATATTGTCGAGAGATGTTCTAAAGGAAGTTATCTTTATTCAAAATGTAAAACGGTTCAACTGGATTTTCCTGAAGTAAAGACTATTTCGGTAACAGAAGCAACATTTTCAAAAGTTCCTTCCAACAGAAAAACGGCACCTTATGAAACTGCTTTAGCCATTTCAAAGTTTATCATTTTAAATTTTGCGCCCAATATTTCAAGTGGTTCTGAGAATATGTTAGCCTTACTCTTTGATATGAATTCTTTGTGGGAGGAATATATTCTAGCCCGATTAAAACAAACTGATGGAGAAATTACGGTTTATGGACAGCATTCTAAACCTTTTTGGAATGGAATTACAATTCGCCCTGATATCATTATTAAAAAAGGAGAAGAGACTTTTATTATTGACACTAAATGGAAAAAAATAAAAGGAGGTAAACCATCAACCGATGATTTGCGCCAAATGTATGTGTACAACGACTATTGGAAATCAGACAAAGCAATGCTTTTATATCCTTCAAATGAGAGCTCCTTTAAAGGGTTTGTACCATATGAAAAGACTAGTTCTAAAACTAGCCAACACAAATGTGGTTTGGGTACCATTTCAATATTTAAAACGGATGAACCGATTTTAAATGAGAAAATTGGGGATGATATCATTAAGTGGTTCTCAAGTTAATAGGGAAAAATTATTTTCTTGTAAGTTAAAATTGGTTAATATTGTTTACCTTTGAGAGGGAACTACTAATTTTATTTGTTATGGAAAATTTTGAATCTACTAAATCTAACAATCATTTTACACCAGACGAACCTCAAATCAATTTGTTTATTCATGAAGATGGAGAGCAAAAAATCAATCCTGTCGTCTTAGAATTAGAAAGAAAATCGAAAGCTTCAAAAAAAGCAAACAACTCCATTACAGTAATTGACGGCATTACTCCATTTATAGCAGCCTACTGTGAAGGAATAAGAGCAGGAAAAAAAGAAATTACAATAAAAGTTGAATGGGTTTATGACGAGAATGGCCTACTTGATTTTATCTACACTTTGAAGGAATAACAAAAAACGGAGTTGATTAATATCAACTCCGTTTATTATTACAATCTGCGTTTTCGCCTCTTAAAAGGATTGAATTTTTTCTTTCTGTCTACATCAGAAATTGCATCGTCATTTTGTATGGCTTCGCTTTGTTGTGTCTCGAATACCTCAAAAGAACAATCGTCTAAGCTTTTATCGAGATTAATTTCGGATTTTATCTCATTAGTTGTTTGCTTAGGTAAACCATTATTAGGGATTACATATACCTTGTTCTCTTTTTCCGTGCTTGGAGCATAATTTCTGTCAACAGATTTGAGCATAGTTTTTTCACCAATAAGCAACGCTATTTTACGAGCGGTATATTTTTTACTAATGCTCTCTCCTGTAATTTTTAAACCAATCTTTGTGTCTGTAAATGAAACACCTACTAGCTTTCCAACGTAGTCCTTTTTAAAGTTAAGCTTGATATTATTCGCCAACAAGATTGCTTGCAGATCACTCAAAGTAACCTGATCATATTTTGAAAATATACTATCAAGTACTTTTCTAACATGCATTCTTTGATTTGTTTGAATATCTATGTTTTTTTTAAATTGCAGCTCCAAATTCTTCATTGTCGGCGTTAAATACAGTTTACTTGCTTTTATACCTTTTTGATTTTGTTTAAAACCATAGCCTAACACATTATATACCAAGCCTTCATTAACTACAGATTTATCAGCAACAATATTTGATATTTTCATAACTTGGATGTCAATATGATTACTGTTTAAATATGAAAGAAAGTCATCATAGTTTTGTACATAAAGTGTTTCAAGTGCATGTTTTATATGGATATTGATTCTTTCTTTCAAACAAACATTTCTTTTATATAATTCGTCTCTACCTTTAATAGTTTGATTTTCAGATTTCACGGAGCTTACTCGAGTCAAATTGTATTTTTCTTCTAGTTCCCTGGTAACTCGTTGACTTTGCCGATAATTATCAGCCTTTATACATTTACCGTTTACATCTAATTTTGATGTAATCACATGAAGATGAGGATGTTGTGTGTCTTCGTGCTTATAGACAAGATAAGGATGATCTTCATCAAAGCCAATCCCAATGAGATACTCTTTAACAATGTCTCTCAACATAATATCATCCAAAACTGCATTATCTGCAGGAACGAAATTCAATGATACGTGAAGAAATTTATCTTTTCGGTTACTTTTTATGTTATTCCCGTAAGCAGCAATGACACTCTCGGCTAACTTTAAATCTTTCTTAAATAGATTACCAATGTAAAAGACGATGGCTTCTTGTGCACGCACTTTATTGTTGTTGTATCTTAACAACGGTGCTAGCGTTGACGATTGTGTTATATTGGCGATCATAAAGTGAGTAGAGTTTGTAATTCATCAATCAACGAAAAATATTTTTTCATATCACTATCAGACAGTTGATTAGTGCTATTAATTTTTCTAGCGATCTGATTTATGTTGACAGCTGTTTTATTAAGGATATAGATGTATTTGGGATCCTTATTTGTACTCAATTCTATTTTTTTTCCCGCTAATGAATTCATTAAAATAGTCTTTAATATTTTGCCATCTGCTAGTCCTTTCTCTGTCAACAGATTAAATTCAGATTCATTAAACGATAAAATCATGCGATTTTTTAATTTTAGTTGCTCCTCTTTTTTTGGGGCCCCACCTATATTTTTCATAATGTGATTTATTTAATTGTTACAAAAACACGAGTTTACGAGTTTTTTTATTTCATTTATTAGAGGGTTATTCGTACGAATAACATACCTTGCTATCTATTTTTATTTATCATTGATTAGTTTAAATTGAATATTCTAAATGATAGAATTTCAATTAAGTAATTGATTTATATGTGTTTTAATTAGCTATTTTATTTATTAACTAATTAGTAAGTTCGCATTCTCACATTTATTTATTTATTTCAATATCTATATATTTCAATATTTATATATTTTAATATTTTAATATTTATATATTTTAATATTTATTTATTTCAATATTTATTTATTTCAATATTTATTTATTTCAATATTATCTAATTATAAAATTTATAGAAATGAGGAATAAACAAAGTAGAATGTACCAGAGATATACTTTTTCTTTCCTTTAAGCTTGCGGTTATAAATTGAAATAGTTAACTCTTAGGTTTAGTTCAGTTATTATTATATATATTCGGACTAAACTAAACCACAAGCTTAAAGGGAAAGAAAAGTTCAGTTTAGTTTAACACATATGTATGTATGTTAAACTAAACCAATCATTTATGACTCAAACTTAGAATTCAACTGGTAATGTGTACCCAATTTTAAAATGAAGCACCTTTTTTCGAGAAACACTTTTAATTCTTTGATTTTGTTGTTGCCAAATTTGTACCCCATTGTTTCGTATGCCGTAGTCAGTGATTTTATTAAATTTCCGTACGTTAATTCACTTTTTTCGGTAAATACGTTTAATAGGGTTTGAAGGTGAACTTTATCGGAAATAGTATTAAAGTCAACTCCTCTCTTGTTTCCATTGTCACTGAACTTGTACTCCTCTAAAAGAATTGGCAATCCCAGTTGATCTATTTTGAAAGCAAATTTGTCAAATTCACGCGTTCGAATGTGAACTGCTGATACTATGCTTACATTCAGATCTGTAATGTCTTTGGCAACCTGTAGTATGGTTTCTGCTTTATTGTTTAACTCAGTTCCAATATGACCTCTAGAATTAGTGTCTCCCTTGTTCTGATGAAGTACTGTATGAATATGAATATTCCTTTCGTCAGTCCACCTCATTAATTTAGAGATGAGATCAGTAGCTTCAGTTGAGGAGTTGATATCGTAAGCTAAATCACGAATACCATCAATAACAACTAATCCAAGGCCTTCACTCTTATATATTGCTTCCTCTATAATGTTCAGTCTTACGCATGGACTATGACGGCGTAGCGATAAGAATTCAATCGTTTCTGGATGCTTCGATAAAGGAAATCTAGCTAGGTTTAATATCCTTTGTAATACAATTTTACAGTGAAATGGACTCTGTTCAGTATCTATGTAAAGGAGGCGGATTCAAGACCTTAATGCAACAAGGTCATTTAATATTGTAATAATCAAATTTAGTTTTTATTTCAATTCAGCATAATTTCAGAATAACTTTTTTGGCTTTTTTAAATAGCCAAAAGTTATTTCCGAAATTGACTTT
>CAUPRE010000025.1:0-58452 GCA_963513565.1 uncultured Flavobacterium sp. | reverse complement strand
TTAGTTCCTTTAATATATTCTTCGCAAACCTTACGTTTGAATTCCTCAGAATAATTAGAATAACGTTTTGTAGTGTTTGTTCCTGCACGATTGATCATAAATTTACATTTTTATGTAAACTTATTTCAGGACAAGACAATTAATATGTGTTAATCTGTGTAATCTGTGTCTGTTTTTTTTCTTCTTCCATAAGTTTTGAAAACACTTATATTTGCTTTTCATATTACAATAAACCGATGGAAATTTATATAGAAAAAAAAGCGCTTTATGAAGCTCAAGTAAAACAACTACAACAACACTACAATCGTATCAGTCTTGGGCGTTTAGCATCAGTCTTGGTATTGATTTTGGCTATTTATGGGTATCAAAAAAACAATAGTAGCCTCTTGGTCGTTTTAGGTGTTTTGGCTGTTGCGTCTTTTTTTGTTTTAATGCGTTGGCATACTCGAGTGGCGTACCAGAAGAAAATTGCCCAAGCTTTAGTAGCAATAAATGCTGATGAAATTGATTTTTTAGAACGCAAAAACATTCCTTTTGAAGACGGCATCGAGTACAATGTTTTTCATCATCCGTATGCTTATGATTTGGATATTTTTGGTCAACAGTCTTTATTTCAAAGTCTGAATCGCACCGGAACGTTCATGGGAAAAAATATCTTAGCTTCTCATTTGTTAAAATCAAATTCGGCTAAAGCGATTGAGCAAATTCAGGAAGCGACAAAAGAGTTGCGCGAAAAAGTAGATTGGCGTCAAAGTTTTTTGGCCACAGCAAGAGTAGGGCAAGACAATAAATACAGTTATACACGATTATTGCAATGGTGTAGTTTTAATACAAAGGAAGTTTCTAAAGTTGTAACTGTATTATCGTATGGTTTACCCATAGTTTTGATTGGATTCGTAATGGGTTACCTAATTACTTTTAATCCTATTTGGCTGAAGTATTTTTCCTTTTTATTTGTGGTGAACTTGGTGCTTTCTGGTGGCTATGTGAAAAGAATCATGGCTGAAAATGCACATTCTTCTGAAATCAATACAATGTTAGACAATTATAGTCAGCTTTTCTTAAAAATTGAAAATGAAGATTTTAGCGCTGTCAAATGCAAACAGTTGCAAGAGGTTTTGATGGTGGAAGGAATTCAAGTTAGTGCTAAAATAAAGACCTTATCCTCAATTTTTTCGAAGTTGGATAGTACCAATAATTTGGTAGTATCGGTTCTTTTTAATGGATTATTTCTTTTTAACATTCATATCTTAAAGGCATGCTTGCAGTGGAAAAAAGAACATGCTACGAATCTTGAAAACGATTTGAATGTAATTGGTGAGTTTGAAATGCTCAATAGCCTAGCTAATTTTTCCTTCAATAATCCTGATTTTGCTTTTCCAGAATTGAATGAAGAGTATAAAATTGCTTTTGAAAACCTGAGTCATCCGCTATTGAATCCGATAACGAGAGTAGGGAATACAATAGCTTTTCATCCACAATCCTTTATAATTTTGACGGGCTCTAACATGTCGGGTAAAAGTACTTTTTTGCGAAGCTTGGGAGTCAATATGGTTTTGGCTGGAATGGGAGCGCCTGTTTGTGCTACACAAGCGAATGTGCATCCTTTACCGGTGTTGGTATCGATGCGATTATCGGATTCGTTATCGGACAGTGAATCCTACTTTTTTGCCGAAATCAAACGACTCAAACAAATTATGGATGGATTGGACGAAAGTCCTGCTTTTGTTTTATTGGATGAAATTTTGCGTGGCACCAACTCCGATGACAAGCGCAGCGGAACGATTGAGGTGGTCAAAAAAGTAATTGCTAAAAAAGCGATTGGAGCAATTGCGACCCACGATATTGAAGTGTGTTTGACTACCAACGAATTCCCTCAAATTTTAACCAATAAATGTTTCGAAGTCGAAATTAAAAATGACGAATTGCATTTCGATTACCAATTACGAGACGGAATTTGCCAAAATAAGAGTGCTACCTTTTTGATGAAAAAGATGGGAGTCATTTAATGAATAGTTTTGCTTCAGTATTTCCTGCAAGGTCTTTTTTTGACCTTGTAGGTATTTCGGAAATTATGATTATTGATTAAGACCTACAAGGTTGTTAAAAACCTTGCAGGTCGTGTAGAGTAACATCAATTTCTTTGATGATTTCCTGCAAGGTCTTTTTTTTTGACCTTGTAGGTATTTTAATGATAAGGCCTATAAGGTTGTTGAAAAACTTGCAGGTCGTGTAGAGTAACATCAATTTCTTTAATGATTTCCTGCAAGGTCTTTTTTTGACCTTGTAGGTATTTTAATGATAAGACCTATAAGATTGTTAAAAACCTTGTAGGTCGTGTAGATTAAAATAACAGTTTTTTTGAAGTGATACTAAAGATGCCAAATCATTGCTGTTAGCCCCGATCGTAGTGGAAATCCTTTGTTGCCGGGGTTCGGCAATAAAGATTGAAGCGAAGAGCGGGACGATGCTTGTAGAAAATCCCGTTCTTTCTGCTCCAAAAAAAAAAATCCGTAAAACTGGTTAGGAATTACGGATTAAAGAAATAGTATTGGTTTTGGTTAGTTTAAAATGGTGTTGATTAGCTATTAAGCATTACTGGCATTACAAGCATAGTAACGGTTTCGCCTTCTTCTAAGCCATCTACTGGAGTTAAAATCCCAGCGCGGTTTGGTAAAGACATTTCAAGCATAATCATATCTGATTGAAGATTGGTCAACATTTCGGTTAAGAATCGAGAGTTGTAGCCAATTTGCATATCGTCTCCTTGATAATCACAAGTCAAACGCTCTTCGGCTTTGTTGGAGTAATCAATATCTTCTGCGGATACGTTCAATTCGGCACCAGCAATTTTCAAACGAATTTGGTGTGTTGTTTTGTTAGAAAAGATAGCCACACGACGAACAGAACTTAAGAACAATGTACGGTCGATGATTAACTTGTTTGGGTTTTCTTTTGGAATAACCGCTTCGTAATTTGGGTATTTTCCGTCGATTAAACGACACATTAAAATGTAATTGTCAAAAGAGAAAGTGGCATTGCTATCATTGTATTCAATTTTTACTTCAGTATCAGAAGCAGAAAGAATACTTTTTAAAATAGTCAATGGTTTTTTAGGCATAATGAAATCAGCTACTTCAGAAGCAGTAACGTCTGTACGAGCATACTTTACCAACTTATGAGCATCTGTAGCTACAAATATTAAACCTTGTGGTGAGAACTGAAAAAACACTCCCGACATTACTGGACGTAAATCATCATTTCCTGCAGCAAAAATAGTTTTGCTAATAGCAGTTGCTAGAACATCAGCAGGAACTAGTGTTACTGAAGGTTCGTCAAGACTAACAGCTTTTGGGAATTCATCACCAGGAGCATAAGCCAAGGCATATTTTCCAGAATTAGAACTAATTTCTATAGTACTATTTTCTTCTACAGTAAACGTTAAAGGTTGTTCTGGGAAAGTTTTTAATATTTCTAAAAGTAATTTAGCTGGTACTGCAACACTTCCTTTGCTGGTAGAATCAATTGCTAATGAAGCAGACATGGTAGTTTCTAAATCAGAAGCCGAAACCGTCAATTGGTTATTGTCTAATTCAAATAAAAAGTTGTCTAAAATAGGTAAGGTATTGCTACTGTTAATCACACTACCTAATACTTGCAATTGTTTTAATAAGTACGAACTCGATACTATAAATTTCATCTGTATTGTTTTATTTTTTTTTGGATTCTAAAATAACCAGGCTAGAATACCTGATTACAAATATATCTTAAACTAGTTTATATTTTCAATTTTTTTATTAACACTTAACGGGCATATTTTCGTTTACGAAGATAGGTAAATAGAACTCCGAAAACACCTAAAATTAGAATTGGAAGCCCGATAGTTAAGACTTGGATGTAAGTGTAATTGGCATATACTTTTTCTTTATCCAATAGCGGAAGATCTAAATCTTTGCTTCTGATGTTAATAAGTCCGCTATCATCTAGCAAGTAATTTACACTATTCATCAGAAAATCTTTGTTATCGTAGAGATTTCCTGAGCGTTGATCGTAGCCTAGCTCCACGGGTAGTTGGTTTTTATCCAGTTGGTTGCGAAGAATATCGCCATCCGAGATGACAATCATTTTGGTAGGCTTACTAGTCGTTTGAAAATTAGCTTGTTCAAAGGCTTTTATTCGATTCTCGAAGGCAGAATGAAAAGAACCTTCTAATAAAACAGCCATCGGAATTCCACCAGTATTAGGGTAGTCAGCTGGGCTTGTAGTTTCAGATACTATGGATAAATTAATTGCTGTTGGTGTTCCAATACGCTTAGAATAAGGGGAGGATTGTAACAAAACCGTTTTTTTGATTCCATTTTTGAGCGTGTCTATAGCATTAGCAAAATCAAATTTGATGCCTCCCAAGTTTTTCACGATTGGATGCTTACTAGTTGGAGTCACTAATGGTGCGTACTTCCAATTGAATTGTTGAAAACGCGTGGCACTACCTGGTTCTCCAGAAGCTAATTGTATCGGGCTTCCTTGCTCGTCTTTTACTAAATCTGGGTTTACACGGATACCATATTTAAAGAACATGTCATTTACATTCAAGTCTCTCGGGTAAGCAAGACTCGCTCCTGATGGATTGTAAAGACTATCCATTTCTGCAACGACCTGATCGACCAACCAGATGGTTTTTCCGCCATGCATCAGGTACTGATCTAAAACTTGTTTTTCGCTTTCGCTAAAAGCTTCTGTTGGTTTAGCGATAACAGCTAAATCATATTCTTTTAGTGATGCTAAACTCCCTAAAGGATTTTTGGAAACTGAGTCAAGCGTAAAGGGAGCAATAAAATAACTCTCTCTAACCTGTAACAAAAACTTAGCAATATAAGCTTCTTTAAGTTCTCCATTTCCTTTGATAATGGCAACTTTTTTCTGTTTGGCCTTCGTGATTTTATTAAAAGCATCCGAAAGGGAGTATTCCAAATGCTGAACCGAACCAATTACTTTTTGAGTGGTAGACGTTCCCATTTGGTTTTTGAGTAAAGGAATCGAAACCTCTTTGTTATCATAAGTGGCAATCGCCCAAGGAAAAACCAAAGCTTGGGATTGTTTTCCTTTGTCATCCACAGTGATGTTAATTGGGGTTAATCCTTTTTTGTACAAATCTTTAATCAGATCCATACTTTCATCTTGATTTTCCATCGGATCAACAAATTCAAAAACAATATTACTATTGTAAGCTTGAAATTCTTCCAGAATTTGTTTGGTTTCTTGTTGTAAACGTTTGAATTCTGCAGGTAAATCTCCTTGCATGTACACTTTTACCGCTAAAGGATTTTTAACTTCATTTAAAATGTGCAATGAAGTCGCAGAAAGTGTGTATCTTTTGTCTTTGGTTAAATCAAAACGGTAAAATAAAAAGGAGCCTATTACTTGTAAAGCCAGTAATACAGCAAAAATATAGAGGAGTTGAGTAAGATTATTTTTTTTAGAGGTCTTCATTACGCTTTAAAAGATTTTAAGTTAAAAACAGTAAAGGATAAAAATAAAATAGTAAGGCTGACAAAATAAAGAATGTCTCGAGTATCCAAAACACCACGACTCATACTTTTAAAGTGATCTTGCATACCAAAAACTGTGATATAAGAACTCCATCCATTAAAAACACTGGCCAATCCATCAAAGCCAAAGTAAAACACAAAACACAAAAATACGGCGATGATAAACGCCACAATTTGGTTTTCAGAAAGTGTAGAAGTAAAAATGCCAATTGAGGTATAGCCACCAATTAAGAAAAGTAACCCAAAATAGGAACCAATGGTACTACCCATATCAATATTACCTTCAGGAAAACCTAGACTCGAAATAATATAGACATAGAGAAAAGTAGGTAAAATTGCTAAAACGATTAAAAGTACTGCTCCAAAAAATTTTCCACTTGCAATTTCCCAAATACTCAAGGGTTTGGTCAATAACAATTCTAAGGTACCTTGTTTCTTTTCATCCGAAAAACTGCGCATTGTCACTGCTGGAATTAAAAAAAGTAGAATCCATGGTGATACCGTGAAAAAAGGGGTCATATCTGCAAAGCCGGAATTGAGAATGTTATAATCTCCTTCAAATACCCAAAGGAACAAACCATTGATGAGTAAAAACAAGGCGATGACCAAATAGCCCACTGGTGAGCCAAAAAAGGATTTTATTTCTCTAATTACGATTGATTTCATTTTTAAAATTTTTATTTCAATTGTTTAACGAAGTAAGCGTTTATTGATGCTAGTTCAAACCAGAAAATTTAAGCTAAACTTACCAGTTTATCCACACTCCAAGCTTCAGGTTTGGCATTGAATAGTTTTTTGGTAAAAGTCCAAACGTCATTAAATAAAGCAGATTGTCTATAGTTTTCTAAATCGGCTTCTGTTTCCCAATAACTGTATGTGAAAAACACATTTTCATCAGATTTGTCTTGATACAATTCTAATAAACGATTACCAGGCGCATTCCGAATTTGATGCTTCATGACATCAAAATTGGCTAAAAAAGCCTCTCTGTGTTCTGGATGAAAACTCAATTTTACGATTCGTACAAACATTTAGATTTTTTATATTAAATTTTAATGATTTCTGTGGGGGTGTTTTATGAAAATTTGATGGTAATGGTGTCTCTATAATTTAAGCCCAATAAACTATGCGCTGATCCTACCTTTGAAGGGTTACTGCGATAAATAGCAATTTCTAGATAACCTGCTTCGTTGAAAAGTGCCAGTTTTTCTCCTTCGTAATATTTCATAGGATATTTATCTGAAACAGCTATTGCCGAATAATTAGAGACAATCGTTTTGATGCTTTTGGTTTTTAAAATAATTTCAAAGGCGCGTCCTTTGGCGGCTTCTGTGAATTGAGTTTTGGTAATATTGGTCACCACATTGCCAAAATGGTCAATGTACATCACAGAACCTGATAATTGAGTGCCTTGATCGTTTAAGGCAACTTGCATTTCGGTTACCTCTTTAATGGATTGTATCTCTTTTCCAATCACATTTAGTAATCCGCCATTAGCCAAATGACAGGCCACTTGAACAAATACATCCAAATCTGATGCGCCATGATGCAAGCGATCATGGATGTTGATGGCTACCATTTTTTGAGGCACTATTTTTTGACACAACATACTCAAAATCCCATTATCAGCTGCTATAAAATAGTGATCGTTCCATTGAATAGCAATATGTTGATTCTCTTTGTTTAATTCAATATCTACACCAATTAAGTGAACAGTTCCTTTGGGGAAATTAGCATAAGCAGCACTTAGTATATAGCTAGCTTCTAATATGTTAAAAGGGTCAATGTCGTGTGATAAATCAATAATAGTTATATCTGGATTTGTCGATACTATCTTACCCTTAAGAGCGCCTACAAAGTAGTCTTTTAAGCCGTAATCGGTAGTAAGAGTAATTATTGACATAATTTTGTTTATAACTATTTCGGGCAATTTAAACCTATTTTGCTTAAATTTGAGATATGCAAAGCTACTAATTTCAGCTATTATTTTTTAATTAAATACTACTCCATTTTGAACGAAAGAACCATTGAGTTAAACGACATCGCTCCGAAAGAGTTTTGGGGCGCTCAAGATACTCATCTTGATATGATTAAAAAATATTATCCTAAGCTAAAAATAGTCGCTCGTGGGTCTACTTTAAAAGCTTTTGGGGAAAAAGAGGTTCTGGATGAATTTGAAAAACAATTCCAACGACTCATGTTGCATTTTACTAGATACAACAACATTGATTTGAATGTGATTGAAAGAGTGATTATGAACGACGCTCAAGACAATCGAAAAATGGCTGATTACGATAAAATTTTAGTACATGGTGTAGGTGGTAAGATTATCAAAGCCATGACTCCCAATCAGCAGTTGTTGGTAGATACCTTAAATAAAAATGATATGGTTTTTGCCGTAGGTCCAGCAGGGACAGGGAAAACCTACACTGGTGTAGCTATGGCAGTAAAAGCCTTAAAAGAAAAACAAGTCAAGAAAATAATTCTGACAAGACCTGCTGTAGAAGCGGGTGAGAATTTAGGTTTTTTGCCAGGTGATATGAAAGAAAAGCTGGATCCATACATGCAACCTTTATATGATGCACTTCGTGACATGTTACCTAATGAAAAATTAGAGGACTATATTACCAAAGGAATTATTCAAATTGCACCCTTGGCTTTTATGAGAGGTCGAACATTAGATCATGCTTTTGTTATTTTGGATGAAGCACAGAACACGACACATTCACAAATGAAAATGTTTCTGACGCGTATGGGTAAATGTGCTAAGTTTATGATTACAGGAGATCCTGGACAAGTAGATTTACCAAGACGAACCATTTCTGGGCTTAAAGAAGCCTTATTGGTTTTGAAAGATATTGAAGGAATTGGAATTATATATTTAGATGACAAAGATATTGTACGCCATCGTTTAGTTAAAAAAGTAATCGATGCCTACAAGCAGATTGAAAACAATGATTATTAGCTTTTAAATTTAGTTAGACAAGCGAAAAGAATAAGCCCGTTTCAAGCTTTTCTTTTCGCTTTGTTATTTTATTAAAAAACAAGGAAGAAGAGGGATTTATAATGAAGGATATACACTCAAACATCAAAGTAATAGTCTCTGATTTAGACGGAACATTACTCAATTCAAATCATGAAATTACAGCAGAAACCAAAGCGGTTTTTAATCAATTGCATCAAAAAGGATATGTAATCATCATAGCAACTGGGAGACATCATATCGATGCAAAAGCAATTATCAAAGGATTAGACATTCCATTATATCTTGTTACTTCAAATGGCGCCAGAATTCACGACCCAAATAATGAACTTTTATTCTCATTTGATATTAAAAGCGAAATTATAGCCTCTGTTTTCGCATTGGATATTGATCCCACCATTACTACTGTCCTTTTTAAAGAAGAAGTTTGGTTAACGTCTAAAACCAATAAAAAAATCAACAGCTTTCAGCGGGATTTGTCCTATCCGCCAGAAGTGGTTGACTTTAGTAGTTTGACGGATTACAGTGCCATAAAGATATTTTTTACTCACGATAGTCACGAAGTGCTACAAGATTTGAAAGATCAAATTCTTATTACACATTCGGAGTATCTTTCTCACGCTTTTAGTTTGCCTTTTTGCCTAGAATTTATGGATAAGTCTGTAGACAAAAGCGTAGCGATTGAAACCATATTAAAAAAAGAAGGTTTTGCATTTGAAAATGCCATTGCTTTTGGCGACGGATTTAATGATGAAAAAATGCTAGATACTGTAGCCAAAGGATTGATCATGCAAAATGCTCCCGATACTTTAAAAAGCAAACTAAAACATTTGGAAGTGATAGCCTCTAATAATGACAATGCGGTGGCAAATTATATCACTCAAAATATTTTAAGATAGTTTTACTCTTTTTTTAAACCTAATTCAATAATTTAATTCATACCAATAATAAATAGTTTAATACAATTCAGAATGATAAAAAAAACACTAGTAGCTTTTGGTTTATTTGCCACTTTTTTTGTTCAAGCTCAACAGCTTAAATTAGAAGAAATCATGAAAGGAAATGATTTCATAGGTTGGCAACCCGAAAATCCTCGTTGGTCTGTAGACGGACAAAAAGTATTTTTTGAATGGAATCCCAACAAAGAATGGGGATCAAGTACTTATTTTTGGCAAAAAGGAGCCACAGCGCCAAAACTAGCCACACCCGAAGAAGCCGCATTCTCTCGATATAATTTCAAGATCAACAAGAGTGGTACTATCGGATATTATAGCAATAAAGGGGCTATTTTTTCTTATGCTATAAAAGAAAAAGTAACCAAAAAACTTTATGCTAGTACTGCTTCTATTGCTAATTTAGAATTAGGAAGTAGGGATGGTGTTTTGTTTTTTGAACAAAATGATAATTTGATGCAGTTTGATACGAAAGCAGGAACGTTACTTCAGATGACTAATTTCAAAAAAGGGACTTCAAAACCCAAAAAGGAGGAAGAAAAATCATTTTTGAAAACACAACAAACCGAGTTATTTCAATTTATTAGAGACCAAGAAGCCAAAAAGAAGTGGAATGCAGATCGAGCCAAGGCTATTAAATCTGATTTTCCTAAAGAATATTTTTACGGTGAAGATGATTTGGGAGCTTTCAAAATGAGTCCAGATGGAAGGTTTGCTACTTTTAGACTGACACAAGAAGCGAAAAATAAAAGCGAAAAAATGGAAGTTTTTATCACTGCTGACGGTTATAACCAATCGCCAGATACCAAAGAGAAAGTATCTGTCAAAAACTTAGTAAATTCTAAAATGGGAATTTATAATGTAGCCAAAGACACCGTATATATGGTTAATTTTTCAAAATTATCGAACATCAGCGAGCAACCAGAATATTATGCTTTGTATGATAATCTAAAAAAGAAAGAGAAAGAAGATAAATTAATTGTTGCTCAAGATCCAGTTTACAACGAAACGGGTTCTTTGGCTGTGGTAGAAATTAGAAGTCAAGACAACAAAGATCGTTGGTTGGTAAATCTCAATTTAGCAAACGGAACTTTCGAAGAGATAGATCATCAACATGACGTGGCTTGGATTGGGGGACCTGGAATTCCTTCTTATTCTTTTGGCTCAGGGAATTTAGGCTTCTTGTTTGATAATGAAACTATTTATTTTCAATCAGAAGCTACAGGTTTTTCTCATTTGTATACCTATAATTTAAAAACAAAAAAGAAAACGCAATTAACTAGTGGTAAATGGGAAGTTCGTGACGTAACCTTATCAAAAGATAAAAAAGCATTCTATTTATCGACCAATACTGCGCATCCTGGAAATCGTGAGTTTTATAAATTGAATGTCAATGATATCGTTCTGCAACCAATATTGACTGCCGATGGAGCGCATGAAGTAAGCATGTCTCCTGATGAAACGACACTAGTAGTTCGTTATTCTTATAAAGATAAACCATGGGAATTGTATGTGGCTTCTAATATAAAAAACGCAAAGATTAGCCCTATTACAAGCTCAACATCTGAAGCTTTCAAAAGCTACAAGTGGAGAAAACCGGAAGTGATAACCTATAAAGCACAAGATGGTACTTCCGTTTACGCAAGATTGTACCAACCTGAAGTGGCTAAAGCCAATACCGCTGCGGTAATTTTTGTTCATGGTGCTGGCTATTTGCAAAACGCGCACAATTATTGGAGTAATTACCACAGAGAATATATGTTTCACAATTTACTAACTGATTTGGGTTATACCGTTTTGGATATTGACTATAGAGGTAGTGATGGGTATGGAAGAGATGTAAGAACTGGTATTTATCGTTTCATGGGAGGAAAAGACCTTTCGGATCATGTGGATGGAAAAAAAGTATTAGTAGACAAATACGGGATTGATCCGAATAGAGTAGGGATTTATGGCGGATCCTATGGTGGATTTATTACTTTGATGGCGATGTTAACGACTCCAAAAGAGTTTGCTTCTGGAGCAGCCTTACGTTCTGTAACAGATTGGGCACATTACAATCATGGTTATACAGGTAATATTTTAAATTTTCCTGAAACGGATCCTATTGCTTTTCAAAAAAGTTCTCCTATTTACTTTGCCGATAAATTGGAAGGCAATTTATTGATGTTACACGGAATGGTAGATGACAATGTAGAATACAAAGATATCGTTCGTATTTCACAACGATTTATTGAATTAGGAAAGAAAAACTGGAGTTTGGCTTCTTTTCCGGTGGAAGCTCACGGTTTTAGAGAAACCTATTCATGGGTAGACGAATACAGCAGAATTTTACAATTATTCGAAACCACCATTGGAAAAAAAGAGAGTAAGTAAATTATACCAACGCTTTTCTTTGCTTGCTCCTAGAAATAGTTTTAAATTTGCGTTCTTAAAAAAAACACACACAACATACAACACAATGAGTACAACGATTACGACTACCAATTTTAATTTTCCGAATCAAAAATCCGTGTATCGCGGTAAAGTTCGTGAGGTTTACAACATTAATGATGATCTATTAGTAATGGTCGCTACCGATAGATTATCAGCTTTTGATGTAGTTTTACCCAAAGGCATTCCATACAAAGGGCAAATTCTAAATCAAATTGCAACCAAGTTTATGGAATTGACTAAAGACATTGTGCCTAATTGGTTAGTAGCAACGCCAGATCCGAGTGTGGCGGTGGGGCATTTGTGTACTCCTTTCAAAGTAGAAATGGTGATTCGTGGATATCTTTCGGGACATGCGGCTCGTGAATATGCTGCTGGCAAAAGAACACTTTGCGGAGTAGCAATGCCTGAAGGTTTAAAGGAAAATGATAAATTTCCAGAGCCAATTATTACACCTACCACCAAAGCAGATAACGGTGAACACGATGCTGATATTTCAAGAGAAGCTATTTTATCAAACGGTATCGTGACTGAGGAAGATTATGTAGTACTTGAAAAGTATACTCGTGCTTTGTTCCAAAGAGGTGCTGAAATTGCCGAAAGTCGAGGTTTGATTTTGGTAGATACTAAATATGAGTTTGGTAAAACCAAAGAGGGACAAATCGTTTTAATTGATGAAATTCATACACCAGATTCTTCTCGCTATTTTTATTCAGAAGGGTATCAAGAGCGTCAAGACAAAGGCGAAGAGCAAAAACAATTATCAAAAGAATTTGTTCGTCGTTGGTTGATTGAAAATGGATTCCAAGGGAAAGAAGGACAACTAATTCCTGAAATGACAGAGGAGTATATTGAATCAGTTTCTGATCGCTACATCGAATTGTATGAAAATATTATTGGTGAAAAGTTCGTAAAAGCAGATATTTCAAATATTAATGAACGTATTGAAAACAATGTTTTGAATTATTTAAAACAATAAGTACGACGTAATACTATTTATACAAGCCCCATGCTTCAAAAGCATGGGGCTTTTTTTATTCTTTAATTTTATTAAAACCCACGTTTTTAAAGGGTTTGTGATTTTTAATTGTTAATTATTTGTTAAATAAAGGTACTATGCAAAACAAGATACTGTTTAAAAGATATATATTTGCATAGGATATTATTATTTAAAACAAAAATCAAAAAACTAAAAAAATAAAATCATGAAAGCATCAATCATTTACACAGTAGCAGTATCAGTAGTTTTAATTTCAACTTTAGAAATTCGTTTAGACAAAAATAATTTCGGTAAAATTGGAAGTAGAAGAGCAATCAAATTCAATCCTAGCTTAAAACAAAATGAAAACCAAAAAGCAACAGTAGATTTTACTAAAGTTCAATTGGCTAAAACAAATTTTGATGGCAAAAAGGAAAGTCCATTAGTTTTAGTAAAACCAGAACTTGTTTTAGAAGAAACCCCAGTGGTTTTAGCATTGGTTTTATCAACCCAAAAAAGTATTTCTTTCGAAAGTGCCATAATTGAAGAAACAGAAAAAGACGAAACTAGAGCTTTAGATTTTAACAGAATCAATGTTTTATCAAATGCGGAAGAAGCTATTGAAATACCAATGACATCAAACAAAGAGCATACTTTTGAGTATAGACTAAATCAAGAATATGCAACAATAGGTGAAGTAGATCAAAATGAAACCAAAACATTAGACTTTAATTGGATCAATACGTTAGCAATGTACGATGAAGCTATTGTTTCGTCTTATTCAAACATGGAAAACAAAACATTGGATTTTAATGTAATAGGAGAGGATAATGCTTTATCAGAACAGCCTTTGGACTTTAACTGGATTGAAACCTTGCAAATGTTTGATGAACCTATCGTAACACCACAGCAAATGTTATCCGAATAGAATTTGTTATTACGGATTACTTAAATGAAATAGTTTTTGAAGCACGAACTTATTTTAAATGCAAAATTAAAGTTAATTTTTTTTATGTAATGTAACAATAACCATTCTATAACGTCTATTGAAATAGAGTATTATATTTTTGAAATGTGTTAAAAATCAAGTTATTAATTGTAAAGTTAAATATTGGTTAATAAATAGTACCTTGTAATACATGTAAATAAAAAATGAATACATTTGAATAGAATTTAAATCAATAAATAATAACAAAAATCATCAATCAAAATCACAATCATCATGAAAAAATCAATCATTTGTTTAGGATTAGTTGTAGTACTATCAAGTTTTACTACAAAAGTGGAAGCGGCAAACGTTAAATCATTTGCTAAATTAGAAGTTATGACTCCTGTTTATGGAGAAGCAACGCCTTTGCATGTTGCAATTTATAAAGGAGACTTAGAATTTATTAAAAAATTAATCGCCTTTGGTGCTGATGTCAATGAAAAATCATATGGTTTAACACCTTTAATGATTGCAGCCCGATACAACAAAGTCGAAATCATGAAATTGCTAATTGCCAAAGGAGCAAAAGTGGAAGAAAAAACAAGTTTTGGTGCCGATGCTTTGAAATATGCACAATTATCGAATGCTAAAGAAGCTTATGTTTTTCTTCAATTGAATAAAGAAAATGCCTTAGCTCAGCGTTAATAGCATCAATCATCAATCAAAAAAAGAAGCGGTCTCATCGAGGCCGCTTCTTTGCGTTTACTTATAATCTATAGTTTTAACCAATTACACTTGCAACCAGAAAAAGAACGATTAAAACAATAACTACTACTTTTAAGTATTTTGAGTTTCTCATGATTTATTTTTTTAAGATTCCAAAAATATATATTCTTTTTGATTTTTAGCTATCCTTCTATTTTTTTAACGAATTGGAATCGGAAAAACAGGTAAACTTGCATGTCCTAAAGCATCTACTGACTGCACAGCAAAGAAATAATTGTCTTTTGAATAAGGGATTTCTATTTTGTTGTCTTTTGTGAAAACTGCTTTTTGCCAATGAGAAGCGCTTGTTTCTCTTATTAAGATGTTGTATCCAAAAACAGGTTTTCCTTGGGGAGCTTGCCAAACTAATACGGATGAATTGGTTAATTCTTTTACCTCAATTCCAACATTTTCTGGTGCTTTGGGTGACCAAGCTAAATTGCTGAAAGTAGATAAATTAGAGCAAGTTACTTTACGCATATATTCAAAATCCATGAACTCAGGTAAATCGCCATATTGAATGTTGTTTTCTTTGCGAACATTTTGATGCTGATGGTCATAGTTTTCATTCATTTCACAAAAACGAATCGCTGTAAAACCATTTTGGCTAAAGGGAGTGTGGTCTCCACCTCTTAAAAAGCGATCGTTTCTGTACACCAATTGAATGTCTAGTTGAGGTACATATTGATTAGTTACCGTTTTGATGTAACGTGCCAATTGTCGTGAGTGACTATCATTGTCGCGATTTGTGGCTTTTCTCATTTTGGCTTCGGCATCCGTTTCGGCATAAGGAATCGTTTCGCTAAATACGCGTACTTGGGTATTATCGCGCAGTTGGGTGCCGCTTGATAAGCTATTGCCAATCATGTCATTATTAAGCATGGCAATTAAGTTCCATTTTTGTTCTTTGGCTATATCGGCCAAATGTTTCGCTCCATACAATCCTTGTTCTTCACCCACTACGGCTACAAAAATTAGGGTAAACGGAAATTCTCTTTGGCTCATGATTCTGGCTAATTCCATCACACAAGCTACTCCAGAACCATCATCATTGGCTCCTGGCGCATCTGATTTGGCATCCATTACATCTGAAGCACGCGAATCCAAATGACCGCTTATAATTAGAACACGATCATCCGTTGGGTCGGTTCCTTTTAACGTTGCCATTACATTGCCTAGTTCGCTATCCACTGCGATTCTTTTGCCGTCGGCTTTGATGGTGAAATAATCAATTTTAGAGGTCAAACGTCCATTGGAAGCTAATGCGTATTTGTCAAATTCTGATTTCACCCAGCGCTGAGCAGCACCTATTCCGCGTGTGTTACTTTTAGTATCACTTAAAGTATGTCGTGTACCAAAAGACACTAATTTTTTTACAATCGCTTCAAGATTTTCTGTTTTGACTTCAGACACCATTTTGGAAATTTCTGGGTCGGAAGTTGTGATTTGAGAGTGTAAATTTGGAACTACAAAGAGTAGTAAAAAGAGTTGAAAAAGTACAGTTGGTTTCATTGGAGTTAGTTTGATTTTTTCAAATTTAAACAATTAAAATAGTTTTAGGTATTTTGATTTAGAGATTAACACTTGTACAATGATGAGCTTCACAAGATACATCGAAGAATCTCAACGCTTAGCTCTAGAATAAAGTAAAGTCTTCGTACCTTTGCGCTTTAGAAATGATAAGAAAAATGATTCAAATAGGAAAATACAATACCCTAACCATTTTAAGAGATACCAAAGTAGGTTTGTTTTTAGGTAATCCAGAACAAGACCCAGAAGGAATACACGATATTCTTTTACCAAACAAATATGTTCCAAACGAATTTGAGATTGGAGAAGAATTGATAGTTTTTGTGTATTTAGACCACGAACAACGACCTGTAGCAACAACTTTAGAGCCTTATATTTTATTGAATGAATTTGCTTTATTGCGAGTAAATTACATCAACCAAGTAGGTGCTTTTATGGATTGGGGAATGGAGAAAGATATTTTGGTTCCCTTCAAAGAGCAAGCGCGTCCTATGGAAAAAGGAAAACGCTATTTGGTGTATTTGTACATGGATGAAAAAACCAATCGATTGGTCGCTTCTAGTAAAACCAATCAGTTTTTGAGTAATGATGTGCTTACAGTTGAAAAAGGAGAAGAAGTAGATTTAATCGTTTCGCATATTACCGAGATTGGAATTAATGTAATCATCAACGAAAAGCATAAAGGATTACTATACAAAGACGAAGTGTATGACGATGCTATTCGAACTGGTGATAGAATGAGAGGTTACATTAAAAATATTCGTCCTGATAATAAAATAGATGTGGCTTTACAAGTTCAAGGCTATCAAAGTATTGAGCCTAATGCTGAAAAGATTTTGAATGAATTAAGAGCAAGTCGCGGTTTCTTGCGTTTAAATGACAATTCACATCCTGAAGACATAAAAACTGTTTTGAAGATGAGTAAAAAAACATTCAAAAAAGCCATTGGCGCTTTGTACAGAGATAAAGTAATCGAAATTAAAGAAGACGGAATTTATTTGATTCAAGAATAATTCTAATCAGCATAAAATAAAAAAAAAAGGCTAATCGATTATACGGTTAGCCTTTTCTCTTTTGATGACAAGATTGTCTTCAAAAAGGATGCATTCTTAAGGTCTTTGTATCACCTGAAAAACAACAGTTATTGCTATAAAGGAACTGCTTGTAATAGATTAACTTAAGTGTAAAATACCTATTGAATGTTTTGTCTTTAAATGGAATTTTCGATTGGTTCAGAATAATAGAATTAACCTTGCAATAAAACCATTAGTCTATTATATATATTGTAAGGATTCGATTTCGGTAAACTCCCTTATTTCTTTTAGGTAACCAAATTGAAAACGCTTATTGTTGACTGTAGGTGCTACTATTATGTTCTAAAATACTTTGCAAACGATTCATCCATTTGCCCAATTGTTTTTGAAGTAGATTTTATCATTCTTTCCGAAAAAAAATGAGCGACATTTTTTTTAACTAATTTCAAAAGCTTTCATTTTTTAAGGTTAATAATTCAGTGAAAAAATCCGCGCTAATCTAAGCTCAAAAAAAAGAAGTACAACGCTGATTAGCAATAATTAAAAGTACTGATTTTTTTAGTTCGTCTTTGTTAAAAAACTGAATTTCTGACCAATTTTAACACTTCAAAAAGATTCGTCAGATTAGGATTATCAAAGCTTATTCAATAAGAATAGTTTAAAATAGAAAAATGCTTTATTTTTACACTAAAATTTAAAATTGTAACTAATGGAATGGATTACCGCTAGAGAATTTGAAGATATAACCTATAAAAAATGCAATGGTGTTGCCAGAATTGCATTTAATAGACCCAATGTTCGCAACGCTTTCAGACCCAAAACAACTGCTGAATTATACCAAGCTTTTTATGATGCACAAGAAGATACTTCTATTGGAGTAGTCTTGTTATCTGCTGAAGGTCCTTCTACTAAAGATGGAGTGTATTCGTTTTGCAGTGGAGGAGACCAAAATGCGAGAGGACATCAAGGCTATGTGGGAGATGATGGTCAACATCGTTTGAACATTCTAGAAGTACAACGTCTTATTCGTTTTATGCCAAAAGTTGTTATTGCGGTAGTACCAGGATGGGCTGTTGGTGGTGGTCACAGTTTACACGTAGTTTGCGATATGACTTTAGCTAGTAAAGAGCACGCTATTTTTAAACAAACTGATGCCGATGTGACTAGTTTTGATGGCGGTTATGGTTCAGCGTACCTGGCCAAAATGGTAGGACAGAAAAAAGCCCGTGAAATATTCTTTTTAGGACGCAATTATTCTGCCCAAGAAGCTTTTGAAATGGGAATGGTCAATGCTGTGATTCCTCACGATGAGTTAGAAGAAACCGCTTATCAATGGGCACAAGAGGTATTGGCAAAATCACCAATGGCAATCAAAATGCTCAAATTTGCTATGAATCTAACGGATGATGGTATGGTTGGACAACAAGTCTTTGCTGGAGAAGCCACTCGTTTAGCCTATATGACAGAAGAAGCTAAAGAAGGTAGAAATGCATTCCTAGAAAAACGCAAACCTAACTTCGAAAAGAAATGGTTGCCGTAGAGGTTTAAAATAGTTTAATCGTTTAAAGGTATTAAAGTTGATTAATTGAGATTTACGATTTAAACAATCTTAAACGATTCAATAATTAAACTTTAATACCTTTAAACGATTCAACGATTAAACTATTAACCGATTCAACAAATAACCAATTCAACAAATTAACAGACAAAAATGAAACACTGGATTCAAGCCGCACGATTAAGAACTTTACCATTATCCGTATCGGGAATAATTGTGGGGAGTATGTATGCCTTAGCGCATCCAACAGAAGCTATTTTAACACCAACCGAAGTGTTCAATTGGTCTATTTTAGGCTTTGCT
Organism: uncultured Flavobacterium sp.; assembly: GCA_963513565.1. Lineage (GTDB taxonomy): Bacteria > Bacteroidota > Bacteroidia > Flavobacteriales > Flavobacteriaceae > Flavobacterium. The sequence goes on along the minus strand of CAUPRE010000025.1, from coordinate 39,437 downwards.
TTGCTCACCACTTTGGGGTTACAAGTTTTATCAAACTTTGCCAACGATTATGGAGATGGCGTAAAAGGCACCGACAACGAAGATAGAGTAGGGCCTAAACGTGCCATTCAAAGTGGAGTGATTTCTGCGCCAGCGATGAAGCGAGCCATAATCATCACTTCTATACTTACACTTTTATCAGCCATTACATTAATTTATATTGCTTTTCGAGACACCAATTTTGTGTATTCGTTGTTCTATTTGGTACTTGGAGTTTTGGCTATTGCCTCAGCTATCAAATATACTGTAGGGACATCTGCTTATGGATATCGTGGATATGGAGACGTTTTTGTATTTATATTCTTCGGCTTGGTAAGCACGCTAGGAGTTAACTTTTTGTATTCTAAACAATTAGATTTCGATTTGTTTTTGCCTGCGATTGGCATCGGATTATTGAGTGTTGCAGTACTTAACTTAAACAATATGCGAGACGAAGCCTCGGATAGAAAATCTGGAAAGAATACGATCGTGGTACAAATGGGCGGTGAAAAGGCCAAAAAATACCATTATTTCCTAATTATCACTGCAATGATAGTGTTTGTTGTCTTTGCTTTATTCAATAATTTTAATATCGATCAATACTTGTTTTTACTAGCCTATTACCCTTTGGTAAAACATTTGGATACGGTTAAAAAGAACACCAATCCCAAAGAATTAGATCCTGAACTGAAAAAAGTAGCCTTAAGTACGTTTTTACTTTCTGTGCTTTTTTCATTGTGTATGATTTATTTCTTTTCAGACGTTATTGTGAATATTTTTATGGGTGGTCGATAAAAGGCTTCTTTCAATCTTTCAATCTTTCAATTTTTAATTATTAAATTATGAAAATTACATTCTACGGACACTCTTGTATCGGAATTGAAGTGGCAGGAAAACATATTTTGGTAGATCCATTTATTACTGGAAACCCAAAAGCTGGCCATATAAATATAAATGAACTAAAAGCAGATTACATTTTGATTACCCACGCACATTTTGACCATGTGCAAGATGTGGAGGCTATTGCTAAACGCACCGATGCTGTAATTGTTTCCAATTGGGAAATTGCCAATTATTTCGGTGCTAAAGAACTAAAATTCCATCCGATGAATCACGGCGGAAGCTGGACTTTCGATTTCGGAAAAGTAAAGTACGTGGCTGCGGTTCACTCAAGCGCCTTCCCAGACGGAACTTACGGTGGGAATCCTGGTGGATTTGTAATCGAAGGCGAACACAAAAACATCTACATCTCTGGCGATACGGCACTAACAATGGATATGAAATTAATCCCCATGCGTACCAAGCTAGATTTGGCGATTTTCCCAATTGGCGATTGCTTCACGATGGATATAGAAGACGCCATTATTGCTTCGGATTTTGTAGAATGTGATAAAGTGCTAGGCTGTCATTTTGATACTTTTGGTTTCATCGAAATCAATCACGAACAAGCCATCAAGAAATTTTTCGACAAAGGAAAAGACCTGATGCTTTTATCCATTGGCGAGTCGATAGAATTGTAGTTCATCTGGTATAGTTAGAGTTAGGAGCTGTTTCCTGCTGTACACTATATCTCTTGTGGCGAACCCCGCCACAAGAGGATGCCGTTCCCATCAGGGCTAGGGCTGAGTGCATTCATCACGATTTGTTTTATATTTTAATTATGATTAAAAAAACATTCCTTTTACTTTTTACAGTATTTTGTTGTTCTCCATCACTTTTAGCTCAAAAAACGGGCTATTGGGACAAAGAAAGAGCAACTTCCAAAGAAATTATAGTTTCCGCAAGAGACCGAATCATCATCAAAACAGAAGACTTACCTGTCGGAACTACCGAAGTGGTGTATCGCATTACGTTACTAGACGAAAACCAACAAATGGCGGGAAGTTTGGTTTCAGTACTAAAATCCATTCCAGACCCTACTGGAATTAGTCAAGGTTCTGCAGGTGCTGTGTTTATCTTGTCTAAAATCTCTGGCGATGATAAATGTCAATACGCTATTTTTTCTTCAAATGCTGCTGCAACAACCTATCAAAAAACGGGTAGTACCACAGAGGCTTGTTTTTTGCAAGAAACCCCTTTGAGTAAAGACGCCAAACGCTTATCGACGGATAAATCCACTTGTTTGCAATCCAATGCCATTTGGTTTGGTTTCGAAAGCAAGAATTGGATTATGAAGCAAAAAATAGTCTTAGAGGTTGTGCCTTGGGTCGATTATAAATTGAGTCGCGGCTGGAACGCAAGCAACCGAAAAAACATTATCGAGCAATGTAAAACCTCCACAATGGCACAAAAAATGACCAATTCGGACGACTTTTGTGTTTGTGTTTTAGATAAAATACAAAACAAATACACCCACACCGAGTTTCAAAAGCTATTAAAAGAAGAGCGTAACAAAGCTTTTAAAGATTTTGGTAACAGCTGTTTTGGTGAATCTAGCGTGTCCAATACAACCTATGCAGAGGCAAGAAAGCAGGCGAGCCTATTAGCCAAACAAGGGAAACACGGCGAAGCCATCACCAAACTAAAAATGATTATCAATGATGGCAAGGGCAAAGTACAAGATTATAACGCCATTGGTACCAGTTATTTGCTAACCAAGCAATATGGCAAAGCCATTAAATTTTTGCAAGACGGCGAACGCATAGACGATACCGAGTTGTTGATTAAGTTGAATTTAGCCCACGGGTATTTGTTAAACGACAACTACAAATCTGCTAAAACGATTTACAAAAAATACCAAAATCAAAACGTTACCGACAGTTTGAGCTGGGTAGAAAAAACCAAAGTGGATTTCGAAACCTTTCAAAAATTAGGAATTAAATCTGATGATTTTGAGAGAGTATTGAGTTTATATAATTAAAAGATGTCCCATTGTTGGAACGCGAATGAAACGGATTTTTAAATTAAAACTAGCAAAAAATTGCCTAGTCCGTCTTATTCATTTTCCATCATCAAAATTGAAGCTAGTAAGATTGTAAAAAGAATAATTCTACTAACTATTTAAAAAATAACATTTTGAAAGCAACCTATCACAAATACTTACTTGATTTTAAACGACCATCAGGAACGTCTCGCGGTGTTATGACCACTAAGGAAACTTGGTTTCTGTTGTTGGAAGAAGATGGAAAATGGGGGATAGGAGAGTGCGGGATTCTCAGAGGTTTAAGCGCCGATGACCGTCCTGATTATGAAACCAAATTGCAGTGGGCTTGTGAAAATATTCATTTAGGAGAGCTCGCTTTGTGGGAAGCTTTAATGGAATTTCCTTCTATTCAATTTGGAGTCGAAATGGCTTTTTTGTCGCTCAAAAGCGAAAATCCATTTTTACTTTTTCCTTCTGATTTTACCTCAGGCACACAATCTATAGTGATTAATGGACTTGTTTGGATGGGCGAACCTTCGTTTATGATAGCCCAAATAGAAGAGAAAATCGCACAAGGTTTTAGTTGTATAAAACTTAAAATCGGAGCCATTGATTTTGAAAAAGAACTGGCTTTATTTGGGTATATTCGCGCTCATTTTTCTGAAAACCAAATAGAAATTAGGGTGGATGCAAATGGCGCTTTTGATTCAAATGAAGCTTTATATAAATTAAATCAATTAGCTGATTTTAAATTACATAGTATTGAGCAACCTATAGCGAAAAACAATACTGTCACTATGGCAGAGCTATGTAAAACCACTCCATTTCCTATTGCTTTAGACGAAGAACTCATAGGTGTGTTTTCCTTTGCTGATAAAGAGCAATTGCTAAAAGATATTCAACCGCAATACATTATTTTGAAACCTAGTTTTGTGGGTGGTTTCAGAGGAACTCAAGAATGGATTACTCTGGCTGATAAATATAATATTGGTTGGTGGATTACTTCAGCTTTAGAAAGTAATATTGGTTTAAATGCGATTGCGCAATGGACGTACCTTCAAAATTCAAAAATGCCTCAAGGTTTAGGAACTGGAGCTTTGTATATCAATAATTTTGATTGTCCTTTGGAAGTCGAAAAGGGACAGCTTTGGTACAGAAAAAATTCAGATTGGCATTTTGATAAAGCTATTTTTTCATAACTAAAATATTTCAAATGATAGAAATCGAAAGAAAATTTCTAGTAACCTCCACAGATTTTATATCACAAGCTTTTGCTCATAATCGAATAGCTCAGGGATACATTAGCAAAAATCCAGAGCGAACAGTTCGCGTGAGAATAAAAGGAGAAAAAGGTTTTTTAACCATCAAAGGAAAAGGCAATGAAAGTGGTTTGTCTCGTTTTGAATGGGAAAAAGAAATTCCGGTCGAAGAAGCCCAGCAATTGATGCATTTGTGCGAGAAAGGAACCATTGATAAAACGCGCTATGAAATAGAGTCGGGAAATCACGTCATTGAAGTGGACGTTTTTTATGGAGAAAATGAAGGCTTAATAATGGCGGAAATAGAATTGTCATCTGAAAGAGAAATGTTTCTTAAACCTGAATGGTTAGGAGAAGAAGTTACCAATGATCACCGCTATTATAACGGTTATTTGAGTGAGTATCCGTTTAAAAATTGGTAATTTAATTTTATATTTTAACGTATTTAGAAGCTACCTCTATTTGAGGTAGTTTTTTTTGATATATAATCGATAAAACTTCTTTTTTTTGGTTTCAATACAAAAAAGCAGGTTGTAAATCTATTGTTTTTTAAGTAGTTAAAATTTTATTAACAATTTACCCAACTACAACGTTTAAGTTGAGTATAATATAAAAATATCACTTTTTAAAAAGTATTAGTGTAAAAAAAATGAACATTAATTAGTAATTTCATAAAAAATTCACACTTATTAACCATAAAATAACCTACAAAATGAAAACAAAAATTACTTTATTTTTAGTGCTGTTTTCTTGTTTTATTTCTAGTCTTTTTGCGCAGAACGTCGCAAATGGAAGAGAAGTAATGATACAAGGATTTCATTGGACAACCGATGCGTCGACCACCAAATGGTATGACGTAGTAAAAAACAATGCCGCCAATTTGCAAAACGCAGGTTTTGATGCTATTTGGCTTCCTCCACCAAGTAAATCCACTGGCGGTATGGGCTATATTCCAACTGTATGGTACGATTTGAATAATGCTCAAGGTACACAAGCACAATTGGTATCCTTGATTACTGAACTACACAATAAGAATATAAAAGTTCTTGCTGACATTGTAGTGAATCACAGAGGAGGAACTTTAGGATGGTATGATTTTTCTACACCTTCATGGAATACACCTACGCAGACTTGGTCTATTTGTAATAATTCTAATATTAGTGCCTCTGGTCAAAAAGGAACGGGAAATCCAGATTATGACCCTGCACAAGCCGGACTAAAGTCTCCAGGGACAACAGGTTTGTTTCCTGCAGGAAGAGATTTGGATCATTCCAATGTGGAAGTAAGAAACGGAATCAAAACTTGGATGCTTTGGTTGAAAAATCAAATCGGTTTTGATGGTTGGAGATATGACTTCGTTCACGGATTTGATGGTAAATACATTAAAGAATATAATGATGCGACCTCACCTTATTTTTCAGTTGGTGAATTGTTAGAAGGTGACCGAAACAGAATCGTAAAATGGTTAGATTACACAAAGGGTGGAACCAATACAGCTTCTTCTACAGCATTTGATTTTGCAACTAAAAGTGCATTGCAAAACGCATTTAATGATAATAATTTAAGTTATTTAAAAGATGGTTCTGGAAAGGCTTCTGGACTTATTGGTGTTTGGCCAGATAAAGCTGTAACTATGCTGGATAATCACGATACAGGACCAGTACCTTACGGTCAGGATTTATGGATTTTTCCGGGATCTAGAGTATTGAATGGTTATGCTTATATTTTAACACATCCAGGAACTCCTATGGTTTGGTGGCCGCATTACTTCGACTGGGGAATCAGAACTGAGATTGATAAAATGATTAAATTGAGAAAAGATAATTTGTTGAGCAGTACTTCAACGTTGAATATTGTTGCTGCAACTAATAATCTTTATGCTGCTATTATTGACGATAAAGTAGCTATGAAATTAGGTTCTGATAATTGGTCACCTTCAGGAACAGGATGGACATTAAAGATTTCTGGTAATAATTTTGCTATTTGGGATAAATTGGGTGCTGTGGACGTGCCAAGTCTTACGGTAAGTCAAGTAGGAGGATTTTTTACAACTGGAACTACGGTTAGTACTACTTTAACAGCTAATAATCCTACCTCGACCATATACTACACACTCGATGGTACAACACCAACTATTGCATCACCATCAGCTGTTGGTTCAGTAACACTTGCAATAAATACTACTAAAATGCTTAACGCTTTTGTTAGAAATACTGCGGGAGTTAACTCTGCAATACGAACAGAAACCTATACTTTTGGTACGCTACCAACATTTACAGTGTATTTCAAAAAGCCAGCAAATTGGAATGCTGCTGTAAGAGTGTACTATTGGTCTCCAACAGGAACAGCGCCAGCGGTAGCTTGGCCAGGTATTGCTATGACTAAAGATTGTGGAGATTGGTATAGTTATACTTTTCCATCAACAGTTAGCGCTTCCAATTTGTTGTTCAATGATGGAACGCTCAAAACCGCTGATTTAACTGCAACTGCTGGAATCAAATATTTTGATGGAACTTGGTTAGCAGGAGAGCCAGCCAATCGTTGCCCAAGTATTGCACCTGAGGTTACTATTTCGCCAGTAGGAGGAACTTTTACTACAGGTACGTCTGTAAATGTTGAAGTGAAAGCGAATGAAACGACATCTACTGTTTATTATACTTTAAATGGAACTATACCAACTACAGCATCTACATCGGCTATTGGAACAAAGAATCTTGTTATTTCAAGTAATACTACTTTAAGAGCGTTCGCGGTTAATACAACTGGAGTTAGTTCAGCAATAAAAACGGAGACCTATACTTTTGTTACTCCAACTACGTTTACTGTATATTTCAAAAAGCCTGCAAATTGGAATGCTGCTGTAAGAGTATACTATTGGGGTACAACAGGAACAGCACCAACAGTTGCTTGGCCTGGAGTTTCAATGACCAAAGATTGTGGAGATTGGTACAGTTATACTTTCCCATCAACAGTTAGCGCTTCTAATTTGTTGTTTAATGATGGAACCCTAAAAACGGCTGATTTAACTGCAACCGCAGGAATTAGATATTATGATGGTGCTTGGTTGACTGGAGAACCAGCGAATCGTTGTCCTGTTCAAACAACGATGACAGTTTATTTTAAACCTCCAACTAATTGGACAACAACACCAAAAATTCATTATTGGAATGCTGTTCCTGCTGGAAGTGCAACAAATACTACTTGGCCTGGTGTTAATATGACTTTGGATACCAATGGTTTCTATAAATATACCATTGTAGGACCTACATCAGTAAATATTATTTTTAATAATGGCTCAAGTGGAACAGCAAATCAAACGCCTGATTTGTTAAACAAGACTAACGGATTTAGTTATATATGGGGGGCAACCCAAAAAACTCAAGCGCTAAAACCTACTCTTACAACCAATGAAATTTTAGTTTATCCTAATCCAGTTCAACAATCATTACAAATATCTTCTGCTTCTAGTGTGATAAGATATAGTGTGATTTCTACTCAAGGGACTTTGGTTTTAGAGGGGACTTTGAAAGATAGCACTATAGATATGACTAGTTTAAGTGCTGGGATGTATTTTGTGAAATTGCAACTAGAAAATGGTGAAGAGGTATTTCATAAAATTGTAAAAAAATAGTTTGCCATATTTTTTTATGCAAAGAGCTCATTGTCTTTTGACTTTGAGCTCTTTTGTTTTTTTTAATATCTAAAGCATTTTTTTTAGCCAAAATCCAACAAATAAAGCTATTCCGATTAGAAGTGAGAATAAATAAAAAATTGTGATTTCATGAGTCAACCCCAAAAGTATTGGGCCAACAAAAGCTGCAGCAGACCAAGCGGTTAAAATGTAACCAAAAACTTGTCCATAATTTTCTGCGCCGTAGATTGATTTTACAAACGATGGCATAGTAGAAAAACCCGCACCATAACCAGCAATAATGATATAAGTGACTATTTGAAAGGAGGTACTATTAGTAGCTACAATAGGAATCAAAGCAAAACAAATCATATTTATAGTCAAAAAAATCATAAAGGTTGACCAACAACCAATTTTGTCCGAGATACTGGACCAAAACAGACGTCCTAAACCATTGAATAGTCCTATGATGGCTACAAATAAAGTAGCTTGAGTAGCAGTCATTCCTACTACTTCTTCTCCTAATATTGCTGCTTTTGAAATAATTGCAATACCACCACAAACATTTAAAAATAGTAATAACCATAGTGCAATAAAACGCTTGTCTTGAATGATTTCTCTTGCTGTTAATATTGTAGAATGTTCTTTTGAATTGTTTTCTATTGCGGGGTTTGCTAAATAAAAAGCGCTTAATAACATACAGATTCCATATACAATGCCTAAAATTAAAAAAGCATTCGGTAAACCAACTGAAGTGTACAATGGATTAATTATAAAAGAGGCCAACAAAGACCCCAAAGCAAAAGACATAATAATTATACCAGAGGCTAGACCTGGTCGGTCTGGAAACCATTTTACAACTGTGTAGACTGGAACAACATAACCAAATCCTAAGCCTATTCCTTGTAGAACACCAAAAGTTAGGTAGAATAGTTCAATAGAACTCCACTTTATAGCAAAACTGCTTCCAATTAAACCGATTACGATAAAGATAGCTCCAATGCTACCAGCTTTGGTTGGTCCAATTTTCTGAGCAAACTTGCCCATAAATGCTGCCGTAAGTCCAAGGAAACAAATAGCTAAACTAAAAGCTGTTTTAGTGTCGTGCGCATCCCAATTCAACTCTTTGGATAAAGGTTCTATCCATTTACTGTAGGCATAGATAGAGCCTATTGACAGTTGCATAATCATTCCTGCAACTACCATAAAATATTTATTTTTTGACATTTTGTATAATTATTTTGAAAAATTTTAGTTTATTTCACCACAACATTTTTGAAATATTGTTGAAAAATAGCGGTTGTTTTTTGGATAATTTCTTCTGTTGGTGATGTTACATCTGCAAAAGCATATTCGAAATTTAATAAATCCCATTTGTGTTTTCCCATTTGATGAAACGGGATGATTTCTACTCTTTCGACTGTTTTGAAATCAGTAAAGTAGTGTCCCCATTCATGCAAATATTCTTCTTGATCAGTCCAGCCAGGTACCAAAACATAGCGCAACCACATTGCTTTTCCAGTTTGCTCACGGTATTTGGCAACTTTTAATGTAGTTTTATTTTTTAACCCAGTGAGTTTTTTATGCCAATCATTGTTGATATGCTTAACATCTAGCAATAGAATATCGGTCTTATCTAGTAATTCTTTTGTTTGTTCGTCTAAAACACGTCCATTGGAATCTAAACAAGTTGAGATCCCATTGAGATGGAGCTTTTCAAAAAAAGGAATCAATTTAGCTCTTTGAAGTAAAGGTTCTCCTCCAGAAACGGTTACACCTCCAGTTTCTGCAAAAAAGAGTTTTTGATTGATTGCTTTTTGAACCAAATCATCAATAGGAATAAAAGTACCTCCATGAACATCTAATGTATCGGGATTTTGACAATACAAACATCTAAATTGGCAACCTTGAACAAAAATCACCATTCGAATTCCAGGACCATCATGTGTACCAAAAGTTTCTAAAGAATGTATACGTAGCAAATCAATATCTGCATTATTTAAGGCTTCATCATGTTGGGATTGTTCAGGAAAATACATAGGCAAAAAGAAATTTATTAAAAAAACCTGTTTAGAGTATAGGTTCTAAACAGGTTTTAAAGTTAATCATTCACATTGAATTTAATGCTTAATTACATTCTATCGTGGAAAGTTCTGCTAATTACTTCCAATTGATGCGCTTTTGATAAACGAACGAAGTTTACAGCATATCCAGATACACGAATGGTCAATTGAGGATAATTTTCTGGGTGTTCATAAGCATCCATCAAAGTTTCTCTATTTAAAACATTGACATTCAAATGATGTGCATCTCTTCCAAAGTAAGCATCAAGCGTCGTTTTTAAGTTCAAGATTTGATCATCCTTTGTAGATCCTAATGATTTTGGAATCATTGAAAATGTATAAGAAATTCCATCTTGAGCATCGTTATATTTCAATTTACTAACAGAGTTTAACGAAGCGATAGCTCCATTTACATCTCTTCCGTGCATTGGGTTAGCTCCAGGAGCAAATGATTCACCACCTTTTCTTCCATCAGGAGTAGCTCCAGTATTTGTACCATACATCACGTTTGATGTAATAGTCAATAAAGAAAGGGTAGGAGTGGCATTTTTATATGTTTTGTGTTTTCTTAACTCATCAATAAATATGCTTGTAATTTCAATAGCAATATCGTCAACACGGTTATCATCATTACCAAATTTAGGAAAATCACCTTCAATACTAAAATCTACAGTTAATCCTTGTTCATTTCTGATAGGTTTTACTTTTGCGTATTTGATAGCAGATAACGAGTCGGCTAAGATTGAAATTCCGGCAGCTCCATAAGCAATATCAATGTCAGGATCACTATCAATTAATGCCATTTGAGCTCTTTCATAATAGTATTTGTCATGCATGTAATGAATAATAAACATTGATTTAGCATATACTCTGGCTACCTCTGCCATTGTTGATTTAAAAGCACTAAATACTTTGTCATAATCCAATACTTCGTCATTCATTTCTGGAATGTTATTGATAACTAAAGCACCTTTGTCTTCTTCGCGTCCACCATTTAAAGCCATTAATAAAGCTTTAGGTAGGTTGGCACGTGCTCCAAAATGTTGAATTGATTTACCAATTTTTTGATAAGAAACACAACAAGCAATTCCGTAGTCATCAGAACCTCTATTGGTTTTCATCAAATCATCGTTCTCATATTGTAGAGAAGAGGTGTCGATAGAAACTTGAGCACAAAAATCTTTGAATCCTTTTGGAAGGTTTTGTGACCAAAGAATAGTTAAGTTTGGTTCTGGTGAAGCACCTAAATTATAAAGGGTTTGTAAGAAACGGAAGGAAGTTTTAGTAACTTTTGTTCTGCCATCATGGAATTGCCCACCAATAGCTTCAGTTACCCATGTTGGATCTCCACCAAATATTTCGTCATAAGCTCCTGGACGTAAATGACGAACTACTCTGAGTTTCATTACGAATTGATCAATGAATTCTTGAGCTTCTTCTTCAGTAATTAAACCACTTTTTAAATCTTGTTCAATATAAATGTCCAAGAAAGACGAAACGTTACCTAGTGACATTGCAGCACCATCTTGTTCTTTAACGGCACTTAAATAAGCTAAATAAGTGAATTGAACAGCTTCATAGGCAGTAGTAGCAGGCTTAGAAACATCGACACCATAAGATAGTGCCATAGTTTTCATATCTTGTAATGCTTTGATTTGGCTGGTTATTTCTTCACGTAAACGCACTTTGTGTTCGCTCATTTCTCCAGCAACATTAGCAAAATCAGCTTTTTTTGCATCAATTAATGCATCAGCTCCATATAGAGGTAAACGTCTAAAGTCACCAATAATTCTTCCTCTAGCATAATTATCAGGTAAGCCAGTTAAAACGTGTTTAGAACGATACATTTTGATTTCTGCATCATAAGCGTCAAAAACAGCCTGATTATGGTCTTTAGCGTAATTAAAAATGTCTGAAACTCTTTCTGATACTTGCAGGCCTTTTTCTTTAACTGCTGATTCTACTAATTTTATTCCACCAAAAGGTTTCATTGCTCTTTTGAGTAAAACATCAGTTTGAAGACCAACAATCACTTCATTTTCTTTATCAATATATCCAGGACCAAAAGCTGTAATATTAGAGATGGTCTCGGTATCGATGGCTAAACAACCGTTGTTTTGTCTTTCTTTTAATAATTGTTGTTTGCATTCCTCCCATAATTTTGTGGTTTTGTTTGAAGGTCCAACTAAAAAATCTGCAGTTCCTTCATACGGAGTTATGTTTTTTACTACATAATCATAAACATCAATCGTTGTAGTCCAATTTCCTTTTTTAAACGTTGCTGTATTTGTTATAATTTCCATTTCATTAATTTTTTCAATGTTCTTAAAATACTTGTAATCACTTACTTAGTTAAATGAATACATTCAAATTTACGAAAAAAAAACCTTGAAAAACAAGGCGAAATTAAAAGTGTCAAATGTTTTTGTTTTCATTAAAAAGACCTCAGAATTGGTAGAAATTCAAGTCTTTTTTTTTGCTTTATTTATTTTTACAAAACTTCTATTTCATATTATTCGATGTCTTTTTTATCTAGATATTAAAAAAACATTACTTTTTGGTTACAAATAAGGTAGAAGGGGTTCAAAAATAAGGAGTCCACTAGTAATTTTGATGAGATTACTAGTGGACTCCATTATTTTAGTTTTTTTTATATAATTACTTTGTTTTTGAAGTTTTTTTCGATGGCTTTTATCATTTCACCAGCAATATCTTTGTTGGTTGCTCCTTCAATTCCTTCCAATCCAGGAGACGAATTTACTTCGAGCAATAAAGGTCCTTTAGAAGAGCGAATGATATCTACACCAGCTACTTTTAAATCCATAGCTTTAGCCGCTTTAATAGCGATTCTTTTTTCTTCGCTAGTGACCTTAATTATTGAAGCTGTTCCACCAAGATGAATATTGGCTCTGAATTCGCCAGGCATTGCCTCACGTTGAATAGCTGCCACTACTTTTCCATCAATTACAAAACAACGAATATCTTTTCCATTAGCTTCTTTTATAAATTCTTGAACTAAAATATTCGCATTTAAACTTTTGAAAGCATTAATAACACTCTCTGCCGCTTTTTTAGTTTCTGCTAAAACGACTCCCTTACCTTGTGTGCCTTCCAATAATTTCACAATTAATGGTGGACCACCAACCATTTTTATTAAATCATTGGTATCCAATGGTGAATTCGCAAATCCAGTGGTTGGAATGTCGACACCATTGTTAAGCAATAATTGTAAGGAAAACAGTTTGTCTCTAGATTGCGTTATCGCTGTTGATGAATTAAGACAAAATACTTTCAAAGCTTCAAATTGTCGGGTCAAAGCACATCCATAAAAAGTGATGCTTGGACGAATTCTTGGAATTATAGCATCAAATTGATTGAGTATTTTTCCACCTCGATAGTGAATTTCTGGTGTTTTGGCATCGAGTTTCATGTAACATTCTTTGATATTCAAAAAATGCATTTCGTGTCCTCGCATTTCACCAGCTTCCATAATTCTTTTGTTACTGTATAATTCAGGGTTACTAGCTAAAACTCCGATTCGTAATCCAGAACTTGCTTTTTCAGCATTCTTGTATAATTCTTTCAAATTATCTGCAGAAGGCTGTCCTAATAAATATTTTTGCTCAGGATCTACTAAAACCCTGCCACTCATAGCTTCACGACCTAAAAGCATTCGGAATCCCATCGAATCCCTGTTAGTCAAAGTCATTTCAATTGCCCAAGTATCATCTCCAATTTTTAATGGGGTTTGAATAACATAACGTTGTTCTCTATAGCCACTTGAACTTTTTACAATTCGTTTGTCTACCAAAGGCGCTTCACAATGAATAACGGTTTTGTTATTGTTTTGGATAGGATTGATATCAAATTTCACCCAATTGCTATCATTTTTTATGAATGGGGCAATGTTTATGGCGTGCAAAGCTGAAGTTTTTGCTCCAGAGTCCACTCTTGCTTTGATAGTTGGGATGTCTAGATCTGGAAAAGAACACCATTCTTCGCTCCCTAGAATTACTTTGTTTTGTAGCATACAGTAACAATATTTAATAAAAAATCAAAAGTAACTTTTTGTTTTTTAAAAATGTTAAATTATTATAAAGATTTAGCCCGTTATATTTTAAAATAAACACAACGGGCTAAAATAAATAATTTGTTTTAATCTATTGATTTGTAGGTTCTTCTGCTTTGTTGACATTCACTGTTAACTCAGTAGCACCTTCTTCAATGTCCATAAATATTTCATCACCAGCATTAATTTTTGAAGTGATAATTTCTTCGGCGAGAGCATCTTCTACATATTTTTGGATAGCTCTTTTTAATGGTCTGGCACCAAATTGTTTGTCAAAACCTTTGTCAGCAATAAATGCTTTTGCTTTATCAGAAAGATTTAAGGTGTATCCTAAATCTTTGATTCGAGCGTATAGTTTTTTTAATTCAATTTCGATAATCAAGTTGATGTCTTCTTTTTCTAATGAATTGAAAACAATAACATCGTCGATTCTGTTTAAAAATTCAGGCGCAAAAGTTTTTTTCAACGCGTTTTCAATAATGCTTTTAGAATTATCTTCGGCTTGCGCGACTTTGGCAGCAGTTCCAAATCCTACGCCTTGACCAAAATCTTTTAGTTGTCTAGCACCAACATTCGAGGTCATGATAATAATCGTGTTCTTAAAATCGATTTTACGACCTAAACTGTCCGTTAAATAACCGTCGTCTAGCACTTGAAGCATCATATTGAAAACGTCTGGATGAGCTTTTTCAATTTCATCTAGAAGTACAACACAATAGGGTTTTCTTCTTACTTTTTCTGTCAATTGGCCACCTTCTTCGTAACCTACATATCCCGGAGGTGCTCCAACTAATCTTGAAATAGCGAATTTTTCCATGTATTCACTCATATCAATTCTAATCAAGGCTTCTTCAGAATCAAACAATTCTTTGGCAAGTACTTTGGCTAATTGCGTTTTTCCTACACCAGTTTGACCTAGGAAAATAAAGGAACCAATCGGTTTGTTTGGGTCTTTTAAACCAGCTCTGTTTCTTTGAATAGAACGAGCAATTTTTAGAACCGCTTCATTTTGTCCAATTACTTTATTTTGGATAAGTTCTGGTAATTTAGCTAATTTATTGCTTTCAGTTTGAGCAATTCGGTTAACAGGAATACCGGTCATCATTGAAACAACATCAGCTACATTGTCTTCTGTAACATTGATTCGGTTATTTTTTGAGTCTTCTTCCCATTGTTCTTGCGCAATAGCTAAATCTTTTTCTATTCGTTTTTCATCATCACGTAATTTAGCTGCTTCTTCATATTTTTGTTTTTTGACAACTAAATTTTTCAATTCGCGCACGTCTTCTAATTGACGCTCCAAATCTAAAATTTGCTTTGGAACATCGATATTAGTGATATGGACTCTTGAGCCTGCTTCGTCTAAAGCGTCAATAGCTTTGTCTGGTAAAAAGCGTTCCGACATATATCTGTCAGTTAGTTTTACACAAGCTTCAATGGCTTCAGGAGAATACGTTACATTGTGATGAGATTCGTATTTATCTTTGATATTATTCAAAATAGTAATGGTTTCCTCAACCGAAGTTGGCTCTACAATTACTTTTTGGAAACGTCTTTCTAAAGCCCCATCTTTTTCTATGTATTGGCGATATTCATCTAATGTAGTTGCACCTATACATTGAATTTCACCTCTTGCCAAGGCAGGTTTGAACATATTAGATGCGTCTAATGAACCAGTTGCTCCACCAGCACCAACAATGGTGTGAATTTCATCTATAAATAAGATAATATCGTCATTCTTTTCCAGTTCATTCATTACCGCTTTCATGCGTTCTTCGAACTGTCCTCTATATTTTGTTCCTGCTACAAGGCTTGCTAAATCAAGAGTAACTACTCGCTTATTGAATAAGATTCTAGAAACTTTCTTTTGAATAATTCTTAAAGCTAGTCCTTCAGCAATGGCAGATTTTCCAACTCCAGGCTCACCAATTAAAAGCGGGTTGTTTTTTTTGCGTCGACTTAGAATTTGAGAGACACGCTCAATTTCTTTTTCGCGACCTACTACAGGATCTAATTTTCCTTCTTCAGCCATTTCTGTTAAATCTCTCCCAAAATTATCCAAAACAGGGGTTTTAGATTTTTTATTGGATTTGTTTACAGGATTATTGAAGCTACCTTCTTTAAGACTGTCATCTTGTCCTGAATCATCATTGTATGATTCGTTTTTTGGCAAGTTGTCGATAAAATCTTGTTCGTTTGGAGTCATATTCAAATATTGTTCTTTAGCTAAATCATAATCTATTTTTAGTTTATTCAATAGCTTGGTTGTAGGATCGTTTTCGTTTCTCAAAATGCACAAGAGTAAGTGTGCAGTGCTGATAGAAGTGCTTTGAAACACCTTAGCTTCTAGAAAGGTTGTTTTTAAAGCTCTTTCAGCTTGTCGTGTTAAGTGTAAATTCTTTTTTTCAAGATTTACTTCTAGGCTAATAGGGCTAGCAGGGCTAAGAATTTCAACTTTTCTTCGAAGATGTTCTAAATCTACATCCAAATTGTTTAAAATATGGATAGCCTTTCCATTTCCATCACGCAAAATGCCTAACATCAAATGCTCAGTACCAATAAAGTCATGCCCTAGTCGTAAGGCTTCTTCTTTACTGTACGTAATAACATCTTTTACTCTAGGGGAAAAATTGTCATCCATGTGGTATCTATTTTATATATGTAAATTTACTGATTTACTATTTATAAACAAAAATCATTCCTAGTAATATCAGTTGTCAGCTAAGTGACAAAAAAAAATATAAAATATAAGTTAAAATGGAGGGAATTTATTAACTATTATGGGATTTTTTATTGTTAATAAATTAGATAAATTAGACTGTTAAAATGCCTAAAAAAAGTTCAGAAAGCCGTATATTGGCACGTTTTGAAATTAATATAATTATTTAATATAACAACTTATGTCTGAAGGAGAAAAGTTAATTCCTATTAACATAGAAGATGAAATGAAATCAGCTTACATCGATTATTCGATGTCTGTAATCGTATCCAGAGCACTTCCTGATGTTAGAGATGGTCTAAAGCCCGTACATCGAAGAGTGCTATACGGAATGTATGATTTAGGAGTTTTTTCAAATAAAGCCCATAAAAAATCCGCAAGAATTGTCGGTGAAGTTTTAGGAAAGTATCACCCACACGGAGATACTTCTGTTTATGATGCTATGGTTCGTATGGCTCAAGAATGGAGTATGCGTTATTTATTAGTAGACGGACAAGGGAATTTTGGTTCTGTAGATGGGGATAGTCCAGCTGCAATGCGTTATACAGAAGCAAGAATGCGTAAAATATCGGAAGAAATCATGGCCGATATCGAAAAAGAAACCGTTGATTTTCAATTGAACTTTGACGATACTTTATACGAGCCTAAAGTAATGCCAACCCGTGTTCCTACTTTATTAATAAATGGAGCTACAGGTATTGCAGTAGGTATGGCAACCAATATGCCTCCTCACAATCTAACTGAGGTTATAAGCGGAACACTTGCTTACATTGATAATAATGAAATTGAGATTGACGAATTAATTACTCATATAAAAGCACCAGATTTTCCTACTGGTGGTATAATTTATGGTTACGAAGGGGTTCGTGAAGCTTTTAAAACAGGTAGAGGACGTATTGTGATGCGTGCCAAAGTTGGTTTTGAAGAAGTAGATGGAAGAGAATCAATTATTGTCACTGAAATACCATATCAGGTAAATAAAGCCGATATGATTAAGCGTACTGCTGATTTGGTTAATGAAAAGAAAATCGAAGGTATTGCAAATATCCGAGATGAATCAGATAGAAACGGTATGCGTATAGTGTATATATTGAAACGTGATGCGACGCCAAATGTGGTTTTAAATACGCTTTATAAGTACACACAATTGCAATCTTCTTTTAGTGTTAACAATATTGCTTTAGTGAATGGAAGACCTCAAATGTTGAATCTTAAAGATTTGATTCACTATTTTGTAGAACACCGTCATGATGTTGTAATTAGAAGAACACAATTCGAATTAAGAAAAGCTGAAGAAAGAGCGCATATCTTAGAAGGATTAATCATTGCTTCTGATAATATAGATGAAGTCATTGCACTTATTAAAGCGTCTAAAAACACAGAAGAAGCGAGAGAGAAATTAATTGAAAGATTTAAACTTTCAGATATTCAAGCTCGTGCAATTGTTGAAATGCGTTTGCGTCAGCTTACTGGATTAGAACAAGATAAGTTGAGAGCAGAGTACGAAGAAATCATGAAATTAATTGATCACTTACGTGCTTTATTAGCAGATGTGAATTTGAGAACAGCCTTGATAAAAGAAGAGTTGATTGAGATTAAAGATAAGTATGGAGATGCTCGTCGTTCTCTAATTGAGTATTCTGGAGGTGATGTAAGTATAGAAGACTTAATTGCTGATGAAAATGTAGTGGTAACCATTTCACATGCAGGTTATATCAAACGAACAAATCTAAGTGAATACAAAACACAAAATAGAGGTGGAGTTGGTCAAAAAAGTGCTGGAACAAGAGATCAAGATTTCTTAGAGCATATGTTTGTAGCTACTAATCATCAATACATGATGTTCTTTACTCAAAAAGGGAAATGTTTCTGGATGAGAGTATACGAAATTCCTGAAGGAACGAAGACTGCCAAGGGTAGAGCTATTCAGAATTTAGTAAATATTGAAAGTGATGATAAAGTAAAGGCGTATATTTGCACTCAAGATTTAAAAGACAAAGACTATATAAATAGCCATAATTTGATTATGGTAACCAAGCAAGGTCAGGTTAAGAAAACGTCTTTGGAGAAATATTCTAAGCCACGTGTGAATGGAGTAGCTGCAATCACAATCAAAGAAGGTGATGAGTTGTTAGAAGCAAAATTAACTAATGGAGAAAGCCAAATTATATTGGCTGTTAAATCTGGTAAATTAGTTCGTTTTGAAGAAACCAAAACTCGTCCGATGGGTAGAACAGCTTCTGGTGTTCGTGGTATTACTTTAAAAGATGAAAAAGATGAAGTGATTGGTATGGTTACTGTCGATAAAGATAATATTACTGAATCTCAAATATTAGTTGTAACTGAGAACGGTTATGGAAAACGTACCAAATTAGTTGATGAAGATGGTGAAGATGTGTATCGAATCACCAATCGTGGAGGAAAAGGGGTTAAAACGTTGAATATTACTGAGAAAACAGGAAATTTAATTTCAATTAATGCAGTTACAGATGCTGATGATTTAATGATAATTAATAAATCAGGATTGACCATTAGAATGGCAATTGAGGATTTACGAGTTATGGGTCGTGCTACTCAAGGAGTTAAATTGATTAATTTAAAAGGAAATGATTCAATTGCTGCTGTAACAAAAGTAATGAAAGATGATGTAGCGGAAGTAATTGTTGATGAAGATGGTAATGTAATTGAATCCGATACGATTGAACGAGTTAAGCCAGTAATGGAGGTTTTAGAAGATGAAGCTTCTGTAGAAGATGATGAAGAGGATAGTGAAGAAGAAGATTTGGATCTAGAAGAATCAGAAGAGGATGATTCAGATGAAGATGCCTAATAAAATTTAAAATAATAATAAATATAAAATAGAATACCATGAAAAGTAAATATGTATTACTCGCATCAACTATGTTGATCTCAGTAGCCACTTTTGCACAAAAAGATCAAATTAAAGCTGCTGAAAAAGCATTAAAAGCGGGTAAATCCGATGAAGCAAAAACTATTTTGTTAGATGCAGAATCGGTTATTACAAATGCTACTGAGGCTGAAAAAGCGCAGTACTATTTTGTTAAAGGTAATGTAATGTTAGATTTAGCCAATAAAAGCATTGATACAGACAATAATTTATCATTAGCAGCGGGTGCTTTCCAAGAGTTAATCGAAGTTGAGAAAAATTCTGGTAAATCAAAGTATACGCCACAAGCTACTAAATCTGTTATGGATATTAAATACAAATTAATTAACGAGGCCATTGCGGATTCAAAAACAGAAAAATTTGAAGTGGCTGCTAAAAAATTGTATGATGCTTATCAATTAGACAAAAAAGACACCATCAATTTGTATTATGCAGCATCTACTTATGTAAACTCAAAGAATTACGATGCAGCTCTTAAAGGTTATGATGAATTAAAGAAATTAAACTATTCTGGAAAAGGGACTAATTATTTTGCAGTAAATAAATTAACTTCTCAAGAAGATATGTATTTAACTGCTGCCGAAAGAGATCGTATGATTAAATTAGGTACACACGAAAAACCGAGAACTGAAGTTATTCCTTCTAAAAGAGGAGAGATTTACAAGAACATTGCTTTGATTTTGGTGCAACAAGGTAAATCTAAAGAAGCACAACAGGCTGTTGCAGATGCTAGAAAAGCGAATCCAGAGGACACTTCTTTAGCTTTAACAGAAGCTAATCTTTATTTGGAAGCTAAAGATTTTGAGACCTATAAAAAACTAGTAGCTGATATTTTGGTAAAAAATCCTAATGATGCTGATTTAGTTTTTAATCTTGGTGTTTTAACGGCTAATACAAAAAACAATGTAGAAGCTGAAAAATACTATACTAGAGTTATTGAAATTAACCCTGCTTATACTAATGCATACATTAATATTGCGGCTTTAAAATTAGAAAACGAAAAGCCTATTATTGATGAAATGAATAAATTAGGTACTTCTACTGCTGATATGAAGCGTTATGATGTGTTGAAAAAGAAACGTGAAGAGTTGTTTAGAAGTACAATTCCTTTTCTTAAAAAAGCAGTAGAGTTAGATCCAAAAAATGTTGATGTAGCAAAAACACTTATGAATGTTTATAGCGCATTAGAGATGACTGCTGAATACAAAGAGTTAAAAGCAAAAATTCAATAGTTAACTTCTTTAATTGTTAAAAAGAAACGCCATTCTTGTAATTGAGAATGGCGTTTTTTTGTGTTTATATTGATGTTGCTTTTTAAATTGATAGCATAAAAAAGCCGGTAAAGAATTTAATCTGTACCGACTTAAATTGTATTCAAAATAAAATTACATTCTATTTTAATGAAATGAATCAAAAACTTATCTCAAAATAGCGCCAAGTTCTGTTTCGAAATTCTTTTGCAATTTAGACATGATTTTATCAATCTGAGCGTCTTCTAAAGTCTTTGCAGTATCCTGAATCGTAAAACTTAAGGCATATGATTTTTTACCTTCAGGTAAATTTGATCCGGAATAAACATCAAACAAGTTGATTTCTTTTAGCAATGATTTTTCTGTTTGTCTTGCAATTTTATAAATAGCATCATAAGAGACTTCGTTATCTAATAACAAAGCTAAATCTCTACGCACTTCAGGATATTTTGGAATATCGGTAAATTTAATTTTGCTTGACACTAATTTTAAAACAAGTGCCCAGTTGAAATCTGCATAAAAAACTTCTTGTTTAATTCCAAAATGCTTTAGAATTGATTTTTTAACTACACCAAATTCTACTAAAGTTTCTTGGCCTAAACCAAAAGCAATTCCTTCTGAAAAAACATCAGAAGTTACAGGGATACAATTGGTTTTTTGAATTCCTAATTTTTCTAAAACTGCAGTAACAAAACCTTTAAATAAGAAGAAATTGGATGGTTGCGATGCTTTTGTCCAACTTTCTTGATTTCTATTTCCGGTTTGGAACAAAGTCAAATGTTTGATTTCTTCGTAACCAGAAGGGTAGTTGTGGTATGATTTTCCGAATTCAAATAGTTTTAAATCGGCATTTTTTCTGTTGATGTTGTAAGCCAACGCTTCTAATCCTGAAAACAACATGGATTGTCGCATTGTTGCTAAATCACTACTTAATGGATTTAGCATCGTTACATTGTGTTCTTCTTTTAGTACAGTTGAAAGTTCTGCATAAGCAGCTGTAGTCAAAGAGTTGGCCATCATTTCATGAAAGCCTTGTGCGTTCAATTGTGAGGCAATGGTGTTTTGAACTTTATAATCTTCTGTTCTTGGAGAATTAGCCACAGAGGCATTGATTTTTTTGGATAAACTAATATTGTTGTATCCGTAAACGCGAAGAATCTCTTCGATTACATCTATTTCTCTTTGAACATCAACTCGATAAGCTGGAATTGTTAATCCCAAACCAGCATCAGAAACACTGTTTACTTTTATTTCTAAAGAAGCCAAGATTTGTTTGATGGTATCTTTTGGTAATTCTTGACCAATGATTTTAGCCACTTTGCTAAAGTTTAAGAATACCGTAAAGTCTTCTATTTTCTTTGGATATACATCTACAATGTCAGATGTGATTTCTCCACCAGCTACTTCTTGTATCAAAAGTGCCGCTCTTTTTAAAGCATATTCAGTGATGGTTGGGTCTATTCCACGCTCAAAACGGAAAGAGGCATCGGTGTTTAATTGATGTCTTTTAGCAGTTTTTCGAACGCTTACTGGATTAAAGTAGGCACTTTCAAGGAAAATTGCTGTTGTGTTTTCGGATACACCAGAATTTTTTCCTCCAAATACACCTGCGATACACATTGGTCCTTTGTCATCACAAATCATTACATCTTCTTCATGCAAAGTTCTTTCGACATCATCAAGAGTAGTGAATTTTGTTCCTGTAGGCAACGTTTTTACCTGTACTTTTCCATTTATTTTGTTAGCATCAAAAGCGTGAAGAGGTTGTCCTAAATCGTGTAAAACATAATTGGTTACGTCAACAATGTTGTTTTTCGGATTGATTCCTATTGCTTTTAAGCGATTTTGTAACCACTCAG
The DNA here is from genome assembly GCA_963513565.1 of uncultured Flavobacterium sp. Taxonomy (GTDB): domain Bacteria; phylum Bacteroidota; class Bacteroidia; order Flavobacteriales; family Flavobacteriaceae; genus Flavobacterium. The sequence continues at coordinate 16,798 of CAUPRE010000025.1, read as the reverse complement.
GCGAAGTTTTTACGGTAATTCCAGATATAGTAACCCCGCAATATCTTGGCACTAATTTGCTTTCTTTTACATCAACATCTATTTTTAAAGTTCTTTTGTCAACTCTAAAATTACTAACAGATGGTGTGATTAATTCTACGTTAACGCCGCTTTGTAGCATTCCCGCTCTTAGGTCTCTTGCGGTTCCAAGATGACTCATAGCATCAGCACGGTTAGGTGTTAATCCTATTTCAAAAACTTCGTCATTTTCAATTTTAAATACTGTGGCAGCTTTAGTTCCTGGAACCAAAGTTTCATCTAAAATCATAATTCCATCATGACTTTCGCCAAGACCTAATTCATCTTCTGCGCAAATCATTCCGTGGCTTTCTTGTCCGCGTATTTTCCCCTTTTTTATGGTAAAAGGATTTCCTTCTTTATCATACAAAACCGTTCCGATAGTGGCAACAGGTACTTTTTGTCCAGCGCCCACATTACTTGCTCCACATACAATTTGAACGGGTGTCCCATCTCCTAAATCTACTGTAGTAACCTTTAATCTATCAGCATCTGGGTGCGGTACACAAGTAAGTACGTGTCCTACTACAATGCCTTCTAAACCTCCTTTTACAGATTGGTATTTGTCTACAGTTTCTACTTCAAGTCCTAAATCTGTTAGTAATGCTGCTGTTTCTTCAGAATTCCAATCAATCTTAATGAATTGTTTGAGCCAATTATATGATATCTTCATTTGTCATTTTTAATAAGATTGCAAATATAAGGATTGCGCTTTGGAGATAGAAACATTTTTATTGTTTTTTGGAAACGGAGGAAGTATAAATTGTAGTTACAACAACTCCTCAATATGTTTTTTAATGTTGGAAGCAATCTTTGCAGTTGGCAAATCATTCGCATCAGAACCAAAAGGGTCCTCAATTTCTTCAGCAATCAATTCTAAACTTGCCAAGACATAAAAAATAAAAACGACTACAGGAACTACATAATACCCTAAGCTAAAAACATAACCAAAAGGTAAAGTAAGTACATAGAAAAAAATGAATTTTTTGATAAATGCACTGTAAGAATAGGGGATAGGCGTGTTTTTTATACGTTCGCAAGCGCCACAAATATCTGTAAATGATTGGATTTCGTTATTTAGAATAATCAGTTGGTCACCAGTTATTTTTTTGGAAGTATACAAATCATTGATTTTCTTAAAGAGCATTTGTGCTATTTGATTAGGACGGTGTCTATGATGGTCAATTTCTAAATCTACATCATCAAACAGTTGTTGTGCGGTTTCTTCGTCGTTGAGATGTTTTTGCAAAATCGAAGCATAACCTGGAATCATTTTTCTAAAAAAAACTTTATCCTTCTCGTCTTGCAAAATAGCAGATAATTTAATAGCTAGGTTTCTACTATTATTAACTAAACCGCCCCACATTTTACGTCCTTCCCACCAGCGGTCATAAGCTGTATTGGTTCGGTATGCTAGTAATAACGAAATTACGAACCCTAGCATACTGTGCATCATCGAAATGTTTTTCACGTGACTATCTTCTGGTAAATGCCAATATTCTATTTCTAAAAAAGCAACTCCAGCTGAATAACTACCAATAAATAACATAACAGGTGCTAGTTTTCTAAAAGTATCACCTTTGCTGAAATGGAAGATAAATCCAAACCAATCCTTGGGGTTGTATGATTTCATTTAAAAGAAATTAGAAAAATAATAATTTAAAAAAGCTAGAAAGTGATGTTTCCTGCTAACTCTTTTAGCGCAATTTCAGATAATTTCGCTTGGTATTGTGCATTGCTATTTCTAACTCTTGCATTCACATAATTCAGCTGAGCGGCACGGAACTCAATAGTAGTTATGGTACCAATTTTTAGCTTATCAATTGTAATGGCAAGATTTTGTTTGGCAATCGCTTCGTTATTTTGCTCCAGATTAATCAATTCTAAATTGGTCAAATAGGTTTGATAAAACGTAGACAATTGCGATTCCAATACTTGAGATTGCTGCTCGATGGCTAGTTTTGTATTTTCTAATTCAAACTTGGCTATTTTTTCATTTCTATTTTGAGCAAAACCATCAAAAATATTTAAGGTTGCAGAAAAACCATAATTGAATCCTCTTGCAGAAGATTCTCTAGTAAATCCCAAACTCGATTCGGTATTTTGAAAATTGTAACCTGTATTCAAACTCACTACAGGATATCTAGCGGCTTTGACTTGTTTGAGTTGCAATTCCGAAACATTTTTGGCAATAATTTGGGTTTGCAATTGCGGATTTTGTTGTTTGGCTAGTTCAATTAATTCAGGTAAGACCAAAGAATTATCCACTTTGATATCATTCAAAACCGTAAATTCTTTCTTGACATCTCTAGCCAGAATTTGATTCAATTTAATTTTGGTGTTAGCATACAATTCTTTTTGTCGCAATAAGGTTACTTTATCGGTATTCAAATCTACCTGAGCATTCAAAACCTCTAATTTTGATGCTTTCCCAATTTTGAATCGGTTTTCAGCCAATTGTAATCGCTGCGATGAAATCAGTAAGGTACTATCAATGGCAATCAATTGCTGTTGTTGTTGTACCAAATCAAAATACGTTGCATTTACTTCGGCAATTTTTAGCAAAATCGTTTGCTTTAATCTTGTCTCTCCTAACTTTTGCAGTTCCTTCAATTGGTCGTATCTCGCAAACATTCTCAGACCATCAAAAATGGTCCAATCCAAACTCACACCATAATTCAAACTGTTGTTTTTGGCATTTTTCAAAGAATTTACCTGACCCGTTTGCAAGGTTTGAGAACTATTTTGAACCCTATTATTGTCCACCACGGTACCCGTTATCGTAGGCAACATCCCCGCATTTCCCTCAGACATATTGACTTTGTCTATGTTCAGGTTATTACTCGCAATTTTTATTTCGAAGTTATTCTCCAAGGCTATTGCCACCGCGTCTTTTATAGTCAATACTTCTTGAGCATTTCCTAAAACACTACTAAGCAATAACAAAAACGCAATTATATTTTTTTTCATTTCTTATTTTCAACTACCAATTAAATTCTAATTTTCTAATTCAAGGAGCACCACATCTGTTTTCAAAACACGATTCCTCCCGCTATCCGCTATATCTTTTTTTATTTTTGAAAAGAAAAATAAAAAAAGGATGCCGCTACTATCGGGGCTATACGAGACTTCTCTTTTTCATAAGACGAATCAACGACTATTTCGATTCGGCTTCGTATTCTGCAATATGGTCAAATTCAGGATAATGTTTTCTGGCTTTAGACCACATCAAATACAACGCTGGAATAACAAATAATGTCAACACCAACGAAAAAATGGTTCCTCCCACAATCACAACTCCCATACCAATTCTACTAGTCGAAGCTGCTCCAAGTGACAAAGCAATTGGCAACGCTCCTAACGAAATCGCCAAACTCGTCATCAAAATAGGACGCAAACGCGCTTCAGAAGCTTCCATAATCGCTTCAAATTTCGGTTTGCCTTGTTCTCGCAATTGATTCGCAAATTCTACAATTAAAATACCGTTTTTGGTCACCAACCCAATCAACATTACGGTTCCAATCTGACTGAAAATATTCCAAGTTTGATTGAATAACCACAACGAAAACAAAGCTCCAGCAACCGCCATCGGAACAGTCAAAATGATAATAAACGGGTCAATAAAACTTTCAAATTGTGCTGCCAAAATCAAAAATATCAAGATTAAAGCCAATCCAAAAGCAAAAGAAGTATTCGAACTACTTTCTACAAAATCTCGAGATTCTCCACCTAAGTCAGTCGTAAATGTATCGTCCAAAACTTTGGCTTTGATTCTATTCATCGCTTCAATTCCTTCGCCCAAACTTTTGCCTGGCGCTAATCCCGCAGAAACAGTGGCCGACATATAACGGTTGTTGTGATACAATTGCGGTGGATTACTTTGTTCTTGAATGGTCACCACATTGTCCATCTGAATCAATTCTCCTTTGTTGTTTTTGACAAACATAGAAGTAATATCAAGCGGTTTGGTTCGGTCTTCTTGGTTGAATTGTCCAATGACTTGGTATTGTTTTCCGTTTTGCATAAAATAACCAAAACGTTGTCCGCTCAACGAAAGTTGTAAGGTTTGTGCAATATCCAAAACCGAAATCCCTAAGCTCTCTGCTTTCTCTCTGTCGATAGTAACGGTGACTTCAGGTTTATTGAATTTCAGGTTCACATCCGTAATCGCAAAAGTGGAATCTTTAGCGGCTTCTTCCATAAACAATGGAATTTTCTCTTCTAATTTTTTAAAGTTTGGCGCCTGAATAATGTATTGAATAGGCAATCCTCCACGACGGTTCACTGCAATGGTTGGTTGCTCAATAACTGCTGTTTTAGCTTCAGGAAATTGTTTGGTGATTTTGGTTAATTGTTCTGCAATTTCCTTTTGAGAACGCTTTCTTTCTTCTGGTGCTTTCAAGGCAATACGAACACGTCCGCTGTTTACCGTAGAAGCTCCAAAACCTGGGGATGTTATGATAAGCGAAACATTTTTCTCTGGAATGGAATCGTCTACAATTTTAGAGACTTCCTGCATAAAACGGTCCGTATATTCATAAGAAGCGCCTTCTGGAGTAGTCATTGACATTACAATGGCACTTCTATCATCATAAGGAGCTGTTTCTTTTTTCAAAAGTGAAAAGAATAGGTAAATCAATCCAAAACAAGCAATCAAAATAGGGAAACTCAACCATTTCTTTTTCATAAAACGGCCCAATGATTCTGCATAGTTGCTGTTTAATTTTTCAAAATAAGGTTCGGTCATCAAATAGAATTTAGATTTCTTTTGAACGCCACCTTTCATTAAATAGGCATTTAGCATTGGAGTCAAAGTCAAAGAAACAAAAGCTGAAATTAGTACTGCTGCACCAATCACCACCCCAAATTCCCTAAACAATCGGCCTACGAAGCCTTCCAAAAATATTACAGGAAGAAAAACGGCAGCCAACGTAATCGAAATTGAAATTACCGCAAAAAAGATTTCATTAGACCCTTTTATTGCTGCTTCAATAGGCGACATTCCTTCTTCTACTTTCTTGAAAATATTTTCGGTTACTACAATTCCATCATCAACTACCAATCCTGTGGCTAAAACAATTGCCAACAACGTCAATACATTAATCGAAAATCCAAAAAGCCACATAATAAAGAATGTTGCAATCAAGGAAACAGGAATATCAATCAACGGACGGAAGGCAATAGCCCAATCTCTAAAGAACAAGTAAATAATTAAGATTACCAGAATGATAGAAATACCAAGGGTTTCAGCTACCTCAACCACTGATTTTTTTACGAAAATCGTACTGTCAATGGCAATGTTTAATTTGATATCCTTTGGTAAATCTTTTTGTAAAGAGTTATAGACTTTATAAAACTCTTTTGAAATATCTAAATAATTGGCCCCAGGAAGCGGAACAATAGCCACACCCAATAACGGAAGCCCTGATTGACTCATTCTAGTTTCTAGATTTTCTGGCCCTAAAGTAGCGTTTCCAATATCGCTAAAACGGACAATTCTATCGCCCTCACTACGAATGATGATATTATTAAATTCTTCAGGTTTGGTTAGGTTTCCTACTGTTTTTACGGTCAAATCAGTATTGCTTCCTGTTAATTTTCCTGAAGGTAATTCTACGTTTTGTTTATTAAGAGCGGTACGAACTTCTGCAACAGTACACCCGTATGCGGCTAATTTTACTGGGTCAATCCATAAACGCATTGCGTATCTCTTTTGTCCCCAAATTTGTACACCACTTACGCCAGGAATGGTTTCTAGACGTTGTGCAATTACATTTTCTGCATAATCACTCAGTTCTAATTCATTTCTAGAATCACTTTGTACCGTCATAGAAATAATGGATTCCCCATTGGCATCAGCTTTAGAAACTACTGGAGGAGCATCAATATCTTGAGGTAAGCTTCGAACGGCTTGAGACACTTTGTCACGAACATCATTGGCCGCTTCCTCTAAATTCTTATTCAAATCAAATTCAATAGTAATGTTACTACTTCCTTGTATGCTCGAAGAAGTTACATTTCGAATCCCATCTATAGAGTTTATGGCTTTTTCTAAAGGTTCAGTAATTTGAGATTCAATAATATCTGAATTCGCTCCAGTATAATTCGTTCTCACCGAAACTTGAGCAGGGTCGATAGAAGGGAATTCTCTAACACCCAAAAAACTGTAGCCAATGACTCCAAACAGAATGATAGTTAGATTTAAAACTATCGTTAGAACGGGTCTTTTTATGCTTATGGTGGATAAACTCATTTGTTATATTTTTTCTTTTAAAGTCCTTAGTGGTTAGTCCTAAGTGCTCAGTTCTTGGTTTTTAGTTTATAATCTTCTGTTGTTTATGACTAATCACTAATCACTAAGTACTTATTACTATAAACACTACTTAATTTTAACTTTTACTGGTGTTTCATCTTTCAACGCCATTACGCCTGTGGTCAGTAAAGTATCTCCAGCTTTTAATCCTGAAAGAATCAAGATGGAAGCATCTGTTCTGGTAGAAGCTTCTACTTTTACTTCTTTTGCCATTCCTTTTTCGGAAATGAATACTTTTTTACCATTTTGAATCGGAACTATCGCTTCAGTTGGAACAACAATAGCATCTTTAATGACATCTAAAGGCAATTCGACATTTGCGAAAGTCCCAGGGAAAAGCTTTCCTTCTTTATTATCAGCTATAGCTCTAACTTGTAGGGTTCGGGTTGCGGTGGCTACTTCAGGTTCGATAGCGTAAACAACACCGTGGTATTTTTGAGTGGTACCAGAAACGGTAAAAGAAATGTTGGTATTTAACTTGATTTGTGAAGCATATTTTTCTGGAACCGAAAAGGTAATTTTTAATTTTCCGATATTAACCAAATTCGCCACTAAAGTAGTAGGGGTAATGTAGGTTCCAGGAGAGATGGAACGTAATCCTATTTTACCAGAAAAAGGAGCTCTTACGGATGTTTTTGCAATTTGAGCTCTAATCAATTGCACTTGGGCTTGTGTTGATTTGTGCTCGGCTCTTGCCACATCATATTCTTCTTGGCTGATGGCTTCTTTTTGTAAAAGCAATTTAGCTCTTCTAGCATTCTCTGCGGCCAAACCTTCTTTGGTTGTCGCTTGAATGAGTTGCGCTTTTAATTCTTGGTCGTTGACTTTAAATAAAACTTGACCTTTGTTTACAAAACTTCCTTCTTGAAACGAAATGGCTTCTACAATTCCCGAAACTTCACTTCGAATTTCGACTTGTTCATTCGCTTCAACTGAACCTGATAGGGATAAGTTGTTCTCGAAAACTTGTGTTTTGATTACAATTCCACTTACGTTCATCGGTTTGTCTTTTCCTCCTTTGTCTTTTGAATCGCCTCCTTTTTTAGAATTCGAAACTACTCTGTAGGCTATAAAACCTCCAATGATAAGAACTAAAAGCGTGTAAACAAGGTTTTTTATTTTCATAAGGTTATTTATTTTTTTTGTAATTCTTTGGGTGTGGAAAGCTGTTTGTTTTAAGCTTCTAAAGTAAGATAAATTGAATTTTAAACTTGCTTTTTTATTAATTAATTAGATGAGACATCAGAAATAACCAATGGTTTAATTGTTTTGAAAAAAAAGTTCAAAAACAAAAGTAAAGCATTTGTAAGAAAGCCATAATAAGAAAAAATAATTTAACATTTGTACATACAAATTAATAAAACAACTTGGAATCGTTTCGTTTTAAATCATAAATTCTTAAAAACAAAGAGAATTTAATAATAGATTTAACTAATATAGTTCCAAATATTTTTTTTCTTGGTAAGTTCCATAAAAACCATTCTGAGGATGTTGTTTTCTGGTTTTTGCATAGAAGGGTCGTCATTCAATACTTTGAAAGCGTAATTTCTAGCCAAAAGCAATATGTCTTTGTCTTTGACCAAATCCGCAATTTGAAGGTTTAAAACTCCACTTTGTTGGGTTCCCATTATATCTCCTGGTCCGCGTAATTTCAAGTCTACCTCGGCAATTTCAAATCCGTCGTTGCTATTGACCATAGTCTCCATTCTGATTTTACTATCGCTGGTCAGTTTGTAGGAAGTCATCAAGATGCAATAACTTTGGTCAGCACCACGTCCCACACGACCACGTAATTGATGAAGTTGAGATAGTCCAAAGCGTTCGGCACTCTCAATAATCATTACGCTGGCATTAGGTACATTTACACCAACTTCAATTACAGTAGTGGCTACCATAATATTTGTTTTTCCTTCGGCAAAGCGCTTCATTTCAGCATCTTTTTCTGCTGGTTTCATTTTTCCGTGCAAAATCGAAATGGAATAGTCGGGTAGAGGGAAATCCCTAGAAATACTCTCGTAACCGTCCATCAAATCTTTAAAATCCATTTTTTCGGATTCCTGAATTAAAGGATACACAATATAAATCTGGCGTCCTAAAGCGATTTCATCTCGAATAAATTTCCAAACTTTCAAACGGTTGGAGTCAAAACGATGCACAGTTTGAATGGGTTTTCGACCAGGAGGCAATTCATCAATAACTGAAACATCCAAATCGCCATACAAACTCATCGCCAAAGTTCTAGGAATAGGAGTAGCCGTCATCACCAAAACGTGAGGTGGAATGGTGTTCTTTTTCCATAATTTTGACCTTTGTTCTACACCAAAACGATGTTGCTCGTCGATTACGGCTAAGCCTAAATTTTGAAACTGCACTTTGTCTTCTAATAGCGCGTGAGTACCGATTAAGATTTGCAAACTTCCATTTTCGAGTTCTTCGTGAATGATTTTACGTGCCGCAGTTTTGGTAGAACCCGTTAGGATTTTAATGTTGATATTTAAAGTATTGGCAAATTCTGAAAGTCCAATAAAATGTTGATTAGCCAAAATCTCCGTGGGTGCCATCAAGCAAGCCTGAAAACCATTGTCCAAAGCCAAAAGCATACTCATAAAAGCCACAATTGTTTTGCCTGAGCCCACATCTCCTTGTAACAAACGGTTCATTTGGGCATTACTACCCATATCGGTTCGGATTTCCTTGATTACTCTTTTTTGGGCATTCGTCAAATCAAAAGGCAAATGATTTTGATAAAAATCGTTGAATAATTCCCCCACTTTTGAAAAGGGATGTCCTTTTATTTTGTGTTTGCGAATCAAATTTTTGGTAATCAATTGCAACTGAATGTAGAATAATTCTTCAAACTTCAGACGAAATTGCGCTTTGGCTAAGGCTTCACTACTTTTGGGAAAGTGAATGTTGAAAAGCGCAGCATTCTTTGGAATCAATTTTAACTCTTCAAGCAAATATTGAGGTAAAGTCTCGGTAAACAAGGCTTGTGTTTCCAAAAACAATTGCTGCATCATTTTGTTGATGACTCTGTTGCTAATACCTCTGTTAGCCAAAGTCTCTGTAGATGGATACACAGGTTGCATAGCCGAACGCAAGCTTTGTTGGTGCTCAGCGAGTAACTCAATCTCAGGATGTGCTATACTGAACTGACTACCGTATTGGGCACATTTCCCAAAAACAACACACATTTCATTGAGTTTTAAACTCTCTTTAATCCATTTGTGACCTTGGAACCAATTCAAATCCATTTGTCCCGTCTCATCAACGAAAGTAGCCACCAAACGTTTTTGATTTTTACCAAACTCCACCGTTTTGATGTGGATGATTTTGCCAACAATTTGTACCTCGGCTGTTGTGCCTTGCAACTCATTGATTTTGTAATAACGGGTACGGTCAATGTACCGATTGGGATAAAAATTGACCAAATCTCCATATTTGTGAATCCCTAATTCTTTGCGAAGCAACGTCCCGCGATTGGGGCCAACGCCTTTCAAGTATTCAATGGGAGTTTCTAGGAGATTATTGGACATTTTTGAGTTATCGGTTATGATTTGTCAGTTATGAGTTACTTTGAATTTTTATATTCTTAATTCAAGGATTTTTTTTTTCGCAAAGCGAAGATAGTAGATTGTTTCTAGATTTGGAAATGGGTTTGTTTAGGAATTTCCTTCAATTCACAATATCTTTGGAAACTAAATACTAGAGATATGGTTATTGATAAAATTGAGAATTACCGATTATACAGCCAATTGACCCAACGTTTGGCCAAAGGTTTTGAGTTTATAACTACCACCGATTTAAAGGCTATTGCCTCAGGAAAGCACGAGATTGATGGCGAGGATGTTTTTGCGATTGTGCAAGAATATGACACTAAAGATGAATCCGAATGTGTGCTGGAAGGGCATCACAAATACATTGATATTCAATACGTAATCAGTGGAGTGGAGTTGATGGGTTTTGCGCCTTTGACTAACCAGAAAATGGTAGAAGAAGACTTGGAAAAAGATTATACCTTTTATGAAGGCGACACTTCGTTATTGCGAGTGGAAGAAGGGATGTTTACCTTGTTTTTTCCTGAAGATTTGCACCGTCCTTGTGTAAAAGCTGGAGAGGTTTCGAAAGTGAAGAAAGTTGTGGTGAAAGTTAAAATTTAATTCAAAAAATAATGACAACACACTTAGCACTCTTGCGTGGCATCAATGTTTCTGGACATAATATGATTAAAATGGAGGTTTTGAAAGCAACTCTTGAAGCCGTTGGTTTTAAGAATGTGCAAACCTATATTCAGTCGGGGAATGTTTTTGTTGATAGTGAAGAGGAAAATCCTGCCAAGGTAGGTTTTATGATTAAGCAAGAACTATTTAAAGCGCTTGGGCTTGAAGTTCCTGTGGTGGTGATAGGAAAATTGGATTTGGAGGCTTGTTTTGCCAATAATTCTTTTTTGAAGGAAAAAGAAGTGGATTTGAAAAAATTGTATGTCGCTTTTGTTTCGATGGAATTGAAAAGTGACAGTATCAATGATTTAAAAATGAGTCAAGTGAAACCCGATGAAGCACAGATTGATGCTAGTAGAATTTACATTAAATATGCTGTTGGCGCTGGGAAAACGAGATTCGACCAAAAATATATTGAAAAAAAATTAAACGTCATTGCTACGATAAGAAACTGGAATACAGTGAATCAGCTTCTTAAGTTGTTCGGAGAAAGATAAAATTTAAAAAAAAATAAAATAATTGACGCAACCTTTTTCGATTATAGCAATCTAAGCTAAGAGATGCAGTTTTGTAGTAGGATGCAATTGTTATAACAATGACTACTTTGGGCTACAGCTTAAATTGTTTATAATTTGATTTTTTGGTTAATTTCAATTATGACGGCACCCTAAAGAGAACTCTAGAGCTTTTGCTTTATTGTTCTCTTTTTTTTTGCCTAATTAACTCGTTTGGTGCAATTGTTTTACCACATAGAAGCATAGGAATTGTAGCTTTTAAGAGAAGTAAATAGACGTTTTACTATTCACATAGTCATCTATGTGATAAATAGTGCTATTTCTATTTTTTCTATGTTGATTTGCTTTAATCTATGATTCTATGTGGTTAGTTATTTTTTTATTTGTATTTAGCATATTGGGTTATAATTGCAAAGATTTAGTTGTTTTGCTGAAACTAGTATAGATTTTGAATTTTTGAAAGAAGGAATCGAACTTCGGTTTTTTGTCCAAAAAGTACGGATGTAGCCTCTTAGCCCCGGGAGTAGCGGCATCCTTTGCTTTTTTTCTTTAGAAAAGCAAAGATATAGCGAATCACGGGACCCTTGATGACTAAAAAGTCCCATTCTTCCTGCTCCTAATACAACGCTTACTTAGGGATTAAATCGCAATACCAAAAGCCATAGTCAAAGGCATCTGAGGCGCTGGTGTCGCAAGCGGTATCGGACGTATCGGTAGTGGCTGGTTTTTCGTATTTTCGATAGACCACTTCTCCGATTTCAAAATCAATGGGCTGTTTGAACAAAGGACCATCGAAAGTAAAGGTGTGGAATTCGCCGTTTTCGCCACAAACATCGACGTTTTCTGGTAAATCGTTGATGAAATCTTGGTCAATGATGCGTCCCACAAAACTTTTATCCAAATAGCGCTCGTTAACACAAACGACGATGGTTTTGAAACCTAAACCGATAAATTCTTGAATCAAGTCTTTTGTTGGTATTTTCCATAAGGGGAAAACACCTTGCAAGTCCATGGTGGCGAGTTTGTCCTCGCGGTATTGGCGTAAATCTTCGAGGAAAATATCGCCAAAAATCGAGTGGGTGATGCCTCTGGTTTTGAGTTGTGTTAAGGTTGCGGCTAAGGCATTTTCGTAAACTTCCATCGTGGGCATTTCTGGAATTTCGACGATTTCGAGTGGTAAGCCGATGCTTTCAGCTTGCGATTGTAGCAATTCAACACGAAGACCGTGCATAGAAACGCGTTGGAATTTTTGATTGACACTCGTCAAAAGACAGTCGATTTCGAACTCTGGATTTTGTAGTGTTTTGTATAAAGCAAGCGCGGAGTCTTTGCCGCTGCTCCAGTTAAATAAAGCTTTTGTTTTCAATTGGGGTTTGTTTTGTAGGCTGTAAAATTATGAAAGTAGCCACGAATTACACCAATTGCCACTAATTTTTTAAGTTCATAATCAAATTACTCGAATTCTATTACAACCCGTTGGGTGAAAATATTTTTTACCACACTTCGATGCCTCAGTGCAGGCTAGAATCATAGAATTTATAGTTAATTAAAAGAAACAAATAGACGTTTCACTATTCACATAGCTCATCTATTGTGAAGAATAGTGCTATTTCTATTTTTACTATGTCGATTTGCTTTAATCTATGATTCTATGTGGTTGTTTTTTTATTTGTACTTAATCAATCGACATTAACATTAATAATTCGGAATTCAATAGTGAATTCGTGGCGGATATTTTTAAAAGCCGAAGTCCTGTTGTAACTTTGAAATTCAAATCCTATCGAAAATCTGCTTAGATGAAATATATTTTTCTTTTTTTAACCTCATTTATTTTTGCACAACAAACGCAATCGGTTGACTTTAAAACCGCCAACGGTCAGCTGTTCGTCAACTCAAAGGACAAAACGATTTCGGGTACTGTTACTTACTTGTTTGATGTCTTGCGCCCAATCGATACGATTAAGATTGATGCCCAAAATATGCAGTTTACCAATGTGAAATTGAACGACAAACCGATTTCTTTTACCACCAATGGAAAACAACTGTTGTTAATTCATCCGTTTAAAAAAGGAAAAAAATGGGTGCAGTTTTCTTATGAAGCCAAACCTAAGCAAACCTTATATTTTATAGGTTCTGAAGAGAATTCTAATTTACAAATTTGGACGCAAGGACAAGGGAAATACACCAGTCATTGGTTTCCGAGTTTTGATGATGTGAATGAAAAAGTGGTTTTTAACTTGGAGATTGTCTTTGATAAAAACTATCAAGTCATTGCCAATGGAACCTTGAAAGAGAAAATAGCGAATGGCAATAACACTTATTGGCGCTATAGAATGCAACAACCTATGAGTTCGTACTTATTGATGATGGCTATTGGAAAATTTGATAAAAAAACGCAAAATTCCAATTCTGGCGTACCTTTAGAATGGTATTATGAACCCAAAGACGCAGTGTTTTTTGAACCAACCTATCGCCATTCGGAGGCTATTTTTAATTTTTTGGAGAAAGAAATAGGTGTGAAATACCCTTGGGGGAATTACAAGCAAGTTCCTGTTAGAGATTTTTTATATGCAGGAATGGAGAACACTTCGGCAACCACTTTTTCAAGTAGGTATGTGGTCGATTCTGTTGGGTTTACTGACCGAAAATATACCAATGTCAATGCTCACGAGTTGGCACATCAGTGGTTTGGTGATTTGGTAACTGCCGAGAACGGCAAACATCATTGGTTACAAGAAGGTTTTGCGACTTATTATGCGTTGTTGGCAGAGAGGGAATTGTACGGTGAAGATTATTTCTATAGTTATTTATACGAAAAAGCACAGCAGCTCAAATTCGCCTCTCGCACGGATACCATTCCGGTGTTGAATGTAAAAGCGAGTTCTTTGACCTTCTACGAAAAAGGCGCTTGGGCTTTATTTGTTTTGCATCAGAAAATAGGAGATAAGGCTTTCAAAAAAGCAATAAAAAACTACCTCAAGAAATACGCTTTTCAAACGGTAAACACCAATGATTTTTTTACAGAAATTGAAAAAGTTGCTGCTTTTGATACGAAATTATTTTCTAAAGTATGGCTTGAGGATTATAAATTCAATACATTAGAAGCTAATGATTTACTTAAAAAAAATGCAGCAATAAAAGTCCAGCTAGAACTAGACCAATATCGCACTACTCCTTTGGCAGAAAAGAAAGATTTTTTGATGAAAGTTTTGCAATCTGACGTCTATTATACGGTCAAAGAAAGTGTGATTTTTCAGCTTCGGAAAGAGTCCTATGACGATATAAAAGAGTTGTTAGCTTTGGCTATGGCGACTAAGAATTGGTCTATCCGACAGAAAATCGCAAACCTATTTCCTAAAGTTCCAGAAGCATTCAAAGCCGATTATGAAACCTTACTAACCGATGCTTCTTATCAAACGCAAGAAATTGCCTTGTTTCAATTATGGAATAGTTTCGAGAATGACCGAATTCGTTATTTGGACCAAACCAAAAATTGGATAGGTTTTAACGATTATAATTTGAGAATTTTATGGTTGGCTTTGGCTTTGAATACGCCCAATTACAATGCAGATGCTGCTGCTTTGGCAAAAGAACTAATTCAGTATTCAAGTCTAGATTTTGAAGCGAGTACACGTCAGAATGCTTTAGAGAGTTTGATTTACTTAGATTTATTTAACACAATTATTTGGAAAAATTTAGCAAATGCTACCACACATCATTTATGGCAATTTTCTAAATTCGCTAGAGATGCCATCCGCAAACAGATTAAACAAGAAAATAAAAGGAAGGCTTTACAAGAAGTGGCTTTGGATTTGCCATCAAAAGAACAAGAAATTATCAATAGATTGTTGAACGAGTAATAAGCCAATATGAGGGCACTAGTGATTTCTGGCGGTGGAAGTAAAGGGGCATTCGCAGGAGGAGTTGCCGAGTTTTTATTGAATATTAAAAAGCAGCACTACGATATGTACATTGGTACTTCAACGGGTAGTTTGCTGATTTCTCATTTGGCTGTTGGAAAAGTGGACAAAATCAAAGAGATTTACACTAATGTTGGAATGAGCGATATTTTTAATATCAATCCTTTTAAAATCAAAAAAGAAAGAGGTTTTACCTCCGTTTCAATCAATCACTTTAATGTTTTGCTTCAATTTCTTAAAAGAAGACGAACTTTTGGAGAAAGTAAAAACCTCTTGCATTTCATTCAAAACAATTTAACTCGCGAAGAGTTTCAAACGCTTAAAGATAGCGAACCCGATGTGGTTATTACTGTGACGAATATTTCAACTAACGCCTCAGAATACAAATCCATTCACGAATGTACTTATGAAGAATACTGCGAATGGATTTGGATTTCTTGTAATTATATTCCCTTTATGAGTTTGGTTAAGAAAAACGGTTGTGAATATGGTGACGGTGGTTTTTCTAACTTGGTTCCCATTAACGAAGCTATTGCAAGAGGAGCTACAGAAATTGATGTAATCATCTTAGAATCTGAGCATCAATGCAATCGAATTGGTATCGGGAGAAACCCTTTTTCGTTGTTGATAGATATTTTTAGAGTTACTCTTGACCAAATAGAACGCTATGATATTACTTTGGGTAAAATGATGGCTTCCATCAAAAATGTACAACTCAACTTGTATTATACCCCCATACAACTTACCGACAATGCCTTAGTATTTGATAGCACTGAAATGCATAAATGGTGGAAAATAGGTTTTGATTATGCCCAAAGTAAAAATGAAAACTATAGTGAAATCATTTTACCATAAATCACTTACTTCTTGTTTGATAAACGCCAAAGCCGCGTTACTAGGCGATTGTTTTTCTAACAAATCATTCAAAATCAACTCACGCATTTGATTGGCGTTTTCTATAGATTCTTTTTTGGCAGCCATTCGAATCATTTGAATAGTTGCGTTTTTTGCGGTTAAAATAATACTCCAACATTCATCCGACATATACACTTGTTGCGTCAAATTATGTTCGAATTCTTGTTCGATGTGAGCGATAATCAATTGCTCATAATCATTTTTTTCAGTCGAAATAGGAGCAATGCGAATCAATAACTGATTCAAACTAATGCGTTCCAAGAACAAAGTCATACGCTCATACGCTTGTAAACGTAAGGGTAAAGCCGTTTTTTGAGCTTCTCTATGCAATAAAAAACGACGACGTCCTGCCTCGTCTTTGGTATGTAAATTAAAAAATTGATAGGCCACCACTCCAGTAATTAGTGAGGGTAAAGTGTAACTAGCTAGTTCAATAATTCTTGTTGCGTCCATTGTATAATTGGGTTTGGGGCACAAAAATAAACTTTTTTGAATTAGAATTGTTGAGTTGGTTGAGCAAATTATTGGTTAATTGGTTGACTGGGTAATCGGTTAAACTTTGTGGTAAATTCAGCCACGGATTTTACGGATGCTACGGATTTTTGTAGATATGAATTTGGTTAAACTTTGCGCCCCTTGCGGTTAAATTTTTCACCACTAAGAACACAAAGAAGGCACCAAGCAACACAAGATTTTTAATTCTCTTAGCGGCCTTTACGTAAACCCTTGCGTCCTCCTATGTTTGCTTAGTTATAAAATCTTTCATCAAAGCTTTAAATTTGGTTTGGTAAAGTGAAAGAGAATGAGAGTCGATTCGCGCCCAAATGACTCATGAAGTACATTGTCGCAAAGATATGT
>CAUPRE010000024.1:0-65863 GCA_963513565.1 uncultured Flavobacterium sp. | reverse complement strand
TTAGTTCCTTTAATATATTCTTCGCAAACCTTACGTTTGAATTCCTCAGAATAATTAGAATAACGTTTTGTAGTGTTTGTTCCTGCACGATTGATCATAAATTTACATTTTTATGTAAACTTATTTCAGGACAAGACAGTGGCTCATCGTTGTGGGCACGGATTGTAAATCCGCTCTATCATACATGAGAGATTTTTTTTTACATATCCGAGCGATCGGGTTTAAAAAATAAATTCCCTTTGTTAGAAAAACACAAAAAAGTTTCTTCATAAATAATTTATGTATTGATTTAAAAAATTCAACATTCATTCAAAATTGGTTAGTTTCTTTGTAATATGAAAATTTTAATAATAGAAGACGAAATCGAAATTGCAACAAGTATCATAAATTACTTGAGCAGTAACGATTTTGTTTGTGAATCAGCAACTACCTTAAAAGCTGCCATCGAGAAAATAGATTTATATTCGTACGACTGCATTCTTTTAGATTTAATGTTGACAGATGGCGATGGTTTTAAAATTTTAGAATTACTAAAAAAGCAAAATAAAACGGATGGTGTCATTATAATCTCTGCCAAAGATACTTTGGAGACTAAAATTGTAGGGTTGACACTCGGGGCAGATGATTATCTAACTAAACCTTTTCATCTTTCAGAACTATTAGTTCGCATTCAAGCATTGGTTAGACGAAAGCAATTTAATGGAAGTAATGTGATTTCTTTTAATGAAATTGAGATTGACACCATTAGTAAGTTGGTTAAAATCAGAGGTAATAAAATAGACTTTACCAAAAAAGAAATGGATTTATTGTTATTTTTGATTGGCAATAAAAATAAAGTACTCTCCAAAAGTGCTATTGCTGAGCATTTATCGGGCGATATGGCGGATATGTTAGATAATCATGATTTTGTATATGCCCATATAAAAAACATGAAAAAAAAACTCAAAGAAATGGGTGCAACCGATTATCTAAAATCAGTTTATGGAACAGGATATAAATGGGAAGCGGAATAAAAAACTACTCCAAAAAATACTAAAGTATTATTTTATTTATGCTGTAGTTATTCTTTTTACTATTGCGCCAATATTTTATAAGGTATCTAGTATCCTTTTTGAGCACGAAGCAAACGAAGATTTATATGCTATTAAAGCTGAGTTCGATCAATACACCAAAAAGGACTTGACAATCAAAGATATTGTGCTTTGGAATAAATTCAATCGAGATATCACAATCGAAAAATTCAACGGCAATTCCAAAGACAGTTTGTTCGAGCATAATTATTACGATGCCTTAAACAAAGAAAATGAGCCATTTAGAGTTCTTAATTCTCCTGTAAAAATTGAACACAAATGGTTTACTTTTTCGGCAAAAATGAATATGGTCGAAAAGGAAAATCTTATCAGTAGTACCGTGATTCTTTTTATTTCTCTATTCTTATTACTGATTATTGGATTTTTTATTATTACTAAAATAATTTCAAAAAAATTATGGCAACCATTTTATGTCGCATTAGATAAAATGGAACAATTTGAAATTGACAAATCTACCTCAGTAAAATTAATAACAAGTACAACCGAAGAGTTCGAAAGATTAAATAACGCCATCAATAATTTAATCCATAAAAACAGTAGCATCTATCAAAGTCAGAGAGAGTTTATAGAAAATGCGGCGCATGAGTTACAAACACCAATTGCAATTTTCAAAGGTAAACTAGAGAATATTATACAAAGAAAAGACCTAAACTCAGAACAGTTCAAATTAATTGATGATTTAAATATCACTACTTCAAAATTAGTTAAGCTCAATAAAAATTTGTTGGTTTTATCCAAAATTGATAGTAACTCATACTATAAAATCGAAAAAGTAAAATTAAGTGAGATAATCAATAATCAACTAGATTTTTTTAGCGAACAAGCACTTTCAAAAAAAATAAATATTACAACAGAATTATTAGAGGAAGCTATAGTTAATTCGAATCATTTTCTTGTTGAAACACTAATTAATAACCTTTTTTTAAACACGATAAATCACAATATTCTTAATGGTCAAATTTATATCAAACTGACTAATGATAGCATAGTATTTTCAAATACAGGAGTTCTTTTACCTTTACAAACTGAAAAAATGTTTGAGCGTTTTTCAAAATCCAATCCATCCTCTCAAGGCAATGGTCTAGGACTATCCATAATTAAAAAAATAGTTGATACAAACCTTTGGACAATAAACTATCATTTCGAAAACAGAATGCACACTTTTGAAATAGTATTTTAAAATTCAGAATTTCTTCAAATTCCATTTATATTTTTGTCTTATTAAAATCAAAAAGATATAATATAATGCGAATTAAAATCTTACTCTTAGTCATATTTCTGCTACTATCAGTAACAAATTTAACAGCTCAAAACAAATCAGTTACCCTATCTGGTAGCACCAAAGACAAATCTACAAAGGTGTTTTTGCCATTTGTAAATGTGGCATTAAAAACTTCGAAAGACGCTACTTTAATTGCCGGAACAATAAGCAATGAAGAAGGTCAATTTTCATTGGGCAATATAAAATCGGGTAACTATATTTTAGAATTTTCTTTTATTGGTTATAAAACCAAAATGGAATCGGTTTACGTGGGTTCACTTTCTGAATTTTTAGACCAAGGTACTATCGAATTGGAAGAAGATGCCACAACATTACAAGAAGTGGTAGTGGTTTCTAAATCAAGTACCGTCAGTGAGAAAATGGATAAAAAAACATTCTCTATTGCAGATAACATTAGTCAAAGTGGCGGCTCTGTTTTACAATCGATGCAAAATTTACCGGGTGCTACTGTCCAAGACGGGAAAGTGCAAATTAGAGGTAATGATAAAGTTACCGTATTGATTGATGGTAAACAAACAGCATTAACAGGATTTGGAAATCAATCAGGTTTAGATAATATTCCTGCTTCAGCAATCGATAAAATAGAAATCATTAATAATCCATCAGCAAAATATGATGCCAATGGAAATGCTGGAATTATCAATATCATCTACAAGAAAAATAAACAAGAAGGCTTTAATGGCAAAATAGGTTTTACTTCTGGACTAGGTGCTTTGTGGGAACGAAAAGAAAATTTGCCTTCAATAAGACCACAATATTCTCTAACACCAAAAATCAATCCTACACTATCACTAAATTATCGTAAAAACAAAATCAATGCTTTTTTCCAAGGTGACTATCTATATACGGAAACGCTAAATAAAAATGAATTCGTAACTCGAACTTACAATGATGGTACAATCATTAATCAACAATTAAAGCGAAATCGAAACACCCATTTCACCACTATCAAATCAGGCATTGATTGGGCAATTGATGATAACAATACGTTAACCGTTTCGGGTTTATTTGGTTCAGAAAAAATTATTGATAAAGGCGACCAACCTTTTTTTAATGAAGACTATTCATCACGATTACGCCTTTGGCAATTTTTAGAAGATGAATTAAAAACTACAGTAATGGGAACAGCTGCTTATCAACATAAATTTAAACAAGCTGGACATTTATTGAATATAGGTTTCAATTATACCTTTCACAGGGAAGACGAAAAGTATTTCTTCGAAAATACTTTACCGTCTTCAACCAGTAAAGATTCGTTCAAGCTGTTATCAGATGAAAGTGTAATTGACTTCAACATAGATTACATAAAGCCCTTAAAATATGGTCGTGTCGAAACAGGGTTCAAATTTCGAAACCGTATTATTCCAACCAACATGCAATTCTTTCCAGGAACTAATTCGCCTTTGGATGCTAGCGCAGGTGGTGAAGCAACCTATGAAGAAATTATTCCAGCGGTTTATGGAAACTACATTTATGAAACCAATAAAATCGAAGCTGAAATTGGATTACGCCTAGAATACTTAGATTTAGAATATGAAGTAAATCCGAATCACCCAACTTACAAGACTGATGGATATTCGTATTTTGAACCATTTCCTAACCTTCGTTTTGCTTATAAAATCAATGAAGACAACAAAATATCATTATTTTACAATCGCAGAATTGACCGACCAAACGAAGTAGATATTAGAATATTTCCAAAGTACGACGATGCCGAAATTATTAAAGTTGGTAATCCCGGACTAAGACCGCAATTCACCAATTTAGTAGAACTAGGTTTTAAAAGAAACTTGAAAAAAGGCTACTTCTACTCGGCAATCTACCATCGTTTTGCCGATGCAACTATAACTAGAATAGCTTCTACTGTTCCTAGTAGTAATTTAATTTATGCCATCTTTCAAAACGTAAATAAAAGCGCTAATACAGGTGTTGAAATGGTTCTTTCACAGGATATAGCAAGTTGGTATTCCTCCAATCTGAATCTTAATGCCTATTATAATCAAATCGGTGCGTTTACAGTTCAAAATTTATATCCTGAACCCAATACATTTTCGGCAGAGAAGCAAGATGTTTTCTCTGGAAACATAAAGTGGAACAATACATTGCACTTAACTGCGAAAGTAGATGCACAGGTGACAGCAATTTATTTAGCACCAGATATTATTCCGCAAGGCAAAATTAAATCTAGATTTTCTATGGATTTAGGGCTAAAAAAATCAGTTCAAAATGGTAAAGGAGAATTTTTCATAAATGCTACTGACTTACTAAATACATTGGTGATTAAAAAAGAAATTCAGGGACAAGATTTTAGCTATACTAGCAATGATTTTTACGAAACACAAGTAATCAGAATTGGCTATAATTATAAATTTTAGTGCACATTGACTTATCAAAATTAGAATTCAAAATTTCTTCAAAATTGGTTTTCACTTTTGTCAATATTTAAAAAAGCTTAAAATCAACATTTATAAGAAATTCAATAAAAAGTTAATACAACTTTCTTGCTTTAATTCATCCTTAGTCATAGGGACTTTATTAAATCTTTCTAAAATAACAATTATGTTTAATAAAATCAATTTATCACTTCGTTACAGTTTACTTTTCGCATTCGTTTCATGGTTTCTAACCTTTTCATTAATTTTACGTATCTCACTTATTGTTTGGCAATACGATGAAGTTTCTTGCAATCTGTTTACAATTATTGGAACTTTACTAACAGGACTTTTCTATGACTTAGGGACAATAAGTTTTTTTATACTTCCTGCTGTACTATATTACTTTATATTTCCAAATAAATGGATTGGCACTTGGGCAGATAAAATTTTAGTTTGGTTTTTTACCTCACTTATCATTTTCATACTAGTCTTTACATTTTTTGCAGAGATAACGTTTTGGGATGAATTCAAAACGAGGTTTAACTTTATCGCTGTTGATTACTTAATTTATACACACGAAGTGGTTGCCAACATTCAACAATCCTATCCACTACCCATACTTTTTTTTGGGGTTTTAACAATAACTGCAAGTATACTTTTTGCCTTTTATAAACTTAAAATCATTCAAAATACATTTCATTCAAAAGCAAGTTTAAAAGATAAAACAATTATGCTGGCAATTACAATTGTAATAGCGTTGTTTTTTAGTTTTTTTATTACAAACAATCAAGCAGAATGGTCTAAAAATAGATATAATGCAGAGATATCAAAATCAGGAATTTATTCTTTTTTTGCAGCATTTAGAAACAATCAGATGGTCTACAATGAGTTCTATACTTCTGTAAATAACAAAACTGCTTTTGATATAATCAGAAATAAACTGAGTGATAAAAATAGTAAATACCAGTCGGAAGGATTTTCGATTCATAGAACAATAACAAACAACACTAACCAAAAACCAAGTAAGAAAAATGTAGTTTTCATTTTGGTTGAAAGTCTAAGTGGTAGTTTTATGAAAGAGTTTGGTAGTAAAGAAAACATAACACCTTTTTTAGATAGTTTAGCACAAAAAAGTATCTTCTTCGATAACTTGTACGCTACAGGCACAAGAACAGTAAGAGGAATGGAAGCAATGACACTTTGTATTCCGCCAACGCCTGGGCAAAGCATAGTGAAACGTCCCGAAAATCAAAACCTATTCACCATTTCAAATGTTTTCAAAAGTAAAGGCTATAATTCTAATTTCTTTTACGGTGGCGATGGTTATTTCGATAATATGAACGCCTATTTCGGCGGAAACGGATTTACAATTTATGATCGAGGTCGCGGTAGTGTCTTAAGTGATAAAATTAAAACAGTCAGAATTAATATTAATGATAACGAAGTAACCTTTGAAAACGCTTGGGGAATTTGTGATGAAGACATTTATACTAAAATGCTAAAAGTGGCTGATGAACACTATAAAAACAATAAACCATTTTTCAATTTTGTAATGACAACTTCCAACCACAGACCTTACACTTATCCTGATAATGCAATTGATATTCCTTCGGGAACTAGTCGTGAAGGTGCTGTAAAATATACAGATTATGCACTCAAGAAAATGTTTGAAAAAGCCAAAAACAAACCTTGGTTCAAGAATACTGTTTTTATAATTATTGCCGACCATTGCGCTAGTAGTGCTGGAAAAGATGAAATAGATGTTGCCAATTATCACATCCCTGCGTTTATAGTAAATTTTCCAGAACATAGCAACCAAAAAGTAAATAAGCTATGTTCTCAGATAGATGTTTTTCCAACATTTTTTTCAATGATGAATTGGAATTACCAAAGTGATTTCTTTGGAAAAGATGTATTACAATTAAATTTCGAAGAACGAGCTTTATTAGGAACCTATAGAAAATTGGTTCTAATGAAAAAAGATCAAGTAATGATTTTATCAGACCAAAAAAAGCAAGCTTTTTACACATGGAATAAAGTAGACAATAGTTTGAAACCATTACCAATGAACAAGACATTTCTTGACGAAACAATATCGTGGTATCAAACAGCCGATTATTTATTCACGAAAAAATTACTTAATTAATGATTTACATCCATTTTATAGTCAATCCAATATCCGGTAGTGGTAAACATAGTATTGGCAAAGCAGAATTATAAAATTATCTTATTAATTCATTTTTTAAAATTAAAGTACTAGTAATAAACGCCCAACATATCTTACCTCGTATGCAGTTACTAATAACAACGGGGACTATTCAATCACTTATCATGTTTAAAACCTTTTTATTTTATTTTTTTAGTATTGCCGCATTATACGCACAAAAAATTGATGCTGACACTATCCCTAAAAAAGATAACACACATCAATTCAAATTCAAACAACTAATCATTCCAACTGTTTTAATAGGATATGGTATAATTGGTATTGAAAGTGATCAATTAAAACTCTTCAACACACAAATAAAAGAAGAGGTAAATGAAAACATTGACCGCAAAATTACCATTGATGATTTTACACAATATCTCCCAGCAGCATCAGTTTATGGTTTAAATGCATTTGGCGTGAAAGGAAAGCATAATTTTAAAGATAGAACGATTATACTAGGTACTTCCTACTTAATTATGTCAGCTTCTGTATTAAGTATAAAATCAATTACAAAAGTAGAAAGACCAGATGGTTCTGCATTCAATTCCTTCCCGTCTGGTCATACCGCAACAGCTTTTGCAGGTGCTGAATTCCTTTGGCAAGAATACAAAGATGTTTCAATTTGGTATGGTATTTCTGGATATATTATAGCAACAGGAACTGGAGCTTTTAGAATGTATAACGACAGGCATTGGTTGACTGATGTTGTTGCTGGTGCAGGAATTGGAATTTTAAGTACAAAAGTTGCCTATTGGATCAATCCATGGATACAGAAAAAAATATTCAAATCAAAAGAAAAAAATAGTATATCAGCCATTGCACCTTTTTACAATGGTAAACAATTGGGTGTAGGTTTCATAAAAACGTTTTAAATTATTTCTATTGATATTCAGTTTTATCACTTTTACCCTGCTCTTCGAAGAATACAAAACGTTGAAATGTGCTTCGCGAACGTCTCCAGCTTCGCGCCATTTTCAATCGTGTCGCTTTGAAAATCCATTTTAAATTTTATTCATCAGCTTAATCCAATATTTCCTTAGCTGATTTGATTTTTTCCTTAACTCGTTGTTTTGTGTTTGAATAGTGAAAACACTTAGAATAGCTTTATCCTATGTTTAACTAAAATGAGTAAAGAAATGAACAAAGAATTAGTATTTTTAAGAACTTTTGCAGTTGCTACTGCCATTGGATTTGTGTTTATGGCCTCTTCAGCTTTTAAAAACAATAGCAATCAAAAATTTACCGAGATTGATGTTGAGAGAATCAATATTGTAGAAAGAGATGGTACCGTAAAAATGATCATCACCAACGTTGATAAATTTCCAAATGGGAACACTTTGATTAACGGAAAATCAACAAATGAGAACAGAAAAAAACGCTCTGGAATGCTATTTTTCAATGAAGACGGAATAGAATGCGGTGGATTTATCTACGATGGGCAAAAAAAAGCAAACGGTCACAGCTCTGGTCTTTCATTAACCTTTGATCAATATGATGGCGATCAAGTAATGCAGTTACTTACTCAAGATGAAAAAGTAGGAGACAATAGATTCGTAAGAAGCGGTTTGACGTTTAACGATAGACCCTCAAAAGAGTCCCAAAGTAATAATGCAAAAATTATGAAGGAGCTGGATGAACTTAGTAAAAAAGATCCTAAAGCTGCGGATGAAAAATACAAAATGTATCAAGAACAAGGATTGATTGGCGGTGCACCTCGAGTAATGATTGGAAAAACAAGAAGTGAAAATAATGGCTTGTTCCTTTTTGACAATAAGGGAATGCCAAGAGCGATGTTCTATGTAGACAAAGACAATAATGCAAAACTAGATTTCTATGACAATAAAGGAAAAACTATTGCTTCGTTTCCTGAAAAAACAAATTAATATTGTAAAAAAATAACCGTACAAAATAGCCTTATTGTTGATAAGGCTATTTTGCAATCTTAGATAGCTGCTTTTCAATGATAAAATTTTTCTTTTATATCCGTCAAAATCAACCTTTTTTTGTGTTCATCCTTTTGTTTGCTTACGTACAAAGTATATATTCACGAGTTCTAGTTAGAGGAGAATTGAACATCTATACTTTCACTCCCGAGGCAGCCATTGCTAAACTTATTGAAGTCTATCTCTTATTTTTAGTTTTTATGTTTTTTATTAAGTACTGGCAGTCATCCGAACGCTACAGTACAAAAGAAATGCTAAAAATATTTGGCTTATCGATTTTAGGCTATGTCCTTTTAATGCAAATCATCGGATTATTGATTGCTTTTCTATTTGGTACTATTGAAAGAAACTTTAATTGGGAAACGGCTGCCCTTTCCTCCTTTTCTCATTTGTTAGACGGGTTTATATATGGCAGTTTTATTATCGCCTATTCTTACTATCACAAAAACAAAAAACATCAAGAAGAAGTAGCGTCATACAATCAGGCACTTTCTGAAAGTAGAATAAATCAACTTAAGGCCCAACTTAACCCACATTTTCTCTTCAATAATCTCAATGTTTTAGACCAATTGATCGAAGAAGACAAACAAAAAGCATCCAATTTTTTGAACGAGTTTGCAGATATTTATCGATATGTTTTACAGGCAACAGATAAAAAACTTGTTCCTATACAAGAAGAATTGGCTTTTGCTATGAAATACTTCAAATTAATACAACACAAATACGGTGCTGCTTATCAATTTAAGATTGAAAGCTCCGGAAATGGTTATATTGTCCCCTTGACGCTTCAACTACTTATTGAAAATGCTATTCAGCATAACTTTGGAACAACAGACACTCCAATCTGTATAAAAATAGAGGCTACAGATAGCCTATGCATCTCGAACAATTGTATCCCTAAGCGAAGTTCAAAACCTACGTCTGGACGCGCACTACAAAATATAAAAGAACAATATAAGCTACTTACCCCCGATCCTATCGAAATTCGAAATTCGGACAAAGAATTTTCTGTACTCATTCCAATAATTCAATCCAAATGATAAAAATCCTCATTATAGAAGACGAAATACCAGCAAGAAAAAAACTAATTCGATTTCTTGAAGAACTCGATTGTACCACCAAAATTGTTGCCGAAATTGATACTGTAGTATCGGCCATTACATTTTTAAAAAGTACTTCAGTAGATTTAATTTTCTCTGACATTGAACTACTGGACGGTAACGCATTTGAAGTTTACAAAGAAGTTTCGATTTCTTGTCCAATCATTTTTACAACAGCCTACGACCAATTTTGGATGAATGCATTTGAAAGCAACGGAATAGCTTACTTATTGAAACCTTTTTCGAAGGAACGTTTTCAGCAAGCTTGGGACAAATTTATGCTTTTCAGAAATTCATCCTCTGAAGAAAACTTACAACTAACCAAACTTTCAAACCTCATTGAAGTTAACTTTTCGAAACAATCTTGTAAAAAGCGTTTTACCGTTCATACCCACGGAGGATTCCATTTTGTAGACACCGAAAACATTACATTTTTTGGCGCCAATGAAGGCGTTATTTTTGCCTACGATACCACTGGAAAAAAACATTTATTAAACGAAGTAACTTTAAAAGAAATCGAAGAACAAGTAAATCCTTCAGAATTCTTTAGGATAAACCGAAGTGAACTCATTAGCAAACAACACATAGAAAAAGTGGAACGCTACACAAAAAACATTTTAGCCGTCAAAATGAAAGGTTCCGCAAGCCTCCTAAAAACGAGCCAAAGTAATACTGCTACGTTTCGTGAGTGGGTAGAAAAATAATAATGAATGGAGTTGTTATGACACGAAGAGTCCATTTGGTGTTATTACGCCCAAAATTTGAAGAATAAAGAATGGTAATAAAATACGGTGATTAATAAATATTTTTTTTAAATAAAAACAAAAAACTTCATCTACAACAACTTAGCAATTCAAAGCAATGATATTGTACCTTTACTTTTCTAAAAAAATATTGTATGGTCTTATTAGAAGTACAGCCCTCAGCAGCCTTGCAAGAATTCATTCGGGTCTATCGGATAGTACATTTTGTATTTGATTCAAAGGCAACGCTTCCTTTTAAGGCGTATCCGCCAAGAGCAGAACACTGTTTGAGCTTTTATCCCAAAGACACCGAAACAGTTTCTTACACCAAGAGCGCTACAAAAATCAGTAATTTAAAAAGTGTCCTTATGGGGCAACAAAGTGAAATTACCAATCGTTACGTCGGCAATGATTTTTTGGTATTCCAAATCGTTTTTCGTCCGGGAGCTTTATTCAGAATCACAGGCATTCCTTCTTATGAGTTAACCAATTCGTATATTGATGCAGAGACCATCTTTCCAAAAGAAATAAAGAACATCAACGAACAATTGCATCAGGCTAAAGATTATATTGAGATGAAAACTATTATTGAATCTTTTTTATGGCGGCAAGTCCAACACCAAAAAAAAGAGGCGCATCGGTTGGATGTGGTTTGCAATTCTTTATTAACCGCTACTCAAAATTTCAGTATCGATTCACAAGCGCAAGCTGCTTGTTTGAGCCCCCGTCAATTTGAGCGAAAGTTTGTAGAACGTATGGGAGTTTCTCCAAAATATTTTAGCAAAATCATTCGGTTTGAAAGTACTTTTCGAATGAAAAACAAATATCCCCACTACGATTGGCTTACCATTGCGATACAATGTGGTTACTATGACTACCAACATTTAGCGAAAGATTACAAAGAATTGACCCACCACACCCCTGCTGCATTTCATGTATTGGATTTGAATTCTCCCGAGCGAAAATTTGGTGAAGCGGACACCTACTAAAATGTCGTTTTTTTACCATTTGTTGCTAAAATTTCATAGCAAATTTGTACTGTAACCAACAACAAAAGACTATGAAACGAAGAAATTTTATTACTGCATCAGCCGCTACCTTTCCATTATTGGCTTTAGGACATAAGTTGCCTACTCCTTCCACAAGAACCCCAAAAGGCTTTGTTGTAAAAACCAACCAAAGCAGGTTTGAGGAAAAAACACTCATCAACGGCAGTAGTCCCAATAATCTCAAAATTGCCTCCAAAGATACCGATGGTGCGCTTAGTGTTTTTGAGTACATTGGAAATGAAAAAGGAGGGCCACCTTTGCATATTCATCCTAATCAAGATGAAATTTTCTTTATTGTAAATGGTGACTATCTCTTTCAAGTAGGGTCCGAAAGCTATCAACTCCAAACAGGAGATACTATTTTCTTGCCGCGCAATGTTCCTCATTCCTTCGCCCAAATATCTTCCACGGGAAAAATGATTTTCTTTTTTCAGCCTTCAGGAAAAATGGAGGATTTCTTTAGAACAATTGGCAACCTTACCACACCACCAAAACCAGAAATAGCCGCTACAATCTTTGAAGAACACGATATGAAAATTGTAGGGCCGCCTTTATCATACTACTAGAAAAAAATAAGCAAAATACTCACAACTGCAAAGTATACAAACAAGCGCTTTAGATAATTTAAACAAAAACAATTACATCACTATCATCTTGGCATTGTATTTTTTTCCATTGTAGGGTACCTGAACAATATAGGTTCCAGAGGCAAGAAATATTTCGGAAGTAAAGCTAAGTATATCGCCATCTATTGGAAACGACTTACTAAACAATTTGTGTCCCAATAAAGTATAGATACTTACTTCTATAATACCATTTATAAAATTATAAAATTGAATATTGATTTGATTTCCCGTATTCGGATTGGGGAAAATACTCATGAAAGCGGTATTCGAATAATAAAAGGATTTATTCGAATTAAAAATGGGGAGTTTCTCAAAGGAACCTCCCAGAACCGCATCAGATTGTTTTTCTGTCATACAAAGCCAATCTTGCATGATGGTGGCATAAATTTGCCTGAAATCATGCTGAAAAGGCACTTGATCCTTAACGGTTGCATTTTGAGGCAAATCGGGAGACGTACCTATCATACCCGAAACAGGATTAGGTGTTCCCTCTACTGTACCTCTTCCTGTATTTAATGCCGCGCCAAAAAAGAGTACTGGCGCTCCAGAACCATGATCAGTCCCTGCACTGTCATTGCTTTTGATTCGTCGTCCAAATTCACTAAAGGTCATACCAGTAACTATTTCTGCTTTTCCCATCTGCTTTAAATCTTCCTGAAATGCCCCAATAGCTGAAGACAATATCCCTAAGTTCTCTGCATGTCGTCCTAATTTTTTATCTGATTCTAAAACCTGATCTTCGTGGCTATCGAAACCTTTCGGGTGATTGACAACATAAATCGGTGTTTGTAATCCTCCATTAATTAATCTTGCCACAATTTTCAATTGATCGGCCAAACCATTTTTATTTGGGTAGTTCCCTGTATGTGCTTTGGGTACATTATAAGCTTTTTGAATGGCTTCCCTATACGCGTTACTTTGGTCCTTCATCAAGCGCAGAAAAGTTAATTCGTTGCCGTAATCAGAATTGGGTGCCGGATCGGTGGTGGCATTAATTACATTCAATAAATCTTCGGGTTTCGGGACGCTATAGGCCATGTTTATTTTTGGCCCTTGCAAGGAAAAAGGCAAGGTAGAACCTATTTGAATCGCCAATGGATCGGGCATATCAGCATTGGGATAAGCAGTTGGAAAATCTGGATATGCTGTATCCAACGCTCTACCAAGCCAGCCAGACGATAACGTTTTGTCGCTGTCTGATGCAGTAAACCAAATGTCGGTAGCTCTAAAGTGACTAAAACTGGGGTTAGGATAGGAAACTCCTTGAACAATCAGCATTTTACCGTTGTTGTACAGCTCTTGCATTTCCTTCATAGCGGGATGTAAACCTGTTGTTTCGTTATAATTCAGCGGTAAAACATCGGTTTCCTTCATTAAAATATTGGCACGGGCATTGGTCAATTCACCCCATTTGTCTCTAGGCAAAACCATGTTTAAACCATCGTTTCCTCCGTTCATCTGAATAATGACTAATATTTTTCCGCAACCTGCTGCCGCAGTGGCTAGCAGCTGAAGATTTTCGCTCTCGAGTTGAGAAGAAGCCATAACTGGTATATGATTAAAGGCTAAAGGAATTGTAGAAGCAATTGCCGTTGTCTTTATAAATTTTCTTCTTTCCATTTTAATGTAGATTATTTGGGGCTAAAGATAGGGTTGATAGTAAGGGGCTAAGTTTCTAATCTTTATTGTTACGAAGTAGTTAAAAACTACATCAATTGATATTCGGCAAATTCTGTAATGGTGAGCAATAAACTTCGTAATCTGGTTTTTACGATCTGCTGATTCATGTCGGTAGGATTTTGAACAAAAGAGCGCCAAGCACCAGTCCAATAATAATCGGCATCTTGCCCCGTTAACAACGTTTGCGTTTTTATTGCGTTTTTGGCTGTTACGCTAAAATCAATAGGTACTAAATATTTGATGCATTCATTAATCAATAAGTTGGGATCTTCGCAAATTGTATTGGGAAACTGTTTTACAAAAGCTATTACATCTATTTCTAATCTGGTAGTCAAACCATTTTTTTCAACATCATACCCATAAAAAAAATATTCGATTAGGGCATATCGTCGTTGAATTGAATTGGAATTGATCCAATATTCATGAAAACTTGGTTTTTGGTAAAATGCTTGCCATCCTGCCACATTAGGTATGGAACCCATAGCTTGCTGCATCCCGTACATAGCCTTATTTAACTTGTCCCAAAGATCGTATTGCGCTTCATAATTGGTGACATCGGCTACATTATAATTCATATTGAAGGTACGCATGGTACCCACAATTACATCCAAAGGCGATTTGATATAAACGCCACGATTGGCCATATCATAAAAATGCTCACTTTTGAATAACTTATCCAAAACCGGTAAAATTTCCCAATTGTTGGCTACAAAATGTTGAGCCAAAGGAACAATTACGTTCGCTTCAATAGCCGCGTCTATATCATAATACACAAAGAAGCGGTACAAACGACGGCAAATATATTCTGAAACCACTTTTGATTTGGAGAAAATCATATCAATAAATACATCCAATTCATCGGCGCCAGTGGGAGCAATTTCCGTATTGTTAAAGAAAGCCGAAAAACGTTTGGTACTCGTATCGTGCAAATTGGCTACAAAATTGGTAGCTTCGTTGGTGGTGTTTAAGTTTTGTACACGCCACCCTGTTAGTACTTTGGCAGCCTGAACCACATCTGGCTCTCCGTATAAACTCCCATCTTCTTTGCCCAGGGTAAAAAGTTCCATGATTTCTCGTGCAAAATTCTCATCGGGTGCTGATTTGGTATTCGCTTGATTGTTGAGGTAAAACATCATCGCGGGTTGCGTTGCCATTTTACGAATCAACGATTTGTAGTTTCCTGTGGCATTATCGCGAAACATTTTCATGTATTTATAACAAATTCTGGCCGAATTGGTATTGCTAAATTGATTGGAAGATTGCTTG
Source organism: uncultured Flavobacterium sp. (assembly GCA_963513565.1). Lineage (GTDB taxonomy): Bacteria > Bacteroidota > Bacteroidia > Flavobacteriales > Flavobacteriaceae > Flavobacterium. Next base: position 50,499 of record CAUPRE010000024.1, on the reverse strand, counting down.
ACAAACTCAAAATCAATAGGAATAAAATGATACCAAAAAAGCACCATTTTTTCTCGAATCGTAATATCTTGATTAAAAGCTAAACCTAATGACCAGGCGCTTAAGCCAGTCGTTCGATTTGCGTTCGTGTCTCCACCAATATTATTTGTAGCAAAAGCATCATTGGTCCAATCTGCTCCATATGGCAGACCATTTTCATCTGGTTCTTCATTATTGTAATGATTGACTGGGGGCGCGGGAGCTGTAGTATCAACGGTTAAAACCAAATCTACAGCTTTAGTCACGGAAAGTCCAAGTAGTGTATCAACATCGGTCTTCTTGAAACCAAAACCAGTTCTTTTCAATAAATGCAAAGCTTCGACTGTAGTCCATGGGCCAGCATACGTCTTAAGACCGCTGTTTACGTTGGTCACTCGCTCCGTTTCGGATCCCAATTTAGCACTTACCTGATTTTTAGTATTTGTTAACGAGGAATAACGACGACCTTTGAATATTTTTCTAGAATATTTTTCGAATAACGGATCTTTTTCCTGGGTATTCACCGGTAACTTTTTCAATAATTTAGCAAATAATGCGCGCCTAGTGAATGTATTGTTTCCCATAAAAATGATTTCAATAATTGAGTTGTAGTATAAAATAACCAAAGTACTAACGGCAAATATATACAAATCAATATAACAGCAAATAAATTTATTTTACGACCCAAGTTTTGCTTTACTAAGATATACTACTACTAGTTCGAGCATAAATCATGCTGATGGCTCATGATATGATAACATAAGTTGATACCAACTGCTGTCAATACAAGACAGCATGGATTTGCAAGCGTACATGAGAGATTTTTTATATATTCGAGCGATCGGGGATAGCTTTTTTATCTTATTAATTTTATTGACTTTGGTCAATTTTGATTGAAACTTGTTACCATAAGTTTGTCTCAAATTAAAAAACTAGAAAAATGAAAAAACTATTTATTTTATTCACATCTCTAATTAGTTTACTCTCTTTTGCTCAAACTGGCACAATTAGAGGAACTATTACAGATAAGCAGTCCGAAAAAAGTATTGCAGGTGCTACTATTGAATTATTAAGTGACCCAAGTAAAGGTAGTATAACAGATAGTAAGGGAAATTTTGAATTAACGAATGTTCCTTTAGGAAGACAAACCATAAGAATAACCTTTCTTGGCTATGAAAGTTCGACAGTTCCAGATATTGATGTAACTACTGGAAAAGAGGTTATTATTTCAGTTTCTTTAGTTGAAAAATTTGATACGTTAGAAGAAGTTATAATTGTAAGTGATGGCAACAATAAAGCGAAGTCAATTAATAAATTAGCCGCAGTATCGGTTAGACAATTTTCTCCAGAAGAAGTGAACAGATACGCTGGAGGAAGAAGTGATGTAGCACGGTTGGCCTCAAACTTTGCAGGTGTTTCTACTGCTGACGATAGCAGAAATGATATTGTTGTCAGGGGTAACTCCCCTACTGGTTTACTTTGGAGATTAGAAGGAATTCCAATTCCTAGTCCAAATCACTTTGCAACTTTAGGAACAACAGGAAGTCCGGTTTCTGCATTAAATCCAAATTTACTAGCTAACTCTGATTTTATTACCTCTGCATTTCCTGCTGAATACGGTAATGCAATTGGTGGTGTTTTTGATTTGGGACTCAGAAAAGGTAACAACAAAGAATATGAGTATTCTGTTGGAGTAGCCGCATTTCCTGGTGCAGAATTAATGGCAGAAGGGCCATTAGGAAAAAAAGGTGGTTCATTTCTAGTTGCAGGCCGTTACGGAATAGTTGGTGCATTAGGATTGGCTGGAACAACTGCACAACCAAATTACAATGATTTTTCCTTTAATGTTGATTTTGGGAAAGGCAAGTTAGGGAATTTTTCGATTTTTGGAATTTTTGGAAATTCAAATATTGACTTAATTGGTGATGATGTTGAACTCTCTAGCGATGATTTATTTGCAACACGAGATGAAGATGCATTTGTGACTTCTAATTTTGGTGTTGTTGGGTTGAAACATACTATTGATATTGGCTCAAAATCATACCTAAAAACCGTAATAAGTGGATCTACTTCTGCAAATACCTATGAGGAAGACCGTTATTTTAATTTGGATACACCTACAGAATTTAAATTAAGATACACAGAAGTTGACAACTCTGAAAGCAGAATGACATTTTCAACACTTTTCAATTCTAAAATCTCAAAAAAATTCACATTTAGAGCCGGTTTGTTATTAGAAAGATTTGCATTAGAAAATACATTATTCGATAGAGATCGACAAGAAGATAATGATGGTGATGGACAACCTGACTTTGTCAATTTAATTAATAATGATGGTTCTTACTCTATTGTGCAACCTTATGCCATGGGACAATTCAGATTAACTGAAAAACTAACCTTTAATGCTGGTTTACACGGACAATACTTTTCTTTGAATGAAGAATTTGTTTTTGAACCTAGAACCTCTCTAACCTATGCCATTAATGACAAAAGTTCCGTAAATATTGGTTATGGTTTGCACCATCAAAATGTAACTGCTCCACTTTTATTTTTAAATGAAAACATTGGTGGAAATATCGTTCAGAGCAATAGAAACCTAGATATGACAAGAAGTGCTCATTATGTATTGGGATATGATTTGCGTTTTGCCGACAAATGGAGAGCCAAAGTGGAAGTTTATTATCAGGCTATTGACAAAGCAGCGGTTGAAAAAACTCCATCAGGCTATTCATCTCTTACGGAAGGTGCAAGTTTCGGATTTACAGTAGATAAAAACTCTTTAGTAAGCACTGGTACAGGTTTTAATCAAGGTGTGGAATTTACTTTAGAAAAGTTCTTCAGTAAAGGTTATAATTTACTTTTTACTACTTCACTTTTTGAAAGTAAATATACTGGAAGTGATGGAATAGAAAGAGACTCTCCTTTCAATAACGGATATGTAATTAATGCTTTAGCAGGAAAAGAATTCAAAATAGGAAAAGCAAAAAAGAATGTTTTTACAATCAATACAAAATTCACTACTGCTGGAGGAAGATATTTTACGCCTGTTGATTTAGCTGCTTCACAAGCAGCTGGATATGAAATAAGAGATGACACCAATGCTTATAGCGAACAATATGACGCTTATTTAAGACTTGACTTGAAATTTGGAATCAAATTAAACAGTAGCAAAAAGAAAAGCTCACATCAATTTTACGTAGATTTTCAGAATATAACTAACAATAGTAATGTTTTCACAAAAGATTATAATCGATTAACACAGCAAGTAAATCAAATAGACCAAATTGGGTTTCAACCAGATTTTGGCTATAGATATCAATTTTAAAATTAGTTAGTTTCAATTTGATTTTGTTTGATTTAGAGTTTGTAAGTACCAAATTCGATACAAACTCTAAATTTTTAATCCTTTAAAATGATATCATGCTGCATAGTTTAGAACAATTTACCAGAAAATATGTAGAGTTTAATTCTGCTGAATTATTTACATTGGCAAGTTTATTTACACCCATATCCTTTAATGAAAATGATATCGTTATCAAAAAAAATCAACAAGTATCATATATCTATTTTTTAGATAGCGGTGTTTTAAAATCATACATTGAAAACAACAACAATATATACAATATAAAATTTTATTTCAAGCCTATCTTTTTTTCAGATCTAAATGCTCTACTTAAAAGAAAAGAGTCAACTAGAAATTTTGTAACCGTTAAAGAATCTAATGTATTTATGGCTAATTTTGAGGACATTATAAGATTAAATGAAAAGTCAGAAAAACATAAATATTTTTTTGAAATGATCTTTGAAGATGATTATATGTTCAATTAAAGTTGTATTGTTTAACTATTTATTTAATTAGAGATTAGAAATGATAGATAATTTAAGTTTTTTTTTATCAAGATTTGCCAAATTAAGTGAGCAAGAATTAGAAGCTTTTATCGCTATTTTTACTCCAATAAGTATTAAAAAATTAGACCATCTTTTTTTAGAAAATGACATGATATCTCATATCTACTATATTAATGATGGGATTATGAGAGGCTATTATAATAAAGAAAACACTGAAATTACTACTAACTTCTACTTTGGCCCTACAATGATGACTGATTTTGTAGCAGTGAGAAGTAATTTACCTACCCAAATGAATGTTCAAGCATTAAAAAACTGCAATTGCATGGTGGCAAAATTTTCTGACCTCGACAATTTAATTGATAAATATCCAAATATAGAATCCGTTTTTTTCAAATTTTTAGAACATTTATATCTTTTTGGGGTAATGCGACAACATTCTTTCATTTTTGATACACCTCAAGAAAGATATGTAAAATTATTTGGTGAACGTCCAAAAGTAATTGCAGAAATTCCACAACGATATATATCTTCTTATTTAGGCATTAAACCAGAAACTTTAAGCAGAATTAAAAATCGAATTTTTAAAGAACTGTAAAAATGGAAAACTTAAAATTATTTACTTCCTATTTTGCGGAACTCAATGAAAAAGAGTTCTCAGATTTAGAAGCATTATTCCATCCCATGAATATTAAAAAAATGGATCATGTTCTAACTGAGGGAACCTTTGTTAGGGATTTATATTTTTTTAATAAAGGAACCTTTAGGGTTTATCATCTAAAAGAGGGTGAAGAGTTTACAACTAAATTTTTATTCAGTCCATGCATATATGCTGAATTGTTTTCAATACGGAAACTAACTCCTACTTTCTTTAATATACAAGCATTAACTGATTGCGATTGCTATAAAGCCAATTTCAGAGAAATTGAAAAATTGATGGAAACAAGCCAAAATATAAGTAGATTATTTTTAAAGCTATATGAACACATTTTTATCAATGGTAAAAAAAGAGAACTCTCATTTATTTTAGATTCTCAAACTAAAAGATACAATAATTTGATTGCTGAAAATCCTCAAATAATTGACCAAATTCCATTGCAGTATATTGCTTCGTATATTGGACTAAAACCAGAAACCTTGAGTAGAATAAGAAAAAAAAGTAATGAAATATGATTTGAACTCATAACCCGCTCGACAAAGTATTCCCTTAAAAAGCTGCGCGAACGTTAATGACTTTATTCCATTATAAACGTGTTGCCCTACCTAAACGCGATAAAAGTCTCACTACTTTTTACTCTAACTATCTTTAGGATGATTGCCTTTTCATAAGGGATAAAAAAACTACAAAGTAACCGTTGGGGTATTTTGTAGTTTTTTTGGTTTTATATGATATGTTTTTTGTTATGAAAACAAAACGTCTCGCCTAGCCCCGATTGCAGTGGAAATCCTTTTTTTAGACCTGACAGGTTTTAGAAACCTGTCAGGTCTAAAAAAAGATTGTAGCGGAAAGCGGGACGACTCGTGTGGTGCGCAAAGATGTGGTGCTCCTAGAAAAGATTACGCATTTAATTGAGCATACGTGAGGAGAACTATGGCTAATAAGGCCAAGAAAATCCCCAAATAGTTCTTCTGGGAAAGTTTTTCTTTAAAAACCAACACGCCGATGAGACTGCCCAAAACGATGACGCCCATATTCATTCCTGCAAAAACAGTGGACGGATTTTCGGAAAAAGCTTGGTGCGCCTTGAGGTAAAAATAGATGTTTCCAAAATTGAATACGCCTACTGCTATTCCCCAAAGGGCATTGATACTCGTAATTTTTTGGTGTTGGATGAAAATTTCGTAGCCCACTACTCCACTCATAATCACCAATGCTAACGCAAAAATGACTAAAAGCGAGGTGGTAAATGGCAGTTGGGTTTGTAAAGCGATTTGTTTGAACAAAATATCGATGACTCCAAAACCCAACAACACCAAAGCAGGATAGCCCCAATTGGAATTGCTATTGGCGGTGGGCTTAGACAAAATAAGCAGTAAGGCTGGAAATCCTAGGCCAAAAGCCAAAACTTTGAGTGTGCTGAATTGCTCCCCAAAAAGCAACCAAGAAGCAAGTAGCGGAATAAACAAAGACAAGCGCTGTGCGGCATCGGTTTTGACAATACCGATATGCTGAATGGACTGTGAAAGCAGTAAAAAGACACTCGGCAATAGCAGTCCGAGAGCAAGATACAACGGCCAAGGCGCTTGTTCAAGTAGCGTATCTAATTGTGGTGGAAAACAAAAATAACACAGCAACAAGGCAATCGCATAATTGGTCGCAATGATGGCTTTACTGTTGAACGCTGGGTGGTTTCTGAACCACTTGAAAAGTACGCCCACAGTAACACTACAAACGATACTTAGAATTAAAAAGAGCATAAAGATGGGTTTATTGCCCAAAAATACAAATTCTGAGGGGGTTTTCTTTCTGCAAAGAAGGGCATAGTTTGCGCTTTACTTCCTTAAATGGGTTTTGTTTTTTATATTTGATTAAAAATGAACGACTTGTAACCGTAAAAAACCTTCATTTATGACTAAAAAATGGTCATCCTTAGTTAAAAAAATTGGTAAATTTTTCCTAATCATCGTGTTGGTTTTGATGAGTATATACGGCATATTGGGTTGGTATGTGAGCACTCATCACGACAAACTGTTACAAGAAGTCAGAGAAATTGCCAATAAAAATTGCAAAGGCGAAGTAACAATTGGCGACCTTGAAGTACTCTTTTTTCGTGGATTTCCCAACATAACCATTGCTGTAAAAGAAGTAAGTATCAAAGACAGTTTGTGGGCACAACATAAAAGAACGTTGTTGCAAGCCCCTTCGATTTATGCCGAAATTCAGCCTTGGGCGATATTTCTAAAGAAAATAAAATTAGACCATCTCTCCATCAATGATGCCGAAGTGCAACTGTTTTTAGACGCAAAAGGCTATAGCAATACCTCCGTTTTTTCTAGTTCACCAAAAACTGATACTACAAGTTCAAGTTCGTTGTCATTGGATTTGAATCACCTAAATTTCAACAATGTTTCCTTTGTTTCTGATAACCAATTCAAGCATAAAAAATTTGATTTTGTTATCGAAAAACTTCGGATAGAAAAACATACTACTTCAGAAGGTTGGGAAGCTGATATTGCTTTAAACACCTTAGTGAAAAGTTTGACATTTAATACACAACACGGAAGTTTTGCCAAAAGCAAAGTCATTCAAGGAGCTTTACAAGCAAAATATTCCGAAAGCAAAGGCTCAATTGCAATTAATACTCCTGCTTTATCTATTGGAGAAGACGTTTTTCAAATTCAGTCGCATTTTGGGATTAGCAAGACCAACAGTTCCTTTTCTATTGCTATTATTAATCCAGAAATTCGCTGGCAAGCGGCTTATAAACTGTTGTCCGACAACATTAGCAGCAAACTCAAACCTTTTGATTTTAAAGACCCTTTTGGCGTGCAATGCACTATTGTTGGCGACTTGAACAAAGACGGCGACCCCAACATTCGGGTAGAAGCAACCATCAACAACAATGAACTGAGCTACTTTGACCATCAAGTAACCGATTGTACTTTTAAAGGCATTTTTACCAACGAATACCAAAAGAACAAAGGCGTAAGCGATGAAAACTCAGCTATCCTGCTTGATGATTTTCGGGGAAAAGTCAATACCATTCCGTTTACCACCACGAATATGATGATTTTGGATTTGAAAAAACCCATAGCATCTGGCGCATTTGTAAGCCGTTTCAATTTAGAACAACTGAATCAAACGATAGTGAAACAAACGGTAACCTTTGGAAGCGGTCAAGCAGATTTTCAACTTACGTTCAAAGCTGATGTGGTGAATTTAGAAATGCAAAAACCGTTACTAATTGGTTCGGTTGTGATTCAAAACGCAAGTGGTACACACGTGGATTCCAAGAAAAAATTCAACAAAAGCAGTATTGATTTGTCCTTTACTTCAAAAGAATTGAAGGTTAATCAAATCGTATTGAACACCCAAAATAGCTCCTTGAAAATGAAAGGTGAATCCGCTAATTTTTTAAATTTTTACTATGACACTCCAGAAAAAATTGTGGTAAACTGGGACATTCAAGCCCGTACAATTGACCTACGAGACTTCATTTTTGGAAGTGGAAAAACGGCAAGTATAAAAAAATCAACTACAATTACTCCGAACTTTATCAATATTTTACACCAATCCAATGCAACAGTTCATTTAAAAGCCGAAAACATTGTTTATAAAAAATTCAAGGCTCGAAGTGCAGTAGCGCAAATTAATGTAGTTCCCGATCGCACCATCTTAAAAGAGGTTTCGCTACAATTTGGCGGTGGTTCATTAATGGTAAATGGAATGGTTTCGCACCAGAAAAAAAACAACCACTTCAACGCAAAACTTAACGCAAGTAAAGTAAACAGTGCAGAACTATTGAAGGCTTTTGACAATTTTGGTTCCAAAGCACTCACTCCAAAATCCGTTTCGGGTCTAATTTCTGTTTCGGGCGTTTTAGATGGCTATTTCGACAATAACATTACTATAGTAAAGCGTTCGCTAACCGGAAATTTGAAACTTAACCTGAATAATGGGGCTTTGAACCAATTTGAACCTTTGCGAAGAATTGGAAAATATGCCTTCCCTTTTCGGAATTTTGATCGCGTAACCATTGATCCTCTTGCAATCAACATTGTTTTTAAAAATGGCTTTGCCAACCTCGCTCCTACTCCAATAAACACATCCGTACTCAATTTAGACCTAGCGGGTTCTTATGGCTTTTATGGCAATTCTAATATGCAACTCGATGTTCATTTGCGAGATCCCGCAAAAGATAAAGAGATAACCAACAAAAAAGTAGCCCAAGAAAATAGAAAAAAAGGCATCACCCTACACCTACAAGCCATTGAAGAAGGCAATACTCCATTCAAAATCAAACTGCGGTCCAAAAACGAAAAACTACAATAAAAAAAAAGGGTTTAGCTTTAAACTAAACCCTTTTACTATTTATAATTTACTGATGTAACTCCCAAAAGGATCCTTGAACTGATATCCTTCTGAAAATCGATCTTTGCTCAACTTTTTATACGAAGCCAAGCCCCACAACAAGAATTCTTTCATAAAATAATAATCTTCCTTGGGCAATTGTGGTTGGTATTTTTTGATAATGACTTCTAATGGTGTTACACTATCCAAAATAGTTTGATATTCTGAATTCGTGGCATCATCCAATAATTCGAAACCACTTTCGGCAAAAAACCATTCTAAAGTATCGGTATAGGCTGTTTTTTCTCCTTGTTTTTCCAATTTTTCAATCTTTGGGAAATAGCCCGGGAAAAATGTACGAATCGCATCATTGATTAAATGTTGGGCTACCACAGCTGCCCCTTCTTGCTCGCCTTCGTAAACCAATTCCACTTTTCCGGTTATGGCAGGAATCACGCCCATAAAATCAGACAAACGAACTGATGTAGTGCTTTCACCCGCTTTTAAAGCACGACGCTCGGCAGTACTAATCAGATTTTCGTAGGCCGTGATACTCATTCTAGCACTCACCCCACTTTTAGGATCAATAAAATCGCTATCACGAGCTTCAAAGCTAATTTGTTCCAACAAATCTTTGGCCAAAGCAGGCACATATACCACATCAGTTTGACTGCTTTCTAACTTGGCTTCTTGCTGCGTAATGGTGCGAGCAATAGCAATAGTTTCTGGATAATGTGTTAAAATTTGAGAACCAATTCGGTCTTTCAATGGCGTAACAATACTCCCACGATTGGTATAATCTTCTGGATTGGCGGTAAAAACAAACTGCATATCCAAAGCCATTCTTAACTTATAGCCTCGAATTTGAATATCACCTTCTTGCAAAATATTAAACAACGCCACTTGAATTCTAGCTTGTAAATCGGGCAATTCATTGATGACGAAAATACAGCGATTCGCTCTTGGAATCATACCAAAATGAATCACACGATCATCCGCATACGACAATTTTAGATTCGCCGCCTTAATAGGATCGACATCACCAATCAAATCGGCTACTGTTACGTCTGGCGTCGCTAATTTTTCATAAAAACGCTCACTTCTTGGCAACCAATCTATGGGCGTTGCATCGCCTAACTCGGCAATCAAATCCTTGGCGTAACGAGAAATCGGGCGGAAAGGATCATCATTAATCTCAGAACCCGCCACAAATGGAATGTACTCATCCAATAATTCGACCATTTTTCTAGCCAAACGCGTTTTCGCTTGACCGCGAAGCCCTAACAAATTGATATTGTGTTTCGACAAAATAGCGCGTTCCAACTCTGGAATCACCGAATTTTCAAATCCGTGTACCCCTTCAAAAGTCGGAATACCTGCTTGCAATTTCTTCCTCAAATTATCGCGCAATTCTTCTTTAATCGTTCTTGGTTTATAACCCGATTGTTTTAATGCGCCTAAAGTGGTACTATTTTCTATTTTCATATGTAGATAATTATTGCTTTTCTAAAGTCATTAAGTAAACTTCTCAATTGATACTGAATGCCTCAAATTATATTTTTTTAACTTCTTTCTTAAAATTGCTTCCTAAAAAACACACCCCCAGCCCCTCTCAAGAGGGGAGTAGAAAAAACAATAAAATCGTTATAGTTTATTGTTTTGATTCTCTTTTACTAATTTCTATTTTCTGACTTCTATTTTCTTCTTTCTGAACACTGCCTTCTGCCTTCTGAACACTCCCTACTTAATTCGCTTTTTCCTATTCGCCTCATAATCCTCAAAAATCATTTCACCCAATCCTTTCAAGCCCGTATAAAAGGCCTTTCCTTGATTGGCTTCGGTAAAATAGGTCACAAATTTTTGGAGATACGGATCATTCGCTATCATAAAAGTGGTGATAGGAATGTGTAATTTTCTGGCTTGTTGCGCCTGAGTGTAGCATTTGTCTACAATGTATTGGTCTAATCCATTACTATTCATATAATACGAGCCATCTTTCTCCCTTACACAACTTGGCTTCCCGTCGGTAATCATAAAAATTTGCTTGTTGGTGTTGCGTTTTCTTCGGAGTAAATCCATTGCCAATTGCAAACCAGCTACAGTATTAGTATGATAAGGTCCGACTTTTAGATACGGTAAATCCTTAATCGCAATAGTCCAAGCATCATTTCCAAAAACCAAAATATCCAAAGTATCTTTTGGATAACGTGTTGTAATCAATTCGGCCAAGGCCATCGCTACTTTTTTGGCAGGCGTGATGCGGTCTTCGCCGTACAAAATCATACTGTGGCTAATGTCAATCATCAAAACCGTACTCATTTGGGCTTTGTATTGGGTGTCCTCGACCACCAAGTCGTTTTCTGTAAGTTTAAAATCGGCTACCCCATTATTGATTTGGGCATTGCGCAAACTTTCTGTGAGCGAAATACGTTCCAAACTATCCCCAAAATGAAACTCTCGAAACTCACCCGTATGCTCATCGCCATTGCCACTGTGTTTCGTTTTATGATTGCCATTTCCGGAGCGTTTCATAGTACCAAAAATAGTATCCAGCGCTTGCTGTCGGATGGCGCGTTCGGTTTTGGCAGTAATGCCAGTTCCAGTTGTACCGTCGTCTTTCAATTCCTCACGGATGTAGCCTTTTTTCTTTAAATCTTCAATAAAATCATCTATGGTATAACTGGCATCGGTCAATTTATATTCCTTGTCCAATTCGCGCAGCCAAGCAATCGCCTCATCAAAATCGCCCGAAGTATGCGTAATTAATTCTTTAAAAATAGGAAACAAACGGTCAAACGGCGACTGAAATGGCGCTTCATACGTCTTAAAATAAAATCCAGCACGGTTTTGGTTTTTCATCGCAAACAACAAATAGGATTAGGAATCACAATATTTTCAATACAAACTTCACTCCTAATTTAGGAGCAGTAACAATGGGCATTTTAGCCAGCATCGTCCCGTCATCCGCTATATCTTTTTCTTTTTAAAGAAAAAAGAAAAAGGATGCCGCTACTGCCGGGGCTAAAGAGCAGCACATCGCTTTCTGGTAAGCAGTAAAGCCAATACCATCTTTTAGAATTTTAAAAGTACAGTATTTTGTAGCGGTGACTGGTCTAACGTTTATTAATTTTTAGTTAAAAGCAAGAAACAAGATTAACCATTTAATCTACTTTCTTAAAAACCAATTCAATACCAGAAGGATTGGTAAGTGTTAAGCGCATATTCGCAATCTGATAGGTGGTAGTACTTTCTAAAGAATGCAGCAGTTCACTCTCTCTATTTTGAGGTTCACAAGCCATTTCAGTAGTACTAATATTTGTGAAACGTAAAATCCCTTTTTCAAAAAAAACAGTTCCATTAATACGATTGCATCCAGCATACCCCATAAACGTTCCATTGGTGCTGTTTATCTCAATATAAGGTAATTGTTTGGCAAATTTATTTAATGACACATTCTCTCCATTCATTTTTTCCAAAACCCAAATATCGTGCAATCTAGCATCAATCACATAATACCCACAACCTGAAAAAGTTTTGGAGGTATTAGAATTGTTCGTCATTTCAACCCGAACAGTATAAGGCAATTCTTGGCCAGACATTGTATTGGCACATTTATGCTGCTCAATGGTGATGGCTGCCGTTCCTGTAGAATTAGTCAATCGATAGGTTTTTACATTGGCATCCATTGCTCTTATCGGATCAATATGAGACGCAGTAAATGACTTAAAATCGGGCAATAAAGAAGTAAACTCAATCTGTGTAGCGCTAATTTTTAAACTCCACTCAGGTTCATTCCCCATCGCTCGAAAATAAATTCCTTGCTCCATATTTTCTATTTGCTCCTGATAGGCCTTGGTTGGTTTCGTGTTCAAAGAAGTATCGACTGGAGCATTGATGGGAGTTTTACAACCCATAAACAATACAATCACAAAAAGTAAACAGCTATAGTGTATCATGACTCCTTTATTTTAGAAAGCAACTTCTAAATTTAGCGAAAAAATGGCTAAGTATCGAAAAAAACACCGTCTTTGTAATACCAATGTCCATCTACTTTCTCAAAAGTAGAGCGTTCGTGATGAATGTAATCTTTGCCATCGGGACCTCTAAAAAACGCTTGAAATTCAACTATGGTTTCCTCAAAAGAAATAATCTCTAATTTTTGCCATTGGTTTTCGCTAGCCCAGCGCAAGATTTCGTCTTTAGAAAAAAGGTTTCTTGTGCTTTCGTGTGTAGTCGCTATCAAATAGTCCGCATTTTTAACCACGTAAGCACTATATCGTGATTGCATCAAAGCCAAAGCAGTTGGCGCGGTTTCGTAGCCTAAAATGTATTTTTCGCAACATTCCATAAAAGCCACTCCAGAGCCACAAGGACAAATATTATTGTGCATCCTCAGGATTTATTTTCTGAAACAACTGATTCAGCAACACTTGGTATTTACTGATTTCGATTAAATCGGCATCATCTTCTGAATGGTCTAGAAGTTCGTCCAAAGCTTCACTTACTTCGGTCAATTTATTATTGGCTTCGCGGTTTTGTTTTTGTGCCATCAAGTCGATGATTTCTTGCACTTTTATTTTCAATTGGTCAAACGGATTCTGGCTCATATTATTCATTTTTAGACGCTTGGTCTTCATTAAACTTTTTTACGATTTCTTTCAATTTCTCTTTGCGTTCCATAGCTGCCTTCTTGGCCTTATCTTGGGCTTTATGCAACTTATCGTTGTGTTTCTTTATGTTTCTTTCGTTGTTTCTTCCCATTGTATGCTACGTTTTATTTCTTCAAGCGAGCGCTCGGTGTATATAATTTGCTCGATTATTCTTTTCCTTAATTCGTCTATATTTTCATAATCAAAATACTTCGCCCAATTGGTCAATTCGAACAAATTCCGAATTTGCTTGATTTTTTTGGTAGTCTCAAAACTGGTTCGGAGCACCGCTTTGTGATCGTAATTGGGATTTTGTTTGTGCTGATAATTTACGGTTCGCTTAGCATAATCAGCTGCTAAATAATACAGTTTTTCCTCGGCATTATCGGGATAAAAATCCTCCCAACGCGCAAACCCCACTTTAAATTTAGAGCTAGTGGCGGGTTCCAAGGTTTCCAAACGCCATTTACTATTGGCAAATCGTCCCCAATGATTCGACAAACGATACATTCCTTCTGGAGTGTAATAATATTTGCTCCCAGAAGCACTGTGATATTGCAAAACCAATCCTTCAATTTGCTCCAAAGCAACCTCATAAAACACACAAAAAGTGTTTTTAAAAGATTGCGGTGCGGGTCGAAAAACGTTTTTCATAGCTGCAAAGGTAAGCAGAATAACCAAAACCAATATAATAGCCATAATTATTGTGTATCTTTGCCCTTTATAAATTTGAAGTTTCAGGATCATGGAAAAAGGAATACCAAGCAAAATGCTTAAAAAAGGAGTATATACAGGAATAGTAGAACAAGACGAAGACAACAACTTTTTTTGTGGTACATATTTACTTGATTATAAAATGGCTTTACAATTTAAACTAGGCGATGTCATCACAATCAAGTCGGTTATAGAAAACCCAAGTGACAAAAGTTATGACAAGTATCCCAAAAAATCGAAAAATTTCGATAAAGCCAATATGAAACCAGAACAATAAGTCTCACAATAAAACACTGTAAATCAAAAACTTTAGATAGTTTTTGATTTTTTTTTGGTCCGAAACTAAAAAGATAAAAAAAAGTGTACCTTTGCAAAAAATTTGTCAATTTTGAATTCTAATTCATTACTTCACATTAAAAGACAATAAGTTACCTTATTTATGAAAAAAATCGTTGAATACCGCAAACTACTGAATGTAGACAAAAACGTAGACCTTAAAGAGTTAAAAACTATTTATCGCAATGCGATGAAAGACGCGCATCCTGATAAATTTACAGGAAATGAGGAAGGATTAAAAGAGGCTGAAGAAAACAGTAAAAAAATCATTGAAGCTTACCATTTCTTAGTAAGTATCAACCCAGAGACTATCAAACAAAATTTACCAGAATATACTGAGACTATTGCTACATCAACCATTACTGACTACAAATTTGTAGAAGGTCGCTTGATTATCAATTTTTCTAACGGAAGTGTATATGAATACATTAGTGTACCAAAAGCAACTTACGTAAAAATGGTCAATGCTGATTCACCAGGTCGTTTTGCTAAAAGACATATTCTTAATGCATTCACTTGGAGAAAAACCATCAATCAAGACTAATTACTCTTAAAAATAGTATAGAAAAGCACTCATTTTGAGTGCTTTTCTATTTAGTTCTTAAATGTTCCTTAAAAAAATAAGACTATAACAAAAATTTAGGGTGCAATAGTGTGCGTAATTTATAAATTTAAATACTTTTGCAAACAAAATCTAATAACATAACTCAAAAATGAAAAAAGTCATTTTATTATTATCTGCTTCTGTTGTATTATTTTCATGCAACAAAGACTCTTACACTATTTCTGGTACTGCCAAAGGAATTGAAAATGGAAAAACCATTATTTTAGAAAGCCAAGATGAGAAACTTGGAGTAATTGCTATCGATACTGTAAAAGTTGAAAATGGTAAATTTGAAATCGAAGGTAAAGCTACTGAGCCAGCATTTCACTTAATCACTGTTGAAGGAATTCAAGGTAAATTACCTTTCATTTTAGAAAACGGATCTATTGAAATCGTAATCAACAAAGATACACTTCAAAAATCTAAAATTTCTGGTACTTACAACAACGATGAGTATGCTACTTTCAATGAAGAAATTACAAAAGTCCAAAAGAAATTAGTAGATTTTCAAACAGCTAACACTCAAAAAATGAATGATGCTCAAGCTAAAAAAGATACTGCGGTTATCAACAGCTTGATGAAAGAATTCATGACTATCCAACAAGAAGTTAGTACTGCATCAAAAACAAAATACACTACTTACGCGGAATCTCACCCAAAATCATTCATTAGTGCATTGATCGTTCAAGGAATGTTGAATGACCCATCTACTGATGTTAAAAAAGCGGAGAAATTATACGAAAGTTTAGAGGAGTCTTTAAAAAACACTAAACCAGGTAAAGCGATCAAAGCTCGTTTGACTGAAATGAAAGCGCCAACTGTTGGAGCTACTCCAGCTGCACCAGCAGCTCCAGGTTCAGCAAAATGAAGAGCCGACTTTTCTGCGCCTAATCCGCAAGGAAAAGTAATTAGCTTAAAACAAAGTTTAGGCAAAGTTACTATAGTAGATTTTTGGGCTTCATGGTGTCCTCCGTGTAGAAAAGAAAATCCAAATATGGTAGCACTATACAAAGAGTTACATGCAAAAGGATTAAATATCATTGGCGTTTCATTAGACAAATCAGCAAAAGCTTGGAAAGAAGCGATTGCAAAAGATGGTCTAACTTGGACGCAAGTTTCAAATTTGAAATTTTGGGATGAGCCAATTGCAAAACAATACAAAGTGGAAGCCATTCCAGCTACTTTTATACTAGATGCTTCAGGAAATGTAGTAGCACAAGGATTAAGTGGTGCTGCTCTAAAAGCCAAAGTAGTGGAACTTTTAGCTAAATAATAGTCCTAAATACTAAAAAATAAAAAAATCTCCCTAGTGGAGATTTTTTTATTTTATTCACTACCAATACATTAAAAAATATCCAAAAATTAAGTGTATTTTTTATTTGGAGAACTCAAAAGTGTTCTTATATTTGCACCCGGTTAGCACAATAAGTAACAGCTTATGAGTCTTGGGGAGATACTCAAGCGGCCAACGAGGGCAGACTGTAAATCTGCTGTGAAAACTTCGCAGGTTCGAATCCTGCTCTCCCCACAAAAAAAGTCCCGATGCAAATCGGGACTTTTTCTTTATATAAACTTCACGTTTATTCTAAAATAAAACTTACACTCACATTTACCACAATTGCAATTTCTCCAATGGCTAATGTTTCTCTTGGAGTTGCTTCAGCAGTATCACTCATGGCTGCCTTCATTGCATACATAGGCGCAGGTGATGGATAGTAATTTTGAGAATTATCAGATATCATTAACGCTTTGCCTACTTTTTGACCTAATACAGACACAAAATCATCCGCTTTAGCCTTAGCATCTTTCATGGCTAATTTTCGAGCCTCAGCTTGATATTGCAATAATTTTGATGATTGAAACGTAACGCCATCAATTCGGTTAACTCCTGCATCTACCAATCCCTCCATTAAACTATCATATTTAGTCAAATCTTTCAACAAAATTTCAATAGTTTGACTCGCGTTATAAGAACGCTTTTTGGATTCATATTCGTATTGTGGATTTAGAGCTACACGACGAGTTTTGTAGTCTTCTGCAGGTAAATTTATTTTTTTTATAAATTTTAGAACAGCTTCAACTTTTATGTCATTTTCTTTCTTAACATCTTTGGCATTCGCTCCTTTTGTCTCAACAGTTATTACAATTGCTGCTTGGTCTGGAGTTACTTTTACTCTCCCTTCTCCATTTACACTAATTTGAGGAGTGGGTTTAGTGTCTTGAGCATGAACAACAATCATTGAAAAGACAAATAACAGGGTAAGCACTTTTTTCATAAGAATGGGATTTAATTTATAATTGATTATTTATTGCTATGGCATATAACAAAAGTAATGCCATTATAACTTTCCTCTTTTTTCCAAAACAAATAAAAGAACAATTGGGATAGCCAAAAGAATCACCATCAAAGTGTGTTCTACCAATAACTGCGGTTCTTTTACCAAAGTGATTACATAGCCTCCAACTGCACCACCAAAATGTGCTGTATGACCAATATTGTCATTTTGTGCCTTCATTCCATAAATTGAATACAACAAGTACAATATTCCAAAAAGATACGCTGGAATTGGAATTACAAAGAACAATCCCAACATCATATCCGGTTGCAATAAAATAGCAGAATACAACACCCCTGTAACGGCACCTGAAGCGCCTACAGCTCTATAACTGTAGTCATTTTTATGAAAAGACATCGTAAGCAAACTTCCAAAAACCAAACTTCCAAAATACACCAAAACAAAGGAAAAAGTCCCTAAAAAACCTATTACTACTGGGGCGAAAAAATACAATGTCAGCATATTAAAAATAAGATGTGAAGCATCAACATGTAGAAAACCAGAAGTCAGCATACGAATTTGTTCACCTGCTCGAATACTTCCTATATGGAATTCGTATTTTCTAAAGAAATAAAGGTCATTCCAACCTTTGTAACTTATTACCACATTAGCCAAAATAAGGACTAGCAAAATCATATTCATAGTAAACTTTTTATATATAATGGTAAAGATAGTAATCTTACATTTTTAAACCCTAGTTGTGCCAACATTAAATTGTTTCCTTTTTTGGGCTATATTTGCATAAAAAATCTAGCATGCAGTTTCTGGTTTATATCATAGTTTTTCCAATTCTTTGGATTATTTCTATACTCCCTTTTCGTGTTTTTTATTGGTTCTCAGATCTTATATATGTAATTGTCTATCGAATTGTAGGCTACCGTAAAAAAACAGTCCGTGCCAACATAGCGCTAGCACTTCCGCATTTAACTGAACAAGAACGACTTGTTGTAGAAAAGAAATTCTACCATCATTTATGTGATTTGTTTTTAGAAATGGTAAAAACATTATCTATCTCTAAAGACGAAATGGACAAGCGTTTTAAAATAACCAATATCGAATTGGTAAAAGAATTTGAAAAAAAAGGAAAAAGTGTAGCCTTATTGACTTCACATTATGCAAGCTGGGAATGGTTAATGACGCTTAATGATCAAACGTCTTTTTTTGGTATTGGTGTTTATAAAAAAATTGGTAATAAATATTTTGACCAATTAGTTCGTGATATTAGATCCAAATTTAATGCTGAATTGGCAGAAACAAAACAAGCGATACCAATGATGCGTGAAAATCAAAAGAGCGGTAAAATGTGTATGTATGGTCTGGTAAGTGATCAATCGCCTAAATTAGATCGCGCTTTTCACTGGCACACTTTTATGGGTGTTGAAGTTCCCGTTCACACCGGTGCAGAAATGCTTGCCAAGCGTTACGATATGAATGTACTATTTGTTGATGTAAAAAAAGTGAAAAGAGGATTTTACGAAGCCACTTTTGTTGATCTTTCATCGGATGCGAAAAACGTACCTGATTTTGAAATCACAGAGCGATTTTTGAAATTGGTAGAGCAACAAATTTTAGATGCACCTGAATATTATTTGTGGACACATAAAAGGTGGAAACACAAACGTTAATCCATAAAAAAACTCATTACAAACTGTAATGAGTTTTTTTATAGAAATTTAATACCTACTTAGAAACCAATGTTCAACTAATTTGTTTTCGAATGAAGTAGCATTTTGATGCAAAAACTCATTGGTTTCGGCATTATATTGATACTCCTTGGCCCACTCTTTATGATTTTCAGCTAAAGATTGAATAGCATTACAAACGTATTCTATTTCAGCTGAAGTTGTAGTCGGATGAATAGACATTCTGATCCATCCTGGTTTGCGGATTAAATCTCCTAAACTTATTTCGTTAACCAACTTATGAGACGTTTCTTGATCTACGTGTAGCAAAAAGTGCCCATAAGTTCCTGCGCAACTACAACCTCCTCTTGTTTGGATTCCGAAACGATCATTGAGTAGTTTCACTCCTAAATTAAAATGCAAATCATCAATAAAAAACGAAATAACTCCCAATCGCTCTTGATGTTGTCCAGCTAAAATTTTGATATTTGATACGTTCTGTAGTGAATCAAACACATACTCCACAATTTCGTGTTCACGTTTCAAAATATTGTCAATCCCCATTTCGTCTTTCAACTGAATAGCCAAAGCGGTTTTGATTACTTGCAAGAAACCTGGCGTTCCACCATCTTCCCTGTCTTCAATATTGTCAATATATTTATGTTCACCCCAAGGATTTGTCCACGATACGGTTCCACCACCCGGACAATCTGGCACCATATTGTTGTACAATTTTTTATTAAAAACCAATACTCCTGAGGTACCTGGCCCACCTAAAAATTTGTGTGGAGAAAAGAAAATAGCGTCCAAATACGCCTCTTCATCTTCAGGATGCATATCGATGGAAACGTAGGGACCTGAGCACGCAAAATCCACAAAACATACCCCATTGTGCTGATGCATCATTTTGGCAGCCTCGTGGTAAGGTGTACGAATACCTGTAACATTAGAACAAGAAGTAATTGAAGCAATTTTTAATGTTCGCTCTTTATATTTTTCGAGTAATACTTTTAGATTATCTAAAGAAAAAAGTCCGTCTTCCGTTGAAGGAATCACTTCAACATCAGCAATGGTTTCTAACCAAGAAGTCTGATTGGAATGGTGCTCCATATGAGAAATAAAAACCACTGGCTTTTTCTCTACTGGAATAGCTACAAAATCTTTTAAATTTTCTGGCACTTTAATCCCTAAGATACGCTGAAATTTATTGACCACACCCGTCATTCCAGTACCATCCGTAATTAAAACGTCATTTTGATTGGCATTAACATGGTGTTTTATGATATTTCTAGCGTGGTGATAGGCTTTGGTCATAGCCGTTCCAGAAACGGTGGTTTCCGTATGTGTATTAGCAACAAAAGGCCCGAAGGCATTCATCAATTTTTCTTCGATTGGGCGATACAATCTTCCGCTTGCGGTCCAATCGGTGTAGATGATTTTTTTTCGTCCAAATGGAGATTCAAATTCTTGCTCAATTCCGATAATATTTTTGCGAAATTGTTGAAAATACTGTTCTAATGCCGTCTCTTTTGTGCTATTTGTCATTATATCTTTCATTTGATTGCAAATATATTGTATTTGATTGAAAACGTATGATTCATTTTGGTTTTAACACTAATAAAAAAACCTTTTCAATATTGCTATTGAAAAGGTTTTTCTTGATTTATGATGCTAAAAAATGAAACCAAAAAAGCCAATTGTAGCTCTTTTACCCCCGATAGGAGCGGCATCCTTTGTTTTTTATTTTCAAAAAACAAAGATATAGCGGATAGCGGGATTCTTGTTTCCTGATAAGCCTTTGTTTCGGTCCTAAAAACTAAACTTGTGTTTTTAGATTCCAGCGACTGCTTTGATTTCGTCAATGATTCGCAACGCTAAATCGTCGGCCAATTGTTGCGTAGCAGCCTCGGTGTAAATACGGATAATCGGTTCTGTATTCGATTTTCTTAGGTGCACCCAATTTTCGGCAAAATCAATTTTCACTCCGTCAATTGTCGTGATATTTTCTGATTTATACTTATCGGTCATTGCTACCAAAATCGCATCCACATCAATTTGAGGCGTCAATTCGATTTTGTTTTTACTCATATAATATTCTGGATACGAAGCACGCAACTCAGATACTTTCATTTTTTTATTGGCCAGATGCGTCAAAAACAAAGCCACACCTACCAAGCTATCGCGACCGTAATGCAATTCAGGATAGATGATTCCACCATTGCCCTCACCTCCGATGATAGCGTTATTTTTTTTCATTAATTCCACTACATTCACCTCTCCTACTGCACTCGCTTCGTAGCTGCCGCCGTGAGCAACAGTTACATCGCGCAACGCTCTTGAAGAAGACATATTAGAAACGGTGTTACCAGGCGTTTTGCTCAACACATAATCGGCACAAGCTACCAAAGTGTACTCTTCGCCAAACATTTCGCCATCCTCAGAAATGAAAGCCAAACGATCAACGTCTGGATCTACGACGATTCCTAAATGTGCTTTTTCTTCGACTACTAAAGCTGAAATATCCGTTAAATGCTCTTTTAAAGGCTCAGGATTGTGTGGGAAATGACCATTGGGTTCGCAGTACAATTTTACGACTTCAACCCCCATTTGCTCTAACAATTTTGGGATGATGATTCCACCAGATGAATTCACACCATCGACTACAACTTTAAAGTTGGCCGCTTTTACTGCCTCAATATCCACTAATGGTAAGTTCAACACTTCATCGATATGAATATCCATATAAGCGTCATTGATGGTGATTTCGCCCAAACTATCCACGTCTGAAAAATCAAAAGCTTCTGCTTCGGCAATAGCTAATATTTTCTCGCCATCGGCACCACTTAGGAATTCGCCTTTTTCATTGAGAAGCTTCAAAGCATTCCATTGTTTTGGATTATGTGACGCGGTCAATATAATTCCTCCATCAGCTTTTTCCATAGGAACTGCTACTTCAACGGTAGGTGTCGTGGACAATCCTAAGTCGATTACATCAATGCCTAACCCTAATAAGGTATTCACCACTAAATTGTGAATCATAGGTCCTGAAATACGAGCGTCTCTACCAATTACAACGGTATTTTTTTCTTTATTGCTATGTTTTTTTAACCAAGTTCCGTAGGCCGAAGCAAATTTTACTGCATCTACAGGAGTTAAATTGTCACCCACTTTTCCTCCAATCGTTCCTCGAATACCTGATATTGATTTGATTAATGTCATTTTATTACAATTTGGTTATAGCTACAAATATAAAAAAGTTGAATGGGCTAATTGCCTTTAGTCAGAAAACTTTTTGATTTAAGAAATGGTAGCTTTTATTGTGAGGCTTTTTAAAGTTTGTATCTTTGAAAATAGTCAAATCAAAACAATGAACTTTCTCGCACACATTTTTCTTTCGGGTGATGATGAATTACTCAAAATAGGCAATTTTATGGCCGATGGCATTCGTGGAAAACAGTACGAGCACTTCCCTTTGTCCATACAAAAAGGCATTCGTCTGCATCGCTTCATTGATACTTACACCGACGCACATCCTGTTTTTAGAAAGAGTACACAAAGACTGCACTCCAATTACCATCACTATGCTGGAGTCATTGTTGATTTGTTTTACGACCATTTTTTAGCCAAAAATTGGAGTGCTTATTCTGATGAAAATTTAGAGGAGTATACCGCTGCATTTTATCAATCGCTAAGAGACCATTACGATATTTTATCCGAAAGAACAAAAGGAATGATGCCTTACTTAATAGAGCACAATTGGTTATTGAGTTATCAAACAGTAGAAGGAATTAGTCGGATTTTGACACAGATGGATAATAGAACCAAAAATGCATCCAAAATGAGGTTTTCCTCTAATGAATTGACTGAATTTTATCCCGAATTTGAAGAAGAGTTTACTATCTTTTTCCGAGACTTACAAGAACAAGTGACAATAAAAATGCAACAATTATGAAAATTTTTCAATTTCTTTTTCTTTCTATTCTCTGTAGTTTTTTTAGTGAAAATGTCGATGCGCAAACCGGTCTAATCGCTAACAAAGCTATGGTGGTGTCTGCACGAGAAGAAGCTTCCAAGATAGGCGTCGAAATTATGCAAAAAGGCGGCAATGCTTTTGATGCTATGGTGGCTACCGAATTGGCTTTGGCAGTTGCTTATCCGTATGCAGGGAATTTAGGTGGCGGTGGATTTATGGTGTATCGCAAAGCAAATGGCGAAATTGGTTCTTTGGATTATAGAGAAAAAGCTCCTTTGGCAGCTCATAAAACGATGTTTTTGGATAAAGAAGGTAACGTCATCAAAGGAAAAAGCACGGAATCGCCTTTGGCTATTGGTGTACCAGGAACCATCGCTGGTGTTTTTGCCGTTCATAAAAAACTGGGAAGTCTGCCTATGTCCGAAATACTAAAACCTGTAATTGCTTTGGCAGAAAAAGGGGTTGTAGTTACGCGTAAACAAGAGCGCCGATTAAATGATTATCGAGAAGAAATAATAAAAGTAAATGGGACAAACACCTTGTTTGCAAAACCTTTTAAAGAAAAAGATACTATAAAATATCCCGCTCTAGCAGCAACGCTAAAGCGAATTGCAAAAAATGGTCGTGATGAATTTTACAAAGGACAAACGGCAAAAACGTTAGTGCAGTATTTACAACAAAAAGGAGGCATCATTACGATGAAAGATTTACGTCAATACGAGGCAAAATGGCGCACTCCGCTTTCGTTTCAATACAAAGATTTAAAAATCATCTCTATGCCTCCACCAAGTAGCGGTGGTATTTGTTTGGCTGAAATTTTTAAAATGATTGCTCCCTTTGATTTATCGAAAATGGGGCACAACTCAACAGAATCTATACAAGTAATTGTTGAAGCGGAACGCAGAGCTTACGCAGACAGAAGTCACTATCTAGGCGACCCCGATTTTGTTAAAATCCCAATTAAAGCATTGTTAGCTGATGACTATTTACAGCAACGTATGAGTAGTTTTAGTTTTGAAAAAGCCACGTTGTCCTCTGAAATCAAAGAAGGAAAAGTGAACTATAACGAAAGTACCGAAACCACTCATTATTCTATTGTAGATGCCGCTGGAAATGCCGTCGCTGCGACCACAACCTTAAATGATGGCTACGGATCGAAATACTATTGTGATGCTTTAGGTTTTTTCCTCAATAACGAAATGGACGATTTTAGTGCCAAACCCGGAACCCCAAATATGTTTGGTTTAGTAGGAAACGAAGCCAACAGTATTGCTCCCGGAAAACGAATGCTAAGTTCTATGACTCCAACTATCGTTGAAAAAAACGGGCAATTATTTATGGTAGTAGGTTCGCCGGGTGGTTCTACTATTATTACTTCGGTTTTGCAAACGATTCTCAATGCTTACGAATATAAAATGAATATGCAAAAAGCTGTAAATGCTCCTCGTTTTCATCATCAGTGGTTGCCTGATTTAATTACGTTTGAACCAAAAACATTCGATACTTCAACTTTTGAAAAACTAAAAACAAAAGGCTATATCATCAATGAAAAAACGACTCCTGTGATTGGCAAAGTCGATGCTATTTTGGTTTTACCTAATAAAAAACTTGAAGGTGGAGCTGATTTTAGAGGTGACGATACGGCGGTTGGCTTTTAATTATGGATTTCATTACAGCCTTAGAAAAAGAATTTATAGCGCAAGCAGATACAATACAAAGTATGGCTATGGAAGCGTATATGAAAAATCATTTTCCGTTTTTAGGTATTCCAATGCCAGAACGAAGAGCAATTTTAAAATTGGTTAGTGCCGAATATTCGGACAGTATAAAAGCAAATGCTCGCACGCTGGCGTTTCAGCTTTATGAAAAACCGCAAAGGGAATTTCATTATTGCGCTATAGAAGTTTTAATTCAGAATTGTAGCAAAAAACTAGCCTTAGATGACATTCATTGGATAGAACAACTACTACTCACCTACTCTTGGTGGGATACTGTCGATACGATTAGCAAATATTTATTGGGACGCTATTTGGTTCAATTCCCTGAACAAACGAATAAGGTGATTGAGAAATTTTCTAATGCTTCAAATATTTGGCTGAACAGAAGTACACTTTTATTTCAATTAGACTATAAAAAGAATACCAATTTTAGTATCTTAGGAGCTGTTTGTGAGCACTTTAAAGAAAGTAATTAATTTTTTATTCAAAAAGCAATAGGTTGGGCATTAAGAGAATACAGTAAAATCAATCCGATAGCTGTCCAAAACTATGTTGTAAGTACCAATTTAAAACCATTAAGCAAAAAAGAAGCCTTACGTATTATTGAAAAACAAAAACTATGAATTTCAGCACTATTATTACTAGCGTGGTCAATCGCTTCGAATCACTAATTGTATGGAGTCAAAGTAAGTTTACTAATAAACAATTCATTTTTTTATCGAGTGTATTGGTAGGAATATCAGCAGGTTTGGCGGTTATTATCCTAAAATCATTTGCGCATTCGGTTTTTACTTTTGCTACCTATGTCAATGGTATTTTAAAACTCAACTACATCAACAGTATTCTGCCTATAATAGGAATTTTGCTGACGGTTTTTGTGGTTCAAAAATTACTGGGAGGTAGCATCGAAAAAGGTACTTCTCAGATTTTGTATGCCGTTGCTAAAAAAGCAAGTATTATTCCCAAAAAACAAATGTATGCTCAAATTGTGACTAGTTCATTAACCGTTGGTTTGGGAGGTTCGGCTGGCTTGGAGAGTCCCATTGTGATTACTGGTGCAGCTTTTGGTTCCAATTATGCACAAAAATATCATTTGAGTTACAAGGACAGAACTTTACTTATTGGCTGTGGCGTTGCAGCAGGAATTGCGGCAGCTTTTAACGCTCCCATAGCCGGTGTATTATTTGCGGTAGAAGTTTTGTTAGTTGATGTAAGCATTTCTGCATTTACACCCATTATGATTGCCGCTGCAACAGGTGCGATGGTCTCTGTGGTTGCATTAGATGAAAGCATCTTACTATCCTTCAAACAGCAAGAGCATTTTCATCATCTGAATATCATTTATTATGTCTTTTTAGGCGTTTTTACAGGATTTGTTTCTGTTTATTATTCAAGATATTTTCAAAAAATAGAACGTTATTTTCATATTTCAAAACTTTCTGTTTACAAAAAGGCTTTATTGGGCTCAAGTATCTTGGCTTTGCTGATTTTTGTATTCCCAACACTTTTTGGAGAAGGGTATGAAAGCATTCGTATTTTGTCTCAAAATGACCCGGGACAATTACTTGAAAACACACTCTTCAAAGGATTTCGTAATAACAATTGGGTGTTACTTTTATTCATTGGAGCCAGTATGATGCTCAAAGTTTTTGCCACTGGATTTACTTTGAGTTGTGGAGGAAATGGAGGAAATTTTGCTCCCTCTCTATTTTTAGGCTCTTATGTTGGTTTTTTCTTTTCATCATTACTCAATCTTATTGGTATAGCGAAATTACCAGTAAGTAATTTCACCATCGTTGGAATGGCAGGTATTTTGAGTGGATTATTTCACGCTCCACTTACAGCCATTTTCTTGATTGCTGAAATTACGGGAGGTTATGGACTGATGATTCCGTTGATGATTGTAGCCTCAACTAGTTACGCCATTTCAAAACGCTTTGAAAAACATTCGATGGATGTGAAAAATTTAGCCAAAAAAGGACACGCCTTTACCAGTAATAAGGATGCTAATGTTTTATCAACTTTAGAAACAAGTACTATCATTGACACTAGTTATCTCACTATTTCTCCAAACGAAAACTTAGAACGCTTAGTGGATTTAATTTCACACTCGGATCAAGTTATTTTTCCAGTAGTCAATGAAGAAAATGAATTATTAGGTGTCGTTCATTTTAATGACATCCGAGAAATCATATTTAATAGCTATCGCGTAAAATATACTTTGGTCAAAGAAATTATGGTTACACCAGCTGCATTGATTGCGCCTAAGGACCATATGGAAATCGTGATGAATAAATTTGAACTTACCAAAAAAGCATTTTTACCCGTGGTACAAAATGGAAAATATTTTGGTTTCATCTCAAAATCAGTAGCTTTAGAAGCATACAGGTCCAAACTTAAAGCAATGACGATAGATTAATTTTTTTTTAAAATAAATTATAAAAAAATGTAACATTTTACTAAAAAACCTACTTATCAGCTTTGAACATAATCATAAAACCAAAATTACACTCATTATGAAAACATTAAAAATGACAGCCTTAGCACTTTTACTTTGTACAAGTAGTGCTTCTTTATTTGCTCAAACAGCAGATGAAATTATTTCAAAATACATAACCACTATTGGTGGAGCAGAAAAACTAAAAGCACTGAAAAGTGTGAAGATGGAAATGGTTGTAAATGCACAAGGAATGGAAATTCCAGTTGAAGCTACGCAAGAAAAGGGCGGAAAAATGTTATTAAAGCTTAATTTTCAAGGAAAAGATATTACGCAAATGGCCTCTGACGGCGAAACGATGTGGAGCACTAACTTTATGACTATGAAAGCTGAAAAAATGGATGCTGAAGCTACAGCAAATGCTAAATTAAGTAATGCAGATTTTCCTGATCCTTTTTTGGATTACAAATCAAAAGGATACACTGCAGAATTTATCGGCAAAGAGACTAAAGAAGGTACTGAATGCTATAAAATTAAATTTACCAAAAAACCAATTATGGTCGACGGTGTAAAATCGGATGATGTTAGCTACTACTTTTTTGAAACTGAAAACAGTTTACCAATTGCTAAAGAAAGTGAAATCAAACAAGGTCCTGCAAAAGGGCAAAAATCTATATCAACTATGAGTGATTACCAAGAAGTAGACGGGATCTATTTCCCTTTTTCTATCAATGAAGGTGGACAAGTAGTGAAAGTTAAAAAAGTTATTTTGAATCCAACTGTAGATCCAAAAATTTACGCTTTTCCTGCACAATAATATAAAATTAATCAAACCAAAGTCCTTATTGAAAAATAAGGGCTTTTTTTAACTAGCTTTTTTTATGAAAAAATCAATCCTTTGGTTTGCTTGTATAGGAATACTATCAGCAACTAATGCACTAGCACAAGAAAAAATTGTACTAAAAGGCAAAGAACTTTTTGGTGACATGCAAGCAAGACATATTGGTCCTGCTTTAATGAGTGGTAGAATTACCGATCTCGAAGTGCATCCTACTAATAATAAAATCGTATTTGCAGGAACAGCCGGCGGTGGTGTATGGAAAAGTAACGACGGTGGAGCTTCTTTTAATCCAATATTTGATGAACATATTCAATCCATTGGTTGTGTAGCTATTGATCCTTCAAAACCAGACCAAAACATTTGGGTGGGTACTGGAGAAACATGGACAAGAAATAGTGTTTCTATGGGAGATGGAATTTACAAATCTACAGATGGAGGTCAGAACTGGAAAAACATGGGGTTACCTAAATCTGATCGAATTAGTTCTATTATCATTGATCCAAAGAATAGCGATATTGTTTGGGTTGGTGTTCTTGGAGCTTTGTGGGGAGATAGTGACGAAAGAGGTATTTATAAAACAACAGATGGAGGAACCACTTGGAATAAAGTTCTTTTTGTAGATAACAAAACAGGATGTTCAGATTTGATTATTGACCCTAAAAATAGCGCTATAATGTATGCTTCTTTTTGGGAATTCAGAAGAACAGGTTGGTCATTCAGCTCGGGTGGAACTAAATCAGCTTTGTATAAATCTGTAGATAGTGGAAAAACTTGGAACAAAATCCACACTGGTTTTCCTGCTGGTCAATTGGGTAGAATTGCCATTGCAGTAGCTCCTTCGAACTCAAACATTTTGTATTCTGTGCTTGAAACAGAAAAAGCAGAATTGAATGGTTTGTACCGCTCTGATGATGCAGGTGCGAATTGGAAACATCTGAATAGTGATTTTGGTTTAGTGGTAAGACCTTTCTATTTTTCTAGAATTACCGTTGATCCAAAAAACCCTGAAATTGTAGTAAAAGGTGGCTTAAGCGGATCCATTAGTAGAGATGGTGGAAAAACCTTTAAAAACCTCGGAAACATGCACTCTGATATCCATGATATCGTTTTTGATATTAATGATAGCAATAGAATGTATTGTGGGACAGATGGTGGTGTTTATAGAAGTTGGGATGGTGCAAATACTATGGAAATGGTCAGTAACATTCCTGTTTCTCAGTTTTATCACGTAAGTATCGACGATAAAGAACCATTTAATGTTTATGGAGGTTTACAAGATAACGGTTCTTGGTACGGCCCTTCAAAAAGTCCAGGTGGAGTAGAATCTAGAGACTGGACAAGAATTGGTCAAGGTGATGGTTTTAGAGTAATCAAACATCCAACCAAAAATATTATTTACAGTGAAATGCAAGGTGCCGAAAATGTTTGGCGATACAATACAGATACGCAAGAATTAATTACTATTCAGCCATTGGCAGTAAAAGGAGACCCAAAATTGCGTTTCAACTGGAATGCACCGATGGAGATCAGTAAAAAACAAACTGATCGTTTCTATATGGGAAGTCAGTTCGTACATAAATCAGAAGATATGGGTCGTACATGGACCAAAATTTCACCAGATTTAACTACGAACGATGCATTAAAATACAACACAGAAAAATCTGGTGGATTGTCTGTTGACAATTCTGGTGCAGAGAAACACTGTACTATTTTTACAATTGCCGAGTCTCCATTAAATGAAAAAGTAATTTGGGCCGGTACTGACGACGGTAATGTACAAGTTACCAAAGATGGAGGTAAAACATGGACTAATGTGGTTGCCAACATTACTGGACTTCCAAAAAACACTTGGTGTTATCACATTGAAGCCAGTACTTTTGGAGAAGGAACAGCGTATGCTGTTTTTGAGGGTCATGCAAAAAATGATTATACTCCATATGCCTACAAAACGACAGATTTTGGGAAAACATGGAAATCTATCATTACTCCTGATGTTGATGGTTTTGTTCGTAACATTCAAGAAGATTTTACCAATGAGAATTTATTGTTCTTGGGTACTGAAAAAGGTTTATACATTACTATAGATGGTGGAGCTAACTGGTCTCATTTTACTAATAAAATGCCTTCAGTTGCCGTACACTTCATGGAATTAAGTACTAAAACCAATTCGTTAGTTATGGCAACTCATGGTCGTGGTATTATTATCTTAGATGATATTACACCTTTGCGTCAAATAAGTCAAGACGTTCTTACTAAAGATGTTCACTTCTTTGATTTGAAGCCAGCTGTAATTGAAGAGCAATCAAGTTTTGGAACTACTGCAACAGAATTGGAGTTTGTGGGTAGTAACCCATCATCTAGTGCTCAAATTATCTATTACTTGAAAAAAAGACATACCTTGGGTAAGATGGATCTTGAAATACAAGATGAACAAGGTAATAAAATAGTATCGTTACCTGCAGGCAAACAAAAAGGAATCAATGTAGTAACGTGGGACTACAATATGAAAAACCCAAAAATTGCTGCTGGAAAAACAGTTTCATTTGCCGGTTTTACTTCGCCACGTGTACAAGAAGGTAATTATAAAGTAGTGATGACTAAAGGAAAAGATACTTACACGCACACCTTTAAAGTACTTAATGATCCAAAAAGTAGTATTTCAGCATCTGATAGAGTGAAACAAAAAGAAACTACACGAGAGTTGTTCAACAAAAATGAAGAACTAGCCTATGCAGTGTATGAAATTGACGAAACTGTAAAATTATTAGATCAATTGATTGCTAAAAATAAAGGTTTTGCTAAAAATGGCACAAAAATCAAAACTGATTTTGAGAATGTAAAAGCAAAAATGGTAGTTACTACTGGTGATGGCTACGTAGCTTCGGCTGAACCTCAGTTGAGAGAGAAACTTGGAGAATTATACGCCTCTGTTGCTGGAAACTTTACAGCTCCTTCTCCTTCACAATTAGAAAATAAAGAAGCCATTATGCAACGTTTTGATACTGAAATGAAAGAATTCAAAACGGTTAAAGCTAAAAATGAAGCTACTTATATAAAACAAGCAAAAGAACAAAACATACCGTTTGTTTTGAAAACCTATGCTGAGTTTGTGGCAGAATAATCCCATTTAAAAGACAATGAATCAAAAACGCTAACTTCGGTTAGCGTTTTTTTATTATCGGATAGTGATAAAATTTTTTATATCCGATATTAGTTGTAATTTTGTGGGGTTATGTGGGATATAAACTTAGGATATCTGGAAGAATTTCAATCAACTTTTGAGCGATTGTATCAAAAAAAGCAAGATTTGCAAAATAGCAGACCCTTGCCCACCATCGCTTTGAATAAAATCAAAGAAAGTTTATCTATAGAATGGACCTACAATTCCAATAGCATAGAAGGAAACACCTTAACATTAAGAGAAACCCAAATGGTTTTGCAAGAAGGAATCACTATAAAAGGGATTTCTTTAAGAGAACATTTCGAAGCACACAATCACGACAAAGCCATTGATTACCTTTTTTCGATAATCAATGATCACTATGTATTACGAAGTCTTGATATATTATCGTTACACGGTTTGGTATTACGCTCGATTGAAGATGATTTCGCAGGTAGATTACGTAATGGAGGTGTCCGTATTTCGGGGGCTAATTTTGTTCCACCTAATGCAAACAAAGTTTCAGATTTACTGGATGAATTGATTGATTTTATTAACACCAACCCTTTAAATTTAAACGATATTGAGTTGGCAACCATCTTTCATCACAAATTAGTTTGGATTCATCCTTTTTTTGATGGCAATGGAAGAACAGTTCGTTTGAGTATGAATTTGTTATTGATGCGATGTGGTTTTCCTCCAGCAATTATTCTCAAGAACGATAGAAAAAAATACTATGAAGCCCTCAATCAAGCTAATAATGGTAACTATCAAAAATTAATACTTTTGATGAGTCAAGCACTTGAGCGAAGTTTGAATATTTACCTAAATGCTATGCCTGATAGCAACAACGACTTTCAGACAATAGCTAATATTGTTAGTGAACCAAGCAGCCCCTACGGACAAGAATACGTTAGCTTACTAGCCCGCACTGGCAAAATAGACGCCTATAAAGAAGGCAGAAATTGGTATACCACCAAAGAAGCCATTGAAGCTTATATCAGCACCAGAAAAAGAAAACGCTAACCCCAAAAGTTAGCGTTTTTTTTGTATTCCTTTTTTAACACAATCTTCGATAGTGTTCTATCGAAAGAATAAATCAAAATAGTAACTTTGCTTCCGACCTATTCGGAATTTGCAAAATTATGCTAGATACAAACAATACTATTGAAGTTCAAGGGGCTCGCGTACATAATCTAAAAAATATCGATATTTCTATACCTAGAGAAAAACTAGTAGTAATTACTGGTCTTTCTGGGTCGGGAAAATCTTCTTTGGCCTTCGATACTATTTATGCCGAAGGACAACGCCGCTATGTAGAAACGTTTTCGGCTTATGCCCGACAATTTTTGGGAGGATTGGAACGACCCGATGTAGATAAAATCGACGGACTTTCACCGGTAATTGCGATTGAACAAAAAACAACTAGCAAAAGTCCGCGTTCTACTGTTGGAACCATTACTGAAATATATGATTTCCTACGTTTGCTATATGCTCGAGGTGCAGATGCTTACAGTTATAATACGGGAGAAAAAATGGTTTCCTACTCAGATGATCAAATTAAAGAACTGATTATTCAGGATTTTAACGGGAAAAGAATCAATATTTTGGCTCCAATCATTCGAGCGAGAAAAGGACATTATGCCGAACTCTTCCAACAAATTACCAAACAAGGTTTTCTAAAAGTAAGAGTAAATGGAGAAATTGTAGACATTACTCCCGGAATGAAACTCGACCGTTACAAAACACACGATATAGAAATTGTAGTGGATAGAATTGTTGTTGATACTTCTGATGACATACAAAAACGTTTGTCCGAAAGTATCAACACTGCTATGCATCACGGTGAAAATGTATTGATGATTTTGAATCAGGATACGAATGAGGTACGCTTTTTTAGCCGTAATTTAATGTGTCCCACTACTGGAATTTCGTATCAAAATCCTGAACCCAATTTGTTTTCTTTCAACTCACCAAAAGGGGCTTGCGAACACTGCAATGGATTAGGAACTATTAATGAAATCAATACGAAAAAAATCATTCCCAATCCAAAATTATCCATCAAAGCGGGTGGTTTTGCTCCGCTTGGAGAATACAAGTCGTCTTGGATTTTTAAGCAATTGGAAACTATTGGAGAAAAATTCCATTTCAAAATAACGGACCCCATCGAAAAAATTCCTGCAGAAGCTATGGAAATGATTTTGAATGGTGGTAAAGAAAAATTTGCGGTTCAATCGAAAGATTTGGGCGTTACGAGAGAGTACAAAATTGATTTTGAAGGTATTTCGCATTTCATCAAAAACCAACACGACGAAAGTGGTTCTACTGCTATCAAGCGTTGGGCTAAAGAATTTATGGATGAAATTGCTTGTCCTGTTTGCGAGGGCTCTCGCCTTAAAAAGGAAGCTAATTATTTTAGAGTAAACGAAAAGAATATTTCTGAATTGTGTACTATGGACATTTCAGATTTGACCACTTGGTTTTTGGATCTTGAAAATCATTTGACCGATAAACAAAAACGAATTGCAACAGAAGTTATCAAGGAAATCAAAGATAGATTAGCGTTTTTGATGAATGTTGGTTTAAATTATTTGGCGTTAAGCCGAAGTTCAAAATCACTTTCTGGTGGTGAAGCACAACGTATTCGTTTGGCTACCCAAATTGGTTCGCAATTGGTTGGTGTGCTTTATATTTTAGACGAACCAAGTATTGGTTTACATCAAAGAGATAATGAGAAATTAATTCATTCTTTAGAGCAATTGCGGGATATTGGCAATTCGGTTTTGGTCGTTGAGCACGATAAAGATATGATTGAACGTGCCGATTATGTAATAGATATTGGTCCAAAAGCAGGAAAATATGGAGGCGAAATCATCAGTATTGGGACACCGCAAGAAACCTTAGCCTCGAACACCATTACAGCTCAGTATTTGAATGGAACAATGAAATTTGACATTCCAAAAAAACGCAGAACAGGCAATGGAAAATTCCTGAAACTAACTGGAGCGACTGGAAACAATCTAAAAAATGTTTCTATAGAAATTCCATTAGGGCAAATGATTTGTGTAACAGGTGTTTCGGGGAGTGGAAAATCGACTTTAATCAACGAGACCCTCTACCCTATTTTGAATGCTTATTATTTTAACGGTGTCAAAAAACCACAGCCCTATAAAAAAATAGAAGGTTTAGAACATATCGATAAAGTAATTGATATTGACCAAAGTCCAATTGGAAGAACACCACGTTCTAATCCAGCAACTTATACCGAAGTTTTCACCGAAATCCGTAACTTGTTTACGATGACTTCTGAAAGTATGATTCGTGGATACAAAGCGGGACGTTTTAGTTTTAATGTAAAAGGTGGACGTTGCGAAACCTGTGAAGGTTCTGGTGTTCGAACTATCGAAATGAACTTTTTACCTGATGTGTATGTAGAATGCGAAAGCTGTCAAGGAAAGCGTTTTAATAGAGAAACTCTTGAAATTCGTTACAAAGGCAAATCCATTTCGGATGTATTGGATATGACGATTGATGAAGCGGTACCGTTTTTTGAAAATATCCCAAAAATATATAGAAAAGTCAAAACCTTGCAAGATGTTGGTTTGGGTTATATAACCTTAGGGCAACAAAGCACCACGCTTTCTGGTGGTGAAGCACAACGTATTAAACTTGCAGGAGAATTATCTAAAAAAGACACAGGAAATACGTTTTATATTCTAGATGAACCTACAACAGGGCTGCATTTTGAGGATATTAGAGTGTTGATGGATGTGATTAATCGATTGGTGGATAAAGGAAATACCGTTTTGATTATCGAACACAATATGGATGTCATTAAACTCGCCGATTATATCATTGACATTGGTCCCGAAGGCGGAAAAGGTGGCGGACAGCTTGTAGCCAAAGGAACACCTGAGGAAATCATTAAAGTAAAAAAGAGTTATACTGGAGAATTCTTGAAAAAAGAATTGGCATAATTTAAAAAAAGTTCCGTAGGAACGACTAAATTGTAGCAGCGGATTTTAATCCGTTGACTGGAGAATTCTTGAAAAAAGAATTGGTATAATTCCCGTCAATCACAGAAAAGAACAAGAACATAATAATAACAGATTTTTATCCGTTGAAAATATAATAAAATTGAAAGCATATGAAATTAGAAGATTTTGATAATGACGAAGACAAAGTGATTCAAGATAAATTGAAACGCAAAACTTGGAATGAAATTCGAACCAATGATAGCTGGGCGATTTTCAAAATTATGTCAGAATTCGTTAATGGATACGAAACTATGAGTCGTATTGGCCCTTGTGTGACTATTTTTGGTTCGGCACGTCTAAAACCTGATACACCTTATTATTTATTGGCCGAGAAAATTGCTTATAAAGTCAGTAAAGCTGGTTATGGAATCATTACTGGTGGTGGGCCTGGAATTATGGAGGCAGGAAACAAAGGAGCGCATTTAGGCGGTGGAACTTCGGTTGGATTGAATATAGAATTGCCGTTTGAGCAACATTTCAATCCGTATATTGATCACGATAAGAACCTGAATTTTGACTATTTCTTTGTGCGCAAAGTAATGTTTGTGAAATATTCGCAAGGATTTATTGTGATGCCTGGTGGTTTTGGTACTATGGATGAACTATTTGAAGCCATTACTCTGATACAAACTAAAAAAATTGGAAAGTTCCCAATTATCTTGGTTGGGACGAGTTTTTGGTCAGGTTTGATTGATTGGATTAAAAGCGTATTGGTAGAAAGAGAACATACCATTAGCGAAGAAGACTTAAACTTATTTAAATTGGTGGATACTGAAGATGAAGTATTGGATGTGCTAGATAAGTTTTATAAGAAATATGATTTGAGTCCGAATTTTTAATTAAAAAACTGTCTTAACCGACAGTTTTTTTTTACACTTTGCCTTTGATATCAACTAGAATACGTATTTTTATAAAGGAGAGTTTGATTATTAATTTAGATGTAACCAAGAAAACTAATTGTTTATCTTTAGCCCCGATAGTAGCGGCATCCTTTGTTTTTTTGCTTCAAAAAAAACAAAGATATAGCGGATAGCGGGACGTTGTTTCCTGAAAAACCAATTGTATTTTGCTTCAAAATTTAATACAAACTCCTAATTGATTACAAAAAAACATCCAAAACCTACAGCTGTTTGATACGCCATTACTCTACTTTATCGTTCTTACTGATGCTTTTCTTATCGCTATCGATAAGAGGGCAACATCATTCAAAATTAAATGTAGCGGTGAATTGGACCAACAAATCACTTTATGTAGAACAGGAAATTCGTTTTTTAAATGCTAGTGACGACACCTTAAAAAGCATTATTTTAAACGACTGGAATCATGCTTACTCAGACATTTCTACTCCACTAGGAAAACGCTTTTCGGATGAATTTTACCGTGGATTTCATTTGTCCAAAAAAGAAGAACGAGGAGGCACTTTTGATTTGATTATTCAAGATAATGACCAAACAGAAATAGCATGGACTCGATTAAATAAAAAACCAGATGTTATAGAACTAGCGTTAAAAAAACCATTGCTTCCGCATCAAACTGTCACACTACATCTTACTTATACTGCAAAAATTCCAAGTGATCGTTTTACAGGAATAGGTTATACCGCCAAAAAAATGACTCTTAAAAATTGGTTTCTATCCCCTGCTCGATACGAAAATCACAATTTTATTCAAAACAGCAATGCTAATCTAGAGGATATCGCCAATGCGATTTGTTCTTTTGAAGTTACACTTAAAGTACCCTTAAATTATACTGTAACTAGCGATATGAATTGTGCAAAAACGGACACTGACAACCGTTCTAGTAGTTATTATTTAAACGATAAAAACAGAACCGATTTTAGTTTATTTATTGAAGAAAAAAATAGCTTTACGAGTTATAAAAGCGATTTTTTGGAAATACAAACCAACCTGAATGACTACGGAATAGATCCCATAAAAAAAGCCATTATTATTGATCAAATTTCCCATTTTGCTCGAAAAACTATTGGTGATTTTCCTCACGATAAACTAACCGTTTCTCAAGTTGATTATGATCATAATCCGTTTTATGGATTGAATCAATTGCCCAACTTTTTGAGTCCGTTTAGTAATGAATTCATTTTTGAACTACAATTTTTAAAAACGTTCTTAAACAATTATTTAAAAAATAGTTTGAGATTGAATCCTAGAGAAGACAATTGGATTTATGATGGAATACAGGTTTATACCATGATGAATTACATAGACACTTTTCATCCCAATAGTAAAATGCTAGGAACCATTGGAAAAATAAAACTGCTTAAAAGCTACAATTTAATCAATTTAGATTTTAACGAGCAATACAGTTATTTTTATATGCTAATGGCAAGAAAAAATCTGGATCAAACATTAAGCGAGACCAAAAACACTTTAATAAAATTCAACGAGCAAATTGCCAGTAAATATAGAGCAGGATTAAGTTTCAGGTATTTAAATGATTATTTGAAAGACGATGTTGTCCCCAAAAGTATTACCACTTTTTTCGAATTAAATCAGCAAAAACAATCCAATGGCTCTGATTTAAGAACCATTCTAGAATCAAATACTTCAAAAAATATCGACTGGTTTTTTGAAACTATCATTGGTTCCAGAAAACTTATTGATTACAAATTTGATCATGTGACTTATACCAAAGACAGTATTAGCTTTGCTATCAAAAACAAAACTGGTGTTGCAGTGCCAATGCCTATTTACGGAACAAAAAATGGAGCAATTGTATTTAGTAAATGGCTTGATATTCCAAAAAATCCTGATACTATTTATACACTACCGAGAGAAAATGCCGAAAAAATTATTTTGAACTTAAAGAATGAAGTTCCTGAATTTAACTTAAGAAATAATTGGAAGAAATTGAATGGCTTTTTCCCTAACAATCGCCCCATAAAATTTGTATTCTTAAAAGATTTAGAAGACCCTTATTACAGTCAAGTTTTGTATACTCCTGTTTTAGGTTTTAATGTATATGATGGTTTTTCTCCAGGAATGCGTTTTCACAACAAAACTATTCTGAATAAACCGTTTACTTTCGACTTTAGTCCAATGTATTCTATAAAAGCACAGACTTTTTCGGGTTCTGGTTTTTTTGTGATCAATCAAAATTACCGTGAAAGTCGATTGTATAATGTGCGTTACTCCCTCGGGGCCTCTTACTTTCATTATGCTCCAGATGCCACCTACCTTCGACTCAATCCCATGATTCAGATGCAAATAAGAGGTAAAGATTTCCGTGACAATCGAAAACAACTTTTGTTGTTCCGACATGTTATGGTTAATCGAGAAAAAAGTGCTATCGTGGTTGATAATTCAATGCTTAATTATTCTGTTTTTAATGCAAAATACATCAATTCAAAAACAGAAATAACCAATCATTTGAGTTTTTCAACCGATTTACAAGTGGCAAAAGAATTTGGTAAAACATCGGTAGAGATTGATTACCGAAAATTGTTTCGTGGTAATCGCCAATTAAATTTACGCTTGTTTGTTGGTCGCTTTTTGTACAACACTTCAATCGATTCTGATTTTTTTAGTTATGCTTTAGATCGCCCAACTGATTATTTGTTTGACTATAATTACTATGGGCGTTCAGAAAACACTGGTTTTTTTAGCCGACAATTTATTTTGGCCGAAGGCGGATTTAAGTCTAAACTCAACACTCCTTATGCCAATCAATGGTTGACTAGTTTTAATGCAAGTTTCAATGTTTGGAATTGGATAGAATTGTATGGTGATGCAGGTTTTGTTAAAAATAGAGGCGACCAAGCACAATTTGTTTACGATAGTGGCGTTCGATTAAATTTACTTACGGATTATTTCGAACTCTATTTTCCGGTGTATTCAAGTAATGGATGGGAAATATCACAAGCTCATTATAATCAGAAAATTCGTTTTGTAGTGACTTTTGACCCTAGTAAACTAATTAATCTTTTTACTCGAAAATGGTTTTAAAACCATTTAAAAATAGGCCAAAAAACAACAATTTATCATTTTTTTAATAAATTAATGCAGAATTGTACAATTTAAACCCCGTATTAAACCGTTTTGATTGAAAATAATTTAATTTTATTTTATGCAACGAATTATGAAAATCACTTGTTTTTAAGTAAGTTTGCATAAAATTACTATCAACAGCATCATGGTAAAAGAACAACACAACACTACATTAACTTTTGAAGATTTCAAAACAGAAGTTACAAATGATTACAAATTAGCCATTACCAGTCGCGAATGTAGCCTTTTAGGACGTAAAGAAGTACTTACTGGGAAAGCCAAATTTGGAATTTTTGGAGATGGTAAAGAAGTACCACAATTGGCCATGGCCAAAGCTTTTCAAAATGGAGATTTTCGTTCAGGATATTATAGGGATCAAACTTTTATGATGGCGATAGGTGAATTGACACCCGTACAATTTTTTGCTGGATTATATGGTCATACTGATATTTCCTTCGACCCTATGTCTGCTGGAAGACAAATGGGCGGTCATTTTGCTACTCACAGCTTAAACGAAGATGGTTCTTGGAAAAATTTAACCGAACAGAAAAATTCGAGTGCAGATATTTCTCCAACTGCAGGACAAATGCCAAGACTATTAGGATTAGCCCAGGCCTCTAAAATATACAGAAATGTTTCTGACATAAAAAACGCTTCAAATTTTTCAAAAGACGGTAATGAAATTGCTTGGGGAACTATTGGAAACGCAAGCACTTCTGAAGGTTTGTTTTTTGAAACTATCAATGCTGCCGGTGTTTTACAAGTACCGATGGTAATGAGTGTTTGGGATGACGAGTACGGAATCTCAGTTCATGCCAGACATCAAACCACCAAAGAAAATATTTCTGAAATACTAAAAGGGTACCAAAAAGATGAAAATTCTAATGGGTACGAAATTTTTAGAGTAAAAGGATGGGATTATGCTGAATTGATTGCTACGTACGAAAAAGCGGCCGACATTGCTCGTGAACAGCATGTTCCGGTATTAATTCACGTACAAGAACTTACGCAACCCCAAGGTCACTCTACTTCAGGTTCTCACGAACGCTACAAAAACAGTGAGCGTTTGGCATGGGAAAAAGAATTTGATTGTTTACGTCAAATGCGTTTATGGATGATTGCTATCAATATTGCTTCCCCAGAAGAGTTAGACGCCATTGATGCCGAAGCCAAAAAAGAAGTTTTGGAAGCAAAAAAAACAGCTTGGAACAACTTTATTCAACCTATAATTAATGAACAGAAAGAACTAATTACTTTATTAGAAAAATTAGCTCCATCTAGCATTAACAAAGACTTTATCCTCAAACACAGCACGGATTTAAAAGCCATAAAAAATCCACTAAAAAAAGAAATTTTAATTGCTGCGAGAAAATCACTGCGATTGTTGATTAATCAAAACGGTCATAGTGAATTAAGTCAATGGATTACTTCTTACATACATAAAACTCAACCTAGCTTTAGCAGTAATTTATATTCTGAATCTAATCTTAATATCAGTACCACAAAGAAAATAGCGCCTACCTATAACGAAAATGCTTCGGCTGACACTGACGGTCGAATGATTTTACGCGATAATTTTGATGCCCTATTTAGCAAATATCCTGAAGTATTAATTTTTGGAGAAGACGCTGGAACTATTGGTGATGTGAACCAAGGATTAGAAGGCATGCAAGAAAAATATGGAGAACTTCGCGTTGCTGATACAGGAATTCGTGAAGCCACCA
Source organism: uncultured Flavobacterium sp. (assembly GCA_963513565.1). Classification (GTDB taxonomy): domain Bacteria; phylum Bacteroidota; class Bacteroidia; order Flavobacteriales; family Flavobacteriaceae; genus Flavobacterium. Next base: position 9,466 of record CAUPRE010000024.1, on the reverse strand, counting down.
TTATTGGACAAGGAATTGGCATGGCTTTGAGAGGATTACGTCCGATCGCAGAGATTCAATATCTAGATTATTTGCTTTATGCCATTCAAATCATGAGTGACGATTTAGCTACATTGCAATACCGTACCGTTGGAAAACAAAAAGCACCATTAATTGTACGTACTCGAGGACACCGTTTAGAAGGAATTTGGCATTCTGGATCACCAATGGGAATGATTATTAATGCCATCAGAGGAATGCACGTTTTGGTTCCAAGAAATATGACTCAAGCAGCTGGTTTTTACAATTCTCTTTTAGAATGTGACGAACCCGCATTGGTAATTGAATGCTTGAATGGTTACCGTTTGAAAGAAGTAGCACCAACTAATTATGGTGAATTCAAAACACCAATTGGAGTTGTTGAAACACTAAAAGAAGGAACCGATATCACTTTAGTTTCTTACGGATCTACTTTGCGTTTGGTACAACAAGCCGCAAACGAACTTTTAGAAGTAGGAATCAATTGTGAAGTTATCGATGTTCAATCCTTACTTCCTTTTGACTTAAATCATGATATTGTAAAAAGTTTAGCCAAAACGAATCGTCTTTTAGTTATTGACGAAGATGTTCCTGGGGGCGCTTCTGCCTATATATTACAACAAATTACCGAAGTTCAAGACGGTTATAAATATTTGGACAGTAAACCAGAAACGCTTACTGCCAAAGCACATCGCCCCGCTTATGGAACAGATGGGGATTATTTCTCAAAACCTTCTACCGAAGATATTTTTGAAAAAATATATAGCATTATGAACGAAAGCAATCCAGCTAAGTTTCCAAATTTATACTAAGTATACTTATTACTTTTTCTAATGCCGTTTCTGTATTGAAACGGCATTATTTTTTAAAAAAATGTTTAGTTTTTATCATATTAAGTACATCAAAAAAAGATAGGATAAAATTCTGTTTTTTCTCAATCAATACTCATTAGTTACTAATAAGCAGAACTAATATCCTATTAAATTAGATTTAACAATATGGCTATCAAAAGATAAAAATTCATCAACTTTTTTTGACTACATAATCAATTATAAATACTTTCTTTGTGCATGCCAAATTACAATCTAGACCAAAATTACCAAAAAATCATCTTCAGCAGAGACGAATTAAATCACAATGAATTCGAATGTTGCACGTTTGAAAATTGTGATTTTACGGCTTGCAATTTTATGGATGTTACATTTATTGATTGTGTGTTTACAGAGTGTAATTTTAATGGAGCGCACATCAATCACGTGGCGTTACGAACCGTTACTTTTGACCATTGTCAAATCAGAGAAGTGAATTTTGCCATGTGCAATAAATTAATTTTTGAAGTACATTTTCAGCATTGCGTATTGGACTTTTCAAAGTTTTACACTTTAAAACTAAAAGGAACCACTTTTAATACTTGTAGTTTAATTGCCGTAGATTTTATGGCAACTGACTTAACCGAAAGTATCTTTGATTATTGTGACTTATACCGCGCCGAATTTGACAAAGCTATTGCCAACAAAGCGAATCTTAAAACAAGTTATAATTACGCTATAGATCCTTCCAAAACCAAACTCAAAAAGGCAATTTTCAGTCTCCATGAAGTAAAAGGCTTACTTTTTAAACACGAGATTGTAGTAGATTAACTTTTTATGATTCGACCGTCTTGCATAGTTATCGTTCTATCTGAGCGCTCTGCAAAATCATTATCATGCGTTACAATCAATAGCGTTTGTTTTTGCTCATGTGTCAATTGCTTAAAAATATCAAAAACTAAGTCGCTGTTTTTTTTATCTAAATTTCCCGTAGGCTCATCCCCCATAATGATTAAAGGATCATTGATTAACGCCCTTGCAATAGCTACCCTTTGCTTCTGTCCTCCACTCAATTGATTTGGCAACTTTAAGGCATGCTCTTGCATATCTAATGTTTTCAAATGCTCCATAGCACGATGTTCAATTTCTTTTTCAGAAAATTTAGCCAATTTCAATCCCGGTAGCATTACGTTTTTAAGCACATTATATTCATTGAGCAAATAATGAAATTGAAAAACAAACCCAATTTTTTCATTGCGAATCAAAGCCAATTCCTTGTCTGATTTTCCCGTAATCAATTGATTATTCACAAACAGTTGCCCTTCATAATCCGTATCCATGGTCGAAAGCAAATACAACAACGTTGACTTTCCACAACCTGATTTACCAACAATGGAAACAAACTCGCCATGATTGATACTCATGTCAATTTCCTTCAATACTTGAAATTTTACGGGATCATAAAAATATTTACTCAATCCGATGGCTTGCAGTACTTTATTTTCCATTTTATTTTCCTCTAATAATTTCTACTGGATCTACTTTGCTGGCTTTTAAAGCAGGAAACAAACCTGCAATAGTCGTGGTGAACAACGCAAATACAATTCCGATGATATAATACAAAATATTGAAATTAATTGGATACGTTTTGACCGTTGGTAAAGCCGCAGTTTCAAAAGGAATCACATCAATAATCGAAGTAAAAATAAAGCCAAAGATCAGACCAAAAATACCTCCAGCTAAACCAATAATTATAGATAACGAAACAAAAATCCACTTAACGTCATTTCCTGAAAAGCCAGTAGCTTTCAAAATAGCAATGCTGTCCATTTTCTCGTAAATCATCATGTTTAGAATATTGTAAATTCCAAAACCAGCCACAATCAACAACACAATACCCACGGCATAAGAAATAATAGTTCGTACTGAACTTCCAGTCTCAAATTGTGAATTGGCCGTTTGATAATCGATAGTATCCAATTGATATGTCGCTTGCAATTCTTTGGATACATCAGGTGCAGAAGCCATATCATACAACTTTATTTGAATATCTGTGATGTAATTTGTGGCTTCACCCAACATTTTCTGAGCGGTATCTAAAGAAGTATAGGACATCGTATCGTCTATTTCTGCTATACCAATTTGAGAAATACCGACTACTTTTAAGGTGGCCAAATTCCCTTTGGATGTGGTGACTTTGATTCGGTCTCCAACAATCAATAGCATTTTATCCGCCAATCCTTTACCAATAATAATGCTATTGTTTTGCACCAAATCGGTTATCTTTCCTTCTATGATATAATCGCTGGTTTGAAACAATTTTTCTTCCGCCAAAACATCTATCCCATTCACCACTCCAGAAATCTCAATAGTTCCCGAATTAAAAAAAACAGGAGCTACTACTTTGGGAGCCACATCAATGATTCGTTTGTCTTCTTTAAGGGCTTTAATAATTGGAATTCCGTTATAAATTGATTTACCTCTATCTTTAGGCTTTACCGACCGGATAAAGTTGGTGTTATTTTTATAGCGATTCGACAAATCAATTGGTTGATTGGCCGTTGGTTTTATTTCGTTATACAAGCGAACATGAGGTGTTCTATTCAGCATCAATCCATCTAATAAATCATTGAGTCCGTTCATAAAACTCACCAATGCAATAAACATAGCGATACTAAACGTAACCCCAATTGCTGCCACAATCGTCTGTTTTAGGCGCGCACGCAACAAATGCAAAGCGATGTTTAAGATAAGCTTGTAGTTCATTAGTTCGGTTTATAAAGCGTTTCGTTGGCTTGTAACCCTTCTAAAATCTCTACTTTTTTGTAATCACTTAAGCCGACTTTTACTTTTCGTTTTTCATCTTTATTGACCAAAACATAAGTACCCTCTATTAGAAACTCTTTCGGAATAGTGATGGCCTTTTTTTTGGTTTGAATAACGATATTCGCTTCCGCTGTTAAATTAGGATACAACTTGGATGGAGCTTTTACAAACTGAGCTTCTATCTTGAAAGTTCTCGAACGCTCATCCATTATGGGATAAATTTTTGAAACTACAGCATCAAAAACAGTTCCTTTATAACTATCCATAGTAACAACGATATTTTGTCCCAACACCACTCGAACCATATCGTTTTCATCCACATCCAATTCAAGAATAAAAGTATTGCTTTTCCCAATCGTGGCAATTGGTGTTTGGGTTGTCACCAAAGTACCTTCTTTTACAGGAAGGTCAAACAATTGACCGTCAAATTCACTTTTTACAGCAAAATCGCTTTGACTTTTTTGGCTAATTTTTAAATTGATAGCATTTTTACTTTGGTCATTTTGCAATTGGCTTTTGAATTGTGCCAATTGTTTTTGAGCCATTTCAAAATTACTTTTTGAGCTTTTATAGGTTTGCACTACTCTATCAAAATCAACTTGGGAAATTCCTTCATACTGCAATGCTTTTTGATTCCTGTGATAAATAGATTCATCTAAAATTAATTTGTCTTTCGCCGCCAAAACTTTCAACTCCAATTCAGCAATTTTATCTTGAATGTAACGACTATCTTTTTTACTCAATTCATACGCCAATAAAGCGTTTTGAGTATTCAAATCGGCTTTATCGCTATCTAACTCAAACAATACTTGTCCTTTGCTGATTTTTTGACCAACAACCACTTTTGTTTTTTTCAAAATCCCACTTACAGTAGGATAAACAATGTATTGGTCCTTGGCTTTTATTACGCCAGAAGCATAGACACTTTCGGTAATATCGCTTATGGTAGGTTGAATTTCTTGAGATTCTTTTTTGGAACAATTTATTAGAAGTATCGAAAGAAAGGATACTAATACAAATACTTGTGAACGCATGGTATTTTGTTTATTACGAAGAAAGTTACCTCATAAATATACGCTTTTTCTACTTAGCATTTGATATAAAACAAAAAACAAATTAGCGACAAGATTCCTTCTATACTGGTCGTTCCATCACATAATCCTCCATCAAGTAGCCATGTTCTAACTCGATGTTTACCTCACTAGTGATAGAAAAACCCATTTTTTCATAAAAGGTAATCGCTTTATTGAATCGATTGACATTCAGACACAAGGAAAGAGAGCCTTGCTTTCTCGCTTCAGAGGCGATATAATCGATGAGTGCTTTCCCTACTCCTTTGCCTTGGGCGGAAGGAAGTATATAAATTTTATGAATCTTGGTTTGCTTTTGATTGTCGTAATTCCATTCAAAAGACGCAAATCCTAAGGTTTGATTTCCTTCATTTGCCAAAACAAAATGATGCCCTCTTTGCGACACACTTTCCTTTAATGCAGTGTCATTATAAAATGCACCCAACATATAATCTAACTGAGCTTTTGACAAAATTTCACCATAAGCTATTGGCCATGTTTCGTAGGCAATAGAACGTATCGTGTCAAAATCGGTTGCGGTTGCGGGAAGAACTGTAATCATAAACGAGGAAATTGAAATTAGAATTAAAAATGTCTGTAGTTATTTAAAAACTAACCATGAATGGTTTCATTCTTTCCATAATTTTTGATAATGGATTCTTCAAAAGCCAACCATTCTCTCCAACGCTTTTCAACATCTATTCCCACTCCATATTTTCTAGCATAGGTTATAAAAGTAGTATAATGTCCTGCCTCACTTTCCATTAAATCTCTATAAAAAGAAGCTAATTCTTCGTCTTTAATATTTTCTGAAAGTACTTTAAATCGTTCACAACTTCTAGCTTCAATCATAGCAGAAAACAATAATCGCTCCACTAAACCCGAAACACGACTACCATCACTACTTCTTTTCATATACAAATACAATTCATTTACATAGTCGTCTTTGCGTTCTCTCCCTAATTTTAAGCCTCTTTTAATGATAATATTATGCACTTGCTCAAAGTGATCAATTTCTTCTTTGGCTAATGCCAATAAGTCTTGTACTAAATCTTGATACTCCGAATTATTAGTAATAATGGTTATCGCATTGGTGGCGGCTTTTTGCTCACACCAAGCATGATCGGTTAAAATTTCTTCAATGTTTTTCTCAACAATATTTACCCATCTTGGGTCGGTTGGTAATTGTAAACGTAATACGCCCATTATTTTATTATTTAAAAGTTTAAAAATTGTTTAAAGTTGTTTTAAAAATGAAAAAAGTTTAAAGTTTTGAAATGCTCTTAAACATCATCAAAACCTTAAACCTTTTACTTTTAACTTATAAACAAAAGTTAGAAAACGAAGATTGCTCTTTCGCTCATCATTTCATTCACTTGAGCAGCAACTTCCTCTATAATATCTTCGTTTGTATGATTAGTCAACACTTTATCGATCATAGCAACAATAGTTTCCATATCTTCTTCAACCAAACCACGAGTGGTAATAGCAGCAGTACCTACACGGATACCTGAAGTTACAAAAGGAGATTTGTCATCAAATGGAACCATATTTTTATTAACGGTAATTTCAGCTTTTACTAATGCATTTTCAGCATCTTTCCCTGAAATATTTTTATTTCTTAAATCAATCAACATCATGTGATTGTCTGTTCCACCAGAAATAATTTCGTATCCTCTAGCTACAAATGCCTCAGCCATAGCCTTAGCATTTTTTTGCAATTGCATAGCATAAGTAAAGAATTCATCTTGTAAAGCCTCACCAAAAGCTACCGCTTTAGCAGCAATAATATGCATTAAAGGTCCACCTTGATTTCCAGGAAAAACTGCTAAGTCTAATAATGAAGACATCATACGGATTTCTCCTTTTGGTGTTTTGTGTCCCCAAGGATTTTCAAAATCTTTACCCATCATGATCAAACCACCACGAGGGCCACGTAGCGTTTTGTGTGTTGTAGTAGTTACAATATGACAATGTGGAATTGGGTCGCTCAATAATCCTTTTGCAATAAGTCCTGCAGGATGAGAAATATCAGCCATCAAAATAGCACCTACACTATCAGCAATTTGTCTGAAACGAGCAAAATCCATATCACGAGAATAAGCAGATGCTCCAGCAATGATTAATTTAGGTTGTTCTTTGGTAGCTATTTCTTGTATTTTATCATAGTTCAAACGTCCAGTTTCTTTATCTACACCATAAAAAACAGGATTATACAAACGTCCAGAAAAATTTACTGGAGAACCATGTGTTAAATGTCCACCATGAGACAAATCAAAACCTAAAATAGTATCACCAGGCTTCAAACAAGCATGATATACCGCTGTATTGGCTTGAGATCCTGAATGAGGTTGAACATTAGCATATTCAGCTCCAAATAAAGCTTTAGCTCTATCGATAGCAATTTGCTCCACAACATCTACTACTTCACAACCACCGTAGTATCTTTTGCCAGGATATCCTTCAGCGTATTTATTGGTTAAAACAGAACCCGCTGCCTCTAAAACTTCATCACTTACGAAGTTTTCTGAAGCGATAAGCTCTAATCCGTGTATTTGTCTATCTTGTTCTTCAAGAATTAGGTCAAAAATTTGTTCGTCGCGTTGCATTTCTTTGTTTTTCGTTAATATCGTGCAAAAATACAAAAAAACGTTTGGTTACTAGTCAGATTATAATATATTTGATGTGTAATTTTCAACAATATAATTAACACATTATGCCTATAACAGCTAATAATCCTCATATAAAATCTTGGTTAGACGTTCCATATGACAGTGATTTTCCGATTCAAAACATTCCTTTTGGTGTTTTTCTTACCAAAGAAAACATTGTAACTGTAGGTACTCGTATAGGTGATTACGCTATAGATCTTGGCGCTTTGCAACAACTCAATTATTTTGAAGGTATAGAATTAACAGATGATATGTTCATGCAAGATACCTTAAATGATTTCATATCAGATGGTAAAAAAACATGGCGTTTGGTAAGAAATCGAATCTCTGATATTTTCAATGAGAAAAATTCAAAGTTAAGAGACAACAATGCACATAGAGAAATTGTGATTTTCAAAATCTCTGAGGTAGAAATGCAACTTCCTGTATTAATTGGTGACTATACTGATTTTTATTCTAGTAAAGAACACGCGACTAACGTAGGCAAAATGTTTCGCGATCCAGAAAATGCATTATTACCTAACTGGCTTCACATTCCGGTAGGTTACCATGGAAGAAGTTCTACCATTATCCCTTCTGGAATACCAGTTCACAGACCTATGGGACAAACATTACCCAATGGAGAAACAACACCCGTTTTCGGCCCATCAAGATTGGTTGATTTTGAATTAGAAACAGCTTTTATTACTACGGATGTAAATATCATGGGAGAAAACACTCCTGTTTATGAAGCCGAAGATTATATTTTTGGAATGGTTTTACTTAATGACTGGAGCGCAAGAGATATACAAAAATGGGAATATGTTCCTCTAGGACCATTCTTAGCTAAGAATTTTGCCTCTTCTATTTCACCATGGATTGTAACACTAGATGCTTTAGAACCCTTTAGAACCAAAGGACCAAAACAAAGTCCATCACCACTTCCCTACTTACAATTAAAAGGAAAACATTCTTTTGATATTAATTTAGAAGTAGCAATAACTCCTGAAAATGGAGTTCCAAACGTGATTTCACATACTAATTTTAAATACATGTATTGGACAATGAGCCAACAATTAGCTCACCATACTTCAAACGGATGTAGAGTAAACTCAGGTGATATGATGGGATCAGGAACTATTTCAGGTCCAACTCCTGATAGCTTTGGCTCTATGTTAGAATTAACTTGGGGTGGTAAAAATCCAATTCAAATGAATGATGGCAGCGAAAGAAAATTCATAAACGATTTCGATACAGTTACCATTAAAGGTTATAGCAAAAATAACGAAGTACGAATTGGTTTTGGTGAAGTTACAAGTCAATTACTACCAACATTTGTTAGACCATAAAAAGATGTAATGTTTTACAATTAATTAGATTATTATAAAAGAGTAAACAGTAGTAAACACGTTTTTATTACTGTTTTTTTTTGTATTGTAATCTCTAATTTTAATTTTTTTAAATAAAATCAAAAAATAAGTAATTATTTATTTAAGATTATTTCTATTCTAATATAGAATTAAAGAGGAAGTTGGAATAAATTACAAAAAAAGTATTTTGACTCATTTTTAGAGGTCATAAAAAGGAGAACTTCTTATTTTTATACAGAATTAACTGATATTTCAGCATAATTTAACCATTTACAGGGCTTAAGTAATTCTAGATTTTAGATCAGATGCTTTTTCATAAAAATCGAAAACAAAAAACCCCTTCATCGGATGATGAAGGGGTTTTAAAAAGAAAGGCGGCGACATACTCTCCCACAAATTGCAGTACCATCTGCGCAGGCGGGCTTAACTTCTCTGTTCGGAATGGGAAGAGGTGAGCCCCGCCGCAATAACCACCTTAAGGTCGTTTTGCAATGGGTAACCAGTTTTGACTGATTAACATTACATAATATCTTAACATACTGAGATAAAGAACATAAAAAGATCCGACTTGCCTTGAGCGAAGTCGAAAGGAGAAAGTTCTCTCCCGATAGCCGAAGCTATCGGGAAAAAGGTGTACATAAGATTACGGTTTATTAGTACTAATCGACTATGACATTACTGCCTTTACATCAATAGCCTAACAACGAGGTCATCTCCCACGA
>CAUPRE010000023.1:0-76895 GCA_963513565.1 uncultured Flavobacterium sp. | reverse complement strand
TGGTAAACCATTTGCTCCTGATACGCCTGAATTAGAAATACCTGTTGCACCAGTTGTTGCAATCGTAATACTTGTAAGTGCTGAATTTCTACATAATGTTGGTGAAGAAGAAGGTGCAGCTGCTGTGTTAGTTGCTGTAACGGTTACCGTGCGAGTGTCTGTTGCATTAGCACATCCGCCTGTTCCTGTTACTGTATATCTAATTGTTGCTGTGCCCGCTGCTACTCCTGTTACTACTCCTGTACTAGAATTTACAGTTGCAATAGCTGTATTTAAAGAGGACCAAGATCCTCCTGTTACTGTAGAACTAAATGTCGTTGTACCTGAAATACAAATAGCTTGTGTACCACTTAATGTGCCTGCGCTTGGTGGCGTAGTTATAATAAAATCAGTTGCTGTTCTACATCCAGGATTTCCTGAGCATTCCGCAAAATAAGTAGTTGAACCTGCAGTATTGGTATTCACTAATCCTGAACCAGCAACACCAACAGGGTTAAAGGAAGCTCCAGATCCTAGTAAAGTACCTCCCGATGCTGCAGTGTACCAATTTAAAACGCCATTCAAAGTATAGGCCACAGAAATTTGCATAAAATCAACAGTTGCTGTTCTGTCTCTATTATTCTGCGTATTGGCATTTCTTGCGGATAAAACCACACCGAAACCAGCTGCATTTATTTCTGCAGGTGTCCATGTTGAGCCCCACAAATCGTTTAGTCCTCCATAGGTAACGGTAGTAAAAACATTATCATTAGACCAATCTGTTGCAGTATCTGCTTTATTTGAAGTTTGAATACCACCAACGGCCTTAACCAAACTAATCCTGTTGTCTCTAACAAACGGAGCATTGCTTCCAGAGGATGCTCTTCTTATCGAAACAACAATTCCATTTATTGTAGCTCCTGCAGGGATTGCAAAACCATAATTTGTACCTTGAATATAATTACCTACTACACTAGGATCAAGAAATTGGGTTGCAAATGGAGTTCCAGGTGTAGTGATATTTCCTGGATTTGTCCAAGAAACAGTTCCAATACCACCAACATTAGTGCCGACGCCAGCATTACTAGACCCAGTCGAAACAGTAGTTCCATTACAGATGGTTGAAGAAGTTAATGAACCTGTACCGCCTTGGCAAATTGTAACTCCTGTAGTTATTGGTGCCCCGGAAACACTATTAATTACAACGTTGGCACTAGACGCTGAAACACATCCAGCAGCAACAAAAACTGTAAAAGTATAAGTATTGGGGGAAAGATTAGATATCGTAGTACTTGTGCCCGTCCCTGTAGTAGTTATTGCACCAGGCATTCTAGTTATTGTCCAAGTTCCTGTTGAAGGTAAGCCGCTTAACAAAACACTACCTGTTGGAATAGAACATGTTGGTTGTGTAGGCGCAGACGGCACGGGAGCTGTTGGCACACCTACATTTATGGTACCTGAAAGTGTGATTGCGCTACAAGGAGCGGAATGACCACTAGTAGTTAAAGAATATACTCCAGATTCAGTAGGTATACCCGAAATAGTAATAGTTCTGGCAGATGTATTATTTACCGCACTTAAACCTGCTGGTAAGTCAGCCACCGATACGCTTGTTGCACTTCCACCGTAAGTATAAACAGTCGGAATAATTGCTGATCCCACGCAAACAGATTGAATTTGACTACCACTTGTTACGATTAATGTAGATGCTAAAATAAAACTAACATCATCTACATTCGTTGACGCACCACTAAAGTTAAATCCTAATACATTTCCAGATCCTCCAGTTTGATATGAGGTATTCGCTGAATTAAAAGCATTAACTAAAGGAGTAATCCTTCTTGTAGGCGCGCTAGCTGTTCTTGTGGGATCTAAATACAATGCCTGAGCATCGACACTATAGGTACCATTACTAATTACTCCAACTATTCTTCCTGTTATGGTGATGGTAACATAACCATCTTTTGGTATGTTATACCCTCCCACAATCGGATTGTTTGCATTACCTGTATTGATTAATGCTCCGGCAGGACCAGCTGCACCCAAACTATAAACCGAAGTAGCCGTATCATATTCAATACCTACTGGAAATTTAAAATCCAATTGAACATTTGCTGCATTTCCACTACCTGTGTTCTTTATTTCAACTGCATAAGAAAATGTTCCATTTACCTGATTACAAACCGTTGAAACTAATGATGTAACTCTTGTTTCTAAATTTGGCAGACATAAAGAATTCAAATTCAAGGCTAGAGGAAGATCTGTTGCTGCTACATAATAAGACAAATAACCATCTTCTCCATCAATTGCGCCATGAGTGATTCCTGCACCTGCATTTGTTCTACCTGATAATCCTTTAGAGACATTAGCGTTAATTGTTACTGCTCCAACTAAGTTGTGCCTAACAATTCCACCACCACCGCCACCACCTGGACCGTGTGGAGTTACACTTCCAGTATCATTTTCTGTGTTACCACCATTTCCTCCCCGCGCTTGAATATTTATAGTGGCTGTACTACTGTTAGAAATATTTAAAAATACGGATCCCCCAGCTCCACCGCCACCTGCTCCATCAGGAGCATTAGCATAAGTCCCTGGCGCTCCATTACCTCCATTAGCAAATATTGAACCATTGCCTTGTATTGTACCCGCATTGATAATTACAATAGCACCTCCAACACCTCCCTTTACTCCTGATGTAGCATTGTTCGCATCGCCAGCACCTCCACCACCACCCATAATCAATCTATTGATAGCTGGTGTAGCTGTTAGATACGATTTAAAACCAGGGCGACCACCTCCAGTAAGCGGATCGACATCACCTCCATTACCTTGCCAGCCTCTTCCTCCTAAACCGCCATTTCCGCCATTACCACCACCACCACCACCTGCGTTGTGATCATTTCCTCCTCCCCCAGCATTAGCTGGAGCACCACGCCCGGCTGAGCCATTTGGCATTCCTTCTATTATATTATCTACTTGATTAAAACCATCCCACATAAATCTAGGCGTTCCGGCGATACCTTCTCCTTTTCCAGAGATTACTGTATTTGAAGAAAGTCCTACATAAGTACTTCCATTATTTGCACCAGATCCAGCTTGAGGGCTGTACCCTCCTCTAAATCCTCTAGCATTTCCATCAATTGTAAAACCATTAAAATTAAAAGTACCTGAAACATTAAAGGCAATAACACCACCACATACCCCATTAAATGGAGGAGTTGTCACATTAGCAGTTAATGTTAAATTAGAATATTGGGGAACTCTGACTATTTGAAAAGTCTTTTTACCAGAAGTTGTAGTAGCTGCAGCATTTACATAAGAATTCAACAGTCCATTTCCTGTTCCAGATCCAACAAAAGTTAAGTTCCCCCCTGTTAAAGGAACATTATTGGTAGCCACTACATACTCATAAAGTCCTGTATTACCAATACCTGTAAAACCAGTACCTCCCAACAAGTCGGTTCCCGAATTAGAAAGCCCTGAACCATAAGTATTATCATTTGTTGCATTTATCGAAGCATCTTGCATTTGAATAATCAACAATAAATCACCCGAATTAATTTGCAAAGTACCAAAGCTATTCCCATAAGGATCCGTTGGTGGAACTGCACCAAGGTTAACACTATTTTGACCAGCCACCAAGGATATGTTGGTCGTAATTGGAAAATAAGTATTAACAGAATTTGAAACTAGTATGGGGCCATCTGCACCAGGTGTTCCACAAACTTGGGAAAACAAGAATGGACTAACAAAAATTGCAAAAATTAAAAAAACAATTTTCTTAGAAAAGAAATTATAATAAGATGATGTTGAAAGCAAATTTGGAGTAGAGTTTTTAATCATAAATAAATAGTAATTCAAATTTGTTAATAAGTTCTTTCTGTAATTAACAATGACAGACTCTATTATAAAAGGAATGGGGGCAAAACTAATTAATAGCTCCACACCAATCAAGAATTTATACGTAGAATTAGTACTACAAAAAATAATTTTAATAATTGACAAAATTAATAGTATTTTAATCATAACATAATAATAATTAGTATTTTAAGCGAAATATCGACTAAATGCGCAATTTTATCGACGAAATACATCTTTTTCTTATAATCATTCAATGATTATTTAATTTAAAGAGCAAAAAAAATCGATAAAATGAATGCTTTTATATAAAATATATTTTTTTTCTTGTTAATAACTTATGAATATTTTTATAAAAAACACTGACTCTAGGTATAAATACGTGTTCTGCATTAACTTTATCTTAATGACTTTTAATAATTAACAAAAAACTAACCAATAACAAGAAAAAAGAAAAGGAGGAAGAAATAACTTCGTAGAATTACGAATGAGTAAAGAAATAAGTATATACTTAAAACACTTTTGAAGTCGCTGTATCCCTTTTAAAATAAGGAATAAAAAACAGTAATAGATAAAAACACAATGCTTCTAAAGTTTCCTTATAAAGAGTAGAAAAAAATTAAAAAAAAACACTTTGTTTAGAAGATGAAAATATTTTTTTTTATTTAATGGAAGAGTGTCCAAAAATTGGAAAAAATTGTTGCGAAAATTAAAAAAAGACAAAAAAATTATTGATGAATTATAAATACATAAAAAAACCACCAAAGACCTTTGAATATATCAACAAGTACTTAGTGGCTATACGGTAAAATGAAGGCAGAACTTCAGTAATTATAAATTATCTATTTCTTCTTGAACAATTTCCCAGTCCATGAGTAATTGATCTAATTCCTCTTTCTTTTTATTGTATGCTATAAAAAATTTAGCGTCTTCAATATGTTTATCGTAATTTGAAGCCAACATTTTATCATCATGTTGAATATCGATTTCCAGTTGCTTAATTTGACTTTCTATTTTGCTCAATCTATTGTGTAATGCTTTATTCTTTTTTTGATCTTCATAGGAAGATTTAGACTTTGCATTATCTTTTGATAAGGTCTGTTTTTGAATATCTTTTTTTTCCACCTCACGCATATTTTCAAGATTGCGTTGCTCCAAGAAATAGTTAATATCACCTAAATACTCCTTTATTTTTTGATCTTTAAATTCATAAACAATATTAGACATGCCTTGAAGAAAATCACGGTCATGCGATATCAATAACAACGTTCCTCCAAATTTTTGCAAGGCGGCTTTCAAAACATTCTTAGACTTAATATCCAAGTGATTGGTAGGCTCATCCATCAATAGAACATTTATGGGTTGCAAAAGTAATTTACACAGTGCTAGCCTATTTCGCTCTCCTCCCGAAAGAACTTTTACTTTTTTCTCCACGTCATCGCCTCGAAACAAAAATGAGCCTAACATGTCACGCACTTTCATTCTATTGGTATCAGCGGCTGCATCCTCCATGGTTTGCAACAATGTAATTTCTCCATCTAAATATTCGGCTTGATTTTGAGCAAAATAGCCTAATTGTACATTATGTCCTAACTTAATTGCTCCTTGATATTCGAATTCATTTACTAAAGCCTTAATAAAAGTGGATTTACCTTGACCATTTTGACCTACAAATGCAATTTTACTCCCTCGCTCAACCAAGAGGTTGATGTCCTTCAGAATCGTCTTATCGCCATACGATTTAGTAACATTTTCAGCTTCAATAACTACTTTACCAGGTTCTTTTGAAACTGGAAAAGAAATATTCATGACCGAATTATCGTCTTCATCTACTTCAATTCGTTCCACTTTATCCAACTTTTTAATTAAGGACTGAGCCATCGATGCTTTGGAAGCTTTGGCCCGAAACTTTTCAATTAATTTCTCGGTCTCTTCAATTTTTTTGGCTTGATTTTTTTGAGTGGCCAACTGCTTTTCTCTAATTTCATGTCGTAATTCAAGATATTGAGAATAAGGCTTATTGAAATCATAAGCTTTGCCTAAAGAAATTTCAATCGTTCTGTTGGTTACATTATCCAAAAACATCTTATCATGCGAAACAATAACTACAACTCCAGGGAAATTTCTCAAAAAACCTTCTAACCAAATAATACTTTCAATATCCAAGTGATTCGTTGGTTCATCTAGCAAAAGAATATCGTTAGATTGTAATAATAATTTAGCTAATTCAATTCGCATTCTCCAACCTCCAGAAAAAGTCTCGGTTTGGTTATCAAATACGTCACGTTTAAAACCTAAACCTAACAAAATTTTCTCCGTGTCACCCACATAATTATAACCTCCCAACAACTCAAAACGATGAGTATAATCAGATAAATCCTCAATAATCTGACTGTATTCTTCACTTTCATAATCGGTACGAGTCACCAATTGATGATTAATTTCTTCCAGCTTTTTTTCGACAATTTTTATTTCGGTAAAAGCTTCATAAGCTTCTTCCAAGACAGTTCTTCCCGCTTCAAAATCAATATCTTGTCGCAAAAAACCCATTCTGATTTCTTTTTCTTGTGCAATACTCCCCGAATCCGGAGCAAAATCACGAGCTAAAATTTTAAGCATAGTAGATTTACCAGCTCCATTTTTGCCAACAAGCCCTACTCTATCACCTGCGCCCAAGCGAAAAGTTACTTCTTCAAACAAATAAGAACCACCAAAAGAAACCGATAAATTGTGTATATTAAGCATAGATTGTGACTAAGGTTACATTGGTAGCAATCTAAAATTGTACCTTTGATAAAAATTTTTGCAAATGTTAAAAAAAGGATCCAAACTAAATAGCATTTTAACAGGAACTTGTCCGAAATGCCAGTATGAAAGCATGTACGAGGATAAAAACCCTCTTAATCTAAGTAAAGTTCTAAAAATGAATGAAACTTGTAGCCATTGTGGTTTACGATATCAAATAGAGCCCTCTTTTTTTTATGGGTCGATGTATGTAAGTTACGCTTTAAATGTGGCTGTGGGTGTAGCTGCTTTTATAATTTCCTATGTTATCTTTTCTACAAGCATAAAAAATTCTTTTTTTATAATTATAGCATCACTACTAGTTTTGTTCCCTTGGGTTTTACGATGGTCAAGAAACATCTACATCAATCTTTTTGTTAGTTATGACCCAAAAAGCCCCAAAAATTGAGCTATTTTTTCAATTTCTTTAAAAAACGCGTCCAATTAATTTCATTAGGTAATGGCGTTTTATTTTCAATATGATTATACAATGCTTTTGCCATTGATGGTCCGAGCATGACACCTCTCGTACCAAGCCCATTCAGAACATGTAACTGGGGATAGGTGTCATGTGTTCCAACTAAAGGTCTTCGGTCACGAACGGTTGGTCTAACACCCGCAAAATGCTGTACAACCTCAAACTCACAATCAATAATTTCTTTAATTCTATTTATTAATTCTTCTTTACCTTCAACCGTAGGTAAATCGGTTTTGTCTTTCCAATTATATGTTGCACCAACTTTAAAGAAACCATCTCCTAAAGGCAAAATAAAGACACTAGTGTTTACAATTACATCAATTGTCAACAATGGTGCTTTTATTATAAATAGCTCTCCTTTTGTACCATCAAGTGGTAAAAAATTAAAGAAAGGATTGTGATGCAAACCAAATCCTTCAGCAAAAATTAAATTTTTGGCTAATATCCCATTGTAAACAATTCCATCCTCAGTAAAATTCACATTTGAATAATTAAATTCCTCACTAATAAATAAGTCAGATTTAATTAAATAGTCTCTATACTGTTGTAATAAAAGCGGTGTATCAACATAACCTGTATGTAGTACTTCACCATATCCAAATGGAGCATTGATAGCATTATAGTTAGTAAACCTAAGAGTAGTAGACAAAAAAGGAGATAGCCCCTTTTTATCAGCTGCCAAAAACCAATTATTTTGCTCTTCAATTGAAAAAAACTTACGTAGAATAGGCATTTTGTTGTCGAAAGTCATTTCGAACTTTTCTTGCAATGAAGTATAAAATTCATTCATGTCTTGCAATTGCTCAACTGCATTCCAAACTTCAGTAAAACGTTTAAGAATTACTGGGTTATATAAACCTCCCGCAATTCTAGAAGAATTCTGTGAGTCATTATCGATTACGAGAATGTTTTTTTCATTCTTTAAAGCAATTTCAGCGAAAGAAATTCCAGCCAATCCAGCTCCAACTATTAAATAATCAATCATTTCATACAAGTATTAATACATAATAAAAAAGAAAAAACTCTTACCTTATGGGTAAGAGTTTTTTGTATTGCAACTAATTAAATTAGTAGTTCCACATATCTTGTTCGAAGTTGCGGATTTTCTCTTTAATTCTTTCCGATTCGATAAGTTGATTTTGAGAATTATCTTTCATGTATTCTTCGATAGAACGGTCTCCATAAACATTTTCCTCTTTGTAAACCACTGCATTGAATCTTCTTGAGTTCAAAATTTGATCAAATGAAATTGGCATAGATGAATTTTTCTCATTAAAAGCTTTAGCTTCGTGCAAAACTTCTCTTGCTGCTGGAAAAAATATCCAAAACAATTCAATATAATCCTTTTCTTCACTATTCATAGTGTAAACATCAGGTGTTACAGGGCAAATACCTAGCAAACGATATTTCAATTCACTTTGACGTTTATCAAAATACCAAAAACCTTTAATCTTATATTGACTAACATCTTGAGCAGTAAGATCTTGTTTCAAGATATATTCAAGTGGAATAGACTTCGTTGGACCTACTGTTTCATCAACATAAGTTACTGTTTTCTTTTTACCAGTACCAGTAACCACTTTTTTCTTTACCACTCTAGATCTGTAAGCGTCAGGATCTTGATTGATCAATTCACGGCCTGCATCTGTAGTATCAATACGTGATAATGACCCTTGTATATCTTTAAGAGATTTTTTTGTATTAAAATAACTATCAGTATATACTTCGGTAATTTTTCCTGACTTCATTGCTTTAGTTAACACATCATACAAAGAACGTCTGTCTGTGCCAATGTTAGCAGTATCAATAGGAAAGTATAAAGGAAAATTGATTTTTTCACTTAAATCAATAATTTCCCATGTCGTTTTACCCATCAAAATATCTCTGTCGTGAACATAACCATAAGCTAATGGTCTATCATTATCAGAAATACGTTGAGCTGCAGTTTTAAGTCCAATTTCACTAGGTTTTTTGGCATTCAAAAGATTGGATTGTGAAAATCCAGCTGCACTACCTAATACAGTGACAATAGCTACTAAAAAAAATCTTACATTCATCATGGTGTCCTTATAAATATTGGAGTAGTTTTTACAAACGTACTATTATTGTATTTCGTAAATTACTGGAGCCGTTCTAGGTAATAAATAACTACCAGCACCCACTAACTTAGTTTTGATTTCAGAAATCGTAACTTGATCTCCTCTACCCGCTTTTGATAATGCAGTAACACATTGAGCATTTAATCGGTTTCCTTGTACAACCACTGTTGGTTGTCCAGCTATTTTAAAATTGAAACCAACAACATCTAATCCAACCTCAAAATCAAAATCAACTAATTTTGCACCAATGGTTGCTACTTGAAGATTTGATTTAGGTCCTTTAACAACACCCATCTCACCTCGAATTGTACCAGCAGGACCAGGAATACCTTTAATTCTGTATACTTTCTTATCTGATGCCATTTTACCATCAGACATTTTTCCGGTTACATTAATCACTACTTCGGTACCTGTACCTGGGCTCATGTTATATTTTCCGTTTCCAACTTTTGTCAAACCTGGAGCAGAAGCAGTAACGTCTTTATCAGAAATACCAGCAAAAGAGATAGACATTGGATTCACTACACCACGATATACTACATTCATTTTATCTGCAGAAATCGTAGCAGAATTAGGTCTTGGAACAACAACATATTTACCTTCAAACTTCACAGGAATCGGTTTTCCGTCTTCCAAGAATGTAAATTGACCATTAATATTTTGTTCACCAACACCACCAGCTGTAATATCAATTTTTGCTTGACCATTAACAATGCTGCCAGGTCTGCCGTTTAAGTTGAAAGAAGTTGGCTTAGTATTTTCATCATAACGACCTAAAACTACTTTACCAGTTACCTTTTCACCTTGAAAATAAGCATTCTTATCTAATACTACAACACCTTGATAGTTGCTGTAAGAAGCAGCTTCAACAGCCGCTTTTCCTAAGGCAGAGTTGTAAACATCAGCTTCCGATTTTTTAACATCATTTTGCCAAGCAGAAAGTTTAGCTACAGAAGCTACTGCTGGAAAACCTTTAAAGTGATAAGACAAATACTTAATTTTATTTCCGTCTTTATCTTTAACATCTGCAACACTAAATTTACTTTCAACTTCGCTAACTATTGCAGCATATTTTTTGTCAGTTCCTAAAGCCGCTTTCATATCAGCTTTATACTTTTCAATTTTTGCAATAATTTCACTGCCCTTTTTAGTATAACCTTCACCTATGAACCAGTTGTCAATATTATCACCTTTATCCATATTCTCGTAAGGTAATTTACCAGTTTCAGTGTCTACAGTAAAACCCTTAAGAACATCAGTTTTTAAAGTGGCAACATAGGCATCAAACTCTTTAGTAATAACTTCAACTTTGTGAGCTGTTGCAGCAGCTGCAACGAAATCACCTTTAGCTTCAGCCGCCTTAGTATCTAAGGACATTAATAAAGATTGATTGTTTTGAGTAGAAGCTGCATTAGCGCTTTCAAATTTCTCATTCATTAATCCGAAAGCAGATAAAACTTCTTTGGACATATTCATTGCTAACATTGCGATGAAAACCAGATACATCAGGTTAATCATCTTCTGTCTAGGGGTTAATTTTCCTCCTGCCATTTTTTCTAAATAATTAGTTTAATAAATAATAATTTTAGTCTAAAACTAATTATCCTTTGTTGTTCATTGCAGAAAGCATACCTCCATAAACGTTGTTTAATGAAGCGATGTTTGCAGTCATTGAAGCCATTTGCTCTTTCAATTTACCAGCATTTTCAGCGATTTCTTTGTTCGCTTCAGCGTTTCTTGAAGCACTTTCTAATTGAACTTTATATAAACTATTTAATGATTCCATTTGAGCTGCAGCCATAGAAAGCTCTTCGCTATATTTTTTAGTAGATGCAATAGAATCAACTGTTGGAGAAATTGCTTTAGCAGCACCTTCGAAATTTTTGATACTATTTCCTAAGCTTGACATCAATTCAGAGTCAATTTTAGCTTCTTTCAACATAGCATCCAATTTTTGAGATAAAATACCTTGCGCATCAACTTTCTCTTCTTTTTTAACTTGAGATTTAGCTTGACCATTCGCTAATTCTGGATAAACTAAAGTCCAATCCAATTCATCTTCTACCGGCTCGAAGGCAGACAAAGCAAAAATTAATGCTTCGGTTACAAGACCAACTGATAACATCACAGTTCCCGTAAGTGGTCCTAACTCAAAGTGAGTAATTTTGAATAATGCTCCGATAATAACTACTGCCGCTCCCATACCGTAAGCGAAATTCATTGCTTTTTTGCTTAAAATTGCCATAATAATTTGTTTTTAGGTTAATTTAAAATATTTAGATTTGGTTTAATATACTATTTTTTTACTTTGTTACCTGTAACTTGAGTTCCCATATAATCTTGAACAGTTCTAAATCCGATAAAGCTTCTTGCTGAATCAGCATATTCAAAATCTCTAGTACTCACTTGTAAGAAGTAAGCAACATCTTTCCATGATCCACCACGAACTACTTTACGTTTGTTTGAGGCATCGGAAACGTTTGGATTCATTGTTGAAACATACTCGAATCCATTTGGATCATATGCATCATTCGTCCACTCTGAAACATTACCAGCCATGTTATATAAATTATACCCATTAGGCTCGTAAGACTTAGCTTCAACAGTATACAGTGCATTATCTGCAGCATAATCTCCACGACTTGGCTTAAAGTTAGCCAAGAAACATCCTCTATCGTTTTTAGTATAAGGACCTCCCCAAGGGTAAGTAGCTGATTCAAGACCTCCTCTAGCTGAGTATTCCCATTCCGCTTCAGTAGGTAAACGGAAAGAATTTACTAAATCACGTCCTTTTTGCTTGTTTTTGATATAAGTGTTTTTGTTTTGAGTTCTCCAAGCACAAAAAGCTTTTGCTTGTGTCCATTTTACACCAACTACAGGATATTCACCATAAGCTTTGTGCCAAAAATAGTCATTATGCATTGGTTCATTATAGGAATATGCATAATCTTTAATCCAAACAGTAGTATCTGGATAAACATTGATTTCTTCGGTTCTAATAAAATCTTTTCTAGTACCTTTTTTAGCTTTAGCAGCAGCTTGTATATCCATCCAAGTGTACTTGAATTTCAATTTATTCACATCAATTGTTCTAAGACCGTTGTAGGATTGGTCTATTGGCAAATACATTGAATCCATAACCTCAGCATAATATTCATCTGGATATTTCTTCGTGTCTTTTATTAATTTTACCTTACGATTCAATTTTCTGTTTTCTGTACCAACACTATAATAGTTGTCATACATGTATTTGTCGTAAGCAGTCATCTTGGTAGGATCGGAATCATTAAAAGCAAAATCTCCAATACTTCCAGCATTTTTACCTTTGCCAGCAGCACCTTTTTGCCCGCTATCTTCCGCAAGAATCGCTAAACGAACTCTAATCGTAGAATCTTTTACCCATTCTACAAAAGAACGGTATTCGCTATTTGTAATTTCGGTTTCGTCCATGTAAAATGAACGTACGGTAACGGTTTTAGTCGGTGCATCGTCGACAGCAGCAATATCATTTTCTGATTTACCCATAATAAAAGAACCGCCTGGAACTAATGTCATTCCATAAGGCTTTTCTGGGTGCCACTTACCTCCTTTAACTCCTACTAACTCTCCTTTATCGCTTGATTTACCACAGCTTATTAACAGAGTTAAAAATGCCGTAAACACAATGACTTTCTTCATATAAATTTGGGGGTTAACTATTCATTATTTAAAGTTTGTAAACCTATTTATTATTTTTTAAATAAACAATTTTTACAACGAACAAATCTTTTTTTTTTTTAATTACTTTTAAACACTGTTTTTACGCTGTGCTTTCCACCATCTTTCAGGTAACTCTTGGTTACAAGCGGCTAAATATTCTTCATAAGAACAGGGTAACAACGTATTCCTTTTTAATTTATTGCTTCCATTGGTCAAAAAAGGAATTTCTATCCACCAGCGATCGGTTTTATTGCTTTTATAAAAAACCAATTCTTCCTCCTCTAATGGCACTATATATTTAAGGTAGTTTTCTTTAGTTCCAAAAGGATACTCCCCTGATCGAAACTGATACCCTTCCATAAAATACCATATAATTTGAGCCATCAAAACCGCTTCTTGAACACTATTAGCATGATTAAAGATGCCAAACAAAGACACTTTATCACTTATACCTGCATATCTTGACAAAGAACAAATTTCCTTCCCATTGAATCCATTTGGCGCGAAAGTATTAAAATTTCCGGAATCAGAAGACTTTACAGCCGTTAAATCTAAACTTACAACATCAGCATCTCTAAAAACGGGTTCTGCAAGGGCAATATTATTCGATATTTCTCCTAATCGGTAAGCATCAAAATATAATTTTTCTATAATATCGATCTCTTCCTGCGAGTTATAATAGGTTTGATAGCCAATATTACAATAATTGAATAAATTATTTGGAGAATCAATGACCATTTTGGTCAAATACGAAGTGCTTGATAAGTGATCTGTTTCTTTTCCAAAATCAAATCTATTATCAATGGCTACTAAATTAACCATTTGTTCTAACTCGTCGTAGGCTCTGTACAAGGCATATGTAAGATCCTGTGACCCTCCGACAACTATTGGAACAATTCCTTTCTTTATCAAGCTAGCAACTACTTTTTTTACTGCAAAATAAGTATCCATTGCTGAATTACCTGGCAGAATATCTCCCAGATCTGCAATTCCCATTTTCCAGTTCCCCAAAAACAACCCGTAAAGTGATTTACGAACCGCTGTTAAATCAACTAAGCACTGCGCTTCATCATCGCCTCTATTCTCAAGAACACCAAGTATTGCAATTTTAATTTCACTTAAATCAGGAAAAGCATCTTCGGTATGCAATGCGATTACACCTCCTATTTGATGAGGGGATAATTCGTTTTTAAAATCTATGATTTCGTTATCAATTGGTACTAGAAAATCAAACTCCATTGCTTACTTTTTTTTGGCTACCGTTTTTTTTGCTGTTGTCGTTTTTTTGGGTGCTGCCTTTTTTGCTGGAGCTTTTTTCGCAGGTGTTTTCTTTGCGATCATTTCCTGAACTTCAGCTAAAGTCAGTTTGGAGGCATCAACATCTTTACTTAACTCAATTTTTATTTTTCCTTTGGTAATAACTGATCGTCCCCAACGTGCTTTTTCGACTAAAATCCCTTCGCTTTCCCAATTGTGAATTACTTTATCAATATTCTTTTGTAATTTATCCTCAATCAAAAACTCAATATCTGCTTGAGATAAATTATCAAAATCAAATTTCTTTGAAACATTGATAAAAATGCCATTCCATTTGATGAAAGGCCCAAATCTTCCCGTGCCTTTTTGAACACTTTCTCCTTTATAAACCGCAATAGGTGCATCCGCTAATGCCTTTTCATCAATCAATTCCTGAGCGCGTTCTAAAGAAACATCCAATGGATCTTCACCTCTTGGTAATGAAATAAAAGCCGCTCCGTGACGTACATAAGGCCCAAAACGTCCGTTACTTACCTCAACTTCTTCTCCTTTATATGTACCTAAATTTTTTGGCAATAAAAATAAATTCAGTGCTTCTTCTAAAGTAATGTTTCCGATATTTTGTTCGTTGCGCAAGCTAGCAAACTTTTTATCTTCATCTTCAGCATCTCCTATTTGAGCCATTGGACCAAATTTACCCAAACGAACCGAAACTGGTTTTCCAGAAGCTGGGTCGGTTCCTAATATACGCTCACCACTTTCTCTATCTGCATTAGCTTCTACATCTTTAACATTAGGATGAAACTTATCATAGAACTCTTGCATCATTTTGCTCCACTCAATATTTCCTTCAGCAATATCATCAAAATCTTGCTCTACTTTTGCGGTAAAATTGTAATCTAGAATAGAACCAAAATTTTTGACCAAGAAATCGGTCACTATGGTTCCAATATCGGTAGGCACTAATTTTCCTTTATCAGAACCTGTATTTTCTTTTAATACTTTTTCGGCTATTTTTCCAGCTTGAAGCGTAAGTTGTGTATAATTTCTTTCTTGTCCTTCTAGCGTTCCTTTTTCTACATAATTTCTATTAATAATAGTAGAAATTGTTGGCGCATAAGTAGACGGACGACCAATACCAAGTTCCTCTAATTTCTTCACCAAAGAAGCCTCTGTATATCTTGCAGCTGGTCGAGAATAGCGCTCTGTTGCCGAAATAAATGAGTTCAATAATGGCTCATTTACTTTCAAAGCTGGCAACATACCTTCTTGTTCTTCCTCGTCATCATCATGACCTTCTAAGTAAACTTTAAGAAAACCTTCAAAAAGCAACACTTCACCAGAAGCTACAAAAACCTCACTGTGATTATTGGCCTCAATTTTAACATTGGTACGCTCTAATTCGGCGTCACTCATTTGAGAAGCCAAAGTTCTTTTCCAAATCAAATCATACAAACGCGCTTGGTCTCTATCTACATTTACGGTATGCAAAGACATATCTGTTGGACGAATCGCTTCGTGTGCTTCTTGTGCTCCTTTGCTTTTATTAGCAAAAGTTCTTGGCTTAGAAAATTCCTTTCCGTAAGACTTTATGATTTCGGCTTGAGCCGCTTCCATCGCTTCTTTAGACAAATTTACACTGTCCGTTCTCATATAAGTAATCAATCCCGCCTCATACAAACGTTGCGCTAACTGCATCGTGATTCCAACTGGCAAATACAATTTACGAGCCGCTTCTTGTTGTAAAGTTGAAGTCGTAAAAGGTGCAGTAGGTGATTTTTTAGTTGGTTTCGTTTCTAAATCTGAAACCTTATATAAGGAGTTGGTATTTTTATTTAAAAAATCTTGCGCTTCTTGTTTCGTGGCAAAATTTTTAGGCAACTTAGCTTTGACCGTTTTTCCTGCTTCGTTCGTAAACTCGGCAACCACTGAATAACTAGCTGTTGGTTTAAAATTCTGAATTTCTCTTTCACGTTCAACAATCAAACGAACTGAAACAGATTGTACACGTCCCGCAGAAAGTCCTCCTTTGATTTTTCTCCAAAGTACTGGAGACAACTCATACCCTACTAATCGGTCCAAAACACGACGAGCCTGTTGAGCATTCACTAAATTATAGTCAATCTCACGAGGATTATCAATTGCTTTTAGAATAGCATTCTTAGTAATTTCATGAAAAACGATACGTTTGGTTTTTTTAGCATCTAATTTTAATTCTTCCGCCAAGTGCCAAGAAATGGCTTCTCCCTCGCGGTCCTCATCGCTTGCTAACCAAACCATTTCGGCATTCTTGGAAAGTGTTCTTAGTTTACTCACCAAAGCTTTTTTATCCGAAGAAACTTCATACTTGGGTTTGAATCCATTTTCAACATCTACCCCTATTTCTTTTGAAGGCAAGTCGGCAATATGTCCATAACTTGACTCTACTTGAAACTCACTTCCTAGAAATTTTTCGATTGTTTTGGCCTTTGCAGGTGACTCCACTATTACTAAATTCTTTGCCATATCCCGTTTGTTTGTGTCGGCAAAAGTATATGATTTTTTTAAATTTTAAGATTATTACACTTTAAAAGTAAATTTTATAGTTGAATTACATATTCTTAAAACTATCAAAAGTGCCATTTTGAAGGCTTTCAAAAAACAATAAAACTATTTTTTACCTTAATTAAATAAATAAAAAACACTGTCGGTCATTCGCTCTTTATCCCATTAAATCTTGATTTATAACATTAAGAAAACTCTAAAAACAATGTTAATTCTTAATCTGACATCTTGTCATATTCGTTAATTTTCACTTATATTTGCGCTTTTAAAATTCCCATGGAAAAGACTATTGAAGAAAGCAAACAAGGTGAAAGTCTTGTTTTAGAAAATAAGCCTGAAAACACAAAAAAGCTTTTTATAGAAAGCTACGGATGTGCTATGAATTTTTCTGACAGTGAGGTTGTCGCATCGATATTATCTACTAATGGATACAACACCACTCAAAAACTAGAAGAAGCTGATTTAGTTTTAGTAAATACTTGTTCAATTAGAGACAAAGCCGAACAAACGATTAGAAAGCGATTAGAAAAATACAATGCTGTAAAACGAATTAATCCAAAAATGAAGGTTGGCGTTTTAGGATGTATGGCGGAACGTTTAAAAAGTCAATTTTTAGAAGAAGAAAAAATTGTAGACTTGGTTGTTGGACCAGATGCATACAAAGACTTACCAAACTTACTAAACGAGGTTGAAGAAGGTCGAGACGCTATTAATGTAATTCTATCCAAAGAAGAAACTTATGGTGACATTGCTCCGGTTCGATTAATGAGTAATGGAGTCACTGCTTTAGTTTCTATAACACGTGGTTGTGACAATATGTGTACGTTTTGTGTTGTTCCATTTACCCGAGGTAGAGAAAGAAGTCGTGAACCTCAAAGTATAATGAATGAGATTCAAGAATTACAAAACAACGGATATAAAGAAGTTACTCTTTTAGGACAAAACGTAGACAGTTATTTATGGTACGGTGGCGGATTGAAAAAGGATTTTGTCAATGCTTCTGAAATGCAAAAAGCCACAGCGGTAGATTTTGACCAATTACTCGAAATGATGGCTGTAGGATTTCCAAAAATGAGAATTCGTTTTTCGACTTCCAATCCGCAAGACATGCATGAAAGCATTTTGCATGTAATAGCAAAATACCCAAATATTTGTAAACACATCCATTTACCTGTTCAATCTGGAAGCAACCGAATTCTAAAAGAGATGAATCGTTTGCATACTCGTGAAGAATATATGGCATTGATTGACAAAATCAATGCAATTATTCCAAATTGTGCGATTTCTCAAGATATGATTGCTGGATTCCCTACGGAAACCGAGCAGGACCATCAAGATACATTGAAACTGATGGACTATGTTAAATATAGTTTTGGGTATATGTACAGCTACTCTGAACGCCCAGGAACTTTAGCAGGAAGAAAAATGGAAGATGATGTTCCTGAAGAAACAAAAGCAAGAAGATTACAAGAAATTGTAGATTTACAACAAGCCCACGCTCGATATAGAACAGAACAATACATCGGTCAAACCGTAGAAGTTTTAGTTGAAAAAGTATCCAAAAAGTCGCCAAACGAATTCTCGGGAAGAAATTCACAAAGCATCACTGTTGTTTTTCCTAAGGAAAACTATAAAATTGGTGATTTTGTTAATGTACTAGTAGAACGAACAACAGGTGCTACGCTTATTGGTAAAGCAATTGGGCTTAGCGAGATGAATTAAGAAAAAGTTTAATAGTTTAAAATGGTTTAAAGTCCGTCCCCAAAACAACTTCAAACCATTAAACACTTAAACCTTTAAACAAAACAATATGGAAACAGTTCAAGCAATAAAACAACGATTTGAAATAATTGGGAATGACCCCAAACTCAATCGCGCCATTGAAAAAGCCATTCAAGTGGCTCCAACAGATATTTCGGTTCTGGTTTCTGGTGAAAGTGGTGTGGGTAAAGAAAACATTCCAAGAATCATCCATTCTCTTTCCCATAGAAAACACGGCAAATACATTGCTGTAAACTGTGGTGCCATACCTGAAGGAACTATTGATAGTGAGCTTTTTGGTCACGAGAAAGGCGCTTTTACTGGAGCAACGAATACCAGAGAGGGCTATTTTGAAGTTGCCGATGGCGGAACCATATTTCTAGACGAAGTGGGAGAACTTCCTCTTACTACTCAAGTTCGTTTACTACGTATTCTTGAAAATGGAGAATTTTTAAAAGTGGGTTCGTCTCAAGTGCAAAAAACAAACGTTCGAATTGTGGCAGCCACCAATGTCAATCTTTTTGACGC
Source organism: uncultured Flavobacterium sp. (assembly GCA_963513565.1). GTDB lineage: Bacteria > Bacteroidota > Bacteroidia > Flavobacteriales > Flavobacteriaceae > Flavobacterium. The sequence continues at coordinate 57,905 of CAUPRE010000023.1, read as the reverse complement.
CATTGAAAAAGGAAAATTCAGAGAAGATTTATACTATCGTTTAAGTACAGTGGATATTACTTTGCCACCTCTTCGCGACCGCAAAGACGATATTCATTTATTGTTTAGAAAATTTGCTGCTGATTTTGCTCATAAATATAAAATGCCTCCATTAAAGCTAGATGATAACGCCGTTCATATATTACAAAAATTCCGATGGAGTGGAAATATCAGACAACTAAGAAACGTTGCAGAGCAAATCTCTGTACTTGAAACTAACCGCGATATTAATGCAGCAACTTTGCAATCCTATTTACCTGTAGAAAGTAGCAACTTGCCATCGGTTATTAAAGACAAGAAAAGCGAAAGCGATTTTAATACCGAAAGAGAAATTTTATACAAAGTGCTTTTTGATATGAAAAGTGACTTGCACGATTTAAAAAAACTGACGTTGGAATTAATGCAAAACGGAAGTTCAAAAGTGCAAGAAACCAATCAAAACCTAATTCAAAAGTTATATGGTTCAAAATCAGATAGCGAAATTGAATTTGAAGAAGAACCAAGAACAGCAGTAATTACCACTCAAAATATTGATAACAATTATCAAGAACCTGAGGAAAACTATCTTTTTGCCGAAACTATTGAAGAAGAAGAGATTCTAAAATTAGAACAAAAAGAAATTGAATTAATCAAAAAGTCGTTAGAAAAAAACAAAGGAAAACGAAAGGCTGCCGCCGATGAATTGGGAATCTCAGAACGTACTTTATATCGAAAAATCAAACAATTCGATTTATAAAAATGAATACAATTCCAAATTACTATATTTGAATAAAATTGGAATTGAGAACTTAAAATGGTGTTCGTTTCACCACAACTTTATGAGAAAATTATTTTTTTTATTTGCAATCATTTGCCTTTTCACACTGAATAGCTGTGGCGTATACAACTTTACTGGTTCTGGTAAAATTGATGCTAAAACATTTCAGGTGAATTTTTTCCAAAACAATGCCGAATTAATCGAACCTGGAATAGACAGAACTTTCACCTTACAATTACAAGATTTAATTCAGAATCAAACCAATTTGAACTTGGTAAAAAACGGAGGTGATTTGGTATACGAAGGAGAAATTACCGATTATAGAATCAGCCCAATGACAGCAACGGCCGATCAGCGTGCCGCACAAAACCGTTTAAAAATCAGAATTAATGTCCGTTTCACTAATAAAAACAAAGAAACCGATAACTTTGAAAAATCATTTGAGTTTTTCTATGATTATCCTGCCGACCAACAGTTAACAGGTTCGACATTGAGCGCTGGTCTAAAAGAAATTTTTGATAGAATTTCGCAAGACATTTTTAATGAATCACTTGCTAAGTGGTAATTCAATTAATCCTATCTTGATTATAAAATGAACGTTACTGATTATACCTTTTTAATAAACAAACCCGACACTATTAATAGTGCCTATACGGATGCACTTGGCAATATTCTGAATGAATTTCCATACTTTCAAAGCGCAAGAGCTTTACGTCTAAAAGGTCTTTTCAATCAAAATAGTTTCAAATACAATTATGCCTTAAAGGTTACAGCTGCGCATACCACAGACCGTTCGATACTATTTGATTTCATTACCTCAGAGCATTTTGACACCCTACAAAATGACTTGTACGATAAAAAAAATCTCGAACTTATGAATATGGAAGTGGTAGATAGTGAAATCGTACATCCAAAAACTATTTTGGAACAACAACAAAAAGCACTAGAATTATCTATACTAACGTCTATAAAAGAAGCGACTAACAATAACGATACTATTTCCGCAAACGAATCGGAATCGATTATTGAACTCGGCAAACCCATTGACTTCACTCCAAATGAAAAGCACTCATTTCAGGAATGGTTACAATTATCGAGAACACAGCCTATCGACCGAAATATAGAGAACAATTCAAAAACCTTCGAAGATAGTATGGAAGAAGAAAGAAAGAAAAAAGCAGCATTGATTGATAAGTTTATCGAAACCAATCCTAAAATTGCGCCAATCAAACCTGGTACTGCTCCAGCCCCGCAATTTGAACTCAATTCTTCAGACAATACGCACTTAATGACAGAGACTTTAGCAAGAGTTTACTTGGAACAAAAAAAATATCAAAAAGCGATACAAGCTTATGAAATATTAATTTTGAAATATCCAGAAAAAAGTAGTTTCTTTGCAGACCATATATCAGAAATAAGGAATTTACAAAATAACAATAATTAAACAATGAGCACATTTTCAATTTTTTTAGTTTTAATAACTATAGTTTGTTTTTTACTAATCGTAGTAATTATGGTTCAAAACCCTAAAGGTGGGGGATTATCATCATCAATAGGAGGATCACAAATGTTGGGTGGTGTTCAAAAAACGACTGACTTCTTAGACAAAAGTACTTGGACATTAGCTACTATCTTGATTGCTTTAATTTTGCTTTCTAGCTTAAGTTTTTCAGGTTCTATGAGTGATACAGATTCTAAAATCATCGAAAAAACTGAAACTGCTGCTCCACAAACAGCTCCAGTTCAAAATGCACCTGCAACACCTGCTGCACCTGCAACAAAATAATAGAAACACATACATTATAAAAATGCCAGCCTGTCAAAGCTGGCATTTTTTTTAGGAAAAATTGTCAGTTTATAAGGGTTGGCACAATTTCTGAAATTCAAGAATCGATTAAAAATTAATTCAAAATAAAAAATAAAAACCATGGCATTAAACATTAAACCCCTATCGGATAGAGTTCTTATCGAACCTGTTGCCGCTGAAACAAAAACAGCTTCAGGGATTTTTATTCCTGATACCGCAAAAGAAAAACCTCAAAAAGGAACTGTAATTGCTGTTGGTAACGGAACCAAAGACCACGCAATGACAGTAAAAGTAGGCGATACCGTACTTTATGGTAAATATGCGGGTACAGAATTAAAATTAGAAGGAACCGATTATTTGATTATGCGCGAGGATGATATTCTTGCAATTATCTAAAAAATTAAACAGTACGGACAAGTCGCGACTTGTCCCTTCAATTTATTAATTATTCTAAAAAAATAAAAAAATGGCAAAAGATATTAAATTTGATATTGAAGCACGTGACGGTTTAAAACGTGGGGTAGACGCATTAGCTAATGCAGTAAAAGTAACACTTGGACCAAAAGGACGAAATGTTATTATTGGAAAAGCTTTTGGAGGACCAAATGTAACTAAAGACGGTGTAACGGTAGCTAAAGAAATCGAATTGAAAGACCCATTAGAAAATATGGGAGCTCAAATGGTAAAAGAAGTAGCTTCAAAAACCAACGACTTAGCGGGTGATGGTACTACAACTGCAACTGTTTTAGCACAAGCCATCGTAAAAGAAGGTTTAAAAAACGTAGCCGCTGGAGCCAATCCAATGGATTTAAAAAGAGGTATCGATAAAGCTGTTGAAGCTATTGTTGCCGACTTAGCAAAACAAGCTAAAGTAGTAGGAAGCGATTCTGAGAAAATCAAACAAATTGCTTCTATTTCTGCTAACAATGACGAAGTTATTGGTGAATTAATCGCTACTGCTTTCGCAAAAGTTGGAAAAGAAGGTGTAATCACTGTTGAGGAAGCCAAAGGAACCGAAACCTTTGTAGATGTAGTAGAAGGAATGCAATTCGACAGAGGCTATTTATCTCCTTACTTCGTAACGAATCCAGAGAAAATGGAAGCTGAATTAGAGAATCCATTCATCCTTTTATACGACAAAAAAGTTTCTTCATTAAAAGAATTATTGCCAGTTTTAGAACCTGTAGCACAATCAGGAAAACCATTATTAATTATTGCAGAAGATGTTGATGGCGAAGCTTTATCAACATTGGTAGTAAACAAATTACGTGGTGCCTTGAAAATTGCTGCTGTAAAAGCACCTGGTTTTGGAGATAGAAGAAAAGCAATGTTAGAAGACATCGCAATCTTAACAGGAGGAACTGTAATCTCTGAAGAAAGAGGCTATACGCTAGAAAACACTACTATCGATATGTTAGGAACTGCTAACAGAGTAACTATCGACAAAGACAACACTACAATTGTAAATGGTGCTGGAGATACGGAATTGATCAAAAACCGTGTGAACCAAATCAAAGGTCAAATGGAAACTACGACTTCTGATTATGACAAAGAAAAATTACAAGAACGTTTGGCTAAACTAGCTGGCGGTGTTGCTGTTCTTTATGTAGGTGCTGCTTCTGAAGTAGAAATGAAAGAGAAAAAAGACAGAGTTGACGATGCTTTGCACGCTACTCGTGCCGCTGTAGAAGAAGGTATTGTTGCTGGTGGTGGTGTAGCTTTATTAAGAGCAAAAACGGTTCTAAGCACACTAAAAGCAGACAACGCTGATGAAGCAACTGGTATCCAAATCGTTTCTCGCGCAGTAGAAGCTCCATTGAGAACTATTGTAGAAAACGCTGGATTAGAAGGTTCTGTTGTAGTAGCAAAAGTAGCTGAAGCAACTGGAGATTTTGGTTACAATGCCAAAACTGACGAATATACTGATATGCTAAAAGCAGGTATTATCGATCCTAAAAAAGTAACTCGTGTGGCTTTAGAAAACGCAGCTTCTGTTTCAGGAATGATCTTAACTACAGAATGTGCTTTGATCGATATTAAAGAAGAAAATGCCGGAGGCGGAATGCCAATGGGAGGCGGTATGCCAGGAATGATGTAATTTCAAAAACGAGGTACGAAATACGAAGTACGAAGTTCAAAATAAAAAAATCCGAAGTTTAAAAGCTTCGGATTTTTTGTTTGTATAAATCAATTAAGGACTAATCTTTACTATGGACTAAATTATTCTGGTCGCTTTTTCAACATCTTCATAAAAACCGGAATAGTTGACACTAAAATAATTCCAATCACAATATATTCGATGTGTTTTTTTAAGTCGATACCATATTCAAGAAAAATTCCATACAAATAATGTCCCGCGAAAATTAACAAAAACGCCCACAAAAAAGAGCTTAGTATATTAAAGAACATAAACTTCTTCTTATCCATCGAAACAATTCCTGCAACTATGGGCGCAAACGTTCTGAAAATAGGTAAAAATCTAGCATAGATAATGGCTTTCCCTCCATACTTTTCGAAGAAATCTTTCGATTGTAATAAATACTTTTTCTTAAACCAAAACGTATCTTCTTTTTTAAACAAGTAATAACCACTCTTGGCGCCAAACCAATACCCTACCGTATTTCCTAATACTCCAGCAAAGGCAACCATAACGGATAAAAAGAGTACGTTGATAAAATCACTTTCTACCACAAAAAGGTTTTCAACCAAACTTCGGCTGTAAATTCCTGAAAGAAAAAGTAAACTATCACCTGGAAGAAAAAAACCTGCAAAAAGTCCTGTTTCAGCAAAAACAATAAACAGAACTACATATAACCCTATTTGAACACCTCCGATGCTTAATGTGATATAAAACTCAGGATTTAATAATTGGGTCCATTCAAAATTATTCATATTCGGGCTTAAATTTGGATTTATAAGGTGGTGAAATTAGGGATTTTTTAACAAAGGCACAAAATAAACCCTTATTTTAAAGTTTTATTAACGGTTTAAAAAAACACCCAAAACGATTGTCTTGGGTGTCATTGTCTTTGCTATTCTTTTCTGTCATACATACAACACGTATGCAATTTATCATAATCTTCTTTGTCAGCTTTCACCTCATCAGTATCATGACCCACTTTAGCAACAGCTTTTTTAATATCTAGCGGCGCACATTTTTCTTCGTTTAAAATAACTGTTAATTGATGGGAATCAACATCCCAAACAGCCGATTTTACACCCTCGACAGATAAAGCCGCTTTTTGAATGCGTTTTTGGCACATCCCACAATTACCATTTACTTCGGTTACATATTTAGCATTTTTGTTCTTTTTTTCTTGTGCTTGAGCAACAAAACCTACTAAAGCAACTAATACAACTAAAACTATTTTTTTCATGATTTCTATTTATTTAAAGTTTATTTTATTTTAAAACGCAGTCCTGCATAATACATTTGGCCAAAGATTGGCGCATATACAATTGAGGCATCAAAAGTAGGTCCAAATGGAGTTTCTGCTCCAAGTATGGCTTTACTTTGCTTGTAATTACCAATGTTTTCTCCTCCTACATATATTTCAAAATTAGAAGAAAACACATGCGTAACCTGAGCATTAATCAAGTTATAAGAAGGTGAAAAAGCTGGCAAGCGATCTTGAGTAGGATTCGAGGCTGTTACAGGCAATTGTTGTTTGCCTAACCAGTTATGAGTCGCATCAAAACGCCATTGGCTTCCAGATTCACTTCGTCCTGTTTCATATTCTAGATTCCCAAAAAATCGATGCTTCGCTTGCAAGGGTCTTTGATAAACACCTGACAAATATTGCGTTTGAATATCATAATACTTATAAGCAGAACGCAAACTAAAACGATTCGCTAGTTCATAATTGAATTCGATTTGCAAACTCGTCGCATAGGACTTCCCTTTTAGATTATAAAACAAAACCTGCTGTGGCGATTGCATAACATCAACAACCGCTTGATTTTGAAAATCGGTTCTGTAAAGATCAAATCCGGCATCACCATTGCGACCAAACAATTGAAATTTTTGATTAAAACTTAAACCATAATTCCAAGCAATTTCTGGATTTAAGCCATAGATTTTTCCATCGGTATCCAAAATAGAAAAGGCTCTAGAACTAGCAAACAACGATTGATTTTCGGCAAAAATATTCGCAGCACGTTTTCCTCTTCCTGCCGAAAAACGAATCACCGATTTCTCCCAAGGATTGTAACGAAGATGCAAACGAGGCGTTACAAAAGTCCCCAATCGATTGTGATTATCGACTCTTCCACCTAAAACCAAACTAAAATTATCGTCGTTATCATACGTATATTCAAAAAAAGTACCTACCGAATTATCTACTCTTCCAACATCAGTCGTCCTCACAAACTCATTGTAATTATCGTACGCAAAGTTGATTCCTGTTGCAAACTTATGTTTGGTGTTGTTAATGATAGAGTTGAAAATCAAATTCGAATAAAAACTACTTTGCTTAATATCGTACCCATTCAATCCATAATACGAATTTTGATCGTGTAACGTAAAAGCATTTTGAAAACCAATGCTTTGAAACGGCATATCTTTGAAGACATACCCCACTTTCGTTGCCAAATCCAATCGTTGCGTGTTGATTTCAGAACCCCAACGATTAGTGGTACCTCGGTCTGTATCGGGATCAAAATAAACCTCACCAGCTTGTTTTTTATCATTCATATACCTGAAATTGATAAAACTCACTAGTCCGTTTTCGGCATCATAATATTGGTAGCGATTCATAACATTGATTTGCTTTGCCAACGGATTATCCATAAAACCATCGTTGTTCTGGTCCATTTTAGACACACGAGTATTACCGTGTACAAACAAACTACTACTCCACTTTTGAGACAATTGCGTGTTAAAATGCGTGTTCAACTCAAATCGAGAATCGGTAGAACCGTAGGCATTCAAAAAGAAAGGAATATCGTTGATAGGCTTAATCAATTCGGTGTTAATTTGTCCCGAAATGCTCTCATACCCATTCACCACGCTTCCCGCGCCTTTGGTAATTTGAATACTTTCGACCCAAGTTCCCGGAGTAAACAACAAGCCATACGCTTGGGATGCCCCACGAACGGATGGCACATTTTCTTCCGTAATCATCAGGTATGGACTCGTCAAACCTAACATTTTGATTTGTTTCGTGCCTGTCAAAGCATCCGAAAAATTCACATCGATAGATGGATTAGTCTCGAAACTTTCGGCCAAATTACAGCAAGCCGCTTTAAGCAACTCTTTGCTGGTTACCAAGGTAGTGTTGGCGGTAACCGTGAAGGACTTTTGCAATCCTTTTCGCTTTTTGGTCACCTTTACTTCTTCTAGATTTTCTTGTGAAAAAACTGGAAACGCCAGTAAAATGGTGGCTAAAAGCACTATTTTTTTCTGCATTGTTTACTCTGATTTATGCAGTCGTTTCAGCTTATTTTGGACGTAACCCCATTTAGTCAAGTGGGCAACAAAACCAACGTACTATTCGCCCCCCTTGCCTAAATGCGGTCGGGCTATACGCGCTACTTCGGTAGCCAGCTGCTATCCCTTACGCAAACCTGCACATAAGGACAAAAGTGCTCAAACGACAACTGTTTATAAAATTTTAAAGAAATTAAATAAACAAAAATCAGGCGTAGAAAATGTATTGATGGTATAATTGATAGAGCGGAGGCGCATTGATAGCAACATAAAAATCGTTGACTACCGCTTTTTGAAAATGAGGTGTTGTAGCAAAAACTGTAACTTGTTGCACAGGCACTAAGAAAGGAGCCGAAATAGCAAACAATACAATTTTTACAGTCGCATTATCCGACTTTTTCTCAAAATGCACCACTTTATCTTTGCAGCAAGAATCTTTTTCGACAACTGCTGTTTTCTCACAACAGCCATCTGGCTCTGCCAAAGATAAAAGTTCAGAATGCAAACTTATCGCAGCAATAGAGTCGCCACAATAATGCACATTAAAAGCCATCCCTATATTGGAAACCAATAACAGGAGTGCCAAAAATAAACTAGTGCCCTTCTTTACATTCATACTGCGAAATTACTCATTGGATTCTTGTAACAATTAAAATATTTGTTAAAATTACAAATCAAACGTTTGTCCCATCATTAAAACCACACAATCATAGCCATATAGCTCTTGTATCTTAATGCGCAATTCATCAGCCGCTTGATTCTCGCCGTGCACCAAAAACACTTTCTTAGGTTTTTTTTCTAAAGCCGATAGCCAATGCAATAAATCCTTCTGATCACCGTGAGCAGACAAGCCTTCAATCTCTACAATATTAGCTTTGACCTCATAATATTTACCGCGAATTTTGATATCCTGAGCGCCTTCTAATAATTTTCTACCTCGAGTTCCTTCGGCCTGATATCCAATAATAATTACTGTTGTTTCTGGCAAACCAATATAGCGTTCTAAATAACTTAAAACCCTTCCTCCAGTTATCATTCCACTCGCAGCAATAACAACTTTTGGCTGTTTATTGTAAATTATTTCAATGGTTTCTTTATAATCTGAAACCATTGTAAACATTTTACACATTCCAACATACTGTTCTTGTGTTAACTTGTGCCATTTAGTATTGTGTTCAAAAAGGTCAAGTACGCTAATTCCCATAGGAGTATCAATAATATAGGGCACCGAAGGAATACGCCCTTCTTGTTTCAATTGCCATAATAAAAACATCACACTTTGAGCTCTTTCTACCGCAAAACTGGGCAGTATCACCGTTCCACCTTTGGCAATAGTATTGTTGATATATATTTCCAACTCGAGTTTGGGATCGGTGTCGGGGTGCAATCTGTTTCCATACGTACTCTCCAAAAACAAATAATCACCTCGATGAGGCAATGTTGGAGGAAATAGCAACACATCATTGTCGCGCCCGATATCACCCGAGAAAACCAAATACTGATTTTCTAAATGCAATTCGATACTACAAGCGCCTAGAATATGCCCTGCATTACTAAAAACAGCTTCAATTTCGGCATCCAAAGCGATAGCTGTTTTGGGCTGAATCACTCTAAAATGAGAAAACACTTGCTCTGCTTGTGCCACTGTATAAAGCGGTTCAGCGATTTGATGTTTCGAATACTTGCCTTCATTCGCTTTGTTTGCTTCTTCCTCTTGAATTTTGGCGCTGTCTAGTAAAATTAATTTGGCAATAGCAGCCGTGGGACTCGTGCAATAAATTTTTCCCTTAAAACCTTGCTCGACCAACCTTGGCAACCAGCCACAATGATCTAAATGACCGTGAGTCAGCAAAACAAAATCAATAGTAGAGGGCAAAATAGGCAAAGGCTCCCAATTCAATTCTCGCAAGGGCTTGATACCTTGAAACTGTCCACAATCAATCAAAATCCGAATTCCGTTACTTTCTACGAGGGTTTTCGAACCAGTAACGGTCCCAACCCCTCCAATGCATACAATTTTCATAAGGAATGTTTTTAAATTAAAGTGCTAAGTAGTACACAATTCTCTTGCTTCTTTGAGCACATTTTGTATTCTATTTGAACTCAAACCAATCGTATTCAAAACCGATGAATGGGTCAAAATATCTTTAACCAACAACAACTCTTCTTGCAACAAATGTTCCTTTTCGGCCAGAGACAAAGTAGTCAAACAGGTAATCGGATATAATTTATTCTGGTCCGTTTTGTACTTCAAACAATTATTTTCGGGATAATTCCAACTCAAAAGTTGCAATCCTGAACAATGAGCAAAAGTGATGGCATCTGTCGTAAATCGATTATTGGTTACTATCCAACACGAAATCAGAGGACTTTTGGAATCAAAAAAAGAATGAGATTTTGTTTTTAAATCATTGAATCTTGACAAAATGTACATCGGTACTTTTACATCCGAAGCCACTTCTCTACCCGCGTGAAACTTGCATTCAACCATTCCCATTTCAGAGTCTTTTTGAATCAAAACATCAATCTCGTGCGTAACACATTTTCCTTGTAAAACTAAATTGGTTTTCGTCAGATAGCCTTCCGATTCAAAAAGGCGGGCAATATATTTTTCAAAATAAAAACCAGCTGGACCTAACATTCGTATCGCTTCACGCAAGTTGTAACGCGCCGCATGTGCATTTGAATTTTTCTTTAGCAAGGCAAAAGCCATCTTGTAAATTTGCTTGGTCGCCATCCCATCAAAAAGTTGTGCACTTATTGTCGAAATGATTTGTTGGGCTTGCTCAGGATTGGCACCTGCTTTTAGTAGTGATTTCAATAACTTATTGGAATTAAAATCAACTGTATCCCCTGAATATTTGACAACTTTCATCACGCTTTAGTTTACATATTCTATATGCAGAAATCCAACTAAAGGTACGTATAAATTAGCTATTTAAGACGCTTTTGATAATAAAATCCGGGGATGAAGAGCAGGATAAAAATAGGTTGAATCAAAAACCTTCGTACATAAAAAAAAAGCAAATAATTTTGATTCTGAAAAGAAAGAAGACAAAACAAGGCAACTATTAGCAAAACAAAAAAAGTCACAAATAGTACACCCGAAAACTTAACCATATCCTTGTCTTCAAAAATAACATACACCAAAGCCAAGGATAGCAAAGAATTCAATCCGTATCTCAAAAGCAAGCCTAAAAACAATCGAAACGGTTCATATTTTGGCAGAGGCGAATTAGCATAATCACCTTTAAAAAAAGCCAAAAAAGGGTCATAAAACAATTGAGTTTCAAATTCGCGAATTAGCGCTAAAAGAAAAACCAAGAGCAACCCAAGAATGATTTTGCTTTTATTTTGAAGTAGATTTTTTAGCATAAGTAGAAAAGTAGTTGACCCAGACAAACCAAAGAATAAAAACAACACCATAAATAAATAGAGGAAAAATAACGCCGTGCAAAAGGTGCTCATAGGCTGGAAAACGATACAAGAGCAGGCTCAAAATCGCAATTCTAATCACATTGAGCACATAAATCAATACACTTCCTCCAATCAAAAACAACAAAGTAGTCCTAAACCTTCCTGCAAAAGCAATCACAAAAGAAACAAAAAGTATCACAACACTTATAGCATTACATCCTTCAATGACGGTAGCCACTTCTTTCTGATGCATCAAAATACTGATTTTGGTATTTTGCTGATATACCACAGCCGAATTGGAATCGAATACTTGCAAGACTTTTTCAACGTGACTTGCTACAAGACGCGTGATACCATCCAATTGATTATTTTCATATCCTGACAGATACCACTGGTATAAAAAAGTAAGTAAGATATACGAAAATAAAAAAGCCCCAATGAATTTCAAAAATGGCTTGTAAAGCGTCCAATAGTTTTTCAAAATTGATTTTTTTTTCAAATTTATGTAATTTATAAGACTAGCATTAAATACTTTTGTATAAAAACAATTTAAAATGACATTTCAAGAATTACAACCAAAAGTAATTGCCATTACAAGCAACGATACTATTACTAGAGACGAGAAATTATTGGCCATTTGCCAACTTTTGAACGAATCGATTGAATACTACAATTGGGTAGGATTTTACTTCGCCAACCACGATACCAAAACCTTGCACTTAGGGCCTTATGTAGGAGCTGAAACAGACCACAACGTTATTCCTTTCGGAAAAGGAATTTGCGGACAAGTAGCCGAATCGAATGCGAACTTTGTAGTTCCTGATGTGGCCGCACAAGACAACTATATTGCATGTAGCTTTACCGTAAAATCAGAAATTGTGGTGCCGCTATTTGTAAACGGGGTAAACATTGGCCAAATCGATATTGATAGTCACGTTATCGACCCTTTCACTGAAGCCGACGAACGCTTCTTGGAGTTTGTGAATGAAGAAATTGCTACTCTATACTAACAATTAAGAATTAACCAAAAACCAACCTTTTAAAATGCGTCCAAAACCTATTCTCATATTTTTATCAATATTATTTTCTTCCTCCATTTTCAGCCAAAATAATATTGACAAAACAATTTATTTCGATTCTATTTGGGCAGAAACAAATGAAAAAAATTCCCACTATTACCGAATAGTAAAGGACTATTATACAGAAAAAGATGTATATAAAATTTATGACTACTATAAATCTGGAGTTATACAAATGGAAGGGGCATCTAAAACCAAAGATTATCTTTCTTATGAGGGAGAATTCATTTATTATTACGAAAATGGCAATAAAAAATCAAAATCTCATTATACAAAATCCAAATTACTAGGTCCTCATGAAGAATGGTACGAAAATGGAGTGAAAAAACTTGAGGGAGAGTATTTAAAATCAGAGGAAAGAATAACAAATACTTTAAAAATCAATCAATTTTGGAACCGTGACAATACGCAAACAGTAAAAAATGGACAAGGATTTTATCAAGAAATTGAAACTAATTTTTCAGAATCTGGCAATATAAAAGACGGTCTCAGAGACGGCATTTGGAAAGGAGAATACGACAAACATAAAAGAAAATATGTAGAAAAATATAAAAAAGGCAGGTTGATATCAGGCAAAAGTACTGATGAAGAAAACAATAATTATGAATACACTGAGTTAGAAACTCCACCAAAACCTAAAAATGGAATTCAGGATTTTTACAAATATTTAAGTGTTAACTTTACAATACCAAAAGGACATGAAAACACAAAAGGCAAAATATTAACGCAATTTATTGTTGAAAAAGACGGAAAAATAGTTGAAACAAAAACTATAAAATCACTAGCTCCAGAGTTGGACCAGGAAGCAATCATCGTAATTAGAAGTTATGAGAATTGGATTCCAGCAAAACAAAGAGGACAATTTGTAAGGGTACTTTTTACTATTCCAATTTCATTAGCTGGAAATTAATGCTTAAAGAAATGTATTTCATAATAGCATCAACTCAAGCACAATATTTTTTTTGAAATTATTAAAAAGAATATTTTTATTCAAAAATAAACACTAATTTTGCACCCGTCTTACAAGAGTTGTAAAACATACATAAAAATCATTTAAATAATATTAGCATGTATTTATCAAAAGAAGTTAAAGCGGATATCTTCGCTAAACACGGAGGAAAAGCAGAAAACACGGGATCTGCAGAAGGACAAATCGCTTTATTCACTCACAGAATTAGCCACCTTACTGAGCACTTGAAAAAAAATCGTCATGATTATAATACTGAGCGTTCTTTGGTACTATTAGTAGGTAAAAGAAGAGCTTTGTTAGATTACTTGAAGAAAAAAGAAATCAACAGATATCGTGAGATTATCAAAGTATTGGGTATTAGAAAATAATCAATATAAAAAAGAGGTGCGAGAGTGCCTCTTTTTGTTTTTACATTACACGCGTTTTACAAGAAAAAAAGTTTGGTTTTTCATTGGGTTTTAGAAACAACAACTACACACAACAACTACAACACAACTAAAACCCATTTAATAACCATTAAGGAAAAAATTTATGATTCCACAATTATTTGTAGAAAGTATCGATTTAGGTGATGGCAGAAGCATCACAATCGAGACAGGACGTTTAGCCAAACAAGCGGATGGTTCTGTAGTAGTTAGAATGGGCGACACGATGATCCTTGCCACAGCAGTTTCAGCACGTAGCGCCAACCCAGCAGTAGACTTTTTACCTTTAACGGTAGATTACCGCGAAAAATTTGCAGCAGCTGGTCGTTTTCCTGGAGGTTTCTTCAAAAGAGAAGCACGTCCTAGCGATAGCGAAGTCTTAACCATGAGATTAGTTGACCGTGTTTTACGTCCGCTTTTCCCAGATGACTATCATGCTGAAACACAAGTTATGATTCAATTAATGTCTCATGATGAAGAAGTTATGCCAGATGCATTAGCTGGTTTAGCTGCATCAGCTGCCTTAGCGGTTTCAGACATTCCATTTTACAACTTAATTTCTGAAGTGCGTGTAGCGCGTATCGACGGAAAATTTGTAATCAACCCAAGCAGAGAAGACCTAGCAAAATCTGACATCGACATGATGATTGGAGCTTCTATGGACTCTGTAGCGATGGTAGAAGGTGAAATGAAAGAAATTTCAGAAGCAGAAATGGTAGAAGCTATCAAATTTGCTCACGAAGCGATTAAAGTTCAAATTCAAGCACAATTGCGTTTGCAAGCGGCTTTTGGTAAAAAAGAAATTCGTACTTACGAAGGAGAAAAAGAAAACGAAGCAATTTACAAAAAAGTTAAAGCTGCTGCTTACGATAAAATTTATGCTATTGCAAAAGTTGGATCAGCTAAACACGAAAGAAGTGCTGCATTTGCTGAAGTAAAAGAAGAAGTAAAAGCTTTATTTACTGAAGAAGAATTAGCTGCTGATGGCGATTTAGTTTCTAAATATTTTTACAAAACTAACAAAGAAGCGGTTCGTAATGTCGTATTAGAATTAGGCGTACGTTTAGATGGTAGAAAAACAACTGATATTAGACCAATTTGGTGTGAAACAGATTATTTACCAAGAGTACACGGTTCTTCTTTATTTACTCGTGGAGAAACTCAAGCTTTGGCTACGGTAACTTTAGGAACTTCTAGAGAAGCAAACCAAATAGATTCTCCATCAGAACAAGGAGAAGAGAAATTCTATTTACACTACAACTTCCCTCCTTTCTCTACTGGTGAAGCAAAGCCACTAAGAGGAACTTCAAGAAGAGAAGTAGGTCACGGAAACTTAGCACAACGTGCGTTAAAAAATATGATTCCTGCTGATTGTCCTTATACTATTCGTATTGTTTCTGAAGTATTAGAATCTAACGGTTCTTCTTCAATGGCAACCGTTTGTGCAGGCACAATGGCTTTGATGGATGCTGGAGTTCAAATGGTAAAACCAGTTTCTGGAATTGCCATGGGATTGATTACTGACGGAGAGAAATTTGCCGTATTGTCTGATATTTTAGGTGACGAAGATCACTTAGGAGATATGGACTTTAAAGTAACTGGAACTGCTGACGGTATCACAGCTTGTCAAATGGATATCAAAATTGATGGATTGCGTTATGACATCATGGAACAAGCGCTTAACCAAGCTCGTGACGGACGTATGCATATTTTAGGCAAATTGACTGAAACTATCGCTACACCTAGAGCTGACGTAAAAGCACACGCTCCTAAAATCATCACTAGAACTATTCCTGGAAACTTTATTGGTGCTTTGATTGGACCTGGTGGAAAAGTAATTCAAGAATTACAAAAAGCTACAGGAACTACCATCGTAATCAACGAAGTAGACGAGCAAGGGGTTATTGAAATCTTAGGAACAGATCCTGCTGGAATTGAAGCGGTATTGGCCAAAATCCAATCAATCACTTTCAAACCACAAATGGGAGAAGCGTATGAAGTAAAAGTAATCAAAATGCTTGACTTTGGTGCTGTGGTAGAATATACTGCTGCTCCAGGAAACGAAGTGTTATTGCACGTATCTGAGTTAGCTTGGGAACGTACTGAAAATGTTGCTGATGTAGTTAATATGGGTGATGTATTTCAAATAAAGTATCTTGGTCTTGATCCAAAAACAAGAAAAGAAAAAGTATCAAGAAAAGCATTGTTACCTAGACCTCCACGCGAAGAGAAAAAAGAATAACGATTCAAGTAAAGGTTACTATTCAAAAGCCCCTTATTCATTATGACTAAGGGGCTTTTTTTTGCATAAAAATTAGCAACATCCTAGGGTTATCTGTGAATTTCACAATAAAAATTAAAAATAAATAAACGACTTTACATTTAATTCATATAAAAAAAATACCTTTAACCTTATTAACATTAATTAACAAGTATTAGACATGGCATTTACAGTTATTCAAAACACAAAAATTAACACAACCCCTTTTACTTTTACTAGTCCTCAAACCGTAACCTATCCTGTTGCTCCTTTGGTTTCAGCAAAATTCTACACCCCAACAGGTGGCGTTTTAACCCTAAAAATCAGAGCTACTTTATACATGAACTCAGCGGACACCGTAGCTCCAACAGTACAAACACCAATAGAATCTGGCAATGTACTAACCATGAACTACGATTACAATTTCTCGGAAGAAACCCCAGAAACTTGCGATGTATATTATGTAGAAGTAGATTATACTTCAGACACTGTGGGTGATATAACTACCATCATGTCTTATATGATAAACTTAGATCCAGAAGGTTCAAGAGGAACTAAAACAGGAGTCGGGAATTAAATTATTCACAAAGAACTTCCTTTATTCAAATGACTTATTTTGTTATTAACTAAAGGAAGTTTTTTCAAAAAATCACAATAAAAAAACAACTAACTTGTAAAATGATAAAAATCAAATTATTATATATTCCAATTTTATTTTTTCATACACTTCAAGCTATATGTGAAACACAGCCAACTACTATAACATTAAACCAACTTTTACAAAAAAAAGCCTTAGAATTTAAAAAAGAAACCAACTTTTACAAAGCGCATTATTTCTTCATTAAAAACAATTGGGATTCTACATTAGTGTATTCAATGAAACAATTAAATTCTAGCAAAATTAAAGAACTTGCCGATTATTGTCATTTTTTCAGAGGATACAGTTTTAGAGAAAAAAAACTTTTTAAAGAAGCTTTTACTGAAATGCTTTTAGTTTCAAATAAGTTTGAACTATACCCATTATTAAATAAAAATCTAGGTCAAATTCTATTAGAATTAAAAGAGTTTAAAAAAGCCATCCATTATTTTAAAGAAGTCGAAAAAATTCCAATTCCAAACCAACAAGGTTATAAAATAAGTATCATTTATCAAAATTTAGGCATTTGTTATTTACACCTCAAACAATTTCCCGAAGCCGAAGCATACCTACTTAAAAGCCTCCAACTTCAAGAAAAAGAAAATGATACAGGCTCTTTAATTTTTTTGTATGGGAGTATTGCAACTCTATATTACGATCAATATAAAGATTCGCAAGCCATTCCATATTTCGAAAAAGGATATATTTTATCCAAAAAAGTAAAAGATTTTGATAAAAAATACCTTGCTTCATTTAACATGGCAGTAGTCGAAGAAAACAGAGGTAACTTCAAAAAAGCTTTAGCCTACCGCAAAGAGTCTGAGCAATGGCAAGATTCCCTCAACAACCAAAACAAAATATGGGCACTGGCAGACTACGAAAAAAAATATGCGGTGGCTCAAAAACAAAAACAAATCTCGGTACTCAAAGTAGAAAATGAATTAAAAAACACGCAACGCAATACGATGTTTTTTTCTACCATAGGTTTACTACTCCTTTTAACCGGTGGTGTTTATGTTTATGGACAAAAGGTAAAAAATGCTAAAATCATTTTAAGCCAAAAAGAAAAACTAGACGAGCTCAACGCGACCAAAGACCAATTGTTTTCTATTGTTAGTCACGATTTGCGTTCGTCCGTCAATGCACTCAAAACCAGCAACACCAAACTTACCAGTTCCTTAGAATCCAAAAACTACGACGAACTCGACAAACTCCTTCATCAAAACAGTGCGATAGCCAATGGCGCTTATAGTCTACTAGATAATTTGTTGCATTGGGCGTTATTACAAACCCAACAATTGTATTTTCATAAAGATTCGGTGCATTTGTTTTCTATTGTACAGCAAATAGAATACAGCTACAAACCCTTACTGTTAGAAAAAACAATTGCCTTTGAAAACGAAGTATCCAAAAACTGCTTTATCTTCGTGGATCTCGATTCGTTAAAAATCATTCTGCGCAACTTGTTGGATAATGCTATTAAATTCTCTCCAGAGCACAGCAGCATTCGTTTTTATAGCCTAGACACCCCATCCGAATTCCATCAATTCATCATTGAAGATCAAGGCATCGGGATGCGTCCAGAAACCATAGCCGAGTTATTAGAAGACAACGAACTATTGGCCAAGAAAAGCAATTCAGAAATCATAGGAACGGGACTTGGAATGCAATTATGCAAACAAATGATCCAAAAAAATGGCGGCACACTCGCCATAGAAAGCGAACTCAACAAAGGCACTAAGATGATTTTATCATTCCCTAAAACCGTATAATATGGATACCATCAACATTCTAATCATAGAAGATACAACAGAAGAAAGCAACGCCTTAAGCAAAGTACTTTTGGAAAACAACTACAACATCGTTGGGGTAGCAAGAACCTTTAAAGATGCCTTAACAATGTTTTATAGCGAAAAAGTAGATATTGCCATTATAGATGTTTTTTTGGATGGAAAACCCGATGGTATTGCTTTTGCTGAAGCGATTAGCATAGTGCCCAATGCCGTAAAGCCTTTTGTGTTTTTGACCAGTTCGCAAGACCGTCAAATCTTCGAAAGAGCCAAACTCACCAAACCGTTTAGTTTCTTGATGAAACCTTTCAATGCATTAGAAATTTTGTATGCTATTGAAATGGCAGTAGAAAAATTTTATGCCCAAAGCCAAGTCTTTCAAAGCGAAGAACAAGATACCGTGGTGAGCCATGAGTATTTGTTCATCAAGAAAAAAAATGCCTTAAAAAAAGTAGCCCTAAAAGACATCCTCTACATCGAGGTGGAAGAAAGGTATTGCAACATCATTACTGAGAAAGAAAAATTTGTGATTTTAATTTCGCTCACCAAAATTAGCGGTTTACTCAACCCAAATGAATTCATCAAGACCCATCGTAATTACTTGGTCAATGTAAACAAAATCGAAGAAATCATCCTCGCCGACAATTTAATCATCGTCCAAGGTGGACACAAAGTCAACCTAAGTGACACCTATAAAGACTTTATAAAAAAAATTAATATTCTCTCCTAAAAAAATACACAACAAATAAATAAGTCTCCCAAGTGGAGATTTTTTTTTGATATCAACTCAGAAAAATGCTTTTATAACAAAAAAAAGGAACCTCATAACAATGCCTTTACTAAATCTTTATAACAAAGGTATTTTTACACCATCATTAACAAAGCAACCAAAATGAGTATAGCAGCAAAAAACCAATTTGAGATGAAACTTTTGAAACAACTTCTAAGTACTAAACTAAATCCATGGATTGGAATTCTAGTTTCATTATTGATCATAGTACCCAGTTTGTATCAAATTCTAGATGATGTGACTGTTTTAAGAAAAGAATATCTTTTTTTAGCTGTAGGATTTCCACTTTATGTCAAATCTTTGAAAAATCTTTTTGACGAGATGCTAAAAACCCCTGATAACCTATAAATCAAAGATCTAAAACCCTGAAAAGTTTTTATTTTATCTATAACTCACCCCATCTTTCAGAGTAAAGTTGGGGTATTTTATTTTTTTATCGAAAAAAAAATGATAATTATGTAACTTTTTTGAAACACTACTCGTATAAACATTTGTACACTTAAACAATAAGGAGACAAATACCATGAGACAACTTAAAATCACCAAGCAGGTAACCAATCGTGAAACTGCATCATTAGACAAGTACTTACAAGAAATTGGAAAGGTAGATTTAATTACTGCCGATGAAGAAGTAGAATTAGCACAAAAAATCAAAGCCGGTGATCAAAGAGCCTTAGAAAAACTTACTAAAGCCAATTTACGTTTCGTAGTCTCTGTTGCTAAACAATATCAAAACCAAGGATTAACCCTACCCGATTTGATTAATGAAGGAAACTTAGGATTGATTAAAGCAGCACAACGTTTTGATGAAACTCGTGGTTTCAAATTCATTTCGTATGCTGTATGGTGGATTCGTCAATCGATTCTTCAAGCTTTAGCAGAACAATCACGTATCGTTCGTTTGCCATTGAACAAAATTGGTTCTATCAATAAAATCAACAAAATGTACGCCTTATTAGAGCAGTCTAATGAGCGTCCACCTTCTGCTGAAGAAATTGCAAAAGAGTTAGACATGACAGTAAATGACGTTAAAGAGTCTATGAAAAACTCTGGTCGTCACTTATCGATGGATGCACCTTTAGTTGAAGGAGAAGATTCTAACCTTTATGACGTTTTACGTTCAGGAGAATCTCCAAACCCAGATAGAGAATTAATTCACGAATCCTTACGTACGGAAATTGAGCGTTCTTTAGAGACTCTTACTCCAAGAGAAGCTGATGTTGTTCGTTTGTATTTTGGTTTAGGCGATCAACACCCAATGACTTTAGAAGAAATTGGTGAAACATTTGACTTAACTCGTGAGCGTGTACGTCAAATTAAAGAAAAAGCTATCCGTAGATTAAAACACACTTCTAGAAGTAAAATCTTAAAAACCTATTTAGGATAAAATATAAATTCCAAAAATGTTATATTTGGAACTTTACCACAAACAACAGTCTGATTAACTGTTCGTTTTTTGATTGATGATTGAAAACTCCGGCTGATTACCGGAGTTTTGTTTTTTGCAGGGCAAACAAAACCAAGACTTTTGCTAGAATAATTTGTGTTGTAAAACTTACTTGAATCCCTATAAATTCTTTGCAATCATTGTACTTAAAAAAATTATCTTTGCAAAAAAAATAACACAACACAACAATGAGTAAAAACACAATTATAGCACCTTCAGTTCTTGCAGCCGATTTTGCTAATTTACAGCGCGATATAGAGATGATTAATAACAGCCAAGCTGATTGGTTTCATATTGACATTATGGATGGCGTATTTGTACCTAACATTTCGTTTGGTATGCCCGTACTAGAAGCAATTGCAAAACATGCTACCAAAACAATTGATGTACATTTAATGATTGTAGATCCTGATCGCTATATCAAAACGTTTGCTGACTTGGGTGCAAATGTACTAACCGTTCATTATGAAGCTTGCAATCACCTTCATCGTACTTTACAAGCTATCAAAGCGGAAGGAATGCTTGCTGGTGTAGCCATCAACCCACACACTTCTATCGACTTATTAGAAGATGTAATCAATGATATTGATTTGGTATGTATTATGAGTGTAAATCCTGGATTTGGTGGACAATCATTTATTGAGAACACGTACAATAAAGTAACCAAATTGAAAGATTTAATTATTCAAAAAGGAGCCAACACCATAATTGAAATTGACGGTGGAGTAACGAATAAAAATGCAGCAGCATTAGTAGAAGCTGGAGCTGATGTTTTGGTAGCTGGAAGTTTTGTCTTCAAAGCAGCAAATCCAACAGCAACTATTGCAGATTTAAAACAAATCACTACTTTCTAAAAAGAAATAAAAATACCAAAAGAGGCTGTGTCAATAAAAAATGATACAGCCTCTTTTAATTTAGTAATGATCTATTAAGTACTGAATCAAATCGGTTGTAGTAACTATTCCGACAAGCAATTCACCTTCACAAACAGGCAAGGCATGAAAATGATTGTGTGTCAAAATTTCTGCTGCTTCCTTTATGGTAGTTTCTGGTGCAATTGTGGTCACTTTTTTAACCATTACTTGCTCTACGGAAAACATATTATAGACAGTAGTATCAACCACTTCTTCATCATCATCTATTGCGTCTGCGAATGAGATGCGCAACAAATCAGTATAGCTCAAAATACCTAAAATCTTATTTCCATTAACAACTGGAATATGTCTAATTTTATGATGTTTAAACAAACTTTCAGCTTTGGTCAAATCATCATTCAAATGCAATTTAACTAAATGTTTGGACATTATTTTTGAAACGGGGACATTGCTTTTCATAACCCTTGCTTTTAAATATACCCAAATTTAAAGTAAAAAAAAAGCAAGAAACCTGATGATTATCAGTTAGAAAAACAATTATTATGGTTACTTTACATCAACAGTTTTTCTATAAGCCCTTACCCCCAAAATTCCGCATTAGAAATCTACTACAACTAAATTTTTCTTCAAAACCAAGCATTTTTTTCACGAGTTTATACTTTTAGTGGTGTCTAAGATACGCTACGCTTGTATCTCCTATTTTTAAATTCAAACAAAAACTTACCCCACTATATTATAGAGCCTCTACTACTATTATTTTTCTATGTGATACTTTGGATCAATTATGTCTAACAGTTTTTTAAATAGTTGCACCAAACGATTTCTTATCGATTTTAGCATCAATGTCATGGCATCGAAATTCTCTACTTCTTTTTTTGTCTTAATAGCAATACTATTAGTAATTATTGAAATCCCATCACTCACAATAAGTAAATCCATCACAATAGTAACAAACCACTTAAAGTTGTAATTTAATCCTTTACTCATTAATGCCAATGCAGTTGGCACCAATAACACTGCTAACTTGGATACAAATCCTAAGACTAATTTTTTAAAACTAAATTGGTTATTTAATACTATGGTTTTGATTACTCCTAAAAAAGTATCCATTACCATCAAGTAAAACAACACTTTAACTATTCCTGTATCCATTTCCAAGTACATAAAAATCCCATAAAGCAATAATTTTATCTCGTTTAAATATTCTGAAATTTTTTGCACCATTGATTTTTTTTAAATTTTTATTGATTTTCTATTGCAACTTTTTTGATTAAGAGTCTGTTTAAATTTGATTGTAAGCTTTCTTATTCTATTTTTTAGCTACAACATCATTAATTTTTATGCAATAGCGCTGCTATTCTATATAAACTCAATTCGTTTAGCTCGAAAACATTAAAAGTCCACAAAAATTCTAAATAATCTTTTGGGGTTTTACACCCCAAAAGATTACAAAGTAAACAATCTTATTTTGCAATTACTTCGTCATAGATTGGTGCATTATGCGCCACAATTCCAGCAATTACGTAATTATCTACTGATTCAACATCCAATACTGCCACTTCTAAAGGCTCTTCTTTAAAGATGATTGATTCAATGGTTTTGATCTTTCCTGTTTTGTCTATTAATGACATACTATTTACTACATTCTTTGTTCTTACCCATTGCACATTTACTCCATCTTGAGTTGTTAGTAATGAGTGTTCACCAGTTACTTTTACAACAGTCCCATCTTGAGCTGTAATTTCATAATAATTATCAACCAGAGCTGTTTTTTTGTTAATTACTGTTACCGTTGCTTTGCTGGCTTCATTTAGTTTTCCTCTCCAAGCCAAATAGTTTCCTTCAGACTCATCGACTTCGTTAGGAAAAGAGAAGCCTTGAAGCTGATCTCCAACCACCACATTCTTCAATTTTTTTGATTGCCCTGATGCCATAGTTACCAGAGATTCAACATCGAAGCAAGAACCACTATTTGGATCTGTAGTTACCACAACCTCAGAAGTGAATTCAGAAACATTACCTATACTATTTTTAGCCCTTACTTTATAATAATAATTAGTATTGTAATAATTTCCGGTATCATAAAAATAGTTTTCAGAAACATCAGCTGTATATATTAAACTAGATATACCTCCAGCTGTTCTTCTCCATACCTCAAAACTAACAACATTTTCATTTGCTAATGCAGCACTCCATTGAATGTATATCTCATTTATATTTTGTACATACCCGTATATATCATTTGGAGCTGAGGGCTGAGTAAGATCAATAGTATTTGTTGTTACACTTACGATATTACTATCTGCTGATACATTTCCTGCCTCATCTTTTGCTTTAACATAAAAAGTATAAGATGTGCCAGGTGTCAAGCCATAAATAGTTCGGTTGAAAACATTACCTACTGAGATTGGCGAAATAGCGTTTCCGTATACAATATAATCTGTAACACCAAATTCATCAGTTGCTCCTGACCAATTTAAAGATACACTTGTAGTATCAATGCTTGCTACCATTAAGGTTGGCGCTGTTGGTGCTGTTTTATCACTTGGACGTCCTGTATATATAATAAATTGAACAACTTTATATGGGTTTAGTAAAGAAAAAGACTTACCATCTCCAACAGTTTGTTCTAAAGCATCTCCATTAGTCTTATAATTATTATCTAAATTTCCAATTGCTATCTGACTATTATCTCCTCCATCTGTACCTGTTCCTGTAGAACTATTATTACCATAGTCTTGTGATCCTGCGACAAAACTTTTAAAGTCAGATCCTGGCTTGTGATGATAATGTGGAGGTAGTTCTTGAGTACTCAGTGTTTTACCAACTCTACCACCCGTATTTTCTAATTTATCAAAAGGGAATACTACCATGCCATTACTGTCTCTATAATAAGTAACATTATTTCCTCTGTCCCCATCTAGCTCATCACTCATTTCGTCTTGAGTTGGGTTAAAAAGTCCCACTGGCATTTTTCCTCTCAACGGCACATATTCTTCCCAACCTTCTGGGAAAGGGGCGGTTTTACCCCAAATAGCGATCATCCCGATAGGTATGGCCGAGGTCTTATCTGCTTCAAGTTTAGCAATTCGCTTTATAAGTTCATCGAATTTCTCTTCTGATTTTATTACTTTTCCTAGATTATCAATCAATAATAGAGAAGAATCGTATTTAAAAGAAGTAATATTGCCTGCTGTATCCTTGATTTCTGTATTTTGATCTACACTTTTTAAAGTTAAATCTCCAAGCATTGCATTGTCACCATTAATGTGTAAGCACGAATCTTTTACAGCACCAATACTGCTTTCTAAGGTTGTTTTGACGCTTACAATACTACTCTCTAAGGTTGTTTTTACACTTCCAATACTGCTTTCTAAGGTTGTTTTGACGTTGCTAATACTATTCTCTAAGGTTGTTTTTAATTCTTTAACCTTATCATCTATTGTATTTAGAATCCCATTAATATCCTTTACAATTTCGAAATTTTCCAAAAGATAATAATTTACCGTTAGCGCATCAGTATTGGGAACTGTTTTATCAGCGCTATTATACATTTCCGAAGTAAGGTATTGAGCTTCATAATCAAAATAAGCTGTTTGAGATGTACCAGTTCCATATATCAAATTTGTACCAGTTCTAATTGTTTTTAAATACTCGGTTGCAGTACCAATTTGAATAGGATATAAAATTCCTTCCGTTTTTAATGTACCAGCAGAATCTTTTTCTAATTGATGTATAATAGCCCAACCTTTTGTCTCATTTGTCGCTGGAGCAACAATATAATTTTCAGTTGTTTTGATACTTAAATGCGCTTTTAAAGCCTCGTACAACTCAGATCTGTAAGCTGTTTGAAGTCTCTCTAATGTTTCTTGCTCTAGGGGAAATCCTCCCGAATTACTAAAATTTACTTGTTTCATTTTTATTGATTTAAATGTCTGTTGTTTTTTCTGTTTTTTTCTAAAACATCTGGTTAATAAGAATAACTTTCATAACTCTTGCCCGCTAGTTTATAAAAATTAAGAAGACTGTGATACTTAATAGTGGCTACGTTTATAGCTTCTGTATCTATAGCTTCGTCATTTTGGGGCTGAACAACTATATCACCATCGTCTTCTCCGATTAAAGTTTCTGGTATATATACTCTAAAATTAGCGTAGGCAACGGACGTATAATCTTTGCGATGGGCTAGATAAATGGGTTGGTTATCTCTGTTGTTATATTCATCATGCTTAAATACTTTTAATTGCGGAATTATTAACGTTCCGTCTGGTTCATAATACTCTTTATGGAGATATAGATATTGTAAAGTAGGCTTGACAGACTCGTCAATATAAATTAATCCTTGTCCTCGCTTCTCCTCAATACTTAAATTGGGATTATATTTTACATCTTGATTAAAGGCATCGTTGAGTACTTTCTCAAGATAAATAACTTGACCTGTATGTTGCATTTTATACAACGTTTCCTCGTAAATGTTTCGAAGAGGAATGAGTACAGCCTCAAGCCAATCAAAATGTGTTTTCTTTCTAAGAATTGGAGGAATGAGCCATAGCAATAGCTTTCCCCATTTTAAAACGGTGTAATTATTCATTGGTATATAAAATTTAGACTATTGTTTATCTCTGTAGAAGGTATATGGAATGTAGTTTACATTAATTTTAAGTTGATCTAAATCGAAATATCCCGCTTGAGGAATGAAATATTCGATTGTTGTTACATCTTTAAGATCCAATGATTCATCACTAGGATTTGTTGCCCAGTCAGTTTCTATTTTAGTCAATATCGGAATTTTAACCCCTTGAGCTTTCTGAATAGCATCGACTAAAAAAGTTTTCACAAAAGCACCGTTAAACTCGATATTCTTTAAATGATTTTTAATAGCTTCTTCTACAGGTTTTGTTGAAGTGTCTAAAATTAAAGAACCATTGTCCTTATTAAAGGTATGGTTTACATTTGAGTCAGGATTTTTAACTAGGTTTTTATAAACTTCAATGTCTTTAGGATCAATGAAAATTGTCATTGGATCTACATAAACAGTAAGATTCAGTTCTAATATATCTCCTGGGCTTGAGATAATATGCACTTGGTTTCCAGCATCCTTAATTCGAGCAATATATTCTTTAAAACCAGCCAGTTGATCAGGAACATCTATTCTCGAAATTTTACCATTATTTTCAGTAGCCACTTTTATAAAAACAACCCCTACTTTATTACGAAAATAGTCCGAAAAAATTTCATCTACATCTTTATTAGGTTTAAGAACCGTTTCTAAATCTACTTCACTAACTGCACAATACTTAATGATTTTAGCATTGTCAATTTCGTTATCATCAATAAATCCAGTAGTATCAAATTGATAAGAACCGTCTTTCCATTCAAGTTCTGCCCCATGAATGTAGTTTAACGCCTGTTCTCTATACCAGTTTAAAGTGTGTGGTCTAGAAACCAAAGCATTTTTTTCGACTATTTTTTCGTGTACCCAAATTGCAGTTGCCACAATGTTTACCCAAAGTCTCCAAATACTTGTTTTTGAAGAGCTTGTCAAGCCTTTTAAAGCCGATTGATTATCTTTCTCGTTCAGAATTTCATTCTGTATTTCAGCAATTGTACGTGCCATATTTTTTTTTTTAGATATAGTTTAGCCTGTAAGACATATGTAATATGCTTATAGATAATTTTTTATGTTTTTTTCTTGTAAATACTACAGAGTTGTAGTTTTCTTTTAGAGACTTCTAAAAGTTGAGATTAAATTTTGATAAATGACTAATAAATGATAAAATCATCTTCTATAATCATATAATCAATTCCGGAGAAGTAATACCCCTCTTCTTCAGTAAGAGCAGTTGCAGGTTTTAAATTTCTGGAATTGTAATATTCTACAATATCTTTTTTAAAGGCCTCTCTACCAATTTTTAAATCTTCGTAAACACAAAGATCATCTGTAATGTCAAACTTTTCATTGTCTTCTAGCAGGTCGAATACTTTTTCTATGCTTCCATATTCTTGCAAAGAAATGTCAAAAATGTTCTGGTTTTGTTGTGGTTTAATAGTTTCCATCGATTTTAATGTTTTGCAAATCGTTAACGTCTAATGTTTTAATATAAAAGTTGTCATACGATAATTGTTTATCTATTTCGTTTTCTAGTCTTAGCCTAGAGGTTGCATCTGGGCTGTTAATGTATTTTTTAATTCCTACGCCAAGTATAGGAAACTCCTTGTAGCTTCCTTTTTGGCTTAGCAAAAGGTGTTCGATATTTTGCTGATCTGAATCTTTGATGGCAAAATCTCCATTTATAATTAATAAATCGTCTTCTATAATGAAATCTTTCATATGTTGTTGCTTTGTGGGTTAATATCATCTTTGAATTTGCGCGCCATATCCAAAAGATGCTGTTTTATTTGATACTGTAAAAATACGCCTTGCTTTACCCTTAACCAAGATTTTAAAGACTTGTAATCAGTAGTTTCAGCAGGTTGTGCATTACAACAAAAAACTATTAATCAATAAATTATGGTGCTTTATTTTTATTTAGAATTAAATTATTACGTTCTAGGAATAATCACGTCCATAATTACTTTTAAAATGATTTTTACTATGTTTTTTTTAATAGTGTTCAGTCTTATTTTTGACAACCCATTGGCCTGAAGTGTTTTTAAAACAACTATATCCAACTGACTTTTTAACAACCATTCTAATTCTTCTTTGGTTATATCTCCAGTAGAAAAAAGAATCATCCAGCGTTCTAATTTACTCTTAGAAATCTCAAAAAAAGTATCAAAATCTTTTTCTAGCTGTGACTTAATATCTTCATAACTATTGAAGAAAACTACTTTTAATTCCTCCTTTATGTTTTCAATTACTTTGTCGTTATTCATGGCTTATGTATTGAGGTTGATTAGATCTAGCAAGGCCTCTTTAGATTCTTTGTCTTTTTTTACTTCATATTGAATGAGTAAATCGAAAGCTTCTAAAATTTGTTTTTTAAATTCCTCTAAAAATGATTTTGACACAATACCATTTGTTTCCCATCGTTTGAAAAATCCAGCCAAAAGATTTTTTTCTTTATCGGTCAACATTTTCCACATGGCAAAAGTGATGTCATTGTTGGGTTTATTCTTCTCATATTCTATCAATTTTTCTATGTCTAAGAATAAGTTTTCGACCTCTTCTTTATGAACAACATAAGGAGTAACTGCTTTATTTATTAGTCTATTGGTGGCCACTTTTAACTCTATGGTTTTTTCGTAAGAGTACTGATCAAAAAGAGCCGTTCTAGTAAGGCTGCAAGAGGAAAAGATCAAAGAAAAAAGGATTAAAAAGGCAAAGTGTTTTAGTTTTAAATGTTTCATTTGTTTATTTATATAAGATTACATAGTTTTTTTTGTCCCGTTTTAGCTTGCTTAGTACTTTCCAATCGCTGTATCCTTTTTTATCAAAATGCGGAAGATCCTTAAAAGTTTTCCAGTCACCGCCCCAGTTCCAGTTGTATTTGGCGAAAATTTTCACACATTCCTGCCAGTCCGAAATCTGATCATTGTCCCAGTCTTTTGCCGTATCCCATGAGGCTACTTTCCCGTCTATAATTAAACAAATGTCAACGGCAAAACCATAGTTGTGAATCGATTGTCCGCCTTTGGCATTGGTGACTTTTTTTCCTGGTTTTGTTCTTCCAAAAGCATAAAGATCCTCTTGTTCCTGAAAAGTTCTAAGACCTTGTGTAATGCGCACTTTTGCTCTTCCTGTTAAAGCAAGATTGCATTCCTCGATAATTTTAGTAACTTCTTCCCTAACCGAAGGATGAAGTAAATCAATGTGTTTTTTTGTTGTTTGATCCATATTTGTATGTAATAATGATTTTAGATTTTGAGAATAAAAGGCCTTTCCCGATGGTTC
Source organism: uncultured Flavobacterium sp. (assembly GCA_963513565.1). Taxonomy (GTDB): domain Bacteria; phylum Bacteroidota; class Bacteroidia; order Flavobacteriales; family Flavobacteriaceae; genus Flavobacterium. The sequence goes on along the minus strand of CAUPRE010000023.1, from coordinate 28,290 downwards.
GAAAACAATCAAGGTGCAAATGAAAGGCGGTAAGGTGATGTTGCTTTGAGAGATATTTATGACTGCAATAACTCCTGAAAAATGTTTTTTTTGGATTGCAATAGCCGTTTTTAAGAACACTGTAAAAATACATCGAAATAGCGTCTGTAAAAAACAATATGGCTTTGCAAAACAGTAGTTTCAGTAGAAGATTTTTTTCTTTTTATGATTTTATATTGTGGCTTAAAATCTAGATCAATAACAAAAAAAACACCCGTTTTTCTGGAGGAGAAAAACGGGTGTTTAAGCGCAATAAAAAATATACGTTTATAATTGCTTTTTTTGACAAACATTTTTGTCTACTAAAAAAACTTGAATAAGTTTATAATAATTACTTTTAACATTAAAAAAACTTTTGTGCTTCATCAATATTATACTGAATCCTATTGTCTTTCTCAATTAACTTTTTAAAAGAGGTAATATAAGTAATAGCTAAAGTTTTATCATACCTTGCAATCACAGGTAGTAATTGACTTCCCTGAAAAAATCTGTCATTTTTTAATGAAGATTCAATAGCCTTAATAATGTAGGGCAGTAATTCTTTTCTAGGTTCTATTTCCAATAAACTGTATTTAAATTTAGAATCGAAATATTTATCATCATACAATTCTAACAATTTAATAAAATAAGAAATTATTTTTTCTTCATCATTCGTTTTAAAGGTTGACATATAGAGTGCATCAGCGATATAATCATAGGCGTTGTCAGCTCCCCAAATTCTATGAGGTTCAAAGGCATAATCTTTATCAGGTTGATTTTCTATAAATTTAGTTACACTTTTAAATCCTTCTTCTATCCCCCATGCAGTGAGTATCAACATAGCTTGAAAAGAAATAAATTGATTTTCGTTTTTTAATAATTCAATCAATTTAGGAATTCTTTCTACAGGAATTACTTCCATTAATTGCACTTCGTCTAAACCAAATTCATCTTCAATATCTGTTGAATAAAGCAAATTTCTTATTTCGTTAGTCATCTTTCAAATTTATTTGTTCAAAATTAATTCTTTTTGTAATGCTTTTTGAGGTTTTACATTTATATATTTTGCAGGAATTACCCCTTTTATTAAAACTTCCTTATCTCTCGAGGCGTGAAATAAATCCTGTTCTGCTGTTTTAAGTTTTTTAAGATTTTCCTTTGAAGGATTAGAGTCATACCTCTTTTTGGACATGTTTATCTTCTCTTGTAATTCAGCAACTACTTTTTCGTGTTTAAATATTTCAACATCTTTTACTAATCCCGTATTAATATCTTGCTCTAATTTTTTAACATCTAGCTCAATAATATAATCTCCATAGGATTTATTAGTTCCAATACCAGGTTTATTGATAGAAAACGAAGTATATGGACTTTCACTTTTAACTGGTTCTGAACCTCTTATATGTTATTGAACAGTTGTCTTACCGGTAACATTAGCAGGTTCTATTTCTCCTTTTGCGTTAACATGTGATTTAACTCTACTTTCTGTTTTTCCTGCTGGGGAATAAGGTTTGTCGTCTTGTCTGTAAACAAAATCGTCATATTCTTTGTCGCTCATCTTAGCAACATCTTTGCCTGTTTCTGTTTCAATAAGTCGATTTGCTTCCTCAGCAACTCGTCTTATTTCTTTGGCATCTTCTGCTGTTTCAGCCAATTCGGCGGCGGCTTTTCCTTCTCGGGCTATTTTGGATAAATTGGATAAACCAAAAGAAGCTAGATCTACAGTAACACTAAAGGCTATCCAGCCATAACCTTTTTACCACAACGAAATAAGGTACTTGAAAAACAAAAAAACACCCGTTTTTCTGGAGGAGAAAACGGGTGTGTTTTATAAAGTATGTTTTTGAAATCTAATTTAATCAATACTAAGATACATGGATTTGTTTTCATCCAAGCACTCTTTTGCAATTAAATAAATATCATTAAAAGCTCTTAAATCCATATCATAAACTTGATTTTTAGTATCTATTTGAATTTCTTTATCAAAAATTTTTATAATATAGCCCGATTTTACAGGTTTTCTAATAGAAAGTAAACGATTTATTTCACGTTCAAAGATGATTTTTATTCCTAAAGTTTCTACTGGTGATAATTCAACATCCATGATATCTTTTTTACTCGCTTTTTCTGGAATGACTTCTTTTAATAAATCTAATACAATTGGGTATCTTAAATCAGCATCTTCATTTATAACTAATGATTTATATTTTGCCTTCGAACCATAAAAATCATGGCTAACTTTATCTTTTATGGTTGAATTACTAATCATTAACCAATTCCCATTGTCAAAAAAATGATTTTTCATACTATTATTCTTTTAAAAATTTAATTATAACCTCATCTTTCTCTAAGACTTGAATATCAGCTTTAATATATTTATTCTCTTTCGCCCATTGCCCTGTAATGGTTTCAAAAGCAGCCTCTGTTTCACTCATACCGCTATCATACGCCTTCCAAAACTTTTTGAGGTTAATGGATTCACCTCCATAATGAGCATAATAGGCAGGATGTTTTAACCACACTCCAAACATACCATTTATTTCAGGTACTTTTTTACTGTTCTTCATGAAAAGATGTGCATCGTCAAAGATAATTTTGCCTAAACCACTATATTGCTCATTAATTTTTGGTGGAATATTAAAATCTGCATATAAAATTTCTTCACCCTCTTTTACATTTAATCGCAGTTTTTTTGCAGTTTCGCTGTCTAATAATTTTATTTCGCATTTTAAATCTGTTTTGCTGCCCTTTTTAATCGTTCCAGCTTCTTTTATCGCATTAAATTCGTAAGTGATGCCTTTTTTTGCCCCATATCGCATATTACGTGTAATGAAACCTACGCTTTCTCCTGTTTCATCAATTAATTCGACTTTATTTGCAATTCCCAATTGATTTACATCTGCTAAAGTAATTATTTTCCGACTATTTAACATTGCTTGTTTGGCAAACTTCTCAAACTGCTTTTCGCTCATCTTAGCAACATCCTTACCCGTTTCTGTTTCAACAAGTCGATTTGCTTCCTCGGCAACTCGTCTTATTTCTTTGGCATCTTCTACTGTTTCAGCCAGTTCGGCGGCGGCTTTTCCTTCTCGGGCTATTTTGGATAAATTAGGTAAACCAAAAGAAGCTAGATCTACAGTAACACTAAAGGCAAGCCACAAATTGGCAAGCCAGCCGTAGCCGTTTGCATGCCATTTTTCTAAAGTGCCATTACTTAGCATGGCGTAATGAGTGGCATCTTTTGCCAAAACTGCACCCGCCAATGCTCTTGTGGCTACAGGTACTCCTTTGGCCAAAACAATTCGCAACGCCCCATAAGCAGATAGCAAACTTAATAAATCTGTAGCAATATTGAACAAATCCCAATTTGATTGTTTAGTAGCCATGTCGTGCAGTTTCAAGGCAATAACGAATGTATTGTCATCGCCTATTTGTTCGCCCAAATTGCCCAATTTTGTACCAAAATTTAATTTTGCTAATGGATTAAATGGCTTGTTATGAATGTAATATTCTGGAACATAGATTTCTTGTACTCCCGGAGGGTACATTCTGTCTAGTTCTTTTGGGTTATAAGATACTCTTGGTTTCCCTACAAGCTTGGTTTTGTCTTGATAATTATTTAGATTAATTGTAGTCCCTGACCAATCGGTTTTTACATGAACGTCTCTAAATAAGTAGTAGGTGTTGTCAAAATATACAATATCTGTCGGTTTTGTGTTATCAAAATCGGAGACTAAGTGAGTTAAAAAGCGTAATAAGTCTTGCACTTCTTCACCATGAAGTTTAGTATAGATTTTATATAACAAATCAGTATCCCGAAGTTTTACATATAAAGATTCTTTGTCCTTTATTGCATAAAGAATTTGCAAAATGGCTTTATCCTCATTTGTCCCTACAAAAGTGGACATTGCCGACATATCATTTAAAATGAGATCAAGATGCTCATACAAATCATTATCATTTATTTGTCCAAATACAATTTTTGGAAGCGATTCATAAATAACATCTAATTTGTTAGGATCCTTTTTGGCTTCTTCTATTTTTTTGAGATATTGATCAATTACGATTCTGCTCCCAGTATCGGTATATTTAATCCCTAACGACTCAAAAAGAGCCAGAAAAAGATCAAAGTCATGAACTGTAAATTCAAATGCCGTATCAACTAAATCATGGTTAAAAATTGTCAAGGTAAAATTGGTATTCTCTGTCCCAAACTCAATTGCTGTTTTAAAAGTTTTAGTAATTAAATTTATTCCCGTAAAAGGAACCCATTTTAAAAGTATTACTCCCTCTTTTACATTTCCCTGACTATTATGATATGTCACATTTTCTGCATTTACAGGAACGTTCATTTCATAAATTGGCATTCCAACTAAATCATTAAAAAGCATTTTATCATGAATACTTCCAATATGTCTTTTAATACTCTCTGCAACTTTTTTTATTGATATAAAATTAGTCGTATTATTTATCTTAGAAGATTGAGCATACTGTAGCATTTCAGCAGTATTTTTCTCATCTTCCATCTGCTGACGCCAAATGCTAAGCATAGTTTGCCTAAAGCGAGCCATTTCAGAAGCACTGGTATCTTTAAGTTCTATAGTATGGTTTTTAATAATCATTAGGGAAGTTTTTACAGAAGGATAAAATGGATTTTGTTTTTACAAAATCTCTATTGTAACAGGTTTGGGTTGGATATGGTCTGAAAATGCTGTGGTGATATTAAGGCGTAAATCGTCTTCTTGCTCTATTTTGCCATCGCCTCCCAAATAACAGTTTTTGAAAAGCACTTCGAGCGCTTTGAATTCATCCATTTTGGAGGCTTGCAGCACCGCAGAACGAATGCTCATATCCGGTTTTCTGAAATAAGCAAATAGTGGTGTTTCATCATCATCTGCAATGGTAAGTTTAACTACTTTTTTATGCTTGTATTTCCATTGATTGAATTGCGCCTGAGTAATGTTTCCGTCAAGAATATCGGTTTTTTTTGAGGGTACTGTTTCCATGTTGAAACTTAATTATTGGTTGTATGATTGAGTACTTGTTGTCTGAGTTGAAAGGGTCTTTTGCTTTTTATTTTGATGGTTTAATCAAAATAGCCATACCAGCTGTTGTTTATTGACACAGGTATCGATGTCATTGTTATAGTAACTAATTGACTTTTGGATCGTTTATGTCAATTACTTCATTAAAAAAGAGGCTGCTTGAGTTATTCGTTTTGAGTTAAACAATCTCAACACAGCCTCTTGAGGAAGATTCCTAATCTAAAACGGACGAATAAAGAGTCTGTAAAATGGTTTGCATGCAAAAGTTATATTCCTGTTGAATTCGTTTTGCGTAATGCGATTGAATGTTTGGTTTCTCTTTTAAGTCGGTTTTTAGCAATAGAAAAGGGCATTGTAATTTTAGGAATTAATCAGGATGATTAGTTCCACTCAATATGAGAGCAAATCAAATCAAAAGAAACTGCAATTTTGGTATCGCCTTGGCTAATTCCTCTGCTGTTTGAGTTGAACTCACAGTTTCTTACAGTATGTGTAATTACTTCGTTACTATCGTCAAGGTAACTTACGATGATACTGAAAGGGTTTACATCTTGCAATCTTTGTCCTTTTGGCAAAGCCGCCAAAATAGCTTCTACTTCGTAGTTGTATAAAGTAATTGAAGCTTTTGCTTCATACTTCCCTCTACCTCTGTGTACTGGCATGTCTCCAGCTCCATAATGGTTTTCTTTAGATACTGAGTCACTATAGTTTACAGCAGTGATACCGGTAACGATATTGCCTGCAATACTTACTTCAATTGATGACCAGCTGTGTTGTTGTCCGTTAATTAATGGTAATTTATTCATATCTAGCGTTTATTTGTTTTTTATCCTGATAACGTTCAGGAGCTATACTCTTTTATTTATTTGTTTTTTATCACAATCAAATTAGAAGGATAGTGGTTGTGATTTTTTTATTGTTGGTGAATTATAACGAATTCAATACATTATGCTTTGTCGATTCCGAAAGGATTTTTGAATCCTAAATCAACCATAATTTTACGAGCTGTACCAATTGGAGTGATTTCTGCTTTCACTTTTAATTCTGATGTTAGCAAAATGTTTTGTTTTGGATCTACATATACATCAAAATCTGAAACTTCCTGGTTGGCCACCATTCCTTCTAAAGCAGATCTACATAAGCCTTCAAAGCTTTTTGAAACGGATTGAGGTAATTTTCCATCAATATCTACCAAAACTGGAGAAGCTAACTTTGGTAATAAAGCAGTACGCAATAAACGAGTTGCTTTATTTATTGTACGGTTGTTCTCTACATAAGCAAAGTCTGATGTACCCAGAGTACAAGTGTGGCTATCGTTAAAATAAACACCTGACAATCCTGTATGGGTTCTCGCAAAAATTAATCTCTTTTCGTTTAGCCCGTTTAAAGTTCCTAACGTTTTAATTTCTTGACCGCCTACAAAACCAGCTTTGGAAAAACCCTCGCCAGTAAGATTGAATTTTTCGATCCAAGCGATGTTCTCAGATACTTTTGCTTTAGAGATAGCCCCTAATGCTAATCCTACTGCTGCTGTATTTATGTAAACCTCTTTGAAAGTGAATTCAAGCCCCTCTTTATCGTCATTATTACTGTTATCGATTTTCTGCACCTTGTAAATATTATAAGAATTTTCTACTGGCACTAATTTCTCGTTATAAGCTAAAGTATAGAGTTTGTCATTCTCTGCTGTACTACCTTTCATAAACAATTTTTGCTCAAAAGCTTTCTCAACATCCATGGCAATTACAACAGATACATTTTCTGCGTTCAATTCAGATAGATTCATAGCAGTATCAGGATCAAACCCTTTTCCCTCTAAAATTACCTCAAAAGGCATGTAATCTTTGTAACCAAGGGCTGCTTGTGTTTGTGCTTTTAAAACAGCAGCTTGTGTGTCGGCAAATGTAGCTTCTCCAGAAAAAATAATTGCCAATTGGCGAATATTCCCGTTGGCCTGTTCCTGCATAGCCATTGCTTTATCAACAATGTCTTCATAAGAAGTTGCCGCTGTTCTCATAATGTACAAGTCTCCAGAAGGATTCATCCTGAAAAATTGTTGAATTTGATAGTAAGCCGATTGCCCGTTTACATCGTAATCAGCAGTAATTCCTAAGGCTTCTGCATCTTCTAATGAAGCCAAACGCTCTACTTTTTCAAAAAGCAATTTTGAAGTTGGAACTCCGTCAAAAAGTAATCCTGAAACCATGTCTTGATCTGGTGTTCTTCTCCCTAATCCGCCTGATAGTTTGTTAATCACAACATCATTTAATGTACTCATAATATAAATTGTTTTAATTGTTTAAATTTTACTTTTGCGTTAAAAAGAGGCAAAAGATGGACTGTAAAAAGTTTAAAAACTTTTTATTTTTAATGATTTTAATTTTAAAAAGGTATTTGTAATCTGGAATCCAAAAAGTAGCTTACTATTTTTGGAAAGCTTTCAAAAAACAGTTTCTAAATTGAATTTTACTCTTGGCCAAGAGATAAACTTGCTTTTGATATCAAGTACAAATTTAAAGTTCAAACTTGCTTTTTCCAATTTTATTGACTGTCAAAACCAGTAGTTTCAGTGTTTTAGGCTCTGGCTTCTGTAGCGAGCCCTTCGTTTATAATGGTATAAATTGTACGCTCTGTGAGAAACAAGCTATCCGAAAGCTCAGATACGACAACTTTCATTTGTTTTGCTTGATTCATATTCAAATAATTGATTACATATTCTCTTCTTTTGTCTAATAGTGTTCTACTTCTTCTCATGGTTGGGTTAAAATAAGGGTATTAGGATAAATAAATTTTAGATTCGGTCGTTGTCGTTTGTATATGTGTTGTCTGCTCTTAATTTAATAGCGCTAAGATTTTAAGTAGTAGTTGCTGAAGCTGTGTCTAAATCTACAGTTCCTTCAACTTGATTTGGGTTGATTCCAATTATCCCTGAGTTTAAGTCGTAGCCAAGTGCCTCTAGCGCTTCATTACTCAATCCATTATTGAAAAGGATGTATTTCTTTTTCAAGATATTTTCGACCAATGTTGTTTTATAGGTCATTTCCCAAATAAAATAGTCGTTTTTAGCCCAATACACTTCCTCATTGTTCCATTGCTTTTCTTTTACCTTAAACGTTGAATTAGTGTCTAAATTGGCATTACTACTACTAGTGGTCAATATCGCTTTATCTATGCGATGGGCGATTTCGAATACATCCTCGTAGCTTGTTGAAGAAAGGGTACCAACTGGTAGCACTACATAAATACAAAAAGACACATCTGCTTTATAGTTTTTTTCAGAAGATGTTTCCCAAGCAATAGTATCATATTTGAACATTACGATTGGACTTGTAACTGCTGTTTTAAAAACTGCATCACTGTAAAGATGTACTATTGGCGCATTAGAAGAAAACTCCGTTTCGATAGCGCTCTTTTTTTCGTTATAAAATTGTTTTAAAATCATATGATGGATTGTTTTTGACAAATATAAAACATATGTTTTATTAATTACAACATATTACGTTAAATAATGCAGTGATTTCAGTAATACGATTTAATTGTTTTGCATTTATGTTACAGTAACACAATAAGAAAGAAGCTGAAAACCAGTCAATTTAGAATAAAATAAACAAATAAAAACTATTTTTTGCTTTATATTATTTAGCTTTGCAACATATAGCTGAATCCCTTAAAGAAAAACAAAACATATTACACAAAAAGTATTCATACTATGGAAATACATACTAAGATAAAACATATTATAGACGAGCTTAAATTAAACAATAACTCATTTGCCAAAGTAATAGGGGTAACTAGCACCACAATAGATAGTATTACCATTGGCAGATTGCAAGCCGATGGTGAAAGAAAAAGAACCAAACCAGGGTTTGACTTGCTTCAAAGTATAATTACTCATTGTAATGTAAATCCTGACTACCTTTTTAAAAATAGTGATGAAATTTTCGTCAATAAAACAAACAATCAAGTTAGTTTGAACATTCCAAAGATTATCACGGTAGATGCTCACGGTGAAGAAAACATCAATTTTGTTGGAGTAAAGGCTCGTGCTGGTTATTTAGACGGTTATGCTGACCCAGAATACATGGAAACACTTCCTTCATTTAGCATGCCTATGTTAAAAAACGGTACCTATAGATGCTTTGAAATAAAAGGAAACTCAATGTCGACTACAATTCATGATGGGGATTACCTTTTTGGAAAATATGTCGACAACTTTGATGATATCCTTGACGGCAGAATTTATGTTGTAATAAGTAAAAATGACGGTGTCGTAGTAAAAAGAGTTTTAAACAGAATCAGGGAAAATGGTAAATTAATTCTAAAATCCGACAATAGAGACGGAAACTACCCCATGTATTCTATTTATGCCGAGGATATTCTAGAGATTTGGTACGCCAGCATGTATGCCTCTAAGCAGATGCCAGATCCTATTAACATCTATGAAAAACTTCATGCCCTAGAAAGTAAAGTTTATGAAATGGAAGAGGCTTTAAAGAAAAAACTGAATTAAATCCAACAAAAAACCGCAACACATTGGTTGCGGTTTTTTTTATTGTTAGACCTAAATCTAAGCCTTGAAAATATTTGGATGTAACACTTAAAATCTTCTATTCTTTTTTAATCAGTTTGATATTACCTTTCAAAGATATTAGTTTCACTGGAACTCTATTTGAATATATCTTACCCTGGAATAAAACATAGCCATTTTCTTTTATCTCTTTTTTTTGGTTTGCTGTTATTATTGATTTAGTGAATGTAGAATCATTTTTTAAAGAAATTGATCCTTGATTTGGTTTTCGTTTATCTATATTTGACATCCACTTCTGATTGTCTCTATATGGTAGATTAAGTATTGACGTAAAATATTTTGTTTCTCTTGGATGAATGACAAAAGCTTGTAATGATTCATTTGGAAAGTCGATTCGCTTTAAGACGTATGTATCCTTAAGTTTATTTTCTTTAAGAAAGTGATCAATGAGAGAATCTCTTTGTTTGGTTGTGAAGATTGAAGAAGTACCACAAAATATTTCTGCTTTTGTAGAGCTGCCGTCTACTATCGAATCATTTTTGTACAAACTAAAATCTAATGAATTTAATGGAGAAAAGTTCTTTTTTCCCAAAGCTTCACGATAAAGATCTCGTTCTAATGTTCCAAGTGAATTTTCATTAAACATTATGAAATATTTTTTATCCGAATTGTTAGTTATTCGATAATGGAGAATGTTTTTTGATAAACTGTCGTACTCTTTATTTGGTTGATAATGCGTTTCAAGAAAATCGATATTTTTTATATTATCTACGCAAATCACCTCATTGGTTAACAATTCTATCTTTAAATCCTTATTATTCTTGTTACAAGAAATAAAAGCTAAAATTAAAAAAATCAAAATAAATAAATTCTTCATAATGTTATTATTTGTTTACTAATATTTTCATTTGGGTCAAATCCTTCATATTGTTTTGGGTCTCCAAATGCTTTTTTGTAATCATCTTTATACATAGTTTGATAAGCTATACCATTAAAATGTATATTTGCTCTAAATCGAAAAGAAACATATTTCCAATTTTTATCAACCAGTGTTTGATATGTGTAAGCTCTTGTTTCAGGAAACATGTCATGATATTTTTTACCATATTTTAAGAGATCTTCCAAATGATTATGTTCGTGAGAACAGAGACTCATAATATCATATCCAGTGTCTAAATTTAAACCAATGTGTCCGTAAACTATTTTTATATCAGCTTCACCTTTTTTTAAATATTCTGAATTAAGAGTAACTCCTCCAAATTTAGTTATGGCATATCCTGTATCAGATGGATCGTTTGTTGCATCCCTAATTGTTTTATATTTCAATTCATTTAAATTATAACCGGCTTCTGTATAGTAATGATTATAAACTTTTTCAGCTAGTTTTAAACGTGTTTCAAGAGATAAATAAATAATCGTTGTTCCATATTGACCACCAATTTTACTGTTTACTATATTGCCTCGTCCATCAAAGGATACTTGTTTGTCGTAAAAATCTTTGGGAAGATTACTTCTGGAGTAGGGATTTTTTATAAAATCCCTACCCAAAATATAAATTTCTTTTTTGCTTTGTTTTGTTGAGCCCAAATAATTTCCTGACATATCAAAAAAATCTCCTTCAACTGGATTACTAATTTTTAAAGCAACTTGCTTAAAGTTAGTATTACCATTAATTTCTTTTATTTGAAGTGTTATATCCATGTTGCATTTTGTTTTGGTGATTTGATTTCTATAATTTCTTTCAACTCTGCAAAACCATTTTCACTGACTATTCCACTTAAACTAATTTCTTTAATACCTTGATTTATATCTTTACCATCTTTTTCATCTACAATTATAGTGATTCTTTCTCCGACTTCATAATTAATTGTTTTAACTAAAAGACCTAGTTTTTCATCATATGAGGCATTTTTTATATTGTTTTTTAAATCTCCAGTCATCCAGGAAGCACTTACAATTTGCTTTGTTTTTACGACTTCCGGGGCTGAATAATTGTCAAATATAACAATTTTAGATCCAGTTTGTTGTGGGTCCGTAATACTAATCTCTCCTCCAACAGTACATTTTACTGTTGAGGTCTCTAAAAGGGCTTTTTTATTATTTTCGAAAACATTACTTGCTGGCTTTTCCCATTTTGAAGGTATAATGGGGGAACACGGATTATTCTGATTTGCTGCACAAGTTCCGAAAAAAGGACTCTTAAAAATTACATCTTCATCTGAAACCATCAATTTGTTTTGGATGAAAACGGTATTTTGGGATTTCACATCCAAAATACCAGGTGCAGACCCCTTATCACACATACATATAGCGCCGTTGCATACATATTTGGTTGCCATAATTTAATTAATTTTTACTTTTTCGCCGCTTATAATAGTATCTCCGGCGGCATTAATATTGATTTTTTCAGTCGATTTAATATTTATGTTTTTTGCTTCGATATTAATATCTCCTTCGCTTTTTAAAGTAATGGCTGTTTTTCCTTTCAGTTCAATTAAATTTTTATCGTTTTTCTTTAATTGGATAGTGTCATTGTCACTATTTAATTCAAAAACTAATTTTTCAACTTCCTGATCATCATATAGTAAACCAGAAATCTTACCCTGATCTATTGTGATAGTACTTTGTTTTTTGCCCTCTTGATTATTTAATTTTATAGTAGCTTCACCTTGTTTAAGAGTGAATGCTACACGTTCTTTTACTTGCTTGTCTTTGATCGAATTAAAAGTTGTTATCAGGCTATCAGATGTAAAATGTGTAGTCGCTAATGTTTTTTCGTCCTCATCAAAATAGCTTATTTTAAAGTTTTTATCTTTATTAAATTCGATTTTAGCTACATCAACTATTTTTGTTTCGTTAGTTTCTGTTATCAAATCAGTTTTTACATAACGAATTTGTAATATCTCGCCATCGCTACTATAATCAAAAAGCAATTTTGGCTCATTTGTCCCTTGAATTCTCCCCATTAATCTATCAACTTCCGAAAACTGAGAAATAAACGCCCTTGTTTCTACTCCATCAATAATAGAAGCCAACACCCAACTATCCTTTTTGGGAATGGTAATAATTCCTTGTTCTAAGTCCAGAATAGAAGCTTTCAAACGTACGTTTTTAATGATGGCTCCATCGGCTCTCATAATGTTTACAGTATAAGCGTCTTCTGGATTATGGAGCGATTCTGTTTCTGTATTTATTTCAATGACTTTTGCCGCAAACGTTTCAACAAGTTGATTCTTGCTAGCGACATCTTTTATTAGATCTTTTATATTTCCCATTTTGTATTTTTAAACTGTTTCTACTCTTCGTCCTATGTAAATCTTTTGCCTGTAACCGTTTTCACCATAACTTCGCTCAACTTTTTCGACCTGAAAGGTGCCGTTTTTTTCTTTATCCTTAGCGTTTTCCAGAATTACTTTGTCTGTAGGCCTTACAAAGGGTTCTCCAAAAGTTAAAAAATAACCTTCAAATCCATTTGGTTTAGACTGCATGGCTCTCAAGGCACCATATTGATACAATACTGAAGTCGCTTCCGTTGTTGCTTTTTCGAAAGCTTCAATGTCTTTTGGTAAGTCTTCATTATCATTATGTAGGACATAAGTTTTAATTAATTGCCCATTCGGATCACCTAATTCGATATAAACTGGAGTGTTTGAATTCTTAAAGTATTTTTCTACTCGTACACGGGTATTCTTTGTAGATTCATTCACTACTGTTAATTTATCCTCTATAATATTGTAACGAAATTTAAAACGCACTTCACCCGAGAAGACATCAGAATCGGATCGAGTCATTTTACTCAATTGAGATTTCAAAAGACTTAGTCCTTGGTTAATTAACTTTTTTACAATGGCACCTGCTAGCGGGCTTTTTATAAAATTCCGATCTATAAAACCCGCTAGTTCTGTAGCTGTATGTTGTTGCGGATTATTGGTAATTGTAAGTACTGGCCCTGAAGCTTCGGTTTTAAAATAAGTATATATGCCTTTATGTTTCAACATTTCGAAAACCTGAGCCAAGTTTTGATCTCTGTTAATCATGACATTCCCCAATTCTTCGTCAAGCGCATTTACTTTAAAAGGTAATTTTAGTTCTTTTATCCTTTTTTCAAAGAACATTTTGGGATTAAAACTTTCAACATTTGTTGTTGGATTTGTTGACACTACATTGTACATATCATTCTTATCCTGAACATCATTATCTTTTACTGCTTTTACTTTCTTAAAAGCATACATCACGTCTTCACAAGATATTCTAACATTTACATCCGTTTGTACTCCTGTGACATACCCTCTGAAAGCTGGTTTGTAATCGTCATCATATCCTAAAAATATTTCGATGAAACTTTCTAGTTTAAAGAAATCATGGATTGTTTTTTGCGCACCACTTGCATTTGCAAATAAACTCTGATCAAATCCTTTGGTGTCAGTATATACTTTTTGAGGCATTTCAATAGTAGCAGTATCTGTAAGCGTTTTATAAGAACTGCTTATCTCGACATTTTTTACATATGTAAATTCATAAAATTTAGGAGAAGGAATACCTCTTACCGTATCGTAAACTCTGATTTTTGCATTTAGTTTAAGCATTGTCTCTAATTATTAGCTCTACCGTTTCGTCTGATGTGGCACTGGCAGTAAATTTTTGAATATTTTTTGTTCCAGCAATAGATGGGATTGAATAGGAATCTATAACTAATTCATAAATTCCAAATCGATTCAAAATTGCATGTGTTATCCTTAAAGAATAAGGTGCATTTAAGAATTGTTTCAATAAGAAAAGTTTCTCTTTTGGGTACTCATCGCCCGTTTCATTGGCAATTAATCCTTCTATCGAAATACTAAAATCGCCATTTGATATATGCTCTTTGATTGTTGAATCTCGCCCTTCTATACTCTCTTTTTTTATGGTTTTTGAACGATTTAAATTAACCGTAACAGCATCTACTCGCAAACTTGGTAGATTAAGATCGCTTTTTACCAAAGGCTCAAATACTAAAGGAGCAAAAACTCGCAGGTTAAATTCCCCTCCTGTTTTATCTATAATAAAATCTTTCGATTCTGATTCGTTATAATTGATCCCAGCGTATTCGATGTCCTTGGTATCTAAAATTTCGTTTACATTAAAATTGAATTTCATATTTTTTTATTTTTAATTTGAAAATGTTTTAGCAAAGGCCGTTATGAAGGTGTTTTCTAGTCTTGTCTCCTTGTGTTTTTGTAACCACAGCGCCTCTTCTAGTAATTTGTAAAACTCATCCATAGCTAATTGATATGGATCTATCTTAAAAGCATATCTGATAAGCGCTGCCGATTTCTTAAATTCATCCTTCTGAGGTGTAAAATCAATGGCAAATTCACTATCTTTTTTTATCATGGATACAATAGAATTCCCTGCCGAAAGCATGAATTCATCATCATAGATCTCTTTATCCAATACACATTCTTGAAACAAAAACAATATCGCTTCATGTGGATTGTCTTTGTATTTATCTTGATAGTTTAAAAATGTAGTGAACGATGGTTTTCTGCAATAAACGTTTGTTAATTGGTCCTCAGAAGTAAGTTTTAATACGCTACCGTATTTTTCTTTTAGTTTTTCTATTGTTTCGTTTGGCATTTTTTTAGGCTTTACTTATTTTGTGTTTTTACAATGATTAAAAATTAGGCTTTTGAAATTATCCCTTATAGTGCCATTTCATAGCATAAATTGAATGTCTCTTTTTCACAGACTTTAGCATTTCTGCCCTCTGAGGCTTTGCGAGTCCAACTTCGCGCAAAGTCACAAAGACGCAAAGTATATTTTCAATACTTTGAATATTGGTATGATTTACAGACAGTTCGATTAAATTACGACTGTCCACTAAGCAGACGAACAATTCAACACAGAAGGGAGAGATTTTTACTCGTTTTTATATAAAAATTTGTTTTTTTAACCATTTAAATCTGTGTCGTCCGGGTTCTATTTTCAAAACCGGAAGAAATGGCCGATGGTCAAATTTTAAATCGCACTATCTCTACTTTCTCTTTTTATGACTTCGGCCAAATCTTCATTTTTTTCAGATGTAGTTAAAGGCGTAATCGTAAAACTCTCTATAAAAATGTTTCCTTCTAAAGGCTGTCCCAAAGGATTTTTAAAGTTGCTCATGTCTGGTGTTTTAGGTGTTTCGCCTAAGTCTCTTGGTGTAATATCCATGATTAATTTACTATTTAGTTATTGATTAAAATTAGTATGGGAGATCTCTAAAATTGAGGTGATAATTCTCGAAAATCTTCTGAGAACGAATAGCACTATCATGTCTGTTTTTAAGTAGTAATAGTGGCTATTGGAGGGTGTAAAAATAATGCAGAAAACCATAAAAAAAGAAAAACAAGACGCCTGTTTTCAGTAGTTTCAGTAAAACAAAAATCCTTACAAAGTCTTGTATAACAACAAAATACACCAGCAAAAAGCAATCATAAAAACTATCAACCACAAGGGTTTTGATCACAACTATTTTTCTAATTAAACAACATCTGTTTTTAAATAAAAATGCGCCAAAGCCTACAAGAGCACTAAATGCTCTGATAGCCTTTGACGCAATAGTATAAGTGATAAATCAGCATCTATGTTAGCTTTGAAAAACTCTTAACGCGAACCTCGACACATTTTATTTACATAAGTTTTCTGTATATATTGAAATTTCAGTTGTTCTGTTTAAGCTAATCAATTCATCCACTATACCCAAAAAACCCATTTACTTAGTGTCTAGAATAATCTTTTTACCGTTATTTATATAAGACATCTCAAAACCTATCGAGATGTATTTTTCCAATCTTTTGTGCGTTAATGATAAGTCTTGAATAATGACGTTTTCAAAAGTGCCTTGATTTACCAATGGCGACACTTATGTTTCTGCTGCTAGTTTCATAGTTCTGTTATTAGTATGTTTGGATTGGTTGATAAAACTCCAAAAATGTTTATTATACTTGCTTTTCTTGAGACAATAAATTTTGAATCCGTTGGATTGATTAATGAATTGATTAACTCTGCTTTAGTGTCAAAATAATTGCTCCCTCTAAATTCAACAACATTCACCCCGTTTGCAACTACGTTACTATTGAATCTAATAGTGTGGCACGGATGAGATGTTCTTACCTTTAAATTATCAAGTATTATTTTTGACTTTTCGGTAGAAGTATCTGCTCCATTGAAAAATATTAATGCTGCAGTCGGGTTTGATGGATAATAAACATCAATTTCAAGGTTCTTCAATACGTAATTATCTCTGAAATCAACACTTTTAAAATTTTTATATATATTAAAAAGAGCTAAATTTCCAACTGAATAATTAATTTTTAGCTTTCCGTTAATACTTATATAGTTTCCATAATTCTGTGTACCTTCAAACGTAAGGTTTTCACAAACGGCTTCATTAAAAAAGTAATTAATACTCGCGCCCTGTACGTAAAATCCGCCTTCCATAATCGGGAGAGATACAGTACCTCCCAATGGGCAAGTTATGCTTTTAAGAAAAACATTCATGTTTGTACCTGAATGCCATCTATTAAATAGATATTGCAGACCATTGGTATTGTTTATAAATGAGTTAATAGTAAGGTTCATATTATCCATCAATGAAACAACACCTCCAGAGTAAGATCCGTGTGTAATTGTTTGTGATGTTTTAACAGTATTGATAGTAATATCTCTACACCCGTGCACGAAAACACTTTTTTGCGCAGTCGCTTCAATTTCAAACTTATCTACAAATATTCTTCTATAACCAACTGTGTTGAATAGACAACTCCAATTTGAGGGAACGTTTTTTATTGTTAAGTTATACACATTGAAAATAGAATCTGTGGTATGTGCAGTGAATTTGTGGTTGGCATTATGCGAAGCTTGGACTGTTAAATTAATATTGTTTATTATTTTTGAGCCCACAGTCATTGTTTCTGGGCAATTTATGACAACCGTAGGTTTTGAGTCAGCTGTTACATCACTATCGATATTTAAATACCTAAGATTTATTGTTTTTAGATACCCAACAGATAAGTTTATAGTGTAAGTACCAGTGTCTAAAATGGTTATTTTTGTATTGTAATTCCATTCATAGCCATACAAAGTTGCCATTTTGGTTAATAGTCCATCTATTGTGGCGAATGGGTAAGTTCTTGATCCAACTCTAGCGGTATTATCATTGCCGTTTCCTCTAAGATAAAATACATTTTCACTTTTAATTTCGGAAATACCTGTATCATCTGTCAATTCGGAAATTTTATTTCTATTCCCCTCAACCGCCCAAGTATCTATATCTATTTTTGTGTATCTCCTAACTTCATTTTTTACCGAGGTATTAGATAAGTTCGTCAGGATGGTCACTCCAGGTGCACCCGTTACGGTTAGCGCTCCATTGCCAGTAGCTATTGTTTCAAAAACAGTTCCTATGTCAAACGGGGTGGTGGCGTTTGTTGGTATCGTAGCCGTAATGGGGTTGTTGTTTGAAAATTTAAACATCGTGTTTTCGGCGCCCGCTCCAAAAGTGTGCGTAATTCCAGCTACATCACCAAAGACCAAAAACTTCTTTCTAAAAGCCAGCATACAAAAATCATACACCGCCTTTACGCTTGGAAACTTTATATTACTCAAATAATCGGCAACAATAGATGTCGATTTATTGGCTGTGTTTTCTTTAATTAAGTCCAATTGTTTCCCCATCTCAGCCGTTAAAGCCTTGGTTATTCCGCCAGTAGTGAGGTCGTTTACTAAGATCGTACCTAGTGATGCTTGAACCGTTTCGACAGCGTCTACCAACTCCTGTAGCGTGTCTAAATTCATGTTATCAGAAGTAAGCAAGTTGTTGATGGCATTAACTTGCATTTGCAAAACCTTTCCTTGTTCCGCACTCAAAAGCGATTCAGCACCACCCGTAACCAAGTCGTTTACAATGTTCAAATATTGCGCTGCCAATTTGGTAAATTCATCCAATGGAGCGTAACCATCGGGTGCGCCTTTTTGGGTTTTATCTTCTTTATCATTAAACAAATCAGCGTGAGCAGCATCGTCTGTTAAATGATTATCCAAAATCATCTTATCCGCTTTCGAATCGATTATCTCATCCAATCCATCAACCTCTGCCACAGGCACTTTGTCGTTTTTGTGTCTGAACGAATCCCAAGTATCCCAAAACTGAGTTTGACTGGGTTTTAAACCGGTTTTAAACCAATCTTTTATTGTATTTAATGTTTGTAATGCCATATTTTGTTTGTTTTTAAATTATTAATTTCTACGAATTCAATATTTTATTGTTTTGGACAATAGTGAATTAGATGATGATTGCTGTGTGTCGTTAGAAGAATGAAAAAGCGAAATCCTATAAGTCGCGTGAGTGAGAATAAATTCTGATTAAGCCTCTAAACAAGCTTGCACGAAACCATCAACCAATAATTAAGCTGGTTTTTATTCTAAAGGACAATGACTCTTTCTTTTTTATCGAAGAATTGGGAGTTTTATTGATCAAGTAGAATTTCAAGAATACCTTCTGACAATAAAATCGAGTTTCAGAAAAACGCTTAACGAGAACCTCAGCCCATTTATTCACATAAGTTGTACATGTAATGTTTAGGCTATTATTGGGTTTAAAATAATTCTATACCTTCCAGTCTATCGCATCCAAACAATGCTTTTTGGTTAGTATAAAAACGAGGGCTTTTCCTGTTGTGGTTAGGGTTTCATTTTGAATATTTTTACCCAAAACACTTGAAATAGTTTCATTACTGTTTCCAAAATCATAACCCTCCCATTTGATTAGTGTTTTGTTCCAAAGTGTTCTAAATTCTCTGTTGGCTAATTTGTCTAACGTAACGGCAGAATCTCTGAAATAGCCTTTGTTGCGTACCAAAAGGAAATTGATTAGCGTAAGTGGTAGATACAAGAGGTAAGCGATTATGAATAAAAGGAATTCTAGCATAACTCCCAATCATTAGGTAGTTGACCATAAATGGTGCGTTCAGAATCAACTAGATCATTTTGCACGAATAGTAATAACCCTTTTTTAGCTTTTTCCCAATCAGATTCTGTTTTTGACATTCCATCAAAATCGCCATCAAGCTCAACAATCTGAGCTAGTTGATTTATCTCTGAGTTTTCTACTCTTTTTTGTCTTGTGTTAATCAATCTTTTTGCTCCATTTTCATCTACAATGAAATCTTCTATTTCATATATTGTAGCGTCCTGCATTACGTTCCATGAGGCTATTTCTATTTGTAGCGTTCCTGTAATTGGAATGGCTCTTTCGATGTGTGTGTAGGGTGTTTTTAATTGTATCATGATGTATTGTTTTTTATATTACCAAGTTTTACGTCCAATGGCTGCTTCGAAATTATCTATTATTGTATGCAAGGCTACTACTTCTGCATCCGTAAGTCCTTCGTGTATGGCGGTGAATTGGATTCGTTGGGTAGATAGTCCATAATTCGCTCCATTATTATTCAGAGAACCTATAAAGAATGGTATAGCTCTAAATGAGCCTCCGCCAATACCAGAACCTAGCAATAAACCATTTCTAAATAATTTATGTAAAACAGAAGTAGTCTTTGTTCCTGTATAAATACCTCTTGCTTCGTTTACACCTATACTTGTCAAGTAATTAGATTCATTATTCAAAACACAATCTCTTCCGTAAGAAGTGTTGTTCCTCTTTACACACAGATATGAACCCACTCCACCACCATAAGAACCAATTTCAACACTATTACCTGAACTTCCAGTCCCTACTGTGTTGTTTGTACCGCAAACTAATGTCATTCCATTACTATTCAGATTTTGCACTACGCTTGGAGTTAAAAAAGTATTAGCATAAGCATTCGTACCATTACATTGATAGCCTAAATTACTATGTGTTCCTCCACCAAAGAATTGTAATCTAAAGGCCGCATTGGTGTCTAGTGGGTTTTTAGCGTTCCATTTGTGCTGCGCTTGAGTTGTGCCTAGAAATGGGTAAAAGGCTAGGATTTTGTTGTATAAGCCTTGTGCTTTTAAATCCGAAAATAAAGTATTTATTGCAGGTTGCCAATTTCCGTTATTTGAATTTATCATATAAGCATTTGCGTCCGTATCTAAAAGAGTATTCGTTGTACTCACATTTACAGTATTGCTCATTTCTGATTTATTGTAAAACATATCTACGGCTACTACTCTAATGTTGTAGTTCGTAGCAGGAGTTAATCCCGTGATAAATTCACCACTGTTTTTGATTTCTTTGTTTAATTTACCATTAACATAAACTTCATAAAAATCAATACCATTTACTGCTGTTGGAGTAGTAAAATTTAGTTGTATTGCTGTGTTATAAATTGTTCCTGATGATAGGTTGGTGATTGCGTTTGGTGGGGTGAAGTTGGTGACGTAGCGGATGGTATTTCCTGTTCTTAGATACGCTACGTCTCCTTCCTCTGCTCCTGCGTTTGCCGTAGCTAACGATAGATTTAAGTATATAACACCACCTCCTAAATTACCTGAGCGAAAAACACCATTATTAGCAACAGTATCTCCGACAGATGAAACTAGTGGGGTATACAAAAGTTTTAATGCATTTTTATTTTGACCAAGCCCAAGATTCTGATCAAATGCTGCTGTTGCAATTGATGTTGCTTTTGGACATATAACTCGTTCTACACTTGTATTATAAAAACTTTGATATCCTAATGAAGATACTAAACCATCAGAATCTATAAAGTATTTTAGGTTTAAATTACTTCCAGAACCAATGGACCCTAAAACATAACTTCCTCCGATGACTATACATTCTACATCCGAACCTGTAACACTAAAGTTTTCTATTCTGTTTGTACTAATGCCTAGTTTTGTAGCCAGTAAAGCTGGAGTATTAATTGTACTACCTATTCCTCCGATATATGTATTAGCAATGCCATCAGTAGATCCTCCGTCTCCTATCGTCCAATTATTTGGTGTCATTATCAAAATATCTTTACCCGCTGAACTTGCAGTTGAATGTTTTGCTGTACCAAATGAAATAGTAATTGGTGTTTTTACTGGTCTTGAACTCCATCCATTATAAATTGCATCTAAGTTTGCTGCAGAGAATGTTGCTGGTGTTTTACCAAGCATAAAGTTTGTAAAATCTGTAACACTTGATACATTCCAACTACCAATATTTTGGTCAAAAGCTGCTGCTCCATTAAATGTTTGATTCATTGAAGTTACTTTACTCACATTCCAATTGTTTAGAGGTTGATTAAATAAAGTGCAGTTCTTAAATGCTCCTGCAAGTGATAAAGTGCCAGTTGTATTTAAAACCCAGTTATTAATATCAGTAGAACCTCCATTGTTAAACTTGTTCGCCCCATTAAATATATCTGAGAATGATACATTTTTAGACATATTTTGTATCCCTAAATTTTGATTAAAAGAAGTTGCATTAAAAAACATAGTATTACAATTTGTAACATTTGACAAATTCCACAACATATCTCCAGCAACACCTGAAGCTAATCCATTATTAAAGACTAATAAATTTGCAAACATTCCAGAAGAGTTTGTAACTGCTGACATATTCCAAGAGCTAATATTCTGGTTAAACGACCCAACTGTTAATGTTCTTCTAAACATATCTTGCGTAGTCGTAACTTTAGAGACATTCCAATTTCCAACTGGCTGATTAAAGGCACAATTTGAAAACATACTGGTCATAGATGTAACGTTAGCCGTATTCCAGTTGTTTATACTATCACTTCCACCATTGTCAAAAGCTAAAGCGCTTGCAAACATTGCTGTCATACTAGTTACTTTAGAAGTATTCCAAGACCCTATATTTTGATTAAATATACTTGCTCCAAAAAACATGTTATTCATTAAAATAGAACCAGTCGTATTTAATGCCCAATTATTTATATCAGCAGAACCTCCATTATTGAATTTACTAGCGTTTTGAAACATACTTGTAAAAATATCACAATTTAACAAGTTCAATGCCCCCAAGTTTTGATTAAAAGAGGTTGCTCCATTAAACATACTTTGAACATTACCTACGGACGATAAATCCCAAAACATATTTCCAGCAACTCCAGATGCTAATCCATTATTAAATGCTGTTGCACCACTTAACATCGAAAGAGCGTTAGAAACTTTTGACATATTCCAAGAACTGATGTTCTGATTAAACCCAGTAGCTCCAACAAACATGTTAGCTATGTCTATAGAATTGACAGTATTAAGTTGCCAGTTGTTTATATTAGAATTTCCACCATTATTAAATGCTGTTGCATTTTGAAACATTATAATATAGTTAATACATTTTGAAACATTCCATGAACCTATATCTTGATTAAATACAGAATTGTTTTGAAACATACTTCTAAATGTAGTTACATTTGAAGTATTCCAATTGCTTAATGGTTGGTTAAATGGGCAAGCTGAAAACATTCCACTCATATTTGTAACAGAAGAAGTGTTCCAGCTATTTATATTTTGGTTAAATGTACTGTTCGCAAATGTTCCAGACATACTAGTAATTTTTGAAACATCCCACTCATTTATTCTGTTTATAACAGTATTAGTATTTCCAAAGCTACCTACAAGATTATCACCAGTAACAAATTTTAGAGTGTCTGAAACAGCACTTAAATTTAGATTTGAACAAAGTTTAAAATGGTCTACTATACCTGTGCCAAATCTTAGAATCCCCCATTGTTGTATTGATATAATTTTCAACCTATCTCCTGTAGAACCGAATGTCCACCCTATACACTTACCTTTAATTGTAATTTGATAAGTTCCAGCTACAGAGTATGTGTGAGTTACGGCAGCCTGATTCCACGCTGTTATTGTACTTTGTGTTCCGTCTCCCCAATCTACAACAAAGTTATAACTCCCAGTAGAAACTAAAGGGAGTTTGACTTGTGTTGCTGTTGAAGAACCTGTAGATAAGTTATCAGTTTTCCATGTACTAACAAAGGGTTTAACTTTTGATTTTCCAAAATAAAATTTCTTTAATGTTTGCATAATCTAAAAGTCTAATAAAATTGTGTTAGTATTCCCTCTTCTCATAAAACTACCTGTTGTTTTTTCAGGAGTTGTGGATGGTGTTGTTTCCCAAGTAAATGGTGCTGTAATAGCCCAAGTTACTGTAACTCCTGCTAATGTTCTAAATACAAATCCATATTGTGATAAAAGAGTTGCAGGAACTATGATGGTGCAATTTGCTGTGAATAAAATTGTTTTTTTATTCCAAAACTCTAAAACGTTTGTGTTAGAAGATACTTCGACTTGAGAGTCGTCAATTATATTCCCCTCCAGACTCCAAGTATCAGTAGCAATCTTAGTTAATTTTCTGGTTTCACCTTTCACCATTGCCAAAGCCAAATTAGTTACAAACGTAATTCCAGCACCGCCAACAGTAACTATACCATCTCCTTGCTGAGTGTATTGCACCTCTTTACCAATAGGTATTGGTACACTAGCATTAGTAGGTATTATAAACGTTACAGGATTTGGACTTGTAAATACAAGGTGGTCATCTACAGCTAATAATTGTTGATTAATATTATTTGTGGTATGTACTGTTAGGACTTTGTTCCTTTTACTTTTTAAATTATCTGTACTTATGAATCGGTAACTACCGCTGTTGTATCTGAGTATATATAAATACGTTTCTCCAATGACCCAAGCATCAACGTTATCTGATACAAATTGAGCTTCCGGAAAAAGGACACTATTAGTATTATTTGTTATTGAAAAAACTTTACCGTCATATGGCTCAAACCCTGGAGCAAAATCGATTCCCGCAATAACTGGTGTTTGAATAAAAGATTCAATTACTAAATTGCTTGAATGACTAGAAACTTGTATGTTGAAGTTGTAATCGTCAACACTAACAGAATGAAATGCTGAGTCAGACTTTGAGATTTTAGAATTTATTGCAGATTGTAAGCCATTTACGTCAGATATTTGATGGGAATGTGTAATTGCTGCTTTTGTATCAATTAAGCCTTTCAACGTTTTCCCCATCTCAGCCGTTAAAGCCTTGGTCATTCCACCAGTAGTGAGGTCGTTTACTAAGATTGTACTTAGTGATGCTTGAACCGTTTCGACAGCGTCTACCAACTCCTGTAGCGTGTCTAAATTCATGTTATCAGAAGTAAGCAAGTTGTTGATGGCATTAACTTGCATTTGTAAAACCTTTCCTTGTTCCGCACTCAAAAGCGATTCAGCACCACCCGTAACCAAGTCGTTTACAATGTTCAAATATTGCGCTGCCAATTTGGTAAATTCATCCAATGGAGCGTAACCATCGGGTGCGCCTTTTTGGTTTTTATCTTCTTTATCATTAAACAAATCAGCGTGAGCAGCATCGTCTGTTAAATGATTATCCAAAATCATCTTATCCGCTTTCGAATCGATTATTTCATCCATCCCTTCAACCTCAGCCACAGGCACTTTTTCGTCTTTATGCCTGAACGAATCCCAAGTGTCCCAAAATTGAGTTTGACTGGGTTTTAGACCGGTTTTAAACCAGTCCTTTATAGTATTTAATGTTTGTAATGCCATATTTGTTTGTTTTTTAA
The DNA here is from genome assembly GCA_963513565.1 of uncultured Flavobacterium sp. Classification (GTDB taxonomy): domain Bacteria; phylum Bacteroidota; class Bacteroidia; order Flavobacteriales; family Flavobacteriaceae; genus Flavobacterium. Next base: position 3,136 of record CAUPRE010000023.1, on the reverse strand, counting down.
ATTGTTTTCCATTTTTGTAAGCACTCTTTTCTGTGGGTATACCCATTAGAATCTCCATAACGTTCTGTTTGGCGACCTAAATTGATGGCATCGCTTACAGCATCTAAATCATCTAGATCAGCGTATTGGTTCAACTTGTTTTCGTTCCAAAATAGAATGGCACAAATCATCGCATTGGCCTCAACTAAAATTAAATCCGGATTAGAAACGAAATCAATTTCAGTCTTGACTTTTAAAAACTCGTAACCGTTACGGAATGTGTTTTGCAAAAAGCCGCCACCACGGTATTTAAAACCGTCTCCAGATGCTTGGTCGCCATTGCCACCACGATTAGCATACACATAATTTGCGCAATGCTGAGGGTTGCGTAAAAAAGACCGAACAAACGAGTCTGTTTTATTCTTAAATGGTGTTTTGAAAGTACTTCTAAGCCTGTCAACAGATGTGAAAAATAAATTTTCACGCCTTGGTACTAAGCCGCTCTCGTGTTCTAATTGTGCCATAAAATGTGCAATTCTTAGAGGCGTGTTGATTTTATTCTTATCTAAAAGAGATTTGTATTTTAAATGAAGATTCATGGCTTTTTGTTTTTAACCATCAATATCCATCGATGAATAGTGAAGCCAACGGTAATCAAGAACGCTGTAACTTTCATCCATTTTTCGGCTTCTGAAAACTGAACAGTTAAGCAAAAAATGCCCATAGAAGACACTTTTAAATCGATAAGATATTGATGGTTCATTGGGTTGTTTTAAAGGTTATTTTGAAAGTTTTTTGGCGTTGTATTTACTGGTAAAGAAATACCCGTAAATAAGGGCTCCAAGTCCTTCTACAAATTTTATTTGTAGCGGCGTAAACCCTCAACCGTTTAGGATGTCGAACGTATGCTCTAATGTAAAAGCCACAATCATCCCAATTAAAATCCAGTATTTTTTGATGAAGTTTTTCATTGATTTTTTTTATTGTACGATCCAGTTTGAGCCGTTAAAGAAAACGCGAACCACGTTAGAACCACCACCCACTACAGTTGCTAAGAATGATGGGCTGGCGGCATCATTTACGAAAGCTACATCGCCTTTTGTGCCTATTGGGAGCGTGCTGACGGTGTATTCTTTTAGTTTGATATCTTCGGTTGTGGCTAATGTTCTGATTATGCCTTCCAAATTGCTAGGCGGGAAATAAAACTTACAGCTATTGAACTCGGAAGGATTGATAGTAAGAGTAGCGGCAGTTCCTGTTTGATTACCGATTGTTAAATAACCATTCACAAGAGATAAATCGTTATTATATTCAATTGCAAGGTTTACCAAACTATTGAAATACGTTTCTCCTGGCTGTAGTTTTAAAAACGAGATACCGCTTGAGGTTAAATAAGACCTAATTCCAATATTGGCATCATATATACTTTTAATATCTACGCTGCCATTATCAATCTTAGTACTGAAATTATCTCCAACAGGTTCTTCAGTTTTTATTTTAAGCCCTATGGTTGATTCATTACCGCTTTGCAAAATTTGCTGAAGTCCCTGAGTACCTCCAGAACCACCACCAAATGCACTTCTAGGTACATATTTCACAATACCATCCGTTCCACGAACTAGAACATTATCGGTTTCTAAACCTGAAGGTACTTTTGAAAGTTTTAAAAATTTACCAATCGTTTGCGTGTTAGTCGCGTTGGGCGTTTGGGCAGCCAGCATCCCGCTGGCAAGCACCAATAAAAAAAATAGTTTTCTCATATTTTCTTTTGCTATTTATATCTGATTTTTAAAATGGTTTGTGGTGCTCCGAAATATGTATTTCTAAGTTCACTTATCTTGTATTCGCCTTCATCTGGCATTGTTTGAAATACATTTGCACTCCTTAAGTTATCACCTTCTACTTGATCTAGTGTTCCCGCAAAAATTCTAGCGGTTACAATTCTATTTGCACGCCCATCTCTAGGGGAGAATTCTATAAGAATTTGGGACGAATAGAATCGCGATTCAGGAGCGAATAGATTATTAAAAAAAGTAGTGTCCGGTATTTGATATTCTAAAACGAGTTCTCCTGTAGTTCTTTCTTTTACTGGCAACCATTCAGTAACTGGAATCGGTCCTAAAGGCACTTCGCCCAAATAGTTATAATCCGCATCTAGTAGTTGATATACCGAAGTGATCGTGCCATTTCCTCCATCCAGATTGACATTGTGATAAAACAAGTCGCTGACATTGCTAAAATAGTCTTCTGGCGGAATTGTTTGTAGTTCTGCTTCATTGTAAAAAATAAAAGGGAGTGTTGGAAGTCTAAACTCATAGCTGCTTAACTGCATCGGGTCACCACCATAATACGTTCCAGCATTCAAAAACTCGCCCTCAACAAAACCAATAACCGTATCATCAGGTTCTAAGAAATTATTGCCGGACTCATTACCCGGATTCTTAAAAACAAGCAACTGACCCGATTCATAAATTGTCTTGGGAGGCAGTTGATCCAATAATTCATCCATCCCTTCAACCTCTGTCACAGGCACTTTGTCGTTTTTGTGTCTGAACGAATCCCAAGTGTCCCAAAACTGAGTTTGACTGGGTTTTAGACCGGTTTTAAACCAGTCCTTTATTGTACTTAATGTTTGTAATGCCATATTTGTTTGTTTTTTAAATTATAAATTCTAATCCATTCAACACTTTATTGTTTTAGACAATAGTGAAATTAGATTATGATTGTTGTGTGTCGTTAGAAGAATGAAAAAGCATAACTAAGTAGTTGCGGATAAAGCCCCTAACAACAATAAAAAATACTCTCCCTTATTACCCAATGTCATTAAGTTAAGGAATTGCTCTTTTTGTTTTCACGCAGATTTCGCAGATTTATGCAGAAAAATGAGTGAAAATCTGCTGAATCTACGTGTTATTTTTTCTTTTTCCCCTTAACTTAATGACATTGCCTTATTACCAAGTGGTCAAAGGAGATCTAACCCAAGTATTGGTAGCTATACAAACATAAATATGAGAGGCGGCGGATTCAAGACCTTAATGCAACAAGGTCATTTAATATTGTAATAATCAAATTTAGTTTTTATTTCAATTCAGCATAATTTCAGAATAACTTTTTTGGCTTTTTTAAATAGCCAAAAGTTATTTCCGAAATTGACTTT
>CAUPRE010000022.1:0-77466 GCA_963513565.1 uncultured Flavobacterium sp. | reverse complement strand
GTGTTAGCACAAAAGGCATAAACACGCTATACAGTCTAGCTCTATGGCTGACTTAGAATACAAAATTAATTATTAAAAAAGACAAAATAAAATTTTAGATTTATTAGGAAATCAACACAGAATCTTTGCGGTTAAATTTTTTGCGGTTAAATTCAATCAGTATGAAACAACTAACAGATCAAATCGGTACTTCTCATTTTTTTGAATCGACACCTCGTAGAATTGTATCGTTGGTTCCCTCACAAACTGAGTTGTTGTTTGATTTAGGATTAGAAGACCAAATTGTTGGAGTTACCAAGTTTTGTGTGCATCCAAAACATTTACTTAAAACCAAAAAAATAGTAGGTGGAACCAAACAAGTTCATTTTGATAAAATCAAAGCCTTACAACCTGATATCATTATCTGCAACAAAGAAGAAAATACACTAGAAATGGTGCAAGAACTTTCTACAATTGCGCCAGTTTGGGTGACTAATGTAGTTAGGATTGCAGATAATTTTCAAATGATTACTGATTTTGGATTGCTTTTCGATACAACTGCCAAAGCCAAAATTTTGAATGAAAGTATCCATTTGGCGTTGGCTGATTTTACAACTTTTATAGCAACCATTCCTACTCAAAAAGCAGCTTATTTTATCTGGAAAAAGCCATATATGTTAGCAGGTTCAGGTACTTTTATCCACGAGTTGTTGCAATTGAATAGATTCGATAATTTTTTTGGCACGCAATCCCGTTATCCCGAAATAGCTGTTGATGCGTCAACTCGATATGATGTTGTTGATTTGGTATTGCTTTCTTCGGAACCTTATCCTTTTAAGAATGACGATTTATCCGAATTCACTTCCTTTTTTCCAAATGCTAAAATACGTTTAGTAGATGGTGAATATTTCTCGTGGCACGGCAGCCGATTACTTAAGGCGCTTTCTTATTTTAAAGAATTACAACAAGAGTTAATTTTGAATGTTTAAGTTGTTGTTAGTTAGTAATTTGTATTTGAGTTGCTAATTTCAATACATTGAATTGGCTTTTAAAATTATTATTCTATTTTTACAAAAAAAACTAACGAATGCTTAATTACACTATCTACAAGAATGAAACAAGTACACAATGGGTAACTTTTGTCCATGGTGCAGGAGGAAGCTCGTCGATATGGTTTAAGCAAATTCGAGATTTTCAAAAACAATACAACGTTTTACTTTTGGATCTTAGAGGGCATGGAGAATCTAAACCAACTCTGAAAACGGCTTTTAAACAGAAATATACTTTTTCGGCTTTGGCGAATGATATAGTGGAGGTTTTAGAGCATTTGAAAATTGAACGTTCTCATTTTGTGGGCATTTCATTAGGTACGATTTTGATTCGTCAATTGGCAGAAATGTATCCTCAAAAAGTGCAAAGCATGATTTTGGGTGGTGCCATTTTGAAAATGAATTTCCGTTCACAAATTTTAATGCGTTTGGGTAATGCCTTCAAATATGTATTGCCTTACTTGGTATTGTATCGCTTTTTTGCTTTTGTCATTATGCCTAAGAAAAGTCATAAACAATCGAGAGTATTGTTTATCAATGAAGCTAAAAAATTATACCAAAAAGAGTTTATAAAATGGTTTAAACTCACAGCCGAAATCAATCCTGTTTTGAAGTGGTTCCGACAAGTAGAATTGAATATTCCAACACTTTACGTTATGGGAGAAGAGGATTATATGTTTTTGCCTTCTGTTCGAAAAGTAGTCGAAAATCACTATCGCTCTTCAAAGCTTTTTGTTATTGAAAAATGCGGTCATGTAGTGAATGTTGAGCAACCTTTGGCTTTCAATACAGCCGTACTTTCTTTCTTAGATACTGCACAATAAAAAATGCCGACATCAAAAGACGTAGGCATTTTTATAACTAACCAAAACCAAATAATAAATAACCAGTTTATTACTCTACAAAGGTCAGGAATAAGTTAGTATGACATTGTTAAAATTATGTTATTACTTTGTTGTCAATAAGTTAAGTCTATTTAACAACGTTTTTTTGGTGTTTTTTTCTTGTTATATTGTGTTAATCTTGCATGGCAAAAACCTTCTTTAAAACTGTCGAAGTTCTTGATTGTAAATCAGTTCTGATGTTTTTTTCTTCAATGGCAATCATTTTGAAAACTCCTTCTAGTGCTTTGTTGGTTACATAATCATTCAAGTCGGGATTGATTTTTGAAACCAAAGGCACTGTGTTGTATTTTTGAATGATACCATTCCAAATTTTATCGGCACCAACCTTTCCGATGGATTGTTGTACTACAGGAAGGAATTTAGCATATAATTCTTTATTGGTAGATTGCTGTAAATAGGTTGTTGCAGCATTTTCATTACCCATCAAAATGGTTTTGGCATCTGCAATTTTGATGTTTTTTATAGCAGCAACAAATACAGGAGTAGCTTCTTTTACGGCATCTTCAGCGGCTCTATTCAGAGCTTTAATTCCGTCATCGGCTAGCGAACCCATTCCTAGTTTACGTAATGTTTTGTCGACTTTGGTTAACTCTTCTGGCATTACGATTTTGACCAATTCATTTTTGTAGAAACCGTCTACTTGCGTCAATTTCGATACCTGTTCGGTGATTCCTTTGTTTAAGGCTTCTTTTAGTCCAGCAGCAATATCTACTTTTCCGTTTTTGTTTAAAATACCGGTTGCTGTTTCGGATGATTTTTTTAGAATGTTTTTTAATTGAGCGTTACTAATAACAGGGAATAAAATAAGTAGGATTAAAAATTTTTTCATTAGGATTTTGGGGTTTTTTAATTGAAAAGGCTACAAAAATACTACAGTTTTGTTGTTATACACCATAGTTTTTCGTTCTGCATGCAATTTAATGGCTCTTGCCAAAACCATTCGTTCTAAATCGCGTCCTTTCATAATAAAATCTTCTATAGAGTGACTGTGGGTTACACGAGCAATATCTTGTTCGATGATTGGGCCTTCGTCCAAACCTTCGGTGACATAATGACTAGTAGCGCCAATGATTTTTACACCGCGTTTAAAAGCAGAATGATAAGGTTTTGCCCCAGGAAAAGCGGGTAAAAAAGAATGATGGATATTGATAATGTTGTTTTGGTACTTTTCAATCAGTTTTGGGGTAATGATTTGCATATAGCGCGCCAATACAATGAAGTCGATATTGTATTTATCTAATAACTCTAATTGTCCTTTTTCTCCAATTTCTTTAATTTCTTTGGTGAAAGGAACGCAATAAAAAGGAATACCAAATTGTTCGGCTACTTTTCTTAAATCTTCGTGATTGCTAATGATTACAGGGATTTCAAGTGGTAATTCACCAGCACTATAACGTCCCAAAATATCGTATAAGCAATGATCGTATTTAGAAACAAATAGAGCCATTCTCGGTTTTTGCTGTTGCGGATAAATTTTCCAATCCATATCAAATGGAAGGGCAAGATTGGTTTCAAAATCAGCTTTTATGGCGTCGATAGGCCATTTTTCTGACTCTAATTCGCATTCCAATCGCATAAAAAAAACATTTTCATCGGCATCCACGTGTTGGTCCAAATAAATAATGTTTCCTTCTATCGAGGCAATATAATTGGTAACTGAGGCTATAATTGACTTTTGATCTTTACAATGTATGAGGATGGTAATTTTTTGCATTTTTTCTTTTAATTGTGCTTTATTGCTAGGTTTTAAAATGTTTTTATCATTAAACGTACTGAATGACTATTTTTTTGTTTATTTGAGGACAAAATCTTGTTTGTTTTAGAATCAAAAGAAAACGTTTTCTTTTGATTCTATTGCGATTAGTTATCCTTTTTTACCAAAACTAACTTATTTTTTTTAAGAAATAGCAGTATTTAGTTGTTTTATAGTAATTCAATAAAATGCTAATTTTTATTTTAAAAAATGCGTAATTTGGCGCTATTAATTATCATATTCATAAAATGGAACCACAAAAACCTTATATTCCTGTTAATAAAGTAAGAATTGTTACCGCAGCCTCTCTCTTTGATGGTCATGATGCCGCTATAAATATTATGCGTCGTATTATTCAGTCAACTGGAGTGGAGGTAATTCATTTGGGGCATGATCGAAGTGTAGAAGAAGTGGTGAATACTGCCATTCAAGAAGATGCCAATGCTATTGCAATGACTTCTTATCAAGGGGGACATAACGAATACTTTAAATATATGTATGATTTGCTTCAAGAAAAAGGAGCAGGTCATATCAAGATTTTTGGCGGAGGCGGAGGCGTTATTTTGCCTTCAGAAATTGAGGAATTACATCAGTACGGTATCACCAGAATTTATGCTCCAGATGATGGACGCGCTATGGGACTGCAAGGAATGATTAATGATTTGGTACAACAGTCTGATTTTCCTATTGGGAATCAATTGACCAATGAATTGGATTTGATAGAAAATAAAACTCCTACAGCTATTGCAAGATTAATTTCGGCTGCTGAGAATTTTCCAGAAATTGCAAAACCAGTTTTTGATACAATTCATACTAAAAATGAGACTTCTAAAATTCCCGTTCTAGGAATCACAGGAACCGGTGGTGCAGGAAAATCCTCTTTGGTAGATGAATTGGTTCGTCGTTTTTTAATTGATTTTCCAGAGAAAACCATTGGATTAATCTCTGTAGATCCATCAAAACGTAAAACAGGTGGCGCCTTGTTAGGTGATAGAATTCGTATGAATGCAATCAATAATCCTAGAGTTTATATGCGTTCGTTGGCAACACGTCAATCTAATTTGGCTTTGTCTAAATATGTAGCTGAAGCGATTCAGGTGCTTAAGGCAGCGAAATACGATATTATTATTTTAGAAACTTCAGGAATTGGGCAATCGGATACTGAAATTATGGACCATTCAGATGTTTCATTATACGTAATGACACCTGAGTTTGGTGCTGCTACGCAATTGGAAAAAATTGATATGCTTGATTTTGCGGACTTAGTGGCCTTGAATAAATTCGACAAGCGTGGTGCTTTGGATGCGCTTAGAGATGTGAAAAAGCAATACCAACGCAATCATAATTTATGGGATGTAAATCCAGATGAAATGCCGGTTTTTGGAACGATTGCTTCTCAGTTTAACGATCCAGGAATGAACACACTCTACAAATCGATTATGGATAAAATTGTAGAGAAAACCAGTTCGGATTTAAAATCGACTTTCGAGATTACTCGTGAAATGAGCGAGAAAATTTTTGTCATTCCACCACATCGTACTCGATATTTATCTGAAATAGCTGAAAACAACCGCAAATATGATGAAACAGCTATAAGTCAAGAGCAAGTGGCTCAAAAGTTATACGGAATTTTCAAAACATTAGAAACGGTTTCAAACAAAACTCCAGAACTGAGTAAAGCTGGAATTGATGACACTTCTGTGTTGCCTTCTGCTACAGCTCCACATGATGAAAACCGAATCTTTTTGAATTTACTTTTGAATCAATTCGACAAAGTAAAAATGGATTTAGATCCTTACAATTGGGAAATGATTCTGACTTGGAATGAAAAAGTGAATAAATACAAGAATCCAGTTTATACTTTTAAGGTTCGAGATAGAGAAATCAAAATGGCGACACATACCGAGAGTTTGTCGCATTCACAAATTCCTAAAATTGCATTGCCTAAATACCAAGCGTGGGGTGATATTTTGCGTTGGTGTTTACAAGAAAATGTTCCAGGAGAATTTCCATTTACTGCAGGATTGTATCCTTTCAAACGCGAAGGTGAAGATCCTTCTCGAATGTTTGCAGGTGAAGGTGGTCCAGAGCGAACTAACAAACGTTTTCATTATGTAAGTGCGGGTTTACCAGCCAAAAGACTTTCGACAGCTTTTGATAGTGTGACTTTGTACGGAAACGATCCACACATTCGTCCTGATATTTATGGTAAAATCGGAAATGCAGGAGTTTCTATTTGTTGCTTGGATGATGCTAAAAAACTGTATTCTGGTTTTGATTTGGTGCACGCTATGACTTCGGTGAGTATGACCATCAATGGACCAGCGCCTATGTTGCTTGGATTCTTTATGAATGCTGCTATCGATCAACAATGTGAGATGTATATCAAGCAGAATGATTTGGTGGATGAAGTAGAAGCTAAGATAAAAGCGATTTACCAAGAAAAAGGAGTAGAGCGCCCAAAATATCAAGGTGATTTACCAGAAGGTAATAATGGTCTAGGATTACTGCTTTTGGGAGTAACAGGGGATCAAGTGTTGCCATTGGAAATTTATAATGAAATAAAAGCCAAAACATTAGCTCAAGTTCGTGGTACCGTTCAAGCGGATATTTTAAAAGAAGACCAAGCACAAAACACTTGTATTTTCTCTACGGAGTTTGCGTTGCGACTAATGGGTGACGTTCAGGAATATTTCATTGTGAAAAATGTCCGAAACTTTTATTCGGTTTCTATTTCAGGCTATCATATTGCCGAGGCTGGAGCTAATCCTATTACGCAGTTGGCTTTTACTTTGGCCAATGGTTTTACTTATGTAGAATATTATTTGAGTAGAGGAATGAACATCAATGATTTTGGACCAAATTTATCGTTCTTTTTCTCGAATGGTGTAGATCCAGAATATGCAGTTATCGGTCGTGTAGCGAGAAAAATTTGGGCGAAAGCCTTGAAAAATAAATATGGTGCTAATGAAAGAGCTCAGATGTTGAAATACCATATACAAACTTCAGGGCGTTCTTTGCATGCTCAAGAAATTGATTTCAATGATATTCGTACTACTTTGCAGGCTTTGTATGCGATTTATGATAACTGTAATTCCTTACATACCAATGCGTACGACGAAGCGATTACTACGCCAACAGAAGAATCGGTGCGTAGAGCTATGGCCATTCAGTTGATTATTAATAAAGAGTTAGGTTTGGCTAAAAATGAGAATCCAATTCAAGGTGCTTTTATCATCGAAGAATTGACTGATTTAGTTGAAGCTGCCGTTTTACAAGAATTTGATAGAATTACAGAACGTGGTGGTGTACTTGGAGCTATGGAGACTATGTACCAACGTTCTAAAATTCAAGAAGAAAGTTTGTATTATGAGACCTTGAAACATACTGGTGAGTTCCCAATTATTGGAGTAAACACTTTCTTGAGTTCTAAAGGATCTCCAACGGTAATTCCAGCTGAAGTTATTCGTGCTACCGAAGAAGAAAAGCAATATCAAATTACAATGTTGAATAACTTGCAAAAAGCGAATGCTGATTTGGTTGCCCAACATTTGAAAACCTTACAAGAAGCAGCTATCAAGAATGAAAACATGTTTGATCATTTGATGGAAGCGACCAAGGTTTGTTCTTTAGGGCAAATTACGGCTTCTTTGTTTGAAGTAGGTGGACAGTACAGAAGAAATATGTAGTCCTATTTTTAAATAAATCAAGAAAGGCTGTCACTACTGACAGCCTTTCTTTTTAAACACACTTTAAAAAACCAATTTTTAGTTGTTCGCAATAGCAAGATATTTTTTTGCACTGTTTTTGTATACCTCCGCTATTGCTTTTCTGTTCAAAACCGTTTCTTTTTTTGAAATTACAATTTCATGTTTTACGGTTTTTAAATTGTTTTCTACTACTAAAATATACTTGCCTTCAGGAAATTCATCTAGACTATAGGTTTTAGAAATTCCTTTTTTTCCACTTGCATATTCTGTAAATAATAAATTGTTTTCTGTATCATAGATAGAAACTATAACTTTTTGTTGTCCATTGAGAGCAAAGCTAATTTCGTTTCCTTTTCCTTTTTTTACATTAAGTAAAAAATCACCATCAATTGCGTAAGTGTTTAGACTCGCTAAAGCAAATACTACCGCTAAACTTAATTTTGAGATTGTTTTCATGATTCTTGTTTTAAGTTATTAGTTAAATTTCTATTGCTAAAGTATTGTAATGAACAAATTTATAACACAACAGAATTTTCTAATTTTGATGTTATTTTATCTCTTCGAAAACGATATAGTGTTAATTTGGGTAATATAGAATAGCTGTTTGGTAATTTTGTATACGTGTCTATTTTTGTTTTTCAATAAAAACGATAAAAATGTTTAATAAATACATCGTTTTGGTTGTTTTGTTTTAATTATTGTTTGTAAAAACTGTTTTTTATTGAATATAGTAAAAAATCAAAACTTTTTTTATTCAAGATGTTTTTATAGAGCACATTTTTTTTGACATCCGTAAAAGTGTATTAAAAAGTGGACAAAAAAAAGACTGCCTTATAAGACAGTCTATAGTTAGGAGTTTTAAAAGTATACTTTTATTTTACCTCAAGTAAATTTTTATCATCAGCGGTTTTTAGGTAAACTTCTAGGACAGGCTTTTTACTCAAGATTGCTGTCGAAGCATTAACTTTGATTTCATGTTTAACCGATTTGTAATCTGTTGAAACTATTAAATAGTATTTGCCTTCTGGGAATTCATCTAGATTGTAAGTTTTTGAGATGCCTTTTTGACCAGAAGCATTTTCTGAAAACAATATGTTGTTGTTTAGGTCATAAATCGTAACCTTAATTTTTTGCTGTCCATTGAGAGCAAAGCTAATTTCGTTTCCTTGTCTTTTTTTTACATTAAGCAAAAAATCACCGTCGATTGCGTAAGTGTTTAGACTCGCTAAAGTAAATACTACTGCCAAACTTAATTTTGAGATTGTTTTCATAATTCTTGTTTTAAGTTGTTAATTAAAATTGCTACGACTAAATTAGAGTAACTCCTAAAACGGAAGCACAACAATATTTTCTAATTCTTATGCTAAATTGTCTTTTCGAAAACGATATAGTGTATTTTGAGGTAAAATAACATATTGTTTGGGTAAAATAGAATATATTTTTTATTTTTTTAATTCGATTTTTAAAACAAAAAAATCATTGAATTGTTCATTTTGATGAATTTGTTTTATTGTTTAGTTGATTTCTTTAAAAATAATTCAAAGTATGAGTTTTTAATGTTATTTAAGAGGCAAAAAAAAAGCTGTCAATAAATGACAGCTTTCAAAAAGTATGAGTTTTTATGGTCGAAGTACTAATTAATTAGAAGCAACATTGTTGTTTACAAAAGAAGTTTTATAAACCTCTAAGTAAGCTCTTTTGCTCAAAGTAGCTTCAGAAGCTGCTACTTTAATTTCGTGTGTTACTTCTTTAAGATCAGTTTTTACTACTAATGTATATGTTCCCATTGGTAATTCATCAAGATTGTAGTTTTTTACAATTCCATGCTGACCTTTAGCTTTTTCAGAATAAATTAAGTTGTTTTCTGCATCATATATAGCGATGTTGGCTTTTTCAATTCCATTCAATGAAAAGCTTATTTCGTTTCCTTTACCTTTTTTTACATTAAGTAAAAAATCTCCATCAATTGCATAAGTGTTTAAAGTTGCTAATGCAAATACTGCTACTAAACCTAATTTTTTCATCATTTTCATAATCTCTATTTGTTTAAATTATTAGTCATTATTTATTTTGCTAAATTACTCTGACTTTGAAAGAATGAGTGCAACACATTTTTCATATATGTGTGCTATTTTACCATTTACGAAAACGTTATATGTTAAAAAAGGTAAAATTGTATCAATATTTAATAGCTTTGTTTGTAACCAATTCTGTAATAATGAAAAAAGTAGAAGCAGCATTAGAAGTTATTTCTCCGTCCTATGGTAGTTCGTTTACTATAGCTAAATATGATGAAAGTACCAATATCAAGTCACATCTTTGGCATTATCATCCAGAAATTGAATTAGTCTATGTACGCGGAGGAACTGGAAAGCGACAAATAGGAAGTCATCTTTCTTATTTTACGGACGGCGACCTTATATTGATTGGTAGTAATTTGCCACATTGTGGTTTTACGAATGCGCAAACGGGTAATAAATCCGAGACCGTTATTCAGATGAAGCCTGATTTTGTAGGTGCGAGTTTTTTTAATATTCCTGAAATGGTTGCTGTTAAGAATTTGTTGCAACAAGCCAAAGCAGGAATAGCTTTTTTGGGAGAAACCAAAGAGAAAATTGGTGCAAAGATTGAATTGATGGATCAATTGGATCCTTTTGAGAGATTGATGATGCTTTGGACGGTACTCCATGATATGAGTGTCTCTAATGAAAGTATTATTTTGAATGCGGTTGGTTTTTCGTTAGAATTACAAGTACAAGACAATGATCGTATCAATGTGGTTTTTAATTTTGTTAAAGATCATTTTCAAGAACCCATTGCTTTAGAAGACGTGGCAGATTTAGTAAGTATGACCATTCCTTCTTTTTGTAGGTATTTCAAAAAGATAACTAATAAAACATTTACCACTTTTGTTAATGAATATCGAATTGTTCATGCCTCCAAACTTTTGGCTGAAAAGCCGATGACTATAAATGAAGTGTGTTTTGAGAGTGGTTTTAATAACTTTAGTCATTTCAATAAATCTTTTAAAGCTTATACTGGTAAAAGTGCTTCTCAATACCGCAATGAATTGAAAACCATTATTAAATAGATAGGTCTTGTTTTACTGAAAATTCAAAGCTAAGTTTTGTAAATTGCAAATGATAAATTTTATTAAAAATGAAAAAATTAATTCTTTTGTGTGTTTTTTTAAATGTCACTTTTTTGTTTGCGGCCAAAGTCGATACGCTTCAAGTTGCCAGTGTAGCGATGAATAAAAGTTATAAAGCCGCTGTTGTACTTCCTAATTCTTATGCTAAAAGTAAATCAGCATATCCAGTTTTGTATTTATTGCATGGTGCTTACGGTCATTTTAATGATTGGTTAAGTAAAACGCCCAACAAGGATTTGGTTAAGAACCTTGCGGACCAATATGATTTGATTATTGTAATGCCAGAAGGGGAGACTTTTAGTTTTTATTTGGATAGTCCTGTAAATTCTGGCAGTCAATTTGAAACATTTATCACCAAAGAAGTTGTTGGCACGGTTGATAAGACTTATAGAACAATTGCAGATAAACGTGCTCGTGCTATTACGGGTTTGTCTATGGGAGGTCATGGCGCCCTGTATTTATCTGCCAAACATCCAGAGTTGTTTTGTGCTGCTGGCAGCATGAGTGGTGCTGTTGATATGAGTGTTATGCTTAATAGAGAATCATCGGCCCAAGTAATTCAGTTGATGCAGCCTGTTTTTGGTGATCAAAGTGGTAATCAGGACATGTATGTAAAATACGCTGTTTTAAGAATGGTTGATACGATTAAGGCTAATAAATTACCTTTAATAATTGATTGCGGCGTTGATGATTTTTTAATTGAACCCAACAGAGAATTACATCGCAGGTTACTATATAATAAAGTAGAGCATGATTATACAGAGCGTCCAGGAGCACATACTTGGGAATATTGGGAAAATGCGTTGCCTTATCATGTGCTATTTTTTAGTAAAATAGTATCCAGAAAATAGAAATTTGGTTTCATTGAAACTTTGGTTCGATTTTTGACTACTGCATTACATAACTTAAAAATTAAATAATTATGAAACGAATAATTACATTATTTGCTATTGTAGGAATGATAGCATTTTCTGGTTGTACCACCACAGATGATTTAGATTCTGATACTATTGCAGAAGTATTTGAGTTGAAAAATATAAATTTTGATTTCAATGCCACAGATGGTTATACTATTTATAGAACGCTAAATCCTCAAATTTTTCCCTCAGATGTAATTTTGATTTATCGATTAACGGGTACTATTGATGCTTCAACTCCTGTTTGGCAACAAATACCAAGAACATTGTATACTTCTCAAGGGGAATTAGATTATGATTTTGATTTTAGTAAAGAAGATTTTACAATCTATGCAGGAGGAAATTATAATTTAGCTTTAACGCCACAATTTTTAAATAATCAAACGTTTAGAATAGTTATTGTGCCAGGTTCTTTTTCTAAAACATTGGATACAAATAATTATATTTCTGTTATGAAAGCCTTGAACTTAAAAGAAAATCAAGTACAACAAATCAGGTTGTAATTTAACTTTTGAATATAAATAAAAGCTGTGAACTAGTAATTCACAGCTTTTTTTTGCGGGTTATTTTATTCAATAATATCTTCTTCTTTGCTGAGTTTTAAGGATACGAGTACTCCTGTAAGTAACGAAAGTGCAATAAATCCTAATGAAACCCATTCAGGAACTTCGATGTAATCATGAAGTAACATTTTTAATCCTACGAAACTTAAAATAGCGATTAAACTATATTCTAGATAACTAAATTTGGCCAACATATTAGCCAAAAAGAAATACATAGAACGCAACCCTAAAATGGCAAAAATGTTTGAGCTAAATACCAAAAAAGGATCAGAGGTAATGGCTAAAATTGCCGGCACGCTATCCACTGCGAATATAATATCCATCACTTCGATAACTATTAAAGCTACAAAAAGGGGAGTGGCGTGATTTTTTTCATTGATTTTAATAAAAAAATGTTCCTTGTCTGTGTGAGAGGTTAGTGGTATGATTTTACCAAGGGTTTTGTAGACAAAAGATTCTTTAGGTTCAAATTCATCATCTTCACCAGCAAAAAACATCTTGATAGCGGTAAAGAGTAAAAATGCTCCAAAGAGATAAGTGGTCCAGGTGAATTTGTTGATGATTAATACACCAAAGAAAATCATTAATCCTCTAAAAACTATTGCCCCTAATATTCCCCAAAACAATACACGATGTTGATACTTTTGAGGGATTTTGAAAGCTGAAAAAATTATGGCAATTACAAATATATTATCAACACTCAATGATAATTCAATCAAGTAACCTGTGATAAATTTCATTGAAGCTACTGCAGGCTTTAATCCATTAGGATTTTCGATGTATTCACTACTATAAAGCCAATAAATGACACCCGAAAAAAGCATGGATAAAGTGAACCAAATTAAAGTCCACTTACTGGCTTCTTTGGTGTTGATTATATGAGGGTTTTTATTGAATACGCCTAAATCTAGTGCCAAAATACCCATAATCAGAGTAATAAATAAAATCCAAACCAGCATAAAAATGATTGTTACAGTTCGTACAAATGTAGTTGATGGTTTTAGATTAGGGAAATTTTTTGATAAAAACTTCTTTGAGTGTTTCTAAAGGGTTTGAACCATGTTGTTTATTAACGCAGTAAGTAAATAAATGCATTAAAATTATCAACTTGTTATTTTTTGAGGGTTAAAATAAGAAATATTCAAAATTTAAAGCCTGCCCCTCAAAATACAGAGGTAAATTTTCGTCAAACTGATAAATATTTTATATTTGCACAAAATAATAGGGGTTTAATAAATAAAAAATAATCTTTTATGTCTACATTACGTTTTCAAGCTTTAAGAGAAGCATCAACTAGAAAGCCAGTTAAATTTGAAGAATCAGATAGAAAATCATCTCTTTTTGGTTCAAATGTGTTTAATGATAAAGCAATGAAGCAATATTTGACTTCAGACGCTTACAAAGCAGTAAAAGGAGCTGTTTTGCACGGAACCAAAATCGATAGAAAAATTGCTGATTATATCGCAATGGGTATGAAAGAGTGGGCTTTGGCTAAAGGCGTTACTCATTATACACACTGGTTTCAACCATTAACAGGCACAACTGCTGAGAAACACGATGCTTTTTTTGAAACGTCTTATGATGGAAGCGATCCAGTAGAAAAATTTGGAGGAGCACAATTAGTTCAACAAGAACCAGATGCATCAAGTTTTCCAAATGGAGGAATTAGAAATACTTTTGAAGCAAGAGGTTATACCGCTTGGGATCCAACATCTCCAGCTTTTATTTATGGTACTACTTTATGTATCCCAACTATATTTATTTCTTACACAGGAGAAGCTTTAGATAACAAAATTCCATTGTTAAGAGCTTTATCAGCTATGGATGAAGCAGCTACTGAAGTGTGTAAGTATTTTGATAAAAACGTTAAGAAAGTAACTGCTACTCTTGGATGGGAGCAAGAATATTTCTTAATTGATAAGTCTTTAGCTAATTCTCGTCCTGATTTGATTATGACAGGAAGAACGTTGTTAGGACATACTTCTGCCAAAGGACAACAGTTAGATGATCACTATTTTGGTTCAATTCCATCTCGTGCATTAACTTACATGAGAGACTTGGAGCAAGAGTGTATGTTGTTAGGGATTCCTGTAAAAACTCGTCATAATGAGGTAGCTCCAAATCAATTTGAATTGGCACCAATTTTTGAAGAAACAAACTTAGCTGTGGATCACAACTGTTTATTAATGGATGTGATGGGTAAAGTTGCTGAAAGACATGATTTCAAAGTGTTATTACATGAAAAACCATTCAAAGGTGTAAATGGTTCTGGTAAACACAATAACTGGTCATTGGCTACAGACACTGGAGTTAACTTGTTAAGCCCAAGTAAAACGCCAATGAGCAACTTACAATTCTTAACTTTCTTCATTAATACTATTAAAGCAGTTAATGATTATGAAGAATTATTAAGAGCTTCTATTGCAACTGCAAGTAATGATCATAGATTAGGAGCTAATGAAGCACCACCTGCAATTATCTCTGTTTTTATTGGAGAGCAATTAACAAAAGTATTGGCTGAATTAGAAGGCGTGACAGCTGGAAAATTATCTCCTGAAGAAAAAACTGATTTAAAATTGAACGTTGTGGGTAAAATTCCAGACGTACTTTTAGATAATACGGATAGAAATAGAACATCTCCTTTTGCTTTTACAGGTAATAAATTTGAGTTTAGAGCAGTAGGTTCTTCTGCTAACTGTTCTAATGCCATGACTACTTTGAATGCTATTGTTGCTAAACAATTGAGAGATTTTAAAGTTGAAGTTGATGCTTTGATTGAAGCAAAAGACATGAAAAAAGATGATGCTATTTTCAATGTATTGAGAGAGTACATCAAACAATCTAAAAAGATTCTTTTTGAAGGAGACGGATACAGCGAGGCATGGGCTAATGAAGCTGCAAAAAGAGGATTAAGTAACTTCAAAACTACTCCTGAAGCTTTGAAAGCTAGAGCCTCTAAAAAAGCGTTAGACTTATTCGAAGAGTTAGGAATCATGAATCATGTTGAGGTAGAAGCACGTTACGAAATTGAATTAGAAGAATATACTAAGAAAATTCAAATTGAAGGACGTGTATTAGGTGATATTTCTAAAAATCACGTAATCCCAACTTCTATTCGTTACCAAAATACCTTGATTGAAAATGTGAAAGGATTGAAAGATATTTTTGGTTCAGATTATGAAACAGTAGCCAAAGAGCAAATCATTTTGATCAAACAAATTTCAGGTCACATTGAAGGAATCAATTCTAAAGTTGCTTTGATGACAGATGAAAGAAAAGTGGCTAATAACTTAACAGATGCACAAGAAATGGCTGAAGCTTACTGTAATAAAGTAAAACCATATTTCGAAGAGATTCGTAACCACTGTGATAAACTTGAGTTGTTGGTAGATAATGAATTGTGGACTTTGACTAAATACAGAGAGTTATTGTTTACCAAGTAATATAAGTACTACTTACTTTAATAAGGAACCTAATTTTAGGTTCCTTATTTTTAATTTTATTTTTAAAACCGATACGATTTTATAATCTATCGGTTTTTTTGATGCCCAAACTAGGGTTTGAACCAAGAAATTAAAAAAACTGCTTATCTTTGCACCACATCAACACAAACTATTTTCATGAGTTCAGATACTTCTAAAAGATATGCACAACGCGGTGTTTCGGCATCCAAAGAAGATGTGCATAATGCTATTAAAAACATCGATAAAGGTTTATTTCCACAAGCATTTTGTAAAATTGTACCCGATTACCTTACCCAAGATAAAGACTATTGCTTGATTATGCACGCCGATGGTGCAGGAACCAAATCCTCACTAGCCTATATGTATTGGAAAGAAACTGGGGATATCTCTGTTTGGAAAGGCATTGCACAAGATGCATTAATCATGAACATTGATGATTTATTATGCGTAGGAGCTACTGACAATATTTTACTTTCTTCCACTATCGGAAGAAACAAAAATCTAATTCCTGCTGAGGTTATTTCGGCGATTATTAATGGTACTGAAGAATTAATTCAGGAATTGGCTACTTTTGGGGTGACTATTCATTCTACAGGTGGCGAAACGGCTGATGTTGGAGATATTGTTCGTACAATCATTGTAGATTCAACCGTAACTGCTCGTATGAAACGTTCCAAAGTAATCGATAATGCCAATATTCAAGCCGGTGACGTTATTGTAGGTTTGGAATCTTTTGGACAAGCTAGCTACGAAAAAGGATACAACGGAGGAATGGGAAGTAACGGATTAACTTCTGCCCGTCACGACGTTTTCGAGAAATACTTAGCAGCCAAATATCCTGAGAGTTTCGATGCCGCTGTTCCTTCAGAATTGATTTATTCTGGACAAGTAAAATTGACGGATGCTGTAGAAAATTCGCCTATCGATGCGGGTAAATTGGTCTTGTCACCAACCAGAACTTATGCGCCGATTATTAAAGCTATTTTAGATAAATATTCTGCTAACGAAGTACACGGAATGGTACACTGTAGCGGTGGAGCGCAAACTAAAATCTTGCATTTTGTCAATAATTTGCATATCATAAAAGACAATTTATTTCCAGTACCGCCTTTGTTTCAACTGATTCAAGAGCAATCCAAAACCGATTGGAAAGAGATGTATCAAGTATTCAATTGCGGTCACCGAATGGAGTTGTACGTGCCAGAAGCCATTGCACAAGACATCATTGCGATTTCAAAATCGTTTAATGTCGATGCGAAGATTGTGGGTAGAGTAGCAACTTCGGATTCGAAAAAACTAACCATCAACAGCGAATACGGTACTTTCGAATATTAAATTGTTTAAAAGTTTAAAAGTTTAAAAGTTTAAAAGTTTAAAAGTTTAAAAGTTTAAAATTGTTTAAGGAACTAACGATTCGTATTTTAAACAATCTTAAACTTTAAACGATATAAAACTTTAAACAACCTTAAACTATTTTAAACCTTAAACCCTAAACCCCTTTTCCCTATGTACGAACTACTTTTTTGGCGTTATCAAGAGGGCATTTACCTCAATCATCATTTGGTTTACGAAGCCTTGGTCGAACAAGAAATCGTTGAAGGTTTAGAAGATTTACCTGTTGAGGTTATTTTGAATCGGTTGAATAGTGTTTTCTCTACTTGGGAAAAAGTAGACGACAGCAGTTGGAAAAACACCAAAGGCAAAGGCGCTTTTCAGGTCAAAACCACACCGCAAAGTATTCAAATCGACTGCTATGGCACCGATGGAAAAACGATGAATCTATTGGCCGATACGCTCGAAGAGTTCAAATGTCCAGTATACGACCCTCAAGTCCCCCTTCGCTACGACGAGTTCAACGAATAATTTTTAGGAGCTAATTCCAGCGCTCCGTTACAAGTCCTCACAAAAAAAATGATTTTTCTATATTCTAAAAGGAGCTTCTTCCAGTCGCTCTTTTAGAACAAGAAAAATCAATTTTTTTTGCTCCGGGCTTTCCACTACGATCTGGGCTAAGTAGGTCGCTACATAGTTTTGATTATTTTTGATGGTTTTTAAGGTGAATAAAATGTTTAAATTTTTATCTTTAAATCTAATTCAATACTATGAACTTTAATTTGTTTTCCAACGCTATTTTAGAAAATGACCGAGTGCAATTGCGTCCGCTAGAAATGGATGATGTTACTCATTTATTGCCCATTTCTCTACACGAACCCGAGACTTGGGAATTCTCGTTAGTAAAAGCGGATGGTCAGGCCAATCTCGAAAACTATATTCAATTAGCCTTGAAGGCAAAGGAAACGCAGAAAGAATTTCCCTTTATCGTTTATGATAAACTATCGGGGAAATATGCTGGAAGTACTCGCTTTTATGATATCCATTTTGAATTCAAAACGCTGCAATTGGGCTACACTTGGTATGGAAAGGATTTTAGAGGAACGGGACTCAACAAGCATTGCAAATATTTGTTGCTTCGTTTTGCTTTCGAGACTTTAGGAATGGAACGCGTAGAATTTAGAGCCGATGCGAACAATCAACGCAGTATTGCGGCTATGAAAAGTATTGGTTGTAAAGTGGAAGGTATTTTGCGAAGTCATATGCCTACGAATACTCCCGAAATACGAAGAGATAGTATTATTTTGAGTATTTTGAAAGACGAGTGGTTCGATAAAGTGAAAATGAATTTGGAAAAGCAATTGTAATCTCTCTCCAAAAAGGTGCGATGTTTCTCTTTAGCCCCGATTGTAGTGGAAATCCTTTGATGCCGGGGTTAAGCAGCAAAGATTGCAACGGAAAGCGGGACGATGTAGCCTGATAAAGCCTTATGTTGCTGCTCCTGATAAAAAATAATGTTTAGATATTATTTTTGGAATTGGGTGGTTTTCCCAAAAAATGGAAATACCTTTGCGCTTTATTTATACAATTTAAACACAATTTCATATGAAAATAAATTTAAAAAGCGGGATTGATCAGCTTTTGTTCGGGATGAAACAAAACGATGTGACCGCCATTTATGGTAAGCCAGATCGCAATTATAAAGACGAAGATGATAACGTGATTTTGGTTTACAACAAATTGAAAATGCGTTTGACTTTTTATCAAGAAGAAGAGTTGAGATTGGGCTATATCGTGGCTTCGAGTCCAAAATTGGAATTGTTTGGTAATTTGATTATTGATAAACCAATTGCATCGGTTAAAAAAGACTTGGCTGCAAAAGGAATAACCAAATTCACACAAGAAGAATTTGATACGTTTGAAAATTACTTCAACGAAGAGAATTGGTTTATTTTACAAACCGAATTTGAAGAAGTAGTAAAATTTGAGATTGGTGCGATTATCAATCAAAAAGACGAATTTGACTGGAAATTTGGAAAGAAATAAGCCTTTCTAAAGCATAAAAAAAACCGATAACATTCATTTGTTATCGGTTTTTTTGTTTTGTCCCAAAAAGAATTACTTCGTTTCTGGTTTTTTATCCATAATTTCTAATTCGAATACAAGATTAGCATTAGGTGGAATTACTCCGCCAGCACCTCTTTCGCCATAGCACAAATTAGATGGCATAATAGCAATCATTTTTTCTCCTACATGTAACAAGTTTAACGCTTCGATAAATCCCGGAATCATACCTTCTTTTTTACCAGCTACGAACGGGAAAGGTTGGTAGCCTTTTTGAGCTGCACGGTTCGCATCGAATTTTCCGTAGGCTTTGTTTACCTCTTCGTAGCTACTGTCAAACATATTTCCATCTTCAAAATAACCAGCGTAGTGAAAGTAAATGGTCGACCCATCAACAGGTTTTACATCGCTTCCTTTTTGAATAACCTGATAGATTACTCCTGAAGGCGTTTTTGTTCCTGATGCTCTAACTGAGCTAATGTAATCGGCTTTAGCTTTTATTACTGGACCAAATTTTGCTTCATAGGCTTTTTTGGCTTCTGCTTCTAAAGCGGCTTTTTTAGCTTTGTTTTCGGCATCAATAGCGGCTTGTTTTTTGGCATCTTCTGCTTTATTGGCATAATAGTCTGTGAAAACTTTAGCAGCATTGAATTTTTTAGCTAATGCACCTTTACGGGTAATGGTAACCTTGGTAATTACATCGTTTTGTTCAATGGCATTTACTACATTCATTCCTTCGGTTACGTGACCAAACACGGTATGCTTTCCGTCTAGCCAAGGCGTGTCTTTGTGTGTAATAAAGAATTGGCTTCCGTTGGTAGCGGGACCAGAATTCGCCATAGATAAAATACCGCCTTTGTCGTGTTTCAAATCAGTGAATTCGTCTTTGAATTTGTATCCTGGATCTCCTGAACCATTTCCTTCTGGATCACCACCCTGAATCATAAAGTCTTTGATGACACGGTGAAATTTTAATCCATCATAAAATGGTTTTCCTTTTAATTTTTCCTTGTTTACATAAGGATTAGTTCCTTCTGCTAAACTTACAAAATTAGCTACAGTAACCGGAGTTTTTTGAAACTCAAGTGCCAAAACAATGGTTCCTTTATTGGTTTCGATGGTAGCAAATAATCCTTCTCCAGGTGCAACTTTTGTTGGATTAACAGCGGCTTTCGCTGCTGGTTTTTTAGCAGGAGTGGCTACTTTTTTTACTTGTGCATTGATGCTTACTATCCCGAAGAATAATAAAAAAAGCAATTTTGATTTCATTTGTATTGATAGTTTTTTAATTAGTTTTAAGTTCTTAGTAATTAGTCCTTAGTTTTTAGTCCGTAGTACTTAGCTGTTGTAAATAGTGCTTAGTAATAGCTAATTACTAATTACTAATCACTATGGACTAATGACTATTCACTAAATACTACATTTTCTCTAATAACTCAATTTCGAAAATAATGTTAGCATTTGGTGGAATTGGTCCTACACCTTGAGCACCATAGCCTAAATTAGATGGAATGAAAATGGTAGCTTTTTCACCAAATTTTAATTTTTCAATTCCTTCGATAAATCCAGGAATCAAACCGTCTTTTTTACCATATTCAAAAGGTATTGGTAAGTATTGTTTGGCTGCGGCACGAGCGGCATCAAATTTTCCGAAAGTTTTTGAAACACTTTCAATGCTACTATCAAATAAAGTTCCGTTTTCTAAAAATCCAGCATAGTGAATGTACACATTAGCACCAACAGAAGGTTTTTTACCATTACTTTTTTGAGTGATTACGTATTCTAAACCTGTGTTAGTTTTTGTAGCTTTTGCTTTCAAGGCTTTGAAATCAGCTACTTTTTGGTCTTGTACGGCTTTGAATTTTGCATTATAAGCGTCTAATTCAGCCTGTAATTTTTTCTGATTTTCAGCTTCAACGATGTAATAATCGTGGAATGTCTTTACAGCATTGAATTTTTTCGCAGCTTCACCATTTCTGATGATGGTCACTTTTTTCATAAAGTCACCTTGCTTGATTTGGTTAACCACTTCCATTCCGTTGCCTACAACTTGACCGAAAATAGTGTGTTTTCCGTCTAACCAAGGCGTTTCTAAATGCGTGATAAAAAATTGACTGCTATTAGTTGTTGGTCCATTATTGGCCATTGCTAAAACACCACCTTTGTCAAATCTAAACTCACAAAATTCATCTTTGAATTTGTAACCTGCATCACCAGAACCAGTTCCTAGAGGGTCTCCAGTTTGAATCATAAAATCTTCGATAACACGGTGGAATTTTAAACCATCATAATACGGGCGATTTTTCAAATTGGGGTCGGTAATGAACTCATTGGTTCCTTCGGCTAGTGTTACAAAATTGGCTACAGTAATTGGTGCTTTATCATATGCTAGTTGCAAGATGATATCACCTTTATTAGTTTCAATTTTGGCATATAAACCATCTGGTAAATCGTTTTTTTCTTCATTTTTACAAGAGAAGAAAGTCGTTAAGGCTAGTAATCCAAGAACAATTCTTTTTTTCATTTTAATAAATTGATTTTAGGTTTTTTATTGATTTAGGGTATCTTTTGCAATCGTTTGTTGTTTTAATAAAGCTTTGGCTCTAAGCATTTCTTGTTTTTTAAGTTCGGCTTCGGGCATAAAATTTCGTAAGGTTACGGTGCACAATAGAGGAGTATTAGTGCCAATTTTTTTATTATCACCGTGATAGCCGTAGCCCATGTGAGAAGGAAATAAGAATACAAAAGTTTCTTTTTTACGCATCAGTTTTATTCCATCTCTTAGCCCCATCATGATGTTTTGTTTGTCCACATAATAGGTTTGAGGCTGTGTTTCTTCTTTGGTATAAATTAGATTTCCTTTCAAATCTTTTACTTCGTAGTCATAAAAAGCAACATCTCCTTTTTTGGGAGTAAGGGTATCTTGCGTATTTCTTTTCGAAAAATGGTACCAATATCCTTTTTTGGAGGCCAAGAATTCTATTCCAGCATTTTTTTTGATAACCGCTTGAATTCGGTCTTCTTCTGAAGCTACTAGTTTTTTATTTCTTTCAATCGATTTTTTCATAAAACTTCCAGAAGCTTGCGAAAGCGGTCTTCGGGCTTCTTGGTTTTGTTCGCAGCTCCAAAGGAAGCAAGCGAATAAAACGACTAAAAGACTGTTTTTTGTACTGTTCATACGATTATAGATTAAGTTGATGTACCAATTCTTCAAATTTAGCTACGGTAGCACTAAGCGATTCCTCAGATTTTCCTCCAGCAGCATTGATGTGGCCTCCGCCATTAAAGTGGTTTCTTGCAAATTCATTTACATCAAAAGCACCTTGAGAACGGAAAGAGATTTTGATGATTTTTTCTTCTTGATTTTCAATAAAAATAGCCGAAAATACAATTCCTTTTATACTTAATCCGTAATTGACAATGCCTTCGGTGTCGCCTTTTACAAAATGAAATTCATTCAATTCGGCTTGGGTAAGGGTAATATAAGAAGTTTGTTTCTCTGGAATCAATTGCATATTCTGCAAAGCTCTTCCCAATAGTTGCAAACGATTATAAGAGCTGTTATCAAAAAGCAAAGTTGGAATAACAGTATTTTCTACTCCCAAATCAATCAAGTCAGCCACAATTCGATGCGTGTTTCCTGTTGTTTTTGGAAAACGAAAAGAACCCGAATCCGTCAAAATACCTGTGTAGATGCAAGTTGCAATTGTTTTATCAATACTTGATTTTTGACCTAAATAGGTAATGAAGTTATAAATCATTTCGCAAGTAGAACCAAACTGCGTATCCGAATACATTACAGCGGCATAGTCATCAGGTTTTTGATGATGGTCAATCATAATGAATGGAACGGTCAGTGTTTTCAAAACCGTTTCCATTTCACCTGTACGATGTAAGGCGTTAAAGTCTAAAGTAAAAACTAGTTCCACATCATTTAAAATGGCAGTACATTTTTCTCTTTCTTTTTCGTAAACTTCTACTGTTTCAGAACCCGGCAACCAAGCCAGAAAGTCTGGAAATTCATTGGGAGCCATCACAACCGGTTGGTGGTTGTTTTTAAGTAGAAAATGATACAGCGCCAAAGTAGAACCCATAGCATCGCCGTCTGGCCCTCGGTGCGGAATAATGGCAATTTTTTTTGGTGTTGCTAATAACTCTTGAACTGCTTGAATATCTTGTATTGTCATTCGTAATTTTGATTTTTTTAAAGAACACCAATTAACTGCTACGCCTTTTCATTTTTGACCAGATTGTTTAGTTATTGGTGTTGAACTCCATTAGAGGTTATGTTCATTTCATAAGTTGCGAAATTACATTTTTTTATCTAATGTAAAAATCATTAAGAGTTATTTGGGATATTAGAATATATGTATTAATCGTGGGACTAGTTTTTATCTTTTATTCTTTTGGTAATAGTCTGGATTTCTTTCTCAATATCCTCTAATTCTTGATTATATTCAGCAGTGTTTTCGTTTACCTTGTTGTAGGTTAATTGATTAGTATTCTTTATACAACTCACAATACTCTAGTAGATTTTCATTTTGAATATGTATCTCTTTGGGTAAGTATAATTTGTCTAATTTTTTTATTAAAGCAATGTTTTCGTCCCAATAGTAAATTCCTCTATCTTTCAAGTCACTTAAAATTTGTTCTTTAGAATTATCAAAGAAATTACCATAAGAGGAAAGAGCCATTTTCTCCATATCGACAAAGTCCTGCATTTCTTTTTCATATTCAAAAAATTGATAAATATAAACTTTCGTTTGTCTACAGTAATTAGAAATAACTACAGAAAATACAACGGTAAGAATTGAAATCGAACTTATGGCAATTTTTGGTTTCTTGTGCAATAGCACTAATATAAATCCAAATACTAAACCAGTCACTAAACCACCGATATGTGCTGCCCCATCAATCCCTTCTTTGAAACTTCCTGAAATATTTAAAACAATAAAAGATATTATAGCTGTAATTAAGTTTAAACTATTTTTATTTTTTATTTGCTTAGATAGCATCAATACTGTTAGAAGACTATACATTCCTAATATGGCTCCAGATGCTCCAGCACTAACAATGTTTTCATTCCAATAAAGACTGGATAAACTTGAAAGAATTCCACAAAACAGATATATACTCAAATATGAAATTTTTTTAAAGTAGGGTTCAAGTAAAAGACCTACATACCCTAACGCATAACAATTTAGGATTAAATGAAAAAAACCGAAGTGTAAAAAGCAAGAAGATAGCAAGCGCCACCAACCATTTTCGATGGTAAGTGGAGCATAATTACCTCCCCAATCAATTATGTCTTGTGTTTCTGGAGAAAAAAATGAAACACCATTAAATACCATTAAAAAGAATAGTAAAATATTAACGAGAATGATAAAGGGAGTGATGAAATAATTATTAGTTGGTACTAATACCGATAAATAAGTGTAAAATGATGTAATAGTAGTGTTGTCAGCGATTTTGTTTATGTTTTCCAATGTATTGGAGGAGGTTATTTTCTCAAATAACGAGTCATCAATTTCATCGTTGGAGTTTTTTCCTATTGAATCATAGTATTCTTTCAAGAATGAATCAATATTTTTTTTGTTTTTTCCAGCATCATAAACTTGGTTGCCGTTACTCGAACTTTTAATAAAAATGTTTTCATCAATAAAAGACATAACGACGGTTTCATTCCAAGTATCTTTATCATTATTCGTCTCAAAAATTAAATAACTTTCTAAGCTGATACAATTCCATTTTAGGTTTTTACTAATTGCAATTGTTAAAAGAGTAAAAGATTTTTTTGATACATTATTTAATGCAAAAACTTGAGATGATGATGCTGGGAATCCAAAAGCCATTCTGATTTTTTTAGTTTTTAAAACAAGAACAATACTACAAAAAAAATATAATTTCTTTGTACTAAATAGTGTGCTTTTTTTTGATTCTATTTAATAAAACTTCAGTTTTTTTATAAGAAATCCTTTTGGCCCTTTTACAATTTGCGATTTATAAATCCCTACTGCTCCTGAGCAAAAATAGGCAATGATACACGCCAAAGCTATGTAAGCGCCACTTTCTAAGCCAAAAAGCTCTATTCCCATTAAGCTACAAGCAATAGGTGTATGCGTGGCACCAGAAAAAACAGCCACAAATCCCATTCCTGCCAAAAGTGCAATAGGCATAGGAATAACAAGCGACAAAGTACTTCCTAAAGTAGCGCCCACAAAAAACAAAGGCGTAACTTCTCCTCCTTTAAAGCCAGCACCTAAGGTAAAACCAGTGAATAGAATTTTCAATAAAAAAGCATACCAAGGATTTGCCGAACTAAAAGCGTCAACAATCACGGGTACTCCTAATCCAATATAAGGTTGCACCGAAAAATTAAAAATCACCAAAGCCAAAATACAACCGCCTACCAAAGGTCGAAAGGGGGCGTAAGCAATCGTTTTGCTAAATAATTTTCCCCAAAAGTGAGTAGAACGCGAAAAGAGTAGTGCGGCAAGTCCAAAAAGAACACTTGCGAAAACCGTCCAAAAAATAGTAGTTAGCGAAAATTCAGGCACAATCGGAATGCTGTAGTGAGTGTGCGCCACCGGCCATAATTCTACAGTATAATAGGCTGCGTAAGCCACTGCAAAAGATAAAAAGACGGTCTTAAAAGTTACTTTTTTAAAACTCAGTACTTCCATAGCAAAGAGCGCACCAGCAATTGGTGTTCCAAAAACAGAAGCAAAACCCGCACTGATTCCAAGAACCAACATCGTTTTTCTTTCAATAGCAGCCCATTTGAACCAGCGTTGCATTCCGTCCGAAATTGCTGCTCCCATTTGTACCGCTGTACCTTCACGTCCTGCAGAACCTCCAAAAAGATGCGTGAGTAAGGTGGTAATCAAAACCAAAGGCGCCATTCTGAATGGTATGGTTTGTTGCGGTGTGTCGTATTCTTCCAAAATTAAATTATTGCCCTTGACTACCGATTTTCCGTGGTAATGGTACAACAACCCAATGGCAAATCCACCCAAAGGCAAGAATCCAATTATCCAGAAGTTAGCTGTCCTGATTTGTGTAACTTTTTCTAAAGCCAACAAAAAAATGGCAGATGCCGACCCAGAAAAAAAGCCTAGCACTACACAAACGAAAATCCATTGGAGTAGCGTAAGCCCTTTAATTTTTATCGCGTCAAAAGTCATAGTGAGAAACAAAAGCAAATAATGTTGCTAATGTAAGCATTCAATATAAATTTTGAACACTATTCAGTCGCAATAGCTGTAAATTCAATTTCAACCAAATATTCTGGCGCGACCAATTGATTAATACCATAAAAACCAGTCGTAGGTTTTACGTCTTTAAAGAAAGCCGAATGGGCTCTCGCCACTTCTTCAAAAGTGCTAACATCGGTAGTAAAAATGCGTGTTCGAATCACATCTTTCATCCCCACATTCAAATCCTCCAAAACTTTTTCAACCCTTTCGAGTATGTTCAGCGTTTGCGCATACGCATCATTTGCCTTCACTTTTTCACCATCCACAATCGCTACAGTCCCCGAAACTTCTATGATGTTTCCAATTCGAACCGCACGGCAATACCCCATTTTATCCTCCCACGGTGAACCTGTCAAAATATTTTGTCTTTTCATTTTCCTAATTTAAAATTACTTTTTGGTTATAATAGAACAACAAAACTAGGCAATCATCGTTCAATAAAAAAACGAGAACCATACGCTAAAAGTTACATTTGTTTCTTTTTTTGGAGCAGTAGCAATGTGCATTTTTGCCATCATCGTCCCGTGATACGCTATATCTTTGCCGCCGAACCCCGGCAGCAAAGGATGCCGCTCCTCCCGGGGCTAGCAGGAAATAAAGAGTGTTTTTGTATGCATCTTTCAGTATCTTTCTAGGAACAATGAGAAACAATCATAGAAAACACCTATTAAATGTTAAGATATTTCTAATACCTTAGTATAAAATAAGAAATAAGTTAGTTTTGTAAACAGAAAGGGATTCTTCCTTTGCAATCAATCGAAATTACAAAAGCATCTTAGCGAATGAAACATTTTCTATTCCTTTTTTTATTCTTGGTTCTGGCATTCAAAGGAAATGCTCAAGCAGAGTTTGGTCCAAAATTCAAACCGATTCCGCCAGCTAAATTTCCTGCAGCGCCAAAGAAAAAAGTAATTCCACCCGCCGAGTTGCCCAAAATAGAACAACCCAACGTATTTAATTCGCCAGAAAATCCCAATAAAGCATCCACAACCATAACAAAATCGAATGACGTAGATATGTTTCCCAAAGAGAAATTTATCAACGTGGGCGAGGAGTACTTAAAAAAGATGCAAAAAGACGTCGATAAAACGTTGAACGAAAATAATATGCCTTTGCTTCGTCGCAATTTCGATTTCGGTCAAATCAATACCAAATCCAAATATGTGATTGTAAGAGTTCGAGATTTTATTTATGTAGATGGCGATTTACTTCGAATATATCAAAATGCGACGATACTAAAAGAGCAGGTTTTTCTCGGGGACTCTTTTACCGATATCAAAATTTTATTGGGTGAAGGCTTTAATAAACTGGATTTTGAGGCGCTAAATACAGGAACTAGTGGTGGTAACACCGCCGAAATCATCATTATCGACGACCAGAAAAAAGTACTTTCCAAAAATTATTGGGACAACTTAGCCACTGGTTTTAAGGGAACTATACTCTTGGTGAAGGAATAAGATTTCATTCCTTTTTGCAAAATAGAAATTTTTCAAAATTCAATTTTTCAATTCCGAAATTTAGAAGTATTTTTGCGCATGCAACACAACGTACTTATTTTAGATTTCGGGTCGCAATACACTCAGCTTATTGCGCGAAGAGTTCGAGAATTAAACATATTCTGCGAAATCTTCCCTTACAATCACTTTCCTAGTGATTTATCATCTTACAAAGCAGTAATTCTTGGCGGAAGTCCATTTTCTGTTCGTTCAGAAGATGCGCCACATCCAGATTTATCTCAAATTAGAGGAAAACTTCCTATGCTTGCCGTATGTTACGGAGCACAATATTTAGCGCATTTTAGCGGTGGGGAAGTAGCAGCTTCTAATACTAGAGAATATGGTAGAGCCAATTTGTCTTTCATCAAAGAAAACGAAACCTTCTTCGAAGGAGTTTCTGAGAACAGCCAAGTTTGGATGAGCCATAGTGATAGTATCAAAGCATTACCAACCAACGGTGTTAAATTAGCAAGTACTCACGATGTAGAATTTGCCGCTTACAAAATTGAAGGCGAAACTACTTATGCTATTCAATACCACCCAGAGGTTTTTCACTCTACAGATGGTTCTAAAATGTTGGAGAATTTCTTGGTAAAAATTGCCGAAGTGCCTCAAAATTTTACACCAAACGCTTTCGTAGAAGAAATTGTAGCTGAAATGAAAGAAAAAATTGGAAATGACAAAGTAGTTCTTGGTCTTTCTGGTGGAGTAGATTCTACTGTAGCTGCAGTATTATTGAATAAAGCAATTGGGAAAAACCTGTATTGTATTTTTGTAAATAACGGTTTACTTCGTAAAAACGAATTCCAAAGTGTTTTAGACCAATACGAAGGTATGGGACTAAATGTAAAAGGAGTGGATGCTTCGCAACGTTTTTATGATGCACTAGCTGGAATTACAGACCCAGAATTAAAAAGAAAAGCCATTGGAAATGCTTTTATAGAAGTTTTTGATGATGAGTCACACAAAATAGAAGACGTTACTTGGTTAGCGCAAGGAACCATTTATCCTGATGTAATTGAGTCAGTTTCTGTAAAAGGTCCTTCTGCAACTATCAAGTCACATCATAATGTGGGTGGTTTACCGGATTATATGAAACTGAAAATTGTGGAGCCTCTGCGTATGCTTTTTAAAGACGAAGTACGTCGAGTAGGAGCTACTTTAGGAATCGACCCAGAGTTATTGGGAAGACATCCTTTCCCAGGGCCAGGTTTGTCTATTCGTATTCTAGGAGATATTACTCCAGAGAAAGTACAAATTTTACAAGATGTAGATAAAGTTTTTATCGACGGTTTAAAATCTTGGGGATTGTATGACAAAGTTTGGCAAGCAGGTGCTATTTTGTTGCCTGTAAATAGTGTTGGTGTAATGGGTGATGAGCGTACTTACGAAAAAGTAGTAGCGCTTAGAGCGGTTGAATCTACCGATGGTATGACTGCGGATTGGGTACATTTACCATATGAGTTTTTGATGAAAGTGTCTAACGATATCATCAATAAAGTAAAAGGAGTTAATCGTGTGGTTTACGATATTAGTTCGAAACCGCCAGCCACAATCGAGTGGGAATAAAATAAGTTGTAGAGTTTCTTTTTCAAGAGAAATTACAATAATTAATACGAAAACGGTATCAGATTTTGGAATAAAATTTGATACCGTTTTGCTATCTTTGAACGGTACTAATTTATAATTTATTCGGATGCAATATTATAGTAAGATTTGGTTTTGTGGGTTGTTTTTTATAGGAAGTTTGTTTGCTCAAGACAAAGCAACTACTCATAAAGTTGCTAAAGGTGAAACCATAGCGCAAATCGCTCAAAAGTACAAAGTAAGTCCTTACGACATCTATCAACTAAATCCTGATGCCCAAGCTGGAATCAGTCAAAATACACTTTTGTTAATCCCTAAAGCAGGAACTAAAGTTCAGTCTAAAACAGTTACAGGCTCAACGGTTGTTTCTAAAAAAGTAACGCACGAGGTAGCGCCAAAAGAGACTTTATTCGGAATCCAAAAAAAGTACAATGTTACCGAAGTGGCTTTATTCAAAGTGAATCCTTTTTTAGAAAAAGACGGCTTGCAAATTGGGCAAACACTCGTTATTCCAAATGGAGTTGCTAACAAAACTACTACAGTAACTGCTGCTCCAAAAACTGTAACGCCCGTTTTTCATTTGGTACAACCTCAAGAAACTAAGTTTTCGATTGCTAAGAAATACAATATTACTATCGAAGAATTAGAGAAAAAAAATCCAGAAATTGTATCAAATCTGCCTGTTGGTTTCAATTTGTTGATTAAAGGAAATCGTCCAAAAGAAACCAAAGAAATTCCTGTAAATGCCGACAAAAAAGAACTTACTGCAACTACTGTAAAAAAGACAGTTGTAGCCGATTTTCAAAATTATACAGTGAAACCAAAGGAAACTTTGTACAGTTTGACCAAAACTTCAGGTTTGTCGCAAGAAGAGTTAATTGCTTTAAATCCTGAATTGAAAAATGGTGTTCAGGAAGGAATGCTGATTAAGTTGCCAGCAGCTGTAAAACTGATAGCACAACCAGAAGTCAAAAAAGGAATTGTGCAGTTAAGCAAGCAAAATGCAGCAGATAAAAAGAGGTTGGTCTTGCTGTTTCCGTTTAATATGGCAAAAATCGCCAATGACACCGTTAATTCAACCACTGAACGTTTAAAGAAAGACAAGTTTTTGAATATGACGTTGGATTTTTACTCTGGTGCTTTGATTGCCATAGATTCAGCCAAGCAATTAGGAATTGATGTGGATGTTCAGGTTTTTGATTCTCAAGAGACCAAAATGAGTTCTCAGGTTCCGTCATTAATCAAAAATAATAACATTGAAAATGCACAAGTAGTTATTGGTCCGTTTTATCAAAATAATGTTGAAAAAGCAGCTGAATTACTTAGTGGGACTGATGTAGCGGTAATTTCGCCATTATCAAAAGAGACTGGAAAAGCATTTCCCAATTTATATCAATCTATTGTTTCGGCCGATGTAATTAAAAATACGGCTTTTGATTTTATGAAAAGCAAGGAGGGTAATATAATTGCGGTTGTAGATAAGAAAAAAGAATCCGCAAGAAACTATTTTAATCAATTTCAAAAAGAGGTGAAAATTGCACCACTGACCCCTGCGGGTGGTTTAAATGTTGAAGCTTTGAAAGGGTTGTTGGATAAAGATAAAATGAATTATGTCATTTTAGAAACAGGAAGTACAATGATGATTAAATCTACCATTGCAACACTTTTGGCGGTTATGAAAACACACAAATTGCAATTGGTAACTTTAGAGCCTAATCCTACTTTGGATACAGATGAAATTTCATTTGCAAATTTGGTTAAATTAAAATTGATGTATCCTTCGGCAACACGTGAAAATGAAACGGAAGAAGCCCGAATATTTGAACAAAAATACCGCAAAGAAAACAAAGTGTACCCAAGTTCATTTGCAACAAGAGGTTTTGACCTTACCTTTGATACACTAATGCGAATGGCTCAGGACAAAACGTTTCAAGAAACCATTGAAAGCGCTGCTACAGAACAAGTAGAAAACCGTTTTGAATATTATAAAAGAGAAGACGGCGGCTATACGAATAAAGGCGTTTATATTTTGTATTACGATTCGGATATGACCATTAAGCAAGCCAATTAGTTTTTATTTTGGATGAAAATCAAAAACACTTGATTCAATTGGCACACACTAAAATGCCTTTTGGAAAATATGAAGGTTGGTGTCTTATTGATATCCCTGAATATTATATCGTTTGGTATAGAAATAAAGGATTTCCTAAAGGTGTTTTGGGTGAACAACTACAATTAATTTATGAGTTAAAAGCCAACGGATTAGAAGATTTAATTCGGAACATAAAAAAGAAATACCCTAAACCATAAAAGTGACACCTCAGGAATTAGAGCAATACTTTAGCGAGTATTCTAAATCCTGAGGTGTCTTTTTTATTGTGGTTAAATTCTAAAAATCTCCCGAATGAAGCAGGTAAGTATTCCAATTAAATTTGTACTTTTGCCACGTTTTTTTACACAACTACATTACAAACAACAACAGAATGAATCAAACGAAATATATTTTTGTTACAGGCGGTGTGACTTCTTCATTAGGAAAAGGAATTATAGCGGCATCATTGGCGAAATTATTACAAGCAAGAGGGTATCGAACAACTATTCAAAAATTCGACCCCTATATTAATGTTGACCCAGGAACACTTAATCCTTACGAGCACGGAGAATGTTACGTAACCGATGATGGAGCCGAAACAGATTTAGATTTAGGTCACTACGAACGTTTTTTAAACGTGCCTACTTCTCAAGCGAATAACGTTACTACTGGTAGAATTTACCTTTCGGTTATTGAAAAAGAAAGAAGAGGAGAGTTTTTAGGAAAAACAGTTCAAGTAGTTCCTCATATTACCAATGAAATCAAAGACAGAATGCAATTGCTTGGTAAATCAGGTGATTATGATATTGTCATTACGGAAATTGGTGGAACTGTAGGAGATATCGAATCTTTACCATACATAGAGTCTGTTCGTCAGTTGGTTTGGGATTTAGGTGAAAACAATGCTATTGTTATTCATTTGACGTTAGTTCCTTACTTAGCAGCAGCTGGGGAATTGAAAACAAAACCTACTCAACACTCTGTGAAAACATTGATGGAGAGCGGAATTAAAGCTGATATTTTAGTTTGTAGAACAGAACACGAAATTGCAGACGATATTCGCAACAAATTGGCTTTGTTTTGTAATGTAAAAAGAGAAGCAGTTATTCAATCTATCGATGCTTCTACTATTTATGAAGTGCCTAATTTAATGTTAGAAGAAGGACTTGATGTAGTAGCTTTAAAGAAATTAGACTTACCTAAAAAAGCAGCTCCAGATTTAAAAAATTGGAATACTTTCTTGAAACGTTTAAAAAATCCTAAGCACACCGTAAATATTGGTTTGGTTGGGAAATATGTCGAAATGCAAGATTGCTACAAATCTATTTTGGAAGCCTTCATTCACGCAGGAGCGGCAAATGAAACAAAAGTAAATGTGATTTCGATTCATTCAGAGCATTTGGATCCTTCAAATATTGCTGAGAAATTAGCTGGTTTGGATGGGGTTTTAGTAGCTCCAGGTTTTGGTGAAAGAGGAATCGAAGGTAAAATAGAAGCGGTTCGTTATGTTCGCGAAAACAACATTCCATTTTTTGGTATTTGTTTAGGAATGCAAATGTCAATTATAGAATATTCAAGAACTATTTTGGGTTACAAAGACGCCAATTCTACTGAAATGAATGAGAATACGCCTCATCCAGTTGTCAATTTGATGGAAGACCAAAAAACAGTAACGGATAAAGGAGGTACCATGCGTTTAGGAGCTTGGAAATGTGAAATTAAACCAGATTCGTTAGCGCATAAAATATATGGTAAAACCGAAATTTCGGAGCGTCACCGTCACCGTTATGAGTACAATAGTGCTTATGTAGAGCAATTGCAAAAAGCTGGTTTGATTGCTTCTGGTGTGAACCCTGATACTGGTTTGGTAGAAATCGTTGAGATTGAAAATCATCCTTTCTTTATAGGTGTTCAATACCATCCAGAGTATAAAAGTACCGTTGCGAATCCTCACCCAATTTTTGTGAGTTTTGTTGCCGCAGCAGTAAAAGCCAAAAAGAAATAATACAATAGTTGTAACAAAGCATTTAAGTTGTATTCTAACACTAAACTGGAGTAAACTGCTTCAGTTTTGAATTTTGAACATAGATAATAATGGAAGAAAAAAAGATTGACATTAATTCAATTATCGGTTTTATATTGATTTTTGGAATTTTGGTTTGGATTATGTACCAAAACCAACCCGATCCTAAAGTTGTTGCGGCTGAAAAAGCCCAAAAAGAATTGGTTTTAAAAGCTCAAAAAGCAAAAGAATTGGCAAATAAAGCAGTTGAGAAAGCAACTGTTGCAGTAGCCACTGGCGATTCTACTCAATTGGTAGCTTTGCAAAAAACATTAGGAAATTTTGCTTATTCTGCGACTTTGCCTTCTGCAAAAAATGATTTTACTACGATTGAAAATGAAGTGATAAAATTAAAAATTGCTAATAAAGGTGGTTATATCGCTGAGGCAACTTTGAAAAACTTTGAAAAATTTAAAAAAGGTTCTGGTCAGTTAGTAGAATTGATAAAAAACAATAATGCTAATTTGAATATTGTTTTGCAAACCAATGACAACCGAACTTTAAATACCAAAGACTTGTTTTTTGAACCTACTTTAACCAAAATAGGAGCGGATCAAGTGTTGTCTATGAAGTTAAAGTCAGGTCCAAATTCATTTTTGGAATATAAATACATAGTGAAGCCAAACGATTATATGATTGGTTTTGATGTGCGTTCTCAAGGTTTGAACCAAGTATTGAATACAGCTAAGCCTTTGGATTTAGAATGGGATTTGAAAGCGTATAGAAACGAAAAAAGTATTGCTTATGAAAATAAGTATACAGAGATTTATTTTGAACATAAAGAGGGTAAAGTTGATTACGCTGGCTTAGGTGCAAAAGAAGAAGAAACTCTTGAAAAACCTACATTTATTGCATTCAAACAGCATTTCTTTACTTCAATTTTAGTTTCTAAAACACCTTTTGAGAAAGCACAACTGGTTTCTACCAATCTTATGAATGATGAAAAAGTTGATACTACTTTTACCAAATCATTCAAAGCAAATTTACCTTTGGCTTTTACCAATGGTGAATTAGATTATAAATTAAACTGGTACTTAGGACCATCTGATTATAAGACATTAGCTAGTTACGATCAAAATCTAGAAAAAATCATCACTTTAGGTTGGGGAATCATCGGTTGGATTAACCGTTTTATCTTCGTGCCTTTATTTGGTTTCCTAGGTTCTTATATTGCTTATGGTATTGCGATTATTATTTTTACCATTTTAATCAAATTGGCCATGTCGCCTATTACTTTCAAATCATTCTTGTCACAAGCAAAAATGAAAGTATTGCGTCCAGAAATTGCTGAATTGGGTGAGAAATTCAAAAAAGACCCAATGAAAAAGCAACAAGAAACGATGAAGTTGTACAACAAAGCAGGGGTAAATCCTATGGCAGGTTGTATACCAGCATTGATACAAATGCCTTTCTTGATGGCTTCGTTTCAGTTTTTCCCTTCTGCTTTTGAGTTAAGACAACAAAAGTTTTTATGGGCAGATGATTTGTCTTCTTTTGACGAAATTGTAAAATTACCGTTTCATATTCCATTGTACGGGGATCATATTAGTTTGTTTCCAATTTTGGCAGCGATTGCAATTTTCTTCTATATGAAAATGACATCTGGCGATCAGCAAATGGCAGCACCACAACAAGAAGGTATGCCAGATATGGCTAAAATGATGAAGATTATGATCTATGTATCACCATTGATGATGTTATTCTTCTTCAATAGTTATGGAGCAGGTTTGAGTTTGTATAACTTTATTTCCAACTTGGTTACTATTTTAATTATGTTGGTAATCAAAAGATATTTTATCGATGGAGATAAAATTCACGCTCAAATTCAAGAGAATAAATTAAAAGAGCCTAAAAAACAAGGAAGATTCCAACGCAAATTACAAGAAGCAATGGAACAAGCTGAAGCTCAAAAAGTGGCTCAACAAAAGAAAAAATAATTATTTTAGATTATCTGTAAACAAAAAGCTTCCGTTTAAACGGAAGTTTTTTGTTTACAGATAACACTAATGATTAAAATTTCCCGTTTTGTGTTAATTTTACTTTGAAAAGCAATACAATTTTTAATATATAAATTTTACAAACATGATTATGAATAAATGGCTTTTGATTTTATTTATGCAAGTTTCAGTTATGGTAGCACAAACCACGATAACTAATCAAGTTGATAGTGATGGAAAGAAAAATGGACTTTGGAGAGGGTATTATGAAGAATCTAAAAGGTTGCGTTATGAAGGTACTTTTTTGCACGGTAAAGAAGTAGGTGTTTTTAAATATTTTGATGATACTAAAGCAGCCGATGTGATTGCCACTCGTGAGTTTAACGAAAAAGATAATTCAGCGTATACTATTTTTTACAATCAAAATAAGTTTAAGGTAAGCGAAGGCAAGGTGGTTAATAAATTTTTTGAAGGAGAATGGATTTATTATCACTTCAATTCGAAAGAGATAATGACAAAAGAATTTTACGATAAAGGTAAATTGTCAGGATTGAAAACGGTTTATTTTCCTGATGGTAAAGTAGCTGAAGAAACTCACTACGTAGATGGACTTAAACACGGGAGTTGCAAAATTTATTCGGATAAAGGGGTAGTGCTTGAAGAAGCGGTCTATCAAAAAGGACAGTATAATGGCCCTGCTATTTTTAGAGAGACCAATGGTTTTATTGCTTCCAAAGGAAATTTTGTATTGGGTAAAAAAGAAGGCGTTTGGGAGTTTTATGAAAAAGATAAGTTGGTTAAAAAGCGAAACATGAGCTATCCTGAAGGCCTTACTAAGCGTAAAAAGAATTAACTTTTACTTAGATAATTTCTGTGCTAAATGTTTTGTAACTTTGCACCCTATTTTAAAAAAGGGTTTTGATGAAAAAGAGAGTAGTTGTTGGTCTGTCAGGAGGCGTAGATTCTAGTGTTGCTGCTTATTTGTTGCAACAAGAGGGATATGAGGTTATTGGACTATTTATGAAAAATTGGCACGATGACTCAGTAACGATATCCAACGAATGCCCTTGGTTAGAAGATAGCAACGATGCTTTATTGGTAGCCGAAAAATTAGGAATCCCTTTCCAAACGGTTGACCTTAGTGGACAATACCAAGAAAAAATTGTCGATTACATGTTCAGTGAATATGAGAAAGGACGTACTCCTAATCCTGATGTATTGTGTAATCGCGAAATTAAATTTGCTGTTTTTTTAGAAATTGCATTGAGTTTAGGAGCGGATTTTGTGGCCACTGGTCATTACTGTCAAAAGCGAACTACCGAAATAGACGGCAAACCATTGTATCACCTTATTGCAGGGGCAGATCATAACAAGGACCAATCTTATTTTTTATGTCAATTGTCGCAAGAACAGTTGGCTAAATCTTTGTTTCCAATTGGAGCATTAACTAAGCCAGAAGTCCGTGAAATAGCAACTGAAATGGAATTGGTTACCGCAGAGAAAAAAGATTCTCAAGGACTTTGTTTTATTGGTAAAGTACGTTTGCCAGAGTTTTTACAACAAAAACTGCAACCTAAAGAAGGTCAAATTATACAAATCGATAAAAATCATCCTGTTTATACTTCAACAGATGAAGCTGAAACTTTAGCTTCTTTGTCTCATAAAATCACTTATACAACAGACATGGGCAAGGTAGTTGGAAAACACCAAGGCGCTCATTATTTTACAGTTGGGCAACGAAAAGGGCTTAATGTTGGTGGTACTACAGAGCCTTTGTTTGTTATCGCTACTGATGTGGTGACCAATACAATTTACACAGGCTTGTCTAGTAATCATCCGGGATTGTTTAGAAGAGGATTGTTTATTGATGCTTCTGAGACGCATTGGATTCGTACCGATTTAGCCTTGTCAGTGGGTGAGTCTAAAGAAGTAATGGCTAGAATTCGTTACCGTCAGCCGTTGCAAAAAGCTACTTTATATCAAGAAGAAAAAGGAATGTATGTGATTTTTGACGAACCACAATCCGCTATTACTGAAGGACAATTTGTGGCTTGGTACCAAGAGGACGAGTTGTTAGGTTCTGGGGTTATAGCTTAGTTTTAGTCCTTAGTAATCAGTTCTTAGTGATTAGTTCTTAGGCCTTAGTGATTGGTCTTTAGTAAAAACTATAAAAAAATCTTCTGAAAAAAAGATAGTGTCGCCTAGCCCCGATGGGAGGGAATATCCTTTTTATCCTTTTTCGGGATAAAAAGATAGGAAGGACAGCGGGACCAAACGTGATGAAATCCCAAATTTTGTGCTCCTAAAAACGCTTAAAATTATAATTCATAATGTTTTTTTGAGTACATTTCGGCATGAAAAAAATAGTTTTTTTATTTTTCTTATTCCAATCTTTTTTGGTTTTTTCACAACAAGATGCTTGGGTGTATTTTGGTGATAAAGCCAATGTTCAAAACTATTTGGACAACCCTCAATTGATGCTCTCACAGCGCGCTATTGATAGAAGAACACGACAAAAAATCGCTTTAGACAGCAAAGATGTTCCCATTCCAGCTTCGTATTTAAAAGCTGTAAAAGAGTCTGCTGGAATTACAGTTATGGGGAAATCAAAATGGTTGAATGCGTTGCATGTCCGCGGTACTCAAGCGGATATTACTTCCTTAAAAAATTTAGCTTTTGTTACTAAAATCAGCTTCGCAGATAAGTCTTTAAATGCGACAGGAAAGACAACTG
This sequence comes from uncultured Flavobacterium sp., assembly GCA_963513565.1. Lineage (GTDB taxonomy): Bacteria > Bacteroidota > Bacteroidia > Flavobacteriales > Flavobacteriaceae > Flavobacterium. Next base: position 39,416 of record CAUPRE010000022.1, on the reverse strand, counting down.
CTGTGTCAAAAAATCAGCAGGTTCAGAAAAAATACAACACCGCAATTACTTATAATTATGGTACATCTGCCAATCAAATTCAGATGTTGAATGGGCATTTATTGCATCAGCAAAATTATACGGGGAATGGTAAAATTATAGCGGTTTTAGATGCCGGATTTCCTGGGGTAGATACCCAACTTCCGTTTAAAAAAATGAGAGATAATAATCAGATTTTGGGCGGTTATAATTATGTAAACAGAAGTGCGAATTACTCTACTGGAGACAATCACGGTACATTAGTGCTTTCGACTATGGGAGGGAATCAAGACCAAGCTTTGGTTGGAACAGCACCAGATGCTTCTTATTATCTTTTTGTTACCGAAAATGATGCTTCTGAAAATCCTGTTGAAGAGACTCTTTGGGTAGAAGCGGCAGAGAAAGCAGATAGTTTGGGGGTAGATATTATTAATAGTTCGTTGGGTTATTTTGATTTTGATAATTCTAAATATAGCTATACTTATGCCGATATGAATGGCACCACAACGTTTATTAGTCGAGGAGCTGAGATTGCTTTTAGTAGAGGAATGCTTGTGGTGGCTTCTGCAGGAAATTCGGGTAACACGACTAATCCCAATATAGCTGCACCAGCAGATGCGGTTTCGGTGCTTACGGTAGGTGCAGTTAATGCTTCGAAAACAAGAGCTGTATTTAGTTCGATTGGTCCCTCGTTTGATGGTAGGGTAAAGCCAGAAGTGATGGCGCAAGGACAAGCTTCTGTAGTCTCGGATGAATTTGGGAATATCGGAACTGCCAACGGAACCTCTTTTTCGAGCCCAATTCTGGCTGGAATGGTGGCGTGCTTATGGCAAGCTTTACCCGATAAAACCAATAAAGAAATTAGAGATTTGATTATTCAATCTTCAGATAAATATACGACTCCAACGCCACAACTAGGCTACGGAATTCCAGATTTTAGTGCGGATGTAAGTAAAGGACTTTTATCCACAATTGATAATCAGAAGGCTCCTTTTTCATTATATCCTAATCCTACTAAAGGTACTATTTATGTCGAATTACCTTCAACAGTAGAAGAGGTGCAGCTTACTATTTATTCTTTATTGGGACAAAAAATAATGGAGTTCCCTTTTACAAAATCAACACCTTCTTTTTCTGTAGAAACCTTGTGGAATGGGGTATACTTGTACACTATTCAAGGAGGAAATTTTTCAGCTCAAGGAAAAATCATCAAATATTAATTTACAATTCAATGAATTCAATTATAAAGCTTTTTGGCATTCAATATCCAATTATTCAAGGAGGAATGATTTGGAACAGTGGTTATAAATTGGCAAGTGCCGTTAGCAATGCGGGAGGATTAGGCATCATTGGTGCTGGTTCTATGTATCCTGACGTGCTCAGAGAACACATTCAAAAATGCAAAAAAGCGACTAATAAGCCTTTTGGTGTGAATGTTCCCATGTTGTATCCGAATGTGGAAGAAATAATGAATATCATTGTTGAAGAAGGTGTAAAAATTGTTTTTACTTCAGCTGGAAATCCCAAAACTTGGACCGCTTTTTTGAAAGAAAAAGGAATAACAGTGGTGCATGTTGTGAGTAGTTCGGTGTTTGCTTTGAAAGCACAAGATGCAGGAGTAGATGCTGTTGTTGCCGAAGGTTTTGAAGCTGGAGGACACAATGGTAGAGAGGAAACAACTACACTAACTTTGATTCCGATGGTGAAGCAAAAAATCAGCATTCCATTGATTGCTGCTGGAGGAATTGCCACAGGAAGAGGAATGCTTGCAGCAATGGCTTTAGGCGCCGATGGTGTTCAGGTAGGAAGTCGTTTTGCTGCTTCGGTTGAATCATCAGCTCATGATAATTTTAAAGAAGTAATTATGAATGTAAAAGAAGGGGATACCCAATTGACATTAAAAGAATTAGCGCCTGTTCGTTTGGTTAAAAATAAGTTTTATAATGATGTACAAGAATTGTATGCAAAATGTCCTACCAAAGAAGAGTTAGTCACTTTGCTTGGTAGAGCCAGAGCCAAACGCGGGATGTTTGAAGGTGATTTGGTCGAGGGCGAATTAGAAATTGGTCAGATTGCGGGATTAATTACCGAAATTCAACCTGTAAAAGAAATTATTGATACCATGATTTCCGAGTTCAAGCAAGCCCAAATTGAAATCGGACAACTCCAGTTTTAACTCCAACCCCAAACGCCTCCCATGTCAAAACCTACTATTTTATTTTTGTCTTTTGTCCTCTTTTTTTGTTTTCAGCTGTCAAACGCTCAAACCTATAAGTTTCAAACTTCGGGTTACAGTGTTCTACAGAAAAATGAGAAGGGGAAATGGGGAGATTGGTCCGAATTGGATTTAATCAATATACCAATTACTTTAGATACTTCTAAACATCGAATTGTGGTCTATACCCCAATGATTCAATTGTACAACATTCTTTCGTATGCAGAAATTGAAGAAAACAAAACCGATATCATTTATTCTTTTGAATGCAAAGACGAAAATGGTGATGCCTGTACTTTGATGATTATTACTCGCAAACAACAAGGCAATCGCAAGCAGTTGTATATCAATTATGAGAATAGGATTTATTTGTATAATATTTAGTCCTTAGTTATTAGTGAATAGTAATTAGTCATTAGTGAATAGTAATTAGCTTAGAAACCACAAACCACAAACCACAAACCATAAACCAAAAACTATAAACCACAAACCACAAACTATAAACCCTTTACCCTTTCTCAATATCTTTTATAAACTCATCATATTCGAGATAGAAAAGTTCTAAAGCATTCATCTTTTCGAAGAAAAAGTCAAAAATGTAGTCCCAGTGATTGCGATTACTCATACTGTACCCATTTTTTTCAACCCAAATGCGGCTGATGGTTTTTCCATTTTCTAAAGTGTAGTCTTTTTCAAAAACCAAATCTTTGATGAATTCATCTTCCAAAATACCTTTCAAAGCTTCGAGTTTTTCGAAATATTGAGAACGTAAGTCATCATTTCTGTGCTCGATATCAATGAGTACTTGAGCTTTTTTGTTATCTGCGAAAAATTTAAAAGAGAAATCTTTAATTTTGGTATCATACAATACCCATTTTCTGGGGTATTTCTCGGCGAAGGCTACCCAAAAATCGTGTTTTAACCGCTGATTTTCTGCTTTACTGTACATTTGAATTGAATTTAGAAAGTTTGGTTTGTATTCCAAACAAAACTATAGTATATTTATTGGAATGCTTGCAAAAATAAGTTTTACCTATGAATTTTCAAGATTTTCAGCAATATATACCTCAACTACTTGAGGCTCCGCTTCCTGCTTTTGCTTCACATATAAAAATGGCGCCAAAAGAACGAATCGAATCCTTGAAAGCGTTTAGTTATGCAGATAAAAATCCACGAAAAGCAGCGGTTTTGATGTTGTTGTATCCAAAACAAGAGCAAACGCATCTGGTATTGATTGAAAGAAATTCTTATGAAGGCGTTCATTCGGCTCAAATTGCTTTTCCTGGTGGTAAGTTTGAAAATGAAGATGTGGAATACGAAACTACTGCTTTGAGAGAATCCGAGGAAGAAATTGGAATATCGCGGGAGCAAATAAAAGTAATCAGACCTTTTTCTCCTTTGTATATTCCGCCTAGTAATTTTTTAGTGCATCCTTATTTAGGAATTGCAAAGGAGACCCTAAATTTTGTATTGGAACCGAAAGAGGTGGCGAGTATTATTGAATTACCATTGTCTGATTTTTTGAGTGATGCGCTTTTACATGAGACGAAACTGACGACTTCTTATGCTACCGATATTGCAATTCCAGCATTCAAAATCAATGACCATATCGTTTGGGGAGCTACAGCGATGATGCTGAGCGAGTTAAAAGAGGTTTTGCGTTTTGTGCTTGAAAAATCATAAATAAGCTCATTTTTTCTTGATTTATTGTAAAATTATTGCAAGTTTAGCGTTTTCTAAACGTTAAGAAAATATGTCGTATCTTTGCACTCCAATTTCAAAAAAGAATTATTATGGGATTATTTAAAAGGAATCCTTTTGGTCATATACTTTTTATAAAGAAATGGTTAATCCGAATTTTTGGTGTTATTACCCACAGAAGGTATCGTGGTTTCAACGAATTACAAATTGAGGGTTCAGAAATTATTCGAAATTTACCAGATACTAATGTGTTGTTTATTTCCAATCATCAAACCTATTTTGCCGATGTTGTAGCTATGTTTCATGTGTTTAACGCGAGTTTAAGCGGAAGAGACGATACCATCAAAAACGTTTGTTATTTGTGGCAACCCAAAATGAATATTTATTATGTTGCTGCCAAAGAAACGATGCATGCAGGATTACTTCCAAGAATCTTAGCCTATGTAGGTGCGATAACGGTAGAAAGAACTTGGCGTTCCAAAGGAAAAGATGTTACCGAAAAAAGAGAAGTAAATCCTAATGATACCGAAAATATCAAGATTGCTTTGGCAGATGGTTGGGTGATTACGTTTCCTCAAGGTACTACAAAATCATTTAAACCCGTTCGGAAAGGAACCGCACATATTATCAAAGAACACAAGCCTATTGTGGTTCCAATCGTAATTGATGGGTTTAGACGTTCTTTTGATAAAAAAGGTTTGCGATTAAAAAAGAAAGGAATCTTACAATCGTTCATCATCAAAGAACCTTTAGAGATTGACTATGAAAACGAAACAATTGAAGAGATTGTAGAAAAAGTAGAATATGCCATCGAGCAACATCCTTCCTTTTTGAAAGTTATTCCAGCCGAAGAGTTGGAAGCTCAAAAAGAACTCGATAAAATGCGAAAATGGGAATATTAATATAAAAAAAGCGGTCAAAATTTTGACCGCTTTTTTTATAAATCTATTTTCTTTAATTCTTTATAGTTATCCAATAAACGTCGCAATAGTCGACCGTAAATCAGACGATAGAACAACCAAAATATTCCTAATATCAATGCGATAAATACTATCAAGATTGAGAAAGTAACAATCATCACGGTATAATTGCTGCCTATTTTATCAGTGAGTACAACTGTTTCTGGATTGTATTTAAAGGCAATATAAAAACCAATGAATAGCGATAGTACTAATTGTCCAAGGTTGTAATAGACGTAGTAGTTTACAGTCTTTCTAGTCTTAATAATGTCACGCATCAGTTGTTTAGTAGAGGCCGTGGTCGAAATTATCTTGTAGTTTTTGTAGAAAAGATAAATGAATGTAAAAATTATGAGGTAGCTGGCATAATTATATATATCGAAATATACAGATAGTTCCTCGTGTTTCATTTTTTTGAAATAATCATCTATGTTGACACCAATAGATAAAACAGACCACAAAATCAATTCCAAAATACTCAATATCAAAATCCACTTCACGATAGAAGAAGACCTTTTATGAATCATCCTGTAAATATCTTTTTCGGTCACTTGTTCAAAAGAAGTCTCGTTCTTTTGCCAATCTTTTTTCAACAAATCCAGTTCTTTCATTAGGCTAATGGATTTAGTATTTTTTTTAATTTTCCTTTAATTCTATTCATTTTAACTCTTGCGTTGACCTCGCTAATCCCTAATGTTTCGGATATTTCGGTGTAATCTTTGTCTTCTAGATACATAAAAATTAATGCCTTTTCAATATCGTTCAATTGGTACACGGCTTGGTACATTAATTTTAATTGTTCTTCCTCTTCATAATCATATTCGACCTCAGGAGTATAATGTTGTCTGGCTTCAAATTCAGTTGTGGCGACCGAGCGTTTGTCTTTGCGATACAAAGTTATGGCTGTATTTAGCGCGACTCGATAGGCCCAAGTAGAGAACTTACTGTCTCCTCTAAACTTGGGAAAAGCTTTCCATAACTGAATGGTAATTTCCTGAAACAAATCCTTATGCGCATCCTCACCAGACGTATACAACCTACAAATCTTGTGGATGATATTCTGGTTTGCTTGCAATTGCGATACAAAGGATTGTTCTAAATTATCGGCCATATAAACATTAGTGGTTCAAAACCAATTTTTGTTACAAATAAATATATTTTTTAGTAGGAGCACAACTTTTAGGAGTACAAAAACGAGTCGTCCCGCTATCCGTTACAATCTCTAGTGCCAAACCCTGGCACTAGAGGATTTTCACTGCTATCGGGGCTATTTTATGTGTTTTGTTTTCATAAGAAATAAGAGCTATAACGAATGATGTTTAAAATAATTCACCATCAAATCCACATATTTACTATAGCCTTCCATACCATCTTTTTGTTGGTTCATTTTTAGAAAGTTGTCGTAAAAAATATGAAATCCTTTATCGATAAAAGTGTCGTATTGTTTCCAAAAGGTTTCACTTTCCTTGAAGTTGGCTAGTACTCCAGGATGAATTCTTTTTAAAAAGAGCGCCACTTTTTTTTCATCACGTGCTTGCCAATTCCGCAAACAATAGCGCAAGGCCAAACTGTAACCAGAATATTGAATGTAAGCATCTTCATTTTTTATCGAAGCCAAAAAACCAATAAAATTGCACTCACTTTCACTAGCAAAACCTATTTGATGCGCCATTTCGTGATTCGCAGTCATCGGAAAACTGTACAAAGGGCCCAAACCATTCACTTGCGCTTCATTGGTAAACGGATTCAAATAACCACCAAATCCCATATACGTCAGCGGAATGCTAAAAAGCGATTTCTTGATACTCAAATGGCTGTATCGAAACATCGAATGTTCTCGAGCCAAGTTTTGGTATCCATTCGTATTCATTTGAAATAATTGAGATTTGGAATAAGGGACAACTACTTTACGATTTTTGTCTTTCATTAGTTTCAACTGAATCGCATTGGTTTTGGCAATTAGTTTTTGAGTAAAAAATGCTAAATCGGCATCTGAATATTCTCTTTCGATTTTCATTTTTTCATACAGCGGTTCTCTGTAGTAATTGAGCCCCCAAAGCAAATGAAAAAGAAAATAAACCACCGATAAAAAGCTTAAAATAGAAAGCGATATGGCTTTCCATTTTTGTTTTGGTGCTACACTTTGGATTGTTTTATTTTTTTTGAGCAACCAAAACCAACGAATCGCCCAAATAATTAGCAAAGCATACAAAACATCGCCCAACGAAAAAGGAACTTTTCCTAAACTGATTCTCAAACTATTCGAGATAAAGACATAGAGGCTATTGCTGTACCAACGTTCTATGAATTCTGGAAAAAATCGGATGATTTTTAGTACTAAAATCTGAAATACGAGGAATAACGGTAAAAGGTATTTTCTTTTCAAGGCTTGACTTTTGGCATAAAAATAAGGATTAAATCCGTCGTGCACTTTCTTTTTTTGTAAATTTGAACCTTAAAATACTTCACTATGGAAACTATTGCTGATAGAATTACAATTGACGATAGAATTTGCAACGGAAAACCTACCATCAGAAACAAGAGAATTACCGTTAATACTATTCTTGGGTTTTTGAGTTCTGGAGATTCTAGAGAAGAAATTTTGTTGCAATATCCAAGCCTCGAAAACGAAGATATTGATGCCTGTCTTAAATTTGCATCCGAATTAATGAACAGAAATTTTACTATTAAAGAGGTTGCCTAAATGCCAAAATTTTTAATAGACGTTAATCTGCCGTACCACCTTTCCATTTGGAATTCGGATAATTTTATTCATCAAAAGAATATAAACGATGAATGGTTTGATGAACAAATTTGGGTATACGCTAAGGAAAACAATCTTACTATCATTACTAAAGATGTTGATTTTTCCAATAAAATGATGTTAAACAATCCTCCTCCTAAAGTAATTCATATCCGATTTGGGAATATGAAGATGAAAGATTTTCACGAGAACATTTGTAAAGTTTGGGATAGCGTTGTAGAAATGAACGCTACGCATAAATTAGTCAATGTTTTTAAAGATAGGATAGAGGGAATCGAATAAGTAACACTACAAAATAATGAGTCAAGAAATAAGAAATTTAGAGCCTAAATCACTTTGGAATCAATTTGCTGATTTGAATACCGTACCACGTCCTTCCAAAAAAGAAGAGCAAGTAATCCAATTTATGAAAGATTTTGGGAATCGTTTGGGGTTAGAAACCTTTGAAGACGAAATCCGAAACGTAATCATTCGCAAACCGGCTACTCCAGGAATGGAAAACCGTAAACCTATCGTGTTGCAAGGCCATTTGGATATGGTACATCAAAAAAACAACGATACCGTTTTTGATTTCGATACTCAAGGCATTGAGATGTATGTTGATGGCGACTGGGTTCGTGCTAAAGGAACTACTTTGGGAGCCGATAACGGTTTGGGTGTAGCTGCAATTATGGCTGTTTTAGAAAGTACTGATACTCCACATCCTGCTATTGAAGCCTTGTTTACTATTGATGAAGAAACAGGAATGACAGGTGCTTTGAACCTGCAAGGCGGGATTTTACAAGGTCAAATATTATTGAATTTAGACACCGAGGAAGACGACGAAATCGACATTGGATGCGCAGGTGGTATCGATGTAACCGCAACAGCCGAATACGACGAAGAAGATACACCTGAAGGTTCTGTTGGCTATAGTATTACGGTAAAAGGTTTGCAAGGCGGACATTCGGGTATGGATATTCACAAAGGATTAGGGAATGCCAATAAAATAATGAATCGTTTGTTGTTTGACGGCTTTGATAACTTCGGATTACAAATTGCGTCAATTGCTGGAGGAAGTTTGCGTAATGCGATTCCGAGAGAGAGTGTTGCCAAAGTGATTATTGCCGCAGTTTACGATGAAGCCTTTGTTTTTGATATGCAACAAATCGTGAATGAGATTAAAGCGGAGTTCAAAACGACCGAGCCAAACTTAGAAATTGTTTTTGAAAAATTGACCGAGGTTCCTGCCAAAGTAATGCCTTCTATAGCGCAGTTTTATTTTGTGCGTTCGATGTATACGGCTCATAACGGCGTGTATCGTATGAGTGCCGATTTTGATAATTTAGTAGAGACTTCTAACAATATTGCCAAAGTAATTGTAGGCGAAGGACAGTTGACTGTGCAATGTTTGACCCGTTCTTCGGTAGAGTCCTCTAAAATGGATTTGGCGAATGCTTTGCGTTCTGCCTTTGAATTGATGGGCTGCGAAGTGGAGTTTTCTGGAGCTTATCCGGGATGGACGCCTAATCCAAAATCTGAAATTTTGGATGTGTTGGTTGGTATTTATGAAAAACAAAATAATGCGAAACCTAATGTAGTGGCTTGCCACGCAGGATTAGAGTGTGGAATTTTAGGAACCAATTATCCAGAAATGGATATGATTTCTTTTGGACCAACGATTCACGGAGCCCATTCTCCAGACGAAAGAGCAAGTATTAGTTCTTCTCAAAAATTCTGGAAATTCTTCCTAGAGATTTTAGCAACTATTCCTGTGAAATAGTAACATAATAATTATTCAGTTTTATAGTGTTCAGTGAATTCCTGAACACTATAAACTGATAACTGAACACTAATTTTAGTCCCTTTTGGGACTATTTTTTTTATCTCGTTTTTCTTCTTTCTTTTCTTTCGCTGTTTTTAGCGGTTCTTTTTTTGATGTTTTTTTAGCATTTAGACTTTTTGCCATAATTACTTTCTTTAGTGAATCTAGTAAAGGTAGGTTAATTTGCTGCCATTACAACTTTAAAAAAAACTCCCAATCACAAGATGCAATTGAGAGCTTTAAAATGGGTAAAATAAGTACTACAAGTGCTATTTAAAATTAAAAAGTTGGTTGATACATTTTAAAAGAGAAAACCCTGTGTGTGTCAGCAGCAACAGGGTTTTCAGAAATCATTTCTTAATAAATTCAGGGGACACTTTTTAACGAATATATTGTGTTGAAATGATTATACTATCTACTACCTTGCTTTTTTGAAACAAGGTAGTAGTAAAACCAATCTTTTTGAAACGCTTAATTATGGAAAAGCAACTCATTACGACAAGAGTTTTTCAAGTAAGATTGGATTGTGATATTTAAAAAAGACCTTTTATGAACTGATAGTTTTTTTCAAGTTTGTTTTCCTCGTTGTTCAATTCTTTGCTTTTTGATATTTTAAGAGAAGTGTTTTTTATTTTTAATAAAAAAACAATTGATAATGCTACAAATACAATTATCATAATGGCTAATACTTGTGTCATATTATTTTTTTAAATTATTTTTTTTTAAAGAGTCTACTACTAAGACTCTTTTGTTATTAATTAACTGTGTTTTGGCGTTTTTTTCATTCAAAACCATCACACTACTGATAGTAATGAGCATAGCAATGATTGGAACTATGTAGAACAACTTTGACATTTCTTATTTTATGGTTAAAATATATTCTGATAATTGTTCCAATTGTTCTTGTGATAACTGTGACTCAAACCCTGGCATTTGAGGGTAATCAGGTCTTTTTTTGCCTGGGTTTTTAATCCATTTTTGTAAGTCACCTTTGTTGCCTTTATAGATGGTTGCCATTTCTTTTACTGGTGGACCAACTAATTTCACATCGGGTTTGTGGCAAGCAGCACAGTATTGATTAAATACTGCTTTCCCTTTATCGGCACCAGAAAGATTAGCACTATTTTCTTTAGCTTTAGTCTCTTTACTTTTAGCAATGGCAATTTTTTTAATTTCTTGAAATTCATTGGTTTTTAATCGAACCAATTCACGGTGTTTTTCTAAAGCATTGGAACGATAAATTTGACGACCAGATCCCATAAAAACTACAGTAATTGTCATTAAAATCAATACTTTTTTGAAATCTTTATCAATGGTAGTTTCATCTCCTTTTATTCCTTTCCACATCATCCACATTGCTGGAAGAGCGATACTAGCTCCAATTAAAATGACAAAAACTAAATTCCAACCTAGTCCTTTTGAAGGCAAGGTTAAAAGCACAATGGGGCCTATTAAAAATTGAATAACCGATCCAACCAAAGCCAATGAATATCCTTTTTTCTTAAGTTCATATCTTGTAAACGTTGGGAAAATAGTTTCGAATGGGTAATTTTTGCGACCCATATACCAATGTAAAAACAAACCAGTAATAGATAATGAAGCAAAAATAAAATGGAGGTATCTTGGAAATACATTCGGTAAAGTTAACGCACTAAAAAAGCCTTTGACCAAACTCCATTTTTCAGGAAAAAGCATCAAGTTAATATTGGTTAAAAAGATCAATGGAATAAACAAGAATATAACTACTGCCACTGCAAGAATTGAAATATGAATAGCTTTATGATTTTCTAATGTTTCCCAAGTGTATTTATGCAAATAGGTTAACAAGAATGCCACGGTTACTAATGGGATTACTGCTAACCACATTAATCCAGTAAGCGCATTAGCAGAGTAAAAGTAAATAGTATACAGTACGTTGATACTTAATAATGGAGCAATTCCCATTACAACGGCTATACTTTTGTTTACCGTTATAGTTGCGGCTATTTCGTGAGCAAGAATGTCATATTCTTTATTTTTCAATCCTTTAATTTGTGACCAAAGAGTCAATAGTGATCCACCGACCATAAGATTCACAAACAGAAGATGAACTAAAAATGAAACTACAAGTAACACAACCAAAAGCCATTCAGGAAGAGGTAATGGTAACGGAATATCTTTTGGAACAGGGGTAACGTTTTGTAAGGCTATAAGTAAACTATGAATCATTTTATTTGTTTTTGTTAATTAATGCAGCAGCGGTATTGTTTGGGTTAATCGAAATCCCTTCTTCTTGAACTCCTTCTAAAACATCACCAGTTTGTTGTAAGTATTTAATGTAAGTTGCAAGTGCTTCTGCTTCTTTTTCATTTCCGGGAAATTCTGGCATAAATGTTCTACCACTATGCATATTTGGCATATAAGCAGCCATTGAGGCAATATCTAAAGGTTTTCCGTTGCCACCATACATTCTGTCAAAAACGTATACTACACTATTTACTCCTTGAGAAGTATGGCATCTGCTACAAGCGATTACAAATACGTTTTTGCCTGCTTCAACTTTATTGTCTTCTGTGATTTCGTTGACAGTAGTATAGGTGGCGTGTTTCAAAACGCCATCTTGTTTGTACACTACATAATCATCCTCCAGCAAAAGATTGGAATACATATATTGTCCAATTACATATGGTTTTCTTATAAATTCGCGTACTCTTTCAAAGAAACCTAAATAAGCAATAGCGGTAATTACAGGCACAATTACAATATAGGGTTTTAATACTTTTGTTTTGTAAATCCCAAGGATTCCAACAATTAATGTAAAACCTACCCCAGCACCAACAAAGTATTTTAATAAGTCGTAATATTGAGAAAATGAAATTGTACCAACAGCTGTACTCATATTTGCTGTCATAGCATCAGGCATAGCTTTGTAGTAAATGAAAGCGCCCATCATCGAAATAGGAGCCCAAAGCAACAACCATTTCGAAGCGTATTTAACAGCATTTAATCGCAATTCGCTTCCTGATTTAGTAAAAATGGTGATTAAAAACATTCCAAAAATTCCAGCGACTAGCATAGCTGTGGGTGTTCTAAATAGGAGTTGTGGCAAGTATATTGGGTTGGTAAAACCGTTTAGTAAACTTTTATGAGTTTGCCAATTCCCTGGATCCATCATAAACCCTAGAATCGAAACAATAATAGCCATTGTTATCCAAGAAAAAATACTCAGATACCAACCAAAATTAATATGTCTTAGTTTAGCCTTTAAGGTGCTGTTACTGTTTTTCCAAGTAAGGAAGTAGATCATAATTAAGATTACTTCGGTAACAAAAACCAACCATTCTATAAACCAAGCCCAATAGAAAACTCGAATTAAGCTTCCTATCGATGCAGGACTAACTAAGGCAACCGAAAACCAAATTCCTACTCCAGTCATTGCTCCAAGAGTAGTAGTGATGATGAAGGCTACTTTCATAATTTTGTACACCATAGCATCCCATTCTAGGTCGGTAATTTGATCCTTACCACTTCTAGAAACACCTCTTTGTTCTAGCCAAGTCACAAAAGGCATAAATCCTACAGCTAAACCGTGATTAATAATAACGTGAAGAATGGCAATAATGGCTATAAGCATTCTATTATTAAGCCAATCTAAATGAAACATTGGGAAATCCATAAAATATAATTTTTATGGTACAAATTTCTATTAGTATTTTGTGTCTTGCTAGAAACAAAAAAGCAGGAAGTTTCGAAAAACGTTCCTGCTTAGTATGATAAAAGTGCTTAATTTGTTGTTATTTATACTAGTTGATTTAGATTTTCAATTCTAAAGTTTTTATTTTAAATAATAAAACCCAACAGTTTTTAACCATTGGGCTTCTAATTAATCATATATAAAAGATTTAATTTTTTTTATTCTTTTTTATACTATCAAATATGGGTTGAAAACCAACATCATACATTTCTTTCATCATTTTTACAGTTTCTTTGTCGGTATTTGTAACAGAACCTGCCGTTATGGGTGGTTTTGGATCATATTCTAAATCTAGCATAGTCAATTTTAAATACTCATTACCTCGAATTTCTTGTACAATTGCCAAAGACATATCCATACCAGCGGATACACCAGCACTAGTCCAATATTTTCCATCTCTAACCCATCGCTTTTGTTGAAAATGTGCGCCATACGAATTTAGAACTTCTTCTGCTTTGTACCAGTGAGATGTTGCATTTTTGCCATTTAAAAGTCCTGTTGCTCCAAGCACCCAAGCACCTGTGCAAACACTCGTGGTAAATTGAGTTGTTTTGTCAATTTTTTTAATCCAATTTAATGTTTCTGTGTCTGTTGTTAGACGTACTGTTTCTTTAAATCCGCCAGGAATTACAAGTATATCAAGACTATCAGTATCTTTAAAATCGCGTTCAACTTGAATACCAACACCGTTCATATTTTTTATTAACCCTTTGTGTTTACCAACAAAGAAAACCTCAGTTCCCATTAATTCTGATAAGACTTGATAAGGCCCCATTGCATCAAGTGTTGTAAAACCATCGTATAACAAAATACCAACTGTTTTGATTTTGTATTTTGGCTCTCCCAATTGTTTCATCATCGCTTCGTGGTCGTGTGGCTTTTGCTCGATTTTTTTAATTTCAGAATTATTGCAGCTAAAAAAAAGAAAAGATGCTAATACGACATATTGTAATTTTTTCATAATGCGTAACTTAAGATTAATCAAATTTTTTTGCTATTTTCTTTATTTTTACTATCAAAATAATAAAAAGAACTGCAAAGAGTCCAATGGTACCAAATAAGAAATTTGTCATAAATATTAGTGTTTTATTGCTTTAGTTTTTACATTTTCAAGACTGTCAATTATTGGATTAACACCCGCATCATACATAGCATTCATCATCCATTCGACCAAAAAACCTGTTTTTTCTGGCGTCCCTCCCTCAATTGGTGGATGTGGGTCGTATTCCATATCAAGCATTATTCCTTGAGTATATTTTTCACCCCAGTTGTCATTGACGATTGCTAATGCCATATCCATACCAGCTGTTACACCTGCACTGGTCCAATATTTTCCGTCATTGATATATCGTTTATTTGCTGGTTTTGCACCGTATTTTTTAAGAAACTCATCTTCTTTATACCAATTGGTTACTGCTAATTTATCTTTTAATAATCCCGTTGAGCCAAGAATCCAAACTCCTGTGCAAACTCCACAAGTATATTTTGAATTCTTATCAATCATTCGAATCCAATTTTGAAGCTTTTCATTGTAAGCGGCTTCAATTGTTCCTTTAAAACCTCCAGGAATTATTAATATATCTAACTGTTGTACTTTGTCAATTGTTGTATTGGGAACGATTTGTGTTCCCATAACTGTAGTGATGTTGCCTTCTTTAATACTAATGAATTGTACTTTATTTCCTGTTTGTCCAAACACGTATTTTGGTCCCATGCAATCCAAGTCATTCACACCATCATATACCAAAATACCAATAGATTTAATTTGCTGTTTTGGTTTACCCAAAATCATATCCATTATTCCTGAATGGTTTTCAGCTGTTAATGTATCAGGTATTTTTGATTTAATAATTTTATCACTTTCTGAGAGCTTCTCTATTTTTCGTGGCGTTTCGGTTAGTTCATTTTCTTTACAGCCAACTAATAGTATAAGTAATATTAGATTTATAAATGCTATTTTCATCTGTTCTTAAAATTAAAGGAGTTGGTAAAAACTTACCAACTCCAAATATATTATTTAAAATTTTGCACTTAAAGTTACACCGAATGTTCTTGGCTGCGCCATTCTTACTGCTCGGTTTCTTGCGCCAAATTCGGGACTACTATCTGGATTTCCATAAGCTAAATATCTTTCATTATTAAGATTTTGTCCCCAAAAAAACAAACTGTATTTGTCATAGTTTAAACCTATTCTTGAATTAATCAGCGTATAAGATGGTTGTTCAATTTGGTTTTGAATATCTGTATATTGTTTACCTAAATTACGTAATTCACCTCTAATAATAGCTTTTAAATTGTTGTTGATAGCATATTCGTATTGTGCTCCTAAGAAAATGGTATGACTTGGTGCATTTGAAAGCCTGTTGCCTCCAATAGCCGTTGTAGTTTCTACACCTGTACCAAAGTTTAAGCGTTTTAAATCGAATCCTTTATACTCGGTTGGGTTGAAACCAAAACTTCCATCTATTTGTAATCCTTTAGCTGGAATAGCAGAGATTTCTAACTCTAAACCTGCTGATTGGGCATCACCTACATTTTCTCTTGCATAAGTACCAGGTGCAACCAAGTTAAAAAACTGTATATCTTTCCATTGAATTAAAAAGGCGGAAGCTCCAATACTTAATTTTTTATCTAGCAAGAAAGATTTATACCCAATTTCATAATTATTGGAATATTCAGGGTCAAAGGTCTGTTTTACACCTGTAGGTAATGAACTTGCATTGATACCACCTGCTCTAAAACCTCTGGTATAAGTTGCATATACATTTGAGATTTCATTTACAGCATAACTTAAAGAGAATTTTGGTGAAAGTGCTGAATAATTTCCTTCAGCGGTAGTATTTGGTTTGATTTCTGTAACGACTCCATTATTTAATACTGCATCACCAAAACCATTGAAAGTAGCTTCACGATTTTCATAATCATAACGCAAACCAACGGTTGCTTTCAATTCATTGGTTAGCAAGTAGCTTATTTCTCCGAAACCAGCAATACCAAAGTTGTTGCTACGATTTCTGCTAACTAAAAATGATCCACTTGGAAAACCATAGAAAGCTGCTTCTACATCAGAAAGTTCATAAGCGGTATTTGTTGTTGGCTCATATCCTTTTTGCGAAAAAGCATAAACACCAGCTGTATATTGAAATTTACTATCTGAGTTTGAGTTTATTCTCAATTCTTCACTCCATACTTTTTGTGGAGGTAACTGCTCACCAATTTTTCCATCATAGTAAGAGTGGTAAATGCCAGGAAAATCCAAATCTTTAAACCCAAAACCAATCGTTTGTAATGCGGATATAGATGTTAAAGTAAACTTATCCGCATAATATTTGGCAACTAAGGAAGTATTTAAAATATTTCGTTCGTGTTGGGCAATTCTTGCTAAATTTATTTTGTCAGGATTGGCAAAAGCATAAGTATCACTAATTTGAGAGACCATAAAACCTGAATTATCGCTCTTATCTTGCTGTCCTTTTAAATTTAAAGTAAGATGAAAACGTTTAGAAGCCAACCATTTCAAATATAAATTCCCATAAAGATTTTGCTCACCACCAACAGTTTTTCCGTTTAGTTTGGTATCAGTTGAAGTTGTCCCTGTAATGTCATTTTTCAAAAAACCATCTTGGGTTTGGTAGAGACCATTCAAACCAAAAAACAACTTATCTTTTATTAATGGTGTTTTAAAACCTGCACTATAACGCTGTAAACCAAGATTTCCAAAACTTGCTTCTGCAAAACCGTTTGTTGTGTTTGTTGGCTTTTTAGTAATGATATTTATCACGCCACCCATTGCATTACGACCATATAAGGTTCCTTGTGGTCCTCTCAAAACCTCAATCCTTTCTATATCAGTAAATGCAAAACCATTCGCTAAAATGTCGAGATTGTTTACATCATCAATATAAGTAGAAATCGCTGGGTTTTCACTAAAAACTTGAATACCACGAATAGCTTGAATTTGTTGAAAGGAAACGCCCAATTCTTGGTAGTTGTAATTTGGTACTAAGGCAGAGAGTCCATTTAAACCCCAAGTTCTAGTATCTTCCAGTTTCTTTGCAGAAAGTGAAGTGATAGAAGTATTAACTTTTATGATACTTTCTTCACGTTTGTTGGCCGTTACAATAACTTCTTCAAGTTTTTGACCTTTTATGGAATCATTGACTTGTGCTGATGCAATAGTCGCTGTAAGGAGTATTAACAATGATGTGACTACTTTTTTTAGTTTCATATTTATTTTTTTAATTTGTTTAATTTTTTGTAAAATTACTTAAACACTTTATTGGTTTGTTTTGATAAAAACGATATCTATTTCGTTTTTCAATTCTTTTATTTTACTTTTTAGCCAGATACATTTCAGGATTTTTTAAAAATTCATCTTTGCACATTTTGGCACAAAAGCCATATAATTTTCCTTTGTAATGAAGGGTGTCGCTTACTCCAAATTTGACAATATCCATTTTGCAATAAAAATCAACTTTGTTGTCGTATTTTAATTGGTTAAGAGGATTGCTAGGTTCAAGTACAGTTGTTGCTTTTTCTTCAACAACAACTTCTTCCTTTTTGTTACAGCTCAATACTGTACCTAGGACAGCTAGATAGATTAGTTTTTTCATTATTTTTTTATTAAGTTATAGGTATGGTTTTTATTGGTTTTTGTAAATCCTTTTTTTTAATCGTCTTAGCGTTTTTGAGCTGTTAAAGTAAAGTACAAAACCACTTATTACAGTAAAGCAGCCAACTAATGAGAAAATGCGCAAAGTAAGCGTATTGATGTTATCTCTACCTTCGTAATCCATTGTGTGTGTCATCCAAAGAAAATCGAAGATTCGCCATTTACTGTGTCGTATGGTTTGGAATTTTCCATCCTTTTTTGAGACATAAGCTTTGATGGCATCATTTCCTTTGTAACTAATCACATATACGGGGATTTTTTTCTCTCTGTATTCGTGATGTTTTTCCACTGTTTCTAGTAGTACAACATCTTTTACTTTTAAACTCTTGATGATATGTTCTTTTGCTATGGACACGGCTTCAGTTGCTGTGATTCCTTTTTTAAGAATACCTGTATAGGCATTGACTAACTGTTTGTTATTGATCCAGTAATATGGAGTTCCAATAATATCTCTAAGTTCAACCGAGGTTATTTTATCTTTAAATTGCAATTCAGAGAGGCCTATCAATTGCTCAAAAGCTCTTTCTTTTTTTGTGATTTTATAAAGGTCACCGTGAATGTCATTAATATCAGTCCAACTGAAATAGAGACCACTAATGGTCCAAAGTAGGAATTGAATTTCCGTAAAAAGTCCTAAATAACGATGTGTTTTTCTAATAGTTTTTGCTGTACTCATTTTCTTTTAATGGCTATTGTCTTTTCTAAATTGTTCGGGAGTTACTAAGGTTTGTTTTTTGAAAAAAGTAACAAAATAGGATGTGTTTTCAAATCCTATTTTTTGAGCAATTTCATTGATAGATAAGTTGGTATAATGAAGAAGTCTTTGCGCTTCAATCACAATTTGCTTTCGAATCAAATCACCAGCGGTTTGTCCTGTTTCTTCTTTACAAAGTTTATTTAAATAATTAGTGCTCACATTCAACATATCAGCATAGCAAGAAGGTAATTTTTTGGTCACAAAATGATTTTCTATCAGTTTTTCAAAAAGTTGAATTTTATCCTGCTTTAGATTCTTATGTTTGCTTGCTCCCAATGGTTTAAAGAATCGCTCAAGTTCAAACAAAAAGATATTTAAATAAGAACGAATTACTTTGTTTGCATCATTCTTTTGTTGCAAATATTCTTCTTGCATTAGTTCGAGCAATAAATCTATTTTTTGCCTTTTACTCTCGGTTAATCGAAATGATTTTTTTGCTTCTCTGTCAAATAAAGAGAATTGATTTAAAATATTATTGTTGTATCGCAATGAGAAAAAATCCTCTGAAAAACAGATTATTTTTCCTGTGGCGTTATTATTTATTTCGATACTATTTATGCAACGAGGTTTGATGATGATAATTTTTGCATCGATAAGATTTATTTTTTCATTGTCAATTTCAATTTCCCCTTGGGCTTCATTGATAATTAGCAAAGTGTAAAAATTATTTTTGTGTGGATATTCTAAACTAGGAAATTGCTCCAAAAGATTCCAAAGGTTATCAATCCAAAAGTGCTTTAATTTTTCATCAAATATATCAAGGTTGCATACGGGTAAAATTCCTGTTTGCATAGGTATGAGTTAACTTGATTAATAATAAAATAGTACTAATGAGTTAAGCCAATTTTGGAGGTTGGAGGATAGCAAAAAGGTAAGGTGCTCTAATTTTTGAGACATTCAAGTCAACTATTTTTTGACGAATTTCAAGTGTAATAGGAAGTATAAATGCTATTGTTTTTTGAAATGCAAAATACAGTACGGTCTCTTTTTCTTTGATATTTGGGATTTTTTCTTCCTTACTTTCGTTTTTACTAAGTTTGGTATTTAAGTAGCATTTACCATTACAAAGTGGTATTTTGTCAAAACGGTTGATACATAGGTTTTGAGCAATATAATCTTGATTGACATAGAAAGCCCCTATAATCCATAAGTTCGAAAAACTTTGGAAAAAGGTAGCCAATACAATAATATATATAATGCCTCTTTTCAATTTATCGTATTTCTTTTTTTAAAATTATGATTTCTTTGATCAAACGATCCACATCTTTAGTATCGGTACCATCATAAACACCTCGAATATGTCCTTTTTTATCTACTAACAAAAAACCACCGCTATGCACATACCCACCTGGGACAGTTTGATCTCTATAAGCTTTGGCATAATAACTTTTTTCAGCTAATTCATAGACTTCTTTTTTTTGACCGTATAAAAAGAGCCATTTGTTTGCTTTTACATTCAAAGCATCTGCGTAGGCTTTTAATGCTGGAATTGAATCGTTTTCAGGATCGATAGTGTGCGAAACGAACACAATTTCATTGTCCTGTTCAAAAACATCATACACTCTTTTTAATTGCATATTCATTTTTGGACAAATGGTAGGACATTTTAAAAAGATAAAATCCGCAATATAAATTTTGCTTCTCAGTGTTGAATTGGTTACAAGATTTCCTTCTTGATTCAAAAATCGAAAAGGACTTATTGTTGGATAATCGACTTTGTTTCCTTTCTTTATCGGGTCTCCCAAATAAGGCAATTGCTCCTGTTTAGGAGTGCAGAAAGCGAATAAAAAAAGGAAACAGAGTAAGATTATTTTTTTCATTGTTGATGTATTTAGAAAGGCAATGCATTTTGTTTTTTTTGTAAACCACAACCCAAGTTTACAAGCTAAAAATAATAGCCTCCCCTGAAGGGATATTTAAATTTGTTAGTTTTTGAAAAAGGAATCTACTTCTTTTTCAAAAACAAAACTAAGCCTAAAATGCTAATTACCAAAATAACCAAGGCAACTAGAACGGTAGACAAATCCCTAACGCTTTTTCCTGCCCAATCCATAAATAAGAATTTATGAAAAATGGCAAACGAATAGCCTTCTATTTTGTCCGATGTTTCGACTAGAGCAGCTAATCTGGAGGTGGCGGTTTCTATGAAATAGGTTTTTTTATTTGGAGTGTCATACGCTAATTTGATTACTGGCAAACGTTTGTTGACAAAACCGTATTCTCTACTGCTGAATTCTGTAAGCTGTTTGGTTTCTAGTAGCTTGGCTTCTTTTATAGCGCAGTTAGGTTCGGTAGACGTGTTGTCCATTTCACAGCAAGCGGCTTTCTGAGTGTTGTCATCAAAATAATTAGCCAAAAAAGTAGCGTAATCTACATCTAAATTTGGGCGTACTTTGTTGGTGACACTGTTGATGTACACAATTTCGCTAACGGGTTGTGCTTTTTTGTTGCCCCATTTTGGTTTTTCGGTAGCAGTTTTGTTATTTGATTGCAATTCGCAACGGTAATAAATGCTGTCATTGTAACGAATCAAACTGGTGTTTTCCAATTTTTTCCAATCTATAGCTAAGGCAGTATTGGCAGTTGGTAATTCATTGGTTTTAAAAATAGGTTCATACACCATTTTGTCTAGAACATATGGTTCCCATTTGGTTGTAGCGTGATAAGCCCCACTAAAAGCAAAGGTTAAGGTAAAGAACGAAAACCAAATCCCGATTTGACGGTGATAGGCTCTAATTCCTTTTTTGGGAGCTAGACTGTCTGTTTTTTTGAATTGTTTCCAAAATAAGCCATAAATTACAATCCCGCTAATGGCTGAGAAGAAGATAATGCCAAGGAAAATGAACATTACTACTATACGGATGCTGTTGTTGCTAATCCAATCAATGAACGCCCAATTATGAAACGTGTCAAAAAACCAAATGAAGGCTTGTCTGGATTTTGGGTTATAAGTAGCTAGTTTGCTCGAAGCGGTTTCTACATAAATCTCCATAGCATCTGGACGATTGTAAGTGATTTTGTAAACCGGTAAATAGCGATTGATGTATTTGTACTGCGAATTGAACTCGGTTACTACTTCCGTTTTGGCGATAGTACTTTCTTGGTCTTCTAAAAAATAACGCGAAAGCCAATGTGCATAATTTTGGTCTCCGTTTTCTAGTTTTTTTGAGGTTGCTGTATCAAAGTACAACAGTGAATCTTTTTCAGTTTTCACTTGATAATAAGTAGTCTTGTCAAAAGATACTATTCTGAAATTTTTGAAGGTACTGATTTGGTTTTTCACCAATACTTGTTGAAGGGAGTAGTTGATTTTTGATGAGTCGATGGTTACTTTTTCGATTTGTTCATTGGCAATAGTGGGTTTGAAAAAATGCGCCATAAAAGGATGCATTATCCCTGACAGTGTCCAAAAAATAACGGGCACAATAGTAATAATCCCAATGTATTTGTGCCAAGCGTATATTTTTTGCTTTACTTTTTTGATGAATTTCGAATCCTTTTTTTTGGATATTTTCTCGTTGTTGTGGGTTGTGCTCATTGTTTGTTTTTTTTAGCCCCGGTAGTAGCGGCATCCTTTTGGGGCGGGGTTCGCCCCAAAAGATACAGCGGATGACGGGATTAGCTCCTAATTATTTTTTTAATGAAAAATTATATTGTAATCCTATTAAGAAGGTTCTAGGTGCGGCGGCAGTATACGATGGTTGTGAGGTGCTTAGATTGGCGCGCGACACATTGAAGGCGTATAATTTATCGGTCAAATTCATTATGTTTCCAAAGAATTCAAGGGATTTATAGTGATAGCCCAATCTAAAATTGAAAATATCATAACCTGCGTATTTTACCGTGTTGATTTGGTCTTGGTAATAGCTTCCTACCGATTGCCATTCTAGAGCTGTTCTAAAATTAGGTAGCCAATTTGGATAATAGCTAATTTCAGCGTTTCCTGACCATCTTGGAGCTTGAGGCATTTCTTTACCATCTAAGTTTTTCAATGCATCGGTTGGTCTATCCGATACTTTGAAGTTGATAAAGGTGTGTTCTGCAACAGTTCCTCCAAAACGAATGTTCAATTGCTCAGAAGGTTTGTAGCTGAAACCAAATTCAACTCCTTTGTGTCTTGTTTCTCCTGCAGATTGAAAATCGGTTGAATTGTCTGGTTGGCGGATGCTTAACAGTTCATTTTTACCATTCATATAGTAGATGGCATAATCAAAATACAACTTGTTTTTTAGAACGTTTATCCAACCACCAGCTTCGTAGTTATCGAAAGTAGCTGGCTCAAGATTATAGTAAAACTCAGCGGGTTTACCTGTGGTTCCACCTGTTCCAGGTTTGGCTCTGAAGATAGATGTGATTCCTGGAGGTGCAAATCCTTGTGCATAATTGGCATAAAATCCAAAGTAAGTAGATGGATTGAAGTTGGCTCCAGCTTTGAAGGTTACTTTGTCATATATTTTGGTTCCGATGGATTTATCGAGTGCATTGTCATAATCAACTTTCATATTGTCATAACGTAAGCCTCCAGTAAGCACCAATTGTTCAATAGGGCTTACAGAAATTTGAGCATATTCGGCAGAGTTGTAAATGTCAGCGGTGTAGTCCACTAATTTGATGTCCGGTCTTTCTGCGATTTGTTCGTAATTGTTTACTGTTAATCCACCTGGGTTTAAGTTGGCTTTTAAGTCGGTTCTATAGGCCCAATAGGTTACTGGGGAATAGTCATAAAGCACACCTGCTACAATTTTGGTATCCCAAAAGGATAGTTTTTGAGTATGTTGTGCAATGGCACCATAACTTTTGAAATTGTTAGAGTTGATTTCGCCTGTTGCTGTAGTTTTTCCAGTGGTCCAACGAATAGAGTAGGAAGGATTTTGTCCTAATTTGTTATCTCTAAAATAAACCGTCAAGGCACTACTTGAGTTGCTATTCCAGTCGTGTTCAAGCGCCAATTTAGTTCGTAAGGCATCGGATTTTCTATAAGTGAAATCGGTGGTGCTTTTGTAGGTTCTGTTGTAAAAAGCATCTTCGTTTACACTTCCACTCATATCCGAATAATATTTACCCCACATCATTGTACCGATTAGTCGAGTTTTTGGACTGATGTTGAAGTCGATACGGGCATTCAGGTTGTCTTTGTTGTAATCAGAGAAAGCCATCCAGCCATTTTTTTGCAAACTTGAAATTCCAGCTATATGAAAACCAACTTTGCCAACAGTCGCACTTGCCATAGCCTGAATACGGTGGTAGCCCCATTGGTCGGCTTGGATTCCGAATTTGAATTCTGGGTCTATTGTTGGTTTTTTTGAAATTAAATTGATGGCACCACCAACAGCTTCAGGTCCATACAATGAAGAAACTGGTCCTTTGACTACCTCAATGTTTTGAAGGTTGAATTGGTTGATTTCTAGTAATGCATTGTGGTTAAAAATTCCCATTGGACGAATAGGTAAGCCGTCTTCAAGGTATAAGTAATAGGCATTTGTGGTCATAGGTTGACGAATAGCCATAGAGTGTTGCTCGTTCCCTAAATTGACCATCAATACGCCAGGTATTTTGTTGATTACTTCAAATACAGCAACGGCTTTAGCTTCGTCTATCGTTTTGGCGTTCAGTTTGCTGATGGCTGTTGGAGTTTGTTTTCGTTGGGTAGCGGTACGGTTGGCGGTAACAAAAACGGTTTCTAAATCTTGAGTTTTGGTGCTGTCTTTTTCGGTTTTATTTTGCGCAAAAGCGATTTGCCCTACTAGTAATAAGGCTGTAATGTATTTTTTCATTTGGTTTATCTGAAATTCTAATCTTAAGTTGATTTTTTTTGTTTAAAAACATATACTAAGGTAGAAGAGTAACAGATGGTGGTCGAAAATGATACAAAACTATTGAAATGGGTTTTTGAACAGCGCTGTAAAACTTTTTCTTGGTTACAAAAATGAAAACGTTTAGAGTATAATTGGTTTCTAAAAGAGATTTCACATAAACGATGTGGGTATTCTCTTTTAAGCGGTTATCAAAATCTTTTTCATTTTCATTTAGTTTTTTTAAACTTTTCTGTAGTTCACAACGACCGTTACAAGTGTTGTTGATGAGCTGTCTTTGAACACAAATCGTTTTTGAAATTTCATTTTGATTGATTTTGAATAGTGTAAATAGAATAGCGTGCTCCATAAGTGGGAGCATAAGAATAAATGATAAACTAATTACAAGAAATTTTTTCAAAATCGTGTGGTTATAAACTATAATTCAGGTTAATACTCCAACGATAATTGGCTTCCATTTTACTATTGGCCAAGTGTTGATTGATAGGTAGCATAGCATTAATTCCAAGAGAAAAATTGTCTTTTCCTAGTTCTACACCAAGTTTGCTAAACAAAACATCTCCGGCAGTATTAGGTAAATTCAACCCATACTGTTTATTGGTAGCATAAACTTCTCCAGCAATTCCTAATTGAGGTACAAATTGAACAGCGGAAGTATCAAATAAATAAAACAGCGTGCTGCCATAATTGAACTGATTTCCAAATTGGTATTGCTTTTTGTTTTCTGTTTTTACGGTATAATTGGCCATAGTATGCAATCCTAATTTTCCTTTTTTAAGGATGTATTCTGTAGCTATTAAAAAATCCCAACTTCCAGTTCCGACTTGAAAACTTTGATTGATATTTCCAGCATTGTTGGTTTCGTTAAATTTCCCAGTGGGCATTTTTACCCCACCTACAAGCTGTAATTTATGAATCAAAAGGGTGCTGTCTTTGTGTGTTTTATAGATAGTATACAATCCCATAAGGGTGATGTCGCCCAAACCTTTGATGGATTCGTTACCAGTGGTTCTTTCTCTGTTGTGAAATTGGTACGGAACTAATAGCGAAAGTTGTAATTGTTCTGTAACGGGAATTTTACTCCAAATTTGAAGGGTATTAAAGTGTTCGTCTACCCAAGGCGAATTAGCAAATATTCCGTCTTGGCTAGAATAACTTTGATAAAAATACCGAATTCCCACAAAATTAGAGTTCAGCATAGAACTGAAGCCCATACTTCCGCCACTTGCAGAACAACCACAAGCATCACAAAAATCATCATAGCTTTCTATTAGCATCTTTTGGAAGGTAAATCCCGAAATTGGGTCTTCTGTCGTTGCGCTAAATCCTATTTGTTGGCATAAAATAAGAAGTAATAGGAATATTTTTTTCATTCTTGATGGGTTGTTTTTATGTGTAGTGACAATTTTTGCTAACTTTTAAAATTCCGAGAATCGTTTATCGGTGAGGTATTCGTAATCGGTTAGTGTTTTCAAGAAGGCAATAAGTTGTTCTTTTTCTTGAACAGAAAGTACGATACCTGTTTTTCCATTTTGTTTTAAAATAGGATCCAAAGTTTTTGAGTTTTCTACACCATTGGCATAATGATCTAAAACGGCTTCTAGTGTTCCAAAGCGTCCGTCGTGCATATAAGGTGCTGTTTTTTCGATGTTTCTTAAACTTGGTACTTTGAATTTGTATAAATCGGCGGCTAGTTCTGTCACTCGGTAACGTCCCACATCGTTTACTGCTGGATTTACGGGTAAGCCATTGTTTCTAAAAGAATGGTCGGTCATTAAATCTGTAGCGTGACAAGAGGCACATTTGGCATTAAAAACAGTATAACCTTCTTTTTCGGTTGTGCTTAGTGTGATGCCTCCTTCATTTCTTCTGAATTTATCAAATTTTGAATTGCTTGAGGTAACCATTACCATAAATTGTCCCAAGGCTTTTAGCATATTTTCAGAATTAATTAATCCGTCAGTGAAAGCAGATTTGAATAATTTTCGGTATTCAGGGTCATTTTTCATCATTGCAAGCGCTTTGTTGAAATCGCCATTCATTTCTATTGGACTGGTAAAAGGGATGATGGCTTGTAAGTCCAAATGATTGGTAGCGCCATCAAACATAAAGGTAGTTTGATAGGCTAAATTTTGAATGGAAGGCGTATTTCGTGTGCCTACAGCACCGTCTACTCCGTGACTTACGGTGTGTCCGTGGTGCGTAAACGCTGTTTCTTGTTCGTGACAAAAACCACAAGAAACGATTCCGTCTGAAGCCAATCGTCCGTCATAGAATAATTTTTTTCCTAATTCGAATCCTTTTTCTGTCAATGGATTATTGGCAAAATTATAGGCAACTGGCGGAAAGTTGGAGGGGACTTTGAAGTCGATAGGTACATTTTGATAGTCTTCGTCGTTGTCGTTGGAACAACTCAAAAGAATAGGGAAAATGAACAACAATAGGTATTTTGCTTTCATTTGTATGTGTACATTTTGTTGTTAAAAAGGGAATCTCGATAACTTGGGTTAGCGATTTTGGTGAAAAAACGATTGAAAGCAGTTTTCTTTTGAATGTTTCCAAAACATCCTAAATGTTGGTCTTCTAGCCCCGACAGAAGGGAAAAACCTTGTGAGCTGGCGTTCAGCTCACAAGTTTTGGAATGATGGCGGGAATCTTGTTGACAAAAATGCCTGATGATTCGCTCCTTATTCTTAATAGATAAAGACTTTCAATCGCTTTTTGTGAAGTGGATTAGTCGTTATGAACGTGATCTACTTTGAACATTTGGTTAACATTAGCGGTGATTAAAGCTAATTTTGAACCACTCATAATCATAGCGCCCATACCACCCATATTGTTGTCTGTCAATTTGATGGTGTTGGTTCCGTCTACCACTTTAGAGATATCTGTGATGATGTGTACTTGAGGGGTAATGTTGGTTCTAACTAATGCTTTGGTAGCTAAATCCAAAGTGATTTCAGTATAGTTGTAATCGGTTCCTGTTTGTCCAGTGTGAATCATAAACGAAGTAGGAGTTGTTACTGTACTTGAAGTAAAGGTACCTTCGAAAGCTAAGAATTTGTATCCTGCAGTCCAGCTCCACATCATTTTTGCTGCTTGTGCTTTGGCTAAGAAATCGCCTTGTCCTGTGGCACCAAGTTCCCATTGTGCTTTGTCTACTCCAATTCCAAATTTTACTTTGGTGTAGTTACCAGCTGGAATGTTTTTTAATTGAGCTTCTAAACTAGCTGGAGTAGCTTCGTCTATAATGAAATAGCTTTCGCTTTTTGGGTAAGTGAACGTTGTTCCGTCTTCTTTGGTCAACACAATGTTACTAACGATGTATTTTACTGTGCTGATTTTCAATACTTCGTTGTTGGCTGTTGTATTCGCTTGTGAAGTTAGAATAAGGTCATTTGCTTTGAAAGCGTTATCAAATTCAAGTGTTAAAGCTCCTGTTCCTGTGATTGCTTCGTCGTTATCGTTAGAACATGCGGTTATAGTTATTATTGCTGCTAAAGCTAAAGTTGCTTTTAAAATATATTTTTTCATGAGTTGGTTTTTTACTATTATGATATTCATTTGTTTTTTTGCATGATTGTATTGAAAAAGAACTTGATATATGTTCTTTTTTGAAATGAGAGTAGTGCATTTTCGAATTAAAACGCACGAAATCTTTCAGAGGCAATCATTGCGAGACATTGTATTTTCATACAAGTCAATGCCTTTCAATTGAGATTGAAATGGATTTTGAATAAGATTATAGTAAAAAGGAAGGAGGTCTGAAAGTTGAATTTGTTTTGGAAATGGTTTTTCCAGACGTATGAAAAACGTTCAACTTGGTTGTTGAAGTTGTAGCGGTGTTACTTGCAAATGATGTAGGTGTTGAATGAATGAGGTAAACGAAATCTGCTTTTTCTTTCAGGATGTTTTCCATTTTTTTCTCATTCTCATCAAATTGTTTTAGGCTTTTTTGTAATTCACAACGACCATTACAAGTATTGTTGATTAATTTTCGTTGTACACAAATGGTTTTGATGATTTGCTCTTGGTTAGCTTTAAATTGGGTATATATCACTAGATTCCCAAAAATAGGGAATAGCAATGTAAGAGTTAAAAGATATACGCCAATTTTTTTCACAACAATTGTATTGTTTTTTCGAAGTGCAAAAGTAGGACAAGATTTTAGAATACGAAATTATATTTTCATAAAATTCAATTTTCTAGTTTTGTGGGGTTAAGACATTCTATTAACAATAAGTTCTTAATAAATGTAATTCTGTCTTGTTTTTTTGTTGCAGTTTTTAATTATATTTAAAAACTATTTAGAATAAAAATACCACCATTTATTCCTAACCATTTTATGAACGTATATTCTGTTGTACTTGTTGATGACGAAATGATCAACATTGAGATTTTAAAGAAAATTATTTCCACACATTGCTTAAAACTTGAGATTGTAGGTATAGCCAAAACTATGGAAACGGCTTTATCTGAGATTGTTTCCAAAAAACCTGATATTGTTTTTTTAGACATTAATATGCGCGAAAAACAAATTTTTGAGGTTTTGGATCAATTGGATACGATTGATTTTCAAATTATTTTTGCCACGGCTTTTCCGGGGTATTTCTTCAAAGCTTCGGTGTATAATCCTGCTGATTTTCTGGTCAAACCATTTAGTGAAATCGCGGTTAAAGAGGCGGTAAAGAAAGCAATCAAACGCATTAAAAAAACGTGAAAGAAAATAAAGAGGATTAATTATTTTTTCTTCAATATTTTATATTCTTCATAGCACCCGCTTATGGCATCCATGATTTGTAAATCATTGGCCGTTTGTATGAATGCGTCCGAATAATTGCAACGTTTTAGGATGTCTGGGATTTCATTTTTGTCAATACCTAGCAGTGTGGCAATCATTTCTCTGTCGTACTTTGATTCTAATGCTTTGCGCACCGTATCGTCTTTCTTTAAATCCTTTAAACGTTTTAGCTCTTTCGGTTTTTTACCAAAAAAGTTATATAACATATCTGCAGGATTAAAAATAGAACCTAGCACTTTTCCGAAAGCATCGGGAGAATATTGTCCACCTTCGTATCCGGCAGTTAATCCAGAAATACTATATCTGAAGTTTTCTTTTATGGGAATTAATTTAGAGTCTACTTCTAAGTATCCTGTTAAGTGAAATGGGCGAATAATCACTTCTTCTAGCGCTATCGCTTTTTCTGTTAGCTTAATTACTGTAGTTCTGTTTTTCAACCAGTCGTTTGTAACTCTAACTTTAATAGATTGAAATCCTAAAAGCGAAACATGAAGTGTATCACTTTGTGATACTTCAATTTCAAAATTTCCTTTAGTATCTGTAGTGGTTCCTTTAACTTTGTTAACGTTGATAATGTTAGCATAAGATAAGGGTTGATCATTACTGTCATTTACGATGGTTCCAGAAACTTTTAGGGTAGGGTTGGTTTCTTGTGCGAAACTGTTAAAGGAAAGTAGGATAAAAAAGAAAACTACAAAATATCTCATATACGAATTTAAAGCTTTAAAAGTAGTAAATCGCAATTAAATATTTTGTAGTTTCTTAGTATTATTATAAGAAAATTAACAAAGGAATGTTAGTCTCTTCTTGGTCTTCTTGGTCTTGGGCTGTCGCCAAAACTTTCAGAACGTCTTGGGGCTCTTTCTGTTGAACCACCTTCTCTTCGTGGAGCACTTCCTCTTTCGCTTCTAAAACCACCTTCTCTTGGAGCAGATCCTCTGTCGCTTCTAAATCCGCCAGATCCTTCTCTTCTTGGAGCAGAACTTCTACCGCCAAAACCTCCAGAGCTTCTTCCATTGTGGTCGCGTCTTCCGCCACCATCATTTTTAGAAATCTCTACATTGATACGACGTCCTTCTAATTGTACGTTGTTTAAAACTTCCATAACTTTATCAGTATGTTCAGCATCTGTATTAAAGAAAGAGAAGCCTTCTTTTACATCTACTTTGAATACGTCATCACGACCTAAGTCTAAAGTTTCTTTTAAGAAATCTTTCAAAGTCATCCAGTCAAAATTATCTCTTGATCCAATGTTAACAAAGTAACGAGTAGCGCCACTATTGTTGTCTCTTGAAGCACCACCATCTCTGTCATCACGTTCACGACGATCTGATCCAGAAGATTGACTAGATAAGTCTCTGTTTTTCTTGTAATAGTTGATGAAACGGTTGAATTCTACCGATACCATTTTCTTAATTAATTCTTCTTTGCTCAAGCCTTCTAAAACTTCATTGATTGCTGGAAGATAGTTGTCAATTTCGTGATCTACTTCTGTTTCTTTGATTTTATTGGCTAAGTGCAATAATTGAATTTCGCAGATTTCGATTCCAGAAGGAATTGTTTTTTCTTCAAATTTTTGTTTGATGATTCTTTCGATAGAAGAAATTTTACGCAATTCACTTTTGGTAACGATTACAATTGATGTACCTAATTTACCAGCACGACCAGTACGGCCAGAACGGTGGTTGTAAGTTTCGATTTCGTCAGGAAGTTGGTAGTTTACTACGTGAGTTACGTTGTCTACGTCAATTCCACGTGCGGCTACATCGGTAGCTACTAGCATTTGGATTTGTCTTCCTCTGAATGATTTCATTACCCCATCACGTTGTGCTTGCGATAAATCTCCGTGTAAGGCAGCAGCGCTGTATCCGTCTTCGATTAATTTTTCAGCTACTTGTTGGGTGTCTCTTTTGGTACGACAAAACACTACCGAGAAAATGTCTGGATTAGCATCGGCTAAACGTTTCAAAGCTTCGTAACGGTCTCTTGCGTTAACCAAATAAAACTCGTGAGATACTGTTGCAGAACCTGAATTTTTAGTTCCTACAGTAATTTCTTCTGGGTTGTGCATGAATTGTTTTCCAATTCTTGCTACTTCAGCTGGCATGGTTGCAGAGAACAACCAAGTGTTTTTTTCGTCTGGCGTAGTCGATAGGATGTTTACAATGTCTTCATAGAATCCCATGTTCAACATTTCGTCTGCCTCGTCAAGAATACAGTAATTAATTTGAGAGATGTTTACTAAACCTCTATTAATCATGTCTTGCATTCTTCCTGGAGTAGCCACAATAATTTGCGCTCCTCTTTTAATGTCTCTCGCTTGTTCGGTAATACTTGCTCCTCCGTAAATGGCTACCACATTAATACCTTTTTCGTATTTTGAGTAGTTTTTAATTTCGTTGGTAATCTGTAAGCAAAGCTCGCGCGTTGGAGATAAAATCAACGCCTGTGTATTTCTATTGTTGGCATCAATTTTTTGAATAACTGGAAAACCAAAAGCTGCCGTTTTCCCTGTCCCTGTTTGAGCCAACGCAACTAAATCTGTGTCTTTTTCCAATAATAGGGGAATCGCTTTCTCCTGTACTTCAGTCGGATTTTCAAATCCTAGATCTAAAATCGCCTTCAGTAACGATTCACTCAATCCTAATTGTTCAAATTTGTTCATTATGTATTTTTAAAATAGGGTGCAAAATTACTGTTAATTTTTCAGATTAACTAATGCTATTTTAAGTTTTAATGATTTATTGTGATTTGATTTTCAGATTGTTAGCTTTTTGATTTTTGATTTTTGTGTTTTAATAGTCTTTTTAGATGTGAAATTATGGCGAGAAATGGTGAAAAATGTTATAAAAAATGATACAATTTTGATTGTTAATGAGTTGTATTCAGAAATGCAAGTAATGATTGCGTAGCAATGCCACGGTGACTGATTTTGTTTTTAGTTTCAAGTGAAAGTTCCGCAAATGTCTCATTGTAGTTTTCTGGTTGAAAAATCGGATCATAACCAAAACCACCATTACCTTTTTTTTCTGAAATGATGCTTCCTTTGGCTATGCCTGAGAATAAGTATTGTTCGCCTTTAAGATTCAAACAAATCACGGTTTTGAATTGAGCGTTTCTGTTGCTTTCGTTGTTTAAAAGATGGAGTACCTTATTCATATTATCTTCTGCTGAACGTTGTTCTCCAGCATAACGAGCTGAGAAAACGCCTGGTTTGTTATTTAAAGCTTCTATTTCAAGACCAGTGTCATCAGCAAAACAATCAAAACCGTATTTTTCGGTTACGTAATTCGCTTTCATAATTGCGTTTCCTTCGATAGTTTCTGCCGTTTCTGGAATTTCCTCCAAACAACCTATGCTTTCTAAACTCACTATCGTGATGGTTTCGGGGAGCATGCTTTGGATTTCTTTTATCTTGTTTTTGTTATTGGTGGCGAATACTATTTTCATTTCTTTAATTTTTAGTTTCAAAGATATTATTTTCTAGATGACTTAAATGAATTTCTTCTTTACTGAAATTTTATGCATTAAATATTTTTATGATTATAATCAAAAACATTAACTATGTTTATGTTTCTATATCTTCTAGTTTTACATCAAATTTTAAAAGTAAAAGTTATGAAACAATTGAGCGTTTGTTTAGGTTTATTTTTGATGCTTTCTTATTACTCTGTTCGTGCACAAGTTACGCCAGAAACAGCATTGGCTGCTTTAAAGGAGGGAAATAGTAGGTTTGTAGCTGGGAAGAGTATAAAACCTCACCAAGATGTCAATAGAATTAAAGAATTGGCCTCTGGACAAAAACCTTTTGCGGTTATTGTGGGGTGTTCCGATTCTAGGGTGCCTAGCGAAATTATTTTTGACCAAGGATTGGGAGATTTGTTTATTGTTCGAACAGCTGGTCAAGTTTCGTCTTACGCTTCATTTGGTAGTATTGAGTTTGCTAATGCTGTTTTGGGAGCCAAATTAATTGTGGTTTTGGGACACACCCAATGTGGTGCAGTAGCAGCGGCTTGCAAGTTGCCTGAAGTTCCAGGACATATTGTAACCTTAATCAATGCTATAAAACCAGCTGCAAAATTGGCCAAACATCAGCACGGTGACGAGATTGAAAACGCGGTAAAGATTAACGTTGCGATGCAAGTGGAGCAATTGAAAAATTTAGAACCCGTTTTGACCAAGTCTACTAAGGATAATAGTACTATGGTTGTTGGTGCTGTGTATGATTTAAAAACGGGTAAAGTTGAATTTCTCCCTGAAAATTATTTAAGTAGTTTGAAGAGTTAACTTCTTTGTATAATTTCTTTAAAAAAAACTGCATCTCTATTGAAATGCAGTTTTTTCTTTTAATAACGAAGTCTAACATAGACGTGCTTAATGCCTTTTTTATCCGAATCTCTTTCGTCGATTTCAAGAATGTCGGTTAGGGATTTGAGCATAGGAGTGAGTTTGCTAAAGCCATAACTTCTTGGGTCGAATTCGGGTTTGTTTTTGACGATTAGATTTCCCACATCGCCCAAAAATGCCCAGCCATCATCGTCGCTTATGGCATCAATGGCATCTTCAATAAGGTCAATAGTTGGGTTGTCTATTTTGATAGCTGTTTCTTTTTCTACTATTTTTTTGGTGTCAGATGGAGTGGTAGTGGTAGTGGCTTTTGGTTTTTTCTTTTTGGTAGCACCTTCTAAAACTTCTATGAACACGAAACGATCACAGGCAACAATAAAGGCGTTAGGTGTTTTCTTTTCACCTATACCAATGACTTTCATACCTGATTCTCGTAACCGAATGGCGAGACGGGTAAAATCGCTGTCGCTAGAAACGATACAAAAACCATCAACTTTATCGGAGTACAATAAATCCATTGCATCAATAATCAAAGCGGAGTCGGAGGAATTTTTTCCTGTGGTATAACTGTATTGTTGAATAGGTGTAATGGCGTGTTCTAATAAAACCGATTTCCACCCATTAGAATTGGGTTTTGTCCAATCGGCATAGATGCGTTTGGTGGTGGGCGTTCCGTATTTGGTGATTTCTTCCATCATGCCTTTGATGTTGCTATAGGGCACGTTGTCGGCGTCAATAAGAACAGCTAGTTTTAATTCTTTGGTGTTGTTTGACATTTTTGAAGCTTTGGTGTTCAAAGATACAAACTTTATGGTTAGCACTTTGCCTAGCCCTGATCGAAATGAAAAGCCTCTTGTGGCTCAACCGAATGTTTTACTTGTACTAGCAGAGCGGCGGCCTCAGCCCCAGCCCCTCTCCAAAGGAGAGGGTAGCTCTAAGCTCTTGCTAGTGCTCTAGTAAAATACGGTTGAACCACAAGAGCTTGTAATGAAGAGTAGGATTTTGCTTCTAAATATAATCGTCTAAAAAAGACCTTTTTTTTAAGTAAAATAAAAGGATTTTGGCAGTAATTATAAATTTTAAATATTTAATTTTGCGCCTTGATAAAAATGTATTATTAAGTCATTATATTATGGTAAAAGATTTATTTGAAAGAATCCAAAACAATAAAGGTCCTTTAGGAAAATGGGCTTCTCAAGCAGAAGGTTATTTTGTTTTTCCTAAACTAGAAGGAGAATTGGGACCAAGAATGCAATTTCAAGGAAAAAATATATTGAACTGGAGTTTGAACGACTATTTAGGTTTGGCCAATCATCCAGAAGTGCGTCAGGCAGATACTGATGCCGCTATCGCTTATGGTGCTGCATACCCTATGGGAGCTCGTATGATGAGTGGACACACGAAATATCATGAGCAATTGGAGGAAGAATTGGCTGCTTTTGTGATGAAAGAATCGGCTTATTTATTGAATTTTGGTTACCAAGGAATCATGTCAGCCATTGATGCACTTGTGACTCGAAATGATATTATTGTATATGATGTAGATGCACATGCGTGCATTATTGATGGGGTGCGTTTACATAGTGGAAAACGTTTTACGTATAAGCACAATGATTTAGAAAGCATGGAGAAAAACCTGCAACGTGCTACAAAAATGGCAACAGAAACAGGTGGTGGAATTTTGTTTATTACCGAAGGTGTTTTTGGAATGCGTGGGCAACAAGGTAAATTGAAAGAGATTGTAGCCTTGAAAGAGAAATACAATTTCCGTTTATTGGTGGATGATGCACATGGTTTTGGAACGCTTGGAAAAACAGGAGCTGGAGCAGGTGAGGAGCAAGGTTGTCAAGACGGTATTGATGTTTATTTTTCTACGTTTGCTAAATCTATGGCTAATATTGGTGCGTTCTTGGCTGCCGATAAGGATATAATTGATTATTTGAAGTACAATTTGCGTTCTCAAATGTTTGCTAAAGCGTTACCGATGATTCAAACGATTGGTTCTTTGAAACGTTTGCAATTGTTGCGTGAATCCTCTGAGATTAAAGATAAATTGTGGGTAAATGTAAATGCGTTGCAAAGCGGATTGAAAGAAAGAGGCTTCAATATTGGAGATACTAATACTTGTATTACTCCTGTTTACTTAGAAGGAAGTATTCCAGAAGCGATGGTGATGGTGAACGACTTAAGAGAAAACTACGGTATTTTCTTGTCGATTGTAGTCTATCCAGTAATCCCGAAAGGTATTATTTTGTTGCGTATGATTCCAACGGCTTCTCATACTTTAGAAGATATTGCAGAAACCTTGGCAGCTTTCGAAGCCATTCGTGAGAAACTAGTTAACGGTATGTATAAAGAAATTGCAGCACGCACTACAGTAGATATGGAAGCTTAATTTTTAAGTATTCAGTTTACATTTAGTAGTAAGCAGATATATAAAAATCCATTCGTTTTGGCGAATGGATTTTTTTTGGTTAAAAAAGTTGTATAAAGTTACTTTATTTTTTCTTCAATATTTTTTTGCTACAAGATAAATTTACGCATAATTCCTCGCTTTTCGCAATATAAAACAATGTTCTTTGAAGATCTTCTTTGCTATTAAATGGTAGTTCAGAATAGGCTCTAAATTTTATTATTTTATCTAAAAAATCATCAATAATTTTTTTTTCAACTTCTTTAATTTTTTTAGAATCAAAATTTTCTATTCCTAAGAAAAATACATCTGTGTATTCTTGTTTGCCGTAAAAATAATCAGGCATATTTGAGTATATGTTTTCAATAATTTCTTTATTCATAACAAATACCGCTGTTGGTCTTAAATAACTGTAACTTGAATTTACATACTGCAGGGTTGCATACTTTATGCCATCAGTTTCTTTTTCTAAATCTGTAATTTCAATGTTCACGTTTTGTGAATATAGCTTTAAGCTTAATAGAAGTAAAATCAAAATATTTATCTTTCTCATAATAATTAGTTTAAAATCCATACATCAATATAATCAACTGGGACAAAAGAATTTCTAGTGTCGTAAAAATGACAGTTTAGTAAGCAGCTAGCATTTTCTAAAAAATCAGCATGCCCTGTTCCCCACGTTTTATGAATTTCAGGTCTTGAAACCATTGAATAGATGCCATCACTTTTTAAATCTTGCATTAGTTTAGGAAATTTAACTCCATTTGCACCTCCCTGTGCAGCTGTGAAATGTCTATAATTTATAGGATTTGTGCCAAATGTTTTTTTCATCCATTCGTTTAAGACTTTAGCATTTATAATTAAGTAATATTTGATCGCTTTTCGATGTGGCGAATTAATGAAGCTTAATCTTTCGGTTAATGACTAATTTGCAAGTACAAAACCAACTTCAAATGAAGCTAAAACTCGCCATATTGCCAAACGGTGGTTACAGGAAGCTTTTTGTTTTTGTTAAATTTCCAAATATGCATATAAATATTCTGTCTTGTAGAAATGTAAAGAAATCAGCTTTAGCAGAACTAAAACTGATTTTGTATTTATTATCTTAAAAATTTTTCAGATATTTTTTATATTCAATTTTAGCAATCGAATCTAACTCTCTACTAGCATAATAATTCAAACAACTGGCACAAGTATAATTTTTTTTTGCTTCTTCTATTTCTTCTGCTTCACTGCAATCATCACAATGTGGGAAAATTGGTTTGGGCATATTTTTTATGACATTTGTTGCTAAACTGTCAATACTTTTTATGTACAAGAAGGGTTCATATGGTACAAGTAGGTCTTTTTTTGCTATTAATTTAAAAACCTCATCATCTTTATAGCCTTTTCTTATGCAGGTAAGAAAAATATCTGTTTTATACATGTTGATCCATTCATTTTGATTTTTACCAAAATGATACTCAAATTTATTCCTTTTGTATGTTGTACATGACCATAAAACACAACCTATGACAATTATAACTATTTTATTTTTCATTTTTTTCATTTTAATATCCAGACATCAATATAATCAACAGGTACGAAATTGTTTTTCTCATCAAAGAAATGACATTTAATTCTACAATCTCCTTCTTCTAGTATGTCAGTATGCCCATATCCCCAAGTTTCATGGATTTCAGGTCTTGAAACCATTGAGTAAATACCATCACTTCCTATATCTTCCATTAATTGGGGAAAATTTCCACCTTTTACACCTCCTTGAGCAGCTGTAAAATGGCGATAATTTACAGGATTAGTTCCGAATGTTTTGCGCATCCATTCATTCAAAGCTTTAGCATTTATAATTAAATAATTACCGTCTTTGTCTTTAATAGTATTTTTAAATCCTTTTTTACTGTCTGGGATGAAAGGAATTACAATTCCACATTTTATTAATGCAGTTGAAACACGAATTGCACAAGTGTTTAGTTTTTTCCCTTTTGCAATAACATCATTATACATTTTTAGGACATCTCCCCCTAAACTGTTGCAAAGTGTTCCTGTATTAGTATATTTTGAAGATATTGCACTTTTAAAAGCATCTAATGCGGGTAAGTTTTGTTGCTGAAATGTCAAATTAGGATTTTCCCAAAGCTACCATAATAATGGTTTTAGTGACTAATTTTATGAAAAAGCAGTTTTTGATAGATTCAAAAACTGCTTTTTAAAATATTTTAATTATTTAAAAGTGTTTCGTTCATTTTTCAAACGTTTTGTGTTTTCAGATTTCGCTATAGAATCAAGCCATTTACTATTATAATTACATAAGCATTCCGAAAAAACATGTTTCCCAGCTGAACCTTCAGCTTTTCTACCAATTGAGTTTAAAGAATCTAGTTTTATCTTTTTTGCCGTAATTCGAGCCAAACTATCAATGAAGAAATATTTTTCTCCTAATATTAATTCTCCGTAACCGCTTTTGTCAATTTCTAATAGTTTTCTTATCTCATTTGAATTGTCAAAACCATGTTTTAAACAACCTGCAAAATATTTTAGTTTAAACTCATCAATGTAAATATTTTTGTTTTCTTGTGTGGTTCTTGTTGTAGAGCAGCTAAAAACAATAAAAATGTAGAATATAGTAATTAATTTTTTCATGATATATGTTATTTAAGTTCCCAAAAAAATATTTCTTTAACACCTCCTGTTGCTCCAAAATAGCAACCACCATCACAACTGTTTGCAAAGAATAAATCGGCGTGACCTGAAGCCCCAAAACCTGTTGAATAACTTCGGCTATTAGGTATTAATATATAAATACCCTCTTTGTCTTTTAGTAAATTCGTAAAATTTATCCCGTTAACACCTCCTTGCGAACCAGTTAAATAGTTAGATCCGGTTGGGATTCCAAAAGTTTTTTTCATCCATGCCATAAGATTAGCAGCACCTAAAAAATAGTATTTATCATCTTTACCCTTAAATGTTTTACCAGGTATATTTGGAATAATTACGCCAGAATAGTTTAATGCTTTTGAAACTCTTAAAGCACAAGTATTGCCATTCAAAATGGGGTTATCGTTATAGATACTTAAGG
Source organism: uncultured Flavobacterium sp. (assembly GCA_963513565.1). Lineage (GTDB taxonomy): Bacteria > Bacteroidota > Bacteroidia > Flavobacteriales > Flavobacteriaceae > Flavobacterium. Next base: position 343 of record CAUPRE010000022.1, on the reverse strand, counting down.
GCATTCCTCCAACAGAGTTAAACATTTGAGATGGAGTTATATATAAAACATCTGTGTGAGATGGATAATTCATTTTAAAATCACTAAATTTAGGCAAATTCTGTTGTTGAAATGTCAAATTAGGATTTTCCCAGAAAGCGGCATCATACTCTCCATCTTGTCCTTCTGGCGTTCCCATAAACCAGTTTTCATATTGTTGGGAAGTTACATCTGGAAAGTTAAGAAAATAATTAAGTGTATTGTATAGAAAGATGTTTTTTTGCACATCAGTCATGTATGATAAATCTGTGTTATAAATTTGTATAAAATTGTTAAGGGCATTAGCAACTATGGCTTTATTAGC
>CAUPRE010000021.1:0-78522 GCA_963513565.1 uncultured Flavobacterium sp. | reverse complement strand
GCTAACCGAAAACAACCAAACACTTGAAGAAGTTAAAGTGGAGAGCTATAAAAAACGCTCCGAAATCAAAAACTCCGAGATGAGTGTTAATAAACTATCCATTCAAACCATTAAAAAAATGCCCGCTGTATTAGGTGAAGTGGATATCATAAAATCGATACTTCAGCTTCCTGGAGTTACCAATGCAGGCGAAGGGCAATCAGGATTTAATGTTCGTGGTGGTAGTGCAGATCAGAATTTGATATTACTTGACGAAGCGACTATTTACAATTCATCTCACCTATTTGGATTTTTCTCTGTTTTTAATTCAGATGCGATTAAGGATTTAAAATTGTATAAAGGCGGTATTCCAGCAAGATTCGGTGGACGATTATCTTCGGTTTTAGATATTTATCAAAAAGAAGGTAACAAAGAAGAGTATAAATACACAGGAGGCATTGGTTTAATTTCTAGTAGATTAATGGCGGAAGGTCCAATTTCTGGCGGGAGAGGCTCATTTTTAGTTGCCGGTCGTGGCACCTATGGTCATTTGTTTTTAAAATTAGCCAACAATAAAAATTCTGCTTATTTCTATGATTTGAACACTAAATTAAATTATAAGCTTAATGACAAAAACACCTTATTTCTTTCTGGTTATTTTGGTCGAGATCAATTTGATTTGAGTGGTGGTTTTATAAATACCTATGGTAATTCATTTGCAAACCTCCGTTGGAATCATTTGTTTTCAGATAAGTTGTTCTCTAATTTATCAGTAATCTACAGTGACTATTATTACGGTTTAAATCTTGATTTTTTTAAGTTTGACTGGCAAAGTGACATTAAAAATTTCAATTTAAAATACGACTTTAAACACTATCTAGGAAATTCTTTAAAGCTTACTTATGGTGTAAATTCACAATATTATGAATTCAATCCTGGTACAATTGTACCAACAAGTTCAAATTCAGGGGTTATAGCAAGGCAATTAGACAAAAAATTTGCCATTGAAAGTGCTGTGTATTTTGATGTGGATCAAAAAATTTCAGATAAGTTTTCTATAAACTACGGATTACGTCATAGCCACTTTATTAGACTTGGAGAGCAGTTAATAAATATATATGCCAACAATCAAGCTGTTGTTTACAATAGCGATGCAAAAATATACGAAAAAGCTACGCCAATTGGTACTAAGTTTTACGGTAAGAATAAAACTATTGCAAACTTTAATAATCTTGAACCCAGGTTAGCCTTAACATTTGCATTTGATGATAATCAATCATTTAAAGCAAGTTACAATAGAATGTCACAATATTTGCACCTAATTTCAAATACAAGTTCCCCTACACCTTTGGATATTTGGGCTCCAAGCGATAATTTTTTTAAGCCTCAAATTTTAGATCAATTTGCAATTGGCTATTTTAAAAATTTTAGCGATGATAAATATTCGATTGAAATAGAATCATTTTATAAGAAAATGAAAAATCGAGTAGATTATATTGACGGTGCAGAACTAATTGCGAACAACGACCTTGAACAAATTATATTGAACGGAATCGGTCGTTCTTATGGATTAGAATTCTTTTTAAGAAAGAACACAGGAAAATTACAGGGTTGGGTTTCTTATACCATTTCAAGAGCAGAACAACAAACTCCAGGAAGAAATGCAAACGAGACTGGAATCAATGATGGAAAATGGTATAAATCAGGATTTGACAAACTGCACAATTTATCCGTAACAGCAACTTATAAAAAGAATGAGAGATGGAGTTATGGAGCTATTTTCACACTTCAATCTGGTCAACCAAGCACCTTTCCAGATGGGAAATTTGACTACCAAGGCATTAGCGTACCTAATTTCGGGTTGCGAAACGAAAATAGCTTGCCTGTTTTTCATCATTTAGATGTTTCTGCAACTTATGTTCCAAAACCAAACAAGCAAAAAGGTTGGCAAGGCGAATGGGTTTTTAGTATATACAACCTATACAACCGCCAAAATGCCGCATCCATAAACTTTAGACAAAATGCTGATACAGCCGCTAGCGAAGCTGTTCAATTCTCAATATTTGGTGTTATGCCAGGAATTACCTATAACTTTAAATTCTAAAAAAATGAAAAAAATATTTTTATTACTTACCGCTCTTTTATTGATAAGTTGTGAAGAAACAGTAACACCTGATTTAACTACTGCTGCACCAAAATTAGTAATTGATGCTGCAATAGACTGGGAAAAAGGAACCGCAGGAAACATACAAACTATAAGACTTACAAAGACTACAGGTTATTATCAAACGGAGGTTCCAAAAGTTTCTGGAGCTACTGTTATTGTAACTAATAGTGCCAATACGGTATTTAATTTTGTTGAAGTGAATACTGGCACCCCAACTGGACAATATGTGTGTAATAATTTTGTTCCGGTTATTGGCGAAACCTACAAATTGACGGTTACCTACAATGGGCAAACGTACACGGCAGAAGAAAAATTAAAGCAAACACCGGAAATTAGTAATGACGTTGAACAAATAGAAATTGGATTAAACAACGATCAGATTGGAGTAAGAATTAAATGTACAGACATTGCCAATCAAAAAGATTTTTACATAGTAAAGGTGCAAAGCGCTGCAAACGCTTTTCCAGAGTTTGATTATCAACCCGATACATTTTCAGAAGGAAACTTGCTTTATTTTATTTATTCACACGAAAAATTAAAAAAAGATATGCAGGTAAATTTTAAACTATATGGGGTATCTGAAAGGTATTATACTTATATGAAAATATTGATTGGTAATGCAAGTGGTGGAGCCAACGGGCCTTTTCAGGTACCACCAACAAGGGTTCGAGGCAACATAAAAAATCAAAACGATGAACAAGACACTCCAATTGGTTTTTTCAGTTTATCCGAAAGCAGTAAGCTATCGTACACTGTAAAATAAGTCGTAGCGGGATTACTAAGATGTAAACAAAAAATCATCGTAAATGATCAGTATTTTTACCAAAATAGGATAGGTCGAAACCTGTCCTATTTTATAAACTTTTCATTAACTATTCTAATCTTAAAACTATGGTAAATCAATTTCGCTACCAGTCCCTTGACCGATAATAGAAAATGAGCCTATAAAAACAATAGAAAACTACAACAATAAAATAAATAATAATTTTTAAATCTAAAAGTTGTATATACTCGAGAATGTTTATAGAAGAACAAATGCTTGCAAAATAGGTTTTTATAAGGATGTATACAAAGGTTTTTAGTGACTATATACTAGTTATGTATAACCCAATCAAGCCGACCAAACTATAACAAGACAAAGTAAAATATGGACGAAAAACATTTAATGCCGACACAGGAAGCAGGGCGAAAATTTGTTATGCGACAAATACAAGCAATAGCCTGCTGAAGCCTAAGAACCACTATAAGCGCAATCTTTGTTGTAATATAACAAGCACTATGCTGAAATTTAAACCAAAAATAATAGAACTAAAAAATCTAAAACTTGTGACAATTAGACAAGCTGAAATTGACGATGCCGAACAATTGCTAAATTGTATAAAAAATTATATCCCACAAAGTGAGTATGTTCCAAAACTTGAACAGGAAATCAACCTATCAATTGAACAAAAAAAGGAATGGATAAACGCTTTCTTGACAAGCAATAATTCTTTGCTTTTAGTTGCTGAATATGACAGTGAAATAATTGGCAATATTGACTTAAATGGAAGTCGAAGAAAAATCATGGAACATACAGCAGTTATCGGAATGGGAATGCTAAAGGAGTGGAGAAACGCTGGACTTGGTGTTGGATTATTACATTCGACAATTGAATGGGCAAAACAAAATCCCGTATTAGAGTTAATTTGGTTACAAGTCTATAAAGAAAATGAACTAGGACTACACTTATACAGAAAAATGGGATTTGAAGAAAGTGGCATAATTAAAGATTTTTTCAAGCTAGATAACAAATATTTTGACAATTTGACAATGACAATTAGCGTAAAATAAAAGATGTAACAATAAATAGGTCAAGAGATATAAACTGCCGATGCATAAGGAGTATTATTACGAATAATGGATACATCAACTAAACTTTTTCATATATAAAACATCAAAAAAAATGAATCTAAATCAAGTAACGGTCAGTGTCAAGGATATTGAAAGATCAATTGTCTTCTATCAAATGTTAGGATTAATATTGATTGTAAAATCAGCTCATTATGCTCGTTTTGAATGCCCAGAAGGTGATGCTACATTTTCAATTAGTTTATCAGAAAATGAATTTACTAATTATGGAACAACCATATATTTTGAAAGCAACGATTTAACTCAAAAGGTAAATGAATTGATTGAAAAAGGTATTCAATTTGAACAGCTTCCTACAGATCAAAGATACTTGTGGAAAGAAGCAATTTTGAGAGATCCAGATAGTTATAAAATCAAACTATTTTATGCTGGAGATAATAGAAAAAATCCACCATGGAGGATTACTTAATGAAATGGAAAAAATAAAATTGAGTTTCAAAAAGGCAACAGAGTTAGATATCGATTATCTACTTTGTCTAAGAGAAGAAACTATGACTGAGCATCTCATAAATGCTGGGGTGGAAGTATCGAAAGAAAGTAATATTAATAGAATAATGTATCTTTTCAATCAAGCGAAAATTATTTTCTATAATGATGAAAAAGTCGGTTTTCTCAAAGTCATAGAAAACACCGAAAAAATAGAAATAATCCAAATTCAAATCGATCCAAAACATCAAAGAAAAGGAATTGGTCAGAAAATTTTAAGTTCAATTTTTGAAAAAGCATTCTATAAAAACTTGAAAGTTACTCTTAGTGTTTTAAAAGGGAATAGAGCAATACAACTTTATTTAAAAAATGGATTCAAAATAACCGCTGAAAACACCAACTCATTCATTATGACTGCCCAAAAACCTCAATAATACGAAAGACTTGTCTCTACAAGCATAATGTATCCTTAATTTGAATTTAACCAATCTCTAAATAGAAAATGAAAAGTATTTCATTCTAAATAGTTATAACTTTTATAAAATTAAAAGGAATAAAAACAATTTTTTTTAAAGCACCTATTAATTACTTAAAATTAAGAAAAAGCGACCTAAAGACGCCTAATAAAAAACATCTATTAAATCAAGAATGCAAGAAGTTAAATATCGAAGAAACAATACTAACGGAACTAATTCCAGAAAATGTTATAAAGGAATAAAAAATCATTTTGTATTGTCCAGGCGGTGCTTTTGTATATGGATCAACTGATATTTAATCAAAAAAAATCATTAGAATGATTTCTTACCAAAAGTAAAGAGCTGTAAAGTAATGTAAAATTAAATTTGCTTAAAGATACAGAAATCAATCATTTGTTTTTGTTTACGCATTTTACTGAGACTAGATAATGAATTACTATCTAATAGTATAAATTTTACCAATTATAGGTTTAAATAGACTAACCCAAAGGTAAAGAACAAATAGTTTATCCGTAATAAGTGTTCATTTTCAAATCATTGTAATTGAATCATATTAAAACAACAAATAAAATTTATTCATGAAAAAAATCGTAGCAGCATTATCAATTTTCTTAGTTTCATTTTCGTATGCACAGTCACCATTAGAAAAGGGAAAAATTCAACTTAATGGTGGGTTTGGTACTTCATCATGGGGAAGTCCTGTCTATTTTGGTGCCGACTATGGCTTATCCGAAGTGATAACCATTGGAGCAGAAACATCGTATCAATCTTACAAAGTATTTGGAATAAAAAGTACAATAATTGGTTTTCAAGGCAATGCAAATTATCATTTTAATGAAATTTTGAAACTTCCTAAAGAATGGGATTTGTATGGAGGTGTGAATCTAAATTATTACTGTTGGATTGTAGATGACAAAAAGAATAACGATTTGCTAGTTGTTGATGAGCCTTTTGGAGTTGGAGCACAAATTGGTGCAAGATATTATTTCAATAAAAATTTCGCAATCAATATCGAAGGTGGTACAGGAAGTGTTAACAGTCTAGGTAAAATTGGTATTACCTACAAATTATAAAATAAAAAACTAGTTCGCGCTTAACTATTTACAAGTTCTTTTGTTAAGAAATCAGATCACAGAATAAGCGAATATTTAAAAATTTCTAATAATACTTAAAATCAAATAACAAAAAAAAATGAAAAATTCAATCTTAAAAGCAGCATTACTTCTATTTACAGTAGCAACAATTACATCATGCAGTAATAATGATGACAACGATGGCCCAGACACACCAAATCCAGGAACCAATTTAGGAACATTTGCAGGAAATATTCAAGTTGCAAATGATCCTCAAACTAGTTTAGGATACATTTACAATGCAAAAGTAACAGTAAGTAGAAGTGGAACAAATGCAACCATCAAAATTACTGGCAACGAAGGATTCGATAGAGAATATAAAGGAGTTGTAACCACTAGTAGTGGAACAATGACATTCATTCAAATACAAAAACAAACTAAGCCAGTGGAGAAAATTGCTGGCACTGATATGTTGATTGATGGCAACGAATTAACAATAAAAATTAATTTAGCAAGTGATAATATTACTGTAAAACCATCCCCAACAAGTGCCTCTACAATTAATATTATTGGTAAAGTTGGTATGATTGGCACTGAGATGCTAAGACAATAAAGAGTAATAAAAAATATTCAATTAAACTAAAATTGAATCATTCGATAATCTGATTGATAGTGAAGATTAACTGGCTTATTTTGACTCAAAAAAAGAATATAACTGAATTTCAAAATTCATAATACCACGTAATTCAATTGCAAAAGATTGTTTAGACTTGAAAGTGGCTATTTCTTATATGGAGGTTCATCAAATGTCAAAATTCCTTAAAAAGCAGAATTAAAATTTGTAGTAAAAGTAAACGAAAGAGTAGGTGCAACTTCAGTTTTTGATTTTGTAAAAGTTGAAGTTAATAAAGGCAAAAAAAATTTTTATCACACAAGGGCAAAAGCTACTGTTGCATCAACTTCTTTCAATATAATTACTTATGACATAAAAAACATCAAAGACGGATACTACAACTTGATTGTAAAAGATTTGTAGATCGAAGAATATTTCTTTAGTGCAAAAGATTTTATATATGCCTTTGGTATTTAGTAAATAGAGAGATACTCTATTCAAAAGTAGTTTGTACTTACTTTAAAAAACAAGAGCTACTTAATGAAGTTTAAATAAAAGCCTCTACTATTTAAAAACAAAAAAGTGCTAAAATTAACCGACATAAAAATATGAATATAAAAAAGAACGTAAACATAGAGATTGATTACCAAAACAAAATATTATGGTTAGAAATAGGCTCTTGTGATGAACTATACTATTCTTATGAAACAATTTGTAATTTTCATGATTCCCTAGAAGACATAAAGAATGTTATTGAATCAGAAAAACTAACACATGTTTTTTTTAAATCTCCAAATAAAAAAGTTTGGAGTATGGGCGGAGATTTGGAAATGTTTTTAAACTGTATCAACACTAATGATGTTAACCAATTAAGAGATTATGCTTATAAATGTGTTAAAAGCGTACATGAAATCAATAATGGATTTGGAACAAACGCAATAGTAGTATCAGTTATTGAGGGAAATGCTTTTGGTGGAGGTTTCGAATGTGCCCTATCTACACATTATATCATTGCTGAAGAGCATGTTAAATTTAGTTTTCCAGAGTCTTTATTTGGTACGTTTCCAGGAATGGGTGCTTATAGTTTTCTTACCAGAAAAGTTGGTTTTTTTAAAGCTGAGGAGATGATTAATTCTTCCCAAAAATGGGATACTAGTGAAATGTACAATCTAAATTTGATAAATCATATTGCTAAAACTCAAAATGGAATTAAAGAGGCCTTAGAACTCAAGTCTAAAAACGCTTTCATCCGTAAAAATCAATTTGAGACGGTTTGTAGTAACCTTAAAGTGGATGAATTATTAGAGATTGTTGATATTTGGATACATCAAGTGATGAGTTTAGGTACTGATAAAATTGAGTTCATGAGAAAGTTAATCGATGCTCAAAAAAAAAGGGTTTTACCCCTAGATTAAAGCACAAATTGATTATTTAATCATTCATTTTTAACTTAAAAAAAAATACGATGAAACTGTTCTTACTTACTATTTTAACTATCACAACTCTAGCAAGCAATGCTCAAGTTGTATTAACCCCATCTAAGAAAAGTTTTGAAAAAAAGTGGATTAAGAATACCAATTATCAAATGAAATGGTATGCTCTTAAAGACACAACAAAATTTGAGATCGGAAAGGTTACAACCCAGATTACAATAGATAAAGCCAATCTTACTGTCATAACTCAAGTCAGTATGAACAAAATGAAAACAACTTGGATAGACTCAACAGTAGCAGACTTGAAAACGCTAAAACCAATTCGACACTCTTCATACAATATGCAAAGAGATATGGTTTTAAATTTTGGGAAAGTAGTTACTGGGTTTTACCATGACAAAATAAAAAAAAGCAAAACAATCGTCAATGACGCTACTACAGGCGACTATTTTGATAGTAATTTATATCCTCTTCTAATTGGTTGGTTACCTTTAGCCAATAACTATAAACAAGATATTTCAATATACGATTATAATCCATCTTCTAAAATAGGAGTTATAAAAGCATCGGTAAAGAATGTATCAAGTGGCACTTATCAAACGGAAAAAAATGGAATTAGAAATGTATGGATCGTGACTGTCTCAGACGAAATTGGAGATAGTGTTATTACCTACTATTTTGATAAAATAGACAGAAAGCTATGGAAACAAGAAATTGATGCGAAAGGCAGTAAGATGATGATGATTAGGTTAGTTGGTTAAGAGATACAAGCAGTCCAAAAAAAGGACGCCTTTGTAAAATGAAGTTTCATCCTTCGCATCAAGTTTCCTAGTATTAGACAATTTAATAATTCAAATCAGTTGATTTTTTTAACGGCAATAAACAATAGAGATTTTGTTTACATCCATCAAAACAATCAATGAGTTGTTAAAATCATATTAACCTTAAATTAGTTAGAAATCATGTTACAAAACTTCACATTTTTGAGAATTGCTCTTATAGTTATTTTCTTAGTTCATAGTATAGCGGGTATGTTTAATAATGGCATAAATGATTTTGGAAATCTATTCCTTAATCAGTCAGGATTTGCACCGATAGGTGTTCCACTAGCATGGCTAATAAAATTGTCACATTTGGCTTTGGTGTTTTCACTCATTACCAATAAATGTTTAAAAATAACAGCATATACAACTATACTTATTTTAACTGCGGGGATTTTTATGATTCATATAAAAGAAGGATGGTTTGTAGTAGGCGGCGGAAGAAATGGTGTAGAATTTAATTTTTTGATCATCCTTTGTTTGTTGCATTTGATGTATCCGAAGTTTCTTTTTAAAACAAAGGAAAACAATAAAGAAGTGCTTCTTTAAATAAGTTTTGAGAATAGAATAAAGTGAGTTATTATAACAGTAGTTCTGAATTTTTATAAAATTTGGATGCTTCTTTTATAGCTAAATCATTAGGGACTGTCTCAAGTAAGGTTTATAAATTTTTATTTTAAACCTTACTTGAGACATTTTTTTATGGTAAAAAATCATTTGGTTGCGTCAAAAAAATACTGAAAGATGAAAAAAATATAAGTAGACATTGATGAGTACTTAAAGAACAAATGAATAAGCTCTCAGGTAACCATTCTACTCAGTTCTGGTAGTTTTTTTATTATCTAAGAATTAAGAGTAACATCAATAAAGTTCAAAAGAGTATATCAAAGAAGTTATTATTTGCTCTTCTTTTACGCAATTGAGGAAAACCGTATTAAATAGTAATAATTATCGCTTAGTATTGCTCATATATTCCCAGTAAAAATAGCATTACAAGACCTTGCATGAAGAATTTTTCTTACCTTTAATTTTATTTAGCTGTAGTAATTTTAATGATTAACCAAAATCCAGAACAAATAGCACGTGATAACATTGACAAGCAGTTAATTGCCTGTGGATGGATCATACAAGATAAAAAGAAATTCAACCTTGCCGCAGGCTTGGGAATTGCTATTCGAGAATATCAAACCGATATTGGTCCTGCGGATTATATATTGTTTGTCGACAAAAAACCTATCGGAATCATTGAAGCCAAACGCGAAGAAGAAGGATTGCGATTGACTACAGTTGAAGAACAATCTTCGCAATATGCCAATGCTAAACTTCGCTTATTGAATAATGATCCTTTGCCTTTTGTGTATGAAAGCACGGGTGAAGTCACTCGCTTTACAGATTACAGAGACCCAAAACCACGCTCTAGAAATGTGTTTACGTTTCATCGTCCCGAAACTTTTGCACAATGGTTAAGTCAATATAAAACCTTACGCGGTCGTTTGCACGATTTGCCAGCTTTGCCCACAGATGGATTAAGAGATTGTCAAATTACAGCTATTACCAACTTAGAAAAATCATTTGCAGCCCAACGCCCAAAAGCTTTGATTCAAATGGCTACGGGTTCTGGGAAAACATTTACAGCAATTACGTTCATCTATCGGTTGTTGAAGTTTGCCAAAGCAAAACGCATTTTATTTTTAGTCGATACCAAAAACTTAGGAGAACAAGCCGAAAGCGAATTTCGTGCCTTTACCGCCAATGATGACAACCGTTTGTTTACCGAATTGTACGGCGTAACTCGCCTAAGTAGTTCGTTTATTCCTAACGATTCTCAAGTGTATATCAGTACGATTCAGCGCATGTATTCGATTTTGAAAGAAACCGAGTTGGATGAAAGTGCCGAAGAAGAGAACCCAAACGAAATGGCATTTCAAGCAAAAGAGCCTATTCCTGTGGGCTATAACGAAAAAGTACCCATTGAGTTTTTTGATTTTGTAGTCATAGACGAATGCCACCGCAGTATTTACAACCTTTGGAAACAAGTATTAGATTATTTTGATGTATTTCAAATTGGACTAACCGCTACGCCAGACAACAGAACGTTTGGTTATTTTAACCAAAACTTAGTTTCGGATTATAAATATCAAGACGCCGTTGTAGATGGTGTTTTGGTTCCTTACAATGTATTTACGATTGAAACCGAAATCACCAAAAACGGTAGCGTGATTACCTTAGGCGAAAAAGTAGACAAACGCGAACGCCTCACCCGTAAAAAGTTTTGGGAAGCCTTAGACGAAGATGAAGTGTACAGTGGCAAACAATTAGACAAAGACATTGTGAATCCGAGTACGATTCGCACCATCATAAGAGCCGTAAAAGACAATTTACCTGCTATGTTTCCCGATCGTTATGCAGCTCCCTCTCCTTTGGAGAGGGCGGGGGGTGAGGCCTTTGAAGTGCCAAAAATGTTGATTTTTGCCAAAACCGACAGCCATGCCGAAGACATCATAGATATTGTACGTGAGGAATTTGGTGAAGAAAATAAATTTTGTAAAAAGATTACCTACCGCAGTGAAGAAGACCCAAAAAGCGTTTTGCAACAGTTTCGAAACGATTATTACCCTCGTATTGCCGTTACGGTAGATATGATTGCCACTGGAACCGACATACGACCACTAGAAGTATTGTTGTTCATGCGAGATGTAAAAAGTCGCAGCTACTACGAACAAATGAAAGGGCGGGGCACACGAACCTGCTCGGTAGAAGAATTGAAAGCCAAAGGCACGCCCACGGCAAAATACAGCAAAGACCATTTTGTGATTATTGATGCTATTGGTGTAGAACAATCACAAAAAACCGACAGCCGACCTTTGGAAAAAGCGCCAGGCGTTTCACTAAAAGATGTGTTAACCAGTATTGCAATGGGAAACACAAGCGAAGAGTTATTGACCACGCTTGCCAATAGATTAATTCGATTGGAACAACAACTAAAAGATAAAGACAAAACGACCTTTAGCGAAAAAGCCAACGGATTAACCATCAAAGAAATTGTAAAGAAATTATTGCTAGCGCACGACCCAGATGCTAATGAGCAAATTACAACAACGGTTAAAAGTACGATGCGTGGTTTTGCTCCTATTGAAATTGAAAAAGCCATTGCTACTGAACAACAAAAGTTGATTGATGATGCCGTTGCGGTATTTAACAGCCCTGATTTGCGCGATTTTATAGTGGACATTCGCAAGAAATACGACCAGATTATAGATACGGTAAACATAGATGCCATTACCAATATAGGTTGGGTAAAAGATCAAGAAGAAAGTAGTGCTGTTTTGGTGGACGATTTTAAAACTTGGATAATAACCCACAAAGACGAGATAACCGCTTTACAAATTTTTTACGCACAAGATTACCGCCACCGCACCTTTACGTACAAAATGATCAAAGACTTGTGCGAAAAACTAAAAACAGAAAAACCACTTTTAGCTCCCTTAGCCGTTTGGAAAGCCTATGAGCAATTAGAAAAAACCAATGGCTCCGCTAAGAATGAATTAATAGCCTTAGTAAGTTTGATACGAAAGGTTGCAGGTATTGACTCTAGCTTGACGGCTTATGACAAAACAGTAGATAAAAACTTCCAAGAGTGGATTTTTAAGAAAAACGCAGGACAACACAATGCTTTTACCGAAGCCCAAATGCAATGGCTGCGTATGATGAAAGACTATGTAGCTAACAGTTTTAGCATAGACAAAGACGATTTTGACCTTAGCCCTTTTAATGCCGAAGGCGGTTTGAGTAAAATGTGGCAGTTGTTTGGGGAAGAAACGGATAGTATTATTAATGAATTAAATGAGGTTTTAGCTGCATAATGAGTGATAATAAATTACCGAAAGGTTGGGAATATATAAATTTAGGAAGTATTGCAAAAGTTAAAGGAGGAAAAAGACTTCCTATAGGGCATACATATTCAACAGAAATCACCAATTTCCCCTACATAAGAGTGACAGATTTTGGAAATCAAACCATAAGCTTTGAAAAACTTAAATACTTAAACACAGATACACAGAAAGCAATTAAAAATTACACTATATCTTGTGAAGATGTGTATATATCAATTGCTGGTACAATTGGAGTAACAGGAATTATTCCTCAAAAACTCAATGGAGCAAATCTGACTGAAAATGCAGCAAAAATTACAGAGCTAAATCAATGTGATAAAAAATTCTTATCGCGTTATTTATCTTCTATGGATGGTCAGTCTCAAATAAAGCAAAGCACTAAAACGACAACTCAACCAAAATTATCATTATATAGAATTGCTGAAATTATTATTCCTTTACCCCCTCTGGAAACCCAACAAGCCATCGTCTCGAAAATAGAAGAACTTTTTAGCGAGTTAGACAAAGGCATAGAAGATTTAAAAACCGCACAACAACAACTCAGAACCTATAGACAAAGTGTGTTGAAATGGGCTTTTGAAGGGAAGTTGACGAATGTGAATGTAAAAGAGGGTGAGTTGCCTGAGGGGTGGGAAATGGTTCCCATAACAAAAATTGTTGAACAAAATAAATATGCTTTAAAAGCAGGACCTTTTGGTTCTTCATTGAAAAAAGAATTTTATGTACCAAAAGGTTATAAAGTTTATGGTCAAGAACAAGTAATTAGTGATAATCCGTTTCTTGGCGATTACTATGTAAATGAAGAAAAATATCAAGAATTAAAATCATGTCAAATAAAACCATTTGATATTTTAATAAGCTTAGTTGGAACCGTTGGAAAAGTTTTAATCTTACCTGAGAATTCTAAAGAAGGAATTATTAATCCTCGACTAATAAAAATTTCTCTCAATAGAGATGTTTATTTACCTAAATTTTTTAAAAGCTATTTTGAAAGTTCTGTTGTTAAGTTATTTTACAGCAGTATTACTAAGGGAACAACTATGGATGTTTTGAATTTAGGAATTATTAAAACAATACCTTTTCCTCTTCCACCAATTAAAGAACAACGCCTTATCGTTCAAGAGATTGAAAGCCGTTTGAGTGTTGCAGACAAAATGGAGGAAAGTATTTCGCAAAGCCTACAACAAGCCGAGGCATTGAGACAAAGTATTTTGAAAAAGGCGTTTAGTGGGGAGTTGGTTTAAAAACAATAATTAAAAATAAGAAATGAAACCAAATATTTTTAGATGGGCATCGTCAGAGTTAAGTCAGGACGCGTTTATTTGTTGGCTCTTAAGTTGGGCTAATCATAAAGAATCAAAAGAGTTATATGAAACTTCAAAGCTTTTTATTCAAAAATTAACTAATGGAAAAGTCAATGATTTTGATAAAATCGAAGTGCGAAAACAAATTGACAATATAGATATTCTTTGCATAATTGATGATAGCAAAGTTGTTTTAATAGAAGATAAAGTACATACAAAAAACCACGGCGACCAATTAGAAAGATATTTAAATAATCAATTAAAGAACTATTCAAAAGAAAATATCTTTCCTATTTATTTCAAAACGGGAGATCAAAGTAATTACAAAGCGATTGAGAAAATAGGCTATAAACTATTTCTTAGAAAGGATTTTATAGAAGTTTTGAAGTTTGGGATTGATAGTGGTATACAGAATGAAATTTTTGTTGACTTTTATCATCACCTTAATGGAATTGAAAACTCTGTCCAAAGCTATTTAAATTTACCCGTAGAACAGTGGAATTGGAATAGCTGGATAGGTTTTTATTCCAAATTGCAGAAAGAACTTGGCGATGGTGATTGGGGCTATGTTCCTCAAATGAATGGTGGTTTTTTAGGCTTTTGGTGGCATTGGAAATGGAATAAAGTATCTGATGATATAGGTTATGATTATTATTTACAGTTAGAACATAAGAAGTTTTGTTTTAAATTAACTCCTAAAAAAAGAGAAGATGCAGAAAAAACAAGAGAGCACTTCAGAAGCTTATTATACCCAAAAGCAAAAGAACACCAAATCGATATTTATCAAAATGGTAGAATTGGCAATTGGATGACTGCAGCTGCATTATCAGAACCTTACATAAAAACTGATGAAAATGGATTTCTTGATATGAATGTAACTGTTGAAAATATTAAAAAAATTCAGAAAATGTTTGATGAAGTGTAATTGAAAAATCCTCAAAATCATTACTGGTTACTTAAATTAATGAAATATGAATAAAATAAATTTAAACGGACATACTGGTTTTGTTTTAGAAAAGCTAGTTATAAGAAATCATCCTGTATTTGGGGAAAAATTTAAAATTAATTTTATTGAAAAAGATGATTTTAATATCTTATTAAAATCTCCTTATACTTCTTTAATTATTGGTCCCAATGGTACAGGAAAAAGTTTATTACTTAAAATAATTAGCGACATATTTTTAGATTTAAGTAATTTAAAAAACAATCTTCCAAAGGCAAAAAAACACAATGATAATTATTTTAAAGTTAGTTATTTCATAGGTGGAGAACATTTTGAAATTTCAAATTATAATCAAAGTACAAACTTTACAAAAAAAAGAAAAACATTTGAATATTCCCTGAATATAAATAAAACACCTTTTGAAGAATTTGATTCAATACAAGTTCCTGATTCTCTAATTGTTTCATCTTTATTATTAACAGATCGATTTACAGTTTACAAGAATTCTCCCGAATTTTACAAATATCTTGGAGTTAGAAGTTTAACTTCTCCAACTACAGCCCGCACTAGAAATTATGTAAAAAGAACAGTTGAATTAGTTGTAACTTCTTTAGCTTCATTAGATACAGAAATCATAAATAAAATTAAAGAACTTTTAACTTTTTTAGATTTCAAACATACATTCAAAATTCAATATACACCTAAATATAAAGACAAGTTTTTTATTGGAAAATTAACAAATGAAAGCTTTGTTGAATTATTTAAGAATTATACCGACCCAAAAAAAGGATTTTCAAATAGGAAAGAAATGAAATTTATTCCTTTTGGAGTTCAATATTTTGATAGACATGTTTTAGATGATAAAGGACTGGTTCAAAAGTTAGTTGATTTACTAAATGAAATATACAATTCAGGAAAGTTAAAAAACAAAACAAACTCTAAAACAGAAATTTTTGAATATGATATTTTAGAAAGTGAACTATCACTTGATAAATATGAATTACTAAATCACTTACAGCAGTTAGATTTAATTACTTTCCCATCTGTTAGACTTCACAAAAGGGATGAGAGCATAGACTTAGAACAAACAAGTTCTGGTGAATATCATATTATTTCAAATTTGATTGGAATTTATGCTTCTTTGTCGCAAAATAGTTTAGTCTTACTAGATGAACCTGAAGTGAGTTTACATCCAAATTGGCAAATGAAATACATGTCATTTTTAAAAGAAATCTTTAAGGATTATGCTAGTTGCCAATTTATTACTACAACGCATTCTCATTTTTTTGCTTCGGATCTAGATGGTGGAAATTCTAAAATTATTGGATTAAAACGTAATGATAGCAACAAAATTGAAACACTTGAATTACCAAGAGATTTAGATACATTTGGATGGTCTGCTGAAGAAGTATTATATAGTATATTTAATGTTAGATCTACAAGAAATAGTTTTTTTGAATATGATTTAACTAAAATGGTTACAATGCTTAATAGAAATTCTACTGATTTTGAAGAAATTAACAGATTAGTTGAAAAATTCTCTACACTAAAATTAAGTAAAAATGACCCTTTAAATATAATAATCGAAAAAGCAATAAAATATTTAAACACATATGCTTAATATAACTAATCGAATAGTATTATCAAAGACATCAAAAAGAATAATACGTAAATTAAGACGGAGAAAAAAAGGGCTAAACAGTAAATCTTGGGATAATATATCAAATACCGTAAAAAATGAAATTTCAACTAAGCTTTTAAATAGCCATGGAGTTAAATGTGTTTATTGTGAAAGATATTTCATTGGTTTAAAAAATGAGATTGATCATCTTGCTCATAAAGGGGATTATTCACAATATACGTTTGTAACTAGTAATTTATTTTATGCTTGTAATTATTGTAATTCTATGATAAAAAATCAGAGAAATACAATTAGAGGTTTGCCAAATTTAAATTATAGATTAAATGATTTTGAAATAGTACATCCATTATTCCATATACCAGACAATGAAATTGTTTTCAAAGATGCTGATAAAATTGATTATGATTGGGATAATTGTACAGAAATTGGAAAACGGACTATCTCTTTTTGGGAATGGGATGAATTTATATTCACAAAAATTAGGTCAGAAACATTAAATATACAAAGATTAAATCCTTTGACTTCCGATGAAGAAACAATATTAATAAAAAAGATAATATCATATAAATAAATGAGCAAAGAAAACACAAACGCATCCAGTATAGTCAGTAAAGTATGGGCTTTTTGCCAAACGTTGCGAGACGATATGGGTCGAGCCTAAGGCTCTTTTCTTGTGTAGCTTGTTATATCGACTGGACTGAAGTCCAGCTTTACAAAATAATACGAGCCTATGGCTCTAATATGTAACGTATAAATCCCGTAGGGATGACCCATATTATAGCAATGGATTTTAATCCGTTGGAATAGAAAAGAATAATGTAAAAATTTCATAGGAACGACCAATATTGTAATAACGTGATTTTAATCCGTTGCATAAAAAATAATATAAACTATGGCAAATACCTATCATCAAGTATATATACAAGCCATTTTTACGGTAAAATACAGAGAAGCTATTCTTCACAAAGATTGGAGAAAAGAAGTTTTTGCTGTAATCGGAAATCTAATCAATGAAACAGGTTGCAAAACCATCATTGTAAATGGAGTTGAAGACCATGTGCATTGCTTTTTAGGATTAAAACCAACAGTTTCTATATCAGAATTAATGAAAACAGTTAAAGCCAAATCTTCAAAATATATTAATGATAATAGACTTTTATTAAATCGATTTGAATGGCAAGAAGGTTATGGTGCTTTTTCATACAGTCATTCGCATATTAAAGAAGTTTATAATTATGTTGCCAATCAAGAGGAACATCATAAAAAAGAAAGTTTTAAAGAGGAATATTTGAAATATCTAGAAAAATTTGAAATTCCTTATGATGAACGTTATATTTTTGAAGAATTAAAATAGGTCGAGCCTATGTTTCTTTTATTGTGTAGCCTATTATCGAATGGATTGAAGTCCTGCCTTATAAAACAAACCGAACCTATGACTCTTAAACATAATGTAAAAATCCCGTAGGGATGACCCCATATTGTAGCAATGGATTTCAATCCGTTGCAAATAGAAATAGATAATAAAAAAGTTCCGTAGGAACGGCCAATATTGTAACAACGTGATTTTAATCCGTTGTAAAATAAAAGATAAAATAAAAAAATGAGCAAAGAAAACACAAACGCATCTTCAATAGTCAGTAAAGTATGGGCATTTTGCCAAACCTTGCGCGACGATGGTGTGGGTTATGGCGATTATTTGGAACAACTAACATATTTGTTGTTTCTAAAAATGGCAGACGAATACAGCAAACCACCACATAATAGAAAAATGCCTATTCCTAGCGAGTTTGCTTGGGAAACCTTAACGAGCAAAAGCGGTAGCGAGTTAGAGAGTCACTACAATATAATGTTGCGTGAGTTAGCCAAAGAAAAAGGTATTTTAGGTCAAATCTTTGTAAAGAGCCAAAACAAAATACAAGACCCCGCCAAGTTATACAAACTCATTGCGTTGATCAATGCCGAGAACTGGATATTGATGGGCGTAAAAGACAAAGGTGACATCTATGAAGGTATTTTAGAGAAAAATGCTGAGGACACCAAAAGTGGGGCAGGGCAATACTTTACTCCAAGGCCTTTAATCAAAGCAATGGTAGAATGTTTACGACCAGAACCTATGAAAACCATTGCCGATCCAGCTTGTGGCACGGGTGGTTTCTTTTTGGCTGCTTATGATTGGATGGTAGCCAACAGAGATTTAGACAAAGAAGCCGCCAAGTTTTTGAAATATGAAACCTTTTTCGGTAACGAAATTGTAGCCAGCACCCGCCGTTTGGCTTTGATGAATTTGTTTTTGCACAACATTGGAGATATAGATTCGGATAATTTTATTTCTCCCAATGATTCCTTAATAACGGATTCTGGTACCCGTTATGATTATATTTTAGCGAATCCTCCTTTTGGCAAAAAGAGTAGTATGACCTTTACCAATGAAGCAGGCGAGCAAGAAAAAGAGGATTTGACTTATAACCGTCAGGATTTTTGGGTCACTACGAGTAACAAGCAGTTGAACTTTGTGCAACACATTCGCACCATGCTCAAAACCACAGGTCAAGCCGCAGTGGTGTTGCCCGATAACGTTTTGTTTGAAGGTGGTGTAGGCGAAACAGTGCGTAAAAAGTTATTAGACACGACGAATTTACATACGATATTGCGTTTGCCTACAGGTATTTTTTATGCCAATGGTGTCAAAGCAAATGTGTTATTCTTTGATGGCAAACCATCAAGCAAAGAACCTTGGACAAAAGAAGTTTGGGTATATGATTACAGAACGAACATTCATCATACGCTAAAAAAGAATCCGTTGAAGTTGGAAGACTTGCGAGATTTTATCAACTTATACAATTCGGAAAATATCAATAAAAGAGTCGAAACTTACAATTCTGAAGCCAATCCAGAAGGACGATGGAGAAAGTTTACTTACGATGAAATCATAGCTAGAGACAAAACCAGTTTGGACATTACATGGCTAAAAGATAAATCCTTAGCCGACTTAGACAATTTACCCGACCCTGATGTATTAGCAGCCGATATCATTGAAAATATTGAAGCAGGTTTAGAAAGTTTTAGAATGGTATTAACAAGCTTAAAATAGTATTTAAAAAACGACCTGAAACAGATTACTAGGTATAGAAGAGACCGATTACGTTAATAACCATATACTAAAAAGCCCATCAGATTTTAAAATCACGATGGGCTTAGTAGTAATTAGTTCAAAAGACAATAAATTCCTTCAAGAAACCACCTTGCGTTTTATGATGAAAAATGCTATGCAGATAACAAAAAAATAGCAGGAGCTAACCCTATTGATTTATATCATTTAAAAATGAAAAGAAACATACGCTGTGAATAATATTCATTTAATACTAGTTCTATACATTCTAGCTTAAATGCATAATCATATTTGACTTTTCTTACCATAAAGCCCCCAAATTGTGTCTATCATTTTTGGGGCAATGCATATTGATAGCCTTTTAAATAATCAATTATGAATTCTTTAGGATAAACACTTTCTTCATTATCTTTTAAATTTGTTGGAATTTCATAAATACCCAGCATAAGTTGCATTGGGTAATTAGGAGATTGCTTAACCTCCTTGACGATTACATTGTCAATTAAGAACACAACTTTATCCTTAGTCCATTCAGCAGAGTATATGTGAAATTCGGTTACATCAATCTTGTATTCATTTTCAGAAAAATCCTCTAAGAGTTTTGGGTCATTAAATTTGTGAATTCCCATCCCGATTTTCGCTTTATTCTTTTTAATATTCCATCCTTTTATTTCCATAATGCAAAGCTCTGATGACTTTTCAGGCGTGTCTTCAAAACCAATCATCCATAGCGCCACTACTTCTGATTTAGTAGCGGCAAACTTGGCTCTCATTTCAAAATAACCGTACTGAGGAACAAATTTTTGTTCTATTTTTTGTTCTTCACGAACAACACAATTAGGGTTAAAAAACTTATGTTGTCCAACACTGGTTCCTAGTTTGCCGGCAAAAAGTCCTGTTTGAAGAGAAGAACATTTAACTTCACCATTAAACTCAGGGCACCAAGGCTTTTGATTTTCTGAAATTTGTAAAGAAAGTAGACCATTCTTTATTTCAAAATTGGGTTTGGCCAATTCTCGCGAACTCCAATGTGGTAAATAAAACGGAATCCAATTATTTGTGTTTAATTCTGGTGAACTAAACTCTTCGTTGAAAATTAGTTTGTAGTTTTTTACCGCTATTGGTTTCATTTCGTTTAATTCTAATGTGTCTTTCAATTTTTGTGAATAAATTTCAATGGCGCAAGGTGCTAAAAATGTTAGTAGTAAAGCAAAAATTTGACCTAAGTTTTTCATTTTTGAATCAATTTTTAGTACTCTTTTTGGGGTTTGACGTACCAAAACTTAATTTTATGAAGTAAGTTGTTGATTCGTTATTCTTTCCTTTGTCATAACTGTTTTTATAGATATTGATCTGGATACCAGTTGATAGTATTGTAATTAATACTACTAAAAATGCAATCATTTTATATTCTCGATATTTCATTTTATTCAATTGGAATACAAAAATCTACAATGCTAATTTTTTCTGGATGTTTATTGAAATCGTTATAATAAATTTCATAAGGATTTCGGTCTGCTTTTTTATATCCGTTTTCACTCATCCAAATAAAAAGGCTAGTCCACGATTTTTCAAATTCATTTATTCCAATTTCAAAATGTCCAACAACACATTTTCCCTTTGCAATTGTTGTTAAGCCAATTTCGCCACTGACATCCACTTTTTCTTTCAATGAAATACAAGCGCTCATCCTAACTTTATCAGTTTCGGTTATTTTTAAACTATCGTGATAGATTGTGACTACTTTTAAGTTTTCATTTTCTAAAAGGCCTTTTGGAGTTGCCCACTTAATTAATTTGGAATAAGCATTTTCTATTCCGGCATGTCCAATTTGGGTGATAAATGCTAAATCTAATTTAGGCATTTCTTTAATTTCAATTTTTGCTTTCATTATAATCCAGTTTTTATGTTTATTAATGTTGCAAATATATTCCTCTAGTATGCCACTTTCTTGTCCATTCTTGCTTTGTACTTTACCAATCTTGCTAAATTTGTTTGGATTGGATTTTCTAAATTCAGTTGGATTTATTCCGTAAAATTTTTTGAAAGTTCTTGTAAATGAAGAATTACTATTAAATCCATATTGTAAGGAGAGTTCAGAAATTGTGATTTCTCGTTTATGCAAAAGTATTAACGCTGTTTTTTCTATTCTTTTGCGAGTAATGTATTCGTTTATCGTTTCGTTTGTAATTGCTTTGAAAATTCTGTGCAAATGAAAAGGTGAGTAAAATCCAATATTTGCGATAGTTTCCAAAGTTAGTTCTTGGTCTAAATTATCATCGATAAAGCAGAATATGTTGTTAATTCTTTTTATGTAATCTTCGTTCATACTGGTAATGTATTTAATTAAATTGAAATAGCATCATAGTATTTGTGAATATCCTTTTTTTTCTTTGTAAACATCAGAAGTATACAGCTCCATATAAATTTCTGGGTCGGGTAATTTGGTGAAACCATATTTCTCATAAAGCCAATCGGCGGTTGAGGTTAATAAAATTCAACGTCTCAATTCGTTTCGCGGCTTTAAGAAGTTGGGGATTTGTAAAACCTAAACTTTCGATTAAACACCGAAAAAAAAGCACAAAACAAACTTTAAATTACGCCCTAAAACCCTAATTTCTTAAAACCGCTGTTAGTGTTAGCTATTTTATTTTCGTATCAAATTCATTGATTATTTTATATTCTTTATTCTTTATGATTATTTTATAAATTCCTTTTTCCAATATTAGATTTGTTTTGTCTTGTTCATTTATTATTTCAATTAAATCTGTTGGAATTCCATTCTGTTCGTACTCATCTTTTCTGTAAGCAAAAACCAATATTGGATATTCTGAAATTTTAGATTTTGAAATACTATAAGTTTTTCTTTTTCCGTTTAATGATAACCAATCTGGCCTATTATTAATGTATTTAGTTAAAGGATGAATTATTCTACAATCTGTTTGATCATTTGTTTCACTTCCATTAAAGGTTTTTCCACTTTCATTAACCATAATTATTGATTTTTTCGAATTGGCAATTAAGTTGTAAGGACTAATATACTTAATGTCTCCTTTCTCTGAATATGCAACTTGGTCAATTGTGAATGGATCAATATTTGTTTTTTCTTTTAATCTGCCTGCCATAGCTTTTTCCCAATTTTTGTTTCCTGGCGTTCCTTCAATAACGTGATCCCAACCACAATGTATTAAAAATTTCGAATTAGGATTTTCTTTAATTAATTTAGCTATGTTTTCCGCTTGGCCAATTTCTCTTTCTTTTCCATTAGATTTATCATTTGGTTCGTATTCAAATAATGTAAATCCAATTTTAATTGCTGCTTCTAATAAGTTAGCCATTTGTGGCTCTTTAGTATAATAACCGCTTTCTAAAATTGGAAATTTTCTTTTATTTATCAAAGTATCGGAAAGTGCTTCTAATCCAAGGAAACGATAACCATTATCATATAAACCTTGTAAAATAGAAGTAGTAAAAACTCTATGTCTTATGTTGTGATGAGCTTCATTAATGATGATAATTTTTTCACTTTTTGAACGATTTATTATGTATTCTTTAGCATCTTGTTTCTTGAATGAATTAAAATATAAACTATCTTCTTTAGTTATTTTTCTAATTCCGCTTCCATTTTTATCCCAAGTTTCTAAAGCTTTTTTATAATATTCACTTATAGAAAAATCAGTTGCTCCTAATTGATATTTCCAAGATAATGTATCTTTTTCTATCTTCGTTTCAATATCTTTAGAAAACTGATAAGTTTCTTTTTTAGTTTGTGCTGAAATTTTGATAGCGAAAAATAATAATATAATTACGTTAAGTTTTTGTTTCATAATCATTCATGAGTTTTTCAGGTATAATTGCCACTAACTTGCAAATTGGTATGATTAATTTCTTTATCCATAAGCTTTTTTTAAAGCCCTAGTACCCTATATTTATCCAAAACATAAACATCACCCAAATATGCAATTGTAGAAAAATCAGAAATAACTCTTGCAAAGTCTATTTGTTCTCCGTTGTGGAACAGCCCAAAATTCAATGAGTTGTCAATAGATATTTGTATTTTTTCTATTGGAATATTGTTGCTCCAGCCAGAATGGTTGGATAAAAAATCGTGAATGGCAGTAACATTCATTTTGTTTCTATCGGTTGTGATGTTGTAGCCGTTAAAACTAATTTCAATTCTTTTCAAGGTTTATTCTAATTTTTAGTTTAATTGAGCTATACATGCACTACCTGCAATTACTTTCCATGAATTATCAAATAATTTCCAAACTCTCAAATACTTGTATTTCCCATCAATTGTTTGTCCATCATATATTCCTTTCAAAAGCATTGTAACGGTAACGGTAGAAATGTCGTCAATAGTATTGATGATTGGGTCATCCGCAACTATTTCAGAAATTGTCATTCTACCCAATCGATAGTTTTCCATATCCATTGCTTTAGTAATAAGCTGTCCATTAGGAATGATAAATACTAAATTATCGTATAACAATTCATCTAATGCTTTTGTGTCATTAGTTTTCATTGCTTCTGTTAGTTTTTTTTCACATTGAAGTATTTGTTCTATCTGTGTCATATCTTATAGTTTTTCTTTACCAACTCAGTTTAATTACTGTCTTTTGAAATTTCTTTTCAATTTCATTTAAAAAAAACTCAACTGTATTCTGATTTTTACAATTTTTTTTCAATGATTGATGTAATAGTAGATGTTTTGTGGCCAAACAATTCTTTTGCCCATTTCTTAGATTTAGAGATTTTTTCCAATACCAGAAACATTGCGAAACCTTGTTCTTGAGACCACCACTTTTTAGTTTTTCTCACCCCATCAATTGCAATTTGTTTTTTGAAGTTACCTCCTTGGGGGTGTATCAGCCATAAATACATTGAATATTGTCCCAAACCTTCCATAGTGAGAAAAAGATCTTCTAAGGTTACCAACTCTTTATAATTCTCTTTAAAAAACGCATTATGTCTTTGCTTCATCAATGCTAACGATCTATTGAATAAACCTTTATTAAATTCTTCCTGTTTTATAATATAGTATAAGATATCAACCTCTAGATTATAAGCTTTTACATAGTTGTTGTCTTTTTGGAAAATACTTTGAATCAAGTTATCATCAAAAGGTATGTTGAAATCCGTACTATTTTCAAGTAATGACAATTGCTCTCCAAAATTTTGCATTAGTTGAGTATGAGAAAATTCATGAATAAAAATACCTGTTAAGAGGTTATCCAGTCCCAACTCGCTACTGTTTACTCCAGCTTCCTTCCAAAGACTTGGTAAGGGCATAACAAAAATGGATTTGCCATTTTCATTTGGGATAGTAGCTGCAAAAGCCATTATTCCAACATCCATTTTTGTTTTATCGGGCATTATTATACTCCCATTATGAACAGCTTTTTTCCATTTCAAATTGAGATTCAGCAATATGGGGCCACTGATTGAAATCCCGTCGGGAATAGTCACATTTGAAGTTGAGTAAACATATGTTTTGTCAAAAAAAATAAAATCAACAGGTTTGACTTTGTTCATTTTATAAACATCCATACTGATTAATTCCCATGCAGAAAACCAGTTTTTTGCAGTACTACAAAATGCAACATTATTATCATACTCAACTGTTTTTGTTTGCGCATTCATCATGGAAATGTTCAAAAATAAAGCAATCAGTAGTATTGAAGTCTTTTTCATCTTTTTTGTCTTATTGCTTTGGTAGATATTTTTAGAGCAATCTATATGTGTTGATAAATTGTGATTCAGTTAATCTAGTTGTAAATAAATCAACTATGTTTTTTTACAATAGGATTTTATGTTTAGTATTTATATCCAATCCCTGTTTTTATTACTTGTGTTCCTCCAATTTCATTTGAATCTGAGCCAATGGTTGTTTTGTCTGAAATGACTAAAACGAAAGGGCATCCAAGTGCAGCAGCTGACATTCTTAATTTTTTTTCAGCCTTTTGGTCTCCTGTATTGCCAGTGTGAATATTAATTAATCCTGTTTTTCCTCTAACATCACCTCCTCTTTTTAAACCAGATATATATCTTTTTTCTTCTAAAATGATTACTTTTTGCCAGTCTTTGTCCGAATTAACTACTATCTTTTCAGAAACTTCTTCTACTCTGCCAGTACTACCGTATACAATTTTCTCAATGGCGTATTTACTAACAGAATTTTCTGCTTCTTCACCACTATATTTAAAAACAATATTGAAATCCTCTATTCTTACAACTTTTCCTTTAACAATCTCTCCATTGTGTTTGGTAATAACATCATCAATTTGAGCTTTTGCTATCAGTGAACAAAAAATTAAAAACATAACTAGTGTATTTTTCATAAATTCATTTTATAGTTTAGATAATTTATCCTTTTTTAACCGAATCATTTAAAAGTCCTTGTATGCGTTATAACTTGAAATAATTAAATCTTTTGGACATTTTTTAGCCTTTATAATCTATATTTCTTTGTCGTTACTTTTAAATAAATACTGATCTCAATATGAACACTTACAGTGTGTTAAAAAGCTTTTCAATAGGGTATCCTTTTAAATTCAGATATCCATAAAGCGATTACATAGACAAAGAGGCTACGCAAAAAATCATCTTTTTTATTGATGACAAAAATAATAGGGTCGAACAGATACATTCCTTGACTTATGTCAATAAAGTAATCAATGCACAAAAGACTTATACTTCTTTCGTTAAGTATTTCTAACCTGAAATAGGATTAAAAGTTAACTTCTTATTATTTTGAAAATCAAATAGATAAATAAAAAAAAAGACCTATTATATAGTAACTAAAGCGATAAGCAATATTCATTAATAGATAGGGCATAAAGAAGAATTCTGTCACTAATCAAAGTCACGAATGAACATAGGTGTTAAAGAAAGAATATTGTTTTGTATTGACCAGAAAATTAATTGACAACGAGCTAAATTAAATTTATATAATTTATGACACTATCTTAAAAAGGCTGTAAACTATCTAATATATTTAGAATAATCATCAGGAATATAAGCATTTATTTCCCTTAAGTATTTTCTTAAAGCAGTTTTGGTGGAATGCTCAGTTATAGACATAATATTGGATTCAGCTTCATCTGGTGTCATTTCTTTTATAAAAGTGTTGTAGAGCTTAGTTATAGAAGTATGTCTAAAACTATACAAACCGTAATTTTTATCAAAACCAAATTTCTTTTTGATTGCTAAAAAATAATCAGAGTAATCATTTCTTCTATTATTTTCTGTGTCTTCCCAGTATTGGCCAAAATCTTTTCTTCCAAATAAATAGGCATCAATTGGATAGATAGAAAGATCTGGAATTTCATCAACTAGAAGTTGGGGAATTCTCTTTACTTTGAACCCAGTTTTGGTTTTTATCTTTAAAATTTTATCATTTAAGTCAATGTCGCCAATTTTAACTCGATTGACTTCAACTGGTCTTAAAAAGTTGTATGAAATAAATTTAACATACAAGGCTAGTAGCTTATTGTTCTTGTCTAAATAGTTAAAGATTTTAGCTTCTTCATCACTAGTAAAAGATTTGTTTTTTTCGGGTGTGCTTTTTAAAACAGGAACTTTATGAATAAAGTTGTCAGGTATAATGTCATTATCTGCTAAAACGGTAAAGATGGAACTAATATCAGTACGGGTATTATTTCTGTTTTTTGCAGATGTTGCAATTAAAATTTCATTTAAATAGGAGGTAACCACTTTTTTATTTACAGTCGTAATCAATCTATTTTTAAACCCGTTTTCATTTAGCCATTTTTCAAAACGCAAAATTCTTCCTTCTAATCCTTTATATGAAGTTGCTGCTAAGGTGCTTTTTTTAATGTTTAAAGCGAATTTAATTGCTTCCTCTATGGATTGATTTGAGTTGTTCTCAGTATCAAATTCAAACTTGTTTTCTGGGTTGTAGGGATTGAAACCATCTTTTAAAAGTATAGATAAGGTTCGCTGAATTTTTTTTAACCATTGTAGTCTATCTTTCTTATCAAGATGTTGTGCGGCATAAAAGTTATTTGGAAATCGAACAAGAGCTGCATCAGCGGTTTTGCGAAAAGAGAAATAAACATACCAGCGTTTTGATAAATCGCCGTCTGCATCGTAGATCTTAGGTTCGGAGTATTTTTTCTTTTCTTTCAAATCGTGTTCACATTGTAAATATCGTAATAAATTAGACATAAAAAAAGCGGTATTAAATTGCTTTAATACCGCTTAAAATCGATTTTCTTTGATTTTTTAAACCTGGTAGCGAGACCGAGATTTGAACTCGGGACCTCAGGGTTATGAATCCTGCGCTCTAACCAACTGAGCTATCTCGCCATATCCTGGTTAATTAAATAACCCCTGAATGCGGGTGCAAATATAAAAATAAAATTAGAGTTGACAAGTATATTTAATCAAAAAATATTTTTTTTTAAAATCGTTTTATTTTGGCATTATATTCTTATATTTCCAAAAAAAAGTAAGTATGGATCAAAAAGTAAGATATGAGATTGAATTCCCTATAAACTCTTCGCCACAATTATTGTATCAATATATATCTACACCTTCAGGTTTGGCAGAATGGTTTGCTGATGACGTGAATTCAAGAGGGGAGTTTTTTACTTTCATTTGGGATGACACACAAGAAAAAGCAAGATTAGCTTCAAAAAAGTCAGGGGAGAAAGTTAAGTTTAGATGGGTTGATGATAAAAACAAGGATACAGAATATTTTTTTGAATTGCATATTCTTGAAGATGAACTGACTAAGGATGTTTCATTGTTGGTTGTTGATTTTGCTGAAAAAAACGAAGTGCCTGAGGCTTCTCAATTATGGGAAAATCAAATCTCAGATTTAAAACATCTCATTGGTTCCGTGTAGTAAAAGTCTATTTTAAACTATATCTTTGCCCTAAACTAATTTTAGGGCTTTTTTTATGATTAATTTTAATGGAACACTGCTAGATTCAAATACCAATGTATTACATCAAAATAGAGGTTTGTTGTATGGCGATGGGGTATTTGAAACTCTAAAAATCGTTGAAGGAAAAATTTTATTTTTTGAAAATCATTATTTTAGATTAATGGCAGCTATGCGAATTGTTCGTATGGAAATCCCAATGAATTTTACATTAGAATATCTAGAAGAACAAGTCTTAACATTAGCTAAAAGTAATACATGTGAGCAATCAGCTCGTGTTAGAATCACAGTTTACAGAAACGATGGTGGATTTTATTTGCCTACCAACAATTCGGTTTCATTTTTTATTCAAGCTACAGCATTAGTTCAGCCTATCTATAGTATTGAAGAAAAACCATATGAAGTAGATTTGTATAAAGATTTTTATATTGCTAAACAGTTGCTTTCTACGTTAAAAACTACCAATAAAATGATTCACATTACAGGTAGTATTTATGCTAATGAAAATGACTTAGATAATTGCATATTGTTAAATGATAGCAAAAATGTCGTAGAGGCTTTGCAGGGTAATTTATTTATGCGGATGGGTAATACATTAATTACTCCGCCACTAAGTGAGGGATGCTTGAATGGTATTATGAGAAAACAAATTTTGAATTTGGCTAAAAAAGAAACCAATTTAGAAGTTGTTGAACAAGTTATTTCTCCTTTTGATCTTCAAAAAGCAGATGAATTGTTTATAACCAATGTGATTAAAGGAATTCAGCCCATAACAAAATATAGAAAAAAAGAATTTACAATAGATACTGCCAAAGTATTGAATGAAATACTCAAGCAGCATTCAGGGATGATTTAATTTAGATATGGGTTTTCTGGTGCGTTTGACCAGATTAAATAATCACCACCAAGTTCCATTAATTGTTCTTTCCAGAAATGAGTTGATGATTTTCCGATTATTTTGTTTTCATATAAGTTTTCGGCTATAATCCAAGAGTTGTCTTCCATTTCGTTTTCTAATTGTTTTTCTACCCAACCTGTATAGCCAAGAAAAAAACGAATGTTGTTTTTTCCGATTAAACCCAGATTAATCAATTCTTTGGTGGATTCAAAATCGCCCCCCCAGTAGATGCCGTTTGAGATTTCAACACTATTGGGGATAAGATCAGGAATGTTATGAATAAAGTAAAGATTGTCTTGTTCAATAGGTCCACCATTGTATATTTTGAATCGAGCTTCAATTTCTGGAATCAAATCGTTAATAGTGTATTTAAGAGGCTTATTAATTATAAAACCTATTGATCCTTCTTGATTATGATCTGCTAATAAGATTATAGATCTATTAAATGATAAATCACCAATTAGCGAAGGTTCTGCTATGAGCAAATGTCCTTTTTTTAATTTTTCCGTAATCATAAGATTTGATTTTTTATTAAATTTAACTAAAATTAATTTAGTTAACCAAAAAAAATCGTTCAAATGCAAAAAAAAACCTTCCATATGGAAGGTTTTGATGTATTATAGTTAGAATGGATTAGTTTACTGCACCTTCTAAATCTGCTCCAGCTTTAAATTTTACAACATTTTTTGCTGCAATTTGAATAGTTTTTCCAGTTTGAGGGTTTCTACCGTCTCTAGCCGCTCTTGAAGAAACTGACCATGATCCGAAACCTACTAAAGATACTTTTCCTCCTTTTTTCAAGGTACCACTTACATTTCCTAAAAATGATTCTAATGCTAATTTTGCAGCTGCTTTTGTAATTCCTGCATCAGCAGCAATAGCGTCGATTAATTCTGATTTGTTCATAATAAATAGTTATTAATTGTTGGTTAAAATGTTATAAGAACAAATTTAGTAGGATTTACGTTCCTCACAAGTGTTTTTGCGAATTTTAGTTAAATTTGTTAATAACTTATTTCTTTTGTTCATAAAAGACTTGTTAGAAAGTGCAAGAGTTTGGGAACCCCTATTTTTGCTGAGGTTAAGACACTATGGCGTTTTCAGAAAAACTAATGCCATTTAATAGTTCGGCAGTCTTCATTCTTTTTTTTCCTGGGAACTGTAAACTCAAAATCTCTATATAGCCATTATGAACGGCTATTTTTAATTCTTTTTTAGTACTAAAGATGCTTCCTGCAGGTCTGGAGTGGGATGCTGTTTCTATTTTTGACTCATAAATCTTTACATTATATTCGGTATTGTTGTCTTTAAAATAGCACCAAGCGGCTGGATAAGGACTTAATCCACGAATTAAATTATGAATCGTTTCTGCGCTTTGATTCCAATCTATTTTACAATTTTCTTTATTAAGCTTATAGGCTGTTTTAATTTCTTCATTATCTTCTTGAATCGTAGTGACTACTTTCTTGGATTCGATAAGTTTTAAGGTTTCGATGACAGTTTCGCTTCCGATATGCATCAGTCGATCATGCAATTGCCCTGCATTTTCTTCTTTTTCAATCATTGTTTCTTTGCTAAGAATCATAGCGCCTGTATCAATCTTGTCATCAATAAAGAAAGTGGTAACTCCAGTTTTGGTCTCTCCATTGATTATTGCCCAATTGATTGGTGCAGCACCACGATAATTAGGTAATAGCGAAGCATGCAAATTAAATGTGCCTAATTCTGGCATTTCCCAAACAACTTTTGGAAGCATTCGGAACGCTACTACAATTTGTAAATTAGCATTTAGTGCTTTTAATTCTGCCAAAAA
Source organism: uncultured Flavobacterium sp. (assembly GCA_963513565.1). GTDB lineage: Bacteria > Bacteroidota > Bacteroidia > Flavobacteriales > Flavobacteriaceae > Flavobacterium. The sequence continues at coordinate 47,113 of CAUPRE010000021.1, read as the reverse complement.
ACTTTCGTCTTTTAGATTACTTGGTTGCAGAATTTTTAATCCTTTTTCTAGTGCGTATTCTTTTACTGCAGAATATTTGATTTTTTGCCCGCGCCCAGCTGGTTTATCTGTTGCGGTTATTACCCCAACTACTTCAAAATTATTTTTGACTATTGTATCTAAAATTCCCACGGCAAACTCAGGAGTTCCCATAAAAACGATTCGTAATTTTTCCATTTTATTGTAAGGTATATTTATTGTTGGGTAGGATTTTAATCTTGCCTTGCTCTAGCAATATTTGTAGTGCAAAGATAATAGCATCGGAACTTTTTCGAGTCTTTTTTTCGAGTTCTCTTGAGTTGAAATTTTCTTTTTGCAAAAACTCAAGAATAACATTATGAAGTTCTTCATCAAGATAGGTAGGTTTTGATTTGGAAATGCAGTAAGAACAGATACTACATTCAGTGCTTGATTTCTCTCCAAAGTAAGCAAGAAGCAACTGGCTTTTACATTGATTTTTGTTGTTTATATAATCAATAACACTAGCTAGTTGATCTTTTTTTAGTTGATTTTGCTGATCCAAATGTTTAATCACCCTATTGACCGTTCGTTCGTCTTCTCTAACTTCATTGAATAGGATGGTTGCGTCATTGTTTTTTGCATGGTAATCAATGATTTCTTTTTCAGCTAATTTTTTCAAAACTAAATGAACGGCTTCTTCCTTAACGTTGGCTTTTTTGGCGATCAACGAAAGGTTGAAAGGAGTTTGCATTTCGTATATTCCTGGATAGGTTCTTAGGATAGCCAGAATAATCTCTTCGTCGTTTGGATTGAGACTAATGTATCGAATTACTTCTTTCGAAGGAATTAGAAATTGTAAGGTTATTTTCTCTGAGAATTCTTGTGATAAGTTAATAATACCTTGTTGGTCCAAAAACTGCAACGCTTGATACGTTTTTAGAATTGGAAAACTATATTTTGAACAAAAATGATTCAGATTAAAGGTAAATTGTTCGTTTATTCCTTCTCCATAAGCGATTTGGAAATAATTACAAAGTTTGACAAAAACTAAATTCAGAAAGGAACGATCCGGTAAATTATTAATGAATTGTGATTCTGCTTGAAAACTATCCGATGGGCTATTCAATAAAACGGCAAACGCTTTATTGCCATCTCTTCCTGCTCTTCCCGCTTCTTGGTAATAGTTTTCTAGATTTTCGGGTAATTGAATATGGATGACGGTTTTTACATTGGCTTTGTCAATTCCCATTCCAAAAGCATTGGTGGCAACAATAATTTGTGTTTCTTCAGTCATCCATCGCTTCATGTTTTTTTCTTTCTCTTTATACGATAAGCCGCCATGATAATAAGTGGCTTTAAATCCCAAAGCATTGAGTTGTGCAGCAATGTCTAAACACGATTTTCTATTTCTTACGTATATAATAGAAGGTGCTGGGTTTTTTATCAGTATTTGTTGAATGCGATACAATTTGTCTTCGACATCAAAAACCATATAGGCTAAATTTTCTCTTGCAAATGATTTTTGAAAAATTGTGGGTTGGTGTAAATTGAGATCTTTTATAATGTCCTCTTTTACCTTTGGAGTAGCGGTTGCTGTCAATGCCAAAAAAGGGATTTTTGGGAAGTGGGTTTTTAGATCACTAATTTTTAAATATGCAGGTCTAAAATCATGTCCCCATTGCGACACACAATGAGCCTCATCTATGGCGATTAAGTTGATTGGTAAACTTTTAATTCTATCTAATATCCAGTCCGCTTGAAGACGTTCTGGAGAGAGGTATAAAAATTTGTAATTGCCAAACTGACAATTGTCTAAAAGATCTATGATTTCTTCAGTTGCAATCCCGCCAGTAAGGGCAATGGCCTTAATGTTACGTTGCTGAAGATTGGCTACTTGGTCTTTCATCAAAGCGACTAAAGGCGATATGACAAGACAAATGCCTTCTTTCATTAAAGCGGGAATTTGAAAACATATTGATTTTCCGCCTCCAGTTGGAAGAATGGCCAAGGTATCCTTGCCGTTATGAACCGATTCGATAATTTCCTGTTGAAGCGAACGGAAGCTATCGTGTTTCCAATATGTATTTAGAATTTGTAAGGCTTCTTGCATGGATTTCAGTTTCGTTCGAACTAGAAATCTGTTCCCGATTTCTTGATTATTTGCTGGAAATTCGGTCTAAGATAAAAAGAATTCTGTTATCAACAGTATCTTTTGGAACTTCGATTAGTTCGTAGCCATAGTTTTGATAAGTCGCTCTCAGGTGAAGATATATTTGTTGTGCTTGTTCGTAATTTTCATAACGTTCGCCATCGCTTTGGTAAATTTCTTCCCATGGTGGCAGCATGAATATTTTTGAATAGGTACAATCTACGCAGGCTTCTTCAAAATGAGGTGGATACTCATCGCCAATAAAATTCATGTAAGCGACTACATCAGGTACACCTCTGTCAATAAAAACAACAGGATGAGACTCTTGTTGGGCATCGGTATATTGCTTAACTCTTCCTTCTAGTAGTTTTTGGCTAAACAATATAGGATCTTCTAGAAATAATTGGTCAATTCCTAGTTTTTTAGCTTCGGCAGTTACTTGTCTAGAAATTTCAGGATAGCAACAATGTCCTAATGAGGTAAGTTGATTAATGATAGTTGATTTTCCTGTTCCAGGACCACCAATAATAACGATGATTTCTTTTTGCACGATTTGTAAATAAGGGCGCAAATTTACCGAAACTTATTGGTTTACAAAACATTTTTTGAGTAGATTATTGGTAGCAAGATTGTTCGTTGATTTTGAATGATGTTTTGAAACCACAAAAATAGGAAATGTATTGGCTGTGAATGTTTTAGTCTAATAAGAGTTTTTTTAATACATAAATTTCATTTTTGTTTTAAAGGCGCTTTCTCTTATAAAGGTTATTCTAAAAAAAATCCTAAAACCTAATTGTAAATTCTTAAATCTGTTCTCAAAAATGTATATTTGCGTTTATTTTAATTGAGTAATGGATAAAGACAAAGAAAAAGAGATTGCTGCTTTTTATGAAAGATTGCAAGTTGAATTAGATAATAGTAATACTTGGCCAGCCGAATACTTGTTTAAATTTATAGTGCCTTCAGTAGAGGGTAATGCAAAAAAGGTTGAGGATGCTTTCGATTGTATGGGAGCGGTTATTAAAACCACTAAATCTAAAACAGGTAAGTTTACAAGTGTTTCTGTTGATGTTACAATGAAAAGCTCACAAGAAATTATCGAAAAATACCAAGAATTATCTACAATTGAAGGTATTGTTTCCCTATAAATATGATCGAAAAATATAAAAAAGAAAACGCCAATGATGTAGTGTATCATTTAGAATATAATTCTGAAAGAATACATTTAATCATTCCTGAGTATGGTCGTCATTTGCAAAAATTGATTGAGCAAGCTACTGTTATTGAGAACGATGAAGAGCGCAATAAAGCTGCTAGATACATCATTCAGGTAATGGGAAGTTTGAATCCCCATTTGCGTGACGTGCCTGATTTTCAGCATAAATTATGGGATCAGTTGTTTATCATGTCTGATTTTCGTTTGGCAGTAGATTCACCATATCCTATTCCTTCTCGTGAGGTTTTGCAACTCAAACCAGAGGTGCTGCAATACCCACAGAACTATCCTAAGTACCGTTATTATGGTAACAACATCAAATACATGATAGATGTTGCCAATAAATGGGAGGAAGGCGAAATGAAAAGTGCATTGGTCAAGGTAATTGCCAATCACATGAAAAAATCCTACTTGAGTTGGAACAAAGACACGGTAAAAGATGATGTTATTTTTGAACATTTGTATGAGCTTTCTAACGGAAAATTGAATTTGTTACAAAGTACAGAAGAGCTTTTAGGAACCACTGATTTACTTAGAACGAACAAGCGTATGTCTAATAAAATTTCTCCTTCAGGTCCACAAAAAAATCAGAATAATAAAAACAAATTGGGTAAAGCACCAATTCACAAAAATCAAAATAGAAAACAGCAGTAATTATATTTCGGGTAATTATTGATTAATATAAATGGTATAACAAATGGGAATTTTCAAAATCGAAGGTGGAATTCAGCTAAAGGGTGAAATTACTCCACAAGGAGCAAAAAATGAGGCATTACAAATTCTATGCGCAGTACTCCTTACTCCAGAAAAAGTAACTATCAACAATATTCCTGATATTATTGATATTAATAAGTTAATCACTTTATTAGGGAATTTAGGGGTTAAAATTCAAAAGAACGGCAATAGTTCGATTACTTTTCAGTCTGATGAAGTAAATATGGGCTATTTAGAAACCGAAGCTTTTAAAAAAGAAGGCGGTTCTTTGCGTGGTTCGATTATGATTGTTGGTCCTTTGTTGGCTCGTTTTGGGAAAGGCTATATTCCTAAACCAGGTGGAGATAAAATTGGAAGAAGAAGATTAGATACGCACTTTGAAGGTTTTATTAATTTAGGTGCTAAATTTAGATACAACAGAGAAGATCATTTTTATGGAGTAGAGGCGCCAGAAGGATTAATTGGGGCGAACATGTTATTAGATGAAGCTTCGGTTACTGGAACTGCTAACATTGTAATGGCGGCGGTTTTGGCCAAAGGAACGACAACGGTTTATAATGCTGCATGCGAGCCTTATTTGCAACAATTATGCAAAATGCTAAATTCCATGGGAGCTAAAATTTCTGGTGTTGGATCTAATTTATTGACTATAGAAGGAGTTGAGGCTTTAGGAGGTTGTGAACACCGCATTCTTCCAGATATGATTGAGATTGGTTCTTGGATAGGATTAGCAGCAATGACTAAGTCTGAGATTACAATAAAAGATGTAAGTTGGGAAAACCTTGGAGTTATTCCTAACGTTTTTCGTAAACTAGGTATTACATTAGAGAAAAAAGGTGATGATATCTTCATTCCTGCACACGTAAATGGTTACGAAGTAAAAACAGATATTGATGGATCAATTTTGACGGTGGCAGATGCGCCATGGCCAGGATTCACGCCCGATTTATTAAGTATCATTTTGGTGGTTGCGACACAAGCAAAAGGCGATGTGTTGATTCATCAAAAAATGTTCGAAAGCCGTTTGTTTTTTGTGGATAAACTAATCGATATGGGAGCAAAAATCATTTTGTGTGATCCCCATAGAGCGGTAGTTATTGGTCATGATTTTAAATCGCAATTAAAAGCTACTACGATGTCTTCACCAGATATTCGTGCGGGTATTTCGTTATTGATTGCTGCTTTGTCAGCGAAAGGAACAAGTACTATTCAAAATATTGAACAAATTGATAGAGGCTACGAGCGCATTGATGAGCGTCTAAGAGCTATCGGAGCCAATATTGTAAGAGCTTAGTAAGAATAATAATTTCAATGAGTCGTTTAAATTAGTTTTGTTTTTTTGTCAAAGCTAGTTTAAACGATTTTTTAATTGACAAAACAATGACTAACGAACAAACTGCTATAAAAGCAACTTATTTCAGTATTATTGGCAATACCTCTCTGGCCATTGTAAAAGGATTGGCTGGTTTTTTTGGCAATTCGTATGCATTAATCGCTGATGCGATTGAGTCAACTACCGATATTTTTGCGTCTTTTTTGGTGCTTTTTGGGATCAAATATTCTAATAAACCTGCTGATGATAATCATCCTTACGGACATGGTCGTGCAGAACCTTTGATTACCTTTCTAGTGGTCGGTTTTTTGATTACTTCGGCTACGATTATTGCCTATGAGAGTATTCAGAACATAGGAACTCCTCATGAGTTGCCTAAATCTTGGACACTTTATATTTTGGGCGCGATCATCATTTGGAAAGAATATTCGTTTCAGTTGGTGATGAAAAGGAGTAAAGAAACCAATAGTTCTTCTTTGAAAGCCGATGCTTGGCATCATAGAAGCGACGCCATTACTTCGGTAGCGGCTTTTTTGGGTATTTCTATTGCGCTTTATTTTGGGAAAGGATATGAATCGGCCGATGATTGGGCTGCTCTTTTTGCTTCTGGTTTTATTTTATTCAATAGCTATAAAATTTTTAGACCGGCTTTGAGCGAGATAATGGATGAACATATGTATGATGAATTGGTGGAAGAAATTAGAGTCGTTTCCTTAACGGTTCCAGGAGTGCTAGATACTGAGAAATGTTTTATAAGAAAAGCAGGAATGCAGTATCATGTTGATTTACACGCAAGGGTAGAAGGTAAAATTACAGTTAGAGAAGGGCATGATATTGCTCATAATCTTAAAGATACTCTTCGAGCGCAAATTCCTTCTTTGGGACATGTTTTGATTCATGTTGAACCGAATTAATTTAAACCCAGATTTCTAATGCAAAATCTGGGTTTAAGTCGCGACTAATTGCAAAAAGGTAAGATGCTTACTTTTAGCCCCGGTAGTAGCGGCATCCTTTTTTTAATAACCCTTCTGGAGTTTTGAATTCTAGAAGGGTTTTTATTAGGGTTGTTAAACCCAGATTCCGCATTAGAAATCTACTCCAACTAAATTCTTCTTCAAAACCAAGAACTTACTCCTATTTTTAAATTCAAAATACAAAAGTATTCCTTCTTCAAAAATAGTCCGTGAGCTCTTGCTTTTATTGAATAATTCAGTTTCGCTACGAAGTCTAATGCGAAATTTGGGTTAAAAAAAAGATATAGAGGATAACGGGACTTTGCTAGCCAGAAATCCTATTTTTCCTGCTCCTAATTATTCTAATATGTTCAAGAATTTTAGTCCAAAAATTACACCATCGCCTTGAAAACCATTTTGGTAAGAACGCACATAATCTACTCTGAACTGTTTGAATTTTCCGAAGCCTAGGTTGTCGAGTCCTATGCTGACTTCTTGATAAGGTTTGCGATTTGGAATGGCCAAGTTGTGAAAACCGAGCATTAAACTGCTTTTTAATAAGTTTAGCCCTGGAATTTTGTTCATGATAAAGCCATTGTCATTGTACTCAGAATGGAATTCAAAATACGCGTCGTTCGTGCTATGACTGTAATAGGGTAACAGGTTGAATACATTCAAATAGCGATCGGTTTGGCCGATTCGCGTTTGGTTGCCGTTGAAATGTTTGTAATCCATGAAAGCAATGTTTTCGGCATTGAAGAATTTACCTGCTCTTAGGTTAAGACCCAAATCCCCTTTGTTTGCCAACGGAAGGTCGTATAGCACACGAGCGCTAATTAAGTCGTACTCGTAGTTTTTTTGGCTAGCGGCGAAGGCTTTTTCGTAGCCTAAAAGCACTGTTGGATACTTGTCGTTTCGGAGGTTGAATTTTCCGTCAGGGCGCGAAATGTATTGGTTGCCAAAGTTAATACGCCAGTTAAAATTAGCTTTTAGTAACTGATGAGTTGTGAAACCAGCAGTTGAATAATCATTAGGATCCAAAGGGTTATTCGAAGAATAAAGGTCGTCATTTTTGATAAAGGTATAGTTAGTAGTATTAAATAAAGGTTTGCGTTGGCTGTATTCTAATTTTCCGGTAAAGTTGATGCCATTGGCTATGTTTTGAGAATAAGCTACATTGAAAAACTCTTTGTTGTACAATTTCATAAAATTGTTTTTGAAGAAGAGAGTGCTTATCGAATTGATAAAAGGCGAAATAGGATTGTTTTCGTTGAATTGTTTAACAGCCGTTCCTCCAGCAACCCAAATTGTGGCATAATTTTGATTGTTAAATCGATGGCTAAAGTTTCCTACCACTCGAAGACGCTCGTCTGAAAAACCATAATTAAAAGTTGTTGCTATGGCTGTGCTTTTTCCAGATTCATCATCCCATTTTCTATAGGTAAAACCAGAATCAAGATTGAAGCCTTGAACCGTATTGAACGTAAGAGAGCTTACATCCAGTAATCCTGCATAATCGAACGACCATTTTTTGAAGGTGTTTCTATAATTATAGCCTGTTATTGGGTCTAATAGTTTGAATTTATTTCGTTTTTGGTCTATTGAATCCAAATACGTTTTGGACGAACGTATGGTTTGAATGCTATCTTTTTTGATATAATCCTTACTTTCTTCTTCGGTGAGAGGAATAGGTCTGGTGCTTTCCCAGAAATTGTCTTCTTTTTTGTTGGCATTGTTTTCAAAACTTACAATTTCATTGCCAAAGGTATTTTTCTCAAATGCGTCAAAGAATTCGTAGTTACTGTACACATAATTGAAAGTTCCAAAAAAACCGATTCCGAAAGCACCAGCGGAAAAGGCCAAGCTTTGGGCATTTTTGCTCCAAATTTTAGTTTTGGAATTGTAATTGAAGTTTTGTTTTAAGGTCATCACTTCAGTGAATTCATTACGCATGCGATAGCCTTTTATATCGAAATCAACAGCGTAAATTGCCCAACTGTCTTCTACGATATAAATGTAACCTTCAAAAACAGGCTCTTTGTCACGTCTTGGAATGACTTTGATTTTGTTGATTTGATGATTGTTTTCGTCAAAAAAAGTACTTTCAAGTTTGTATTTATAATATTGAAAAGCATTGCTGGCTATTGGCGAAATCATCTTTACATTAAAATCGACTGTATTGTCATAAAAGTCATAAAACGAAGAACGAGCGGTATTGTAACTGAAGCCTTTGTCGTTCCCGGAAATTTTAGAGGCAACAATTTTTTCTTTGTAGTTATCGGGTTTCTCAAAAGTAAGTTTCGAAACTGTTTCAGACAGATACAAAATACCACTTCCCGTTGAGTCTAAGCCAGTGGTCATTTCATCAGGCATATCAATTTTCATCCCCATAATTTTTTTGGGTAAATTTTTGATTTTGAACAATCCACGGGAATAGAAATCGGCGGTGAATCGAGCTGTTTTTTCAGCGTTTTCTTTACGTGCAGCAATGGCACTTTTGATGATGGCGTTAGCAGGATTGTTTTTGGGATTGATGACTACTTCGTTAAGGTTGTAATTCTCTTCCAATAACTGAATGTCAATTACGATTGGTGTTTTTTCGTAACGAATAGTTTTTTTGACTGTTTTAAACCCGAGGAACTGAAAAAGCAGGGTATAGTCGCCTTCTTTTTTTAGATTAAGTTCATATCTTCCTTTTTCATTGGAAGTAGTTCCTGAATAGGAATTTTGTACAATTACAGATACAAAAGGCAATGGGTTCCCTTTTTCGTCAGTAATGGTTCCTTTTATTTGTGCAATAATAGGAGAAGTAAGTAACACTAAAAGTAAAAAGTAAAATTGTTTCATCTGCTTTTTTTTGTAAAATTAAACAGATGAAAAAACTTACATCATAAAAAGGTGTTAATTTATTGTAATAAATTTCATAAGATTATATTAAAGAGTGAATCGCGAGTTCATAACTTTTTAAACCGAATCCCAGAATAACACCTTTTGCATTTCCAGAAATATAGGATTGATGTCTAAAGCTTTCTCTTGAAAAGGTATTTGAAATATGTACTTCAATAACTGGAGAAGTTACTGCTTTTACAGCATCCCCAATGCCAATCGAGGTATGGGTATATGCACCAGCATTGAGAATGATTCCAGTATAGGAAAATCCGAATTCTTGTATTTTATCAATCAATTCTCCCTCTATGTTACTTTGGAAATATGAAAATTGAATATGTGGAAACTTTGTTTTTAGCGTTTCAAAATAATCTTCGAAGGTTGCTGTTCCATACACTTCGGGTTCGCGTTTTCCTAGTAGGTTAAGATTTGGCCCGTTAATTATAGCAATTTGCATGATAGTTGTTTTTGGTAAAAATAAAAAAACCGTACTAAATAATAGTACGGTTTTGTAGTTGAATTTGTTTTTTTATTAAAACATAAATCCTGCAGAAACTTGCAAAACAGAATTTTTAGCTTTTGCATTCGTTGAAACTTCTGTTAATCCTAGTCCATAACGTCCTTGAATAAAGATGCTTTTGGTGATTTTAACTCCTAAACCACCAGCAACGGCAAAGTCAAAAGTTTTTGAATCTTCTAAATTAACATTGTCTTTTTCGCTTAATAGGAAAGAGGCTTGTGGACCTAATTCTAAGCTGAACGTGTTGTTTAAATAGATTTTTGCCATCACAGGAATAGATAAATAACCCAATTCATTTTTGATTTCTTTAATTGCGTTTTTATAACTAGCTCCTTGAGTAGAATACAAAAGTTCTGGTTGTATTCCGAATTTGTCTGTCAATTTTACTTCGGCCAATAAACCAATATGGTAGCCAGTAATAGCGTCTGATTTGTAGTTTTCTGAATTAACAGTAATATCAGAACCCGTAAGATTAGCATAGTTAATACCAACTTTAGCTCCTAAATGTAATAATTGTGCTTGCGTAGTTAGTGTTCCAAATAAAGCAAAAGCAGCAATAAGAATGATTTTTTTCATTTTCTTTTTTTTAGTGATTTATTATAGTGTTAAACTCCATTTGTTTTTAAATATTGCTTTATAAAAAATGAAGCGAATAATAATTTGATTTTGTGCTGCGAAATAACGACATTTTTAAATGCTTTCCAAAACGATTATTGTGGTTTATCTTGTTAAAATGATGTTTTATGCAAATTTTATAAAAAATACCTGATTTTAGTGAGAGTGGGTTTTGTAATTATCTAGTAATTAGTTTTTTAAAGTAAGTGTTTGTTTTTTTCTATTGTTTCTAAATGTTTTTATTAATGTTTTGTTTTTCTTAACTCTTTTTTTATTTCATTTAGAATCATTAGTTTAGTTGAATAATCTTAATAAACAAACAAAAAAAATGAAAAAAATTATTTTAACTGCTGTTGCAGTATTTGGTTTCGCATTTGCTAATGCACAAGATGGTGGTTTTAAATTAGGGGCTAATTTAGGATTACCTTTAGGGGATATTAAAGATAGTTATTCTTTAAACTTAGGTGTTGATGTTGCTTACTCTTGGAAAGTTTCTGACAAGTTTGAAGCTGGCTTTGGAGCTGGTTATGCACATTATATAGGGAAGACTGAAGATTTTGGTGCAATTGAAGTTCAGTACGAAGATGCTGGTTTTCTTCCTGTTTATGGTACAGCTCAATACTCTTTATCTGATAAATTTTTCTTAGGTTTAGATTTAGGGTATGCAATTGGTGTTGCTCCAAGTGAGAATGATGGTGGATTTTTGTACCAACCAAAAGTTGGATACTCTTTTGGTAAAACAGAATTGTTTCTGGGTTACAAAGGAATTTCTGTGGATGGAGGGACATTTTCTTCTTTAAATCTAGGAGTTGCTTTTAAATTGTAATTCTATTATTTGAATATATTAACCTCCCCTAAAAAGGAGGTTTTTTTATGCGGTAAAATTACCTTTCTTTGTAGTATGAGTTGGAGAAATTATATCAAGCAATATCAATCTTATCTTAGAATCGAAAGAGGTTTGTCCGCCAATACGATTGCAAATTATACTTTGGATATCGAGCGGCTTTGTTCTTTTTTGACTAATCAAAATATAACGGTTTCTCCTATATCTATTGCTGAAGAAACGGTTCAGCAGTTTATTTATGCGGTTTCTAAAGAGGTTAATGCGCGTTCTCAAGCCAGAATTATTTCGGGACTAAAAAGTTTTTTTTCGTATTTGATTTTTGAAGATTATAGAACAGATAATCCAATGGAGTTGATAGAATCGCCAAGGTTGGGGAGAAAATTACCAGATACTTTATCTGTTGATGAGATTGATGATTTGATTTTAGCGATTGATTTAACTTCAAACGAAGGAGAACGCAATCGTGCTATGCTCGAAACTTTATATGGTTGTGGCCTTCGAGTGTCTGAATTGGTCGGTTTGAAAATTTCAGATCTTTTCTTTGAAGAAGGTTTTGTCAAAATACACGGGAAAGGCAACAAAGAGCGTTTTGTTCCCATTGGCGAGTTGGCTCAAAAGTATATCACCATTTATAAAGAAACTATCCGCGTTCATTTGCCCATTCAAAAAGGTTTTGAAGATACTTTGTTCTTAAACCGACGAGGGCGACAATTGACCAGAGCGATGATTTTTACTATTATTAATAAGCTAGCCGACTTGATTGAGCTAAATAAAAAAATTAGTCCTCATACATTTAGACATTCTTTTGCAACTCATTTGCTGGAGAATGGAGCCGATTTGCGTTCCATTCAACTAATGTTAGGTCACGAATCAATCACCACCACTGAAATATATGTGCACTTGGATCGAAAATTTTTAAAGCAAGTTATGCATTCTTATCATCCTCGAAAAGATAAGTCTATCGATTGAATTTAACTAAAAGATTGCAAAATGTTAGTTTAATTAAAACTTTTACTATTTTTAGCAAAAGAAAGTCTATAAAGCAGATGATATTTACAAAAAATAGAGACCCAGAAGATTTAAATAAACTCTACGAAAGCTTAATTAAGCAACTTCCTAATATTATTTTTCAAATTAGAGTTAATAAGGAACGTCAAATCGCTTTTGATTTCCTGAGTAAACCCATTGATTTTTTTAATGAATTCTCTTTTAATGAATTTATTGAGGATTCTTACAAGCTCTCTAATTATACGATATATGAACCCGATTTAAAAGGATTTATAGATTCTTACGAAAATGCAATTGCAAATGTTGAGGTTTGGGATATTGAATTTAGATTGTTGTTGCCAGATAGTGGCTATAAGTGGATTCGGATTGAAGCTACTCCAAAGAAAAATGACCTAGATGAGATTGTTTTTTATGGTCTTATCTCTGATATTACCGATGTGAAAGAACAAGAAATTAGAATGCGTCTCGCTGATGAACGGTATCATTTTGCTGTACAAGCATCTGATAGAGGGGTTTGGGATTGGGACTTGGTTACAGGGAAAGTATATTATTCCTCGGAGTCGATGAAGATTTTAGAATTGACAGAATCTGATTTAGTAGCTACTCCAGAGGAATGGGATGAACGAGTGCATCCTGATGATCGAGGAGAATATTATGGCAATATAAACCTTCATTTCGATAATAAAATTCCTTTCTACGAAACGTGTCACAGGGTTTTGTGTAACGGTCGTTACAAATGGATTTTGGACCGAGGTAAAGTAATAGAACGAGATGGCGATGGAAAGCCATTACGAATCGTAGGAACGCATACCGATATTTCTGATCAAAAGGAAAAAGAATTGGAGTTGGCTAAAATGCTTGAAATTTTGAACACTCAAAACAACAAGTTACTCAATTTTGCTCATATTGTATCTCATAATTTGCGCACTCATAGTGGGAATATCAAATCTTTGTTGGATTTGCATAAAGAAGAATTGCTTTCGGATTTTGATACGTTGAGTAATATTCAAATCGTTTCGGATGAATTATTTTCAACCATAGAGAATTTGAATGAGTTGGTCAATATCCATACTGTAAAAGACAAAGAGATAGAACATTTGAACCTAAATGTGTATATCAATAAAGTTTTAGACGTATTACATGATTCTATTAAACAAAAAGATATATTGGTATTAAATTATATTCAAAGTAGTGTGACTATTGATTGTTTGCCTGCTTATCTAGAAAGTATTTTGTTGAATATTGTTACGAATGCTATTAAATATTCTGATCAAAAGAAAGTGCCTAAAATTATTTTTACTTCAGATGAAAAGGACGATTTTATTATTTTAAATATAAAAGATAACGGTTTAGGTATCGATCTGAACAAATATAAAGATTCTATTTTTGGATTGTATAAGACATTTCACAAAAACAACGATGCTCGTGGCGTTGGTTTGTATTTGACCAAAAATCAAATCGAAAATATGGGAGGAAAAATAGAAGTTGAAAGTACTTTGCATGTGGGTTCCACATTCAAAATTTATTTCAAAAAACCAGTATTAGAATAAATAACGCATAAAAAAGGCTTCCATTAGGAAGCCTTTTTTATGCTTTTAATTATGAATTATTTAGCAATATTTACCGCTCTAGTTTCTCTAATCACGGTAACTTTTACTTGTCCAGGATACGTCATTTCGGTTTGTATCTTTTGAGAAATTTCGAAAGATAATGATGCAGCGTTATCATCAGAAACTTTTTCACTTTCTACAATCACACGTAATTCTCTACCGGCTTGAATAGCATAAGCATTTTTAACACCAGTAAAGCCATATGCGACCTCTTCTAAGTCTTTTAAACGTTGTATGTAAGAATCTAATACTTGTCTTCTAGCGCCAGGTCTAGCACCTGAAATAGCGTCACAAACCTGTATGATTGGTGATAGTAAAGATTTCATTTCGATTTCGTCGTGGTGAGCTCCAATTGCGTTACATACTTCTTCTTTCTCTCCATATTTTTCTGCCCATTGCATACCTAATAAGGCGTGTGGTAAATCGCTTTCAGCATCAGGAACTTTTCCAATATCGTGAAGTAAACCAGCTCTTTTGGCAAGTTTCACATTAAGTCCTAGTTCAGCAGCCATGATACCACATAACTTAGATACTTCGCGAGAGTGTTGTAATAAGTTTTGTCCGTAAGAAGAACGGTATTTCATTCGACCTACTACTTTGATTAATTCAGGGTGTAATCCGTGGATTCCTAAATCGATAACGGTACGTTTTCCAACTTCAATAATTTCGTCATCGATTTGTTTTGTAGTTTTGGCTACTACTTCTTCAATTCTTGCTGGGTGAATTCTTCCATCGGTTACCAATTTATGCAAAGACAAACGAGCAATTTCTCTACGAACAGGATCAAAACAAGAAAGAATAATAGCTTCTGGAGTATCATCTACGATAATTTCAACACCAGTTGCAGCTTCAAGCGCTCTAATGTTTCTACCTTCACGTCCAATGATTCTACCTTTAACATCATCAGATTCGATATTGAAGACTGAAACGCAGTTTTCAACGGCTTCTTCAGTACCTACACGTTGAATCGTGTTGATGATGATTTTTTTAGCTTCTTGTTGAGCGGTCAATTTAGCCTCTTCAATGGTTTCTTGAATATGAGACATCGCTTTGGATTTAGCTTCAGATTTTAATCCTTCTACTAATTGTTCTTTTGCTTCTTCGGCTGACAATCCAGAAATTACTTCTAGTTGTTGCAATTGACTTTTATGTAGTTTTTCAACTTCTACTTGTTTTTTGTCAAGAACTTCAATTTTAGCTTGGAATTCTGTTTTTTTGGCTTCGAAATCGTCATTGATTTTTTTGGCTTTAGACAGTTCGCTTGAAATTTGAGATTCTTTATCGCGAACTCTTTTTTCTACTTCGGCTACTTTTTTGTCTCTAGCTAAAATTACTTGTTCGTGTTCAGATTTTAATTCAATAAACTTTTCTTTTGCTTGAAGAATTTTATCTTTTTTAATGTTTTCAGCTTCTAAGTTGGCGTCTTTTAAAATGGAAGAAGCCTCTTTTTTAGCATTTTTTATCAAATTGGAAATGTTGCTTTTTTCGATGATTTTGGCAATACCAAAACCAGCCGCAATGCCTATAATTCCTGAAACAATTATTAATAATGTACTATCCATTTGTGTTTAAATTATATATAAAAAAACCTACATTAGTGGAATTGTATAAACTCGAAAAGACAAGTTTTGAGCTAACTCGTTGTTCAAGCTTCCAAACTGAATTGGCTTGCTATAGTAACGATGATTCGCTCATTCTAAATTGTTAGTGTTGAGTTTATCAAATAAGAACTAATGTAGGCAGTATCTTAATCTGTTGTAAGAACGTTTTAATCGAGATGTTGATCTAAAATGGCATTGATTTTTTGCAATCTATCAATGGTTTCGCTACCATCCATCGCATTGTCAATTTGTTTTTGTTCAACTTGAGAGGCAAATTGTAATGCGCACATGGCTAAAACATCTTGCTTGTCTCGAACGGCATAATTTTCTTCAAATTGCTTAATCATCATATCTATTTTTTTCGAAGCGCTTCTTAACCCTTCTTCTTGAGAGGCGTCTACCGTTAACGGGTAAACTCTATCTGCAATTGATATTTTTATTTTAAGCTTTTCTTCCATCTTTTAATCTGATAGCTGTGCTATACAGTAATCAATTTCACGAATTAATGAATTTATTTTAAGCTTTGTATCTCTTTTATTATCGTCACTGCCTAGTAATGAATTGGCAATTTTGAGTGTTTCATATTGCTTTTTGAGCATTTCAATCTCATGAGACTGTTGGGCTATGATTTGTGTTGCATCAGTTAATTTCTCTCTAAGCTCTAGATTGTTTTTTTCTAGAAATTGTATTTTAGAAAAAAGTTTTACAATCTTATTTTCAAGAGTATCAATTATTTCTGCAATTACACTCATTTTATAACCAATTCATTTCTTAATCTTACAAAGTTAGTATTCCTTTTTATTATTACAATATTTTAGGTGTTTTTTTGTGCTAAAATATTTAAAGTAATGATAATCAGCTTGTAATCAAAAATTTTTGTTTTGTTTTAAGTTTTGCCTCTTTTGGTTATCTTAGCAAAAAGATTAAAATGAAGTTATTCTGTTTTTTATTGTTTTTTTGTCATGCCTTAGTGGCTCAAGATAGGTATCCTAAAGATTATTTTAGATCTCCGTTAGATATTTCGATGCAATTATCTGGTAATTTTGGTGAATTGCGTCCCAATCATTTTCATGCAGGGTTTGATTATAAAACACAACAGCGCGAAGGATTGTCAGTTTATGCTGCTGCAGATGGTTATGTTTCTAGAATCAAAATCTCAACTTTCGGCAACGGAAAAACGATTTATATTACACATCCAAATGGATATACAACCGTTTATGCTCACTTGCAAAAAGCAGTTGGACCCATTCAGCAATTAATAAAAAGAAGACAATACGAAGAAAAATCCTTCGAAGTAGAGATTTTCTTAAAACCAAATGAGTTAGTTGTTGCCAAAGGACAACTTATTGCGCTGTCTGGTAATACGGGTGCTTCAGAAGGGCCACATCTTCATTTTGAAATAAGAGATTCCAAAACCGAATTTATTGTCAATCCTTTGTTTTTTGGATTTGATTCTTTTTTGAAAGACACAAAAAAGCCACAAGTTACCGCTGTTTATGCTTTTCCTTTGGATAATCAAACTAGTGTTAATCAATCATTGCGTCCCGTTCCAATTAATTTAACCTTGAAAAAAGACGGAACTTATCTTGCAGACCCTGTTATTGCTAATGGGAAAATTGGTTTTGGTATTATTGCTACTGACACGGATGATGTTTCTTTTAATAAAAACGGAATTTTTAATGTTCAAGCTTTTTACAACGGAACGCCAACATTTGGTTATCAATTTGACACCTATTCGTTTGATGAAATGCGTTATATCAATGTTTTAATAGATTATGCAAGGTATAAGAAATCACAACAGCGTATTCAGCGATTGTTTCGAATTGCACCTTTCGATTTGAGCATTATAAAAACCGATGGCAATAATGGTGTACTATCAGTAGTGCCCAATTTGTCGGGTACTTATCGTATTGAGGTTGCTGATTATTTTAATAACAAAACACTCATTACCATTCCAATCTCTTATGATACAAAAGCTATTGTGATTCCAAAAGAAGCGACTCCTTCGAATTATTTTATTAAAGTAAAAAAAGAATACATTTTTGAAAAAGAGAATTGGACGGTTACTTTTCCAGCCAATACTTTTTATAATGATTTTGATTTGAATCTTTCTGTAGCTAATAAAGTATTGACTTTACATGATGACACCGTTCCAGTGCATTCTAATTTTACGATTCAAGTTCAGGATTCTACTCATACGGCATTAGATAAAGAAAAAATGTTTTTGGGAAGGATAGAAGGTGGTCGTATTTCGTATAATTCAACCATTGTAAAAGAAAATACCTTTACTACTAAGGTAAAAACCCTTGGGAAATATGGTCTTGTTCTTGATAATGTAAATCCAGTAATTAGTATCGGTAAACCCATTGAAGGAAAATGGATTACTGCTCAAAAGGAGTTGAAACTTTCTATCTATGATGCTTTGTCAGGAATTAAATCGTACAATGCCTTTTTTAATGACCAATGGATTTTAATGGAATACGACAATAAAACTAGACAACTCACACACGATTTTAGTGATGGAATTGTTGCTGAAGGCGCTAACATTCTTAAAGTAATTGTTGTGGACCAAATGGGAAATTCTACTACCTTTGAAACGCGTTTTTTTAGAAGTCAAATAATTAAATAGTTCTTCGTTTGAAAGTATTCCAAATCTGCTTTTTTTTCACCCTTATTTTTATCGGGTCACCTATGTTTTCTCAAAAAGGGAAACTGCAAGGTTTTATTTTAGACGATAAAAAGAATCCTGTCAATGATGTAAATATAACTATTCATGGATTGACTTCACAAACCAATGCTAAAGGATTTTATGCGATAGCAATTCCATCAAATGAAAAAGTAGCAGTGGTTTTTAGTCATATCTCATTTAAAAAAGCCACATTAATTTTGACGGTAACTCCAAACGAAGTGGTAGATTTTAACTTGGTCTTAAGTGAAAAAGAAGAACAAATGGGGGAGGTGTTTGTAAATGCCAACAACAAAAAAAGCGTCCAAGGGATTTTGACTATTGACCCAGCAACATTAAAAAATATTCCTGGAGCCAATCCTGGAATAGAAAATGTTTTGAAATCTCTGGCAGGCGTAAATTCTAATAATGAATTGAGTTCACAATACACTGTTCGTGGCGGAAATTATGATGAAAATTTAGTGTATGTTAATGAGGTAGAAGTGTATCGTCCTTTTTTGATTCGGTCTGGTCAACAAGAAGGTTTGAGTTTTACCAATACGGATTTGATTCAAAATGTGGATTTCTCTGCAGGTGGTTTTCAAAGTAAATATGGAGATAAGTTATCTTCTGTTTTGGATATAACCTATCGAAAGCCTACACAATTTGGAGCAACCGTTGAAGCTAGTTTTTTAGGTGGAAGCGCCTCTTTGGATTTGGTTTCAAAAGACAAGCGATGGACTGCAATTACAGGTGTTCGTTATAGAAATAATAGTTTATTGGTCAATAGTCAAGAAACACAAACCAATTATACACCATCATTTGTGGATGTACAAACGGCCATCAATTTCCAAGCTTCTTCAAAATGGCAATGGAGTTTTTTAGGAAATATTTCTCAAAATAAATACAATTATGAGCCTTTAACGCGTCAAACTAATTTTGGTACGATAGATAATCCTCAAGCGTTATTGATTTTTTACGAAGGACAAGAACGTGATCAGTACCAAACATTTTTTGGGGCAATAAAAACTACTTTTAAGGCTTCGGATGTATCAACTTATAAATTTATAGGAGCTGTTTTTCATACTTTAGAAAAAGAGCATTTTGATATTTTGGCCGAATATCGTTTAGCAGAAGTAGATACCAATATTGGTTCTGAAACCTTGGGAGATGTTTCGTTTTCAAGAGGAATTGGTTCACAATTGAATCATGCTCGAAATGATTTGGATGCCTTAATTGCTAATGCTGAGATTAAAGGGATTCATGATTGGAAAAACAATCTTGTCGAGTGGGGAGTAAAATACACTCGAGAATCTATACGAGACAGAATTAGTGAATGGGAAGTAATTGATTCTGCTGGTTTTGCTCTAAATCCACCGCGTTTTTTACCAAAAAAAGACGAGCCATATACAATTTACAAAGGCCCTTTGGCTCCTTACCAAGATGTGAGAGCGATAAACTTTAACACGATTAATCGTTTTTCGGGCTATTTGCAATGGAGCCGTAAATCCAATTTAGGGACTAGTTTGGTTTGGTATAATTTGGGAGTTAGAATGCACAGTTGGCAAGTTTTAGGAGGTGCTGTTTCTGGTGATCAGCAATTGACATTTAGTCCAAGAGCTCAGTTTACTATTAAACCCAATACTAAGGCGAATCTTTTGTTTCGATTGTCTGGAGGAATGTACCATCAACCGCCATCTTACAGAGAACTTCGTGATAGTGAAGGGGTAGTTCAACCAAATGTTAAGTCACAACAATCGGTACATTTGGTTCTTGGCAATGATTATAGTTTTAACTTATGGAACCGCCCTTTTAAATTAGTAACAGAACTATATTATAAATCATTGTCCGATGTCAATACATATACCATCGACAATGTTAGGATACGTTATCAAGCTAATAATGATGCGACAGCTTATGCACAAGGGATTGATGTGAGATGGAATGGCGAGTTTGTGCCAGGTACAGAATCTTGGATAAGTTTCGGGTATTTAAAAACTGAAGAAAATAGTAACGGAAAAGGATTCATTGCTCGCCCTACAGATCAACGATTAAAGTTTGCGATGCTGTTTCAAGATTATATGCCGAATATTCCTAGTGTTAAATTGTATCTTAATTTGGTATACAATACTGGCTTACCGGGCGGTTCTCCGTCGTATTCGGATCCTTATTTGTATCAAAATAGACTTAGAGATTACCGTAGAGCCGACGTTGGCTTTTCAAAACTTCTAGTCGACAGAAGTGCTTCTAGGCAATATGGAAAATGGGCTAATAGTTTTCAAGAATTGGCTATTGGTGTTGAAGTATTTAATATCTTTAATAATCAAAATGCTATTACCAACACTTGGGTGCGTGATGTGTATACCAAAAATCAATATGGTATTCCTAATTATATGACGACTAGGGTTTTCAATATTAAGTTGAATGCGCGTTTTTAACTAGTTTAGGATTACTGTTTATGCCCAATTTAAAAACATTATAGAAGGTTTTAGTAGAATTGTTTACTTTTGAAAATAAATTACGATTAGGATGAATAAAAAATGGATTATTGGAAGTGTGTTTTTTGTTCTTTTGATAGTTAGCTGTCAAAAAGAAGTAGAAAAACCCAAAGTGATATATGACAATTCGTCAAGAAATGCTGTGGCGCCAAAGCTAGATTCTTCAAAAGTAGAAATTGCCGATTTGCCAGTTGTAATGGAAGGAACAGATTATTTAATTCACCCTATAGGAGATTTGCGTATTTATGAAAGAGGAACTAAATCTAAATATGGTTCTTCAGCTGTAAACGATGTTAGTTTTACCATTAGCAATGTAGCTCAATATGAGATAACAGGTTTTTTGCAGAACTTAAAATTTCAAAAGATTGATTCGGATTCAATTCGTCCATTAACAGATAAGCCTATTTTGATTGAAACTGCGACTTATTTGAAAACAGTTTCAGACCGTATCAAAAAACAAATTCTGGTGTATACAATGGTTGATGCTGATACAAATAGAGACGGCAAGTTAGATACCAATGATATTAATACGTTGTATTTGAGTACCATTAGTGGGGAGAAGTTTACGAAAGTTGCAACTGATTTAGAAGAATTAATTGATTGGAATTTGATAGAAGCTTCTAATCGTTTGTATTTTAGAACTATTGAGGATACTAATAAAAATGGACAGTTTGATCAAAAAGACGTAGTACATTATAATTATATCGATTTGAATAAAAACGATTGGAAAGTTATTCGTTATTCTCCAATATAGTTATATCAAAATGTCACTTTCTAAATCTGATTTTTCGATGGTGATGTCAAATCCTAATTTTTCTACCAATTGAATCACTAGATTTTTATACCAATTCTCAGATTTTGGATGAATGTATATCTTTTCAATTAATAGATTAACATCTACATTGATTTTTAAGCCGTCATTCAATTTCAAGTTGTTTTGGGTTACATCACTAATAATACGTACTTCTCGTTCATACTGAAAACTTTTTCTTTTGTATAAAAAAGGGAAAAATAAGTCCTCAAAAGGGATGTATTCTTTTTTGTAGTCAATATAATTTACCTCTCCAATATATTGCTGAAAATGTTCTTCAGATTGTAATGCTTTTTGTAGTCTTCCTATTGTAGATTGTATGGCTAGTCCTTCACTGTTTTGGGTAAAAATCTGCCACATTGCAAAGGATTCGTATTCGTTAATATGCCAGCTACTTATAGCTACTTTTTCGCGATGGGTTTTGTAGTAATTTAAAAATTCAGGATTGTCAATTGATAGTTTTCTAATTTCCTCAAAAGTTGGTTCGCTAAAGGTGCCTTCATATTGATCTTCAAATTTGTCGGACCTAGACATGAATAATTTTTTAGATAATAATAAATCTAAAAATTTAGACAAGTCTAGGTATTTCCAGACAATAGTTTCCGGATCTTCGGGTAATTTTATATTGGGGTTGTCCAAATACATTAGTAAAATTTAAAAAAGACTAAAATCTAGTTTAAAGATACAAATCATTTGAGACTATTCAAGGGATTGCATGGTTACTAATTTGTTATAAGTACCTTCAAGAGCGATCAATTCTTCATGAGTGCCTTGCTCTACAATTTTTCCTTTTTTCATCACCACGATCTTGTCTGCTTTTTGAATGGTAGAAAGACGGTGTGCAATAACGATAGAGGTTCGGTTTTGCATCATGTTTTCTAAGGCAACTTGAACAAATTTTTCGCTTTCGGTATCCAAAGCTGATGTAGCTTCATCCAAAATCATAATTGGAGGGTTTTTTAGCACCGCTCTAGCGATGGATAGACGTTGTTTTTGTCCACCCGAAAGTTTGTTTCCGCTATCACCAATATTAGTGTAAATGCCATTAGGTAGCGTCGATATGAATTCGTAGGCATTGGCAATTTTTAAAGCTTCTATGATTTCTTCGTCTGTGGCGTTGGGTTTGCCAAGAGAAATATTGGCTTTAATAGTATCATTGAATAAAATACTATCCTGAGTTACCAGTCCCATTAAGCCACGAAGTGATTGTAAATCGATGTCTTTAATATCGGTTCCATCAATTGAAATGTTTCCTTCGTTTACATCATAAAAACGAGTAAGTAAATTGGCAATTGTACTTTTTCCACTTCCAGATTGTCCTACTAAGGCAACTGTTTGTCCTTTTTTTACTTGCAAAGAGAAATTTTTCAAAACGTTCTCGTCTTCGTACTTAAAGTTGATGTTTGAAATGGTAATATCTGATACAAATGACTCTTTTTGAATGGCATTTTCTTTGGAAGTGATTTCATTCTCTACATCTAATACTTCAAAAACACGTTCTGCTGCGGCCAATCCATTTTTTACGGAATAGGATGCTTTTGAAATGGCTTTCGCTGGCGTAAGGATGTTGAATGCTAATGTTAAATAGACTATAAAAGAAGCGCCGTCAAGTGTTTTGTCATTTAAGACTAAAAGTCCTCCGTAAAAAAGTAAAATAGCAATGGTAGTTACTCCAAGAAATTCGCTCAGTGGCGTAGCTAAGTTGTTACGGCTTCCTATGCTATTATTTAAATTTAATAAGCGTGTTACAGAATCGTTGAACCTACTTTTAAAAGTGGGTTCAGCATTATAACTTTTAATAACTTTTAGGCCACCTAATGTTTCTTCAACTACAGAAATTAATGACCCACTTTCTTTTTGAGCTTCTAAGGATTGACTCCTTAAATTTTTTGCTAATTTCGAAATTATCCAACCCGAAATAGGCATGAAAACCAGTACGAATAAAGTTAATTTTGTGCTTATGGCAAACATCATTCCTAAGGCAAAAACGATGGTTAAGGGTTCTTTAACTACTAATTCTAGGATAGAAAAAAAAGAATTTTGAACCTCGTTAACATCACCCAGCATGCGCGCCATCATATCCCCTTTTCTTTTTTCAGAATAGTAGGAGATAGGTAACTCAATAATTTTAGCATACATCGATCGTCTCAAATCCTTTAAAACGCCATTTTTAAGGTGCATGATGTGGTATGAAGCCAAATAGTTGAATAAATTCTTAATAAAGAATGTTGTTATTACCATGGCTACAACAAACAATAATACTACCTCAGTGCTCTCACCTTCTGATAAAGATGAAATTTTGAAGTTTATATAGTCTGTTACATAATCCTTAAGATTTCCTATTCCTGTATAAACGGGTTGAGTGTATTCTTCTTTATTTTCTGTTTTTCCAAAAAGGACCTGTAACACAGGAAACAAAGTCAACATCGAAATCGTGCTAAACAAAGCATACAAAATATTATAAATCACATTCCAAACAATATGTGATTGATACGGTTTTGTAAAGGGTATTAATTTTTTTATATTTTGATCCATTTGAATTGTTTTTTATCGTCAAGACCCGATGAGTTCTTGGACTTATCGGGTCTGTCAGAAAAATAGGTGTATTTGTATTAGTTCAATTGCATTGCAGCAATGATATTTTTTATTTTTTGATCTAAAATGTGTTCTACTTCCACAAAATCCTCCACGGCATCAAGTGTTGTATTTACACTGATGTAAAATTTAATTTTAGGTTCGGTTCCGCTTGGTCTTGCGCAGATTTTTGAACCATCTTCAGTGTAATAAATTAGCACATTCGATTTTGGAATATCCATGGTCAATTCTTCGCCAGACAACAAATTTTTGGCAATAGAAGATTGGTAATCTTCCACCATAATCACACGTTGTCCGTTGATTTCCTTTACTGGATTTTCGCGCAAATCTATCATCATTTGATTAATGGCTTGTAAACCGTCCATTCCTTTTTTGGTTAGCGAAACCAAATGTTCTTTGTAAAAACCGTGATTCACATAAAGTTGAATCAATTCTTTGTAAACCGAGCTTCCTTTGGCTTTAGCTTGTGCAGCCACTTCACAAATTAATAAGGTAGCAGCAACAGCATCTTTATCTCTTACGGCATCGCCTACCATGAAACCAAAACTTTCTTCACCACCACCAATGAATTGTAGTTCTGGGAAGTCTTTGATCATTTTGGCAATCCATTTGAATCCAGTCAAGCCAACTTTGCATTCTAGGTCATAAGCAGTAGCTAATTCCATCATCATTGGAGTAGAAACTATGGTAGAGCCTACAAATTGTTTACCGTTAATTTTTCCTGCTTGTTTCCATTTTTCTAACAAAAAGGCGGTCATCAAAATCATGGTTTGATTTCCGTTTAGCAACACCATTTTCCCCTCGTTATTTCGAACAGCAACTCCTAAACGGTCGCAATCTGGGTCTGTTCCCACCACAATATCAGCATTTTTTTTGTCGGCTAGTGCCAATGCCATCGTTAGTGCTTCTGGTTCTTCTGGATTAGGTGATTTTACTGTTGGGAAATCTCCGTTTGGTTCCGCTTGTTCCTCTACAATATGTACATTTGGATATCCTGCTTTAGAAAGCGTTTCAGGAATAACCGTGATAGAAGTTCCGTGCAAAGAAGTAAAAACAATATTTAAATTGTCTTTAGCATCAGTAGGGGTGTTAAAACTAGCGTTTTCGATAGAAGATTGAATGAACGCTTGGTCTATTTCAGTATCAATAAAATGAATCAAATCTTCATTTGCAGTGAAATTGATTTCATCGTATTTTAGATTTTCAATCACATTGATGATGGCTCCATCCTGAGGAGGAACAATTTGTCCACCGTCTTGCCAATATACTTTGTAACCGTTGTATTCTGGTGGATTGTGAGAGGCGGTTAGTACAATTCCACAATGACAGTTCAAATGTTTTAAGGCAAAAGATAATTCTGGAGTAGGTCTTAAATCTGAAAAAAGGAACACTTCGATTCCGTTGGCAGAAAAAACATCAGCTACAACTTTTGCTAGTGTTTTACTGTTGTGTCGACAGTCGAAAGCAATGGCTGCTTTTATTTGCTCGCCTGGAAAAACGCTTTTCAGGTAATTAGACAATCCTTGGGTACTTTTTCCTAAGGTGTATTTGTTGATTCGGTTGTCACCAACGCCCATTACACCACGCATTCCTCCTGTTCCAAATTCCAAATTCTTATAAAAACTTTCTTCTAAATCTTTCGGAGCGTTGGTCATTAGTTCTTTTACAGCGTCTTGTGTAGCTGTGTCAAATGTTGGAGTAAGCCAAACATTTAGTGCGTCTAGGATATTTTGAGGAATGTACATTTTATATTGATTTTATGTGAAACAATAAGTTGTGTTTAGATTGTAATGAGATATAGTTATAAATTGATTTGATTCGCAATTTTATATCGCGCTTCATTATTTTTTGTTCTTAGAATAATTTCTCCAAGAAAACCAGCCAAAAATAGTTGAGTACCCAAAACCATTGTAGTTAAAGCGATGTAAAACCAAGGATTATTGGTGACCAAAGTGTACTTCATGTCGTTATACATATGATACAATTTGGAGATTCCGATGTAAGCGGCTGCCAAAAAGCCGATAATAAACATTAAAGAGCCAATTGCTCCAAAAAGATGCATAGGTCTTTTGCCAAAACGAGATAAAAACCAAATGGTGATTAAATCCAAAAAACCATTGATGAAACGGTCCATTCCAAATTTGGTTTCTCCGTATTTTCTAGCTTGATGTTGCACAACTTTTTCTCCAATTTTCCCAAAACCAGCATTTTTAGCCAGAACTGGAATGTATCGGTGCATTTCGCCAGAAACCTCAATGTTTTTGACTACTACATTTTTATAGGCTTTTAATCCGCAGTTGAAATCATTCAGTTCTACGCCTGATGTTTTTCTAGCAGCCCAGTTGAATAATTTGGAAGGAAGATTTTTGGCTACAACCGAGTCGTAGCGTTTCTTTTTCCAACCCGAAACCAAATCATATTTTTGTTCGGTAATCATGTTGTATAATCCTGGGATTTCATCAGGACTATCTTGTAAATCGGCATCCATAGTGATGATTACGTCACCTTTGGCTTGAGCAAATCCAGCATGTAGCGCTTGCGATTTACCAAAGTTTTTCATAAAACGAATCCCTTTTACGTTGGAATTTGAAGCAGCAAAATTTTCAATAATAGTCCAAGAATTGTCTGTGCTTCCGTCATCCAAAAAAAGGATTTCATAGGTGTAGTTATTGGATTGCATCACTTTTAGAATCCAAGTGTACAATTCTTGTAAGGATTCCTCTTCGTTAAGAAGTGGTATTAGGATAGTTAAATTCATTTAATTGTTTTATTCTTGAGAAGATCTTCTAGTTTTGAAAAAGGCAGCCATAATAAGTCCAAAGATGGAGCTGAAAACTATACTTGTTATCATTCCTTTTAATAAAGAATCAATATCGTATGGGCTGCTTTCTTTCATCCCTTTGATAGCTTCATTAATTGAAGAGGAAGGAGCTCCAAATTTTTGCATCATATTGATGGTATATTTTATAGTAATTTCATTCAAAGTGTCTTTTGCAGAAGGATCAATAAAATTAAAAAGCAAAATATTAAAAATGGTGGAAATCAAAATTCCAACTACGGCCGAAATAAAGTAAGTTGTAAAAGCATCTTTGAATGTGAAATCACCATTGATTTCTTTTTTTGTTTTAGACAGAAGAACAATTCCAATTATTAGATAAATAATGATGCTAATTGCTCCAATCCATGGTTTGATAAATAAGTTTAAATCAATCGCATAAATTGCAGAAGTCAACAAACAAGAGATAATTCCAGTTACTATACCAAAAGTAACTCCATTCTTTTTAATAATTTCATTGATCATAATTGGTTCGATTTTTAATTAATCCACAAATATAAGAATTCTCCAATTTAAAGTGAGGTAAAAAATGTTTTTTAGCCAAATACAAAAAAAAAGCAACAATGGTTTGTATATCTAAAAATAAGTGTAAATTTGCACACTCAAAAATAATAGTGTAAATAAAAAGTTATAAGATGTTTATACCTTTTCATTCAGAAGAAAAGCTGCAAAACAAATTATAATTGAACCAATAAAAAAAAGATTTAAGATGAAAAAAGGTATTCACCCAGAAAATTACAGATTAGTTGCTTTTAAAGACATGTCAAATGAAGATGTTTTTATTACTAAATCTACAGCTGAAACAAAAGAAACAATTATTCACGAAGGTGTTGAATACCCAGTAGTGAAAATGGAGATCTCTAGAACTTCTCACCCTTTTTACACAGGTAAATCTAAACTTATCGATACTGCAGGACGTATTGATAAATTCAAAACTAAATACGCAAAACACGTTAAATAATTTTAACTCGTTTTTAAATATAATGAAGCCTTTCTTTTTAGAAAGGCTTTTTTTGTTTGCGCCATGTTTGGATAGAATTTATACCATAAAATGAATTAACTTTGTACGTGATAACCAAATCGAAAAAGAAACAATAGCCAAATCAATTTTTATGAATTACATTCTTTTTGACGGTCCCGCTCGAAATGCTTTGTTGCCGTTTACCTTTACTCGTCCCGTAGCTGATATTTTGGTGGGTATTATGACCATTCGTCAAAAATGGGAACTCCACCTCGGGTCGACAACTACTACTTTAACTGAAGAATATTTGTCTGATAAATACCCAATGGTTGAATTAGAAGGCAATGTTATGATTAACGCCTCTTTTTTGCCGAATGCAATTTTGGCAGAATTGGTGAGTAACTTAGAACCCAACCAAGCTATTTTCAAGAAAGACGAAATCATTGCTTTTTATACTTCAGAAAATCAAGAGGAAGTAGATTTTGATACTTATGAAATCATTGATTATAATGACGATTGTATAACCATTGAAAATACATGGGACATTTTTTCTAAAAATGATGTCGCAATAAGAGAAGATTTTGAGTTTATAACGGAAGACAGACAATCTCAACCAATTCCTAAAAGTGTGAACGTAATTGCTCCCGAAAATGTATTTATTGAAGAAGGAGCTAAGTTGGAATATGTAACCTTAAATGCTTCCTCAGGTCCTATTTATATTGGTAAAGATGCCGAGATTATGGAAGGTTCTGTGATTCGTGGTCCATTTGCTTTATGTGAAAAAGCTCAAGTAAAAATGGGGTCTAAAGTCTATGGTGCAACAACTGTCGGTCCAGGATCTAGAATTGGAGGCGAGGTTAAAAACTCAGTTTTGTTTGCCAATTCCAATAAAGGTCACGAAGGTTTTCTAGGTGATTCTGTTTTGGGCGAATGGTGTAATATTGGAGCGGATAGTAACAATTCAAATCTTAAAAATAACTACGAAGAAGTACGTTTATGGAGCTATGAAACTGAGGGTTTTGCAAAAACAGGGCTTCAATTTTGTGGATTAATGATGGGAGACCACAGTAAATGCGGTATTAATACCATGTTCAATACAGGAACAGTAGTAGGAGTAAGTGCTAATATTTTTGGAAGTGGTTTTCCTAGAAATTTTGTTCCAAGTTTCTCTTGGGGAGGAGCTTCAGGGTTTACCACTTACCTGACCAAAAAGGCTTTTGAAACCGCTAGATTGGTCATGTCTCGTAGAAATGTTGCTTTTGATGAAAAGGAAGCCGCTATTTTAGAGCATGTTTTTGAAGTTACTAAAAAATATCGCAAAGAATAGTTGGTACTTCAGCTATTTATAGAAAATGCCTCTTCGTTTTGGAGAGGCATTTTTTATTACACTTAATCTGTTTACCAATTGCGCAATTCTTTATTTAAACTATCTTTGCACCTTCAAAATTTTGGCGTTCGAAATCATCTGATTTTTAACCTCTAACCTTTTATTTTTAAATTAATGATTACAGTAAACGATATTGCCGTTGAATTTGGTGGCACAACGCTGTTTAGCGAAGTTACATTTGCTATCAATGAAACTGATAAAATTGCACTTATGGGTAAAAATGGAGCTGGAAAATCTACTTTGTTAAAAATCGTAGCAGGTGCAAACAAACCCACTCGCGGTGTAATTTCTGCCCCAAGTGATGCGGTGGTAGCTTATTTGCCACAGCATTTATTGACGGAAGATAATTGTACAGTTATGGAAGAAACATCCAAAGCTTTTGCTGGTGTTTTGAACATGAAAAAAGAAATCGACGAAATCAATGAGCAATTGACTATTCGTACTGATTATGAAAGTGACGAGTACATGAAATTGATTGAAAGAGTTTCAGAATTATCAGAGAAGTATTATTCTATCGAAGAGGTAAATTATGAAGCTGAAGTTGAAAAAATATTAAAAGGTTTAGGTTTTGAAAGAGAAGATTTCAATCGTCCGACTAAAGAATTTTCTGGCGGTTGGAGAATGCGAATTGAATTGGCAAAAATCCTTTTGACAAAACCTGATTTGATTCTACTCGATGAGCCAACCAATCACTTGGATATGGATAGTATCGAATGGTTAGAAGACTTTTTAATCAATCAAGCCAAAGCCGTTATGGTAATTTCTCATGATAGAGCTTTTGTAGATAATATTACCAATCGAACTATCGAAGTGACAATGGGAAGAATTTATGACTACAAAGCCAAATATTCTCACTATTTAGAGTTGCGAAAAGACAGACGCGTTCATCAGCAAAAAGCATACGATGAGCAACAAAAGTTTATCGCGGATAATCAAGCGTTTATTGAGCGTTTTCGCGGTACTTTTTCTAAAACCGATGCCGTGCAATCTCGTGTGAGAATGTTGGAAAAAATTGTTCCAATCGAAGTGGATGAAATTGATACTTCGGCTTTAAAATTGAAATTTCCACCGTCGGCTCGTTCTGGTCAATATCCAGTTATTGTTAAAGAGTTGGAAAAAGCGTATGGCGATAAATTGATTTTTAAAGATGCCAATTTAGTAATTGAGCGTGGTCAAAAAGTGGCTTTCGTGGGTAAGAATGGTGAAGGTAAATCTACGATGATTAAAGCCATCATGAAAGAAATTGAAATTAATGGAGGTTCTGTAGAAGTTGGACACAATGCACAAATTGGTTATTTTGCTCAAAATCAGGCAGCAATGTTGGATGAAAACGCAACCATATTTGATACCATTGACAGAATTGCTGTTGGAGATGTTCGAACGCAAATAAAAAATATTCTTGGAGCGTTCATGTTTCAAGGTGATGATATTCAAAAGAAAGTAAAAGTGCTTTCGGGTGGTGAAAAAACGCGTTTGGCAATGATTAAATTGTTATTAGAGCCTGTAAATCTTCTAATTCTGGATGAGCCGTCCAATCACTTGGATATGAAAACTAAAGATATTATTAAAGATGCCTTACGTGATTTTGATGGCACTTTAATTCTAGTTTCGCACGATAGAGATTTTCTTGACGGATTGGCAACAAAAGTTTTTGAATTTGGAAACAAACGTGTTGTAGAACATTTTGAAGATATCAAAGGTTTCCTTGCTCATAAGAAAATGGATAGCATGCGAGAAATCGAAAAGAAATAAATTACTTTTTCTAAAAAAAATCTAAAAAGGCAAGTATTATTTTACTTGCCTTTTTTGTTTATAATTCGGTTTTTAAAACTTCTTTACGTTTAATATACAAAGCAATAAAAGCCAATATGGCACAAACCGCGCCTATAATAATCATGCTTTTAATGGAGGTATAAGTTTGTCCTAGGGTTCCATTTTCGATTATTAAGATTCGGAATGCATTTAAGAAATGAGTGAGTGGGATTACATTTGCGATTCCTTGAATCCATCCCGGCATTTGACTCAAAGGCCAGCTAAATCCACTCAAAATAAAACTTGGAGTGGCTATAACCATTAAGATTTCTGTAGCTTTTAGTTGACTAGGAATTAAAATACTGACTAATATACCAATAAATGATACGGATATTACAAATACTCCTGCCACGAAAGTGAGTTCCCATAAATTTTCAAAAAAGGGAATATTAAAGTAAAAAGTAAACATCCAATACAATAACCAAACGCCAAAACTCATTATTAAATAAGGAATAATTTTAATGCTCATCATTTTAATAATTGAAGGGCATTGATCCACTAGAATGCGGAATGTGCCATTCTCAAATTCTGAGGCAAAGGATAAAGCTAAGGCTAAAAGCATTACTTGTTGCAAGACAGCTGATAATACTCCAGGCCATAAATAATAAAGATAATTACTACTCCTATTAAATTTTTTAATAAAAGTTGTTTTAAAGGGTTCGTATTGTGATGCTAACAGCTTCTCTGGGACGCCTTGTTTTCTTAACGTCTCGAATTGCACTCCAACTTTTAAAGTGCCTAAACAAACTTGAATGGCATTTGATGAAAAGTTAGCTGTTAATATATTGGCCGTATTAACAAAGGTTATTATTTCTGGATAGCGCTTTGTAAGTACATCTTTTTGAAAGTCTTGAGGTATAATTACTACACAATTAGCGCCATTGTCAATGGCAATTTTTGAAAGGTTATTTTTGTCATACAATACCGCTTTAATGGTTAAAACTTCGTCATCATTAAACATTTCGATCGCTTTGGCACTCATTTCGGATTGATCTAGATCTACTACAATTATAGGTAAATCCGTAGCTTTTCCTTTGCTGTATACATAGCCTAATAATATTGCATATAATAAAGGAGCACCTATGAAGAGCATGCGTAATATTTTATTTTGCCAAAAGAGTTGGAACTCTCTTTTTAATAAATGGAAGAAATTTCGCATATTTATAAAGCTAAAGTTACAGTGGTTTTTGTAATTAACTCCTTAGTTTCTTTATAATCTAATGGAGAAACTCTTATTTCATACAAGCTTTCTTGTAGTTCATAATCAGGATAAGCAGTAGCTATATTACCATAAGCTCCCAGTTGCTTTATTAATGATATTTTTCCTTTTATTTTTTTATCGGAGTTAGGGACACTTATTGTAATCTCCTGTCCTTTTTTGAATCCTTTAAGTTGACTTTCTTGCAGTGTGAATCTGAAATAAGTACTATCATTAATATAACCATTAAAAAGCGTGTATCCTGGTAAAGCTAGTTCTCCAAGATTTAAAGTTATGGTTTCAATGCTCATATCATGTGGAGCAATTACAAATCGCTCCTTGTTTGCTGTTTCTACTTCTTGAAGAGCTCCATAGGCTCTCTCTTGTTGTCCTAAGGCCATGGTTTGCTGTTCTATTCTGGCTCCTTTTTTGGCTTCATCTAATTCCGCCAATACTGCGTTATATTGTGCTTGTGCCCCTTGGTATTTTGCAAAAGTTTCGTCAAACATTTGCTGTGATACAAGCGAGTCTTTAAGCATATTTCCTAGCCGTTTAATAGATTTTTGTGCAAATTCATATTGCTCTTTTAATCCTGATTTTTTTGCTTCAAGTTGTTTTATTTGATTGTCAGTAGCTCCTTTTAAGGCCATAGAGTATTGTGCTTTAGCGCTTAAAACGGCACCCTCAGCTTGGCTTTTCTTGGCATCTACTTCTGGAATATCTAAAATTGCTAACGTGTCTCCTTTATTTACAAAGTCACCTTCTTTTACTAGTATTTGTACAATTTTACCTGGGACTTTACTGACTATTGCAATTTGTTCATTTTCAACTTTACCTTGCATAAGACTTCTATTTTCAGCTTCTTTACAGCTAAAAAGTATTGTAATTAAAGTAAGGAATACAATCGTTTTTTTCATAATAGTCTTTTTTTGATTTATTCGTAGCAAAATTATTTGCCAATAAATAAAAATTATTTTTTAAGTTTTGAAGATAGTTCACCTGTAGCAATGATTGTTTCAATTACAGATAGTCGTTGATCAATGATAGCATTTACTTTTAAAACAGCATTTTTGAACAGATCATTTTCTGCTTCTAATCGCTCTGAAATCGAAATTAGACCTTCTTTATATTGTTTTACGGCTAGATTTAAATTATTGTTTGCAATCTTTTCTTGCTGAGAAGTAATTGCGATTTTTTGATTTAAAACAGTATAGTTGATATAATTGTTTTCTAATAACAACCCTAATTTTTCTTTAGTGTCATCAATTTGATTTTGAACTTGTTCAATATTTATTTTAGCTTCATGTATTTTGTGTTCTCTTTCAAATCCTGCAAAAATTTCCCATTTTAAACCCGCTCCAACTATCCAATTGTTGCTAATTGTAAGTTCATTTAATCCTAGGTACAAAGCCTCATTAATTCCTGTAATAACTTGAGTTGTGGCACGAGCATCAAATAAACTCGAATACGCTACCCCACCAAAAGCTGCCAGAGTAGGTAAGTATGTTCCCTTTTCTTTTTTCAACAGAAATTCATAGGCAGTCTTGAATGATTCTAGAGCTTTTATTTCTTGTTTGTTTTCAGTGGTTAATTTCTCATTGCTAAGTAAATAAGGTTCCAAATTGTAAACAACCTGATCTATTTCTGCGATGCTGTATCCTGTTAAATAGTTCAATTTTTTGTAAACAAGTTGTCTTTTTCCGTTCAACTCTATTCGTTTTGATTCTAACTCTAATGAGGCGAGCTTTATTTTGTCGCGATCATATGGAATTGCAAGACCTTGCTCGATAGCTTTAGTTACCCGTTTTGTTTCTGTATTTAGCCTGTTGTTACTTTCGTTCAAAAGTTTTTCGATAGCACGTAAAAGCGATAATTGATCAAAAGTAGTAATGACGTCCTTTATGATGCCGTCTTTTTCTGAATCTTTTAAAAATGCTGTCCCTATTGCTTTTTCTTTAACTGCTTTTGCTGCATTTGGAATTTGGAATCCGCTGAACAAAACAGTTTTAGCCATGACACTACCATTAAACAAATTGCCGTAATTTTTAAATGATGTTTTCCCGTCAAAAGGAGGGACGTTGGGTAAAGTGGGTAATTGCGAAGCAGGTAAGTTTACAGATAGTTTATTGTCAAAATAAGAATACAAGGCTGTAGCCTCCACTGTTGGGATATATTTATTCCAAATCCCTTTTTCTTGTAATTCAAGTTTCTCAATTTCAAGCTCTTTGTTTTTAATAGAACTACTTTTAATTAATGCTTTATTGATGGCTTCCTCAAGACTAGATGAGACAGCAATTTGTGAAAAAGCAGTTGTTATTGCAAAACAAAACACAACAAGAAAAAATAATTTTTTGTTCATACGAAGTTATTTAATGCGTTATGTTTAAATAAGATAGCTAAATTTAAGAAAAAAAAGAATACTCGTTTTGAATATTCTTTTTTTATTTTATTCAATCTTTACATTGTCAATTAGTTCACATGCACTTCTTGACCCCAACCAAAACGCTTTTCTTTGAACATTTTTGAAAAATGAATCCAAGCAAAAGCAGCATTGGCTCCAAAACTAATGATACCTACTATTAACATTAAAGTTTCATTATGATCTGGCATTATGTAAGTATTTGGATTGTCTACATAGTAGTTGAATGTAAATAGATACATCATCCATGCGCTAAGGGTTATAGCGCGTGCTTGTAGCCAACTTCCTTTTGTAATAAACAAAGCTGGTACAGTGCAAGAAAACAAAACTGCTACATTATAGAAGGTGTGTTGTGGTACACAAAAATAGATGTAGGCAAAATTCCATATATCATAAGCAATGATCCAAAACACAAGCATGTCAGGCCAAATCATATCCTGCGACTTGTCTTTTGTTACGTTAATACCAACCCATCCAGAAATGGTTATAATGGAAAGAATACCTGCAATACCGTTAAGATAATGCCAAATGCCACCATTCTCTCCACCAAGTTCAAAATCTCTTAGAACCGCTTCAAGGATGTTTACTGCTAATATTAAAGCGGGTAAAAAAAGAACGTTTTTGTTTGATGCTCCAGATTTAGAGTATCTTATATAGGCGAAAATTAAAACTCCGGCTATTGCCGAATATACTTTTGCCCAATGAAACCATGTATTGATGGTTGCGTCTGGATGATCACCCGAGGTGGGCCAAACAGTAAAAGTTAAAACACCAGCCAAGCCTACAAAAACAATAATTGAAAGCCATTTTGACCTTCTGAAGACTTCATTCAGAATTAATAAGCCAATAAAAATCCCTACTACGTGAATGATTTTTTCCATACAACTAATTTTTTGTGTTAAAATTATAATAAATTTAAATTAATTAAACTTAAGTACCTGATAAACAGGTGTTAAATTTTATTTTAATTGTTAATTTGTTTAAGATTATTTGTCTATTTATTAATTAAAATAATTATTTTGTTTAATTATAACTCTTTTGTGTCAATTTTTTGTAATCAAGAATAATGATTAGGTTGATTTAAAGCACTCTTTTTCTTTCAAATATTTTGCTTAAATCTTTTGGTGTTTGCTTAAATTTTAATGAAGAAACATTTGTTAAATGTATTATAATCAACAATTTAAATTCACTATTACTTATATTTGCTCTAAAGTTAAAGACTTTAGTTTATGTAATTAAAAAATAAATATTATGAGAAATTTTATAAATTGTTTTTTTATTTTCATCATGTATTCAAGTTTTGCTCAAGATGCTGTAGCTCCAAGCAAAGAACAGCAACTAGCTTCACAAGTAGCAAATCCAATTTCATCTTTGATTAGCGTTCCTTTTCAAAGTAATTTGTATGTTGGTATTGGTCCTTTGAATGGTTCTAGGTTTATTACAAACTTTCAGCCAGTAGTTCCTTTAAAATTAAGCGATAATCTGAATCTTATAACAAGGCTTGTTTTGCCAATTGTATCACAACAGGGTTTAACGGGTCCGAATCAAACTCAAACAGGGTTAAGTGATGCTTTAGTTAGTGGTTTCTTTTCGCCAAGCAAAGTGGTAAATGGTACGGTTTGGGGATTTGGACCAGCTGTTTTAATTCCTACTGCAACTGATGATTTTTTGGGTACCAAAAAGTTTGGAATTGGTCCAACATTGGTAATTCTTAAGCAATCGCATGGTTGGTCTTATGGACTTTTAGCCAATCAGATATGGTCAATTGCTGGTGATAAAAATCGTGCTGATGTAAATCAAATGTATATTCAACCAATTTTAGTATATAATTGGAAAAGTGGTGCAGGAGTAAATCTTATAGCAGAATATACCCAAAGTTGGGAATCAAATACCTCAAACGTTGTGCTAACTCCTACTGTTAACGGAATAACAAAATTAGGTACACAATTGGTTCAATTAGCTGTTGGTCCACTAATTCCAATTGCTGGCCCTGCAAGAACAAGAGCAGATTTTGGGATGCGTGCATCAATTAATTTTCTTTTTCCTAAGAAAACTTAGTAATTATGATAAAGCCAAAAAGGTAATTTTTTTTTTTTTGAATACAATAACTTTCATTAAATACTTCAAGATCAGTTCTAATAATTAATAAAATGTAAATATCAAAATGAGAATAATTACAAACGAACATACGCCTTTATGGTCTATTGTAGCTCCAATTTCAGCTTGTTTTATTTATTTTGGATTAGGTTTAAACCTAGGAGGTTGGTATTTAATACTATTGTCTATTGGTTTGATTTCATGTATTTTAGCAGCTGTGCACCACGCCGAGGTTATTGCGTTGAGTGTTGGTGAACCCTTGGGGACTTTAATTTTGGCTATAGCGATTACCACAATTGAGGTTTCGTTAATTGTATCGTTAATGCTAGCAGGAGGTAAAGACACTGCAGTTTTAGCAAGAGATACCATATTTGCCTCTGAAATGATTATTATTAATGCTATTGTTGGAGGGTGTTTGTTGATTGGCGGAATAAAGTTTAGAGAGCAGAATTATCATTTGAATGGAGTGAGTGCAACTTTAACTATACTAACGGCTATTTCTGTTTTAACGCTTATACTGCCTAATTATACAACAAGTGTTGTAGGGCCAATTTACAATACGAATCAGTTATTTTTTGTTGCAATTATTTCTTTACTATTATATGCAGCTTTTTTATTAATGCAAACTGTCAAACATCGGGATTATTTTTTGCCAATAGATGATGTGGAAAAAGAAGAGGTGCATAAAACACCTCCTTCACGAAACATAAGTTTATTGTGTTTGATTATTTTAGTAATTAGTCTAATTGTTGTAGTGATTTCTGCAAAAGCATTATCTCCAAGTGTTGAATCTGTAATTGATGTTTTTGGAGCTCCAAAATCTGTAGTTGGAATCATCATTGCAATGGTTGTTTTGTTACCTGAAGGTTTATCAGCATTAAATGCAGCTAGGAAGAATCGCTTGCAATCTAGTTTGAATTTAGCTCTAGGTTCATCATTGGCTAGTATTGGTTTA
This sequence comes from uncultured Flavobacterium sp., assembly GCA_963513565.1. Taxonomy (GTDB): domain Bacteria; phylum Bacteroidota; class Bacteroidia; order Flavobacteriales; family Flavobacteriaceae; genus Flavobacterium. The sequence goes on along the minus strand of CAUPRE010000021.1, from coordinate 9,430 downwards.
ACAATTCCAAGTGTGGCTTTTGTTTCAATTTACTTTAATCTTCCTCTTACTTTAGGAATTGATGCAAAATCAACGGTTTTATTTGTATTGTCACTTTTTACACTATCCCTTTCGTTGAGTACAGGTAAAACGACCTCCATTCAAGGAGTAGTCTTATTAGTGATATTTTCGGTTTATTTATTTACAACAATAATACCTTAGACTTTTTAAGTGCTGTATTTATCATTTTAGCATTAAAAAAGTTTCAAGTAATTAAAGAAGGAAAAACTATAATATTGAATAAAATTATGAGAAATAATAAAACATTTTTTTTGCTAATTTCTGCATTATTGCTAATTACAAATACAATAGTTGGTCAGTCAAATTCTTCCAATCAAGACTTAAATAAGATAGTAGATGCTGATACGAAACGACTTGTAGAAATGTTTAAAGATATTCATTCAAATCCGGAATTAGGATTCATGGAAGTGCGAACTGCTGCTATAGTAGCCAAAGAATTAAAAACTTTAGGATTTGAGGTTAAAACTGGAATTGGCAAAACAGGTGTAGTTGGTATTTTGAAAAATGGAATGGGACCAATCGTAATGTATCGCGCCGATATGGATTGCAATTCCGTTCAAGAAACTACAGGAATCACATATGCAAACAATAAACTAGTAAAAAACAGGGTAGACGAGGATGTGCCTGCAATGCATGCCTGCGGTCATGATGCACATACCACCTGGATGTTGGGAATTGCAAAAGCTATGGTTGCTTTAAAAAAATCATGGAGTGGAACTTTGATAATGGTTGGTCAACCCGCTGAAGAATTAGGTGAAGGAGCAGAAGCAATGATTAATGATAAAATGTATGAGAGAGGAATTCCTGTTCCTGATTATTTATTTGGAATGCATACTGCGCCTTTTCCTGTTGGTATTATATCAAATGGAATTGGTCGACGAATGGCAGGAATGGATGTTCTCGATGTTGAATTTCATGGAATAGGAGGTCATGGATCCTCGCCTCATGTTGCAAAAGATCCTATTTTAATGGGGGCTGCAGCTGTAATTGAATATCAAACTATTATTAGTCGTGCCATTGACCCACAAAATGCAGCTGTTATTACTGTAGGTTCTTTTCAAGCGGGAATTGATAATAATGTGATTCCTAGTAAAGCATTGCTAAAATTGAATTTACGATGGTTTGATGAAAAAGACAGGAACACAATCTTAAATGGGATAAAACGTATAAATGAAAGTATTGCTTTTGCGTATGATTTGCCAAAAGAATTATACCCTACGGTAACGATGAAAGGTATGTCTTATCCATTGGTAAATGATGAAGCTTTGGTAAATAAAGTCAATAAAGCATTGGAAACTGTTATTGCGGCCGATAAAAACATTAAAACGATTCCTCCAGTTATGGGCTCGGAAGATTTTCATCATTTAGTAATTCACAATCCAAAACCAGTATATGACTATATGTTGGTTGGTATTGCCAATAAAGAAGCGTCAGAAAAAGCTATTAAAGAAGGTAAAATGTTTCCATTTTTTAATCACAATAGCAATTTTCAAGTTGATTTGAACGCAATTCCTTTAGGAGTTACGCTAGGGACGACAGCTTTGATAGAGATTTTTAAAAAGTAAAATTAAAAGTAGATATCTTTTAATTAAGATTATAGAAAGCGAAGATTCATTAATTATTAGAAAATTGCATATGAAAAACGTGATAAATAAATATAATTGGTCGGTTTTTATTCTTCCATTTTTATGGTTGTTTGTTTTAACTAGTAAAGCACAATCTAGTTTGATTTCTTCAAAGTTAGGTCAATTTCAAACCCTTACCCAGATATGGGAGTTGGAGTCAGACCATCAAAATGGTACATTTTTGCTCACTAAATATAAGCCTATTTATTTGATGCCATTTCGATATTCTTCTAAACCCAATGAGCTACCATATAATTCTGGAACTGAAGTGGTCCTTGATAAATATGTAACTTTGAATAATGTTGAAACTAAGTTTCAATTGAGTGTCAAAATAAAATTAGCTCAAGATGTTTTATTCAAAAAAGCAGATTTATGGTTAGGATATACGCAAAAATCATTTTTTCAAGTGTATAATAATGAATTTTCAAGGCCATTTCGTGAAACTAATTATGAGCCAGAACTTATTTTGAATTTCCCAGTAAATTTTAATTTTTTTGGTTTAGAGGGTAAAATGCTAGGAGTATCTTTTAATCATCAATCTAACGGAAGAACTCAGACACTTTCTAGAAGCTGGAATAGAGTTATAGGTTTTGCAGCTTTTGAAGAAAAGAATTGGAGTCTTATTGTTAGAGCGTGGTATGTCTTTCAATTAGAAGATAATCCCGACATTAAAGATTACACTGGTAGAGCAGATGCTACTTTTGTTTATTTGTTAAAAAGGAATATAATTACTGTACATGGTCAGCATTCACTTCGAACTGGGAAATTTAATAATGGACAAATTCAAGTGGATTGGGGATTTCCGATCAAAGGAAACTTAAGAGGACATTTTCAATTTTTTAATGGTTATGGAGATTCTATGATAGATCATAACTACAAACAAACTATTTTCGGGATAGGCGTTTCGTTTTCGGAATTAATGTAATACTAATTATAATTGCAAGAAAAGGTAACTTTAAAAAATTTAGCTCTCTGTGAGAAAAAAAAGTTACTATTTGTCTTTCAAAATATTATTTGTTATTAAACCTTTTCCAATTTTGTTTATCTTAGTTTTATATTAATTGTAAATCAGAGAATTCATGAAAAATATATTGCCTTATTTGACGCTTGTTTTGGTCTTTGCTTTTGGTAGTACTACTTATGGACAAACCAATACAGAACCCGAAGCGTTAGATTTACCTGGAGATAATCTCAATTTGTATGCGGTTTTGGATGTTTTTCAAAAATCAAAAACTTTAGAGGATTTTGAGAAAGCCATCAACGATGAAGAAGGAAAAATCAACAATCTTGACTTGAATAACGATAATACTATTGATTATATTCAAGTAGTGAGTGAGAAAAAAGGAGATTCCTTTTTTGTAGTTCTACAAGTAGCAGTCAGTTCATCTGAAAAACAAGATGTCGCAGTTGTCGAGGTAACCAAAGATAAAAAAGGACAGGTTTTGGTTCAAATTATAGGTGACGAAGAACTGTATGGTAAGAATTATATTGTAGAACCGGCAGATGTAACCAAAGTTTCAGGCACTCCTAATCCTGGCTATAAAGGAGAAGGGACCGTGATTATTAATAACAACACTACAAACAATTATAATACGAATAGTGGGACTACCGTTAGTGCTTGGCCAGTAGTAATTTATATGTTTTCTCCCTTATTTATCCCATGGCATTCTCCATGGTATTGGGGGTATTACCCGCCTTATTGGAGACCATGGAGACCTGTTTATTACCATAGCTACTGGGGATATCACAGTCATTATTATGGAAATAATTACTACCATCGAACAGTAATTGTTCGTAATCCAGGGCACGCGATGTATTATTCTAACCGAAGAACCACTTCTGTTGTAGTGCGAAATAATAGAGTTAATGGAAATTACAGAGCTACTTATGATGGAAGAACCTACAGAAAACCTGCTTCGCCTGCGGTGCGCCCAGGGAATGTAAATAGGCCTTCAGAAAACAGACCTACATCAAGGCCTTCAACAAGGCCTTCAACAAGGCCTTCAACAAGGCCTTCAACAAGGCCAACTATGCCAGTAGATAATAATGCAAATCGTCCTTCTACAAGACCAACAAATAAATTGCCTTCAACTAATCCTGTTTCGCCGTCGGTAAGACCTAGTACTCCTTCGGCTAGACCTTCGACGAGACCCTCGACAAGACCTACAACTATGCCAGCCACGCGACCTGCATCTGGAAATAAAGCAGGCAATAGGGGAGGTAGAAATTAAGAAAATTGATTTGAAACTAAAAGCTGTCTATAAAAGGCAGCTTTTTTTATAATCGAATGCCAGGAGGCAAAAGTTCTTTATAGGAAGGATTTTTTTTAAAGAATTGTACAATTTTTGGAAGAATTGGAACCGCTTTTAAGTTGCGCTCCGTAATTGTATCTAAAATAGTTTTGAAAAAGGTGTTAATTGTTTCTTCGTCTGAATAAGAATCTGGCGCTTTGAATTTTGTCAAAAAAATTTTTTTCTCTTGAAACGAATATTCAACAATTAAGAGTCCTTCTGGAACAATGGTTTCAAATTGTCTTGCAAAAATATTGTCTTTAATTTCCATTGTTATATTTGTTTTTCAGAAATGCGGGGATTTTTTTAAATAATTATTCTTTTTGTGGTAAAAGAATAACTCGGTGCAAAGGTAATGAATTGATAATCAATTAATAGTAGTTGTGATGTTATTTATTAAAAGCAGTTAGAAGCACTTGTTGTTTTTAAGAGATAAGTAATACAAAACGAATTTTTTTATCATTTCAAAAATGTGCTTTTTTTAGATTTATAAACTACATTTAACTTGTTTTAGAATGTAAAATATGATGAGTAAAATCCCTGTTTATTTCATGCCCGGTTTGGCAGCCAGTTCAACTATATTTGAGCGAATTGATTTATGTAAAGAACAGTTTGAGGTGATATTGTTAGAATGGGAAATTCCTTTGCCCGTAGAATCCCTTTCTCAGTATGCTCAGCGTATGGCTTTAAAAGTAACTCATGAAAATCCAGTATTAATAGGAGTATCGTTCGGTGGAATTTTAGTGCAAGAAATGGCGGCTTTTTTAAAACCTTTTCGAGTCATTATTATTTCAAGTGTGAAAACAAATTTAGAATTTCCTAGACGAATGAAAGTCGCTAAGAAGACAAAAGCGTATAAGTTGATTCCAACTAGTTTGATCTTGAATGTCGAGAATTTAGCGAAATTTTCATTTGGTGAAAAAATTAAGAGCCGACTTAAATTGTATGAAAAATTCCTTTCGGTTCGAGATATTAATTATTTGGATTGGGCCATTGAACAAGTAATCCTTTGGGAAAGAACTGTCGCAGATTCATCAATAATTCATATACACGGAAATCAAGATGATGTTTTTCCTATCAAATACATTACTAATTGTATAGTTGTGCCAGGCGGGAATCACGCCATGATTTTGTTTCGATTCCGATGGCTGAACGAACATTTGCCAGAGATAATTTTGAATGGAACTAAAAAAGGCGACTAACTTTACTAAGTCAGTCGCCTTTTGTTTTTTATAAATTGAGCATTAGATTTTTTTCATTTGCTCTTTCATCATCGTAATTTGCTCTTTCAACATATTTTGTTTGTCTAGCTTTTTGGCTTCATTTAATAAATTAGTCGCTTCCAATTTTCTTCTGCGAGACATTGCAACACCTGCTAAATTTAATTTGGCTACGGCTAAATCCATATCCATAGAAAGTCCTAATTCAATCGCTTTTTTGAAGAATTTCTCTGCTTGATTGATGTTGGTTTGAGAAACCATAATTCCATGAAGGTAATTAAAGTAACCTTGTTGTTTTCTTACTAGCGCTGTTTCAGGGTTTTTGATGTAAGCCAACCATTTTTGAGCACCAGGAAAATCTTGTTTTCTTAATTTCAAAAAGGCTAATAAAATAAATTCATTTTTGAAGTATAGAAAAATTGGGAAAGCACTTAGGAATAAAAGGAAAATTCCGTTTCCAATATTAGATTCTGTAAATTGCCAAATTCCTGCAATGATGATTAGTGCAGCTAGGATAAGTTTGATATTTCTGTGAAACATAATAGGTATTAAATTTAGATTGCAAAGATAGTAAAAGGAATTAAAAATATTTTTATAAAACTACTTGCTAGAAAAAAAAGTCTTTGTATATTTGCACTCGGTTTTGGAATAAGGGTTAGTCCAAAAGAGTAAGATATATAAATTAAGATTTTAAAGATACAAAGCAATGAGCAAAAGAACGTTTCAACCATCGAAAAGAAAAAGAAGAAATAAACACGGATTTATGGACAGAATGGCGTCTGCGAATGGAAGAAAAGTTCTAGCGCGTAGAAGAGCTAAAGGAAGACACAAATTGACTGTTTCTAGCGAACCTAGACACAAAAAATAATGTTTGTATAAACATCATAAAGGCGTTACTTATTGTTAGTATCGCCTTTTTTTATACCCAAACGCGACTAGCGTAGATTAGTTTCCTCGGAATAAATACAATAACCTCACAATTCATACAAAATGCCAAAAGATAACTCAATAAAATCCGTTTTAATAATAGGGTCAGGTCCTATTGTAATTGGTCAAGCTTGCGAATTTGATTATGCAGGATCTCAATCTGCACGCTCTATTCGTGAAGAAGGAATTGAAGTCATTCTTATCAATTCGAATCCAGCAACTATTATGACAGATCCATCTATGGCGGATCATGTTTATTTAAAGCCTCTTACTACCAAATCTATTATTGAAATTTTAAAAGCACATCCTCAAATTGATGCTGTTTTACCAACAATGGGAGGGCAAACGGCTTTGAATTTGTGTTTGGAAGCAGATGAAAAAGGAATATGGGATGATTTTGGGGTAAAAATGATAGGGGTAGATGTAAATGCTATCAATATTACCGAAGATAGAGAGCAATTCAAGCAATTGCTTCAAAGAATTAATGTACCAACTGCACCTGCCAAAACCGCGACTTCTTTCCTAGAAGGTAAAGAAATTGCTCAAGAATTTGGTTTTCCTTTAGTAATTCGTCCATCGTTTACTTTAGGAGGAACTGGAGCTGCTTTTGTTCATACTAAAGAGGAATTTGATGAAAAACTAACCTATGGTTTAGAAATGTCACCAATTCACGAAGTATTGATTGATAAAGCTTTACTAGGTTGGAAAGAATATGAATTAGAGCTTTTGAGAGATAAAAATGACAATGTCGTTATTATTTGTTCCATCGAAAACATGGATCCAATGGGAATTCACACGGGAGACTCGATTACAGTAGCTCCAGCGATGACTTTATCGGATACGACTTTCCAAAAAATGCGTGATATGGCCATCTTAATGATGCGTTCTATCGGAAATTTTGCTGGAGGTTGTAACGTACAGTTTGCGGTTTCTCCTGATGAAAAAGAAGATATCGTAGCCATCGAAATCAACCCTCGTGTATCGCGTTCTTCTGCTTTGGCTTCTAAAGCTACTGGATATCCAATTGCTAAAATTGCATCAAAATTGGCTTTGGGCTACAACTTAGATGAATTGCAAAATCAAATTACAAAATCTACATCAGCTTTATTTGAGCCAACTTTAGATTATGTAATTGTAAAAATACCACGTTGGAATTTTGATAAATTCGAAGGTTCTGATAGAACGTTAGGACTTCAAATGAAATCTGTAGGTGAGGTAATGGGAATTGGACGCTCGTTTCAAGAAGCATTACACAAAGCCACACAGTCATTAGAAATTAAACGTAATGGATTAGGTGCTGACGGAAAAGGGTATACCAATTACGAGCAAATTATTGAAAAACTAACGTTTGCTAGTTGGGATCGTGTTTTCGTAATTTATGATGCTATTGCAATGGGAATTCCGTTGAGTCGTATTCACGAAATTACCAAAATCGATATGTGGTTCTTAAAACAATACGAAGAACTTTATATCTTAGAAAAAGAAATTTCTAACTATAAAGTAGATACTTTATCGAGAGAATTGCTACTTGAAGCCAAGCAAAAAGGATTTGCCGACAGACAAATTGCTCACATGATGGGTTGTTTGGAAAGTCAAGTACATGAGTTGAGAGAAAAAATGAACATCAATCGTGTGTTCAAATTGGTTGATACTTGTGCGGCTGAGTTTAAAGCACAAACACCATATTACTATTCTACTTTTGAGGCCGAAATAGAAAAAGCCAATGGAGAGCGTTATGTTGATAACGAAAGTATAGTTACAGATAAAAAGAAGATTGTTGTTCTTGGATCAGGACCAAACCGAATTGGTCAAGGAATTGAGTTTGATTACTCTTGTGTACACGGTGTTTTAGCAGCCAAAGAGTGTGGTTACGAAACCATTATGATCAATTGTAATCCAGAAACGGTTTCTACCGATTTTGATACTGCGGATAAATTGTATTTCGAACCTGTTTTCTGGGAACATATTTATGATATCATCAAACACGAAAAACCAGAAGGTGTTATCGTGCAGTTAGGAGGGCAAACAGCTTTGAAATTAGCTGAAAAACTTTCTAAATATGGTATAAAAATTATTGGAACTAGTTTTGAAGCTTTGGATTTAGCAGAAGATAGAGGACGTTTCTCTGATCTTTTGACCGAATTAGAAATTCCTTTCCCTCAGTTTGGAATTGCAGAGACTGCTGATGAAGCTTCGGCTTTAGCGGATAAATTAGATTTCCCATTGTTGATTCGTCCATCTTATGTATTGGGTGGTCAAGGAATGAAAATTGTAATCAACAAACAAGAGTTAGAAGAACACGTTATCAACTTGTTGAAGTCTATTCCAGGTAATAAATTACTATTAGACCATTACCTAGCAGGAGCTATTGAAGCTGAGGCTGATGCGATTTGCGATGGTGAAAATGTGTACATCATCGGAATTATGGAACACATTGAGCCTTGTGGAGTACACTCTGGTGATAGTAATGCTACTTTGCCTCCTTTTAATTTAGGGGAATTCGTAATGCAACAAATTAAAGATCATACTAAGAAAATTGCCTTGGCATTGAAAACGGTAGGATTAATCAATATTCAGTTTGCGATAAAAGATGATATGGTTTACATTATCGAAGCGAATCCTAGAGCTTCTAGAACGGTACCATTCATTGCAAAAGCTTACGGTGAACCTTACGTGAATTACGCTACAAAGGTGATGCTTGGAGTGAATAAAGTAACTGATTTTACTTTTAATCCACAATTGAAAGGATATGCTATCAAACAACCAGTTTTCTCATTTAGTAAGTTCAAAAATGTAAACAAAGCTTTAGGGCCTGAAATGAAATCTACTGGTGAGAGCATTTTGTTTATTGATGACTTGAAAGACGACCAATTCTATGAATTGTATTCTAGAAGAAAAATGTATTTGAGTAAATAAACTCAAATCAATTTATAGGAAAGCCCCTTTTTAGACTGCCCCCAAAAAGTTAAACACTATTTGGGGGTATTTTTATGGAAAGAAAAGTAAAGTATGATTATGCATTTAAACTTGAATGTGTAAAATTAATATTAGAGAAGCATTATTCTTGGAACTATGTTTCTGCTCAAAAAGGTTTAAGTAAATCTAATATTCAAAAATGGATTGGTTTTTATAATCAATTCATAAAAGATGCTACTTGTATAGTACTTTTAGATAAATAATTTCTCCTTAATTCCTAAATCATTTACTTTATAAAATACATTCTTCTCTATGAATAATCCTTTTGTTTTACCAGTACCCATTTTTTGTCCATGCTTTACATCAATTTTAATAACTTTATTATTGTATC
>CAUPRE010000020.1:0-84120 GCA_963513565.1 uncultured Flavobacterium sp. | reverse complement strand
ATAGCGTGTTAGCACAAAAGGCATAAACACGCTATACAGTCTAGCTCTATGGCTGACTTAGAATACAAAATTAATTATTAAAAAAGACAAAATAAAATTTTAGATTTATTAGGAAATCAACACAGAATCTTTGCGGTTAAGTACTAGACACAAATTCCACAGATAGCTACTTCTATGTCCTTATTTGTCTTATATGGTTCAAAATAAATAGTCAATTTAAAAAAACTGTTATGACTTATATGTTTATATCTAACGGTTAAAATTTAAATTTTCTTCCTCAATTGATACTCAAAATCATTTGATACCCCTATTTTTGCCGCAACCAATAAACAACCACCGCACAATGAATAGTACCATCATTCTTTTGCTTTGCTTAGCCGCTTTTGCTGCTGGATTTATAGATGCTATAGTAGGAGGAGGTGGACTCATACAAACTCCTGTCGGACTCATTTTGTTGCCCAGTCTTCCTGTCGCAACCGTAATTGGAACCTTAAAAGTACCTGCCTTTAGTGGAACCTCTTTCGCTGCTTTTCAGTACTTGAAAAAAGTGGATTTAAACTGGAAACTACTCGGAATTATGATGCTTTTGGCATTTCCGTCAGCGTTTTTGGGGTCGACTTTACTGACGTATGTGAGCAATGATTTTATGAAACCACTTTTGTTGGTCGTGCTTTCGTTTTTGGTAATCTATACCTATGCCAAGAAAAATTTTGGCCAACATATAGAAAAAAATATTTCTGCTCAACGCCAAGTAATCAATGCTGTTGCCATTAGTTTTGTGGTGGGTTTGTACGACGGATTCATTGGTCCGGGTACGGGAAGTTTCTTGGTTGTGGCGTTTATTGCTATTATGGGTTTCGATTTTTTGCACGCTTCTGCGAATGCGAAAATGGTCAACTTAGCGACCAATTTTGGTTCGATTTGCTTGTTTATGCTCAAAGGCAAAATCATTTGGGCGATTGCGATTCCTATGGCAGCTAGCAATGCGCTCGGTGGATGGTTGGGCGCCAAATTGGCCATCAACAAAGGCAATAGTTTTATCCGAATCTTTTTTTTGGTGGTAGTCATTGGCACGTTAGTCCGATTTGCGTACGACGTTTTTTACAAATAAAAAAAGGAGAAATTATCTCCTTTTTGTGCTAATTATTCTTTACAATCCGTTTCAGAGAATTTGTATTTGACCTTTTCATAATCGATAGGTTGACCTTTAACAAAATAGGTTTTCCCTAAATACGTTTCTATTTTGCCATTACCAAGGATGAGTTCCTTTCCTTTTTTGAGTAGGGCCAATGGGTTTTTAAAGATTGTTTTATCAGTTGAACCTTCAACATAACTGTAATCAACCAGTAAGGTGTCTCCACTAAACTTCCCAATGATTTCTCCATCTTTAATGGGAGTATCAAATTCTTTCATTACCAAATTGCCAGTGATAGTTCCATCTTTTAGGGTGTTAAGTTTTAAAGTAACTGTGTCTTTTTCATACACTGCTTGGTAACAGGCTACTTGTAAAGGTGGTTGCTCAATTGCTTTTGAATTGTCTCCCTCTTTTTTGCAACTTGTTAATCCCAAACATGAAATAATCATGTAAATCCAAAAATTGTTTTTCATGTTTTCTATTTTTTGTTATATAAATTTAGTCCTAAATTACAAAATAATATCAAGTTATTGATAGAACTCAATGGGTGATTTTAATTCCCATGCAATATAACCCTTAAAACAAATTCTCAATGAGAACAACGCGCTACACATTCAGGATTTTAGTTGAGTAGCGTGTTTTTTTTGGGATTACGATAGTTACTATTTGGAATTTATTTCATAATTAAAATTCAGAAAAATTTTATAATTTTTTGGAGGGAAATGAATATATTTGAAAATGAGTAATGCAAAATAAGCCGTCTATTACCTAACTTATAAATAGTGTATATGCGAAGTTTGTTTCTATCATAAACTAGTTAGCACACATAATACAACAGAAATGAATATCACAGAAAATTGTCTAAAATATTTACAAACCAAAGAATGGTTAAAGTTAAATCAACTATTATCTAGCGAAAAGAATTGTAAAGAATTAGCAACTGACCCAATTTTTGTGGTATTCGAAATGAATCTTATTGATGAAATAAAGCGCTATGAAAATAATGGTGATGAAAATCTATCTACTGTTTTAGCTAGAATTTTTCAATTAAGTCAGAATGTCAAAATTCTAAAACTCTCTGAAAATTGTCTTTTCGAACTTACAGAGTATTTATTTCAAAAACACCCTTCTGAACAATACGCAAAAATCTTGACTACAAATAGTGAAGCACAAGAATTTCTAAAAAGCAAAGATTCTGAACGGGTGGAAAAAATCGAAAAAACAATACTTGCATCGAATTTAGATGTAAAAATTGGAAGTTTTGGAGAATTAGATTTTTCTAAATCTATCTTTAATTCGCCACAAGAAAAAGAACTTTACTTGGCTTCAAAAAGAATTTTACAAAAAGAATTAATACTGCCAAACATAGCTTTAAGTTCAATAATTAATTCTAAAGTGATTGAATTACTTGAAAGCAAAACGAAATCCTTTTTCTTTCAAGCAACATTGGACTTGTGTATTGTTGATTCGCAAACTTTTAAACCAAAGTTTTTTATTGAATTGGATAGTAGTTGGCACGATAATCCAAAACAGATTGATAATGACAGAATGAAAAATGAAATATTTGAGAAAGCAGGAATGGTATTACACAGATTACGTAAAAAAGAAAATATAAGTATGGATGAAATATTTGAAATATACATCAAGAAAAATTACTTGTACTAAAAGCTACTACAGCGGATTTGGGCAATTAGCTTAATGGAAAGTTGGTCTTGTATTTAAGACATTTGGCAAATCCGAAGATGCGCTTAATTTAGTTCCAAACCCACTGTAATGCCTGAACGTTAGCAGTCACCCATAAACTGCATCATACTAAAGCACGGAATCACTAAAGAAATATCATCGAAAATGTCACTTAAAAGAGAACTGATATACATTGACGAAAAAGACGAAACCGACAGAATTGCTCAGTATTCGTATAAAGGCGACAAAATATGTATAGTTTTCAAAAATAGGAACAAGGAGTTTTTTTATAGTAGAACGAGAGCAAGAATCGTAAGAACAGCCGTTAGCAGCGACAAAGCATTTAACGTTTTCAATTACCTAAAAGAAATTGCCGACGCTGTTGGACTAAAAACAGAAGAAGGCAACAATATTCTTGCAAGAAGTTACGACAGCATTTCTGAAATTACTGAAGATTGTGTTCTTGCAGGTTTTTTAAACAGTTCTTTATCTGCAACAAGTGGAAGCACTACAAACCCGGATTTTTTTCCTTTTGGTTTTAACCTAAGTCAGAGAAATTCAGTAAACATTGCATTTTCCAACAATCTAAGCGTAATTGAAGGACCACCAGGAACTGGCAAAACACAAACCATTCTTAACATAATTGCTAACGCTGTTTTGAATGGGCAAAGTGTTGCCGTGGTTTCAAGCAATAACTCTGCAACAAAAAATGTTTATGAAAAGCTTGAAAAAAACGGCATTGAATTTATAGCTGCACTTCTTGGAAACTCTCAAAACAAAAAAGAGTTCATTGATTCTCAAAAAGAAATTCCCGATTTATCACAATTCAATTTGTCTGACAATGAAAAATCAAACTTGAAAGAAAAAGTAACAACGCTTGTTACTCACCTTTCCGAAAATCTTGACAAGAAAAATGAGTTGGCTTTATTAAAACTTCAACTTGAAAACATTGAAACAGAATACGAATATTTCAAAGAAACATATAAAGAAAAAACCGAGAAAAAAGTAGAGTTTAAAAGAAATATCACAGCCGAAAAAATTCTTCAATTTTGGATTATAATTGAAACATTTGCAAACAGAAGAAAGAAAGTCAACTTCATCAATAGGCTCATTTTTAGGCTGAAATATGGAATTAAGGATAAATCATTTTATACAGATTCACTTGGTGAAATAATTTTCATTTGTCAATCAAAGTATTATCCAACTAAAATTAGTGAACTGACTGAGAGAATAGAATTATTGGAAACCTCTTTAAGGAATTTTGCATTTGACAACAAAATGAAAGAATACACAGAAACGTCAATGCAACTTCTCAAAGCAGAATTATACAAAAAGTACAATAAACAAAAACGAGAACCATATACCATTTCAGAACTTCGTTATAAATCAGACGAATTTATCAAAGATTACCCAGTTATTATGAGTACAACTTACTCATTAAGGCAAAGTTTATCTGATAAAATTTCTTACGATTATGTGATTATTGATGAATGTTCACAAGTTGATTTGGCAACAGGTGCACTTGCTTTGTCTTGTGCAAAAAGAGCGGTAATTGTTGGTGATATTAAGCAATTGCCAAACGTGGTTGATGCTGACATGCAAGAAAAAACAGATTTGGTTTTCAATTCTTACAAACTGAAAAAACCTTATCGCTATTCAAATCACAGTTTGCTGTCTTCTGTGCTTGAATTATTCCCCAATGTTCCAAAGACACTATTGAGAGAACATTATCGTTGTCACCCAAAAATCATCGAATTTTGCAATAAGAAATTTTATGACAATCAACTTATTGTTCATACAGAATACACAGACAGACGCCAACCTCTTCTTGTTTATAAAACAGTACAAGGTAATCATGCAAGAGAGCGAATGAATCAACGGCAAATAGACATTATTATACAGGAAATTATCCCAAAAGAAAAACTTGAAAATGTAGATTTAGGTATTGTTACACCATATCGTAATCAAACAAACGCTTTGCAAAGAACATTTCAAGGAACTTCAATAAAAGCTGACACTGTTGACAAGTTTCAAGGCAGAGAAAATGAGGTCATCATACTTTCAACCGTTGACAACGAAATTTCAGAATTTACAGACAATCCAAATCGCTTAAATGTAGCTGTTTCCAGAGCTGTTGAACAACTGATATTAGTTGTCAATGGAAATGACAATGAAAGCGACAACAACATTTCTGACTTGATAAAATATATTGAATATAATAATTTTTCTATTGTTCAAAGTGAGTTAAACTCAATTTTTGATTTGTTGTATAAAGGCTACGAAGAAGAAAGAGCAAAAATCATTAGAAAATCAGGAAATGTTTCAGCGTTTGACAGTGAGAATTTAATGTTTGGACTAATCAAACAAGTTTTATCGGAAGACATATTTTCGAAGTATGACGTTCTTCTACACTTCCCTATTAGACAACTTATTAAAGATTTTTCAAAGTTAGACGAAAAAGAAGTAAAATACGCTTCAAACTCACTGACACATTTAGACTTTTTGATTTACAATAAGCTTGGTAAATTTCCTGTTCTCGGTATAGAAGTTGATGGCTTTGAATTTCACAAAGACGGAACAAAGCAAGCCGAACGAGATAAAATGAAAGACAGAATATTGGAAAAGTATGATTTCCCAATCTTGCGTTTTAGGACAAATGAAAGCAATGAAAAAGAAAAATTGACGAACAAATTAAATGAACTACAAAACACAAAATAAAATTTAGACGAACTGCTAACAACGGTGGCTGTTGCACAACTAAAAAAAAGACTAAATCTAACTTTTAATCATTTTTTTATAAAAAAAATAAATACTAAAATCAATATATTAGATTTTAAATAATTTGATAAATCAGAGTCTTAGGAGGGAATTTTAATTGTGCAACGTGTACACACGCTACAAGCAATTTGGGCGTTGGGTTTAATTGGGAAAAGTGTTTTGTTTGGCACGATTAAGCAAATCCGAATAATTAGTTTAGTTTAATTCCAAATTGCGCAGCACCGAAACATTAAAGGCAAGTTTAATCAACAATCACAGAACAGACAGGCGAACATAAAATCAAATGTTGCTGCTTCTTGGCCATAATTCAAGACTGACAAGAATAAAATATAAAAATGGAGACCAGCGACCATTCATAAAAACG
Source organism: uncultured Flavobacterium sp. (assembly GCA_963513565.1). Classification (GTDB taxonomy): domain Bacteria; phylum Bacteroidota; class Bacteroidia; order Flavobacteriales; family Flavobacteriaceae; genus Flavobacterium. Next base: position 78,160 of record CAUPRE010000020.1, on the reverse strand, counting down.
GGGCGAAACTGAAAAGCCAGACGAGTAGGAGTTAAAAATAATAAGATGACTTATACAATAATAAAAGAATCTACAATGTGGTCAACGGACTCATTAAAAGAAAAAGTAGAACAAATACTTAATGAAAAAACCAAAGACGGTTACGAAGTTGTGACAGTTGCTTTTGGACTAAATATGTGGTGGATGCCAACAGCATTTATCACTTTAAGAAAATAGGTGTTGAATAAAAACCAGCCCATAAAAGTAGTTTGACAATCTTTCCTTTAAACCATAATTAGATTGCAACATTTTTAAATTAACAACCAAAAAATAATATATGAGAACAATCAGCTACATCTTAAGTTTACTGTTACTAGGCGTTTCCTTTTTTCTATTGTCAGAATATCCAGATTCAGAAAGAATGGGAGTAATTGCTGGCGGAATTACAGCTATTGGTTTTATGTTGAACTTGACAACTTATTTTAGCCTTAACGCTCAGAAAGAAGTAGAAAAGTAACTAGCTTTTTAAATTCTCCAACAATAACAAAACGCGCTACACACTCAGAAGTTTGAGTCGAGTAGCGCGTTTTTTTGGTTTGGGTTTTGGTTTATTTTTTTCCTTTGGTGTATACGATTGGCAAAATGGTTTTTGTTTCTCCAAAAACGTGACTAAGGTCGCTAGGCGCTAAGCCATTGTTATTGTTGTGACAAGAGAAACAAGAAATAGAATTCGCCGAAGTCGATGCTGAGGATGGCGATTGTACATACGTTTCCATCGTGCTGTTCGACAATTGCGCCGTACCAATGGCATCGCCAAGCGGAGCTGGAGTTGGTATCGAATCGGTTGGCGTTTGGTTATTCACTTGTGGCGCATAAGGATAGCTAGCACCGTTGGGCGCATTGCCTCCAAAAGTCCAAGTCGCACCAATCATAAGATAATTTTTTCGAATATCGTTGCCTACCAATAAACTACGAATGTCGTTGTTGATAGAAATAACCTGACTATTGGCATCAGCAGGAGTTTTGTCTTCTGGATTAGGCACGGTGTTGGAAGCGCTTCCCCAAGCCATAATTCTTCTCGCACCGGGACTGTAGATTTCTGGGTTCGTAATCAAAATGGTATCCCCGCTTACTTTCATATTTTGAAAGTTTTGTTGTGCCCCTTGGTCAGAAGCATTCGCGTTAAACAACCATCCCGTTCCTTTATCAGCTGGTACTTCTTTGATTTGTCCTTTGGTGTCTTTATACGAATACGCTTCGTTAGGTGTATTTTTTTGATGTTCAAAAGTAGCCCAAATCATTTCTGGATGCCCAGCTACACTGCCTACAACGTGCATTCCTACCAAAGCCAACGTTGCGGTTCTTTCCCCGTTTACCACCCATTTATTTGGATTGGATTTGTTGTAGGTTGGAATAATTGCTTTGATGGTAACATAACTTTTGGCATTAGGCAGGTTGGTGGTTTCCACCCAAGAGGTTTTCAATTCCATTGCCAAGGCATTCGCATCTGGTGGATTGGGTAATCCTTTTGCTTTCGCGTAAGCCAAAATACTATTAAGCTCTTTTTGTGTCGTTGGAAATTGGGAGTTATTCAACTTTCCTTCGTTGACACCGCTTAGGTAATACGCATAGACATCATTTACCATAGTGATGTAATACACCAGCGATTTGTTTTCGGCCATTAAGGCTCCATTGGAACCTGCTTGTCCTTGCTCGGTTTCGATTTGATTTCCTGAGGCGTCTAGGAAAATTTGTTTTTTTCCAAGTTTGAAGCTATGCACCACACGATTAGGATTGATTTTGCTTTTTATTACGGCTTTTGGTTGTTCGATAACTTTTCCTTTGGCATCTAAAAAATCAATTCCTCTTTTTTCGTTATCGACCAAACTTTTGATGGCTACCAACTCGTTTTTGGCATTTTTTAGAAAAGTGACTTCGTTGTCTTGACTAGTTTCCACTTCAAACATACGTCCTTGCTTGTCTATGATTACCGGAAGTTTATTCGGACCATTTTGACTAATGTGAGGGGTTACTCTTAGCAGCTCTCCAGGAATATGTGGTACTAATTTACGAACGCCGTGAGGATTTTGTTTACTCACATCATAAGGAGGCGAAACATTATAAAATACCGGTGATTCCATAATAGTTCCAGTGTTTCCGTAACTTCCTGAAGCTGGAGAAGTAATCCAAAGGAACATTTGTTGCGACCATTTGTAAAAATCGCAATTGTTTTGATGGGGAAAAGTTACGCTATTAGCGGGAGAAACTAATCCGTTTTCTGTGGCTTTACCGCTGGCAAACCAAGTATCAAAATCGGCTTTAGAAATGGTACACGTTTTTTGTACATCCAAAGGCAGGTAACTGGCCTCGATGTCGGCATCTTTTTTGCATCCCAAAAGGATTAATCCAGTGGTTATAAAAAGTCCGATGGCAATTTTTGTTGTTGAAGTTTTCATTTAGGGCAAATTTTAGTTTTTAAGTTTTATTTAATGCTAGTTTTTAACATCTTATTTGGCACAGCTTCCATTGCTCCTTTTAGAGCTCTACCAGCATTAGAAGGTTTGTGTCCAATAACTTCGGCAGTGAATTCTACGGCTTCATTTGAAACAATCTCAGGCGATAAATGGTTTAGGCTAAAGTGCGCTTTAACCCCCAAATGCGTCTGGCAATTGGCACATCCTTGAATGGCATTTCTACTCAATACTGATTTTACTCCCACCAAATGCTTTTCACCTTTGACAATTGTGTGTGCAGCAATAATAAAAGACCCACTTATGGCTGCTTTGTTGGCACCAGAAACAGTTAATGTTTTGTTGCTATTCGTATCAGAAGCTTTCATTAAAAGCACTTCATTTGTTGAGGTTTCAGGCCAGTAAGGTTGGTCTAAAGAACCGATGGAGTAGGTGTAATTGAGTTGTTTTTCAATATTCACCACGTGAGTTGAATTGTAAGGATTGCCGTAAGCATCTGTAAAAGGCATTAATGGAGAATCCATAGAAAGCCATACGTTTCCTGATACACCAGGCGTTGGCCCCTGATTATCTACAGAATTGGTTCCTGGATATTCAGGAATCACCTCTAAAGTGTCAAGATTTCCGGTTTTTTTCTGCCAAACCCAAAACATACGGTCTACATTGCAATGATGGAAAAAGAAAATAGGATCTAATCCTGCTGTATCATTTTCGCCCATATCTCCATTTGCTCCAACAATTGGCGAAGCATCAAAATTTTGTCCTGGAACATCAGTTATATCCGCTCCACCAACAGCCAAGTGAATGTCATTGTGAGGTTGCTCTAATGGCATAACTGGAACGGCACCAGCTGGTAGCAAATCATTATAAGCTTGACTTGAAGTGGTGTTAGAGAAAACAGTGTAGTTGGGTGCGTTTAAGCAATCTTTAAAGGCTTGATGTATTCCTGCTGGAAAAGGTGTGGGTTCGGTATGGTTTACGCCATCTGGTGCGATGGTTACTACAGACAGGTTAAGCCAATTCACTACATTTTGATTCAATACCGCATTTCCTTCAGCCGAAGTAGGCCATTGGGCATTATGAATGGCGGTTTGTTTCTGATCTGCAGGAATGCCTACTAATCCAGAATAGGGATATCTTACAGTAGTGTAGCCCACACTTTTGGTGTATAAGCCGTTTCCTTTTACCTGATCCGAAGACACATTATCTGTTATGGTTAAAGGAAAAGTAAAGGAAATCAACGGATTAGGAATAATAGTTCCATTAGCATAGGTAAAGGTATCATCGGTCAAACAACTTGGAATTCCATTAGCTAAAGAATATTCATCTGTTTCGTCCCAATAGGGTAGCATTACATTTTCGCAACCTGGAATACTTTGCAAGGCTTCTTCTAAACGTACCAAGTACATCCTGTGCCAAGTTGGGAACAATACATTACCATGATTGCACCATCCGCCCCACCATTGACTATTTCCGTAACCCGCTCCTCTAAAAGGCTCTCCATGATAGCCCCCAATTACAAAGAAAGAGTTAAGATCACTTGGATCTAAAGCTTTAATTCCAGCCCAAGCCGTCATTAAGTTTTCTAATTCTGTAGAGAAACCGTTCTCGTAATCTCTTTGGATTTCTAGAATCGATTTTCGTACTCGTATTTGATTTGTTGCTGACATTTTATTTGAGGTTAGTTTATTGATTTAAGTTTATTGTTTTGTCTAGAGAGTAAATAGCCAATTACTTGTACACCAAAGCTTAGCCATAATGAACTAGAGATTATAAAAATCATTCCTAGTACTGCAATCCATTTTTCGAGGGGAAAAAAAAGTTTTCCTATGAGTAGAAGAATCGCACCAGTAAGACTTAATTGAAAAGGGATGTATCCATTTTTATGATATTTTCTATATAGAATAACCAGATAGATTCCCAAGAATACTAGTAATACCGGAAGTAACCAAGACATATAAGGCAACTGTGATAAACCTAGAAAGCCAAATAAGCTCATGTAGGCAGCCCAACATAGTGGACATTTTGGAAAGAAAGCAATAAGAACACTCAGAGCAACAGAGGATAAGGATTTGAATCTAAAGTTGGGTTTGTCTTGCTCAAGTATTTCTTTTTTTAACTCCTCTGTTTTTTTATGATGGCAACAGCAGTTATTCGTATTTGAAAATGTATCGTTCATAATCTCTTTTTTTAAGTTATAGTTGCTATTTGTTTTCGGGTTGCAATACAGCATAAAACGAGCAAACAACTCCTGCGGGACTTGTGCCACCTTGGCCATCTGGATGTGGGATTGCTCTAGTAACACTTCCAACTAACGCTGGAATTTGATTGATTCCGTTTGGAATTTGAGGGACTACATAACAGAGATAGTCATAAATCCAAAGTGATCCACCAACGATTCCGCTTCCTTGAAACCAAAGGCAAGCTGGATTTCCGTACTGAAAGGAACCCTTCAATTCAAGTTCCCAGCCAGTATCGTATATTTTACCTGTTAAACTACCATCATCATTTGTAATGATTTGAAGATTTCCTCTTCCAAATTCGAGGGAGTCAAAAGCCACAGATAAATCAGGATTGTTGAGTAGGCTTCGGTAGGTCCATATTCCAGAGCCTAATTTTGGGGTAGTAGTTGCATTCATGATTGATTTGGGTTAGTTAATAATTTTTTCTATTTGTTGAGTCAAAGCCTTGGAAAAGCCTTCGTCCTCTTTTCTCATTCTATCAGTAATGTATTGAGGTGCATGATCTGGATCACCAGCATCTACTGGGGGATTGGGTTGGTATTGTATGAACAATTGTGTGGTTTGAGCGGCTTCAAGTCCTTTAATAATTAGCACCATTTCTAGTGCAAGATCTAAGGAAGAAGAAATACCGCCTCCGGTAAATATTTTACGTTCCATATCTATCGAGAATCGAGGATAACTTGGAGGAATTTTTAGCTTTAATTTATCCGCTAACAGACCTAAAGTTGGAATTTGGGACCAATAGGTGGTAGCCAAACAGTTTTTTAAAATTCCAGCCGCTGCAAGTACAAAAGCTCCAGTACAAACAGAGCCTTTCCAGAGAGTTTTTTCAGAAATTTTTCTAATGTGATTTAAATATTCTTTATTCTGCATTGTGGAAACCACGCCATTCGGACCTCCTCCAGGTACAAAAAGAATATCTATTTTTGGAGCTTTTGAAAAAAGAAAATTGGGTTCAATAGCAACACCTTCAGTTGTAATAATTGTTTGGTCTAATGCTAACCAGACCGATTTGAAACCGTCACTGGAACTAAAAACCTGAGTCGCACCTGCAAAATCCATAAGAGTGCATCCTTGATATAATGCAAAACCTACGACAATGTCTTCTTGAGTATCCATAATTTTAAAATTGAAAGTAAAACAATAGTTTATTCAATATTAAAATTACATCGACTCAGTAAAGGGAATTAAATTAATGGTATAAGAAGCAGTATTGATGTGATAGAACAAATTTTTTGGAGTACAAGAGGGAGTTTAGTAGTATAGCTTACAAATTAGTTTTTAAGAATACATTCTTTTGACGTATTAAAACAAAAAAAGCAATGTTAGAACATTGCTTTTTTTAGTTATTTAGGTTGTATCAAAAATTCCTTCGGAGGTTGCGCTTCTAGCAAATGGGTAACGAAATAATCCCATCGTTTGCGCATCATATAAAAAGTGTCTGCACCAAAACCATGACGAGCATTAGGGAAAAGGATGAAATCAAAATCTTTGTTGGCTTTTTGTAAAGCTTGAATCACCAGATAAGTGTTGTAAGGAGGAACATTGTCATCCATTCCGCCATGCGCTAATAATAATTTTCCTTTTAGATTTGCAGCAAAATTAGCATTGGCTTGATCTTCATAATTAGATTTTCCGTTGGCGTCTTTAGTCAAAAGTCCAATGTATCGTTCCCCCCAATCATCTTCGTAATTTCGGTTTTCATGATTACCAGATTCGGAGATACCCACTTTGTAAAATTCTGGATATCTGAATAAGGCTGCTGCTGTGGCATAACCACCTCCTGAATGCCCCCAAATCCCCACTTTGTCCAAATCCATAAATGGATATTTAGTGGCTAATTGCTTAATCCCTGAAATTTGATCTTCTAAGGTGTTATCGGCCATATTGCCATAACAAGCATCGTGGAAAGATTTGGAACGATCTGGATTACAAGTTCCATCAATAATCACGACTACAAAACCTAACTCGGCCAAGGCTTGATGGTCAAATCGAGCGGACATAAAATTTCTTGTTCCAACACCGCCACCTTGAGGTCCAGGATAAATATAATTGACTACAGGATATTTTTTAGTTGGATCCAAATGAGTAGGAGTAAAGAGCAATCCGTATAAATCCCATTTTCCATCTCTTGATTTTACTTTGATGGGTTCTGGTGCTTTCCAACCCGTTGCCACTAGTTTTGAGATATCTGCTTTTTCAAGGGTTGTAATTAATTTCCCATTAGTAGCTCTCAAAACCGAAACTGGTGCCACATGGGGTTGCGAATAAGTATCTACAAAATAGTCTCCATTGGGAGATAATGAAATAGAGTGATTCCCATCTTCTGGAGTAAGTAATTGAAGGTTCTTTCCACTGAAATCAATTCGGTAAAAATGACTAAAATAAGGATCACGACCCGATTCTCTTCCATTGGCTTCAAAATAAAGTACTCGATTTTTTTCGTCTACTTTTAAAAGTTGGGTTACTACAAAATTCCCTTTGGTAATTTGTGATTTTAATTTACCAGTTTTGGAATCATACAAGTACAAATGTCCCCAATCGTCACGTTCACTGTACCAAATGATTTCATTGGAACTTTCTAAATAATGCCAATTCACTTTTCCTTGACCACTCTCGTATTGTGTGGCTACTTTTTCTTCAAAGATGTTTTTTACGGCACCTGTTAGTGCATCGGCAATTCTGACTTTGGCTTCTTTATGATCTCGTGAAGTAGAAACAAAGGCTAATTTTGTTCCGTCAGCATTCCATTCGTTATCATCAAAAGAACCAGAACACGAAATATCATCGCACAGGGTTCCTCTTCGTGGATCGGGAGCCATATTGAAACGAATAACTTTTGGTGTTTCGACTTCGATAATTACACGCTCAATTTGAATTATTTTTTCATCACCAGGTAGCGGATATTTCCAAGCTTCTAATTTAGGAGCTCCCACATTGGTTGAAACCAAATACATGTCTTTTACATGACGTTGATCTTGTTGAAAAGTGGCAATTTTTTTAGAATCGGGAGACCATAATAAAATGGCTTTGTTGCTGTGTTTCCATCCTGCATTATCGGTGGCATAGCCGTAATCTTTTACGCCATCGAAGGTGAGTTGGGTTTCTTTTTGAGTAGCCAAATCTTTGACCCAAAGATTCCAATCTTTAATGAAAGCGGCTTTTTTACCGTCTGGAGATTTTACTTCAAAAGGAGTAACTGTGTAAGTTGAGGTAGTAGGTGTATTGTTTTCAGGAAGTAACGATTTTAAATCTGTACCTGTTTTTCGTGTACCGTCAACAGTATGGATTACTACTATCTCTTTTCCTTTGGGAGTAGTATTGTTGTACCAAAAATCACCATTGGGCAACCAATTTAGGTTTACGTTGTTATTGAAAACTAATTTGTTGGTATTGAATCCTAAATATTTTACCGCTTGTTCATAATCGGTTGAGGTAAGTGTTTTGTTGCTGTTTTGCGCTTGGACAGAAAGGACCATGAGTATTACAACAAGAAACTGAAAGCTTTTTTTAGTCATAGTTGTTAAATAATAATTGTTTTGGATAAATTTAAACAATTCTACTTAACTATTATGGTTTTGTTTTTTAATAGAATTATGACCATCCATTACAAACATGATTCGTAAAACAATTAATTGCCCAATAAATAAATCTTTTTTTGCTCAGGATCAATGCTATTTAATCTGATCCTTATTTGTAATGAATGTAAGGGATGGTCATGAATTTTATTTTATTCTTTTAGGAATTTTATTACTTGTTTGGTTCCGTCATTCTTTTGGATAGTGATAAAATACAATCCAGCAGTAAAGTTGGAAACATCAATACTATTGTTTACAAGTTTTTGATTTACCATAACATTTCCTGAAGAAGAAATCACAGTTAAATTAGCGTCTGTCAAATCCGTTTTAAAATAAAGTATATCTTTTGTGGGATTTGGGTAAACTGTAATTGCTATTTCTTTTTGATTTTCTTTTTCTTCAGATGTTTTAGTAGTCACCAGCTTAGTAATTTTAAACCAGTTGAGGTTTACTCCTGAATTTTGTATGTAAATTCCAAAGTTGTAAGTACCTGCGTTTACAGTTACTGTCTGCGAAATGGTTTGCCATTTTTGCCAACCTCCTGTGTTTGGAATGGTCACACTTCCTAATACGATCGAACCAGCATTTAAATCTGACGATATTTTTGCTCCATTTACGGCGCTTGCCACTCGATATTCAATTAAATAAGAACCCGTTGTTGGAAAATTTATATTTTTGTAAGCCATCCAATCTCCAGTATCTGTATAGCCTACATTAAGACCTCCATCGGTATCCGTAGTAGCTTCGGTTTGTATACCATTCATGCTCGAAAACGATTCTGCTTGCACCAATACAGAAGGTGTAGCAACGTATGGAATCAATTTCCATTGACCACTAGTTTGATTTGCACTTTCCCATTGTTGAATATTACCACCATTTGCAGTGCTAAAAGCGGAGACTTCGATTAATTTACCGCTGTGACCTGCAATAATTTTGTAATAACCATCTCCAGTAGGAACTAAGATAAATTTTTGATTGGTGGTTCCTCCATAGGCATATTGTTCAACATTGGCACCATTAGCTTTGTCAAAGGCTTTTACATCCATTGATAAACCACTATGTTTAGCAATAATTTTGTATGTTCCATTTCCTAAATGAGTAAAGACAAATTTTTGATGGTCTCCATTGTTGAGAGTGGCTTGGGCAATATTTGCATTATTTGCAGTACTAGCAGCTGTTACTTCTATATATAAACCACTATGTCTGTTTTGTAAATAATAAGTGGTATTACCCAAAGTATCTGTTCCGTTGGAAATAATTCGTATCGATTTTACTTTGTCATTCCAAGTGGAGTTTAGACAAGTGTTGTTTGCATTTATCAATGTAGAACTACCCGCAAAATTATCTTCTTGAAAAAGAATTGCTTGAAAGCCTTCAGTTACTCGTATTGAGGATATTACATTTTCATCAATCCCCAGCGTTTTTAATGCCGCCAAATTGTATTCACCCAATGATAATCCACCAGAAAAACCAGCGTAATTACAATCCTTATACACCGTTATCACATCTGTAGTGGAAGGAATTGCTGGAGCTGAATTAGCATAGCCACCAAAACTCGCTATAACTTTTGTTGGTTTTGGAGAATGTAGTGATGGGGATTGATCAGCTACATCATCATATGCAAAACCATAAGATAAATTGTCTACACTGATGCCGGGTAAATGCCAAAATTCCGCATAATGATTCGTTGGATTGCTTTGGTAGAATTTAGTAGCATCATACCAATTTTGTTGACCAGGGTTTGGTGTAGTTACATTTACCATATGTCGATTTATGGCAGCGGTCAATTGTGCTTGTATGACAAGATCTAAATCACCATCATTTATTCTCCTGTCCAAAACACCTTTTCCTTCCAGTGCTTCTTGTGTTGAAGGTCTATTTTGTATTCTTCCAGTTCGACCTACAAATCCTCCTGATTGTCCAACCATTACGAGCTGTTCGCCAATGATTCGTCCTTTAAAGACTCCTGCGTCACCAGCATAGAATATCAAATCCTCATTTTTATATTTGTTCCAAATAGCATCTATGTATGATTTTAAATAATTGGCTTGTGGACCAACAGTAGTTCCTCCAGTTCCGTCGGCAAATTCGGGTGTTTTAGAGGGTGCAGTAATTTCTCCCGTGCTATTGTTTACACAACCCAGAAATTCGGCTGGGACATTGTTTTTAAACGAAGTAATTATGTCCTCGTGTTTTAATAGTTCTCCAACACGTTTTTGATAACCATTTGCACCAAACAATTCTAGTCCCATGGGATATTTATATGAATCAACTCTTGATGGATTACCAAAGAAACCAAATTGGTTGTTTGTTACTTCTATTATCTCATATAAAATTCCTTGATTGGGATCGGTTGCATTCAAAGGATTTGGTGAGGTATATCCTTTAATCGGTCCTGATGCTCCAAAAAAATAAAAATACAATTGTGACCCTTTTGAAATAAAAATACGACAACCAGCAATTTGTGGTAAAGTAAAAGTCTTGTTTGGGATTTCACTCAACTTGACAAAACAATTGGCATACTTCGAGTTTAATCCAGGTCCAGTGTTTCCTCCAATTGTTGGTCCAACCACTGTGTTATAGGAAGGATTCATTGGGAGTACTTGACTGGTTTTTGCATTTACCCAAACATGATTACCTGTAGTGTAATCAATTCCAACAATCGCTACATACAAATCGTTATCATTAAATGTAGAAGTGTTTTGAATGGTAAAAGGGATTTGGCCTTGGCCGTAAAGTAAGCCAGAGAAAAAAATAAACAACGCAGAAATGACGGGATATAGATCCCGTACGGTAGTTTTTTTCATAAACATTTTTTTAATAGGTTAGTTAAAATTAGATTTAGGGGGCAATCAATTTAACATTAAAGATAGGCTTTTTATTATTAATTGTGTTTTTTTAATGTTACTTTTTTGATATTCAATGGATGGTATTTTCTTTGTTCAAAAGGCGAATCTATTTTTGTCTTGATCTAAAATGCTTTATTTAGTACTATGTTTTAATTAAAAAATTTTACTATTTCATTTAATGATTTATTGCAATTAAAATGACAATTAAAACCATTACTTTTAAATTTAGTAAATTGTTGGGAGCCATTCGGAATTCCTACTTAAATCCTTATTTTTGCCTATCTTTAATAAAAATCATTCATGCATCAATATATCGATCAGCTTAACGAAGCCCAACGTGAACCAGTACTTCAAAAAGACGGGCCAATGATTATTATCGCTGGTGCTGGCTCAGGAAAAACTAGGGTGCTTACGATTCGTATTGCGTATTTGATGAGCCAAGGTGTGGATGCGTTCAATATTTTGTCGCTTACATTTACCAATAAAGCGGCTCGAGAAATGAAAAATCGTATTTCTCAAATTGTAGGTTCTGGCGAAGCAAAGAATTTATGGATGGGAACGTTTCACTCTGTTTTTGCCCGAATTTTACGTTCTGAGGCGGAACATTTGGGGTATCCTTCCAATTTTACTATTTATGACTCCCAAGATTCATTACGTTGTATTTCTGGAATTATTAAGGAAATGCAATTGGATCGCGATATTTATAAACCAAAACAAGTATTGAGTCGAATTTCGAGTTATAAAAATAGTTTAATTACCGTTAAAGCCTATTTCAATAACCCTGAATTGATGGAAGCCGATGCGATGTCGAAAAAACCACGATTGGGCGAAATTTATCAGCAATATGTTGAGCGATGCTTCAAATCTGGTGCCATGGATTTTGATGATTTATTGTTAAAAACCAATGAGCTTTTGACTCGTTTTCCGGAAATTTTGGCTAAATACCAGAATCGTTTCCGTTATATTTTGGTCGATGAGTACCAAGATACTAATCATTCGCAATATTTAATTGTACGCGCTTTATCGGACAAATTCCAAAATATATGTGTGGTTGGAGATGACGCACAGAGTATTTATGCCTTTCGAGGAGCGAATATCAACAACATTTTGAATTTTCAAAAAGATTATGAAGGTGTCAAAACATTTCGCTTGGAACAAAATTATCGCTCCACCCGAAATATTGTTGAGGCTGCCAACACCATCATTGATAAGAATAAAACTAAGTTAGATAAAGTGGTTTGGACAGCCAATGATTTTGGCCCCAAAATCAAAGTACATCGTAGTTTGACTGATGCGGAAGAAGGTCGATTTGTAGCTAGTACCATTTTTGAGCAAAAAATGCAAAATCAGTTGCATAACGGCGCTTTTGCTATTTTGTACAGAACCAATGCGCAATCTAGAGCCATGGAAGATGCTTTGAGAAAAAGAGATATTCCATATCGTATTTACGGTGGATTGTCTTTTTATCAAAGGAAAGAAATAAAAGATGTTTTGTGTTATTTGCGCTTAGTAATCAATCCCAAAGATGAAGAAGCTTTAATTCGTGTCATTAACTATCCTGCAAGAGGAATAGGAGATACCACTATCGAAAAGTTGACGATTGCAGCCAATCATTACAAGCGTTCGATTTGGGAAGTCATGCAAAATGTGGATAAAATTGATTTGAAGTTAAACTCAGGAACCAAACAAAAACTTTTGGATTTTGTCACAATGATTCAAAGTTTTCAGGTTATTAATGAAAATCAAGATGCTTTTTACATCACAGACCACGTAGCCAAAAAAACAGGTTTGGTTCAGGAATTAAAAAAAGATGCTACTCCAGAAGGAATGGCTAAAATTCAAAATATCGAAGAGCTTTTAAACGGGATAAAAGATTTTACTGAAGGACAAAGAGAAATTGATGGTGCTCGTGGTGCATTGTCCGAATTCATGGAAGATGTTGCCTTAGCGACAGACTTAGACAAAGATACTAGTGATGAAGATCGTGTGGCATTGATGACTATACATTTGGCTAAAGGATTGGAGTTTCCTCATGTTTTTGTGGTGGGGATGGAAGAAGATTTGTTTCCATCTGCCATGAGTATGAGCACTAGAAGCGAATTAGAAGAGGAGCGAAGATTGTTTTATGTAGCTTTAACACGTGCAGAACATCAAGCTTATTTGACTTACGCACAATCACGTTATCGTTGGGGAAAATTGACTGATAGCGAACCTTCTAGATTTATTGAGGAAATCGACGGACAATTTTTAGAATACTTAACTCCAGCCGAAAGTAATTACCGCTATAAACCCCAAATTGATAGTGATATTTTTGGAGATGTGGATAAATCCAAATTGAGATTAGCCAAGCCTGTTGCTGGAGTTCCTCCAAAAAACACCTCAAGTAATGAACCAAAATCGGAAATACCCATTCGGAAATTAAAACCGTTAAGCAATCCAAATGCGTCAGGTTCTGCTAATTTATTTGACAATCAATTGGTAGTTGGAAATGTGGTAATGCACGAACGATTTGGCAAAGGACAAGTTTTAAATATAGAAGGAGCAGGAGCTGATAAAAAGGCTGAAATCAAATTTGAAGTAGGAGGTATTAAGAAATTATTATTGCGTTTCGCAAAATTAGAAGTGATTGGGTAATTCAGAAATGGAGCCCCAAGGCTTTAATTCAAAATTCTAAATAAAGATGGCACAATTTATTAAAATATACGAAGATAAGCCCAGTGAAGCTGCAATTGCTAAAGTGGTGAAAGTTTTAAAAGAAGGGGGATTAGTTATTTATCCAACCGATACTGTTTATGGTTTGGGTTGTGATATTACCAATTCAAGAGCTTTAGAAAAGATAGCTAAAATTAAAGGAATCAAATTAGAAAAAGCCAACTGGTCTTTTATCTGCCATGATTTGAGTAATCTTTCGGATTATGTTCGCCAAATTGATACTGCTACTTTTAAAATATTAAAACGCGCTTTGCCGGGACCTTATACTTTTATTTTACCAGGAAACAATAATTTGCCCAAAGAATTCAAAAAGAAAACAACGGTTGGAATTAGAGTCCCTGATAATTCCATTATTTTAGAAATGGTACGACAGCTAGGGAATCCAATTGTTTCTACTTCAATTCGTGACGATGATGATGTTATTGAGTACACTACAGATCCTGAATTGATTTTTGAAAAATGGCAAAATTTAGTTGATGTTGTAATTGATGGTGGTTATGGAGACAATATTGGTTCTACAATTATAGATTTGTCTGATTATGAGCCGATTGTCTTGAGAGAAGGCAAGGGAAGTTTAGATATTTTGTAAAAAAAATAAGTTTTTTCCAGCTCCCTGTTCTTAAAAATCAGAACTAAATGTTGTTTTTTTTATAATTTTTTTTATATTTACTATAAGAAAGTGCTTAACAAAACTGTAAAAGATATAATAAAATGCTATTCTTAATATATTTAATTGGTTATTAAAACAATATTGAGGGTACATGATGGCAGGTCGAAAGACCTGCTTTTTTTGTATATAAAAAAAGCGCCTCAATTAAAAGGCGCTTTTGTTATTAGAGGAATGAAACTACTGTTGTTGTTTTTTCATTTCTTTTTCAATCATATCATAGAATTGGTCAATTTTTGGTAAAACCACAATTCTAGTTCTTCTGTTTTTAGAACGATTTTCTGGTGTGTCATTTTCTACTAATGGAATATAAGAACTTCTACCTGCGGCGATTAATTGAGCTGGTTTTACACCAAGATCATTGGTCAAAACTCTTATAATAGAAGTAGAACGTTTTACACTTAAATCCCAGTTGTCTAACAATACTCCTGTACTTCTGTATGGAACATTGTCGGTATGACCTTCAACCATACATTCAAAATCAGGTTTGTCATTTACTACTTTAGCTACTTTAGCCAATACAGCTTTAGCTTTATCAGTTACATCATAGCTTCCGCTTTTAAATAACAATTTATCAGCAATAGAGATAAATACAACCCCTTTTTCTACATTAATTTCAATATCTGGATCAGAGATGCCTACAGAACTTTTCAGACTAGTTACTAAAGCAAGTGTTACACTATCTTTTTTAGTTAATGCATCTTGCATTCTGCTAATTTTCAAATCTTTTTCTTTGATTGATTCTAATGCTTTTTCAATATTTTCAGCCCCTTTTGTGGTTAGAACTGTCATATCTTTTGAAGTGTTAATTAACAATTGATTTTTCTCTCTTAAACCTTCAACTGTAGCTGCAAGACCTGCTTTTTCTTCTAAGCAAGAGTTTAATTTTACAGTAGCAGTATTTAATAAATCTTGAGTTTCTTTGTTTTTAGCTTCCAAATCGGTGTATTTCTTTTTAGAAACACAAGAAGTTAACAAAGCTAAAACCGACAAAGCAATTACTATTTTTCTCATAATTTTTATTTTAATGATGTTTTACAAAGTTAGATTTAAATATGAATACCTAGGTATAAAATATTGTTAAACTAGCTTTTCAAAAATGGTGCCACCTTTAATAAAATAGGCATATACGATACTTTTTACTTTAAAATAGGAGGCTTTTTGAAAAGAGCTTCTCTTCTTAAGATTATTGCTAAAATACTGATAAAAAGCGAGATGTGCTTTTAAAATGGCTAAAAAATGAGTGGGTTTACCTTTTGCCAAAAATTGTAGTCCTGCAATTCCATCCAATGCCATTCTAAGAAAAAGGGTTTGGTATAAAGTAGCTTTTGGTAAATTTTTGGTCAACATAAACAATGAATTTCTAAAATTCAATTCGGTTTTTTTAGGATTGCCTTGTTGTAAAGTGGCACCTCCAACATGATACACAACAGATGTTGGGATGTATTTTATAATATGACCTAAATTGATGGCTCTCCAACACAAATCGATTTCTTCTTGATGAGCAAAAAAATCTGCATCAAATCCGTTTAACTCATGGTAGATTTGTGCACGAATAAAAAAACAAGCTCCAGAAGCCCAAAAAATTTCAATACTATCATCGTATTGATTAACATCTTTCTCAAGAGTATCAAAAATACGTCCTCTGCAAAATGGAAACCCATATTTATCTATAAAGCCACCCGCTGCACCAGCATATTCAAAATATTCTTTGTTTTTAAAGTCTAATATTTTGGGTTGGATGATAGCTGTTTTGGGCTCGTTTTTAAACGTTTCGATAATTGGTTGTAACCAATTGGCAGTAACTTCAATATCTGAATTTACCAAAGCATACAGATCGGCGTCTACATTCTGTAAAGCTTCGTTGTAGCCCCCAGCAAATCCATAATTGGCTTTATTGATAATGATTTTGACTGAGGGAAAATTAGCTTTCAAGTAAGCCACAGAATTATCTGTAGATGCATTATCAGCCACATAAATGGTGGCTTCTGGTGAATATTGAATAATCGTTGGAAGAAATTGTTCTAAAAGAGATTGTCCATTCCAATTAAGTATAACTACGGCTAATTTCATTGGTTTATTTAAGAAGTTTGTTGAGATATAGGACCATATTCTGGGATTGATCTTAGGAATTCGTATTTTTCATTTTCGAAATCCATTGTGCAATAATAATGGTTCAAACCATTGGTTACCATCAAAAATTGGGATTGCAATGTCATGTTGTATTGTGCAATTTGATCAAAAGTAGCTTGACTGATGGTAATATGTGGTGCCTTACATTCTATTAATGCATAGATAGCTCCATTAGGATTAAAAATCACGATATCATAGCGTTTTCGTAAACCATTAACATGTAGCACCTTTTCTACATTTATTAGGGATTTTGGGTATTTTTTTTCTTTTATTAAAAAATGAACTACATGCTGACGGACCCATTCTTCAGGAGTGAGGATGATAAATTTTTTACGAATTTCATCAAAAATAGACACTTTATTTTCGCTATTTTTGAATCGGAAAGAGTAAGAAGGAAAATTAAGTTCTTGCATACTGCAAAAATATAAAATTGTTTTAGGTTTTGGATCTAAAGTTTCATGTTGTTGAAACAAGAACTGAAATAGGAAACTCCAATAAAATTAGAATGGACGAAGTAATTAAGATTGTAAACGATATAAAAGCAGGTACTATTAAGCCTATTTATTTTTTGATGGGTGAAGAACCTTATTATATTGATAAATTATCTGATTATATTGAGGAAACAATTTTAACCGAAGAGGAAAAAGGATTTAATCAAACGGTTTTGTATGGTCGTGATGTCTCTGTAGAAGATATTGTAAGCACCGCTAAACGTTATCCTATGATGGCCGAACGTCAAGTAGTGATTGTAAAAGAAGCACAAGAATTGTCTAGAACCATAGATAAATTAGAAAGCTATGCCGAAAACCCAATGTCTACAACTGTTTTGGTGTTTTGCTACAAATACAAAACGCTAGATAAACGAAAAAAAGTGACCAAAGTTTTGGCTAAAAATGGTTTGGTGTACGAGAGCAAGAAATTGTATGAAAACCAAGTTGGAGATTGGATTAAAAGAGTATTGGCAGGAAAAAAATACGCTATCGAACCCAAAGCCTCAGCGATGTTGGTCGAATTTTTGGGCACCGATTTGAGCCGAATTAACAACGAGCTTGAAAAACTTAAAATCATATTACCTGCTGGAAGTACCATTACAGCTCATCATATTGAGGAGAATATAGGTTTTAGTAAAGATTTTAATGTTTTTGAATTGCGAAAAGCTATTGGAGAACGCAATCAATTGAAAGCTTATACTATTGCAGAAAATTTTGCTCAAAATCCAAAAGAAAACCCTTTGGTTATGACCACAGGATTGGTTTTTAGTTTTTTTATACAACTCCTAAAGTATCACGGATTAAAAGATAAAAACCCAAAAAATGTAGCGGCTGTATTAGGTGTTAATCCTTATTTTCTTAAAGATTACGATGTAGCGGTTAAAAATTATCCCATGAAAAAGGTAAGTCAAATAGTTGGTTCCTTGCGCAGTATTGATGTAAAAAGCAAAGGTGTAGGTGCCAACGCGCTTTCGAATGGAGATTTATTGAAAGAGATGTTGTTTCATATCTTTAAGTAGTCATTTTTTATGTAAAGTAATTATTGTTATCCTTAAAAGGATTGATTTTTTATTAAAAATTTCTTAAAAATTAACAATTGTTTGTTTTATTTGTGAATAATAATTGTTTATTTTGTTTTTTTTAACATATTCTATTTATTATATATAGTACAATATGCTAAATCAAGACTTCAAAATTGATAAGTATTTATTTGTTACAGTATGTTATGTTTTCAGTTTATCTAAAAAAAATAATTTTAGTTTCTCTCTTTTGTTTTTCTTCATTGAATGCTTTTTCTCAATTTAAATCGGTGTTCAGGCAAAAAGAGTTTGAAAAAAAATTTGATGCAATTGTCAAGCTGCATGAATCAAATAAGTATGTAGATCGATTTAATTTTATTTCCCAGCTTAAAAAATTTGAAATAGATGTACTTAAATCAAAGAATAGCAAATTAATTGTTGATTATTATTACAATAGCGCTGCTTTTTTGGTCTATTTTTCAAATTTTAACCAAACGAATTACTACGCAAATAAAGGGTTGTTTTTTTCAAAAAAAAGTAAGGATTATTATTTTGTTGGTAAATTTTATGAAATAATTGGAGTGTCTTTTGATTTTATTGGTGAAGAGTCAAAATCATTTGAAATGATTTTACTCTCAGAAAAATATTTAACAAAATATGCACCCCTTAAAGAGAGGGGTCATTTATACTATAACCTTAATCGATCTTATTATCACAAGAAAGACTGGTCAAAAGTATTGAAGTATGGTTTGTTATATGATTCAAATTCTGAGATTTTTAAAGAAAAAAAATCAATAACTATACCTTTATCTATTGTTGAAGCATATACCTACAAGAATGATTTAGTAAAAGCATACGAGTATCTTAAAACAATAGATATTAAGACAATACCTAAAGACCAATCTTACTTTAGTAAATGTGAAAACTATTATTATACTTATGGAAATTATTTAATGAAGAGTGGAGATTATGAAAATGCCTCAAAGATGTTCCTTAAATCAAAGGAATTTGCTGAAAAAGAACGAAAAAAAGATTTAATTAACTCAATTGAAAAATCACAAAACGAAAAAAAAATTCAACAAATTTCATATGAACTTGATAAAATTAAAAATGAGAATTTTCATGTAATACAAAATAATTTATATAAAAACAGTATAATAATTTTGGGGATTGTTTTAATCATTTCATTATTGGTTATAATTAAAATTCAAAAATCAAGGTCAGCGTTTAAAAGTAATGCAAATACTCAATTACAATTAAAAAACACAGAATTAGTGAATGCTTTAGAAATAAAAAGTAAATTTTTGAATACTATTTCTCATGAGTTTAGAACACCGTTAAATGCTATTATGGGGACATTGAATTTACTTCATGAGAACGAAAAAAACTCCAATGAATTGAAGATAATTGAGAATTCAACTAATTATCTAAATAATCTCATCAATCAATTTTTTGAATATAATTTTATAAGTAAAAATGGTTTGAAACTTGTGGTTGAAGAAAAAATTAATCTAGAAGTTTTTATTAATAATCTTATTGCATCTTTTGAAAGTTTGTATTTGAATAAAAATAAAACTTCTGTTTGTATAGATGAAAACATTTATCAAAATATACTTTTTGATAGTACTCGTTTAACGATGGTACTTAATATTATTGTAGATAACGCTTTCAAATTTACAAACAACGGACTGATAGATGTTAATTTGAAATTAGTAGAATCAAATGAAGAGTTTCAGAAGATAATTTTCTCAATAAATGATACTGGTATTGGTATTTCAGAAGAAAAAATTGATAATGTATATGATTTGTTTAGCTATGGCTCAGATGAAATAAATTTATTGTATGGTGGAACAGGAATTGGATTAGCTTTAGCTGATAAAATAGTAAAGCTTTATGATTCTCATATAGATATACAATCAGAATCTGGAAAAGGAACAAGTGTTTCATTTTGTTTGAGTTTCAAAAAAGACATTTCAAAAATTGTTGAAGAAGTATTGATTTCTGAACCAATAAAGGACAGAAGTAAGATTAAAGTGTTAGTTGTAGAAGACAATAAGATTAATATGCTTTTAGTGACCCAAATTTTAAAAAACAACGGTTTTTCATATACAACAGCGTTTAATGGACAAGGAGCTATTGAATGCGTTAAAAAAGAAGATTTCACTATTATAATAATGGATATTATGATGCCAATAATGGATGGATTTGAAGCTTCTTTAATTATTAGTCAATTGAAAAAGGAAATACCGATAGTAGCTTTAACTGCTATTTCAGAAGATATAAACAAAGAAAAGTTTGAAAATGCCAATATTAAAAAAGTCCTAAATAAACCATTAAATGTCGATGAACTTTTAAGTAGTATCAATAAATATTGCTCGTAAAAACTAACTAACAATACAAATATTTCAATTTGAATAAATCTCAATTGTTGTATATTTGCAATTCCGAAAAAATTAAAAAATACCACGATATGGGAATGAATAAAAATACCATCTTGGGATGGGCGGCATTTATAATGGGTTTGATGGGCTTATTATTAATTGGCCTTGGTGCTTTTCGCTACAGAGATGTATCTGGTTGGGGATTTGCAGCAGTTGGAATAGGTTTTTTAGCCAACGCTTGGGTTTTTAGTTCCTTAAAAGGGAGAGTCTAGTTCAGAGATATCAAAATCAGGAGCTATTTCAGAGTAATAAATTAGGTGTTTAAAAACTTAGATCTCACAAGTTTTTGAAATAAAATAGATAAATTAAATAAACAAAAGAAAATATGTCAGACGATAAAAAGGTCATTTTCTCTATGCAGAAATTGAGCAAAACCTATCAAGGAGCAGATAAACCAGTACTTAAGAATATTTATTTGAGTTTCTTTTATGGAGCCAAAATTGGTATTTTGGGTCTTAATGGATCTGGTAAATCGTCTCTTTTAAAAATTATTGCAGGAGTTGATAAAAATTACCAAGGAGATGTGGTTTTTCAACCAGGTTATACTGTTGGTTACCTAGAACAAGAGCCCATTTTGGACGATTCTAAAACTGTGATCGAAATCGTTCGAGAAGGAGCGGCTGAGACCATGGCTGTATTGGAAGAATACAATAAAATCAACGATTTGTTTGGTCTTGAAGAAAACTATTCTGATCCAGACAAAATGGACAAATTGATGGACCGTCAAGCAGCCTTACAAGATAAAATTGATGCTTTAGGCGCTTGGGAAATCGATACCAAATTGGAAATAGCTATGGATGCTTTACGTACTCCAGAAGGGGATACTCCAATAAAAAATCTATCTGGTGGAGAGCGCCGACGTGTAGCTTTGTGTCGTTTGTTGTTGCAACAACCTGATGTATTGCTTTTAGATGAACCAACCAACCACTTGGATGCAGAATCAGTATTATGGTTAGAACAACATTTAGCGCAATATGCTGGAACTGTAATCGCAGTGACTCACGACCGTTATTTCTTGGATAATGTGGCAGGTTGGATTTTGGAGTTAGATAGAGGGGAAGGTATTCCATGGAAAGGAAACTATTCTTCTTGGTTGGATCAAAAATCAAGTCGTATGGCTCAAGAAGAAAAAGTAGCTTCTAAACGTAGAAAGACCTTAGAACGCGAGTTGGACTGGGTGCGTCAAGGTGCCAAAGGTCGTCAAACCAAACAAAAAGCGCGTTTACAGAACTACGACAAACTTTTGAATGAAGACCAAAAACAATTAGACGAAAAATTAGAAATTTACATTCCAAATGGACCACGTTTAGGAACTAATGTTATTGAAGCTAAGAATGTGGCTAAGGCTTTTGGTGAAAAATTATTATATGACAATCTGAATTTTACCTTGCCTCAAGCGGGAATTGTTGGAATTATCGGTCCGAATGGAGCAGGAAAATCGACCATTTTCAAAATGATTATGGGCGAACAACAAACCGATAGCGGAGAATTTTCTGTTGGTGAAACCGTAAAAATCGCTTATGTTGACCAATCACACTCCAACATTGATCCTAACAAATCCATTTGGGAAAACTTTGCCGATGGGCAAGAGTTAATCATGATGGGCGGAAAACAAGTAAACTCTAGAGCCTATCTTTCTCGATTCAACTTTGGAGGTGGAGAGCAAAACAAGAAAGTAGCTATGCTTTCTGGTGGAGAACGCAACCGTTTGCACCTAGCAATGACCTTGAAAGAAGAAGGAAACGTATTGCTTTTGGATGAGCCTACCAATGATTTGGACGTAAATACGTTACGTGCACTTGAAGAAGGTTTAGAGAATTTTGCAGGTTGTGCGGTAGTAATTTCTCACGACAGATGGTTCTTGGATAGAATTTGTACACACATTCTAGCTTTCGAAGGCGATTCAGAAGTATATTTCTTCGAAGGAAGTTTCTCTGAATACGAAGAAAACAAAAAGAAACGTTTAGGTGGTGATTTGACTCCAAAACGTCTGAAATACAGAAAATTGATCCGAGGATAAACGCGTCAAAAAAATTTTCAATCCACTAGTTACTATTATAGGAGCTAGTGGATTTTTTTTTAGGAGCTGATCCTGCTGTACGCTCTATCTTTATTTTACGGCTCCCCTCGCAAAAAAGGGCAGCCGTAAAATAAAGGATGCCGCTCCCATCAGGGCTAGGGCAGTTGTTTTCAAAACCAGTTCTTTCTACTCTCAAGAAACGAAAAATAAGCCAACGTTTATAAACTCATAAATAGTATCGCTCCTTTCATTTCAAGCAAAAAATTAACAAAATCAAAAGTTTTCCTTTTTTAACATTGATTTTTGTACTTCATAATTCTTAGCCAAAATAAAAATTATATCACAGAATAATAAATTGTTTTTTCTTATTTTGCATTAAGATTTGAGCCTCGATTCGAGCAAAAACAAAAAAAACAAACTACCCAAAAAAAAGGGGTAAAATGTAAAAAAACTGTCACTTCCTTTTTTATCTATGTTTGCTACTAACTTACCCAAACAACCACCACTAATTGTATCCTATCTAAAGGTAGGAGAATTGCTGTACTATTCGTTAATCCTTTTTATCCTTGAAGCCTGGATTTATGGCATTCAATTGCTCCATGCCATTCAACATAGAGGAACCATAGCGATACTGTTTTGGATAGGCTGTTTTTTGTTTTCCTTTCTACACATTTTTTTGGTACTAGCCGATGGTTGGTCCCGTTTTCAAAACTACAAAAGAGCTAAAGATCAATTTTTTGTACATGGCTTCAACAGACGTATTTGTGATACTTATATTGTGTCAAAATGCCAACGTATAGCAGCATCAGTAGCAGCAAACGAGCTAGGTTACAAAGATCAAATTGACGATTACTACAAACAAAAAGGAGTAAAATGGTATCACTTTATCCCCTATTTTATGGTAAATGATCCCTTATTTTTATTCAAGAAAAAATTTTGGAATCGTACTTTTTTAGAGCCAAGCTATCATTCAAGATTTGATTATCACGCGATTCAAATGAAGATCTCTCAATAAATGGAAATACACAATATATACAAATCCTATGGCGATTTGAAAGTACTACAGGGCGTTTCTATGCATTGTCCCCCAGGCGAAATCGTAGGCTTATTGGGTGCCAATGGAGCAGGTAAAACAACTCTTTTTAAAATTATTTTTGGCTTAATCCGACCAGATAGCGGAACGGTAATTCTCCCACAACATCATGCTAAACCTTTGGGAGGCATCATCGAAAAACCTGGACTTTACGAATATCTTTCGGCTATAGAAAACATAAATTTATTTGCAGGCCTTCAAGGATTAAAAGCAACAACTGATTTTGCTAAAGAATGCCTTATACAAGTTGGACTCGATCCTAATCGCAAAGATCCCGTTAGCCGATTCTCCATGGGTATGAAACAACGATTGGCTATTGCCATCGCTTTACTCAACCAACCAGCTGTATTAGTTTTGGACGAACCCTTCAATGGATTGGATCCGGTAGGTGTGGCTGCCTTACGAGAGCTCATTCTTACTCTTTGCGATCAACATAAACTTTCTATAATCCTTTCTTCGCATATCACTGAAGAAATTGCCAAAACATGCCATCGCCTTTACGTTTTAAAACGAGGAAAAATATTGCATAGTGGACCAACTCAGGAACTATTATCTACACACACCATTGGCTATGCTTTATATGGAAAAGGAATCGCTCAAGCAAAAGCATTGGAAAAGCATGAATTTCAAATACGCGGTCAAATGGCATGGGTGGCCATTGGATCGGATAAAATTAGCGGTTTATTACAAGAATTACTCCTAGAAGGAATTGCTATAGAATCCTGCATACCAGATTACAGCATGAAAGAACTATTTGAAATTTAACTACGATGTGGCAATTAATCAAAATAGAATGGTACAAACTATTCAAACAAAACAGAACCTATTGGGCACTGGGAGCTATTATCATCATCGAAGGATTGGTCCTAGTTGGCGCCTACTTTCAGGGTACCGATATTATCGAACTACTGCTAGAAAATTTACGCAAATCATTCTATTTTGAAGGGAATTTATTGAATGGAAATTTAATGGTGTATTTATTATTAAACACCCTTTGGTTTCACTTGCCTTTAATCTTAATGATTTTGGTTTCGGGCATGATCACAACAGAATACAAAGACAAAACCCTTCAAGCCACTTTTCTTCAGCCGGTAAGCAAGTTCAAATTTATCGCAGCAAAATACCTCGTTGCAATACAGTTAACCATAGTGGTTTTGTTGTTTCTTGCCTTTACCTCTATTGTGCTTTCAAATGCCATTTTCGGACAAGGCGATTTGATTGTGTACTTGGAATCGCTCAACTTTTTTACAGATGCTGTAGCCAAACAACGTATTTTGATGGCCTTTATTTCTGGTGGCTTTTCTATGTTATTTTACACCGTAGTAAGTATGACGTTGGCTATAGTCATTAAAGAAGCGACGGCTACATGGATTGCGTCTACTTTTTTTCTGGTTTTTACTAATTTATTGCTAAAAATAGATTTGAATTCTACTTTTTTAAATCAATGGACTTATGTAAAACTAATTGACAGTTGGCAATACTTTTTTTATCCTGAAGTGGAATGGGAGCAAGTCAGTTTTAATACTGTTTTGTTGTTCTTTTATTCTGTAGTAACAGCACTTTTTGGTATTTATTTATTCATTAAAAAAGACCTAGAATAATGCAGAAGTATTTTTTCATTGCCCTTTTTATCACTAGTAGCTTTACTTGTTTTTCACAACAAATCGATAAAGATTTTTTGTTTTTGAAGCAAAGAATGGATTCTGTAGCTTCATTTACGGCTAAATTGGTTTTGAATGTTGACGTTTCTTTTATCAATATGCCAACAAAGCAAGCTACACTAAACTATAACCGTGGCAAGAGAATGAAAATTGATGCGAAAGATTTTGTGCTTTTGCCCAAAAGAGGATTGGATTTTTCACTTAATAGTCTCACGGAATATCCTTATATCACTGTTGATAGGGGAAAAGAAGTAAAAAATGGTAAACTTTGTAAAGTACTAAATATTATACCGATTGATTCTAAAGCCGATTTTTCGATAGCTACTGTTTGGTTAGACCAAAAAGCGAAACGTTTGCATACCACTGAAATCAATACCAAAAAAGATGGCGCGTATCAAATGGCGTTGGAGTATCAAAAAGCAAAAGACGTTTTACCTCAAAAAGTTGAAGTGAGTTTTGAAATTGAAAAATTAAAAATTCCGGTTAATTTTCTAGGAAAAGGTTCATCTATTGACCGTAAAAAGATGAAAGCTACTGCTGTTAAAAAAGGTAAAATATACCTATTATTGAGTTACGCTTCCATAAAAATGGCTGTTTAAAATCAAAAAGTTTCTAAAATCAGTTAGGTGAAAAAATGATAGCAACATTTCTTCAAGTGTAGATTTTTTTTACACCTGAAGAAACTTGAATTTTGCTTTTTAAGAATGACTAAACTGTAAATTGCTCAGGTTTTTGTAGGTTCCGTTTTCGATAGCAAGGAGTTCTTGATGGGTTCCTTTTTCGGTAATTTGTCCTTGATCTAAAACCAAAATTTGATCCGCACTACGAATGGTAGACAAACGATGGGCAATAATAATGCTAGTTCTTCCTTGCATTAAAATTTCTAGAGCTTCTTGAACTAATTTTTCACTTTCACTATCCAAAGATGAAGTAGCTTCGTCTAAAATTAAAATACTTGGATTTTTTAGAAGGGCCCTAGCAATTGCAATTCGCTGCCTTTGTCCACCAGAAAGTTTAATTCCTCTTTCTCCCACCACAGTTTCAAATTGTTCCGGGAAACCTTGAATGAATTGTAGGGCATTGGCTTGTTTGGCGGCCAACATAATTTCATCATCGGATGCATTTGGTTTTCCGTAAGCAATATTTTCTTTAATGGTTCCTCCAAACAAAATCACATCCTGAGGAACAATGCTCATATTGCCACGTAAAGCTTCCAAATCATATTCCAACATATTTTTGTTGTCAATGGTAATGCTACCTCCTGTAGTGTCATAAAAGCGCAATAACAAAGAGGCAATAGTAGATTTTCCAGCGCCACTTGGCCCAACAATAGCAATTTTTTGACCTGATAAGGCGGTGAAACTTACTTCTTTTAGTACTTGAATTTCTTTACGAGAAGGGTAGGTGAAGGCAACATTTTTGAACGATACGTCACCTTTTATTTTAGGGAAATTTTGGATTTCTGTGCTATTGATTTTTTCGGGAACTTCTTCTAATAATTCAAAAACACGTTCGGTAGCACCAATGGCTTTTTGCATTTGCGCATACAATTCGGCTATACCTCCAGAAGAAGCGCCAACATAACTCGAGTAGAGGATAAAAGTAAATAATTCACCAACAGTAATCTCACCAGCAATGCTTAATTGCACGCCATACCAAACTACAGCTACTATTGTTCCAAACAAACAAACAATAATAAAAGAAGCAAAATAACCGCGCAATTGCCCTCCTTTTATAGCCACTTTTACGACTTCTTTAATTTTTGTCGAGTAGCGTTCAATTTCATACCATTCATTGGCAAAGGCCTTTACTATGCTAATGCCTTGCATCGTTTCTTCAACTACAACTTGGCTTTCGGCTACTTGGTCTTGAACTTTTTTGGAATATTTACGAATATATCTACCGAAAAAGACTGCTGCAACACCAACCAACGGAACAACTGAAATCATCATTATAGTCAATTTGATGTTGATACTTGCCAACATGACAAAACTACCAATGATAAGAATGAATTGACGTAAAAATTCGGCAATGGTCGTGGTTAGGGTGTCTTGAATTTGACCAATGTCGTTACTGATTCGGCTGTTTAATTCGCCTACACGTTTCTGAGAGAAAAAAGACATTGGTAATTTGACCAAATTCGTATACAACGCTAATCTTACATTTGCCAATGTGTTTTCGGTAAAATTCACAAAGAGCGAAAGTCTGAAAAAAGAAAAAATAGATTGCAAAACAAGAACTAATCCTAATCCCAATGCAATTTTATTAGCCAAAGCACTATCTTTTTTATTAACACAATCTACCAGCATTCCCATGAACTTAGGAAAGGCGAGAGCAGTGACACTTGTTAGTAATAAGAACAGTAATCCGAGGTAAAATTTCCAGGTATTATTTCCAGCATATTTGAAAATAATTTTGGCTTTGTTTATTGAAGAGGCCGTGATTTTAGCTTTTGGTAAATCGTTTTCTTTAAATCTTCCCATTGTTTTTTATTTATGTTTCAAATGTACCATTCTGAAAATGGAATTCAAAAAAATAATGGACTTAGTACTTAAAACTAAAATACTGGAAGTGAGGTTTTAATCAAATAAGAGCCTCTTTTTTTATTTTTTTTCAAAAAAAACACTTGCAAATACGAATTCTAGGTGTATATTTGCACACGCAATCGGGCGATTAGCTCAGCTGGTTCAGAGCACCTCGTTTACACCGAGGGGGTCGGGGGTTCGAACCCCTCATCGCCCACCGATAAACTCCTTAAGAAATTAAGGAGTTTTTTTTTGGTCTTTACTATCGTTTTATTCATGATGATTACAAAATAAAAAGGGATCAAGTTTTCTGCTTTTCATTTGAGGATAGTTTCTTTGCTTTAATCCTTTTTAAATAGTTACTCTATTTAATCAATTCAAATTGTTGGTTTGTTGATTTTCTGTTACATTGCAGCAACTAATCTTTTCTTTATGAGAATTTTTTACAAGAACTTCGTTTTTTTACTTGTGTCTGGCTTTGTTGGTTGTAGTAGTCTTCGAAACAATCCTTTGGAACAAATTTTAAAAACCGAAAAAGGAATTATCCATCAGGTGATGCAAAATCCTAAAGAATTTGAAGTACAAATTATTTATTCTCAAATTAAGAGAAATAAAAACGGTGCGGTTACATTCAAGGATTATAAATATCATGTAGATGCAAATCAATATTTCTATCCTGCGAGTACCGTTAAATTCCCTATTGCGGTCATGGCTTTAGAAAAGTTAGATGCCATTACCAATACTTCAGTAAATTCAACATTCTCTATTGGAGACGAGGCAACCCAATGGAAATTTTCGGAGGAAATTTCAAAGTTGTTCGCTGTAAGTGATAATGACGCCAGCAATCATTTATTTGAATTTATCGGATTTGACGATTTGAACAATGGTATGAAAAGTAAAGGCTTGTCGCCTTTTAGAATCACACATCGATTATCGACGGCTAATTCGGGAAGTAGGGTAATGAAGCCTATTACTTTGTACAAAGATGATGCTGCAGTAGTTAAATTTCCATCAATTCAAGCAAAAGCATTTGTTCCCTTGAAGTTAAAAGGAATTCAAAAAGGAAATGGCTATTTAGAAGGCGAACAAATCATTCCAACTCCATTTGATTTTTCAGAAAAAAACTATTATCCATTAGAAACGCTGCATAATACTCTGAAGCGGATTGTATTTCCTGAAGCTTTTCAGGAAAAGGAACGATTCAAACTTTCAGAAAAGAGTAGAGAATTTATCTTATTTTCGATGCAAAACTTGCCAAGAAATGCGGGATTTGATCCAAAAGAATATTTTGATGGGTATTGTAAATTCTTCATGTTTGGCGATTCAAAAGAAACTATTCCAGATTATATCAAAATTTACAACAAAGTTGGCGAAGCGTACGGAACACTTACGGATTGTGCGTATATCGTTGATTCGAAAAACAACATTGAGTTTTTAGTTTCGGCCACCATATTGGTCAACAAAAACAAAATATTTAATGATGGAATTTATGAATATGATTCAATTGGTTTTCCTTTTTTAGCAGAACTAGGACGACAATTGTATGAAAAAAGTAAGCAATAATCTAGTTTAAGGTCAAGGCTCCTAGTATTTCTTCGAATAGAAAAGGCCCGCCAGGATATTTAGCGGTATAATCCAAATTCATCCACACTTGGCCTCTTTCGTCAATATGGTAGTGCAATTGTTTTCGATGACTTTCTTTTGGGAACAATTCGTTTTTGATTAAATAATTCACTTTTTCAAGATCTTGCATAGATCCAATTAATATCTCGGGATAGATGTGTCCTTTGGTGTGAATCAATCTAGGTGTTCCACCTATAGCTCTAACGCTTGCCGCTATAAGGATGGAATGGTCGTCGCAATCGCCTGAAAAATATAGTAAAGATTCTGATGCTGTGGCAATATAATCCCCTTCTTTTGGATCATGCACATAATTCCAACGTAAATTGATTTCTTTGAAAACCGCAAAACATTGTATTATGGTTCTATAATCACTGTATCCTTTGACGTTTTTGAAATGTTTTGAAGTGGCCATAATAGCGAAATTTCGAACTTTGGGGTTTTCATATTCAATAGCGCTCAAAATCTTTGATTTATTGGGAAAGGGAAGGAGTTTGGCAATGATAATATCTTGAGGGTAAGGACTGTCAGACATAGTATAAACCATTGAATTATAATCTTCAACAACACTATTAAAGCCATAATTTCCGAAGATACTACCGTAAATAAGAACAAAAAAATAAATGATAATGGCAATCATCATAAAAGTTCTCATAGCATTCAGGACGAAATGAATCACTATAAAAACCACCAAAAAAATAAGAATACGGTCTAAATTGAAAGGCCAATTAAGATCTATTATATTGTGATGAATGATAATAAATATAGGAAATGTTATCACCAAATTAAAAAAAGAAATAATAACTATGTCCCAAGGTTTCTTGACTTGAAGTTGGGTTTTAAGTTTTTTTATGTCAATTTTTTTTTGGTCTATCATATCTTAAAAAAGGAGTACGATTATACCACTTTTACTATTTCAGCAAATGTACTTTTTTTATCAATAATTCCGAGTTCTAACAATTGATTTTGGACATTGTTTAACACATTTTTACTTAATTGATTTTGTGACCATTCGGTTAAAGCTAGCCATTTTTCGAGGTCTTCTTCTTTCTGATGAAAACGTACTGCTAGCTTTTCAATGATATTGGGTAACGATTTAAAATTTAATGTATTGAAATTAATTACTTCAAGTGTTTTCGCAATTATTTCAGGGTTTTGATTTAGAATTTCTTCTCGAACTGCAATAACAAAACAAGGCCAAGGTGTGGGGCAATCAGCGATTCTTCTGAAAATTCCTTTGTCAACTAGAGGTTGTGTCATGAATCGTTCCCACATAAAGTAATCAGCAGTGCCTTCTGTCAAAGCAGTGACAGCTCCGTCAATCGTATTGACAATTTCAAATTGTAATGAATTTACATCCCACTTTTGATTACCAGCATTAACATAAGCCATTAATTGGGAACCAGAACCTAATCTTGAAATGGCAGCTTTGGTACCTACAAGTTGCGTCAAGTTCTCGTATTTGGATTGTGCTGCAACATGAATTCCCCAAATCAAAGGAGTTTCTACATAGACTTGAACGATTTTTGAAGGATTACCTGCCGTAATATCTTTTATGATACCTTCAGTCAGAATAATAGCAATATCGGTACTTCCATCGCGAAGCATTTGACACATTTTACCGGTGCCTTCTGGAACATCCGTCCATTGCAAATCGATAGCTTCTTTTTTAAAATCACCATTTTCTATGGCTAAATGCCAAGGCAAATTAAAATGTTCTGGAACACCAGCTATTCGTATTGTTGTCATTTATTTTTGATTTGGATTAAATAGTTGCCACCATTTCCAATTGATGCCATCTTCAGCAGTATATTCTTCTACAAATTGCATCCCACATTTGCTTAAAATATGATTGGAAGCACCATTTTGAGCGTGGGTGTAAGCATTCATCTCTTTTATCTTCATTTCATTAAAACCATAATCCAACCAAAATTTTGTGGCTTCCGTGGCGTAGCCTTTGTTCCAAAAGCGTTCGTCTAAGCGGTATCCGTAATCGTAAAAATTAGTATTTCCGTTTTCTACATGATCGTTGATGAATTTTATACCTGTCCAACCGATGAACTGACCTTCTTCTTTTAAAAAAGTAGCAAAACGGCCAATTTTATTGGCTTCGTATTGTTTTTGAAGTGATTCAATCACTGGATATATTTCTGTAATATCTTGAACGGGTTTGTTCCATAAATATTTGTGAACAATAGGATTAGAATCCATAATAAACATAGCTTCGGCATCGTCAAGCGTAAAAGGGCGCAGCATTAATCGGTCGGTTTCGAGAAGTATATTCATGCTTTGTTGTAATTATTGCGCTAGTTTATTTAGTGTATACAAAATAAGTTCGTCTACAGCTTTATAAGGATCTTGGCTAAAAGTTCCGTTAGCACGATTAGCAATGATGGCATTCATAGACAAACAATGATGGCCTAACAATTTACCAAGTCCATAAATGGCACTGGTTTCCATTTCTAAATTGGTAATGCGATTTCCTTCAAAGGTAAAGGAATCCATTTTAGAATTCAATGCTGGATCTTGGATTCCTAAACGCAACACACGTCCTTGAGGGCCATAAAAACCACCTGCCGTTGCCGTAATTCCTTTATGAATTTGCTCATTTGCAATTAATTGCTCCAACTCAGTGGAACAACCAATAACATAAGGCCTTCCTTTTTTCAAATCCCAGTGAGTATGTTCGATAAACGCTGTTTCTAAACGAGTTTCAGCAATAGAATCGATCAAATAGGAGCGAAGCATATTGTCTAATCCTAGACCGTATTGCGCCATCACAAAATGATCTACTGGAATATCTGCTTGCAGAGACCCTGAAGTTCCAATTCTGATGATTCGTAGTGCTGTTAAGGTATCTTTTACCTTTCTAGTTTTCAAATCGATATTGACTAAAGCGTCTAATTCGTTGAGTACAATATCAATATTATCTGGACCAATTCCGGTAGAAACCACACTAATACGCTTGCCTTTATAGGTTCCGGTTTGGGTTTTGAATTCTCTTTTTTGAACGGTAAACTCAATGGAATCAAAATGCTTGGTAATTTTTGCTACACGATCTTGATCACCAACAAACAGAATTGTAGTTGCAATTTGTTCTGGCTTTAAGTTAAGATGATACACACTACCATCAGGATTGAGTATTAATTCGGAATCTTTTATCATAACCTATGTTTAAATTGTTTGAGCTTTAATCGTTTAATGTTGTTAAACTGAGTATTAAAGCCTGCATTCTGAGGACTAAAGTACGTGCTTTTGTGTTTTTTATCTGTTAAACTGAACACTAAAAGCTGCATACTGAACACTTACTATTTACCCTCCAACTCTTTTTGTTTTAAAGCCTTTCTCTTTTAAAAGAGTCATTATTTTATCGCGGTAATCTCCTTGAATGATAATCGCTCCTTCTTTAAAAGTACCACCCACACTCAATTTTGTTTTTATTTCTTTGGCTAAGATTTTGAAATCTTCATCGGTTCCTTCGTAGCCTTCTATAATCGTAGTGGCTTTGCCTTTTCGTTTTTCGTATTTGCAAATCATCGGTTCTTTTTGCACGTACAATTCGTGCGCTACTTCCTCGACAGGTTCTTCAGGAAGGGATTGATGATCTGGAAAAAGATGTTTTAATTGGTCTTGTAAATCCATAAAATTGAACTTTTGAAAAAATCAAATTCCAAATTCCAAGTTGGTTAGCTTAGGAATTTGGAATTACTGATAGTATGTTTATACTTTTACTTTTTGATTAAACCCAATTCTACCAAACGCTCATACAAATAATCGCCAGCAGTGATATCATCAAATAATTTAGGGTGTTGGTCATCGATACAATTTTCTAAGCAATTCAGCTTCATATCGCTAACAGGATGCATGAAAAACGGAATAGAATAACGTGATGTTCCCCATAACTCTCTTGGCGGATTCACCACTTGATGAATGGTTGATTTCAAACGATTATTGGTATGACGTGATAACATATCACCCACATTAATCATTAACTCATCAGGTTGTGCCATAGCATCGATCCATTCGCCATCGTGATTTTGAACTTGTAACCCTTTTCCTTGAGCACCCATTAATAGGGTAATCAAATTAATATCTCCGTGAGCTGCTGCACGAACGGCGCCATCTTTTGGCTCATCTGTGATTGGCGGATAATGAATAGGTCGTAAAATGCTATTACCATCTTTTACGTATTGGTCAAAGTAAAATTCGTCCAAACCAATAAACAAGGCTAATGCTCTTAATACATAAACCCCAGTTTTTTCAAGCATTTGATAGGCTTCTTTTCCAACTGTATTAAAATTAGCTAATTCTGAAACTTCCACATTGGCAGGATATTCGCCAGCGTATTTTGAACCTTCGCTTACATATTGGCCAAAATGCCAAAACTCTTTCAAATCTCCAGCTGAGCGTCCTTTGGCATGTTCTTTTCCAAAAGAAATGTAGCCTCTTTGTCCACCAATACCTAGAATTTCATATTTTTCTTTTACTTCGAGAGGAAGTGTAAAAAAGTTACGAACTTCTGTATACAAGTTCTCAACTAATTCGTCATTCAAAAAATGACCTTTTAATGCTACGAAGCCTATTTCTTCGTAAGCGGTTCCGATTTCATTTACAAATTTTTGTTTACGTTTCGGGTCATCCGAAAGGAAATCACGCAAGTCAACACTAGGAATGTTTTGCATATTATTTGAATTTTGATAATTTAGAAGCTTTTTAAAACTTCTAGTTACAAATGTAAAGAATATTTTCAATTCTGACTTTTTAAAAAATCATTTGAAATTCAAAAAATATAACAAAAACAATCAAAACTGTTATATTTTTATATCTTTGAAGCACTCATAAAAATCGAAAACCATGACTTTTGATAGAAAAGAACTTAGCAACGAACAATTAATTAGTCTCTATAAAAAAATACTGCTTCCTAGACTTATAGAGGAAAAAATGCTCATTCTTATTAGACAAGGTAAAGTGTCTAAATGGTTTTCGGGCATTGGTCAAGAAGCCATTGCTGTTGGAATTACTGCTGCTTTAGATCAGGATGAGTATATTTTGCCGATGCACAGAAATTTAGGTGTTTTTACAGGAAGAGATATTCCTTTACATCGTTTGTTTTCACAATGGCAGGGCAAGGCGAATGGTTTTACAAAGGGAAGAGATCGCAGTTTTCACTTTGGTACCCAAGAATATAAAATTATTGGAATGATTTCGCATTTGGGCCCTCAATTAGGAGTGGCCGATGGAATTGCTTTGGGCAATACTTTAAAAAAGAATAATAAAATTACAGCTGTTTTTACTGGTGAAGGAGCGACAAGTGAAGGCGACTTTCATGAAGCATTAAACATTGCTGCTGTTTGGGGTTTACCAGTTCTTTTCGTTATTGAAAACAATGGATATGGACTTTCAACGCCAACAAATGAACAATACCGTTGTGAAAATCTAGCCGATAAAGGAAAAGGTTACGGAATGGAAAGCCATATTGTGGATGGTAATAATATTTTGGAAGTTTTTAATTTGATTTCAGAATTAAAAGCTTCAATGATCGAGCGTCCTCGTCCTATTTTACTTGAATTTAAAACCTTTAGAATGAGAGGCCACGAAGAAGCAAGTGGCACTAAATATGTTCCTCAAGAATTAATGGATTTATGGGCAGTGAAAGATCCTGTTGCGAATTATAAAAATTTCTTATTAGAGAACGGAGTGTTAACCGAGGAAATGGATACTGAGTTCAAAGCTATACTAAAAAAAGAAATAGATACCGATTGGGCTTTGGCGAATGCCGAGCCGGAAATTGAAGCTAGTTTTGCCGAAGAGTTAAATGATGTTTATCAACCCTACGTTGCAGAAATTGTTGAACCATCAGGAGCTACTGAAAACATTCGTTTTATAGATGCCATTAGTCAAGGATTGAAGCAATCTATGCAGCGCTTCGAAAACTCTGTAATCATGGGGCAAGATATTGCAGAATATGGTGGAGCTTTTAAAATAACAGATGGTTTTGTGGCTGAATTTGGAAAGGAACGCGTTCGAAATACTCCAATTTGTGAAAGTGCAGTTGTCTCTGCGGCTATGGGATTATCTATTAATGGATACAAAGCTATTATGGAAATGCAATTTGCAGATTTTGTGTCCACAGGTTTTAATCCTATTGTCAATCTTTTGGCTAAATCGCATTATCGTTGGTTGGAAAAAGCCGATGTTGTTGTCCGTATGCCTTGTGGTGGAGGGACACAAGCTGGGCCTTTTCATTCGCAAACCAACGAAGCTTGGTTTACCAAAACACCGGGATTAAAAGTAGTGTATCCTGCTTTTCCTTATGATGCCAAAGGATTATTAAATGAATCGATTAATGACCCTAATCCGGTTTTATTTTTCGAACATAAATTATTATACCGTTCTATTTATCAAGACGTTCCAAAGGAGTATTACACGCTTCCTTTAGGTAAGGCAGCTCTTTTGAAAGAAGGGAAACAAATCACCATTATTGCTTTTGGAGCTACCGTTCATTGGGCATTTGAAACCTTAGCTAAAAATCCACAGCTTAGCGCAGATTTGATTGATTTACGAACCTTGCAGCCATTGGATACTGAAACTATTTTTGCTTCTGTAAAGAAAACAGGAAAGGCAATTATTGTTCAAGAAGACAGTCTTTTCGGAGGAATTGCGAGTGATTTGTCCGCATTGATTATGGAAAATTGTTTTGAGTATTTGGATGCGCCAGTAAAACGTGTAGCCAGTTTGGATTCGCCAATCCCTTTTACTAAGGCATTGGAAGATCAATATTTACCCAAAGGCAGATTCGAAAAAGAATTGCTGGATTTAATAGCTTATTAATAACAAAAGGGTTGCTTGTATTTTTAAATATGAGCAACCATTTTATTTTAATAAAGACATGAACTTTTCTTTAATTAAGTTTATTTCAGCCGAATGTTCGTTTTTCTTTCTTGAAGCAAAATAGAGTTTATTGATCAATGGATTATTCCCTTTCCAAAGTAATTGAATAGCCCCGTTTTCTATCTCGTTTTTGCAAAGAAAATCAGGAACTACAGCTAAACCAGCTCCTGAACTTAAACAACGTACAATAGAATTGATATTTGGTACAATATAATTAGGTCTAAAATCAGGATGCTTATTAAAATTTAATTGCCAAAATTTGCGAAGATGCTCCATATCGCCAGTAGTGCCATACCATTTTTGCTGTTTTAACCAAGTTTCGATTTCTAGCAAATTCTCATTTTTAAGTATTGCATTAAATTCATCACTGTCAGTCGAATTTCCACCAATAAGTACAATGGTTTCTTTAGAAAACTCTTGATAATCAACTCCGTTTTTAGCTACCATTTGAGGAGTTACGATAAGGTCTAAGATTCCTTTTTCTAAACTTTCTATCATCTCGGGATATAATCCAAATTGAATGATAATATTGAAAGGTAAGCTTGAAACAAATTGTTCTAAAGTAATCTGAAAGGTTTCAAAACACATTCCTACGCTTATGGTTGGTGTGTTTTTTTCGGTGCTTCGCTGAAACGTTTTTTCTGCTTCTTCGAGTTTACTCAATGCTTCAACTATAAAATTGTAAAGTACTTTTCCTCTTTCCGTAGGAATCATTTTTCTGCCACTTCGGTCAAATAATTTGTATCCTACATAATTTTCTAAAGCACTTAAATGTAAACTTACCCCAGGCTGAGATATGAATAGCACCTCTGCCGCACTAGTCAAAGTTCCTGTTTTATAAATCGCTTTAAAGGTTCGATACCATTCAAAATTCACCATAACTATTATAATTATAATACAAAGGTATAATTTATATTGTTTTTATAATAGTTAAATGCGTTCTAACTTTGCAAAGTCAAAAAATACAACTTATATCATGAAAAAAATATTTATAATCAATGGTGGACAAAAATTTGGTCATTCAGGTGGACGATTCAATGAAACTATTGCAAATACCTCTTTGGAGTTCTTCGAAAGCAATCCAAATTTTCAAGTAAAAACGACCAATATTAATGACGAGTATAATCCTAAAGAAGAAGTAGAAAAATTTGTTTGGGCTGATGTGATTATTTACCATACTCCAATATGGTGGTTTCAATTGCCTCATGGTTTCAAAAAATACATAGATGTTGTTTTTACAGAAGGTCACGCTAATGGAATTTACAAAAGTGATGGTCGCTCTGCCGAAAATCCAACGATAAACTATGGAACAGGTGGTATGCTGATTGGAAAACAATATATGGTTACCACTTCATGGAACGCACCCAAAGAAGCTTTTACTTTACCGGGGGAGTTTTTTAATCAACATTCTGTAGATGAAGGACCGTTATTTGGTTTTCATAGAATGAATGCATTCGTAGGATTACAACCATTACAAAGCATGCATTTTCACGATATTGAGAAAAATGCCAATGTTGAAAAGGACTTAGAAAAATATCAAAACCATTTGGAACAACTATTTTTAAATTAATTATGAAAATAAATCTAATAGCAATTTTAAAAAGTAAGTCTGAGAATATTGAAGAGCTTCGTCATATTCTTTTGGATATGGTTAATCAGTCCAAATCAGAAACTGCTTGTGTTCAATATGAATTGCACCAAGACAAGAATGACAAGTCTCTTTTTATTTTTCATGAAGTATGGGAAAATAAAATTGGTTTTGAACTTCATAATCAACAAAATTACATTCAAGCTTTTTTTCAAAATTCAAAATCATTGCTTCAAGAAGAACCCTTGTTATATTTTACCAATCGATTAGCATAAAAATTTGTGCACTCAGGTAGTTTGATTTAATTTTGAAAACCAACTGTAAGAGAGAGAAAATATGAAACCACTTAAAGAAAAACTTCTAATTCAAGATGCTACAATTCATAAAGTGCAATATGATACGGAGTGGTTTTTCAATTTGGAGGACATCACTTTTTATCTAAAAGAAGACCTTTCGGAGGTGGAATGGATTTATTTGCCAATGATGATAGAAGGGGAGCAAGAAATTGTGAAATGCTGCACGTTTGAAGATATTCTGAGAGGTAGAAAAGAACTATAAACAAAAAGGAGGTACTAATTTTACCTCCTTTTTCTTGTTTATCGATTATTTATTTTGGCTTTTTCTTTAATGATATCGCTAATTTTTCTGTTTTCAATTTTGCTTTCAAGCCAAGAAATGATATCCAAGTATAAGAAAGCCCTTTTTTCATAGGTGTTCTTGTCGAGTTCTACGAATCGCTCCTTCATTTTTATAAACTCCTTTTTGATATCACTTGGATAAATTGAGTTTAAGTTTTTCATAAAACGAATAATTTCTTTTTGCACTTCGTGCATATCATTCATTTTTATCAAAAATTTATAGGTGTTTTTGATTTGGTTTTCGATGTAAAAATCTTTGCCTAGTTCATAATGAGCAATTAAGCATAAAAGTCTAGAAAAACACATCAAATCCTCACGCATCGATAAGTTTTTGTTGTTGATTATTTTTTCAAGATAATTAATACATTCCGCATATTTTTCGTTTCCGAAATAGATTGAAGCTATCTTGTAATAAAACAACATCTCATGGTGCTCATCCAGATGGTCGCTATGAATTTTTAGTTTGTTCAAAATCTCTGGAATCAAATATTCGCTTTCTACAAATGAGCCTTCGAGAATATGATAATTGAGCTTGTTATTATACAAATACAAAAACGACAAGCTAGCTATGTTATCATTTATAGGAAAACGAGCATCTTTGATGGTTTCTTCCAATAAAACCAAGTACTTCTTAAACTTTGATTTATACTTCAGCATGTATAATGACTCCAAAAGATAATTATTTCCTTTTAAGAAAAACACAGGATTCAAATAAATCATATTGGGATTGTCATAAAACAAGGTCACCCATTTAAAGGCATATTTATAACTGGCCAAAAAGTCCTGAACCAAGAAACTACGCCATAAATTGGCATTATAAAACCAATATTTTTCTCTGAAACCAAATTTACTTTCGTCTAATTTGGAGATATGTTTTTTGAAATAATCATCAATGTATTTGTATTCGGAATCACTTTTTACATAACCCGTTTTTAGCATAATGCCATAAAGCTGCAACGAAAGATTGGATAGCTTACTTGAAATGGTATTACGATAATTCAACTCTTTGGCTTGTACTACTAATTCATCAGCACGTCCTTGAATACTTCTAGTGATATACTGTGACTCGATTAGTTTTTCAAATTCTACAATTTCAAAAGCCATATATTTTTCATCATTCTCAATGGCTAAGGCTTTGGTTTTATCTAAAATTTTCAAACTTTGTTTATACAGTCCTTTATTGTATAAAATCACCGCGAAGTCAATTTGTTCACGCAATTGATAGCGAATATTTTGACTTGGAATATTTAAGCGAATGCTAACGAGAATTTGCTTGTACAAATACGATTTCAAATTGGATAATTGCACTTTTTTGATTAATCCATTCTTTAAAATCATTTTTTCATCATAGACTTCTGATTTGTCCAAAATATTGAAAAGCTCTATGAATTTAGTATTTGAACTAGTCTCCAATCGACTGGCAAAAATTTTAAATTGACGTTTTTCAGACTTAGAAAGAGACTTAATCAATACAAATAAAAAATCTTTTTGATGGTTAGCCATTGTAAAATAATGTATATTAAACTATTTAAAATCAATTAATTAAAAACAATTAACTGCTTTTATAAAGAGTATATTTGAATATATTGGTTTTTGTGCTTGTGTAACGAAATCTATTTTTGTTTAGAGATGTGAAATTACATTAAATAAATTAAAATGAATAGAGAGAAAGTTCAAATTTTTGACACCACACTAAGAGATGGAGAGCAAGTTCCTGGATGCAAGCTAGATACCAAACAAAAGCTAGTGATTGCAAATCGTTTAGACGAAATGGGAGTTGATATAATAGAAGCTGGTTTTC
Organism: uncultured Flavobacterium sp.; assembly: GCA_963513565.1. GTDB lineage: Bacteria > Bacteroidota > Bacteroidia > Flavobacteriales > Flavobacteriaceae > Flavobacterium. The sequence continues at coordinate 37,740 of CAUPRE010000020.1, read as the reverse complement.
CGGTTTCTAGTCCAGGTGATTTTTTATCTGTTTCTGAAATTAGCAAAATTGTAAAAAATGCAACGGTTTGTGGTTTAACCAGAGCCGTAAAAAATGATATAGATGTTGCTGCTGATGCTTTAAGATATGCCAAAAAACCTAGAATTCATACAGGAATTGGTACCTCAGATTCGCACGTAATGCACAAATTGAATACGACAAGAGAAGATGTAATCGAAAGAGCAAAAGCTGCCGTTGCCCACGCAAAATCATATGTTGAAGATGTGGAGTTTTATGCAGAAGATGCTGGTCGTACCGACAATGAATTTTTGGCACGAGTCTGTGAGGAAGTCATCAAATCGGGTGCAACAGTTTTAAATATACCAGATACAACTGGTTATTGCTTACCAGAAGAATACGGTGCCAAAATAAAATACTTGAAAGAAAATGTAAAAGGTATTGAAAATGTAATTCTTTCTTGTCATTGTCACAACGATTTAGGAATGGCTACAGCCAATTCAATTTCTGGAGCTATAAACGGAGCAAGACAAATAGAATGTACTATCAACGGTATTGGGGAACGCGCAGGAAACACGGCACTTGAGGAAGTGGTAATGATTTTTAAGCAACACCCTTATTTGAACTTGGATACCAACATTAATACACGACAATTGAATGAAATGAGTCGTTTGGTTTCTGAAAGTATGGGAATGATTGTGCAACCCAATAAAGCAATAGTGGGTGCCAATGCTTTTGCTCATAGTTCAGGAATTCACCAAGATGGAGTGATTAAAAACAGAGCTACTTATGAAATTATGGATCCCTTAGACGTTGGCGTCAATGAATCATCCATTATTTTGACAGCAAGAAGTGGCCGCGCTGCTTTGGCATACCGTGCAAAAAAAGTAGGTTATGAACTAACCAAAGTACAATTGGATATTGTTTATCAAGAATTTTTAAAATTCGCAGATATTAAAAAAGAAGTAGTTGATACCGATATTCATCAAATTATAGCTGCTTGCAAAATAGAAAGCGAGTTAGCAAGAAACTAAACCAAGACTATTAAGACCAAAAGATTATGAATTTAAAAATAGCAGTACTTTCAGGAGATGGAATAGGTCCAGAGGTAACAATGCAAGCTAAAAAAGCTTTGAACGCTATTGGTGTGGTTTACAATCACGAATTTGTTTTTGAAGACGCTTATATTGGTGCAATAGCCATCGAAAAAACAGGGAAGCCACTTCCAGATCAAACTTTGAATTTGTGTAGAAACACAGATTGTATTCTGTTTGGTGCAATCGGAGATCCTATTTATGATAATAACCCTACAGCAAAAGTTCGTCCAGAACAAGGATTATTGAAATTAAGAAAAGAATTAGGCTTGTATGCCAATATTCGTCCAATAAAAGCTTATCCTCATTTAATGAGTTCTTCTCCGATAAAGAAAGAAGTTTTAGATGGAACTGATTTTGTAGTGTACAGAGAATTGAATGGTGGCTTATATTTTGGTAAAAAAACAACCAACGAAACCGAAACGTATGCTTCGGATTTGTGTGAATATAATGAATCTGAAATTGCAAAAATCACACATTTGGCTTTCAAAGCTGCTCAAGCTAGACGCAAGAAAGTAACATTAGTAGACAAAGCCAATGTATTAGAAACCTCACGTCTTTGGAGAAGAGTAGTTACAGAAATTGCTTTGGAGTATCCTGAAGTTGAATTGAATTTCTTGTATGTAGACAATGCAGCCATGCAAATCATTTTGAATCCAAGACAGTTTGATGTTTTATTAACTGATAACTTGTTTGGTGATATTCTATCGGATGAAGCAAGCGTTATCTCGGGTTCAATCGGGTTAATGGCATCTGCTTCAATTGGAGATTATCATTCATTGTTTGAACCTATTCATGGTTGTTATACCGAAGCTAAAGATAAAAATATTGCTAATCCAATCGCTTCGATTTTGTCTGTAGCAATGTTATTGGAACATTTTGGATTGTTTGAAGAAGCTAAAAAAGTAATCGCTGCGGTAGAAGCTGCCATAAGCAATCAAGTCGTCACGGTAGATTTAAAGGTAGATTCTCGATTTGGAACAAATGAAGTCGGGGATTTTATCGCTAATCACATTATGGATGCAGAAGATTTGTACTTCAAAAAAGATTTTGTACAAATTGGTCGATCAACTATAGTTTAGCATTAAAAAACGAAACATTAAAAATAGAGTGATTCATTGTTTTTTTCCAAACTTTTATTAGCTTTGGACTTTAATCAAAAAAACAATGCAAAAGCATATCATCATTATTACCTCTATTATTAATGTCATCGTAATTATTACGCAGGCAAGAGGAATGGTATAGATATATGTAACAACATATTCATTGTAAACCTTCCAAATAATTTGGGAGGTTTTTTTTTACGAAAATTTTAAATACACAATACATACTAATGGAATTAAATAAATACAGCAAAACAATTACACAAGACGAAACACAACCAGCTGCACAAGCCATGTTTTACGGAATAGGTCTTACTGATGAAGATTTAAACAAAGCTCAAGTTGGAATCGTAAGTATGGGTTATGAAGGAAATACATGCAACATGCATTTGAATGACTTGGCAAAAGAGATTAAAAAAAGTGTTTGGTCAGCGGATTTAGTTGGGCTAATTTTTAATACTGTTGGGGTTAGTGATGGTATGTCAAATGGTACAGACGGAATGCGTTTTTCATTGGTATCTCGTGATGTTATTGCTGATTCCATAGAAACAGTAATGGGGGCACAATGGTACGATTCGATGATTGCTGTTGTAGGTTGTGATAAAAATATGCCGGGCTCTGTTATTGCTATGGGTCGTGTGAATCGTCCATCGATTATGGTGTATGGCGGAACGATACATTCAGGAAAATGGAAAGGTGAAACACTAAATATCGTATCCGCATTTGAAGCTTTAGGTAAAAAATTCAATAATACCATTTCAAATGAGGATTTTAAAGGTGTAATTAAAAATTCCTGTCCTGGTGCAGGGGCTTGTGGTGGAATGTATACCGCCAATACAATGTCATCAGCCATTGAGGCATTAGGGATGAGTTTACCCTTTAGTTCTTCTAATCCTGCCTTAAGTCCCGAAAAACAGCAAGAATGTCTTGATGCCGGTAAGGCCATCCGAATATTACTTGAAAAGGATATCAAACCAAGGGATATTATGACGCGGAAAGCATTTGAAAATGCTATTACTATAATTGCGATTTTGGCTGGTTCCACCAATGCGGTTATGCATATTATTGCTATGGCGCATTCCGTAGGCATCGAAATAACATTGGATGATTTTCAACGAATTAGTGACAAAACGCCAATTTTAGGAGATTTGAAACCAAGCGGAAAATACATGATGGAGGATTTACATGCAGTTGGTGGTGTGCCAGCGGTAATGAAATACCTTTTGAAAGAAGGATTGTTGCATGGAGATTGCTTGACAGTAACAGGAAAAACTGTTGCAGAAAATTTGGCAAATGTGCCAGATTTGAGCGATGGTCAAGATGTAATTCATGAAATACAAAAAGCGTTGAAGCCAAGTGGAAACATTCAAATTTTGTATGGAAATTTAGCTACAGAAGGTTGTGTGGCAAAAATTAGTGGTAACGAAGGAGAGTTTTTTGAGGGAACTGCAGTAGTATTTGAAAGTGAATTTGAAGTAATACCAGGTATAAAAGAAGGAAAAGTAAAACCAGGAAATGTCGTTGTGATTAGATATTGTGGTCCAAAAGGAGGGCCGGGGATGCCCGAAATGCTAAAACCAACATCGGCTATAATGGGCGCAGGATTAGGCAAATCAGTAGCATTAATTACTGACGGAAGATTTTCTGGCGGTTCTCATGGATTTGTGGTAGGACATATCACACCAGAAGCCTATAATGGAGGAGGAATTGCTTTAATTAAAGATGGCGATGTAATTACTATTGATGCTGTAAACAACACAATTAATTTGAAAATTTCTGACCAAGAGTTTGCACAACGTCAATCAGAATGGGTGCAACCTCCTTTAAAAGTCACCCAAGGTGTTTTATTAAAATACGCAAGATCAGTATCAAGTGCATCTACTGGATGTGTAACCGATAAATAATAATATGCAATGAGATCGATTGATTTCATAATACATTGAACTAATGACTACAACTAAAATTACAGGTGCGGAAGCGATCATACGATGTCTACTTGAAGAAGGGGTTGATATTGTTTATGGATACCCAGGTGGAGCCATAATGCCTGTTTATGATGAACTATATAAATTTCAAGACCAATTGCACCATGTTTTGGTACGACATGAACAAGGAGCAACTCATGCCGCACAAGGATATGCTAGAGCCACCGGAAAAGTAGGAGTAGCCATTGCTACTTCTGGACCAGGAGCCACTAATTTAGTAACTGGTATTGCAGATGCTCAAATCGATTCAACTCCAATGGTTTGTATTACAGGACAGGTTGGAAAACATTTATTGGGTTCTGATGCTTTTCAAGAAACGGATATTATCGGAATTTCAACTCCTGTAACCAAATGGAATTACCAAGTTACAGAAGCTTCGGAAATCCCAGAAATCATTGCTAAAGCTTTCTACATCGCTCGTTCAGGACGTCCAGGGCCAGTTTTGGTGGATATTACCAAAAACGCTCAGTTTGATGAACTTGATTTTAGTTATGCAAAATGTAAAGGAGTTCGCAGTTACTTTCCAAAGCCTGTTTTAGATCACCAAAAAGTTGCGGAAGCAGCTGCATTGATTAACGGTGCTAAAAAACCTTATATCATTTTTGGTCAAGGTGTGATTTTAGGACAAGCCGAGCAATTGTTAAAAGAAGTAATTGAAAAAACAGGAATACCAGCTGCTTGGACGATATTAGGTCTTTCTGCGCTACCCACCGATCATCCTTTAAATGTAGGTATGCTTGGGATGCATGGTAATTATGGACCAAATGTATTAACTAATGAATGCGATGTTTTAATCGCCATAGGTATGCGATTTGACGATCGAGTAACGGGTAATTTAGCGACTTATGCTAAACAAGCCAAAGTAATTCATTTTGAAATAGATCCAGCTGAAGTAGATAAAAATGTAAAAACTGATGTCGCTGTTTTGGGTGATGTAAAAGAATCATTGGCAGCACTTTTACCTTTGGTAGAAACTAGAACGCATGAAGCTTGGCATAACGAATTCAAAGAAAAATATAAAATTGAATTAGAGAGAGTTATCAACGACGAATTAAATCCAAAGGGCGAAGGAATCTCAATGGGTGAAACCATCGAAATGATAAACAAACATTCCAATGGTGATGCTATTATGGTTTCCGATGTAGGTCAACACCAAATGTTTACCTGCCGCTATTCTAAATTCAATCAATCAAAAAGTAACATTACTTCTGGAGGATTGGGAACTATGGGATTTGCTTTGCCTGCAGCTATCGGAGCCAAAATGGGACAACCCGATCGTGAAGTAGTAGCAATCATTGGCGATGGTGGATTTCAAATGACAATTCAGGAATTAGGAACTATTTTTCAAACTAGAGTTCCAGTAAAAATTGTGGTGTTGAATAACGAATTTTTAGGAATGGTAAGACAATGGCAACAGTTGTTTTTTGACAAACGCTATGCGTCCACGGAGATGATAAATCCTAATTTTATTGCGATTGCCGAAGGGTATTACATCAAAGCCAAAAAGGTCACAAAAAGAGAGGATTTAGATGCTGCTGTTGCTGAAATGTTAGCTTCAAAAGAAGCGTATTTCTTAGAAGTAATGGTAGAAAAAGAAAACAATGTATTTCCAATGATTCCAACAGGAGCCTCAGTTTCTGATATCAGATTAAGTTAAAAGTTATGGAAAATAAAACATTCACAATTTCTGTGTATTCAGAAAACAACGTAGGCTTATTGAACAGAATCTCTGGAATATTCCTGAAACGTCACATAAATATCTTGAGTTTAAATGTATCCGAATCGGAAATAGAAAACGTTTCTCGATTTGTAATTGTAGTCAATACAACCGAAAAATGGGTACAAAACATCGTAGGTCAAATCGAAAAACAGATTGAAGTAATTAAGGCTTTTTACCACATCGATGAAGAGACAATTTTCTTGGAAAGCGCTATTTTCAAAATCGAATCCAGTTTACTTTTTGATGAGCGACAAATTCAAAATATAATCAAAGAAAGCAATTCACAAATTGTTACCGTTTCGAGAGACTTTTTTGTGATTTCAAAATCAGGAAAGCGCTCTGAAATAGAGGAGTTGTATGCAAAGTTAAAGCCTTTCGGAATCATGCAATTTGTGCGTTCAGGACGTATTTCTGTATCTAAAACCAAAATGGAAATATCGGCAATTTTAGAGAATTTATAAAGCAATAGCTTTCGAAATTTCCATAACTAGAATTTCAAAACAAAACCAAATAAAACTATTAATTATAAAATTTTACATTCATTAAATATTAAAAAAATGGCAAATTATTTCAATTCATTACCACTTAGATTACAATTAGAACAATTAGGCGTTTGCGAATTCATGGACCAATCAGAATTTGCAAATGGAATAACAGCTTTGGCAGGAAAAAAAGTAGTCATTGTAGGTTGTGGAGCTCAAGGTTTAAACCAAGGTTTAAACATGAGAGATTCTGGTTTAGATATTTCTTATGCTTTACGTTCAGAGGCAATTGCTCAAAAAAGAGCTTCTTATATGAATGCTGCAGATAATGGTTTTAAAGTTGGAACCTATGAAGAATTGATTCCAAGTGCAGATTTAGTTTGTAATTTAACGCCAGATAAACAACATACTGCTGTAGTAAGTGCTATTATGCCCTTGATGAAAGAAGGAGCTATTTTAGCTTACTCTCACGGTTTTAACATCGTTGAAGAAGGCATGCAAATTCGTAAAGATATTACTGTAATTATGTGTGCTCCAAAATGCCCAGGATCTGAGGTTCGTGAAGAGTACAAAAGAGGTTTTGGAGTTCCTACCTTAATTGCTGTTCACCCAGAAAACGATCCAAATGGATTAGGATTAGAGCAAGCAAAAGCGTATGCAGTGGCTACAGGTGGTCACAGAGCTGGTGTATTGAAATCTTCTTTTGTTGCCGAAGTAAAATCGGATTTGATGGGAGAGCAAACCATTTTGTGTGGAATGCTACAAACAGGTTCTATTTTGTGTTTTGACAAAATGGTCGAAAAAGGAATCGAGCCTGGCTACGCTTCAAAATTAATTCAATTCGGATGGGAAACCATTACTGAAGCTTTAAAACATGGCGGAATTACCAACATGATGGATCGTTTGAATAATCCTTCAAAAATAGAAGCTTACGAATTGGCCGATGAACTAAAAGACATCATGCGTCCATTATTTCAAAAGCACATGGATGATATTATTTCTGGTGAATTCTCTAAAAACATGATGATTGATTGGGCAAATGACGATATCAATTTATTGTCATGGAGAGCTGCTACAGCAGAAACTAATTTTGAAAAAACTGCACCTACAGAGGCACCTATATCTGAACAAGAATACTTCGACAATGGTGTTTTGATGATTGCGATGGTAAAAGCAGGTGTAGAATTAGCTTTTGAAACCATGACAGAATCTGGAATTATCGAAGAATCTGCTTATTATGAATCATTGCACGAATTGCCTTTGATTGCCAATACTGTAGCTAGAAAGAAATTATATGAAATGAACCGAATCATTTCGGATACAGCTGAATATGGTTGTTATTTGTTTGATCATGCATGCAAACCTTTGTTGGTAGATTTTATGCAAGCTATTGATACCAATGTGATTGGAAAACCTTTTTCAACATCAAATGGAGTAGATAATGCAGTATTGATCGCCGTTAATAATACCATTCGTCAACATCCAATTGAAGAAGTGGGGGCTTGGTTGCGTGAATCGATGACAGCTATGAAAAAAATAGGTTAATAAATGGAATTACCACACAGGGAGCGTGTGCTGAAAAACTATCTTATCGATACTCTCATGGTTTTAGTTTGAATTAGTTATTAAATTTTAAAATTGGGCTAAACGATTTGATATTCTCAGATTCACTTAACTTCGTTGGGGAGTTAAGTGAATGTAATCCGAATAATAATGAATTGTTATAAATTGTAGTTAAATTGTTATTCTAAAAGGGCATACTTTAAATAGTGTGCTTTTTTTGTTTAAAAATAGTAGAAAATACTTAAAATATTGTTTCGTAAGATGTATGCATCAATTTAGGAATTAGTATATTTGATTTTCATTAAATCAACATATAAAATTTAGAATTAATACCTTCGTAAAAAATTAAAAAGATGAGTTATTTTAAAATCGAAAATTTAGAACAATATTTTAAACATTATAATAAATCGGTTAGAGAACCTAGAAAATTTTGGGGCAAAATTGCCGAAGAAAATTTTACTTGGTATCAATATTGGGACAAAGTGGTTGATTTTAATATGGCTAACGCTGAAGTGAAATGGTTTACCGAAGCTAAAGTTAATATTACTAAAAACTGTATCGATAGACATTTAGCGAAACGAGGTGAAAAAAATGCCATCATTTTTGAACCTAACAATCCAGATGAACCTGCACAACATATTACTTACAACGATTTGTATCAAAGAGTTAGCAAAATGGCTAATGTCTTAAGAGAACAAGGAATCACAAAAGGAGATCGCGTTTGTATTTATTTACCAATGATTCCAGAATTAGCAGTTTCTATTTTAGCTTGTGCTAGAATTGGAGCAATACACTCTGTAATTTTTGCAGGTTTTTCTTCTTCGGCTGTAGCGTCAAGAATTAATGATAGTGAATGCAAAATGGTTATCACTTCGGATGGAGGCTATAGAGGAAATAAAACCATCGACTTAAAAGGTATTATTGACGAAGCCTTAGAAACTTGTCCTTCGGTAAAATCAGTGTTGGTTGCTAAAAGAACGGAGACATCGATTACCATGAAACCAGGAAGAGACCAATGGTTGCAACCTCTTTTAGATCAAGCATCAGATAATAATATAGCTGAAATCATGGATGCTGAAAATCCATTATTCATTCTTTATACTTCGGGTTCTACAGGAAAACCAAAAGGAATGGTGCATACTACAGCAGGTTATATGGTGTATACTTCATATACTTTCAAAAATGTTTTCAATCATGAAGAAAATGATATTTTCTGGTGTACGGCAGATATTGGTTGGATTACAGGACATTCTTATACGCTATACGGACCCTTGTTAAACGGTGGAACTACAGTTATTTTTGAAGGAATCCCTTCATATCCAGATTTTAGTCGTTTTTGGGAAACTATCGAAAAACATAAAATTACGCAATTCTATACCGCACCAACGGCTATTCGTTCTTTAGCCAAAGAGAGTTTAGAATATGTGCAACGTTTCCCTTTGAAATCTTTAAAAGTTATTGGTTCTGTTGGAGAGCCTATCAATGAAGAGGCTTGGCACTGGTTTAATGATCACGTTGGCGACAAACGTTGTCCAATTGTGGATACGTGGTGGCAAACTGAAACGGGGGGAATCATGATTGCGCCTATTTCTTTTGTAACGCCAACCAAGCCAACCTATGCTACTTTGCCTTTACCAGGAATTCAACCTGTTTTAATGGATGACAAGCGCAACGAAATCGAAGGCAATCAAGTTGTTGGAAGTTTGTGTATTAAGTTCCCTTGGCCTGGTATAGCAAGAACGATTTGGGGAGATCACCAACGTTATATTGATACCTATTTTTCATCGTTCCCAGGTAAGTATTTTACTGGAGACGGCGCCTTACGTGATGAAGTAGGGTATTACAGAATCACAGGTCGTGTAGATGATGTGGTGATTGTTTCTGGTCATAATTTAGGCACTGCACCAATTGAAGATGCCATCAACGAACATCCAGCGGTTGCAGAATCAGCTATTGTGGGATTCCCTCACGATATCAAAGGAAATGCCTTGTACGGTTATGTTATTTTGAAAGAATCTGGTGAATCTAGAGATAGAGATAATTTGATCAAAGAAATTAATCAAATCATTACCGATCATATTGGTCCAATTGCGAAATTAGACAAAATCCAGTTCGTTACAGGCTTACCAAAAACACGTTCAGGAAAAATCATGCGTCGTATCTTACGTAAGATTGCTGAAGGCGATTTCTCTAATTTTGGAGACACTACGACCTTACTTAATCCAGAAATTGTGGATGAAATCAAGAATAATCGATTGTAATTAGTACATCAAATAAATCCATTAACTGCTTTATTCAAAAGATAAAGCAGTTTTTTTATTTATATAAGCTCATAGGCTACTTCATTACAAAACATTTGATTAAATTTACCCATATGGTTAACACAGAAGTTGTAATAATTGGGGGAGGTTTAGCAGGATTGACTGCTGGAATTCACTTATCCCAAAAGGGAATTGTTGTTGTTGTTATTGAAAAAAACGACTATCCCAAACATAAAGTTTGTGGTGAATATATTTCTAATGAAGTCAAGCCTTATCTAGAATATTTGGGAATTCCTATTCAAAATGCGCATCCAACTTCGATTACTCATTTGGAATTTGCTACACTATACGGAGCGAGCTTGCACCAAGAATTGCCTTTAGGTGGTTTTGGCATAAGTCGCTACACTTTAGATCACATGTTGTATCAAAAAGCGATTGAGAGTGGATGCAACATCATAAAAGATACCGTAGAAACTTGTGTTTTTGAAGAGGATCAGTTCAGCATCATTACGCAAAATCAAGAAAAATATGTAGCCAAAATTGTTTTAGGTGCCTTTGGCAAAAGAGCCAATTTAGATCATTACTTCCACAGATCGTTCATTCAAAAACAATCCCCTTGGTTAGCAGTCAAAAATCATTACCAAGGTGTTTTTTCAGATGATGTGGTGGGCTTATATCATTTTAAAGGCGGCTATTGTGGAGTTTCCAAAATAGAGAATAACCAAATCAATATATGTTATATCACCAATTATAAAGATTTTAAGCGGTATAAAAACATAGCCGATTTTCAAAAAGAGGTACTCTTTAAAAATCAAAAACTCAAAAAAATTCTAGAAACCTCGATTCCTGTTTTTGACAAACCATTAACGATAAGTCAGATTTCATTTGAAAAAAAAGAGCCCATTTCAGCACATTTATTGATGATAGGCGACACGGCCGGACTCATTCATCCTTTGTGCGGTAACGGGATGGCCATGGCGATTCATAGTGCCAAAATAGCTTCTGAATTGAGTATTGATTTTCTTAGAAATAAATGCAGTAGAGAGGTGTTAGAAAGTAAGTATACTGCAACTTGGAATACTAATTTCAAAGCACGATTACGCATGGGAAGAAGCTTAAACGCAATTTTAGAACAACCGATGCTAACATTAATCGTTCTTCAAGTAGCTGTTCATTTTCCTTTTATTATCAAACAAATTATCAAACGTACTCATGGTACACCCATTTCGTAAATGAATTTTAGAGTCCCCACAAAATACAGAACCACTTCCACAGAAATCATGGATGATTTTTCTCTTGAAGGAGAAGAACTTAGAGAGGCTTTGGATAAAATTGCTTCCATCAATCAACTTTTAGGCGGTAACAAAATTACGCTCGATGGAGTAGCACAGTTATTAGACAACGTTTCTAGTGATGAAACAATCACAATTGTAGATATTGGGTGCGGAAATGGAGACATGTTGCGTACCTTAGCTCAATATGCAAAAAATAAGGGTTTAGTGTTCGAATTGATAGGGATTGATGCTAATGGATTCACAGTGAATCATGCTCAACAATTGTCTGCTGATTACGAAAATATTTCATTTCGCTGTGAGGATATATTTGATGCTTCATTTAAAGAAGTAAAAGCAGATTTATTTCTGTGCACCTTGACTTTACATCATTTTAAAACCGAGGAAATAGAATACTTGCTGCCATTGTTTTATAGAAATTCACGATTGGGAATAGTCATTAATGATTTGCAGCGAAGCGGCTTAGCGTATCGATTATTCCAGCTTTTGTGTTTTGTTTTTCGTCTCAATACGATGTCACGTGAGGACGGATTGATCTCTATCTTAAGAGGTTTTACCAAAGAAGAATTGACTCGTTTTTCAAATCAAATGAATTTTAATAAGTGGTCCATTCGTTGGAGATGGGCATTTAGATACCAATGGATAATTTCAAAATTATGAGTGTAAAAATTTGTACCGTAGCCAAACAATTGCCTAACTATTCAAAGGCTACCGAAGAAATTATTCCTTTTTTGGATGCTTGGCTCGAAGGGCAAGACGAGCGATTTATTAGAAAAGTCAAAAAAATATTCGAAGGGGCGGCTGTTGATAAACGCTATTCTATCATGGATCCCGTCGAGGTGTTTACAAAGACTTCTTTCGCAGAAAGAAATGCCATTTATGTCCGTGAAGTCATCACATTAGGAGAGAAAGTATTGCAAAAAGCATTGCTTCAAGCCGAATGGAAAGCAACAGACATTGATTACATAATTACTGTAAGTTGTACAGGAATTATGATTCCATCACTTGACGCTTACTTAATTAATAGTTTGAAATTGCGTCAAGATGTGGTTCGCTTGCCTGTAACCGAAATGGGGTGTGCCGCTGGAATATCGGGTATTATTTACGCCAAAAATTTTCTGAAAGCCAATCCTGGAAAAAGAGCCGCTGTTATTGCTGTCGAAAGTCCAACTGCTACTTTTCAATTGGATGATTATTCGATGGCGAATATTGTGAGCGCCGCAATTTTTGGAGACGGAGCCGCTTGCGTATTGCTTTCTTCCAATGATTTAGATGAAGGTCCAGAAATCATTGGCGAGGAAATGTATCATTTTTATGATGCTATTGATATGATGGGATTTGAATTGACCAATTCAGGTTTGCAAATGGTACTTGATAGTGCGGTTCCGGAAACCATTGCGAGTCATTTCCCCGCGATTATTCATCCATTTTTAGCGCAATATCAGTTGTCTATTTCAGATATGGATTATTTGATTTTTCATCCCGGCGGAAAAAAAATCATTCAAACGGTGGAAACGCTTTTCGAAGGTTTAGGAAAAGATATTGAAGAGACCAAGGCTGTTTTGCGTTTATACGGAAACATGTCAAGCGCAACAGTACTTTATGTTTTGGAAGAAATTATGAATAAAAAACCAGCCAAAGGAGCAAGAGGATTGATGTTGAGTTTTGGACCTGGTTTTTCCGCACAACGTGTTTTGTTACAATTTTAAAAGATGAAGAAAGAAGAAATCATAGCGAGATTACCTTATGCGGAGCCTTTTTTGTTTGTTGATGCTATTGAGAAAATAGATGAGAATGGTGTAATAGGTACCTATCATTATCATGAAAACTTAGCGTTTTACAAAGGCCATTTTGTAGATAATCCGGTAACGCCTGGAGTGATTTTGACAGAAACAATGGCACAAATTGGGGTCGTTTGCTTGGGAATATTTGTTCTAAATGATAACTTTGCAAAAGATAGTGTAATCGCTTTAACATCAAGTGAAATTGATTTTTTAAAACCTGTCTATCCAAACGAAACAGTAACCGTTTTTTCAGAAAAAGTGTATTTTCGTTTTGGCAAATTAAAGTGCAAAGTATGGATGGAAAATCAAAAAAATGAAACCGTTTGCAAAGGTTTTATTGCGGGTATAATGAAATAGTATTTGAGCTTTTATAATTTTTAATGCTAAAGCTAAAATGAGAAAAAGAGTAGTGATTACAGGTTTAGGAGTGGTAGCTCCCAATGGAGTAGGAGTACCCAATTTTACTGAAGCCATAAAAAATGGTTTTTCAGGAATACAACATGATCCTGAATTAGAACGCCTTGATTTTTCATGTCAAATTTCTGGGAAACCAACTATTCCTGATGAACTTGCTCTACATTATTTCTCGCCTCTGGAACTTAGAAATTTTAATGCCTCTGGTATTTTATATGGCGTTATCGCTGGAATGGAAGCGTGGAAAAATGCAGGCTTGACGATCGAAATGAACGATATTCCGGACTGGGACAGCGGAACAATATTTGGCACCGGAACATCCGGAATTGATAAATTTAGGGAGAGTATTTATAAGATTGACGATTTGCAAACCCGTCGGTTGGGAAGTACTGCCGTGGCACAAACCATGAACAGCGGTGTAAGTGCTTATCTAGGTGGAAAATTAGGATTAGGTAATCAAGTTAGTACCAACTCTTCGGCTTGCACTACTGGTGCAGAAAGCATTTTGATGGGCTACGAACGCATTCAATCTGGTTTGGCTAAGAGAATGCTTGTTGGGAGCACCAGCGATTCTGGTCCTTATATTTGGGGAGGTTTTGATGCAATGAAAGTCTGTACTTTTAAACACAATCAAAACCCTGAACAAGGCTCAAGACCTATGTCGGAATCGGCTTCGGGTTTTGTGCCTAGTAGTGGAGCAGGAGCATTGGTTATTGAAGATTTAGAAACAGCCTTAGAACGTGGAGCCACAATTTATGGCGAAATTTTGGGTGGCAATTGCAATTCAGGCGGACAAAGAGGACATGGTTCAATGACGGCTCCTAATGGAATTGCCGTGCAAAAATGCATTACAGATGCTCTTCTTAATGCTGGGATTACTGCTTCTGATGTAGATGCTATTAACGGACATTTGACTGCTACTGCCAAAGATGCTTTTGAAATTGAAAACTGGTGCCAAGCGCTGAATTTAAAAGGGAAAGATTTTCCATATATCAATTCATTGAAATCTATGGTAGGCCATTGCTTATCGGCAGCTGGGAGCATTGAGTGTATAGCAAGTGTTTTGGAATTGCATCATGATTTTATTTTTCCAAATACCAATTGCGAAGACTTAAATCCTGATATTTTAGATTGGATTGCTGCTTCACAAATCCCACAACAGTTACTACATAAAAAAATGCAGTATATTGCTAAAGCAAGTTTTGGATTTGGAGATGTAAATGCCTGCATAATTTTTAAAAAATGGAATTCAATTTAACACTACTAATTAACGATATATGGATACTAATCAAAACCCAAGAATTGAAGAGCTTAAGCAAATTATTAAGCCTTATATTCAAAACCAAGAAGCTTTCGATTCATTAACAGAAGAGACAGATTTTATCAAGGATTTACAAATCAATTCAGCTAATTTAGTGGACATTATTTTGGATATTGAAGAGAAATATCAAATAGTGATTGATAACGAATCAATGGAAAGAATGATTAATGTGAAAGTGGCTCTTGAAATTATTGATTCAAAACTAACGGAATAGGCAACGTTATGATTGGGAACGATATTGTGGACTTGGACGTAGCACGTTGTCAGAGTAATTGGCAACGCAAAGGTTTTTTGGATAAAATTTTCACAATAAAAGAACAAAAGTTTATTCTTGATGGTGAAAACCCAGAACTCTTAGTTTGGAATTTATGGACTAGAAAAGAAGCTGCTTATAAAATTTTCAATAGAAGTACACAAATCAGAGCGTTTATTCCTCTTCGATTAGAATGTAATTTAATCAATGAATTTGAAGGTACAATAAGCATTAATCATCAAACCTATTTTACGCAAACCGAAATAACCGAAAGTAGTGTTTATACTGTTGCAGTGAGCGAAAGGCTCTTTTTTTCAAAAATACAAGTGCTTTCATCTGAACAACCCATCTTGAAGGAAAATGGAATTCCATTTTTGATTGATTCCGTTACACACAAAAAAAATCCCGTTTCAATTACGCATCATGGGCGATTTTGGAACGGGATTACTTTAGCAATTTGAATCTAGGTTAAAAATTAAAATCCAATTTATTTTTTAGTTTTAAAAATAACAAAGCGATACGATAGGCATCTTCTGAAGAAGAATTTCTATCGCTTTTTGGAATTTTATAGAGGGTACATAGTTCGTCAAGTGAAAATTGTCGATCAGTAATATCATTAATTTTTCTGTACATCACATCAACATCTAGAGCTTGGTTTTTTAATCTTCCGCAACCTAATTTTTCTAAAGCAGCATTGATCATTTCTACATCAAAATCAATGTGATGTCCTATCAATATTGCATTTCCAATAAAATCAACAAACATTTGAATAGCGTCTAATTCAACCAATTTTTTCATCTTGCTATCCACAATAAATTCATTGGAAAGTCCGTTATCGTGAAAATATTTGTATTGTAACAACACCGCTTCAAAACTTTTCCCGATAGAAATACTATTGTCTTCTATGCCAAAAGAACCAATGGATAAGATGACATCTTTACTTGGATTCATTCCGGAAGTTTCAGTTGAAAAAACAATAACATCGCTCGATTTAGAATCAAACTTTGATAGGTAGTTTTTCCAAAAATCAGGATAATCTTTGTTTATGTTTTTAAGCCAATCTAGCATATTATGAAAATTGTGTGAGTTTGAATTTTCCTTTTATTAATTCTTCTAATTCTTTCATTGGGGCTAATGCCGCTTTTAACTTGTCTTTATCTAACTTAGAGATATCAGCGATTGGAATGTATTGCCCGGAATCATCATTTTTTAAACCTTCGATTGTTCTAAATTTAGACAAGGTAATAAAAGCATCGGCACAATTTAAATATATTTCTTCATTTTTAGGATCTACAATAGCCAACTGCTTAAATCTTAAGTAGGTGTTGTTTATTCCCTTTAAGTTGTAATGTAATGCAAATAAACGAGCGCCATCTATTAATGGTAACAAAGCACGAGTTTTTATGTCGAATTTATTTCTATTCAAGGAATCTTCTTCGGTAATGAATTTTTTGAAGAATGTCAAGGGTGCATTATTTCTAAGAACATCATTTCCTAAAAAGTCAAAAAACAACGTATTGTTCTTCGCGTTTTGTAATACTACATTGCCAACAGCTTCTTCCAATTTGTCATCACCAAAAACCAATTCATAGTCAAAGAAAATACTACTCATATCACTACTGTTTTCACCAGGAGTATTCATCCAACTATTGTATTGTTTGATCCAATCTGACAATGATTTACACCATTGTAAATTACTCGCCATATGATTTTGAGGACACATTGAATAACCAACTTTTTCTAAGGTAGCGGTAGTTCTTTTGGCTAATTTGATAAAAAAATCTTTTACATCACGATATTTTTCAGCTGGGACATCTTCAAAAACCAACATACTATCTTGATCAGTATACAATAATTGTTCTTTTCTACCCTGGCTTCCAAGACTTAACCAAACAAAACGAGCAGGAGGGGAGCCCAAATCTAAAATAGAGAGCTCTACACTTCTTTTTATAATGGCCAAATTGATTTCGCTGGCAATATTGGCTACATGATAAAGTGGAATATTTTTATAAATCGCATTTTGAACCAAATCTGTAAGTCGTTCTCTAATTTGTTTTAAATCTTTGGAAGCAAGAGCGCGCTTGATTTCTTTAATCATTACACCCGGATTACTAGCTTGTGCAATAATTAAATCGTGTTCAGAGATGATTCCTTTTACTACAGACTGTGTAGTTCCATCTAAAGTAACGCAAAGATGGGTTACATTATGTTTTAACATTAATAATTGCGCTTCGGCCAATGAAACGTTCTCCACCACTGTGATAACAGGAGAGTCCATTATTTTGTCAATTGTATCAGTGATTAAATACCTTCCGGTCGCCACCTTAGAACGCATATCTCGATCGGTGACAATACCAATCGGTAAATTATTCTCACACACTAAAACATTGTTTACAATTTCTTCCGTCATTAACTGAGCAATTTCTTTAATAATGGTTTGCGCAGTTGTAGTTATTGGTGAATTATTATAAGTTAAGGATTGAAAATATTGAATTTCAGACTGTTGATCAGGATAGAATACATTGTCTGAAATTAATTTACCGCCATAATTATCCTTGTCACTAGCGTATCTAGAAGTAGCTGCAAAACTTTCTAATAAAAAGTTTAAAACCAATGAGTTATTTGCAACAAAAGGTCTAAATGTAGCAATTGGAATAGCATAAATAATACTCTCTTCGCGCGCTTTGGAAGTCATCATGTAATTATTTTTGGCGAAAAAAGGGCGCAAACCAAAAATATCACCTTGATGGCATTTATTTAATAAAGTCTCCTCAGCGTCAGAT
Source organism: uncultured Flavobacterium sp. (assembly GCA_963513565.1). GTDB lineage: Bacteria > Bacteroidota > Bacteroidia > Flavobacteriales > Flavobacteriaceae > Flavobacterium. The sequence continues at coordinate 19,688 of CAUPRE010000020.1, read as the reverse complement.
ATTATAGATAGATTGATAGTTCCTGATGCCACAACATAAAAACATTCATGCAAACTGTCATTTATTTGAAATAACGTTTGGTGTTTTTCAAGGTTGATTACTCGAATACTCGAAGCAATCTCAGATAGTTCAATAAAAGTTAAATTATCAAAAGGCGGATACTCTTTTAAGAAGTCAGCAATGCGTTCAGCAATTGTATTCATATCGTAAAGGCGGGTTAATAACTATGGTAAAAATAGTAAAATTGAAAAACAAAATCAATGTAGTTTTTCAGAACTAGTTGATTTACAAATATCTTAATTATTTCTTAAAAAAAACTAGAAATCTATTAAATATAGTTAGAGTTGAATTACTTTTAAATTAAATTCTTAAAACGTTTAAAATTATGAAATTACAGTACAAAACATTAGCCTTATTTTTCTCACTTTTAATTAGCACGGTTGCTTTTGCTCAAAAGAAAGTGGTTAGTCCTGCAGAAACAGTTACAGGAAAAGTTAATGGAGCAACAATTACAATCAAATACGGAAGTCCATCAGTAAAAGGAAGAGCCATTTGGGGAGGACTAGTTCCTTATGATAAAGTTTGGAGAGCTGGCGCTAATGACGCTACAATTTTTGAAACAGACAAAACGATAACTATTGAAGGTAAACAATTGCCAGCTGGAAAATATTCATTCTTTGTAATTCCAAATGAAAACGAAAGTGTTATCATTTTTAACAAAGAAGCCAAACAATGGGGCGCTTATGAATATAAGGCATCAAGTGATCAATTACGTGTAACCGTTAAAAATGAAAATGGAGACGCAGTAGTAGAAAAATTAGAATATAAAATTATGGAAACCAGAATCGAATTACTTTGGGAAAAGTTGATCATTGGATTTGAGGTAAAATAGTTTTGATTCACTCAGAGCAAAAAGCACCATTAGGTGCTTTTTTTGCTTTTAAGACTTTTTATTAATTCTCGAGAATTAAATATTTCGATCAAAGTTAAAGCTGTTTCAGAATATTAAAAATTCTATTTTACATAATATAAATTATAGTTCAATTAATTACAATAATAATTAATACTATGCAAGGTACTTAATCATTATTGTAATTCTTCTTTGATTCTTTTATTTGGACGAATGATCATACGCAACGATTGGTCTTTTGAAAAATATGCAATCATCCAATGATAAAAAGTATTGATACGGTTTCTATAAGTTATCAATGACATTAAATGAACAAAGAGCCAAATCATCCAAGCAAAAAAACCTTTAAAATGAAGATTTGGTTTTGGTAAATCTACAACAGCTTTGTTTTTTCCAATAATTGCCATTGAACCTTTGTCCTTGTAAACAAATGGTTTAAGTGTGTCTTGTTGAAGTATTTTTTTGAAATTATCCGCTAAATTTAAACCTTGTTGAATGGCAACTTGTGCTACTTGTGGATGTCCTTGCGGAAAATTTTCATCCGTTAATTGTAAACAAGTGTCACCTATAGCAAAAATGTTTGTGGTACCTTTTACTTTATTAAATGCATCGGTCAACATTCTTTTTCCACGACCATAACTTTCTGCAGGAATACCTTCATATTCTCTGGCTGTTACGCCAGCTGCCCAAATTAAATTTTTGGTTTGAATCGTGTTACCATCCGCAAAAAAAACGGTATCGTCTTTGTAGTCAACTACACGATTATTCAATTTTACAACTACACCAAGTTTTTTAACTGCCTCGAGTGTATCTTGTTGAGATGCAACACTCATTGGTGACAATAAAGCCTCACCACCATCAACCAAATAAATATTACTGGCAGATGTTTCTAATTCTGGATATTCTCTGATGAGTATACTTTTTCGCATTTCTGCAAACATTCCAGAAACTTCAACTCCTGTCGGTCCACCTCCAGCTACTACGATAGTTAGTAATTTTCTACGTTTTCGAATGTCCTTACAAATTGCAGCTTTTTCCAAGTTTTTTAACAAGGTATTTCGCATCTCAATAGCATCATTGAGCGTTTTCATTGGAATGGCATTTTTCCTTACATTTTCCATTCCAAAATAGCTCGTCTCTGCTCCTGTGGCAAAAACCAATTGATCGTAATCTAATTCTCCATTATTTAGAATAACCTTGTTCTCGTTTGGTATGACTTTAAGTAACTCTCCTAAACGAAATTGCAAATTCTTTTTTCCAGCAAAAAATTTACGAAACGGATAACTTATGCTTGAAGGTTCTAAAAAAGCTGTGGCAACTTGATAAATTAATGGAGGAAAAAAGTTGTAGTTATTTTTGTCTACTAAAGTGACAGTAATTCCTTTTTCGTTAGTTAATGCTTTGGCCAAATTAATGCCTGCGAAACCTCCACCTATAATTACAATATGCATCTTTTGCTGATTTAGAAGTTAAACTCACCATAGATAAACTTTTCACGCTTTCTATGTGCTATTTCTTTTATTTGTACTCAATAAAAATACAACAATAAATCAGCAGAAAAATTTAGTTTTTGAATTTTTTAACAGGCTTTTCTGTAGGTTCAGCTTTGTTTTGTAACCAATAATTGGCGATTAATTTTTCGATCAATTCTTCTTTGGTGAGATGATGAAAAATAGTTTTGATTTTTGTTTTGAATTCAGCTTCTAACTCATGATTAGGTTTGGTTTTGAAGATTTGTTTGGCCCATAAAAGCGCGTTATTCTCTTCAATACTAGCCGTTGATGGCTTTTGATATTTGGAAAACTGCAGACCTAATTCTCTTTCAAAATCAGCAATTTCAGCTTCTTCTTCAGCTTGTAAAACAGTTAATGAAAGTCCTTTGGCTCCTGCTCTAGCGGTTCTACCACTACGATGTACGTAAGCTTCATACGTATCTGGTAAATGATAATTTACGACATAAGAAATTGCAGCTATGTCTATACCACGTGCAGCCAAATCGGTTGCAATCAGTATATTAATGTGTCCTTGTCGGAATTGATCCATAATTCTATCTCTAATTCCTTGTGACAAACTTCCGTGTAAAGCTCCAGATGAAAACTTATTAATGGCCAAGTTCTTAGCTAATTTATTAACTGCTGCTTTGGTTTTGCAAAAAATAATGCCGCGCTCTCCTTCTTTAGTATTTAAGAAATGCATCAAAACGTCTAGTTTTTCTATAGGATCAACTACAATGTAATTATGGTCAATGCCCTGATTACCCATAGTTTCCATGCTAGCGCTAACTTGTACAACATTTTTGCTCAAGTAATTCTGGATGAGTTGTTTTATGGTTCCAGAAAGTGTGGCTGTAAAAAGATAGGTTTGATGTTTTTTTGGTAACTCAGCAACAATGGTATCTAAACTATCCTTCAAAATGGAAACCATTTCATCGGCTTCGTCGAGAACTAACCAAGGAGTTGCTTTTAAATCAAGAGCTTTTCGTTCGATTAAATCGATCAAACGACCAGGTGTTGCGATGACGATATGAGTCGGTTGAGACAAACGTTCAACCTGAGGTTTTATAGGCACTCCTCCACAAGTAACAGCAATTGAAATAGTGGGTTGATATTTTGCAAACTGAACTAAATTATCAAAAATTTGATTGCCTAATTCTCTAGTTGGTACCAAAATAACGGCTTGAACTGATTCGTTATTGGTGTCTATTTTATCTAAAATAGGTAATCCGAAAGCGGCGGTTTTACCTGTTCCTGTCTTTGCAATTCCTACTAAATCTGTATTGTTAGCTAATGCTAATGGAATAATTTCAGTCTGAATTTCTGTAGGTGTTACAATTCCCATTTCGGTAATCGCTTTAACAAGGGGTGCTGAAAGCCCTAAATCTGAGAATTGTTTTGACATGTTTTCTATTTTTGAAATTCTTGTTCGTTTCCTGATATAGCCCGGATGGGAACGGCATCCTTTTCTTTTTTTCCTTTAAAAAAAAGAAAAGATACAGTGGACAGCCGGAAAAAGCTCCTGAAAATTAATCCAATTCACTTAAGACTTTTTCTCTGTATTTTTTACCTATTAATAAGGTTAGTTTTTGTTTGTAATCATCAACTAGCCATTCGCGGTAATTTTTACTGCATTGGCTTAGGCATTTGGAATAGCGTTTGATGCGGCATTCAATGTCTTGTTCTAATTCTTTGGCTAAGGCTCTGGCTTCTTGAGGTAACTCGGCATTGTCTACACACATTGAAGCATGTTGGTCTAACGATTTATCCAACACGACTTTGGAACGTAAATTTTGTTTGATGGCTAGTTTGTGTTCTTCATCAACATCAAAAGTTACGATTTCAGTATTACTGAATTTTGCTCGTAATTCCGGTGGCATTTGATATTTAAAGTGCAACTCAATTTCCTGATCATCTCTTAAATTTTCTAAGTAAAATTCAGGAGATTTAAAGATGTGTTGCCAGTTTACAGGCTCACTCCAGAGTCCAAAACGTGCTGCATTATTTCCTAAATCGATCACAGTAAATTCGTCTTTTCCGGGTAATTTTCTAGAACCACGACCAATCATTTGGAAATACAATGTAAGTGATTTAGTCGCTCTATTAAGGATAATGGTTTCTACAGTTGGCTCATCAAATCCTGTGGTCAAAATACCAACAGAAGTCAAAATAGCATCTGGAGTATGCTTAAACCAATGCAAAATTTCTTTACGTTCCTCGTTATTACTGGTATTGTCTAAATGACGAATCGGGTAACCTGCTTCGCGGAAGGTTTCATACACATATAAAGAGGTGTTGATACCGTTATTAAAAATTAAGGTTTTCTTACCTATAGATTTTTCAGTGTAGGCATGCAATAATTTTTCTTGCATGGCCATATTGGTGTATAAATCATCCGAAGATTTTACGGTATAATCACCATTGATTCCGACTTTTAGAGAGGTCAACCCCACATCATAGCTATAAGTCACCGCGCGTGCCAAAAATCCTTTGTCTATCAATGAACCGATGGTATCACCTACGATTAACTCATCATAACTTTGATGCATAGGTAACTTAATATTGGAGCTCAATGGCGTAGCCGTAACTCCAAGTATAAAGGCATTCTTGAAAGAACTTAATAATTTTCGGAAAGAATTGTAGTGCGCTTCGTCAATAATAACTAAGCCAATATTGTCTAAATGTAGTTTTTCGTCATTAATACGGTTTTTTAAAGTTTCGACCATGGCCACAAAACAAGAAAAGTCGTTTTGGTCTGGCAATTCTTTTACTTTGCTATTGATGATTTTATTTTTTACATCAAATCCTTTGAGCATTTTAGATGTTTGTTTGCATAACTCAATTCTATGAGTAAGAACAACTACTTTTTTGTCATGTTGAGACAGATATCTGCGAACTATTTCTGAGAAAACGACGGTTTTCCCACCACCAGTAGGCAATTGATATAATAAATGATGATTGTTTGGGGCATTATCTATTCGTTCAAAAATAGCATCTATATCCCCTTTTTGGTAGGCATAAAGTTCTTTTTTATCTTCAACTTGAATTTCTAAAGTGTCTTCTAACATCGTATTTTCTTGGATTTTTGCAAAAATACACCTAAAAAAGAGTTAAAGCACTACTATTAAAATAAAAATTATAGTTTCGATTAAATAATTTTATTTAAGCAGCTCTAAGAAATTGATATTTTATCGATAAAAGTTTTAAATTCAAAACGATTTTGCCATTTCTGCTTGTTTGATTCTTCGGCGATATTTATAATTCTATTTTTAAAATCAGCAAAAATTCCATTGGAAATACAATAAGTAGAAGCTTGTTCGAAGGAATTGAACATGCTTTTGTAAAATGTTTCACTTTTAATAGGATTTTCATCGGCATAGGTTTGGGCGATTTCAATGGAATATAGCATCAAATCGGCTACGATAAAAGGATCAACTCCCAAAAGGATAAAATGTTTAATAAACTTTTGAGCCACCGAACGTCTCATTTTGGCTCTAGGCTTACTTTTTCTTCCTGGGTTTCTAACGGGAAAATATTCATGGGTGACTTTGAGTTTGGCTTCTTGCAAAAGCGTTTCTTCCTTTGGATTAAAGACAAAATTGTAATAGACTTTTACAGGACTGAATTTTTCATATAATTCCAGCACTTGTTCTTCCAACTGCTCTTTGGTCAATTGGGCTACATATTTTTTTAATTCGCGTTTGCTCATTTTCAATAATTATGAATGGTAAAAGTAAATTACTTTGAGTTTACAAACGCTGAAACCGACAAGAATCCTTAATTTTGACAAAATAAAATAATTTAAAATCAAGAAATGCTCAAATTATTCAAAATTACTGCCATTTTAGAAGGATGTTCTTATTTAGTTTTATTAGCTAATATGTTGTTTATCAAACCCAATAACATGGATTTATACAAAACACTTTTATATCCAATAGGAATGAGCCATGGTGTTTTATTTATAGGTTATGTATTGCTGGCTATTCTATTAAAGAAAGCGCAAAAATGGTCCTTCCCTACTTTTGTCATTATTATTTTAGGTTCATTAATTCCGTTTGGTACTTTTTATATCGAAAAGAAATACTTAAGTAATGAATAAAACCTTAGAACAACTCTTTAACTTCCTCTACCCTATTTTTAGAAAATGGGGAATGGGTTATTCGTTTTCTTCATATTTGAGCTTGGTGCTGAATATCATCATTTTGATTGTTCTGACCTATGCTATTTTTATGTTTTTTCGTTTTTTATTTGTTACCGCTATGGCTGTCATTGCGCTAAAAACAAAAACCAAGTTCGACGATTTAATTATTTCGAACAAAACAGTAATTTACATCGCACAATTAATTCCGTTTACTTTAATCTATAAATCGGTTCCTATTATATTGGAACGTTACGATTATTGGGAAGATATTTTCGGAAAATTAGTGGGTGTGTATATTGTTTTACTTGTTCTTTGGATTATAAGAACACTTTTGAACACCACACAAGAATATCTTAAACATATTCCAAGATACAGCGACAAACCGATTGATAGCTTTATGCAAGTAATCATGATTGTGCTCTGGATGTTTGGGATATCGGTAATTATTTCAAAGTTATTTGGTATCAGTCAAAAAGAAATGCTTACCATTCTTGGGGCGGTATCAGCCATTATCATTTTGATATTCCGAGATACTATTTTAGGTTTTGTAGCCAGCGTTCAAGTGGCTATCAACGATATGGTTCGCATTGGCGATTGGATTACGATGGATCGTTATGGCGCCGATGGTGATGTAATCGAAATCAATTTGGCTACCGTAAAAGTTAGAAACTTTGACAATACCACTACAACAATTCCGACGTATAGTTTGAGTTCAGACTCGTTTCATAACTGGCGCGGAATGCTGAAATCTGACGGAAGACGTATTAAAAGGCATATTTTAATCAAAGCAAGTACTATTCGTTTTTTAGAAGATGCCGAGTTGAATGACTTGCAAAAAATTGAACTTATCCGTCCTTATATTGAAACACGAAAAGCTGAAATTGATCGGTACAATGGAGCTAATACTGTAGATAAAAGTTTGGCCATCAACGGAAGAAATATGACCAATTTAGGCTTGTTTAGAAAATACATCAATCAATACTTGCATCAGCATCCGGGATTGAATAAAAATATGGTCATGCTTTGTCGACAATTGCAGCTTACTGCTCAGGGCGTACCATTGGAGGTTTATGCCTTTTCTACTGACAAACGTTTTGAAAATTACGAGTACATCATGGCAGACATCTTTGATCACGTCATTGCTTCGGTAAAGTATTTTCACTTGGAAGTATATGAAATGCCCTCAGAAAGCAATTTTCTCGATTACGAATTACCTGTAAGAAAAACTAAAGGGACACTTTAATTAGTGTCCCTTTTTTATAGTCTGTTTTTAACATATTCAATTTGAGTTTTCCCATGTGCTTTTGGTTTACCATCAGGTCCAAGGTTTACCATGGTTGTTTTATCAATTGTTAGAATAGTTTCGCGTGTCATCATGTTTCTGGCTTCGCATTTTAGCACCAATGAGGTATTACCAAATTGTATCACATCAATACCTATTTCGATAATATCACCTTGCCGAGCTGAACTTTTAAAGTTAATCTCCGACATGTATTTGGTTACAATTCGGGAATTTTCAAGCTGAATAATCGTATACAAAGCCAATTCTTCGTCAATCCAAGCCAATAATCGTCCACCAAACAACGTTCCGTTTGGATTTAAATCTTCGGGTTTTACCCATTTTCTAGTATGAAATCTCATTTTGTTAGGTTTATTTTCAAATTTAAGAAATTACCAAACCACTTTTTGATTAACTTTAAAGAAAAAACAATGAATCAAAGAGATCTTCTTCTAAAAGAATTAAGAGGTGAAGCCATTGGAACAATAACTTATCAATCCTCAAGCGAGGAAGCCTTTCAAAATCAAACACTTCGACCTATTCTAAAACTTCAAAATGATTTATTTCTAGCTTCATTTGAAAATTATATTACTAAAAATAAGAAAAATTTTTATAGTCTTTCAACAGAAAAAAAATTGCTCCTGATTGAAAATTCAATTCAAAAGGATATTAAGTTTAGAAACGCTTTAAAAGGAATTGTTATTGGTCTTTTTACCTTAGAAGAATACCAAACCTATATTCAAAGTTCATCCAACTTAAATAAACGAATGATGAATATGCTTATTGAACGTCTCAAAAGCCAAATTCAATTGTTTGAAAAAGCAATGTAAAGTATAAAATGTCATTTTAACGCAATGAAATTCTTTTTCAGCTTTTCATTATATATTTTAACAAGCAAAATAGCATATAAATTAAATTTTCTTGCTTTTGACTAGCCTATTTTAAAAAAGAGTACTCTTAAAAAAATTAATAAATCGTATTCAATATCTCATACTACTCTAATTCTTTCATCATTTTGGAAAGAAATAAAATAATAGTTGCTAAATATTCATTAATGACATTAAATTTTTAGTATAAAAAAGAATCTGTCATTTTTTTACTTATTATTGTAATACATTGATAATTATATTTTTTATTACTAATAACCGATTTTTTTAAATAGTATTCAAAATGGACAGAAGAGAAGCATTAAAAAAAGTTGCCTATTTAATGGGAGGAGCCATTTCTGCAACGACAATGGGCGTTTTGTTTGAAAGCTTTACCGTTTACGAACCAGGAAAAAGCCCTTACTTGTATTCCTTTTCAGAAGAAGAAATTTTAGCTGAATTTGCGGATATAATTCTGCCCACTACTTCAAGTTCTCCCGGGGCAAAAGCAGCAGGTGTCGGAGCATTGATTCCACTAATCATTAAAGATTGTTATCCTCCAAAACTGCAAACTATTTTCAAAAATGGGTATGAGGCTATGTTGGCTAAATCAAAAACAAAATTCAATAAAGAATTCTTGGCTTTGTCAACTGATGAAAAAATCCAATTGATGAATGATTTGAAGCAAGAAGCTATCGATAGCAACAAAGAACCTTCCTTCTTTTTAATTGCTAGAGATTTGACCATTTTATGCTATTTCTCTTCCGAAATTGGTTGTACACAAGCTCGTGAATATTTATCAATTCCCGGAAAATATGATGGAAGCGCTCCCTATAAACCAGGACAAAAAGCTTGGGCTACTTCTTAATTATATAGGATTTCTATTGTAGTATTAATTCAAAAAAAAACAACTCGTGAATATCAATACCGATTTAAAAAAGCAAAATACTTATGACGCAATCGTTATAGGTTCAGGAATAAGTGGTGGTTGGGCAGCCAAAGAATTAACCGAAAAGGGACTCAAAGTACTGATGCTCGAACGTGGAAAAAACATTGAACACATCAAAGACTATGATTCGGCTATGAAAGCGCCTTGGGAAATTCCGTATGCAGGCAAAATGACCGAGGAACAAAAACGCACACATCCTATACAAACCCGTGATTATCCGTACAATCAAGCAACTGAAAGTTGGTGGGTTAATGATTTGGAATGTCCTTACACTGAAGATAAACGCTTCGATTGGTATAGAGGTTTTCACGTAGGAGGAAAATCCTTAATGTGGGGGCGTCAGAGTTACCGTTTGAGTGACCATAATTTTGAAGACAATGCGAGAGACGGCCATGGTAATGATTGGCCCATCCGCTATAAAGATATTGCACCTTGGTATGATTATGCTGAAAAATTTGCTGGTATTAGTGGGCAAAATGAAGGTTGGCCTTTGTTACCTGATGGACAATTTTTGCCTCCTATGGATTTGAATTGTGTCGAGAAATCGGTGAAAGAGCGTATCGAAAAACATTACAATAAATCTAGAATTCTAACGATTGGTCGTACAGCCAATTTGACCATACCTCTCAATGGTAGAGGAAGTTGTCAATACCGAAATTTATGCAGTAGAGGTTGTCCTTTTGGGGCTTACTTCAGTACCCAATCTGCTACTTTACCTGCAGCTATGGCAACCAAAAAACTAACCGTTCGCCCCTACTCGATTGTCAATCATATTATTTATGACAAAGACACCAAAAAAGCCAAAGGCGTTATGGTTATTGATGCTGAGACTAATGAGACAATGGAATTCTATGCCAAAATTGTTTTTGTAAATGGGTCAACATTAGGTTCTACTTTCATTTTATTGAATTCTACATCAGAAGCACATCCAAACGGTTTGGGTAATGGTAGCGGACAATTAGGTCATAACTTAATGGATCATCATTTTAGATGTGGCGCCGAAGGAACTGCCGAAGGTTTTGAAGATAAATACACTTACGGACGACGCGCCAACGGAATTTACATTCCAAGATACCAAAACTTTAATGGTGATAAACGCGATTATTTAAGAGGTTTTGGATACCAAGGCGGCGCTAGTAGAGGCAATTGGCACAAAGAAGTCGCTGAATTGGCTTTTGGTGGCGATTTTAAAGAAACAATGTCAAGACCAGCAGATTCATGGACTATGGGGCTAGGAGGTTTTGGAGAAATGTTGCCTTATTATGAAAACAAAGTCTATATCGATCATTCAAAAAAAGACAAATGGGGACAACCTGTTTTGGCTATCGATTGTGAATACAAAGAAAATGAAGCCAAAATGCGTGAAGACATGATGTATGATGCCGCAGAAATGCTTGAAGCTGCAGGGTTAAAAAATATTAAAACTTATGATAATGGTTGTTTCCCAGGTATGGCTATTCACGAAATGGGAACTGCTCGCATGGGTAACGACCCTAAGGAATCTGTTTTGAACAAATGGAATCAGATGCACGAAGTGAGCAATGTTTTTGTAACAGATGGTTCATGTATGCCTTCTGTAGCTTGTCAAAATCCATCATTGACCTTCATGGCTTTGACAGCAAGAGCTTGTGATTATGCCGTAAAAGAATTGAAAAAGAAAAATATATAGAGACCAATTGTCAAGCATGAGAAAATTAAAAATGGGAATGATAGGCGGTGGTAAAAATGCTTTTATTGGAGCAGTACACCGCATTGCCGCCAACATTGATGGTTTGATTGCATTGCATTGCGGTGCGTTTAGCTCTAATCCTGAACTATCGATGGAATCAGGTCAGGCTTTGTATTTACCCAAAGATAAATGTTACGGTTCTTACGAAGACATGATTACCACTGAAGCAAAATTACCACCAAACGAAAGAATGGATTTTGTATCGATTGTAACGCCCAATCACGCGCATTTTGCATCAGCTATGATGGCTCTAGAACACGGTTTTCATGTTGTTTTAGACAAACCCATGACACTCACTCTTGATGAAGCCAAGAAATTAGCACAAAAAGTAAAGGAAACAGGATTGCAATTGTGTCTTACACACACCTATTCTGGCTATCCAATGGTGAAACAAGCCAAAAGTATGATAGCCAATAACCAATTGGGAGCAATCCGCAAAATTATGGTGGAATATCCTCAAGGTTGGTTGAGTACTTCATTTGAAAAGGAAGGGAACAAACAAGCCTCTTGGCGCACCGATCCTTCTAAAAGCGGAATTAGTGGCTGTATGGGCGATATTGGAACCCATGCTGCTCATTTAGCCGAATACATCTCAGGATTAAAAATCACCCAACTTTGCGCTGATATCAATACCGTTGTAGCTAACAGACGTTTGGACGATGATGGCAATGTGTTGCTCAAATTTGATAATGGTGCCAACGGAATATTAGTGGCCAGCCAAATTGCGGCTGGTGAGGAAAACAGTCTTAAAATTAAAGTGTATGGCGAAAAAGGTGGTCTTGAATGGCACCAAATGGAACCGAATACCTTAATCGTAAAATGGCTAGATGCTCCAGCACAAATTTATCGTACGGGAAATGGCTATTTGTCATCCGTAGCTACATTTAATACCAGAATTCCAAGCGGACATCCTGAAGGGTATTTAGAAGCTTTTGCTAATTTGTATAAAAACTTCGCCTTAACCCTTCAAGCCCAATTAGAAGGTAAAGCACCTACTACTGAAATGCTTGATTTTCCAACCGTTTCCGATGGGGTGCGTGGGATGGCTTTTATAGAAAATGTGATTGCCTCAGGGCGTTCGACTCAAAAATGGACAGAATTTAAAATTTAAATCAATAGAAATGACCACAATGCAAGGCCCAGCCGTTTTTTTAGCCCAATTTATCTCGGATGAAGCTCCTTTTAATTCGTTAGACGGCATTTGTCAATGGGCGGCTGATTTGGGATTCAAAGGGATTCAAATTCCAACTTTGGATACTCGTTTTATCGATTTACAAAAAGTTGCCGAAAGCAAAACCTATGCTGATGAACTTAAAGGAAAAGTTGCCTCTTATGGACTAAAAATATCTGAATTATCGACTCATTTACAAGGTCAATTGGTGGCTGTACATCCTGCTTATGATGATTTTTTTGATGGGTTTGCCCCTGCTCAAGTACGAGATAATCCTAAAGCTAGACAAGAATGGGCCGTTCAGCAAATGCATTATGCCGCCAAGGCTTCTCAAAATTTAGGTTTAGAAGCTCACGCAACCTTTAGTGGTTCTTTGTTATGGCAATATTTTCATCCTTGGCCTCAGCGTCCACCGGGATTAATTGAAGAAGGATTCAAAGAACTCGCCAAACGCTGGTTGCCCATACTAAATTCCTTTGACGAAAATGGTGTTGATGTTTGCTACGAAATTCATCCCGGAGAAGACTTGTTTGATGGCGAAACTTACGAGATGTTTTTGAAAGCCGTTAATAATCACCAACGCGCTTGTTTGTTGTACGACCCTTCGCATTTTGTATTGCAACAATTGGATTACTTGCAGTATATCGATTTTTATCACGAGCGCATTAAAGCATTTCACGTAAAAGATGCCGAATTCAATCCCACCGGAAAACAAGGCACTTTTGGAGGGTATCAAAGTTGGCTGAATCGCGCGGGGCGCTATCGCTCGCCTGGTGATGGTCAAATCGATTTTAAAACCATTTTTAGCAAATTGGCGCAATACAATTACAAAGGTTGGGCTGTAATGGAATGGGAATGTTGCTTGAAGAATCAAGAAGATGGTGCAAGAGAAGGCGCTGAATTCATCAAAAAACATATCATTAAAGTCACCGATAAAGCGTTTGATGATTTTGCAGCAGTCAGTACCAACACCGAATTGAACAGAAAAAATTTAGGATTATCAATATAAAACACAAAAGAAAATGAGAATTAAAATAATGGCAGCCATAATTAGTGTAAGTGTTTTGAGCGCTTTTTCTGATTATGAAATTATTCCAAAAAGCAAAGTAGTGCCTACGGTACAAGCCTCAGAAGGTGAAAAGTTAATAGCAAAACAAGACTGCGCTACTTGCCATAAAATTGACAAAAAAGTAATTGGCCCGTCGTATTTAGATATCGCCAAAAAATATCCAATGAACGATAAAAACATCAATTATTTATCGGATAAAATTATCAAAGGAGGTTCAGGTGTTTGGGGAGCTATTCCAATGGCTGCTCACGGTGCATTGAAAAAAGACGATGCCAAAAAAATTGCGAAGTACATTTTATCATTGAACAAATAAATTGAAACCCATCTATGGATCAAGATTTTAACCCCAAAAAAGAGCCCGAATCCACCATTCGTAGGGATTTTCTAAAAAAAGGCGCATTGGCAACAGCGGCCTTTATGATTATTCCACGTCATGTAATGGGAAGAGGTTTTGTAGCGCCAAGTGACCGATTACTTATTGCGAGTATTGGTGTAGGCGGAAAAGGCCAGTCCGATATTGCTTCTTTTGAAAAAAGTGGATTAGCCAACGTAGCTTATTTATGCGATGTTGACACGCGCAGAGCGTCCAATAGTGTAAAGGCCTTGCCAAAAGCAAAATTCTACAAAGATTGGCGTGAAATGCTCGATAAAGAGCATAAAAATTTTGATGCGGTTTCGGTTTCAACACCCGATCATAATCACGCGATTCAAGCCTTTGCTGCCATGCAATTGGGTAAACATGTGTATGTGCAAAAACCTATGACGCATGACATTTATGAAGCGCATATGTTGACTCAAGCTGCAAGTCGCTATAAAGTGGTAACTCAAATGGGAAATCAAGGGGCTTCGAATGATGGTACGCGATTGCTAAAAGAATGGTTTGAAGCCGATTTGATTGGCGATGTGCACACTGTTTATGCTTGGACCGACAGACCCGTTTGGCCACAAGGGATTCCGTGGTCTACGGCAAAAGCCGATATTCCAAAAGAATTAGATTGGGATTTGTGGTTGGGAACGGCACCAAGTAAAAATTATGTCGACAAACTAGTGCCGTTCAACTGGCGTGGTTGGTGGGATTATGGAACAGGTGCCTTGGGCGATATGGGATGCCATTTGCTAGAAGCACCATTTTCTGTATTGAATTTGAAATACGCCAAAGATGTACAATGCAGCGTAGGTTCTGTGTATGTAGATGAGTTCAAAAGAGGGTATTTCCCTGATAGTTGTCCGCCGTCGAGCCACGTGGTGTTGACTTTTCCTAAAACGGATAAAACCAAAGGCGATGTAAAAGTGCATTGGATGGATGGAGGAATTCAGCCAGAACGACCTGAGGAATTAGGCGCTAACGAAATCTTTGGTGATGGTGGAAACGGAACTTTATTCATTGGAACCAAAGGAAAAATGATTTGTGATACCTACAGCGAAAATCCAAGGTTATTGCCTTTGAGTCGCAATGAAAATCTGAAAATCGCCGAGAAGTATCCTCGTGTGAAAGACGGAGCCAGTGGACACCAAAAACAATGGATTGAAGGATGCATTGCGGGTTATGGTAAAAAAGAGTTGAGTTCACCGTTCGAGATTGCAGGTCCGTTGACCGAAGCTTTGTTGATGGCGAATCTTGCCGTTCGTGGTTATGATTTGTACAAAGAAGTATTGGGAGAAGATGTGTATCCGGGACGTTCGGTAAAACTGCTTTGGGACAATACCGCCAAGAAAGTAACCAATGTTGACGATGTTAACCAATTTGTAAAACGAAATTACAGAGAAGGTTGGAAAAATTTGAGTTTTTAACTTGTAGCCAAGAATTCAAGTTGTGGCTCTCTAGCCCCGATGGCAGCGGCATCCTTTGCTTTTTTAAAGAAAAAGCAAAGATATAGCGGACAGCGGGACTTTGACAACAAAAAAGCCTTTTCCTAACCGCTCCAAATAATTAATGAATTAATAAAAAATCAATTGAAATGAAGAAAATAGTAGCAACACTTATGGTTTTGGTAATCGCTCAAACCGTACAAGCACAAAAAGGATTTAAACCGATTTTTGACGGAAAAACAACAACCGGTTGGCATACTTACGGCAAAACTACCGTAGGTGCTGGATGGAAAGTGGAAGACGGTGTCTTGCATTTTGACCCCGAAGCAGCCAAAAATGGTCAAGGTGGCGACATCGTTACTGATGCCGAATATGAAAACTTTCACTTGAAAGTGGATTGGAAAGTGGCGCCAAAAGCCAACAGTGGAATTATTTTTTACATCAATGAGAATACTCAAAAATATAAAAACACCTACGAGACAGGTTTAGAAATGCAGGTGTTGGACAATGACGGTCATCCTGATGGAAAAATCACCAAACACCGCGCGGGAGATTTGTATGATTTGATTCAGAGTAAATCGGAACCTGTAAAACCTGTAGGTGAATGGAATACCGCTGAAGTAGTTTGTAAAAATGGCAAATTGACTTATGTTTTAAATGGAGTAATTATCGTAGAGACAGTGCTTTGGGACGATGCGTTTAAAGCATTGGTAGCAGGAAGTAAATTCAAAGCTTGGCCTGGATTTGGAACCTTCAAAAAAGGAAAAATCGCCTTGCAAGACCACGGAGACAATGTATGGTACCGTAACATTATGATTAAAGAATGGAATACCATGGATACTACAACGGGCTGTAAATAGCCCTTACCTACTAACCACTAACTCAATGCCATTAAGTTAAGTATTAAATGACAAAATGATTGCTGATTTTTGATTAACGATTTTTGATTGCTGATGTATAAGATGCTGAAAATCTTATAATTTTTACTCACTTGCTCCAAAATCTAAAATGCTTCGCCAGTTCGCTAACGCTCGGGTCAAGAATCGTTAATCTTCAATTTAAAATCTCTTAAATTAATGACATTGACCACTAACCCAAAAACCACCTAAAACTATGAATACAACTATTAGAATCAAATTATCGTCCATGATGTTTATTAATTTCTTCATTTGGGGAATTTGGTTTGTTACTATGGGTACTTATTTAACAAAAGGTATTATAGCAGCAACAGGAACACAAACCGGATTGGCCTATGGAACACAATGTTTGGGTGCAATTATAGCCCCTTTTATTGTGGGGATGATTGCTGATAAATTTTTCTCAGCACAAAAGATTCTAGGAGTTTTGCATATTATAGGCTCGGTACTACTCTATTTGTTATCGACTAAATCTACGTTTGATTCTTTTTATACCTTGTTATTGCTGTACATGATTCTTTTTATGCCCACTTTAGCCTTGGTCAATTCTATTTCGATGAATCAAATGACCGATTCTGAAAAAGAGTTCGCAAAAGTTCGTGTTTGGGGAACCCTTGGTTGGATTGCCTCTGGATTAGTGATTGGTGCTATGGCTTGGGAAGCTACACCAAACAGATTGAATATCACTTTTTATGTTTCGGCCATAGTATCGCTTTTGTTTGGGGTGTTTTGTTTTTTCTTACCCAATACACCACCTCCGAAAGCGGGACAAAAAGTATCAATCGCTGAAACTTTGGGCTTAGACGCTTTGAATGTTTTAAAGGACAAAAATTACTTAGTGTTTTTTATCGCTTCAATTCTTATTTGCATTCCGTTGGCGTTTTATTATGGCCAAGCCAATCAATTTTTGAATGAAATTGGTCTTGAAAGTGCAGCAGCCAAAATGACCATTGGACAAATGTCGGAAACGGTATTTTTGTTTTTAATGCCTTTGTTTTTTGTGCGTTTTGGTATCAAGCAAATGTTGTTAATCGGGATGTTGGCTTGGGTAGTTCGCTATTTATTGTTTGCTTATGGCGATGTAGGACAAAACATTTGGATGATTTATTTAGGAATTGCACTGCACGGAATTTGCTATGACTTTTTCTTTGTTACGGGACAAATTTACACAGATCAAAAAGCGGGCGCTTCTATAAGATCTTCCGCTCAAGGTTTGATTACACTTGCTACTTATGGCGTTGGAATGTACATTGGTTTCTACGTTGCGGGACAAATTGTAGACCAAAACAGTGCTGGAGAAGGCATTCACAACTGGAATACGGTTTGGATTTTCCCTTGTTTGTTTGCAGCAGGAATTGCGTTGCTGTTTTTTATCTTCTTTAAAGAAAAGCAAAAAATTGCAGCCAACAACTAATACTCCATTGCAAGATGCCTGAACATTTCAATCGAAGAACCGCACTAAAAGGCCTTATAGCTGGCACTGTAGCTATGGGAATTCCGTCGTCGCTTTCGGCTATGGCGGTGTCTGACGCATCCCATAGTTCTGATTTTATGACCAAAGGAAAAATAAACCATTCCGTAGCGCGTTGGTGTTTTGGCGATATGGAACTCGAAGCGCTTTGCATAGCAGCCAAGAAAATGGGCATTACAGGTATTGATTTGGTCGGCCCAAAAGA
Organism: uncultured Flavobacterium sp.; assembly: GCA_963513565.1. GTDB lineage: Bacteria > Bacteroidota > Bacteroidia > Flavobacteriales > Flavobacteriaceae > Flavobacterium. The sequence goes on along the minus strand of CAUPRE010000020.1, from coordinate 1,679 downwards.
CTGGCCCATCCTACAAAAACACCAATTAGTATCGACCATGTGCAATGGTGCCGAATTGAATCTCGTAGACGGATTCAACGACCCTAAATTCCATGACCAACTTATAAAAAACTACACCGCTATGATTCCGTTAGTGGCTCAGGCGGGGTATAAAAACCTGATTTGCTTTAGCGGCAACCGCAGAGGCAAAACCGATGAAGAAGGCTGGAACAATTGTGTAAAAGGCTTACAATCGCTGATTCCCTTGGCCGAAAAAAACCAAGTTACCTTAGTAATGGAGTTGCTCAACAGCAAAATCGACCACAAAGATTACCAATGCGACAGAACCTATTGGGGCGTAGAATTGGCCAAAAGAATCAATTCTCCCCATTTCAAGCTCTTGTACGACATCTACCACATGCAAATTGATGAAGGCGATGTGATTCGCACCATCAAGGAAAACCACCAGTACATTGCCCACTTTCACACAGCGGGCGTACCGGGTCGCAACGAAATCGACGAAACCCAAGAACTTAATTATCCCGCCATCATGAAAGCCATTGCAGCTACTGGTTTTACAGGTTTTGTGGGACAAGAATTCATGCCGAAACAAAAAGATAAAATGGCCGCTTTGCAACAAGCCATCGCCATTTGTGATATTTAACCCCTAAAAACGAACCACCATGATTAAGCGTAGAGATTTCATCATCAATAGTGGGTTGGCCTTGGGCGCCGTTGCCCTAGCTCCTTCCCTAGCCTTTGCGGCAAAACCCAAAAACATCGGAATTCAATTGTACACCTTGCGCGAAGCTTTTTCCAAAGATGTCAAAGGCGTGCTAGAACACGTTGCCAAAGCCGGCTACAAAGAAGTTGAAACCTACGGATTTGCAGGCGAAAAAGGCTTTTTTGGCACCTCGCCCAAAGACTTTAAAAAAATCCTAAACGACAACGGACTCAAAGCGCCGAGCGGGCATTATGATTTCAAAACGTTTATCAAAGACAACAATGCCGACTTCCTAAATGCCTCCATCGAGTGCGCCAATCAATTGGGAAGCGAATATGTGGTGATTCCGTGGCTAGAAGACGCTTTGCGCAGCCAATTGGACGACTACAAACGCATTGCTCAAAAAGCCAACGAAGCCGCACTTTTGTGTAAAAAAGCAGGACTTAAACTGGCCTACCACAACCACGATTTTGAATTCACGAAATTTGGTGACCAAACCGGTTATGATATTTTACTACAAGAAACCGACAAGAAATTGGTTGATTTTGAATTGGATTTGTACTGGGTAGTGCGCTCCGGCAACGACCCTTTGCAGTTGTTCCAAAACCACGCTGGCCGCTTCACCATGTGGCATGTTAAAGATAGGGACAAAAACAATCCCGCTTGGAATGCCGAAATTGGCGAAGGCAACATCAATTTCAAAGCCATTTTTGCACAAGCCAAAGCCTCGGGAATGCAGCACTTTTTTGTGGAGCAAGAAACCAACTACTCTCCCAACCCTATGGAATCCATCAAAGCAAGTTGCCAGTACGTTAGTAAGCAATTGCTATAAAATAGACGAATTCAATAACTTAATGCAACAAATGATAAATTTTATCTTTGTTGAATTATGGAAAAATTACGCAGGCGATTAACCTTAAATGAACGGATTATTATTCAGACTTTACTGGGTGAGAATAGATCCAAAAGCTACATT
>CAUPRE010000019.1:0-86861 GCA_963513565.1 uncultured Flavobacterium sp. | reverse complement strand
AAATAGCGTGTTAGCACAAAAGGCATAAACACGCTATACAGTCTAGCTCTATGGCTGACTTAGAATACAAAATTAATTATTAAAAAAGACAAAATAAAATTTTAGATTTATTAGGAAATCAACACAGAATCTTTGCGGTTATCTTTTTTTTCAACCACAAAAGGCATATAAATTCGCTTCATCCATAGCAGAATCAACGCCATTCATCCAAAAACTTTTAGTACTTTGCGGTTCAATTAACACCAACTTATGGAAACCGTTGCTATCAATACACCACTAGGAATCGCCCAAATTACAGGCGACGCCAACGGTATTACTCAAATTTCCGTTATCGATGAAGGAGACGTTTCCGCTGAAATTCCATCAGTCTTACAAAATGCCGTTACCCAACTTAATGACTATTTTCAAGGCAAACGAACCCATTTTGATTTCAAACTCAATCCCAAAGGAACCGACTTCCAACAAAAAGTGTGGCAAGCCCTACTCGAAATTCCCTTCGGAAAAACCTGTAGTTATATGGATTTGTCCAAAAAACTAGGCGATGTCAAAGCCATTCGAGCAGTAGCTTCGGCCAATGGAAAAAATCCGCTTTGGATCGTAGTGCCCTGTCACAGAGTCATTGGCACCGATGGCTCACTAACGGGCTATGCTGGCGGATTGTGGCGCAAAAAATGGCTATTGGAACACGAAAGTCCAACTGGCCAACAAACACTTTTCTGAAATTATAGCCACAAATTCCCGAATTTTATTTTCAATTATTTAAATTCGTGAATAAATCACTTACAAATGATCGAAAAAATAAACCTCAATAACATTCTTTTTCTAGACATAGAAACCGTTCCCGAAGTAGAAAATTTCAATATTTTGGATGACGAAATGAAAGCGCTTTGGGACCATAAAACACTATACCAACGCAAAGACGATTTTACGCCTGAAGAATTTTATGACCGTGCAGGAATTTGGGCCGAATTTGGAAAAATTGTTTGCATTTCGGTAGGTTATTTTATCATCAAAGGGGACATTCGTAATTTTAGAGTGACCTCTTTTTTTGGTGAAGAAAAGCAGCTATTGAAGGATTTCAGTAATCTAATCAACAATCATTTTAATCAGCCGCAACATGTTTTGTGTGGTCATAATGCTAAAGAATTTGATATTCCGTTTTTAGCAAGAAGAATGATCATCAACCAGATGCCTATTCCCGACAAACTCAATTTATTTGGCAAGAAACCTTGGGAGATTCCGCATTTGGACACCTTAGAATTATGGAAATTTGGCGATTATAAGCATTTTACTTCCTTAAAATTAATGTGTAAAGTACTTGGCATTCCTTCCTCCAAAGGCGATATCGACGGCAGCCAAGTCGGACATGTTTTTTATGTTGAGAAAGACATCGATCGCATCGTAACCTATTGCGAAAAAGACACCATTGCCGTGGCGCAGATTTTCCTTCGCCTTCGCAGAGAAGATTTGCTGATTGACGAAGAGATTATTCACGTGTAAACAATTTCAAAATCAAAAATCAAAATCAAAATCAAAGGTCAAAATCAAATTTAAAATCAAAGGTCAATTTATAATGCTGGAATCAAATCCTTTTAAAGAGAAAATTTTTAATTTAGACGACAGATTAGTTCGTTTTGCGGGAGAATGTATTTTCTTTACACGAAAATTGGAAAAAAGCTATGAAAACGAATATTACAAGAATCAACTTATCCGTTCATCCGGGAGTTCAGCTTTAAACTTTGGCGAATTGCAAGGAGCTACATCCGATAAAGATTTAATCTTCAAGCTAGCATTAGTTGTAAAAGAGCTAAAAGAATCTCGGAATTCTTTAAAAATATTAAATTATATAAATGCAAGGTAGTCAGGATTTTAGAGCTCTTCTTTTAATTGAAGTTGAAGAATTAATAGCAATTGCATCTAAAATAATAATTAATAAAAAATAGTAAGTAAATCAAAGGTCAAATTTTTGAATTTGATTTTTGAAATTTAAACATAAAAAAAATGGTATTGAGTAGATTTTGGTTGGTTATATTTATTTCTTCCATCCTTTTTGTAGTAGTGAGTTTGTTTTCGGGCAATAGTTATACTATTGATCATGTTTTGAATGGCAAAAAAGACGATCCTATTTTACTATCGGAACACTATTTAGAGCAAATGCCTGTTTTTATCAAAGACAGTCTTAAAAAGGCACCTGATCAAACGATGGTCATCAACCGAGATACCCTAAATGCCGACACTACTTATGTGTATAAAAACAAAGTAGTCAAAGTATTTAGCGGCGTTCAAAAATCTGATGGGCTCTTGCCGACATGTAAAAGTACCTTGCTCGATTTGATCCTGCCATTGATGGCTTACTTAGCTTTTTTCTGTGGATTAATGGAATTATTAATCATTTCAGGAGCTTCCGAAAAACTAGCCAAAGTATTGAGTCCAGTGTTCGTAAAAGTATTTCCAAGTATTCCTAAAAATCATCCTTCGATTTCCTATATGACCTTGAATTTTGCTGCAAATTTCTTAGGGTTAGATTCAGCCGCCACGCCTTTTGGATTAAAAGCGATGGAAAGTTTGCAAACCATCAACCCCGAAAAAGATAAAGCTAGTGATGCGCAAATCATGTTCATGTGCTTACACGCATCGGGACTTACATTGATTGCTACTTCTATCATTGGTTATCGTGCTGCAGCAGGAGCTAGCAATCCAGCCGATGTAATGTTGCCTTGTATTATTACTTCTTTCATCGGAACCATTGCGGCGTTCTTGATTGTGGGGGTAAAACAAAAAATCAATTTTAAAAGTGCTTCGTTAGTGCTAGGATTAATGGTTTTAATCGCCGCTATTGTAGGTTTATTGATGTATGTGAATCACTTGGATTTAATCGGAAAAAATTATTTTACTTCTAATCTTTCGGCTTTAATTTTAGTAGCCATTATTGCTTTTACACTGATTTTGTCTTTTGTAAAAGAAAAGAAATTTACAGAGGCCGGCACCACCGTTTACGAAGCATTTGTAACGGGAGCCAATAATGGAGTGAAAACAGGAGTAACCATTTTTCCTTATGTTTTGGGTATGTTGGTCGCTATCTCTTTGTTCCGAAATAGTGGTTTATTCGAAATTGTGAGCAATTGGGTAGCTTTTGCATTTTCTAATATGGGAGTTAACAAACAAATCACCGATGCGTTGCCAGTAGCCTTGCTCAGACCGTTTAGCTCGGCAGGATCACGCGGCTTTTTGATTGATTCTATGAATACTTTTGGAGCCGATTCGATGACCGGAAGACTCAGTAGTATTTTTCAATGCAGCGCCGAAAGCACTTTTTATGTAATTGCCGTTTATTTTGGTTCGGTAAATATCAAAAATACCCGTTATGCTTTAGGAACGATGTTGTTGGTAGATGTGATTTGTGTAATTACGGCTATTTTCGTGGCGAGCTGGTTTTTTTGATTATTTGCTACAAAATGGACGAGCTAACTGGACTGAAGTCCAGCCCTAAAAAAGGGTCGAGCCGATGGCTGTTCTACAAACGTAACAGTTCCGTAGGAACGATTTATATTGTAGCAACGGATTTCAATCCGTTGATGAATATGTAATGAAACAATTTAGTTCCGTAGGAACGGAACATATTATATATGGCCAACACCTATCATCAAGTATATATTCAAGTAGTTTTTGCGGTAAAATATCGTGAAGCGGTTATTGCTGATGATTGGAAAACTACGGTATTTAGTGTAATTGGTAATTTGATTAATGAAACTGGTTGTAAAACTATAATTGTAAACGGTGTTGAAGATCATGTTCATTGTTTCTTAGGATTAAAGCCCACAGTTTCCATTTCGGAGTTAATGAAAACGGTTAAAGCAAAATCATCGAAATACATCAATGACCAAAAATTAACCATCTCAAGATTTGAATGGCAATAAGAATACGGTGCTTTTTCTTACAGTCAATCTCAAATTGACGCTGTTTATAAATATGTTGCCAATCAGGAAGAACATCACAAGAAAAAAACCTTCAAACAAGAATATTTAGAATTTTTAGATAAGTTTCATATACCTTTTGAAGAGCGATATGTTTTTGAACCGTTAATTTGATAACTGGACTGAAGTCCAGCCCTAAAAAAAGGGTCGAGCCGATGGCTCTTCTACAAAAGCAATAGTTCTGTAGGAACGATTTATATTGTAGCAACGGATTTTAATCCGTTGATGGATATAAAATAAAACAATCAAGTTCCGGAGGAACGACCTATATTGTAGCAACGGATTTCAATCCTTGGGCGTAAATATTGTATCAAAATTTATTTGTTGGCAAATGTAAATGTTGCAGCTGATAGGAAATAAAAGCAATTCTACAATAATGATGTTTTAATTTATACCCATTCTAAAAGATTAGCTGACAAAAATCAATCTCAACAATTGGAACAATTATTATCTTTACGATTCAAAAATAATTAAGACACTATGGACTTTATATACCAGGATCCTTATCCAATTTTAAAAGACGAAACTCAATACCGAAAAATCACTTCCGACTTTGTAAAAGTGGAGCAATTAGGCGAACGCGAGATTTTAACCCTTGACCCAAAAGGGTTAGAATTATTGGCTCAAGAAGCCATGAGAGACGTTTCGTTTATGTTACGTACCTCACATTTAGAAAAATTAAGAGCCATTTTGGATGACCCAGAAGCGACAGATAATGATCGTTTTGTCGCGTATAATTTATTACAAAATGCAGCCGTGGCGATCGAAGGTGAATTGCCTTCTTGTCAAGATACAGGAACGGCTATTGTGATGGCCAAAAAAGGTGAAAATGTATACACCGGCGTTGATGATGCAGAGTATTTGTCAAAAGGGATTTTTAATACTTATCAAGAAAAAAACCTACGTTATTCTCAAATTGTGCCTATTAGCATGTTTGAAGAAAAAAATTCAGGGTCGAATCTTCCGGCTCAAATTGATATTTATGCCAAAAAAGGTGCTTCGTATGAATTTCTGTTTTTAGCTAAAGGTGGAGGATCAGCGAATAAAACGTATTTATACCAACAAACGAAATCATTATTAAATGAGAAATCGTTAGATGCTTTTATTCGTGCTAAGATTATGGATTTGGGGACATCTGCTTGCCCACCTTACCACTTGGCTTTGGTGATTGGAGGAACTTCTGCCGAAGCTAATTTGGCAGCTGTAAAAAAAGCTTCTGCAGGTTATTTTGATCATTTGCCTACTTCAGGAAATATGGCTGGTCAAGCTTTCCGTGATTTAGAGTGGGAGAAAAGAGTACAAACCATTTGCCAAGAAAGTCAGATTGGAGCACAATTTGGAGGTAAATATTTCACGCATGATGTTCGTGTCATTCGTTTGCCGCGTCATGCTGCTTCTTGTCCAGTCGGATTAGGAGTTTCTTGTTCGGCGGATAGAAACATCAAAGGGAAAATTACCAAAGACGGTATTTTTGTAGAACAATTGGAAGTGAATCCAAAACGATTGTTGCCAGAAACACCTCCTCATTTGGAAGCGGCTGTCGAAATTGATTTGAACAAGCCTATGCCAGAAATTTTGGCGGAGTTGTCTAAATATCCTATCAAAACACGATTAAAACTAAACGGTACCTTGATTGTAGCTCGCGATATTGCACATGCGAAAATCAAAGAGTTGTTAGACGCAGGAAAACCGATGCCGGAATACTTTAAAAACCACCCAATTTATTATGCTGGACCAGCCAAAACACCAGAAGGAATGCCTTCAGGAAGTTTTGGACCCACAACTGCAGGTCGTATGGATGTGTATGTTGAGGAGTTTCAGAAAAATGGTGGAAGTATGGTGATGTTGGCCAAAGGTAACCGAACCAAAGACGTAATGAACGCTTGTAAAACCTATGGAGGATTCTATTTGGGATCTATTGGTGGACCAGCAGCTATTTTGGCAAAAGAGAACATTCTTTCTGTTGAGGTAGTGGATTTTGAGGAATTAGGAATGGAAGCCGTTCGCAAAATCACCATTAAAGATTTCCCTGCTTTTATTATTACTGATGATAAAGGGAATGATTTTTTCGAAAATTTATAATTGATAATCATCTAACTAAGGCTGTCTCTGGTGAGGCAGTCTTTTTTATTAACTCTATTTTTATTTGAAACCAACATTATTAGTTTTAGCAGCAGGTTTAGGTTCTCGTTACGGAGGATTAAAACAGTTGGACGGATTAGGACCTCAGGGCCAAATCATAATGGATTATTCCATTCATGATGCTTTAAAAGCAGGCTTTGGGAACGTGGTTTTGATTGTACAAGAACCAATGATTCGGGTACTTACTGAGCGTTATTTGGTACAACAACAATTACCCGTTTCTTTTGTGATTCAGGATAAAAAGATGGAACGTAATAATGCGATCTATGAAAACGCTAAACCTTGGGGGACGGCTCATGCCTTATGGTGTGCCAAAAAAGCCATTCAAAGTAATTTTCTATTGATTAATGCAGATGATTTTTATGGTCAAAATTCTTTTGCTTTAGCTTATGCACATTTATCCCAACATGAAAATCCGTGTGCTATTGTGTTTCCAATCTTGAAAACCTTATCCGAAAATGGCACCGTAAATCGAGCCCAAATTCATGTTGAAAGTGGGTTTTTGAAAGATTCTATCGAAAGAGAAAAAATCAGCAAAACCAAGGAAGGCATTTTTTATCCCGCTTCAAACGGAGAACAGGTACCATTATCCGGAAACACTTTGGTTTCTATGAACATGTGGGGCTTTACTCGAGCAATTTTTGATTTCTTAGAAAAAGATTTGGATCCTTTTATTCAAAAATGGCAAGCCAATCAGGGGATAGAATATCAGTTACCTAATGTGGTTACCGCTATGATTGAAGCTGACATATATCAAATTTCGGTGATTCCTACTAACGAAGAATGGATTGGAGTTACGTATCAAGAGGATAAGCAAAAAGCGATGGAGCAGTTAAAAAAACTCCACGATTTAGGAGTGTATAGCGAAGAATTATGGAAGTAATTGCAAAAGTAGTAAGTGATTTTTTAGGAGCTGTAGTTATTGACGATGTAGAGATTCTACAAAGTGGCTTAATCAATAGTACGTATAAAGTTGCGACTTCAAAAGGCGATTTTATTTTGCAAAAAATGAATCAAACCGTTTTTCCTAACATTCATGCTCTTTTGAACAATAAAATAAAGATTACACAGTATTTTCAAAGGATAGGTTTTCCAACAATTAGGTATCAAGCTACTACCGAAGGCTTGTTTTATACTCAAGAAGGTGAAGATATTTGGCAATTGTCGGTCTATATCCCTTCAATAGTTAAGGAGAAAATAGAATCGCCTATTATGGCTGAAAAAGCAGGGGTTTACTTGGGTCAATTTCATAAAGCTTTGCTAGATTTTCCAATTACTGAATTGGAATTTACTATTCCAGATTTTCATAACACGCCCAAGCGATATAATGATTTTAAGGATAAGTTGACGCGTGCTTCGAAAGAACGTTTATTCAATGCTAGTGAAGAAATAGAAAAACTCAACTATTATTACGCGAAAGTAGCACCGGTTGCTTTAGCCATTCAAGAAGGCGTGATTCCATTGCGTGTGGTTCATAATGACACCAAAATTGGGAATATGCTTTTTGATGCGAAGGGAAATATTATTTGTATCATTGATTATGACACCATCATGCCTGGCAGTATTCTTCATGATGTAGGCGATGCTTTAAGAACAGGTGCTAATACTGCTACCGAAGAAGAAAGAGACTTGTCTAAAGTAAATTTTGATTCCAAAATTTATGAATCTTTTATGAAAGGATATACCGCTGAAGCGCTTTCGTTTATGACTGCCAAAGAGGCCGAAGCGATTCATCTTAGCTTACCTTTATTGCTTTTTGAACAAGCTTGCCGTTTTCTAGCAGACTATTTAGACAACGATCGGTATTATGCTACATCTTATGAGCAACAAAATTTAATAAGAGCTAAAACTCAAATTCACTTGTTAGCACAAGTTTGTAGTTATTTCAAACTATAGTTTTAGTCAATAAATCTTATAAAAATCCCACATGAGTACTAGTACTCATGTGGGATTTTGTGTGTTTTTCTAGTCAATCACCATTTCTGGAATTTCACCTTCGATGAGTAAGTCGGCCTCTGTAGAAGCGATGATATGCTCTACCGATACGCCAGGAGCTCTTTCCAAAAGTTTAAATCCTTTGGGAGTGATTTCCATAACCGCCAATTCGGTTACTACTTTTTTTACACAACCTACGCCAGTTAATGGCAGGGTGCATTTTTTTAGAATTTTACTTTCTCCTGCTTTGTTCACGTGCATCATAGCAACAATAATATTATCTGCCGATGCTACTAAATCCATAGCGCCACCCATTCCTTTGACCATTTTTCCTGGAATTTTCCAGTTGGCAATGTCTCCGTTTTCGGCTACTTCCATAGCACCGAGAATAGTCAAGTCTACATGTTGACCGCGAATCATTCCAAAACTGGTGGCAGAGTCAAAAAAACTAGCTCCAGGAAGCGTTGTAATGGTTTGTTTGCCGGCATTGATTAAATCTGCATCTTCTTCGCCTTCAAAAGGAAAAGGTCCCATACCTAAAACACCGTTTTCGCTTTGAAATTCAACCGAAATATCTTCTCTTACATAATTGGCTACCAAGGTTGGAATCCCGATGCCTAGGTTCACAAAGTAACCGTCTTGTACTTCTTTTGCAATGCGTTTAGCGATATCTTCTTTTGTTAGCATAATTTTGTTTTTTGAAACATATAAGTCATATAAGTTTAGTTTTAGTATTGACTACTAAACATTTTATCAGATAAGGAATTAAGTATATTTATGTTTTAGCTTCAGACTGAATACTAAAAAACTGACCATTGAACACTATCTTTTTCTAACCGTTCTTTGCTCTATTCTTTTTTCATATTTTTCTCCTTGAAAAATACGTTGTACTAAAATTCCAGGAATATGAATTTGATTCGGATCCAAAGTTCCTGCTTCGACTAATTCTTCTACTTCGGCAATGGTGATTTTTGCGGCACCACACATACAAGGATTAAAATTTCTAGCCGTTCCTTTGAAGATTAAATTCCCTGCGGTGTCGCCTTTCCAAGCTTTCACAATCGCAAAATCGGCTTTGAAAGCTTCTTCCATGATGTGCATTTTTCCATTAAATTCGCGTACTTCCTTGCCTTCGGCAACTTCAGTTCCATAACCAGCAGGAGTAAAAAAAGCAGGAATTCCAGCTTGAGCCGCACGACAACGTTCGGCCAAAGTACCTTGAGGAATCAAATCTACTTCCAGTTCACCGGATAGCATTTGACGTTCAAATTCGGCATTTTCTCCCACATAGGAAGAAATCATTTTTTTGATTTGTTTTTTTTGTAAAAGCAAACCAAGTCCAAAATCATCTACACCAGCGTTATTTGAAATACAGGTTAAATCGTTTACGCCTTTTTGAACTAAAGCTGCGATGGAGTTTTCAGGTATTCCACAAAGGCCAAAGCCACCTAACATCAGTGTCATTCCGTTTTCGATACCTTGAAGGGCATCATCAACAGTTGAAACGGTTTTATTTATCATGGGTTTCTATTTTAGAATTTTTTTCAGGCAAATGTAGTTCGAAATCGATTTCGAAAAAACAATTTTGAAAGCAATTTTTTTGCATAAATGCTACTCTTCTGCTGAATACAAAAACGACAGTTCCGTTAAGAACTGCCGTTGTAGTATTTATTGTTCGAATTCGTCTGTTGCTTGTTGATTTTCTACAGCAGTGGTGTCTACTACTGTTGCTTTACGAGGAGTGTAACAATCTACTTTGATCGAAAGGTTAGCAGGTCTTTCAAAAGGCTCCTTAGAAACCTGTAAGGTGGTGTCTTCGTAGCATTTTTTCATAAAATACCCCCAAACTGGCAAGGCTGTTGCAGCTCCTTGTCCGTAGGTTAACGTTTTGAATCGGGCGGAGCGGTCTTCACAACCTACCCAAACCCCGGTAACTAAATTTGGGACCATACCCATAAACCAACCATCGGATTGATTTTGTGATGTTCCTGTTTTTCCTGCAATTGGATTTTTGAACATGTACGGATATCCTGTCCAGCGGTGGTCACCAGCACCTCCGCCTTCGGTTCTTAATCTTGCTCCAGAACCACTTTCGGTCACCCCTTCTAAAAGTTTTATTACGGCGAAAGCAATATCTTTGTTCAATACATCATGTGATTCGGGGATAGGCTCGTAAATGACAACCCCGCTTTTATCCTCAATTTTAGTCAAAAATTGCGGTTTTACGTACACTCCTTGGTTGGCAAAAGTACTATAAGCGGCCACCATATCTTCAACCGTAATTTCTACTGCACCTAAGGCGATAGAGGGCTGGTTAATGATTTCTGATTTCACCCCCAATTTATGTGTCATTTCCACAACGGCTTCAGGACCTGTTTTGTCAATTAATTTAGCTGAAATGGTATTGATCGAATGGGCTAAGGCTTGTTTCAAAGTGACCATTCCTCGGTATTTGTTGTCTGAATTTCTTGGTTCCCAATCTTCTGTAACATGATGACGGCCTTTGTGAATCATAAAAGGCGAATCGATGATGGAATCGCAAGGTGACATGTTCAATTGCTCTATAGCTGTTGCATAAACAAAGGGTTTGAAAGTCGATCCTACTTGACGCGCTCCCTGACCTACGTGATCGTATTGAAAATATTTATAGTTGATTCCGCCTACCCATGCTTTAATACTTCCGGTTTGAGGTTCCATAGCCATCAATCCCGACTGCAAAAAGTGTTTGTAATAACGGATAGAATCCATAGGTGTCATTACAGTATCAATTTCTCCTTTCCAAGAGAAAATCTTCATTTTTGTTTTTACTTTGAAGGAAGCAATGATTTCGTCCTCACTTTTATCCATAGATTTCATGACATTCCATCGGCTGGAGGATTTCATAGCTTGGTTGAGAATACGTTGGGTTTCCGCTTCTGTGATATTTATGAATGGGGCATTTTTATTGTCTTTTTGCTGCAAAAAGAATTCTTCTTGCATGTTGGCCATATGTGCATTAACCGCTTCCTCTGCATAGGTTTGCATTCTAGAATCGATGGTGGTGTAGATTTTTAAACCATCTTTATAAATGTCATAATCCGTTCCGTCAGGTTTTTTGTTTTCTTCTACCCATTTCTTCATATAGTCTCTTAGGTATTCTCTAAAATAAGTAGCGATACCATCCTTGTGTGTTTCTAATTTGAAGTTAAGTTTTATTGGCAAACTTTGTAATTGTAATTTTTGTTGTTCGGTGATAATCTTCGCTTTTTCCATTTGGTGCAACACTACATTTCGACGGTTGGTTACCCCTTCTGGATTACGTACGGGATTATAAAGTCCTGAATTCTTAAACATTCCTACCAAAATAGCCGATTCATCGATTGTTAAATCTTTTGGTGCTTTGGAGAAATAGGTTTTAGCCGCCGAGCTTACACCTACGGAGTTGTTTCCAAAATCATACACGTTGCAATACATGGCAATGATTTCGTTTTTGGTATACTGACGTTCTAAACGAATGGCGATAATCCATTCTTTTATTTTTTGAACGATACGAAAAGGCAGGAATTTTGACCCTTCTCCGTGAAACAATTGCTTGGCTAATTGTTGTGATAAAGTACTAGCACCACCACTGGTTCCTAGACTTAAAATAGCCCTCATAGTTCCTCTACCATCGATACCAGAATGCTCATAAAAACGAGCATCTTCGGTGGCGACCAAAGCATCCACTAAATTTTTTGGCAAATCAGAATACTTTAGTTGGGAACGGTTTTTTTGAAAATATTTACCCAAAACCACTCCATCAGAAGAAATGATTTCAGTGGCCAAATTAGAATCTGGATTTTCTAAATCTTCAAATGAAGGCATAGAGCCAAACAGACCCCAAGAGGCAAAAAGGAAAAAAAGAGCCAAAATACCCAAACCATAAAAGTAGATTTTCCAAAACTTCTTTTTATAGTAATTGATGTCTTTATCAATTGCTTTAGCCGATGTGTTATTTTTTCTAACTGCCATAATTTACTCTATTTTTTCTATTCTAAAACCTACGTCTGTAATGCCATCCAAAACGGGTATACCAGGAACTTTGCCGTTTTCTCTCAAAGCTTGTTTGATATATACTTTGAATTGTCCGTTAAATTTAATTTTCTCTTTGTAAAAAAGTTTGCTTTCTTTCAAATCCGAAAATCCAGCGCCAAGTATGGTTCCATCAGGATTAGCCATTTGGTATTCTAAAGTATCTACTTTGGTGAAGCCGTTTTTTTTCTCCATGGCCACAATCAAAAAGATATTATTGTATTTATAGTCGTCGTTGGCTCTCAAATTAACAAAGAGATTGTATTGTTGAGTCGAGTCCAATACAGGTAAATCAAAGGAAACAATGCTGTCTTTGTTCCAGCCGCTGCCTACCGTTTTGTATTCGTCAAAAACTCTTTTTTTGTCGCAGGCGAAAAAGAGTAGAACTGCCGAAAATAAAATGCAACTATTTTTTATCCCCATTTTTAGTAATAATTATAGGTTTTCTTGGTTCATTTGGTCTATCCGATTCTTGTTTTTTCTCATTTGAGTTCCCCCTGTTTTTGTTGTTTTGAGGTCTCTTTTTATTGCCATTTGCATTCGCAGGTTTGTTGGGTACAATTGCTGGATTTCCATTACTATTTGCGGGTACAGCGGCGTTGGGCTTGCGTTTTTTAGAAGGTCTTTTTTTAGCTTTGGGTTGGTCAAAACGAGTCAAACTCTCTTGTCCCATGGCATTATTAAAGTTCTTCTCTGGTTCGGCAACTACTTCTATAGCGTAATCTTCTAAGGACGAAACTTTGTTTTTTAGTTTGTTTTCGGCAATGATTTCCTGTACTTGTTCGATTTTTAACACATGCCAATTGGCAAAGTTATTCGTGTAAGCAAACCACATTAGACCTTTGAAAATATCTTGTTTTTGGCAGATAGCATCTCCTTTTTCGGTCACCAATTTGGTATCGAAATTTGGAAAATGTTTCAAAGCATCCATGTAGGTGTCTAGCTCATAATTCAAGCAACATTTCAATTTTCCACATTGACCCGCTAATTTTTGTGGATTCAACGAAAGTTGTTGGTAACGTGCAGCTGAAGTGTTGACACTTCTAAAATCGGTCAACCAAGTGGAGCAACATAATTCTCTACCGCAAGAACCTATTCCTCCTAAACGAGCGGCTTCTTGACGGAAACCTACTTGTTTCATCTCTACTCTTGTACTGAATTCTTTGGCAAAATCTTTAATCAACAATCTAAAATCTACGCGGTCATTGGCGGTATAATAAAAAGTAGCTTTGGATCCGTCGCCTTGGAATTCGATATCCGAAATTTTCATTTCTAATTTGTGCGCAATCGCTAATTCACGAGCACGAACTTTCATAGGCTCTTCTTTATCGCGAGCTGTTGACCAAATATCGATATCTTTTTGAGAAGCTTTTCGGTATATTTTTGGGATTTCGCCACTGTTGTGGTTTACTCCTTTTTTCTTCATTTGAATTTTTACCAACTCCCCTGTAAGGGTTACAATTCCGATATCATGACCAGGAGAAGCTACCGTTGCCACGATGTCTCCCATACTTAAGGTTAGTTTTTCGGTATTGCGATAAAATTCTTTTCTGCCGTTTTTGAAACGTACTTCGACACAGTCAAAAGGCGCTTCACCATTGGGTAAACTCATGTTCGAAAGCCAATCAAAAACAGTTAATTTATTGCAGCTATCGGTGCCGCAAGTCCCATTATTTTTACACCCCTTTGGTGCGCCACCATCGGAAGTTGAACAACTTGTACAAGCCATAATTATATTGTAGTGTTGCCAAAAAAGCAACTTGAGTTCTTACTTAAATTTAATCGGTAAAGATAGTATTTTTTCGTTGTATGTTACAACGATAAAAATGAAGGATGCGTCTTAAAATTATACTAAAATTATTTGGGTTTTAATATCAATCTTTTTTTGAATGAGATCAATTAATTTTAGTTTTGTCTCTTGGCTAATAAAAATTCTTCGTAGTTTTCTGGATTGACTATTGTTGTTGTTACATTGTTATAATTGTCTAAAAACGTAGTAGGAATTTTATATTTTGCAGCAGTATTCCATTTGATTTCACAAGCTAAAATTTGGTCATTTCTTTTTTCTATATAATCAATTTCTTGTTGTTGGGAGGTCCTCCAAAAATGACAATCGGCTTCTTCTTGTTGGATATTTAAATATTTTATTCGCTCACTTATGATATAGTTCTCCCACAAGTTTCCTATGTCGTTTCTTTGGTTTATGGCATTAAAATTCCCTGTTACTGCATTGATAATTCCATTATCATAAAAATATATTTTCTTCCCTTTTTTAATTTCATTTCGAACATTGTTTGAAAATGCGGGTAGTTTGAATATCACAAAAGCTTTTTCTAATAAATCAATATATTTTTCAACGGTTTTATTATCTATCTGTATGAGTTTGCTCAATTCATTGTAATTCACTTCACTGCCTACTTGTAGTGCCAATGCTTTTACTATTTTTTGAAGTACGACAGGTTTTGCTATTTGCTCCAATAGAAATAAATCTTTGTATAAATAACTATTAGCGATGAGTTTGATATGTTCTTTAGCATCAACTGGATTGCTAATTATTTCTGGGTAATTACCGTAGATAAGACGTTGTTCTATATTTCTTTTTTCTTCTAAGAGTCCCTTGTGGGTAACCATTTCGGAGAAGGCAATAGGGAATAAATACATTTCATATTTTCTTCCTGTTAGTGGTTCGTTGAGTTTGTTAGCTAATTCAAAACTGGAGGATCCAGTAGCAATGACTTGTACGGATTTGATTTGATCTACGATTATTTTAAGCACAATGCCAATGTTTGTTACTCGCTGCGCTTCGTCAATCACTAAAATTTCGTTGTCGCCAATTATATTTTTGAGTTTTGTTACGTTAGGATTTTCGAACAAATTAAGCACATCCGCTTCGTCTCCGTTTAAGAACAATGTTTTTTTGTTTAGGTCTGCAATTAGATGTTGGACGAATGTTGTCTTGCCCACTTGTCTTGGACCAAAGATAAGTAAGGCTTTCCCTTTGAATAACCGGGCTTTGGCATAAATGGCTTGTTCTCGTATTACCATAAAGTGTTGATTTTAAGAAAACAAAGGTAGTTATTTCAGTTTAAATTCCAAAATGATTATGTTTTTTTTGGATTTGATTCCAAAATGATTATGTTTTTTTTGGATTTGATTCCAAAATGATTATGTTTTTAAATCATTTAAGGCATTTAAGGACATATAAGTTTGGGGCAAAAACAAAAACCACCACAAAAAGGATTGTGATGGTTTAGTTTATTTCATTTTATGATTGTTGATAAAGAAGCAAATTGTGGCTCTTTAGCCCCGATAGTAGTGGAAATCCTTTGTGGGCTGGGGTTCAGCCCACAAAGATTGCAACGGATAGCGGGACCATTGTTCCTTAAAAAGCCTATTTTTTCTACTCCTAAAAACAGTTAGAGGCTAGGTTTCTTTGACCGAAATGATTTTTACGGGACAAGCCTTTGCGGCGAGTTCGCAACTTTCTACGATGGTATGGTCGGGTGATTTTAGGGTGTAAAAACCTTTGGCATTGACACTTTTGAGGAGCACCGATTTACCGTCTTTTTTGGACATCTGAAACTGTACGGGCGCCATTTCTACGCAGTAATTGCAACCGATGCATTTGTCTCTTTGTAGGGTGATGATGACCATTAGGCTTCTACTATTTTATATAATTTGTCGGACATACGGATTCTAAACGGCAGTTTGAGGGTACAATCGTCTCCTTTGGTAGCGCGCTCTGCCGAGGTATCATTGACAAACATTTCTTCGATAATCATTTCTTGTGCACCCGTGCTTGGACCTGTTACCAAAATTTTATCGCCCACTTTGATGTCGTAGGCTTCGATTTTGAATTGGCCAATTTCGGCTTTGGGGAAGAAATGGGTGCCTTTGCCCACATAGACTTTCTTTTGCGTAGCCACAGAACCGGAAACATCGCTCCATTCGCCTAGCTCTTGTCCTAAATAATAACCCGACCAGAATCCGCGGTTGTACACGGTATTCAAAGCCTCCATCCACGTTGCAATTTTTTCTTTGGAGAAAGTGCCATCATAGTAGGCATCAATGGCTTCGCGGTAGGTTTTGATTACGTTGGCTACGTATTCTGGAGCACGACCACGACCTTCGATTTTGAGGACTTGAATACCCGAATCGATGACTTGGTCTAGAAAATCTAGGGTGCATAAATCTTTGGGCGACATCATATATTCGTTGTCCAATTCGATTTCGAAACCGGTTTCTTGGTCGATTACGGTATATTTTTTACGGCAGTTTTGTTTGCAAGCACCGCGGTTGGCTGAGGAGTTATGCGAGTGCAGACTCAAATAGCATTTGCCCGAAACGGCCATACATAAAGCGCCGTGACCAAAGATTTCAATCTCAACCAAATTTCCGTTAGGGCCTTTGATTTGTTCTTTTTCGATTTGTTCGGTGATTTTTTTTACTTGGCGCAAACTCAATTCACGACTCAACACCATAGTATCGGCAAAAAGGCTGTAGAATTTAATGGTTTCGATATTGGTCACATTCAATTGTGTAGAAATATGAACTTCCATTCCCACGCTACGAGCCATTGCAATTACGGCTTGGTCGGAAGCAATCACCGCAGTGATGTTGGCTTCTTTGGCTTTATTGATTAAGGTTTTGACTACAGATAAGTCGTGGTCATAAATGATGGTGTTTAAGGTCAAGTAACTGCGTACGTTTTTGGCTTCACAGCGTTTTGCGATTTCGGCCAAATCATCCATAGTGAAGTTTACCGAGGCGCGGGCACGCATATTGAGTTGTTCTACTCCAAAATATACAGAGTCGCAACCATTATCTAAGGCGGCTTGCAAGGATTCGAAATTCCCGGCAGGCGCCATTAATTCTATTTTGTTGTTTGTTGTCATTGTGTGTGTTGTTTTGACACAGATTTCACAGATTCACACAGATTAATTTGTGAAATCTGTGTTTAATTTATTTTATAGAGTGAACCTTTGTCAAAGTTTAGAGCTTTGACAAAGGTGATGGGTAAAAGTTTCGAAAAACTATTTTATAATTTTATACAATGTATCAGATAAACGTACTCTAAAAGGCACTTCAAAAGTTACTTTGTCACCTGGTTGTGCAACCGTTTTATCGATGCCGTTGACTAACATTTTTTCGAGTACAAGTTGTTCGTTTCCTGTAGTAGGACCCGAAATTAAAATGGTATCGCCTAATTGTAGCTCATTATTTTCAATGACGAAAAGGGCTACTTGCGCTTTTACAAAATAATGTTCGGCTTTGCCTAAAAGTGTTTTTTTAATTTTGATTCTTTGACGAATTTTGGTTGGAGTCGTGGCAACTGCCAATGGTGTGTCCGAAAGTTCGCCTGAATGTTTGAAAGGCAATTTATCCGATTTTCCTTTTCGGAAGACTTTGTTGCCAACTTGGATGCCTTTTCTCAACTTTACTTGCTCAACTAATGGCAAGTTGATGATGTCTAAACATTCGTTAGAACAACAATTTTGCATAGCTTCTTTGCATTCATCACATTGAATGAACAACAAATGACAGCCAACATTTTCGCAGTTGGTATGATTGTCGCAAGGTTTTCCACATTGGTGGCATTGCGAAACGATATCGTCTGTGATGCGCTCACCCAAACGATGGTCAAAAACGAAATTCTTTCCGATAAATTTACTTTCTAGATTTTCTTCTTTGATTTGCTTGGCGTAATTGATGATGCCTCCTTCTAACTGGAAAACATTTTTAAAACCTTGGTGTTTGAAGTAAGCCGAAGCTTTTTCGCAACGAATCCCACCAGTGCAATACATCACCAGATTTTTATCTTCTTTAAAGTCTTGTAATTGTTCGTTAATGATAGGCAACGATTCGCGAAAGGTTTCCACATCAGGAGTAATAGCGCCTTTAAAATGACCGATTTCACTTTCGTAGTGGTTTCTAAAATCGACTACAATCGTGTTGGGGTCGTCTAAGATGTCGTTGAATTCCTTGGCTTTGAGGTGTACGCCAATATTGGTTACATCAAATGTTTCGTCACTTAATCCGTCGGCCACAATTTTGTCACGCACCTTTACGGTTAGTTTTAAGAAGGAATGATCATCGTGTTCTACGGCTACATTCAAACGAATGTTGCGCATAAATTCATAGGCTTCTAACGTTTCGCGAAAGGCCTCTAAGTTTTCGGCAGGGACAGACATTTGGGCGTTGATGCCTTCTTTGGCTATGTATGTTCGGCCAAGAGCATCAAGGGCATTCCAAGCAAGGAATAAATCGTCGCGAAATTTTTTGGGATCTTCAATTTTGGCATACGCATAGAAAGACAACGTGAGGCGTTGTTTTCCGGCTTGATCAATAAGCTCGGCTCTTTCTTCTGCGCTTAAGGTGTTATACAGTTGCATGCTATAAACGTTAAGTGAGAAATAAATTAGGAACTCTAATTGGAAGAATTCGGTTGCAAATGTAACGCTTTTTTATGGATATTTTTTTGACTAAATAGTATACTCTTGATAGTCAGTGTTATTTTTGACTTTTTTTATCGGAAAAATAAAAAGGTTTTAGAAAAAATGTTAAATTTACTAGAAATCATTTAACATAAAAATTATGGATACCACATCTAAACCTAATTTTTTCTGGGTGCTTATTGTTTTTTTAAGTCTGTTTAGTTCTTGTAAAAAAGAAGAAAAGCAAGCACCACCGCCTATTCCAGCCCCGTTTATTACAGTTGTCGCAAAAGATGTTCCTATTTACAAGGATTTTGCCGCGCAAACCTTTGGCGATTTAGACATTGTGCTGACCGCTAGAGTAGACGGAATTTTGACAGGTATTCATTTTAAAGAAGGAGAGAGAGTGCGAAAAGGGCAATTGTTGTACACCATTGACCCATTAGAATATGATACCAAAGTAGAACAAGTAAAAGGGCAAGTAGCCACCTCGCAAAGCAATCTGGCTAATGCAGATGAAGAATTGAAAAGAATTCGTCCTTTGGCTGATATGAATGCAGTTAGTAAACGTGAATTGGACGCTGCTGTTGCTAAAGCTAAGGCTGCACGTTCTAATTATGAAAGTACTCAAGCTTCATTACGCAACCAACAATTGGAGCGTAGTTATTGCAATATACTTTCGCCAATTGATGGTGTGATAGGAATTAGTATTGCTAGAGTTGGCGATTATATTTCAAGAATCGGTAATTCTTCTAAACTAAATACGGTTTCTAGATTAGACAAAGTAAGGGTTAGATTTACCATCAGCGAAGCCGAATTTTTAGATTATCGCAAGAAGAAAAGCTTAAGTAAAGATAATGCTGCCAACGATATTGAGCTTTTGCTTTCTGACGGAAGTGTTCATCCTTACAAAGGAGTTTTGAATTTTGCTGACGCCAAAATCGACCCTACCACAGGAACAATGACTATTGAAACAACTTTCCCTAATCCTGACAATAATTTGCGCTCTGGTCAATTTTCAAAAGTAAGAGCTTTGATTGAAAATCAAAAAGGAGCGATTGCCATTCCTCAAAAAGCAGTAACCGAATTACAAGGAATTTTTCAGGTATTCATTATCGATAATGAAAATAAAATTCAGGTTCGTATAGTTGAGGTGGGTGCCAAAGTGGGTCAAGATTGGGTAATCAACAAAGGCTTAAATGTGGGAGATAAAGTAGCCATTGTGGGTAGTTTGTTCATTCAGCCTGGCTCAGTAGTTACGCCAGTTCCTTATTCACCAGAAGCTAAAAAAGTACAATAGTTATGGATAATTTTTTTGTAAGAAGACCCATCGTTGCAATTGTATTATCCATTTTTATGGTAATTATTGGAGGACTCTCGATTCTCTCCACTCCAATTGCTCAGTACCCAGAAATAGCACCTCCAATTGTACAAATTCAAACGAGTTATAGAGGAGCAAATGCACTAAATGTAGAGCAAGCCGTAGCTACTCCAATTGAACAAAAAGTAAACGGGGTAGAAAATATGCTGTATATGCAATCTACCAATACCGGTGATGGAAGTATGTCATTGTCGGTTACTTTCGATATGGGAACCGATTTGGATAATGCCACAATGTTGACTCAAAACCGTGTAGCATCGGCGACTTCAACCTTGCCAGTTGATGTTAAAAACACAGGGGTTACGACCAAGAAATCTTTGTCAATGCCTTTGCTGTTGTTTTCTATTTATTCTCCAAATAATACCTATGATTCTAATTTTTTAACCAATTATGCCAATATTAATATTGTTGACGCGCTTTCGAGAATCAAAGGTGTTGGTGAAGTAGTAATTTTTGGAGGGAGTAATTATGCGATGCGAATTTGGGTAAAACCCGATATTTTGGCCAAATATAAGTTGACGATTCCAGATATTATGAATGCCATCAAAGAGCAAAACTCAATTGCTCCCGGTGGAAAATTTGGTGCGCCTCCGGCCGAAGACGGAAACGAATTTACATACAATGTGACTTTAAAAGACCGATTGATTGACATTGAAGATTTTGAAAATATCATACTTAAGTCCAATATTGGCAACCAACAAGTCCGATTAAAAGATGTTGCTACTGTCGCTCTTGGCACTGAAAGCTATGCGTCAAAAGGTGGATTGAATGGAAAACCAGCAGGAACTATTGGTGTAAAACAAATGCCAGGTTCTAATGCACTTGATGTAGCAGCAGAGTCCAAAAGGGTAATGGACGAATTGAGCAAAAAGTTTCCACAAGACCTTAAATATACTACATCTCTTGATACTACTTTGGCCATTACCGAAGGGATAAATGAAATTATGCACACACTTTTAGAAGCTATCATTCTGGTAATTATAGTGGTGTTTATCTTTTTGCAAAATTGGAGAGCCACCATTATTCCTTTGCTTACGGTGCCTGTTTCCTTAATTGGGGTATTTATGTTGTTCCCGCTTTTAGGGTTCTCTGTGAATGTACTTTCCTTGTTAGGTTTGGTATTAGCGATAGGAATTGTGGTCGATGATGCCATTGTTGTTGTCGAAGCCGTAATGCATCATATTGAGCACGGATTGTCACCAAGAGAAGCAACAAATCGCGCTATGAAAGAAGTTTCGGGACCTGTAGTAGCTATTGCGGTGGTATTGACAGCTGTTTTTATCCCAGTGGCGATGACACCCGGAATTACAGGTCGTTTGTACCAACAGTTTGCAATCACAATTGCTATTTCTGTGGTATTTTCAGCCATCAGTGCTTTAACCTTAAGTCCCGCTTTGTGTTCTATTTTATTAAAACCCAATCAAGAAGCTACAGGTTGGTTAGGACGTTTTTTCAAGGCATTCAATCAAAAATTTGATGCTTTTACGGGTAAATACACTGGTCTCACAGGTTTTTTGATTAAGAAAACCGTTCGCAGTTTTATATTCATTGGAATAATTGTGGGAGCCATTATGCTGCTTGGCAGTAAAATACCAGGTGGATTTGTGCCAGAAGAAGACCAAGGGTATATGTTTATCAATGTTGAATTACCAGGCGCTTCTTCTTTGCATCGCACTGAAGCAGTTTGTAAAAAAATTGAAGCCATTTTGGGAAAAACAGAAGGAATCGAATATTACACCATAGTAGCAGGATTTAGTTTATTGAAAAACTCTATGGCTACCAATAATGGTTTTTTCTTTATCTCGTTGAAAGAATGGAAAGAGCGAGAGCAAGATGTGTTTCAAATCATAAAAGAGTTAAATGGAAAATTAGTGTATGCCGTACCAGAAGCCACCGCTTTTGCATTTGGTCCACCTCCTATTACGGGAATTGGAAATGCGGCTGGATTTACCATTATGTTACAAGATAAGGGAGGGAAAACGCCTCAATATTTGTTTGAAAATGCCCAACGTTTTATGGCCGAAGCTAGAAAACGTCCTGAAATAGGTAGTGTTCGAACTACGTTTAACCCGAATGTTCCTCAAATTAGTCTGGATATTGACCGAGAGAAAGTAACCGAACTCAATTTATCACTATCGGATGTGAATATGGCCATTGGAGCCAGTTTGGGAGGGCAATATGTAAATGAGTTCAATCGATTTGGGCGACAATACATCGTTTTGATTCAAGCTGCTCCCAGTTTCACTTTGAATCCGGAAGACATCAACAAAATCTTTGTTCGTAACAGAGACAATATTATGATTCCGATTTCGAGTATTGCCACGATAAAAAAAGAGAGCGGACCCGAGTTTACTACTCGTTTCAATTTGTACCGCGCTGCTGAAATTGGAGGAACACCTGCCGAGGGTTATACCTCTGCCGAAGCTCGACAAGCGTTGCAAGAAACTGCAGAAAAAATTCTTCCTGCGGATATGGGGTACGAATGGTCTGCGATGAGTTATCAAGAAAAACAAGCCGAAGGGAAAGGAGCCACGGTTTTTATTATGGCTATTTTGTTTGTGTTCTTAATCTTAGCGGCTCAATACGAAAGTTGGAAACTCCCGTTTAGCGTCCTTTTAGGCACACCTTTTGCTGTTTTTGGCGCCTTCTTGGGATTATATCTGTGCAAGTTATTTAGTCCTGATTATGTAAACAATGTTTTTGCTCAAATTGGACTGGTAATGCTCATTGGACTGGCAGCCAAAAATGCCATTCTGATTGTAGAATTTGCGAAAGCGGAATATGAGAAAGGAGTACCATTAGTAGAGGCAGCTTTAACAGCCGCTAAGTTGCGATTCCGACCCATTTTAATGACGGCTTTTGCTTTTATTCTTGGTGTGGTTCCATTGTTAACGGCTTCTGGAGCGGGAGCTCAAGCCCGAAAGGTAATGGGAATGACCGTGTTTAGCGGAATGCTTGTAGCGACCATTTTAGGAGTTTGTTTTATTCCCGTTTTATTTGTGTTTATTGAAGGTTTCGGAAAAAAGAAGACTTCCGAATCAAATGTCGAACCTACAAAAGCTACCAGCCATGAGGAATAAATATAAAATAATACTGCTATTGGTTACCCTATCTTTTTTGCCAATAAGTTGTTTGGTAGGACCAAAATATAAAGCACCAGAACTGCAAGAATCAATGCAATATAGAATGGCACAAACAGCAGATACCACTGCTTCCATTCTAAATGTGAAATGGTTCGATATTTTTAATGACGAAACCCTAAAAGCATTAATTACAAAGGGAATTCAGAACAATTATGATTTAAGAATTGCTATTTCTCGCTTGGACCAAGCCAAGGCCAATTTAGGATTTACCAAAGCCAATGTTTTACCCACTTTTCAATATTCGGGTGGAGTAAACACGGCAGAAACTATTTTTCAGCCGTCTAGTTTGGTGGCAAATATGTCTTGGGAAATCGATTTTTGGGGGAAACTTAGACACGAAAATAGAGCCGTTCAAAATGAACTTTTGGCTACAGAGGAAGCGAGAAAGACTGTAATGGCGGGATTAGTAAGTGATATTGCTACCGCTTATTTTCAGTTAAGGGATTTAGACAATCAACTAGAAATCACGAAACAAACGTTGAAAACGCGTCAGGATTCCTATGTAATCATTACCGACCGTTTTAAAAGTGGCTATACTTCAGAATTGGATAAAGTGCAAATAGAACAACAAGTTGCTATTGCCGAAGCTGCCATTCCAAATATCAAAAGACAAATCACCGTTTTAGAAAACACGATTTCCATTTTGATTGGACAAATGCCAGCACCTATAGAAAGAGGAAAATCCAACAAAGAGCAATTGATGGTAACCAATTTGCCTTTGTCGATTCCGTCGACTTTGTTGCAAAACAGACCTGATGTAAAAAGAGCTGAGTTACAATACATAGCCGCTCACGAGCGTATTGGAGTAGCGCAAGCAATGCGTTTTCCTTCATTCAACATTGCGGCTTTAGCAGGATTTGCTAGCGCAAAAGTGGGTGATTTATTCGATAGTGGTTCCTATAATCAAAATGCATCAGCTGGAGTGGTTGGACCTATTTTCCAATTTGGAAAAAACAAAAGACGTGTAGAGATTAACCGTCAAATAGCAGAGCAATCTAAACTCAATTATCAAAAAACCTATTTAGTTGCAGTTGGAGAAGTTGAAAACGCGATTCAAAACGTTACCACTTTTAAGGAAGAATTTGAAGCAAGAAGCCGTCAAGTTGCCGCTGCAAAAAAGAATTATGAATTATCCTATGCCAGATATTATAATGGCTATGTTTCTTATCTGGAAGTATTGGATGTGCAACGTTCGTTGTTCGATGCAGAAATTAGTTTGTCACAATTGTCGCAACGTCAATTAACCGCTATGGTTCAATTATACAAAGCCTTAGGTGGAGGTTGGAATTAAAAAATAATATGACTATCCGCTAAGTGGATTAACAATGGAACGCGGATGAGACGGATTTTTACTGGTTTTTTTATCCGTTTAAATCTGTGTCATCCGCCTTCCATTTTCAAAATGGGCACAAGTAATGAATGATCAAAAAAAATAAAGAGCATAAAAAAACATCCGTATTCGGATGTTTTTTTATGCTTATTGAAACTACTATTAGCAGTGTTCGTTGAAAGCGTCTTGTAGGTTTTCTGCAATCATTTCTGCCGGACGACCTTCGATGTGATGACGCTCTAACATATGCACTAATTCTCCGTTTTTGAACAAAGCCATAGAAGGCGATGATGGAGGGAAAGGAAACATATGTTGTCTAGCAGCATCAACCGCTTCTTTGTCAACACCAGCGAAAACAGTAATTAAATGGTCTGGTTTTTTTGCACCATCTAAACTCATTTTTGCTCCTGGACGTGCATTTCTTGCTGCACAACCACATACAGAATTCACAACTACTAATGTTGTTCCTTCTGCTTTTATAGCAGCATCTACTTCTGCTGCATTATGTAAATCTTGGAAACCAGCAGCAGTTAATTCTGCTTGCATCGGTAAAACCATATCTTGTGGATACATATTTTTTATTTTTAGTTAACTGAATTAAGGCGCAAAGTTACAAAGTTTGCCAAAAACAAAACAGAACGAATTATAAAGTTTTGTTATAGTTACTGCTAATTAATTTATTGTTTCTCCGTTAGTAACTCCTTCGGCATCTGGATTAACGAAAACCAATTTCCCTTCGGTGTTAGTAGTCATCAAAATCATACCTTGACTTTCTACGCCACGCAAATTTCTTGGTGCTAAGTTTACCAATACAGTTACTCGTTTACCAATGATATCTTCGGGTTTAAAACTCTCTGCAATTCCTGAAACGATGGTACGTACGTCAATTCCAGTATCTACTTTTAGAATCAATAGTTTATTCGCTTTTGGCATTTTTTCGGCTTCCAAAATAGTTCCTACGCGAATATCCATTTTGGCAAAATCTTCAAACTGAATCAACTCTTTCTGTGGTTCCGCTTTTTTATTTTCAGCACTATTAGCCGTTTTCGTAGCTTCTAATTTGTCGATTTGCTTTTGAATCGCTTCGTCTTCAATTTTAGAGAAAAGCAATTCTGCTTCTCCAATTTGGTGACCTGCAGGTAATAAATTCCAATTGTCAAACTCCAAATTCCAATTATTGACATCGATATTTAGCATACGTAACAATTTTTGTGACGTAAACGGTAAGAATGGCTCGCAAAGCGAACTTAAAGCAGCCGCAATTTGCAAGGCTACATACATTTGGGTTTGGGTACGTTCTGGATCGGTTTTGACCATTTTCCAAGGTTCTTCGTCGGCCAAATATTTATTTCCTAATCGGGCTACATTCATCATTTCGCCTAAAGCTTCTCTAAATCGGTATCTTTCGATAGAACTAGAAATAACCGCTGGATAAGCTTTCAATTCCTCTAAAGTTTGTTCATCTACTTCGGATAATTCATTAGGTGTTGGAACAATTCCGTTGTAATATTTATTCGTCAACACCACCACACGATTGATGAAATTTCCAAAAATGGCTACCAATTCGTTGTTGTTTCTAGCTTGAAAATCTTTCCAAGTAAAATCGTTGTCTTTGGTTTCTGGAGCATTCGAAGTCAAGGCATAGCGCAACACATCCTGCTGATTTGGGAATTCTTCTAAATATTCGTGCAACCAAACGGCCCAGTTTTTCGAAGTCGATAATTTATTTCCTTCTAAATTCAAGAATTCGTTTGCTGGAACATTATCAGGCAAGATATAACTGCCTTCCGCTTTCAACATCGCTGGGAAAATCACACAGTGAAAAACGATATTATCTTTTCCGATAAAATGTACCAATTTGGTGTCTTTATCTTTCCAGTACGGTTCCCAATCTTTACCTTCTCTGGCGGCCCATTCTTTGGTAGATGAAATGTAACCAATTGGGGCATCAAACCAAACGTATAATTTTTTTCCTTCGGCACCGGCTACAGGAACATCGATTCCCCAATCTAAGTCACGAGTAACGGCACGCGGTTCTAATCCGCCGTCAATCCAAGATTTTACTTGACCATATACGTTAGGTTTCCAATCGTTTTTATGACCTTCCAAAATCCATTCTCTTAAGAACGCATCGTAGCGATCCAGAGGCAAGAACCAGTGTTTGGTAGATTTCAAAATTGGTGTTTCTCCCGTAATGGTTGATTTTGGATTGATTAAGTCGGTAGCGTTTAATGTAGATCCACATTTTTCGCATTGATCACCGTAGGCTTCTTCGTTACCACATTTTGGGCAAGTACCTACTACAAAACGATCGGCCAAAAACTGATTGGCTTTGGCATCATATAATTGTTCGGTAATTTCTTCGATAAAATCACCTTTGTCGTATAATTTTTTGAAGAATTCAGAAGCCGTTTTGTGATGAATTTCCGCCGAAGTTCTAGAATAATTATCAAATGAAATTCCGAAATCAGCAAATGATTTTCTAATGATTCCATCGTATTTATCAATCACTTCTTGAGGTGTAATCCCTTCTTTTTTGGCTTTCATCGATATAGCCACGCCGTGTTCATCACTTCCGCAAACAAACACAACATCCCTTCCTTGCAAACGCAAATAACGTGAATAAATGTCCGAAGGTACGTAAACTCCCGCCAAATGCCCAATATGAATGGGGCCGTTAGTGTAAGGCAATGCTGCTGTAATGGTATATCTTTTTGGATTCTGCATCTTGATTCTATTTTATTGCCTGCAAAAATAAGCAATAGAATTGAGAGTTGTATGGTTTTATTAGGAGCTATTTCCCGCTATTCGCTACAATCTTTTGTGCCGAAAAAAGGCACAAAAGGATTTTCACTACTATCGGGGCTAGGGAATTATGATTGATTAGATGCTTTTGATTTTAATAAAACGATATTAGATTTAAAATCATCTCTTTGTGAAAGAAAAAATTTATAATTAAATGTAAAACTGTAAATTTGGATTTTACACTTTAAATATGACTACTAGATTAATTATTCCTGAAAAATTAGAAGAAGCTATTCGAAATAATAACTTAGTGTTTTTTGTTGGTGCAGGCTGCTCAATACCATTAAAATTTCCTTCGTGGAAAAAATTAATTGAAGATATTCTTGAAGAATTAAATGGTAAATACGTTACATCTGATACCCATTTTCAAAATATCTTAACGGGAGTTCAATCAGGTAATAAGTCATTATTTGATGCTTTAAATTTAATTGAAAATGATGCCAAGCAAGGAAATGTTTATAAAACAAAATCGAAAGAAATAGTTAATTCTGTAATTGAAAATGTTTCGGAAAATCTACCTGATGAATCGGAGGTTCATAGACTATTATGGGGTATTTCTACAAAAATAATTACAACAAATTATGACAAAGCGTTAGAAAAATATGTGCCTAAAAGTATAAGTCCAAAAATATTTGATAATAAAAATCCTTATCAAGTTTTAAAAAGCCAATTGAGTAATGCTCAGTTTTTACATAAAATTCACGGGGATTATGAAAATCCTGATAGTATTATACTTTTCGAAAGTGATTATAAAAAAATTTATGAAAAAGATGATTGTAATAAAGATGCATTAATAGCTCATTTCAAAGGCAAAACCATTCTTTTTATCGGTTTTAGTTTAACCGACCCTTTTGTGAATGATTTATTTACAAATATTAAAAAAATTTATAAAGGGCATACTGTTAATGAACATTATATATTTACAATAAAAAATGAAGATTTTGCAGAATTTGATATTACATCTATTCCAATTGAAAATTGGAATGAAAGCTTATTGGAGTATTTAATTGAGTTAGAAAAAATCAAATCTGCTTCTTCGCAAGTAGCAAATAAATTATCTGTTGTAATTGAAGAGTCTATGATGGATGAGTTAACAAATAATGATATTGGCAGTATTGTTAAGCTTATTGAGGCAAAAACAAAAGAGTTGACTAATGATCTAGGAAATAAAGATTTGCTACAGCAAGTTAATGATTTACGAGGGAA
The DNA here is from genome assembly GCA_963513565.1 of uncultured Flavobacterium sp. Taxonomy (GTDB): domain Bacteria; phylum Bacteroidota; class Bacteroidia; order Flavobacteriales; family Flavobacteriaceae; genus Flavobacterium. The sequence goes on along the minus strand of CAUPRE010000019.1, from coordinate 58,461 downwards.
AATTAATAAATTAATGTTTGGCGAAATAGATTATTTACAAGAAGTAGACAAACCATTCCGTAACACTGATTTACAATCATTATTTGATGTTATTTATTCTTCTGAAAAATTAGATAGACTTACTTTGGAACGTATTCAAAAAGTACGTACAAAAACAGAAATTTATAAATGGTTTGATAGAAGTGTTATTGTAAGTGCAATTACTTGTAGTTTAATTCATTTTAATAAGGCAGACGAACAAAAAATAACATTATTAATTGATTTTATTAATGATAATGAGGAAAAAGTATGGCAAAAAGCTATAACTTCTTTATTTATGGTTTTAAATCATTTGGGAAATAAATGGTTACGATTTGATTCCATTAAAACTAAAATTAAATCACTTAATCAAAATTTAAGGATACAAGATGCTTGCTCTGTTATTATTCAATTGTTTTCTGTTGGTTTGAATAATGTATCAATGGTAAACGAGGAATTATTTATTAATCCTTATTTCAATGATAAACCATTTAACTATTTTCTTCCATATCATCAAGAAGAAAATCCTGCTTTTGATTTATTATATGATAATTATGAAGGGAACAATATTGATGATTTAATTACGGCTTTAAATCAAGCTCCAATACCTGACCAGTTAAAGTATTTATACTGTAGTAAAAGTGTAAAAGACGAGAAAAGCAATACGAAAGAAAACAAAAAAATCTCAGATAAGATTCATAAAATTCTTTATTTGAATTATCATTTTTATCCTTATTCTATGTTTGTCCAAGAGATAATTAGTTTTTATAGATATTTTCCAGTTTACAGACACGAGGAAAAGCTTAAGTCTCAGTTAAAATTAACAGAAACTCCTTTGAGAGATTATTTGTTAAATGAAAAACAGAGGTATATCGCATTAGGAGCACATTTTATGAAAGAGAATAATTGGGCTCAAGCAATAACAAACTATAAAGGAGCTTTAAAACTTGATGAAAATAATATTGTTTACCTATTGCGTTTAGCAAACTGCTATGAAAAAAACAAACAATATGAAGATGAATATTTGCTACGAATTAAAATTAAAAATTTAGAGGCGAATAATGAAGATAATCTTTATGGCATTTTTTGCTTATATTATAATAAAAGAAAAGATTACAAGAATTCGCTAGAAGTTGCAAATCAATTAATAGCCATTAATGATAAAGATTCAGAATATTTTTATTTTAGGGCAATTTCTTATAGTAAATTGAGGATTTATGAAAAAGCAATTTTAGACCTTAACGAAGCAATTGCTTTAGATTCAAAATCCAATTCAGAAAATTATTTTTATCAAAGGGCTAGAGTTCTTTATGAGCTAAAAGAATACATAAAAGCAAATGAAGATTTAGACATTGTAATTTCAATAAACAAGGATGATTATAGTTATGTTATTGATAAAGCTACCAATTATATGTTTTTATCGTTATTTGAAGATGCTTTCAGTGCAATTGAAAAATTGAAATCTATGAATGTTAAACAAGATGATTTATGCCATATTTATGCTAATTATTATAGATTAACCAAAGATTTCGAGAAAGCATTTGAGTACATTGAAAAAGCCAAAAAGCTTAGTAAAGACTTTAGATTAACTGGTACAAAAGCTACAATATACGCTTCAAGTGGAGATGATAATCGTTTTTATGAATATTTAGAGAAAGCTTTTGAAGAAGGAGGCGAGGCATATATGCTTTTCCCTGATATAAAAGAAAAGTATAAAAATGAAAGAAGGTTTATAGAATTACTAAAAAAATATAATCAAGAACTTTTTTAAAAATGCTTTTTTATATTATGATTGAGGGTAGCAAACTATATCAAAATATTCGGCAAAAAGCACCGAAAAGATTTTTGTATACTAAATTCTCAATGGAAATAAGGCTAAATGGTTAAAGTGAATGCACTAATTTTAAAAGTTTTAGTTGTAAAATTGATTCAACAAAAAGAATAATAATAAACATTAGAGCCATTGGCGTGCAATCTGTTTTTGATATGAACATTTTTTACAATCTTTGCTCCTTAAAAACAAAACAAATTATGAGCAAGACAAAACTAACAATCAACAAAAACGGATCTATAAAAATTGAAGGGGATTTTGAAATAGTAGATCAAGACGGAAATGTTTATGGACTTGAAGGAAGGACCGCTTTGGGCTTGTGCCGATGTGGCTTGTCATCGAATAAACCTTTTTGTGACGGTTCCCACCGCAATAATTTTGAAGGCGAATCTAAAGCATTTGATTTACCTCCAATGAAGAAAAATTAGATTCATAAACACCTAAGGTTATGGCTAAGGGACCTGAAAAAAACACCAAAAACAAGGCGTTGCATACCAAATTGCTCAATCGGAAAAAAGCAAAATTGCAAGAAGAAAAAAGAGAAAAAGCCTTGCGATTGAAAGCTTTAGTGGCCAAAATGAACGCCCAAAAAAGAACCGACGAATCTGATAGTAATGATATCAAGTAACAGATGAATTTTAATTACATTCAAAATCAACTTTTTATTCGAAATTTGTCGTCAATCGCTTTAAAAACTAATTCATATGGAATTCGGTAAAATCATTATTTCAGAAACCGCTGCAGCAAGCGAAAACCCTCAAGACGTTATCAACTCCAATATTTCTGTAATCAATTTGATGAGAGAAGAAAAAGTCGATGACGATTTAATTCACGAAGACGCCTTAATGAGTTATTATTTAGATTATTATACTTCACAATATACCGAAGGGAATTTTGCTCAATTCGTCTACAATTCGCGATGGAATCTAGAATTAAACGAACTTATTGAGGAAGGTCTGCAATTGTTAGGTGCTAACAATCATTTAGCACTGTTTCAACAACAATGCAAAAAGGTACAATTGATGAGCAGTGTCATACGCGAAAAATTCTTCAAAAGCAAACTAGAAGGTGTAAATCCAATTAGAGACCTACTCAACAATGACACTTTTTTTGAAATAGAAGAAAACCTAGTAGCTTTAAATGCCAATTTTTTAAAAACCCATCCCGACACGGAAATACTTAAAGTAGATGAAATGTTTGCTGTTTTAGAAGAATTTGTAGGACACGAAATCAAAAGGTCTTAATCCAAAAAAAGCCATTCGTAATGAATGGCTTTTTATAAAATTATTTAGTAACAATTAGAATTTATAAGTGATTCCAATTTTGGCACCACTTGTAGCGTTACCTCCACCACCTTCGATGTTAATTCCGAAATTTTTATTGAAGAAATATCTACCTCCAATTTGTACGCCAAGTCCAATATCTGAATCTTCTGTACCATTATAATTTCTATCATCGTAGTTGAAAATATAATAATTCAATCCCAATCCTCCATAAAAATCCCATTGGCTAGGAATATTTAATACTTCATTAAAATGGTAGTTAACATTTGCACCAAGACCTGTTACAGAATAGTCGTAATATGTCCCTGCATAACGCTCATTGTGCGTGCGGTAAGATAATTCTCCACCTACTGTAAAGTTACTTCCTACACCATAGTCAAGACCAACATAAACTGGAGTTCCCCAACCAGAAGTTCCTATTCCGGCATTCAATTGTACTCTCCCATTTTCTAAAGGAGCTTGTGCAAAAATAGTAATTGCTGAAAAGCAGAAAACTGCTAAAAAAAGAATTTTTTTCATTGTAATGGTTTAAAAGTTCGCGGCAAAAATAGACTATTAAAGCTGCTTTCTTAACCTTTTATAATGTTTTGACTTTTTAAAATTTGTAATACATTTATTATGAGGTGTTTGTGTTTGTTAAAAAAATATCTGATTAATATTATAGTTTATATACTACAAAATTGAACTATATAGTGTATTTTCAACCAAAATTTTAGCTTGTCTACAAACACAAAATAGTAGTTTTCGAAAATAGTATTATATTTATCTTTTCAAGAAAACACATTCATAATGAATTAATAATCAATTGTTTAATGCTTAATTTTAAAAAATGAAAAAATTAATAACTGCACTCTTTTGTTTTATTGTCTTTCTTACACAAGCACAAGGAGTTATCTCTAATGATTGGGTGGCATTCCGTCAAACAATTGATATTCAAACCAAAGTAAAAAAGAAATTCAAAGTTGTAGCTTCTGTCAAAGTTGAAACAAATGAACCGAAGGCTTGGGCTGGAATTTGGTCAAGAGTTGATAATAAAAATGACGAAATGGGTTTCTTTGATAATATGGGAAATCGACCCATAAAATCCAATACTTGGCAATCTTATACTATAGAAGGAACCATTGACGAGAATTCAAAAGCACTAAATTTTGGAGGCTTGTGTTCGTACAACGGTAAATTCTATTTTGACAAATTCGAACTTTTCATAGAAAATGCCAAAGGAGTATTAGAACCCTACACTATTATGAATGCTAGTTTTGAAATGCCTCTTAAAAATGGAGAAATTCAAAAATGGGAATTTGGAACTCGAAAAGGCAAGATTACAAAAGTCAAAGAATATAGCACAAAACTAGATAAAAGCGCTGTTGCCGGAAATACTAGTTTACTTCTTGAAGGTACAGGAATTGTAATTAAAGAAACTGGTAAAATAGGAAATGTTGAAGGAGCTTCACCTCAAATAGGTGCGATGATTTCGATGCTTGAGGATTTAAAAGACAGAGTCGAGCGCACTGTAAAAAATATGAATCAGTACGAAATTGATTATTTGCATGACGAAAAAGCCAATAGAATCGGTTCGCTAATTATGCATTTGGCCGCTGCCGAAAAGTACTATCAAGTACTAACTTTTGAGAATAGAGATTTTACACCCGAAGAACAAGCTAAATGGGGCACTGCCTTAGACTTAGATAAAGGAGGTCGTGATGAATGGAAAGGACATGATGTGCAATACTATTTAGATATTTATACACAAGTAAGAAATAAAACCATCGAGGAACTAAAGAAAAGAGATGATGCGTGGTTCAATCAGCAAGTGATGAAAGAAGAAGTAACCAATCATTACTGTTGGTTTCATGTAATGGAGCATCAATCCAGTCATTTGGGTCAAATCTTGTTTCTAAAAAAACGAATTCCGCCCCAAAAAGAAGTTATTTTAGAACAGAAGATTAAAAATTAAATCCCTGTCAATTCTTTAAAAAAGAAAACCTTCTTTGAACATAATCCAAAGAAGGTTTTTTTGTGAATCCAAATCGAAAAACCTTTTCCTAAAACTTTGTCTATTACTTATCAAACATTTCCTTAAATTTGTGGGCGCAAATAGCCATAAATACAAGAGTTAAAAACAAAACTATGTTACAAATCGCATTTATTAGAGAGAATCAAGAAAAAGTAATCAACGCTTTAGCCAAAAGAAACATTGACGCTAACAGTATTGTAAACGAAGTGGTACAACTAGACGAACAACGTCGCGCTACTCAAGTGGCTTTAGACAACACTTTATCTGAATCTAATAAATTGTCCAAAGATATTGGTGATTTGATGAAAAGTGGCGAGAAAGCAAAAGCTGCTATTCTTAAAGAAAAAACAGTTTCTTTAAAAGAAAAAAGCAAGGAATTGGCAGAAAAAGCAGATGCTTTAGCCGAAGAATTGACACAAAAATTATATACTTTACCTAACCTTCCTGCGGATATTGTACCAAACGGAAAATCGGCAGACGACAACCTAAATGTTTTTCAAGAAGGCGACATTCCTACGTTACACGAAGGAGCTTTGCCACATTGGGAATTGGTAAAAAAATACGATATCATCGATTTTGAATTGGGTGTAAAAATCACCGGTGCGGGATTTCCTGTTTACAAAGGAAAAGGAGCTCGATTACAACGTGCTTTAATCAATTATTTTTTAGATAAAAACACAGCTGCAGGTTACAAGGAGATGCAAGTTCCTCATTTGGTAAACGAAGCTTCAGGCTACGGAACGGGTCAATTGCCAGACAAAGAAGGACAAATGTATCACTCTACTATTGATGATTTGTATTTGATTCCAACGGCTGAGGTTCCTGTAACCAATTTGTTTAGAGATGTTATTGTAAGTGAAAACGAATTACCAATATTATGTACCGCTTATACACCGTGTTTCCGTCGTGAAGCGGGTTCTTATGGAGCACACGTACGTGGATTAAACCGTTTGCACCAATTTGATAAAGTAGAAATTGTTCGTATCGAACATCCAGAAAAATCATACGAAGCTTTGGATGGTATGGTAGAACATGTAAAAAATATTTTGCAGGAACTAAAATTACCATACCGAATTTTGCGTTTGTGCGGAGGAGATATGGGATTCACTTCAGCATTGACCTATGATTTTGAAGTGTTTTCAACTGCTCAAGACCGTTGGTTAGAAATTTCATCTGTGTCTAATTTCGAAACCTTCCAAGCGAACCGTTTGAAATTACGTTTCAAAGACAAAGACGGCAAAAATCAATTGGCGCATACCTTGAACGGAAGTTCTTTGGCTTTGCCTAGAGTTTTGGCTGGAATTTTAGAAAACTACCAAACTCCAGAAGGAATTGTAATCCCAGAAGTATTACGTCCGTATTGTGGTTTTGATATCATTGACTAAAATAAATTACCATATAAGGCATTTAAGGTCATTTAAGTTTTAATGATTAAAATAATTTTTCAACCATTAAAGAATTTAATGGTTCAACTTTTTAAGGCAAAAGCTTAAAATTTGAGTAGCAATGTAATTCTTATATGCCCTTAAATACCTTATATGGTTAAATAATTTCGCAACTCATGAAAAAACTCTTTCTACATATCGCGCTGTTTTTTTCATGGATTTGTTTTTCGCAAAACGAACAATTAGCTCAATATTTTTATGAAAAAGGAGATTTTGAAAAAGCCAAATTAGGGTACGAAGAATTACTCAAAAGTATCCCGCAAAACTCTCAATACTTTCTCAGAACGGTAGATTGTTACCAGCAATTACAACAATTTGAACTGGCAGAAAAAACAATTCAAACGCGTTATTCCAAATACAAACAAGCTTTTTTGTTAGTCGAAATGGGCTACAATTGGCAGTTGCAAAAAAATGAGGCAAAAGCCAAAAATTATTACGAACAAGCGCTCGAAAGTATACGTAAAAATCCCAACGAAGTGTATGGCGTAGCCAATGCCTTTGAGAAAAAAGTAATTTTGGAATACGCCGTAAAAGCCTATCAAATTGCGGCTGAATTGGAACCTACCTTTAATTTTAATTATCAAATGGCCTTGCTTTATGGGCAATTGGGCAAAACCGATTTGATGATTACAATGTTTCTGGACGAGGCGTTCATCAACCCTCAAAACTCCAATTTGGTTCAGCACCAATTGTCTCGTTATATGTCGGATGAGAGCGATACCTCATTTTCTGATTCTTTAAAAAAAGCATTGATTTTGCGTACTCAAAAAGACCAAGATATCTTTTGGAATCAATATTTGAGTTGGTTTTACGTACAACAGAAAGAATTTGGCAAAGCCTTTATTCAAGAAAAAGCCATTTATAAACGCAATCCAGAATCCTTAGCAGAAATTGTAAGCTTGGGACAAATGGCCATTGAGGAAGACCAAACCGAAGCGGCAACCGAAATTTTAGGCTTTGTTTTAGAAAACACCAAGGATTTGGAAACGTTGATACAAGCCAATACGTACTTAATAGAAATGAAATTGGCCAAAGCAAAACCCGCTGATTTTATTGCCATTGATACGCAACTTAAATCCTTATTGCAGCAATTCGAAATCAATCCGTTTACGTTGAAATTGCAATTAATTCAAGCACACTTTACGGCTTTTAGTTTAAAAAAACCAGAAGAAGCAAAAGCAATTATTACTAAAGCATTGGCACTACCGTTAAACGATTATCAAATTGCAGATGCCAAAATGGAATTGGCCGATATTTTTTTATTTGAAGAAAAATACAACCAAGCTTTGCTGTACTATTCCCAAATTGAATTGGATTTGAAGAACGATGTAATGGCGCATGAAGCCAGTTTAAAAGCAGCCAAAACAAGTTATTTTAAAACCGATTTTGATTGGGCATTGAAGCAATTTAAAGAATTGAAATCTGCCAATACGCAATTGATTGCCAATGATGCTTTGGAATATTTTTTATTAATCAATGACAATACCGTTGCCGATTCGACCCAAACGGCTTTAAAGCAATTTGCCAAAGGCGACTACTTGATGTATCAAAAACGCAACGAGGAAGCTATTGCTCATTTCCAAAAGATATTACAACAATTTAAAGGGCAAGAGATAGAAGCAGTGACTCTTTTACGATTAGGTAAATTATATGAGACGACTGGTAATTATACTCAGGCTTTACAGCAATATCAGGCGATAATTGCCCAGCATAGTGATGGAATTTACATTGATGAAGCCTTGTTTTTTGCAGCGGAACTCTACGTGAAATACCTAAACGACCCCGAAAAAGCAAAGCCACTTTATGAAAAAATGATTTTTAACCATCAAGACAGTATTTACTTCGTGGAGGCAAGGAAAAAATTCAGACAATTAAGAGGTGATAAGAATTTGTAAAAGAGTTTAATCGTTGATTCGGTTAACCGATTAAACAAATCAACGATTAAACAATTAACCGATTAAACAACAAAAGATGATTATATACAACGTTACCATCAATATTCACGAAAGTGTACACGACAAATGGATGATTTGGATGCAGCACAAGCACATTCCAGAAATGTTAGCCACTGGCAAATTTACGAATGCAAGAATGGTTCGTGTTTTGGTCGAAGAAGAAATGGGAGGACTTACTTATTCTGTTCAATACACCACAGATAGCAGAGAAACATTGCAAAAATACTATCAAGAAGATGCGCCCGCTTTGCGTGAAGAAGGACTCAAATTATTTGGTGATAAAATGCTAGCATTCAGAACCGAATTAGAAGTGATTTCGGAGCATTAAAAACGATAGCTCCATTGGTGCCAATAATATTGTAACAACGGATTTTATCGGTTGTAATAAAATTTAAATACTGCGTTGAGTAAATTTCTAATTATCAAAAAACAACTTAAATTATGAATAAAAAATATCTTTCTGATTATGATATTTCATTAAGAGGATAGCTTTTAGTTAATTTTCCAGCAGCAATAATTATCCTCTTTACAACATTTGGGTTGAGTATGTTTTTTGACTTAAATTTTAAAATTTCATTACTTATAGGATTTGTTTTGGGATGGATTTATTGGAGTTTTTCGGTTAAAAATTGGATTCAGTGGGCAACAAAAAATGAAGTTGAAGTTGATAGATTGATTAGAATTGGTAAAAAAGGGTTGCTAATTTGGAGTAAAAATACAGTCGAAACAGTAACTAAGCATAATAAAACTCCCTTTATATAAATTAAACCTAACGCCATTGTGCCTTTGCGGTTAAAAAAATGATTATGGAAAAAGTAAAAGCCAAAAAACATCTCGGACAACACTTTCTAAAAGATGAAAGCATTGCCAAAGCCATTGCCGACACCTTGAGTTTAGAAGGCTACAATGATGTCTTAGAAATTGGTCCAGGAATGGGAGTGTTGACCAAATATTTGCTAGAAAAACCTATCGACACCTATGTTATAGAAATCGATACGGAATCTGTGGCTTATTTAGATGCCAATTATCCAAAATTAAAGGATAAAATCATATCTGAAGATTTTCTAAAATACAATATCAATAGCGTTTTCGAAGGGAAACAATTTGCTATCATTGGTAATTTCCCTTATAATATTTCAACGCAAATTGTATTCAGAACCTTAGAATTTAGAGATCAAATTCCGGAGTTTTCGGGTATGTTTCAAAAAGAAGTAGCTGAACGTATTTGCGAGAAAAAAGGAAGTAAAACTTATGGCATACTTTCGGTTTTGGCGCAAGCATTCTACGATACAGAATATTTGTTTACGGTTGACGAAAATGTATTCAATCCGCCGCCAAAAGTAAAATCGGGTGTGATGCGCATGCGTCGCAAAGAAAATTACACCTTGCCTTGTAGCGAAAAACTCTTGTTTACAGTAGTTAAAACTGCCTTTCAACAGCGTAGAAAAACCTTGCGCAACAGTTTAAAAACCTTAAATTTGTCCGACGCTTTAAGAGAAGATCCTATATTCAATATTCGTCCAGAGCAATTAAGTGTAGACGAATTTATTGCCTTGACCCAAAAAATAGAAGCCGATGGAGTTTAAAATCAGCAAAGAACTCATACTAGAGTTAGAGCAACTCATTCAAAACAAGAACGACGTTCAGTTGGAATTGTTATTGAATGACATGCACCATGCTGATATTGCAGAGGTTTTAGACGAACTCGACTTTGACGAGGCAACCTATATTTTCAAGGTTTTAGATAGTGAAAAAACCGCCGAAATCCTTCTAGAATTAGAAGACGATTTAAGAGAAAACATCTTGAGCCGTCTTTCCCCAAAAGAAATTGCAGAAGAGCTTGATGAATTAGAAACCAATGATGCGGCCGACATTATTGCCGAATTATCACAAGACATCAAAGCCGAAGTAATCTCAGAATTGCAAGACGTTGAGCACGCCAAAGACATTGTCGAATTGTTGCGCTATGACGAAGATACAGCTGGGGGAATCATGCACAAAGAGTTAGTGAAAGTCAACGAGAACTGGAACGTGCTCACTTGTGTCAAAGAAATGCGAATTCAAGCCGAAAATATATCACGTGTACACTCCATTTATGTGGTAGATGATGATGAAAGACTCAAAGGACGTTTGTCACTGAAAGACTTATTAACCACTTCTACACGAACTGCAATTAGTGATGTGTACATAAGAAAATTGAATTTTGTCAACGTAGATACCGAGGATGTTGAGGTTGCTCGTATCATGCAAAAATACGACTTAGAAGCCATTCCTGTAGTCGACGAATTAGGTCGTTTAGTCGGCAGAATCACCATCGATGATATCGTTGACGTAATCAAGGACGAAGCCGACAAAGATTACCAGTTAGCAGCGGGTATCTCGCAAGACGTAGAGGCCGATGATAGCATTATGGAATTGACCAAAGCGCGTTTGCCTTGGTTGGTTTTAGCGCTATTAGGTGGATTTATCACCGTTCGCGTGCTTGGATTGTTTGAAGGCGCTATGCTCGAACACGGAAAATTATTCTTTTTCACTCCCCTAATTGCTGCGATGGCTGGAAATGTTGGGGTGCAATCCTCAGCTATTATTGTCCAAGGTTTGGCAAATAATACCTTAAGTGGTTCGCTGTTCAATCGTTTGGTCAAAGAAATTTCACTAAGCCTTTTGAATGGATTAATCTTAGCCAGTATCTTATTTTTAGGAAGCCATTTTCTGCTGAATGTAGAGGTAATTATTGGTGTAATTGTAACAATTGCATTGGTTTCCGTGATAATTATTGCCTCATTAATTGGTACTTTTATCCCGTTGTTATTGGACAAATTTGGTATTGACCCAGCATTAGCAACAGGGCCATTTATTACCACTAGTAACGACATTTGCGGAATTTTGATTTATTTTTCTATTGCCAAATTAGTGCTAGGCTTCTAATTCAACAGCAACAACCCAATTAACCAACCAAAAAACAAACCATGAAAGTACACATCATCGGAGGAGGAAACCTTGGCGTTTCTATTGCCTTAGGTTTAGCCAAGTTTTCACAAGGACATCAAATCACCATCACACGACGCAACACGGCTAGCATTTTATATTTACAAGAACTCGGAATCACAGTTGCTACAGACAATACCTTAGCTATTCAGGAAGCCGATTTAATTATCTTGACCATCAAACCTTATCAAGTAGATACTGTATTGACCGAAATCCTTCCTGTAATTACAAACAAAACCATTGCTTCAGCTGTTAGTGGTTTATCTATCGAAAATTTACAAAACAAAATAGGGGCTTCTCACAGCGCCATCAGAATTATGCCCAATATCGCTGCCCAATTTGGTGCATCAGCGACTTGTATAGCATTCAACGAAAAAAACAAAGAAGCAGCTCAACCCGTAGTACAATTGCTTCAAGACTTAGGAACAGCGCCAATTATCGACGAAAAATTGATGGATGCAGCCACCGTTTTGGCCGCCAGCGGAACAGCTTTTGCACTGCGTTACATCCGAGCGTCTATGCAAGCGGGTATCGAAATTGGATTCGATTGGCAAACGGCTTTGGCCATTTCAGCACAAACCGTAAAAGGTGCCGCCGAAATGCTTCTAGAAGAAAAAGGCCATCCCGAACAATTAATCGACCGCGTAACTACACCTCAAGGCTGTACCATCGCAGGACTTAACGAAATGGAAATGCACGGTTTCAGTTCCTCACTCATTCGAGGCATCAAAACGTCCTTAAAACAAATCAAAGGATAAATCATTTGGGCGTGCCACCCTAAAGCAAAGGGGCCAACTTATGCTAGTCTTGAGTCGGCCCCTTTCCTTTAGGCTGTCGGGCTATCCGCGCTACTTCGGTAGCCAGCTTCTATCCCTCACGCGCAATGTCATTAAGTTAAGAGATTTTAGATTGAAGATTAACGATTCTTGATTTTAGATTTTGGAGCAAGTGAGTAAAAATTAAATGATTTTCAGCATCTTAAACATCAGCTATCAAAAATCAGCAATCATTTTATCATTTAACCCTTAACTTAATGACATTGCCCTCACGCGGAAACCACCTTGGTAGTCATCTTTTTTTATTTTATTTTGAAAGAAAAATCTATATATTTGGATAACATAAATATCCTAAAATGATTAATTTTTTTATCAAATGGTTTAATCAATTTAAAAACGATAATTCATCACAATCAAATAAAACTATGAATAGTTCCCTTCTCAACAATATTCTTATCAAATCTCAAGAAAATCGTGAGTTGATTTCTATATGGCAATACAATTCAGATAGAAGTTCATTTGTAGGCTATGTTACAGAAATTAATGAAGAATATATTGGTTTTAGACATTATACTCGATTTGGAAAACCTGATGGAATTGTATTTATAAAAGTTGCCAATATAAAAACTATCGATTTCAATGACGACTATACCAAAGTAATGGAATGTTTAATTGAATATTCATCAATAATAGACCAACCTTCGGAGTTTGAAATCACACTGAATCATTCTGGATATTGGCAATTTGAGGCTGTAAAACAACTTTGTAATGTCAAAAATCAAATAAGCAGTTTTGAAGTTAATGGTTCAGAATATTTCACCGGTTTTGTAATTAATTTCTCCGAAGAGGATTTTATTTTGCATTGTGTTGGTAAAAATGGAGAAGATTTAGGCAATGCAATTTTTAAAATTGAAGATGTAACCGAAGTCCGTGTGAATGACATTGATGACAGAAGAAGGTTGTTATTATTTAACTGGCGTAAAGCAAGTTTATAAAATTATAAAAAAGAAAAAAGCGGTTATGATACCGCTTTTTTCTTTTTAGTTTTCTTTGCTTTCAAATTCATTTTGAGCCAAATAAAACCAAGGGTTCCTGCCAAAAACGAAGCAATTAGAATCGCAATTTTAGAATAATTGATAATTTCTTCCCCGTCATTTTTAAAAGCCAACAAGGTGATAAAAATGGACATCGTAAATCCTATTCCGCCCAACATTCCTGCACCAACAATATCTTTCCAACGCAGTTCTTTCGGTAAAGCACAAACGCCAAAAGTCACGGCCAAAAATGAAAAGAGCCAAATGCCCAAAGGCTTCCCAATAACCAATCCAGCAATAATCCCGATAGAATTTTCATGCGATAATCCTTCGTGCCAATCTCCAGTGATTGGAATTCCAGTATTAGCAATGGCGAATAAGGGCAGAATAAAAAAGGCAACAGGATTGTGTAAAAAATGTTGCAAACGGTAGGAAGCACTTTGTGGTCCACCATCCCCAAACGGAATAACAAAGGCCAAAATAACGCCTGTAATCGTAGCATGAATTCCTGAATTCAACATAAAATACCACATTCCTATTCCACCTAACAAGTAAGGAATTAAGTTGTGTACTTTTCGGCGATTCAAGATAAAAAGGAAACCCCAAATCGCTAAAGCATAAAATAAATTTAGAAAGGCAATGGAATCGGTATAAAAAACAGCGATGACGATAATTGCTCCCAAATCGTCAATAACAGCCAATGCCGTTAAAAATATTTTTAGTGAAGCAGGAACCTTATTCCCTAACAAAGACAAAATTCCAATTGCGAAAGCAATATCAGTAGCCATAGGTATACCCGCTCCGTTTTGGGTAATCGTCCCAAAATTTAGCGCTAAAAAAATCCCAGCAGGAACAACCATTCCTCCCAATGCACCAAAAATAGGTAGCGCAGCATTTTTGATATTGGCTAATTCGCCATCATACATTTCTCGTTCTAACTCCAAACCAATCATCAAGAAAAAGATAGCCATCAAGCCGTCGTTTATCCAATCCGTAATCGTATGATGTCCCAAAGGAGTTTTCCAAAAGGCAATATAGTCAGTTTGTATGCTCGAATTGGCAAGAAATAAAGAGAGTACCGTTACAAATAGAAGTAATAATCCTCCAGCTTTTTCACTTTCAAAGAAGGCTTTAAATGTTTTCGTCAATTTCATAGATTGTAATGTGTCTTTTTACTAATCGCTAATTTAAGCATTTTTAAAGGAACTACTTTCCAGAAAGTAAAAACCGTATTTTTTTCGTTAATTTGAAGGATAAAAAATAGTAGTTATGGACATCAAAATCCTTCATATAGACAGCAACAATCCCTTGTTGTGGGAACAATTACAAGAAGCGGGTTTTCACAACGAAGCCGACTTTATTTCTTCTAAAGAAGCCATTGAAGATAAAATTAAAGACTATCATGGCATCGTGATTCGTAGCCGATTCAAAATTGATAAAACTTTCATCGACAAAGCCACCAATTTACAGTTTATAGCCCGTGTGGGTGCTGGTCTCGAAAGCATTGATTGTGATTACGCTATAGCCAGAAACATTGCACTCATAGCTGCTCCCGAAGGGAATCGAAATGCGGTTGCCGAACATGCTTTAGGAATGATTTTGTCTCTTTTTAATAAACTCAACCAAGCCGATGCTGAAATTAGAAAAGGGCAGTGGAATAGAGAATGTAATCGCGGTTATGAACTAGATGGAAGGACAGTTGGAATTATTGGTTATGGAAACATGGGCAAAGCTTTTGCCAAAAAATTGCGAGGCTTTGATGTTGAAGTAATCTGTCACGATATTTTGCCAAACGTAGGCGATGCCAACGCCAAACAAGTTACACTTGAAGAATTACAACAAAAAGCCGATGTACTAAGTCTGCATATTCCATGGACACCTGAAACGGATAAAATGGTGAATGCTGATTTTATAGCATCGTTTTCCAACCATTTTTGGTTGATTAACACTTCTAGAGGAAAAAATGTAGTTACTGCTGACTTGGTTCAAGCTTTAGAATCTGGAAAAATTTTAGGTGCAGGTTTGGATGTTTTGGAGTATGAGAAATTGTCTTTTGAAACTTTGTTTAATAACAAAAACACTCCCGAAGCTTTTGATTATTTACTAAAAAGTTCAAAAGTTTTGCTTTCGCCACACATTGCAGGCTGGACTTACGAGAGTCATGAGCGATTGGCTCAAGTGATTGTAGATAAAATAAAGTTCCTTTATGGTAAATGATAATCTTTTGGTTATGAAAAATATGTAACTTTTTTTATAGATTTACAACTAACTAAATCAATAACCAAATTTTACCATCATGGAAGAAACGAAACACGAAGCATGGAATACCCCTTATCCTAAAGCACAACCCGAAAACAAAAAAATTATTGCTGGAATTTTAGCAATACTTTTTGGCTCTCTTGGAATTCATAAATTTGTTTTAGGTTATACTCAAGAAGGAATTGTTCAATTAGTAATTGGAGTAGTTACTTGTGGAATTGGAGGTATAATCGGTTTTATCGAAGGAATCATCTATTTGACCAAATCGGACGAAGAGTTTTATCAAACGTACCAAGTAGGTAAGAAGGGATGGTTTTAAGCTATCGATTCAAAACAAGAAAGGCTGTCAAAAATCATTTTGACAGCCTTTTATTTTGGAATACAACTTTTTATTTATCTAAAACAAAACGTCTTGTTACTTCGGTCCAGTTGATCACATTGAAAAAAGCTTCAATATAGTCTGGTCTTCTGTTTTGGTAGTGCAAGTAGTAAGCATGTTCCCAAACATCCATTCCTAAGATTGGAGTTCCACCACAACCAACACCTGGCATTAATGGATTGTCTTGGTTTGGTGTACCACAAACTTCTAATTTACCGCCTTTTTGAACACACAACCAAGCCCATCCAGAACCAAATTGTGTTGCTCCAGCTTTAGCAAACTTAGCTTTGAATTCATCAAATGTACCGAAAGAAGCTTCGATAGCTTCTAACAATTCACCTGTTGGTAAACCTCCACCATTTGGAGACATTACAGTCCAAAACAAATTGTGATTGTAAAAACCTCCTCCGTTGTTACGAACAGCAGCATTAGTTTTATCTAAATTGATTAAAATGTTTTCGATGGTTTTGCCTTCCATATCTGTACCAGCAATAGCTGCGTTCAGGTTAGTGGTATAGGCATTATGATGTTTAGAATGGTGAATTTCCATTGTTCTAGCATCAATATGTGGTTCTAATGCATCGTATGCATAAGGTAATTGAGGTAATTCAAAGGCCATGATATCGTAGTTTAATTGATTTATAAAATTTTATCCAAATTTATACAATTAACTTTATACTTTAAAAAACAATTTTGTTATAATTCCTATTTTGTTTTTGGAATCCTTATTTTTTGAAAGGAAAAATGTAATATGCTCATTTTTAGATTTTGATTTCAGTAAAAATATAATTTTAGGAATGCGCCATTGCCATACAAACAATACTAATTTTGGCTCCAGGAATTGCCAAAAGTGATCTTGAGCAGGCTTCTAGGGTAGCGCCTGTTGTCAAAACATCATCGAGTATTAAAAAATGTTTGTTGTGCTCTTCTTCTGAAAATTGAACATCAAAAACTCGATTTATTCCTTCGGTTCTTCCCAGAAGATTTTTCTTAGATTGGGTTTTCGAATCAATTTTCCGAATTAAAAGCTCTTTTTGCACTGGAATGTTCAATTCATTTGATAAAGCTTCCGCAAAAGTATCTACTTGGTTGTAGCCTCTTTTGCGCCATCTTTTTTTATGAATAGGAACGGGTATAATAGCGTCAACACTTTTGATAGATGGATTGTTTTTTAACTCTTCGGCGTACCAATGACCTAGTTGTGTTCCAATTTCTTGATGCCCACGGTATTTCAAATTGTGAATTAATTCTTGGACCATTCCTTTTTTATGAAAGTACAAGAAAGCCGAGGCATGAATTACTGGAATCCTGCCATAAAATTTTTTAAACGCTTCGTTTTCTGTTTGTAAATGATGATGGGTTTGTGGTAAATGATGCCGACAATTGGTACAAATCACCGTTTCATTGGTCAATAAAAAAGAATGACATCCCAAGCAAACCGGTGGAAAAAACAGATGAATGAGGTTTTTGAGCATCTAATCAAGGATTTATTGATAAAAATAAGTAAATCTAGGCTTCAATCTTTTCCTTTTTTGTTTTTTTTAAATCCACTTTTTATATTTTTGCATCACTATGGCAAAACAAGAAGATTTATTTAAGAATGTAGTTTCGCACGCAAAAGAGTACGGATTTATTTTTCCGTCAAGCGAAATATACGATGGTTTGAGTGCAGTTTATGATTATGCACAAAACGGTGTAGAATTAAAAAAGAACATACGCGAATATTGGTGGAAATCAATGGTACAAATGAACGAGAACATTGTAGGTCTCGACGCTGCCATTTTGATGCATCCAACCACT
Source organism: uncultured Flavobacterium sp. (assembly GCA_963513565.1). Classification (GTDB taxonomy): domain Bacteria; phylum Bacteroidota; class Bacteroidia; order Flavobacteriales; family Flavobacteriaceae; genus Flavobacterium. Next base: position 40,679 of record CAUPRE010000019.1, on the reverse strand, counting down.
TGGAAGGCTTCAGGCCACGTAGATGCGTTCAACGATCCGTTGATTGATAACAAAGACTCTAAACGAAGATACCGCGCCGATGTTTTAATTGAAGATTATGCCGAAAAATTAAATATTAAGGCAAAGAAAGAAATTGAAAAAGCTAAGGTTCGTTTTGGAGACGCTTTTAATGAGCAAGAATTCATTACGACCAATCCAAGAGTAGTAGAATATTTAGCCAAAGAAAGAGAAATTCTAGAAAGAATGGGACGTTCTTTGGGTAATGGCGATTTAGAAGATGTAAAAGCTTTGATCGAAGAATTAGAAATTGCTTGTCCAGAATCGGGTTCTCGTAATTGGACCGAAGTGCGTCAATTCAACTTGATGTTTGGTACCAAATTAGGTGCTTCTGCTGATACGGCAATGGATTTATATTTGCGTCCAGAAACGGCTCAAGGAATTTTTGTGAATTTCTTGAATGTTCAAAAATCAGGTAGAATGAAAGTTCCTTTTGGAATTGCTCAAACAGGAAAAGCCTTTAGAAACGAAATCGTAGCGAGACAATTCATCTTCCGTATGCGTGAATTTGAACAAATGGAAATGCAATTTTTTGTACGTCCAGGAGAAGAAATGCAATGGTACGAACATTGGAAAGCTACTCGTTTGAAATGGCATTTATCGCTTGGTTTAGGAGCAGAAAGATACCGTTTTCACGATCACGAAAAATTAGCGCATTATGCTAATGCCGCTGCCGATATCGAATTTGATTTCCCTTTTGGTTTCAAAGAATTAGAAGGAATTCACTCTCGTACAGATTTCGACTTAAAAGCACATGAACAATTTTCAGGAAGAAAACTACAATATTTTGATGCGGAATTGAATCAAAATTACGTGCCGTATGTGGTGGAAACTTCTGTTGGTTTAGATAGAATGTTCTTGGCAGTTTTTGCTACTTCTTTAAAAGAAGAAACCTTAGAAGATGGTTCAACAAGAACGGTATTGAAATTGCCAGCAGTTTTAGCACCAACTAAAGCGGCTATTTTACCTTTAGTGAAAAAAGACGGTTTGCCAGAAATTGCTAAGCAAATCATTGAAGACTTGCGTTGGGATTTCAATGTGTCTTATGATGAGAAAGACGCAGTAGGAAGACGTTACAGAAGACAAGATGCGCTAGGTACGCCATTCTGTATCACAGTAGATCATCAAACGGCAGAAGACCAAACGGTGACCATTCGTCATAGAGACACGATGAAACAAGACCGTGTTGCTATTGCCGATTTAAAAGCCATTATTGATAACGAAGTATCAATGAAAAATTGGTTGATGAAAATGTAATCAAACATCTATTATATTAGAAAGGCTTCTCGATTTGAGAAGCCTTTCTTATTTTAGTTAAATCGGTAGCCAAAAGTGATACCACCGCGACCTATTATTTCGTAATCGGTGTCAGTACTATTAAAAAGATTGCGTCCCACTCCGCCATTGATCTCAAAAATAAACCCTTTTTTGGTAATCCATTTGGCACCAAGTCCAAAACCTAAAGCGAAATCAGTACGAGTAGTTGTTCTAGATTCATTACCAGTGGTATTGTATTTGTAACTTTCGTAGTTGTTCAGGGAACCAAAACCCTCTGCAAAAAAACCAGCTGCTGTCTTTTTACCAAAATAGTAGCGGTAGTATGGAGTAAACATGAATTTTGTGTCAATGTCGTCATCAATTGCTAAGAAGAGCGAAGCTCCAAAAGCAGATTCGTCGCTAATAATTCTTTCATAACTAACTTCTAAAGCTCCTGCCACTAGGAATAATGCATTGACCTTCATTTCATTTTTTTTGGAAGAAACTGTTTCCGTTTCTTGAGCAATTCCAGACATTGAGAAGCCTAATGCCAACAATACTAGTATTTTTTTCATAAGTGTAAGATGTTTTTTAGTTTTTCAAATGTAAGAAAAAAATGTAAATTCAATATTATGCTTTTGTTTTTTCATATTTTTTTGCCTTTCTTTTTTTCAAGTGTTATAATTAGCAGGGGCACATAGATGCAGTTCGTCGGATTTTTTTGTAGTTCATCTGTTTCTATCAACATTCTAAGGGTTTGTTTTAACAAAATGAAGGAAAGAAAAAGGATTGCATTAATTTTAATGGTCTAAATTGTGTTTTTTGTTTAAAATGGTACTTTTGCGCACTATTAAATATCCACCAAAAAAAGATTTAGAATTTAGACAACCGACTTCTAAACTGAATATAAGCGTTGTTGAATGAGTTTTACCTATATTATTATTGACGATTCACAAGAGAGTGCTTTACAAACCAAAGTTACGGCTGATGGAGTTCCCGACTTAGAATTTCTGGGAATGGCAGTTACATTTGAGGAAGGATTGAATTTAGTATTAGAAAAAAAGCCTCATCTTATTTTTTTAGAAATTGTACCTTCCGATAAAAAAAGTAATTTATCCTTATCGTTTATAAGTGAGTTGCACCGCTTTTTGCCAGTTTTGCCAGAAGTAATTATAACCACTGCCAAAAAAGACTGGGCATTTGAAGCAATAGATTTTGGTGTTTTTGATTATCATTTAAAACCTGTGCAGGCCATCCAAATAGTAAAATCGGTTTACAAATTAAGAAAAAAGGCTCGTATTGATGCACCAATACAAGAAATAAATTCCGAACAGCAACAAATTCTACCATCAGTTGTTAGCCTAACACGGGAACAAGCGCCCAAATCATTAATCATTTGTATTAAATCTTATGGTGATTATCGCTACATCAATGCCGATGATGTGTGTTATTTTCAAGCCGATAATAATTCTACGGACATTCATTTGAATTCTGGTGAAATGATAACCGCTTTCAAAACATTAAAACATTTTGAAGCTATTTTGACTTTCCCCTTCATTCGGATCCATAATAGTTACATCGTAAACCGAAAATATATTTCCCGAATTCAAACGGGTAACTCTTTGTGTTTCATTAAGAATAGCACTAAAAAGTTGCCTTTTTCGAAGTCATATAAGACCAATATTGACCTAATTATTTCTGAATTTTCCAATGAAAACTATATAGAAATCAGATAATCAGTGTGTTTACTCAATATTGATTAGTGCTTGCTAACGAATGACTGCATTCTACCAAAAAAGGTGTTTTTGTGTAGGAAAAAATCCTTGTGGCTACTTAGATTTACAAAAGAATTCCGAAACAACAACGGAAAAAGTGTAAAATCAAATTAAAAACATAAAGCCACAAATTATGAAAAAAGCTATCTTAACTATCGGATTATTTACATTAGTAATGGGATTAACTTCATTTACTACGCCAGAACAAAAAGCTACAATTGAAAAAGGTACAAATTTATTAGATATAAGTGGTTCACAATCTGCAGGAGGTAATAAAAAAGTTGATATCAGCGGCTCACAATCAGCAGGAGGGAACAAAAAAGTGGATATAAGTGGTTCACAATCTGCAGGAGGTAATAAAAAAGTTGATTAATTTAAAATATTATTTAATAGAGGGGTGCCAAAATTTGGTTACCCCTTTTTTTTTGTGATTACTTTTGCTATTTTTGATAAAATTCACAAAATATATTGAAAACCAAATCTTTACTTCTTTTTGTAGTTGTCCTTTTTTTAGCCCGATGTTCAAAAAAAGAATCTGCTACTTTTAATAATATTGCTTTATTGAATGATAGTCTTGATTACTATTTTGAAAAAGCTAATGACGATAACTTTACTATTCAACAAAAAAAGATCTTCAATAAACGTGCATTTGATATTGTGATAACATTAAACAATGATTCATTATCTAGAGCTAATTTGTTTAAAGTTGCTAATCGATATTTTAACATAAGAGATTGGCAAAATTTCAAAAAAGTTACTGATGAGGTATTGATTAAGTCATTAGAAAAAAAAGACTCTGTTTTTATTGCAAAATCATATTCTTATATCGGGGATTATTATAGTTCAAATGGGATTTCTGACAGTGCCTATGTTTTTTACTCCAAAGCTGAAAAGCTATATTCTAAGATTAATGATAATAATAGTTTAGCGAGAGTGCTCTTGAATAAAGCTTTATTACAATTTAATGAAGATGATTTTTTAGGTAGTGAAAGAGCTGTTATAAAAGCTTTAAGAGCTGTTAAGGGAAAAAACTCTAATGATATAGTTTATGATTCTAATAATTTACTTGGTATTATATATAATGAACTTGAAGAATATGATAAGTCTATTGACTATCATAATAACGCTTTAGCAAATGCTACTGATGATAAAATTCCCTCAGTTTATCAATCCAAGGCAACTTCGTTAAATAACATTGGATATGTTTACCAGAATCTAAAGAATTACCAAAAAGCTCAACAATACTATCAGGAAGGATTAAGACAAAAAAATCTAAAATACGATAAGCCGTCTTTGTACGCCATGCTTTTGGATAATTTGGCTTATTCAAGATTCCGACTCAACGAAGGAAAAGAGCTTCCGGAGTTGTTTTTAAAATCTTTGAAATTAAGAGATAGTTTGAAACTAACTTCAGGTATTGTTGCCAATAAAATCCACCTTTCGGAATACTACAGCTACAAAAATGAAGATGCAAAGGCCGTTCAATATGCAAGAGAGGCATTGACTTCTGCGAGAAATGACAAAAACTTCAGGAATGTATTGGTCGCTCTAAAACAAATGGGAGTAGTAGAACCTCAAAATGCATCACTTTATTCCAAAGAATACATTCACATCAATGATAGTCTTCAAAAAGCGGAACGAAAAATGGGAGAAAAATTCTCTCGTATTGAGTATGAGACCGATGTAATTAAAAGTGAGAATACCGATTTGGTGGTGCAAAACCGAAATTTGTTTTATGTTTTTAGTATTTTGACGTTAATGGGTGTTTTTACCTTTATTTTTGTCTCTCAACGCAATAAACATCGACTATTGATGTTTAAAGAGCAGCAACAAATAGCCAATGGTGAAATATATAATTTGATGATTTCACAGCAAAAGACCATTGAAGAGAATCGAGCGAAGGAGAAGAAAAGAGTAGCCAGAGAATTGCATGATGGCGTTTTGGGAAAAATGTTTGGGGTTCGAATGAATCTCGATACCATGAATACCGCTCAGGATGATCACGCTATTAAAAGTCGATTGGAATATTTGGCCGAATTGAAGCAAATTGAACAAGATATTCGAGAAATTTCACATGATTTGAACAGAGAAAACACCGAATTAATTAATAACTTCGTTGTGATTCTGACAAATCTTATCGAAAATCAGAGGAAAGCTTTTAAAACGAAAATAGATTTCTCTTTAGAAAAAAACATTCAGTGGGAAGGTATTTCTAATGAAGTTAAAATTAATTTGTACAGAATCGTCCAAGAGGCATTGCAAAATTGCAATAAATACGCTCAAGCGAAGGTAATAACGATTAGCTTTGTATTGGAGGGAGATCAGGGAATTCGACTTTCTATTCAGGACAATGGGGTCGGATTTAATTATAGAAAAATTAAAAAAGGAATCGGCCTCCAAAACATTGAATTTAGAACCAAAGAATGTAATGGTAAATTGGAAATAAAAACAAAACCTGGCGAAGGAACGCAACTCAGTATTGAAGTCCCCATTGAAAACCTAAATAACCAAACTTAATCAATTCATACAATGCCCCAAGAATCTACATTAATTAAAAAAAACATCCTTATTGTTGATGACCATCCTTTCATTATTCAAGGATACAAGAATGCAATAACTCGATATCGCCCTACCGAATTTGAGTTTTTGATTGATCAAGCCAAAGATTGTCAATCAGGCTATGAAGTGATTGTTAATCCTGAATCACCTTCTTTTGATATTGCTTTTTTAGATATTAGTATGCCAGCTTACGAAGCAAAAGGAATTTTTTCGGGAGAAGATTTAGCTAAATTGTTGATGGAGTACATGCCAAATTGCAAAATTATTTTGCTAACCATGTATAACGAAATATTACAAATTAAAACCATCATCAAAACCATTAATCCGATTGGATTGGTCATAAAAAATGATTTAACATTTAATGAATTACTATTTGCTTTCGATAAAGTCATTAAGAATGAAAAATACTATAGTCAGTCTATACTAGAAATGATCAGTCAATTGGAGCATGTAACTATCGAAATAGATCAGTTTGATAAAAAGATTTTATTTCAATTGTCAAAAGGAACTAAAGTAGCCGATATTCCTCAATACGTACCTATTTCCTCGAGTGCAATTCAGCGAAGAATGGACGATATGAAAGTGCTGCTCAAACTTAAAGACGCAACAGATGAAGAATTAGTAAAAGAAGCTAAATCGAAGGGGTTATTGTTGTAATCTTAATCGTAGAATAAAAAAAAAGACACTGAGAAGTGTCTTTTTTTGTATGGTTTAATCTTCTTTGTCATTCATTTTTCGTTCCAGTTCAGCTTGGTATTCTTCCATAACTGGTTTCATAGTGCTTTCTGGAATATCTTCAATTCGAATGTAAATCAATCCATCAATCGCATTATTAAAAAGGGGATCAACGTTAAAGGCTACCAGTCTTGCGTTTTGTTTGATATACTTTTTAATTAATACAGGAAGACGCAATACGCCTGGTTCTAATTCATCAATGATTTTATCAAATTTGTTCAAGTCAGCATCGGTTTCATTAAAAACAAAATCCTTATCAGCATCCTTTAGTTTTACTTTGTATTCTTTTTTAGGATGCACGTATTGTGCGATGTACGGGTCATAATAGTGGGATTTCATAAACTCAATCATTAACGATTTTGAAAAATCAGAAAACTGATTGCTAATACTCACCCCACCAAGTAAGTATTTGTGCTCTGGATAATGCAAAGTCGTATGAATAATTCCGCGCCATAACAAAAACAAAGGCATCGGTTTTTGTTGGTATTCTTTGATGATAAAAGCACGCCCCATTTCGATTGATTTATGAAGCATATCATGCAATTCCGGTTCAAAACGGAACAATCCATTCAAATAAAAACCGTCCATACCGTATTTTGGGTAAATCTCACAACCCAATCCCATACGATAAGCACCAGCAATTTTGTTTGTCTCATCATCCCACAAAAAGAGGTGACGATAATATTGATCGTATTTGTCTAAATCTATAGATTCGTTGGTTCCTTCTCCAACCTCTCTAAAAGTGATTTCTCTTAATCGACCTATTTCATGTAGAATATTTGGAATGTCTTTTGCCTTAGCAAAAAAGACTTCATAGTTTTTACTTTGCAACAAGCGGCAATCCAAAGTTCTAAGGTTTTCTACTTCACGAATCATTTTTTCGCTACTAGCAGGAGTCGCAATTTTCTTAGGGCTTTTGTGTCCTTTAAGCGGATTGGTATTCAGGAAATTATTGTCTTTTTCGAAAGGATTCGCCAACATATAGGTTTTCTTTCTCAAGAACTCTGAGTATTCTTCAATAGATTCGTACTCATTTTGCTCTGCCACAGATATCGGCTTACCAATACGAACTTTGATGACTCTTTTCTTCTGAGTTAACAATTCCGAAGGCAATTTAGCTGTTCTTAGGGTGTCGTTTATCTTTGATAAGAAATAAAACAATTTACTGTTTTTGGCATGAAAGTAAATAGGTACCACTGGCACTTGTGCTTTTCGAATCACTTTTAATGCGCCTTCTTCCCATGGTTTGTCTACCATCAATTTGCCGTCTTTATAAGTAGAAACTTCACCTGCTGGGAACATTCCTAGTGGTTTTCCGTCTTTCAAGTGACGCAACGTTTCTTTTATTCCAACTACACTCGATTTGGCATCTTTGTGGTTTTCAAAAGGATTAACCGGCATGATGTAAGGCTTCATGGGGTCAATGCGGTGCAATAAAAAATTGGCAATAATTTTAAAATTAGGCTCTTTTTCGAGCATTAATTTCAATAGCAATATGCCATCAATTCCTCCAAGAGGATGATTCGAAACCGTAATGTATGCACCATCCTTTGGTAATCGCTTAAAGTCTTCTTTTGGAATTTCAAATTTAATTTGAAACTCATCCAATATAGCATTTAAGAATACAACATCACTCAAATGTTTATTCCTGTCGTAGATTTTGTTTAACGTAGAGATTTTTAAAACTTTCATCAGCAACCAACCCGAGAAAGTACCAAAAACGCCGTACTTATCCGTATTTATTGCTTTTGCAACTTCTTTTGCGGTAACTAAACCCATTTCTTTATTGTTTTAAAGCAAGACGCAAAGATAGAAAAAAAGGCTAATTTATTTGGGTTTTGTCAAACAAACTTCCACTTTTTTACTACTTTTGAATTCCGCAAAAATCTTAGTTTTTTATCTGAAAATTGAACTAAAAATAAGGGAAAAACAGCTATTTTTTCATTTATTTATAAAGAAATTTAATACGTCACCTCAATGAAAATCATCTCTTACAACGTAAACGGAATTCGCGCTGCCATCACCAAAGGGTTTTTAGAATGGTTGCAACAAGCAAATCCCGATGTTATTTGCCTTCAAGAAATAAAAGCCACCGAAGATCAAATCCCCGTAGCCGATATCGAAAAAGCAGGCTACCCTTACCAATACTATTTCTCGGCTACCAAAAAAGGCTATTCAGGCGTAGCCATTTTGTCCAAAATAAAACCCAATGCAATAACTTACGGAACCGGAATCGAGCACATGGATTACGAAGGACGCAACCTCAGAGTAGATTTCGATGATTGCTCTGTGATGAGTTTGTATTTGCCTTCAGGAACCAACATCGACAGATTGGACCATAAATTCAAGTACATGGATGATTTTCACGATTACATCAACCAACTAAAAAAAGACATCCCTAATCTCATTATTTGCGGTGATTACAACATTTGTCACAAGCCTATCGACATTCACGATCCCATTCGCAACAAAAACGTTTCGGGTTTTCTACCAGAGGAGCGCGCGTGGTTAGATAAATTTATTAATTCAGGATTTATCGACAGTTTCCGTCATTTCAATCAAGAGCCACATCAGTATTCGTGGTGGAGCTACAGAGCAGGAGCCCGCGGCAATAACAAAGGCTGGCGCATCGATTACAACTTGGTGAGCGACTCCTTACAACATAAACTCAAAAGAGCCGTTATTCTTCCAGATGCTATGCACTCCGATCATTGCCCAATTTTGGTAGAAATCGAATAATTTTTAGGAGCTAATCCTGCTGTCCACTATATCTTGCTTGGCGAACCCCGCCAAGCAAGGATGCCATTCCCATCAGGGCTAGGGCAGAGGTCAGAAAACAAACATCGTACATAAAAAGTAAAATAGTTTAAATTTAACCCCATGATCAAAAAAACCTTCCTTGGACTAACACTGCTGCTCTTAGCCAGTTCCTGTGTGTCCAAAAAAATCTACAACGAGCTAGAAAACAAATTAGCCAATCTTCAAAAAGAACATGCCGATTTAACCAATGAAAATGGCGAATTACAAAAAGCAAAAACACAATTAGAATCCGAAAAAGCAGGATTAACATCTGAGTTAAACAAAACCAAATCCGATTTAGAAAAGCTAAAAGCAGATTATGCCGCTGCACAAAACAAGTACAAAGTACTCCAAGATTCGTATGCTGCACTAGAGAAAAACAGTGGAGAAGCTTTGCAAACCAACTTGAAAAAAAATCATGAACTTCTTGCTGAACTCGATGCGAAAAGTAAAGCCTTAGCTCTCGAGAAAGAACGTTTAAGCAAAAATGCTCAGCGTTTGCAAGAACTCGAGGATTTGATTGCAGCCAAAGAAGCCGCTATGAAAAAACTAAAAGATACGCTCTCCAAAGCATTGAATGGTTTTGAAGGAAAAGGTTTGACCGTTGAGCAAAAAAACGGAAAAGTCTACGTTTCTATGGAGAACAAATTATTGTTCAATTCCGGTAGTTGGGCTGTAGGTTCCGAAGGGAAAAAAGCAGTGGTAGAAGTAGCCAAAGTATTGGGAGATAATCCTGATATTGCTGTTCTAATCGAAGGACATACAGACGATGACGGTTTCAAAGGCACAGGTCCAATAGCGGATAACTGGGATTTGTCTACCAAAAGAGCCACAGCTATAGTAGCTATTTTGAGCGAAAACAAAAAAGTAAACAAGCAAAACCTAACAGCAGCAGGTCGTAGTGAATATGCTCCGTTACTAAGCAACGCCACCCCCGAAGGAAAAGCCAAAAACCGTAGAATCGAAATCATATTGACTCCACGTTTGGACGAAATCTCAAAAATGTTAAACGAGTTTTAGAAAAAAGCTTGTCTAAAAGAAATTTAAAAAAAGGCTCTCCGTTTTATTGGAGAGCCTTTTGTTTAGATATATCTTTTGTTCAAAATTCGTTTAATATAGTAACTCATAATGCCTAAAATAGGGAATGAGATTATTATAAATAGCCAAATAGGGAGCCCATATTTTTTCTCTTTCTTTACGATTTGTGATGCAGTAAATAACAATAATAAACCATACGCTAAAATTGCTATTGCAATTTCAATAGAACTTATTTTTCCCATTCGATTATTTTATTGAAGTAAATATAATATATTTTTTAAATGGAATGGAATCAACTTTATTCAAGCTTAAATGCTTTTGTATTAAAATTAACGAACGTCCAACTTTTATCGGAGAACTAATTTTTACCTTTGGCTTTTTAGATTTTATAAATTTTCAGCATCAATGAAATATACCACTTTACCTAATACTGATATTCAAGTCAGTAAAATTTGTTTAGGCACGATGACTTTTGGTCAACAAAATACAGAAGCCGAAGGACACGCTCAAATGGATTATGCTTTAGAACAAGGCGTTAACTTTTTCGATACGGCCGAGATGTACTCAGTACCAGCGCGTCAAGAAACCTATGGTAGCACCGAACGCATTTTAGGGACTTGGTTCCAAAAAACAGGCAATAGAGACAAGGTTGTTTTGGCATCAAAAATTGCGGGGCCAAATCCTAACTTTACCTATATGCGCGAAAAGAATGATTTTTCTCCAGCGAGTATTCAATATGCTTTAGACAAAAGTTTAGAGCGTTTACAAACGGATTATATCGATTTGTACCAGTTGCATTGGCCAGAACGTAAAACCAATTTTTTTGGACAACGCGGTTTTAAAGTACAAGACGATGCTTGGGAAGACAACATTCACGCTGTTTTAGAAACATTGAACGGTTTTATCCAACAAGGAAAAATAAAACATATCGGACTTTCGAATGAAACGCCGTGGGGAATTATGCGCTTTTTGGAAGAAAGTAAATACCATAATTTGCCAAGAATCAAAACGGTTCAAAATCCTTATTCGTTGTTGAATCGCTTGTACGAAAATGGTTCAGCAGAGATTGGAATCAGAGAAAACGTGGGGCTTTTGGCCTATTCGCCAATGGCTTTTGGGGTGTTGTCGGGTAAATTTTTAACGGGCGAATCACATCCTAACGCAAGAATCAATTTGTTTCCTCAATTTTCAAGATACAATAGCGAACAATCGGCTGCGGCTACGCGTTTATACAACGAAATTGCACAGCAAAACGGATTGACGTTAACGCAATTGGCCTTAGCTTTTATCGAGCAACAACCTTTTGTAACTAGTACGATTATTGGCGCCACAACAATGGAACAACTGAAAGAAAACATCGATACAATTAACGTGACTTTAAGTGAAGAACTACTGCAAGCGATAGATGGCGTTCAGGCAAAAATTCCAGACCCAGCGCCTTAAGAAAGAACTAGAAATTCAATAAAAAAAGCTGTAATCGTTGTTATGATTACAGCTTTTTTTATGGTTTTAATGTTTCCTAGAAAACAAGTTTTTTACTCTTTAGCCCCGATTGTAGTGGAAATCCTTATGACCCGGGGTTCGGGGCATAAGATTGCAACGGAAAGCGGGACCAGTGTTTCCTGAGAAAGCCTATTTTTTCTGCTCCTAATTATTTAAAATTCAAACGGCAATTCGGTGGCCAAGGAATCTACCGGAATTTGAGTGCTGTCTGGTACTCGCAGTTTGATGAATGATTTGGCTTGACCGGTAATGAAAAAAGGTTTCGATTTGTAGATGGAATCCTCTGGCGCAAGTAGGCCTCGTCTGTTCATTAGATTAGTCAGGTACAGCTGTTGTTTTGCGGCATAGTCTTTCAGGTTACCTTCGTCATTGAATTGGTACATAAATTTGCGAGGACTTGGGATGATTCTAGCTAAGTACAAACACTCGTTCAAGTCTAATTCGGCGGGTGTTTTTTGGAAATAAAAACGGCTTGCTTCGCCAATTCCGTATACATCTGGGCCCCATTCGATAATATTGAAATATACTTCGAGCATTCGCTCTTTGCTTACCACTCGGTTGTTTTCGAGGATGTAAACCAATAAAATTTCTTCTAATTTTCGGGACAAGGTTTTTTCGCGGGTCAAGAATACATTTTTGACCAATTGCATACTGATGGTACTCGCACCACGAGCGAATTTTTTGGTTCGAATGTTTTTGATAATCGATTGTTTGAAGGCTTCGTTGATGAAACCTCTGTGATGGAAAAAGGAAGGGTCCTCGGTAGTGAGCACACATTTTTGCAAATAGGGAGAAATTTGGTCCAAAGGGGTGTAATCTGGATTTTCTGTTCCTACTTGAATTGGGCGCTGCAATACGTTTTTGATGATAGCTCGGTACACGAATTCGCCATTGAGTTTCGTTAAATTGGCTTTGCCGTATTTTGTAATTCGGAGGTTTTCTTTATTTAATTTGCTGTCAAAAACCAGTTGGTACGGTTTGTTTTTATTGAATTTGAAATCCAAGTTGTATTCAAAATTTCCTTGGGCTTCCATCCCTTGAAAGTTGGTAAATAAACCATCTGGAAGCGAAACAATGAAATCTTGCGCCTTCATTTTTGGGATGCTAACTTGCAATTTATAAATGGTATCCGATTCGGTTTCGTAAGCCATATACGGATTTAATTTTATTTTATTGAGTTGCAATGTTGAGCTTTTATCAATAGAAATAAAGTCAGAGCCAAGTAGAAAACGATAGTCAAAACGCGCTTTTTTGATGACCACATCTTTATTGGCAATTTTGGGGTGATTTACGTGCAAATTGGTTATGGTAGCAAAACCATCTAAATGGAATTCGCCCATCGTTTTTTCGATGTTGTCAACATTCAAATGAATCGAATCAAAACTCGATTTGAGGTTGTAGCGCTCGTCTACATAAGGCAAACGAATGGCGCCAGTATCTTTATTGAAAATGCGAATATCGGCTTTTCTGTTTCTTGGGTCGGCCAAGCCTTTCATACTCAGATGTTGCTTGAAAGTACCCGTTTCTACGGTGATTAAGGAGTTGAGTTCTTGATTGTCTAAGGTAAGTTTTTCGATATCGATGATTGCTTTTTTGCCATTATCGTCAATTTTGAAAGCTAATTTTTCGATGCTCATGTCCGTTGGAACCAAGTTGAGCAATCTCGAAATCATTCGGTAAGCTGTTGCGGCATAATCGGTTTTGCTATCGGAGTTTTCTAGATTGAGTTCTTCATCTTTTTTCAAAAAAGCATCAAAATTTTTGACCTTTCCTTTTTTTACCAATTGAATGTATCCTTCTTTTAGTTCTAAAGATTCCAATTGAATGTTACCAATAAAAAGATTCCAAAAGCTTATGCTGGTTTTCAGTTTTTTGATATTCAAAAGGGTATCTGCATTTTTTGGAGCCAGCACTACATCGTACAAATCAATACCGTTTAATCCATCAAAAGAGGCTTTTTTTACGGTAAAGTTACTGTTGTACTGCTGCGTCATTTTGGTCGAAACTTTATCTAGCGCTTGGTTTAAAAGGGAGTCTCTAAAAAAGATAAAACCGCCCACCACAAGTAGTAGTACAGCTAAAAGTATTTTGGCTGCCAAAAGCAGTTTTTGTTTGTTTGTTCTCATATCACGGTTTTCACTTCGGGTGCAAAAGTATCTTATTTTATGTTAAGATAAATTTAAAAATGGTGCGCGGGCTTACACAATAATCCAATTGTATATCATTCTCAAAAACATCGTTTATTTGTTCTTCGGGTTCAAAGAAGGATAGTCCAATTTTTAAAGTTTCGGGAGAACATTCGGAGAGAAATTGGTCATAAAACCCTTTGCCATAGCCTACTCGGTTGCCCAATTTGTCATAGGCCAATAAAGGTACAAATACCACTTCTATTTGTTGGGATGGAATGGCAATACCAGAAACGGGTTCTGGAATTTGATAGTCGTTTTTAACGATTTTGGTGTTTTCTGTCAATAAAAAATGCGTCATTTTTCGGGTCTCGAAATCGCTTTTTGACAGGATGATTTCTTTGTCTTTTCCAGCTAAAATGTGTAAAAGATATTCGGTATTGATTTCCTTTTGCGGCTCAATAGGTAAAAAGATATGAAAATAGGTTTTGTCCCAAATAGGAAGTGATAAAGCTTGATTGGCGATTTCCAAGCTCATCGATTCTATGTCATTTTCACTAAGTGTTTTTCTGAGTGCTTTGTATTTAAGCCGTAATTCCTTTTTCAACATGCATAGTTGCTTTTAATTGGGCTATAAAAGTAGTCAAATGTTCGACTTCTACATGGTCCATAAGCACTATTTTGTACCATTTGTTTTCAGCGTTGTGTTGTTGGGGTACCAAATCAAATCTTTCAGCTAAAGCATGATTAATGTTTTTTGCGTCAATGGTTACAATGTTCATATAAGGTTCACGGAAATATGGAATGTTGAGTTGGTCCAATTCATTGCATAAAAATTGGGTACGCATTTGCAACACGCTTACTTTTTCGAACCAGCCGTGTGGACCATAAGCAAATAGAATCATCCAAACTGCAACGGCATTAGAACCCGAGCGACTTCCGCAAAGGGTTAAATCCATGCCTTCTACATACTCGGCTTCTTTAGTCAAGACATTTTCTATCAATCCTTTTCGGCAAATAAAAATCCCTGTACCATAAGGTGATTGTAGCATTTTGTGCGCATCGATGGTGATGGAACTAATTTTTGGATTACTAAAATTAAGGGTTGATTGAGGATTACTGAATGGATACACAAATCCACCGTAAGCCCCATCAATATGGAGTTTGTATTCTAAATGGTGTTTTTCGTAAAGCGCACAATAAACTTCGGGATCATCTACAGAACCAAACATAGTGGTTCCCATATTCGAAACGGTGATAAAGTATTTTGTGCCTTTGTTTTTGGCATCGATTAGCAATTGTTCCAAAGCATTTGCATCAATTTCTCTTTGATGAAAAGAAACGGGAACTTTAATCCAATCGAGCATTAAAACATTGGAGCCTTTGGCAATGGAGTAGTGTGTATCTTCAGAAGCAACGATGGCGATTTCGTGCAGTTGTGCTCCTTTTTGGTTCATAAAATAATTGCGATACATCCAAATGGCCTGAATGTTCGCCTCAGTTCCACCCGGGGAAATATAGCCATCGTAGGAATTGGGAATGGCTTTGAAAATATCGACCGCAATTACATCTAGGACTTCACGCTCTATTTGTTGGGTTCCTTTGAATGCTTTTTCTGAGGTGCCCAAGGTATGACAACCAATATGATTAGGATTGGCAACATAGGTTTGCAAAGTAGGCGCTTCTTTCAAAAAAGGCGCATCGTCATAAAAAACTTTTCCGTCTAGTTTTGATGCCGGATAACCCAAAGAAATGTCTTTCGAAAAATTTACATTTTCGTCTAATGCTTTTTGAATGCGCTCTTTGCGTTCTTTTTGATCTAATTTTTTCCAGTGCAACATACCTTTTTTTTTTCTACAAAGGTAAAGGGCGTTTTAGAATTAGAATATGACTTTTGTTAGGTTTTAGATGATTTACTATAGCTCCATAAACGAGGCAATTTGTGCTTCGGGTTGGCTTGTTGCTTTATTTTTTTCAGGGACCAACGAAGTAGACAAATGAAAAATGGCGTCTCCTTCGTAAACAATAGGCGATTGATTGCTGTTGATTACGTAACCATCATTGGGCGCTTTGATTTTACGTTCGAACTTCCCGAAAGGATCGGTTATGGTGGCTAGAACTGTTCCCTTTTTTACAAAAGTTCCAATAGTATGGTGATCATGGAGCATTCCAGAGCATTTCGCTCTAACCCAATTCGATTTTTCGATGTAAATGGTTTTGTTTTCTGGAATCTCGATAGTGTGTTTTGGGTCTAACATGTCTAGGGAAGCTAGTACTCGTTTTGCGCCCTTAATGCCTTCATTGGCTACTTCGCTATTAATATCTAATGATTTTCCACCCTCAAATAGCAGCATTTTTACATTCATTTTGGTACTCGAGTTTCGGAATGAGCCTCCAATATTTTTGGAATACAAAGTAAACGGCGCATTAAAGGTATCGGCCAATAGTTTTAATTCGGGATCATTTTCGGCCAAACGAATTTGTGGTGCATTGAATCTACTAGCGCCTCCTGCGTGAAAATCGATGGCATAATGCACTTCGGGCATAACTTCGTTTAGGATATGAAAGGCAAATCTACTCGCCAATGATCCTTTTTTGCTTCCTGGAAAAGAACGATTCAAATCACGGCCATCAGGAAATTCTCGGGAACGATTCACAAATCCATACATATTAATAATGGGAATGCAAATAATGGTGCCGCGTTTGGGTTTGTTTATTTTTTTGCTAATGAGTTGTCGCACGATTTCGATTCCATTGATTTCATCTCCGTGAATACCCGCAGAGAAAAGCACGACAGGCCCTTCTAATTTAGACCGACGAACAATAATGGGGATATTGAGTTTTGTAGTCGTGTGGAGTCGAGCCATCTCTACGTTGATGGTTTTGTTTTCTCCTGGTAAAATGCTTTCGCCAAAAATCGTTATTGGTTTTAAACTTCTCATAGCCAACTTTAATTGGCTAAATATAAAAATTATTAAGCATTAAAAGGTTTTATTTTACGAATCGCTTTGCATCATTTTTGTCTTAGGAAAGAAAAAGCAAGCGCAGAAGTTTTAGAAAAATAGAATCACTAAATTTGTTCTGAATAAAAAGCGATAGCGAATTTTCTAAAACTACAATGACGCAACCCTCGATAGCCCTTCAAATACAAACCCTTCCTGATAATCCAGGAGTGTATCAATATTATGATAAGGAAGGTAAAATTTTATATGTAGGCAAAGCCAAAAACCTAAAAAAAAGGGTGTCCTCTTATTTTAATAAAATTCACGATACGGCCAAAACCAATGTGTTGGTCAAAAAAATTGTCACCATAAAGCACATTGTAGTTCCCACAGAATCCGATGCGTTGTTGTTAGAAAACAACTTAATCAAAATGCTTCAACCACGTTATAATGTCTTGCTTCGCGATGACAAAAGTTACCCTTGGTTGTGCATCAAAAAAGAACCTTTTTCACGTATTTTTTCTACTCGAAGAATGATTAAAGACGGTTCCGAATATTTCGGTCCTTACACGAGTTTCAAGACCGTAAATACGATTTTAGAATTAATCAAAGAGTTGTATCCACTCCGAACTTGTAATTTTGATTTGAGCCAAAACAATATCAATAGTGGAAAATTTAAAGTGTGTTTAGAATACCATATTGGCAATTGTAAAGGACCTTGTGAAGGTCACGAAAGCTTGGAACATTACCAAAAACAAGTAGATGCCATACGCGAAATCCTTAAAGGGAATTTCAAAGAAAGTTTAAAAGACTTTAAACGAATGATGGTCGATTTGGCCAGCGAAATGCGGTTTGAAGAAGCACAGAAAATAAAAGAAAAAATTGAGGTTCTAGAAAATTACCAATCCCGTTCTACGATTGTCAATCCGAAAATCACGAATATCGATGTGTTTTCGATTGTTTCGGATGAAAGTGCGGCTTTTGTCAATTTCTTGCAAATTTCCCACGGTTCGATTATTCGTTCACATACGATGGAAATCAAGAAAAAGTTAGCAGAAACCGATGAAGAGTTGTTAGAATTAGCCATTGTAGAACTTAGAGAACGCTTTCATTTATTGTCCAGAGAAGTGATTGTTCCTTTCGCCATAGATTTGGGTGAAAACATCAAAATAACAGTGCCTCAATTGGGCGACAAAAAACAAATATTGGATTTGTCTATTCGCAACGCTAAGTTTTATCGCATAGAACAGCTCAAACAATTGCAGATTGTCGACCCAGACCGTCACACCAATCGCATTATGGCGCAAATGCAAAAGGACTTGCGATTGCCTGTAGAGCCAAGACATATCGAATGTTTTGATAATTCAAATATTCAAGGAACGAATCCTGTTTCGGCTTGTGTGGTTTTTAAAGATGGGAAACCTAGCAAGAAAGATTACCGTCATTTTAATATCAAAACCGTCGAAGGGCCCGATGATTTTGCTTCGATGACTGAGGTGGTGTACCGACGATACAAACGATTATTGGACGAAAAAGAACCTTTACCACAATTGATAATCATTGATGGAGGAAAAGGACAATTATCTGCTGCTTTAAAAAGTATTGATGAACTTGGATTGAGAGGAAAAATCACCATCATTGGCATTGCCAAACGATTAGAAGAACTCTTTTTTCCAGGAGATTCCATCCCTTTGTATTTGGATAAAAAATCCGAAACACTAAAGGTGATTCAGCAATTGCGAAACGAAGCCCACCGATTCGGAATCACGCATCATCGTGACAAACGAAGCAAAGCCGCTTTGAATTCTTCCATTGAAAGCATTCCAGGAATAGGCGAAAAAACAATGACTACCTTAATTCAACATTTCAAAAGTGTTAAAAGATTGCAATTGGCCACAGAAAAAGAAATTTCTGACGTTATAGGAGTGTCGAAAGCCAAAAAAATTTCCGACTTTTACAAGACAAAATAACGGTATAACATTTCCGATTTATGAAGAAACTCTCGATTATCTTTATCTTATTACTTAGTAGTTTCTCATTATTTGCGCAAAGCCAAGACAAAAGACCAAAAATAGGTTTGGTATTGAGTGGTGGTGGCGCGAAAGGGTTCGCTCATATTGGTGTTTTAAAAGTTATTGAAGAAGCAGGAATCAAGATTGATTATATTGGGGGAACTAGTATGGGCGCAGTCATTGGTGGACTTTATGCATCAGGTTATACTGCCTCACAAATTGATTCTATTTTTCAAAAAACGAATTTTGACGAATTAATTAATGATTATATTCCTCGAGCTTCAAAGAATTTTTATGAGAAAAGGAATGACGAGCTGTATGCTTTTGTATTGCCTTTTAATAAATTTAGAGTTGGAATTCCTGAGGCACTTTCTAAAGGAATGTATAATTTTAATTTGTTGACCAGATTAACTAGGAATGTAAAAGATGTAAAAGACTTCAATCAGCTTCCCATTCCTTTTTTATGTATCGCTACCGATATTGAGAGCGGCGACCAAGTGTTACTCAATAAAGGTAATTTGGCTCAGGCAATGTTGGCCAGTTCAGCTTTTCCTTCGCTGTTTTCTCCTGTAGAGATTGATGGTAAATTGCTTATCGATGGCGGTGTTGTAAATAACTATCCAGTTGATGAGGTGCTTAAACTAGGCGCAGATATTATCATTGGTGTTGATGTACAAGATGGTTTAAAAGACCGAACACTCTTGAGAGATGCTACCAAAATATTGGTACAGATTAGCAATCTCAATATGATTGATAGAATGAGAGAAAACGTCAAAAAAACAACTGTTTACATAAAACCAGATATCAAAGAGTATGGTGTGATTTCTTTTGATAAAGGCCGTGAGATTATCACAAAAGGAGAAGAAGCGACCTTTGCTGTCTATGAAGCATTAAAAAAATTAGTTCCAGAAAACAGTGCTTATCATAAACCTAAATTACAGATTGTTTCTGATAGTGTTTTTGTTTCTGAAGTAAAGGTAAACGAATTGAAAAACTTCACGAAAGCATATGTAAAAGGGAAATTACGATTTAAAGAAGGAACCACAATAACCTACGAAAAGCTACAAAGCGGAATCAATAACATCAAAGCAACACAAAACTTTAGTGCTATTAATTATTCACTAGAACCTAACGGATATGGAGAAACTTTGGATTTAAGTCTCAAAGAAGACCCTTTGAAAACGTTCTTAAAGTTTGGGTTACACTACGACGGTTTGTACAAAAGTGCCGTTTTGGCCAATATCAGCCAGAAAAATCTTTTCTTCAAAAATGATAATGCGTCTCTGGATTTGATTATTGGTGACAACTTGCGCTATAACTTTGATTATTATGTTGATAATGGTTTTAATATTAGTTTTGGTTTTAAATCTACTTTTGCTCAGTTAAATCGGAATGTGGCAAATTCCATTCAGCCAGACGGAATTTTGGGAGGGGATATTTCACTAATTAATATTGATTTTAAAGATTGGACAAATCAAGCGTATTTTCAGTCCGTTTTTGTTCAAAAATTCTTGATTGGTGCGGGCTTAGAGTACAAGTATTTGCAAATTGTACCTATTACAATCGCAAAAAATTCTCCTGATATTGACAATAATAATTATGTAAGTGCTTTTGGATATTTAAAATATGATGCATTTGATAATAAATATTTCCCAACAAAAGGATGGTCTTTTTCGAGTGATATTCATACCTATTTGATGTCATCTAACAATAGTGGATTTAACCCATTCACTATTCTTAAAGCCGATTTTTCTGTGGCTTTTAAAATTTTACCCAAACTCGTTTTCAAGTTTCAAACAGATGCTGGGTTTAGCGTTGGAGAAGAAAGTGTGCCTTTCTTTAATTTTGTTTTAGGAGGATATGGCTTTAATGCAATAAACAATTTTAAACCCTTCTATGGATATGATTTTTTGAGTATTGGAGGGAATAGTTATATAAAGACATCGGGCACTTTAGATTATGAGTTTTACAAAAAAAATCATTTTAATTTTTCGGCAAACTTTGCCAATTTAGGTAATGATATTTTTAGTGGCTTAGACTGGTTTTCTATACCAGAATTTTCAGGATATGCTGTAGGTTATGGTTTGGATACTATCATAGGTCCAGTTGAGGTGAAGTATTCATGGTCTCCAGAGACCCCAAGTGGTTATACTTGGTTTAGTATAGGATATGTATTTTAATCGTAAATTATATCAAAAAAAATTACGACATTTGCTTTCATGAAAACAAAATGGCAAGGTTTATTAGATTATCTGCAATTTCTTATTAAAAGAAATCCAGAATGATTGCACTATTTTTTAAGGAATACAATTAGGTTGAATCTAAATTTTTTAAAAAATGCCAATATATCATAAACTAGGAGATTTTCCTCAAAAACGCCACGTACAATTCGAGAAACCTGATGGGGGATTGTATTATGAGCAACTATTCGGTACCGAGGGTTTTCACGGTCATTCGTCACTATTATATCATGTACACAGACCTACTCAGGTCAAAGAAATACTAAATTCGTATTCGGTAGAACCCAAAATTGCTATCGGCAAAAACATCAAATCTTTATTGCTAAAAGGGTTTGAATTGTTACCCGAAAATGATTTCTTAGAAAGCCGCAAACCTATGTTGGTCAATAAAGATTGTACCATTGGTTTAGCCGCTCCAACAGCATCCTTGCGCTCTTATTTTTATAAAAACGCCGATGCCGATGAAATGATTTTCATCCACAAAGGAAGCGGAACGCTAAGAACGATGATGGGTAACATTCCTTTTGAATATGGGGATTATCTCATCATACCTCGCGGAATGATTTATCAAATCGATTTTGATACTACAGAAAATCGCTTGTTTTATGTAGAATCTTTCGCGCCTTTTTATACCCCAAAAAGGTACAAAAACGAATCAGGTCAGCATTTAGAGCACGCTCCTTTTTGTGAACGCGATTTCAAATTGCCAATAGCGTTAGAAACACACGACGAAAAAGGCGATTTCTTAATCAAAATCAAAAAAGAAGGGATGATGCACGAAGTGGTATACGCCACGCATCCTTTTGATGTTATTGGTTGGGATGGCTATAACTTTCCTTATGGCTTTAGCATCCACAACTTCGAGCCCATAACTGGTCGCGTGCACCAACCACCACCAGTACACCAAACCTTCGAGACGGCTACTTTTGTAGTGTGTTCTTTCGTGCCTCGTTTATATGACTACCATCCTAAATCCATTCCTGCACCTTACAATCATAGCAACATCGATAGCGATGAGGTATTGTATTATGTAGATGGCGATTTTATGAGCCGTAATAATATCGAACAAGGTCACATCACTTTGCATCCAAAAGGAATTCCTCACGGGCCAGCACCAGGAGCTATGGAGCGAAGCATCGGTCAAACCATCACACAAGAATTAGCCGTAATGGTCGATACGTTTCGCCCTTTAATGGTTACCGAAGAAGCGATGGGTCTTGATGACGGACAGTACTACAAATCTTGGGTAGAGTAAAAAAACATATAAAAAAATAAGGAGCTATTTCCTGCTGTACGCTATATCTGTGGCTCCGAACCCCGGAGCCACAGGATGCCGCTTCCATCAGGGCTAGGCTTTGCACTAATCAACAACATTTTCGGAAACCCCGAAACAAACAATATATACAATGGCAAAAGAAGTACAATCAGTAGAATACGGACTAGAAAAAATATTTGAAGGAGCACAAGATTTCCTTCCATTAATGGGAACCGACTACGTAGAATTTTATGTGGGTAACGCCAAACAAGCCGCTCATTTTTATAAAACCGCTTTCGGATTTCAATCGCACGCGTATTGCGGTTTAGAAACAGGTTCAAGAGACAAAGTTTCTTATGTGTTAAAACAAGACAAAATCCGTTTGGTACTAACTACGGCGCTCAACAGCGAATCCCCAATTGGAGAACACGTAAAAAAACACGGTGACGGAGTAAAAATCGTCGCTCTTTGGGTAGAAGATGCTCGTAAATCTTTTGAAGAAACTACCAAACGTGGCGCAAAAGTCTATATGGAACCTACGGTTGAGAAAGACGAATTCGGAGAAGTAGTTCGCGCTGGAATCTATACTTATGGAGAAACCGTTCATATGTTTGTAGAGCGCAAAAACTACACTGGTGCTTTCCTACCGGGCTTTGTAGAATGGAAATCGGATTATAATCCAACTTCTGTTGGACTAAAATACATCGACCATATGGTAGGAAATGTGGGTTGGAATCAAATGAACGTTTGGGTAAAATGGTACGAAGACGTTATGGGATTTGTGAATTTCCTTTCCTTTGATGACAAACAAATCCATACCGAGTATTCTGCTTTGATGAGTAAAGTAATGAGTAACGGCAACGGAAGAATTAAATTCCCAATCAACGAACCCGCCAAAGGTAACAAGCGTTCGCAAATAGAAGAATATTTAGATTTTTATGAAGGAGCAGGTGTGCAGCACATTGCCATTGCTACCGATGATATTATTACTACAGTAACTGAGCTTAGGGCTCGTGGTGTAGAATTTTTGTCAGCGCCACCTCATGCGTATTACCAAGCCATTCCAGAACGTTTGGGCGAACACATGAGTATGATGAAAGAAGATTTAGCCGTTATCGAAAAGCTAGCCATTATGGTGGATGCTGATGAAGATGGGTATTTATTGCAAATCTTTACCAAACCTGTTGAAGACCGTCCTACTTTATTTTTTGAAATTATTCAACGAATGGGTGCCAAAGGATTTGGTGCAGGTAATTTTAAAGCTTTATTCGAATCGATTGAAAGAGAGCAACAATTGCGAGGAACGTTGTAAAATTAAGTTTTTTTTGCATTATCAAAAAAAATAACCAAACCAAAAGCTAATTTTTTGCAAATGTTGTGTTAAACTCAATTTTTACGCAAAAAAATATGGATTTGTGTTTTACCTTTGTACTCACAAATGAAAGGGGTGGTTTCCTTTCATGGGTATTATAAATTTCATAATTTATAGTTTTTTGGTTAGTTAATAGCATAAAAACTCAGTCATTAATTTGACTGGGTTTTTTTGTTTTAATACATTTGGAATCATTTTTGCCAAAAGAATCTCTAAAAAGCTCAAATTTTACATAATGAGAAAATTAATACTCCTCTTTTTGTTGGCCTTAACAGTTAGCTTTGATTCTCAAGATCCATCGGCTTTCGATTCGGGAGAATGGTTTAAATTCAGAATACATTACGGTTTTGTAAATGCCGGTTTTGCTACATTAGAGGTCAAAGATGCCGTCATTAATCAAAAATCCGTTTTCCATGTGGTAGGGAAGGGATATACTACCGGAATGTCTCGTTTCTTTTTCAAAGTCGATGATTTATACGAAAGCTATTTCGATAAATCCACTGGGTATCCCTACCAATTTGTCCGAAAAATAGACGAAGGCGGTTATACCAAAAATCAAGAAGGTTTTTTTAATCAAGCCACCAATAAAGTAGTGGTGAAAGATTATAAACATAAAAATGAAAAAACATTTTCATTTCCCAAAGGCACTCAAGACATTGTTTCTACTTTTTATTATCTTAGAAATTACCCTACAATCGACAAATTAAAAGTGGGAGAATCTGTAGCGATTGATATGTTTTTTGACAATGAAACTACAAAGTTTAAGTTAAAATTCTTAGGTCGTGAAGATATTACAACTAAATTTGGCGTGATTTCAGCAATGATATTTCGCCCCTTAGTGCAATCTGGCCGTGTCTTTAAAGAGAAAGAAAGTTTGACGGTTTGGATTTCCAATGATCAAAACAAAATTCCTTTACGAATCAAAGCCGAGTTAGCCGTTGGTGCTATAAAAGCAGATTTAGATGCCTACAAAGGATTAAAATACCCGTTTAAGATAAAAGCAAATTAAAAGAATGAATATTTCAGAAAACACCGCTTCCATTTTAGAAGATATTGACCAAAAATTCAAAGGAATCCATCAAAAAACAGAGACACACTTGGAAGGTTTACTTTGGTCTAAACCAATCACTTATTGGGATTATATTCAAACGGATGCATTGTTGAATCTGCAAACCCAACGCACGACTTTACCTGACGAAATGGTTTTTATTATGTACCATCAGGTCAATGAATTGTTGTTCAAAATGATTCTTTGGGAAATGCAACAAATCTCTTATTGCGAACAAATTCAGACGGCTTTTTTTACCGAAAGACTAATGAGAGTGAGTCGTTATTTTACGATGCTGACTACTTCATTCGATATTATGGGCGACGGAATGGAAGTAGAACAATACATGAAATTTAGAAATACTTTGACGCCAGCAAGTGGTTTTCAAAGTGCACAATACAGAATGATTGAATTTGCTTCAACCGATTTAATCAACTTGATTGATGCTAGATTTAGAGCAACGATTGATCGCAATACTCCTTTTGAACATGCTTTTGAGCATTTGTATTGGCAAGCTGCTGGAAAAGATCACGAAACAGGTGAGAAATCCTATCTATTGCAAGAATTTGAACGAAAATATAAATCTTCTTTTCTTACGCAAATGAAAGAGTACAATACGATTAATCTTTGGCAAAAATTCAAGCAATTGCCTGATTTAGATCAGCAAAATCCAGAACTTGTGAAGGCTATGAGAGAGTATGATTATACGGTAAATGTTACTTGGGTAATGCAGCATTTAAACACAGCCAAAAAATATATTGAGTCTAGTGGTTTGGGAGATGGGGAAGCTACAGGTGGAAGTGATTGGAAAAAATACATGCATCCAAAATATCAAAGACGTATCTTTTTTCCAGAATTATGGAGTGCAGACGAATTAGCCAATTGGGGAGTTGAATTATAATCGTGGATTTATAAGGAAATAGATTTTTGATTTGATAAAAAATGAATCACATCGCCTACTACTAAATGAATTAAAATAATTGAATAAATAACATTATATTGAAACGTTTCGCAATCCTTTTATTATGTTCCCTAGTTTTTTTCTCGTGTACGAAAAAAGATGAGGTTTGGGGTGAAGTCAAAACAAAACCTATTTCAAAAAAGAAAGAGTTTGGCTTTACTTATTCTGATTTTAATGTTGTGCATGATACTTTAAAGAGTGGAGATACTTTTGGTAGCATTATTCAGAAACAAAATATTGGTGACAAAAAAGTATTTGAATTGGTAGAACAAATCAAAGATTCATTTGATGTAAGATCCATTCGAAACAATAAGCCTTACACACTTTTACGTTCTAAAAATAAAACAAAAGAATTACTGGTTTTCGTCTACCAACCAGATGCTCTTCATTATTATGTAGTAGATTTTAGAGATTCAATAGCAAAAGCCTACAAAAAAACAAAACCAATTACAATCAAAAGAAGAACCATAGGTGGTGTTCTGAAAAGTTCTCTTTCTGAAACGCTTGAAAGTGCTAAAGTTGAAGGTGGTTTAGCAAGCAGAATTGCAAAAATTTATGCTTGGTCTATTGACTTTTTTAAATTAAAAAGAGGAGATCGTTTTGCGATTACTTTTACGGAACGATACATAAATGACTCAATCTATGATGGAGTAGATAGTTTGGAAGCTTCATTTTTTGAATACAAAGGCAAAATTATTTATGCTTTTCCATTTGTTGCGAATCCTTCATCAAACAGAATTGAATATTATGATGAAGAAGGAAAAGGCTTGAAAAATTTCTTTTTGAAAACACCTATTAAGTTTAGCCGTCTATCTTCGCGTTTTTCTGCAAGTCGTTTCCATCCTGTTCAGCTTACGTGGAAAGCCCACAAAGGAACGGATTATGCTGCACCACACGGAACGCCAATTACTACTACTGCCTCGGGAGTGGTTGAGCAAACAGGTTATACCGCTGGTAATGGTAATTTTGTAAAAGTGAAACATAACGGAACATACTCCACACAATATTTGCACATGTCACGAATCTTAGTAAGAAGGGGGCAACGAGTGACTCAAGGACAACCTATTGGCCTTGTCGGAAGTACAGGATTAGCAACAGGACCACACGTGTGCTACCGCTTCTGGAAAAACGGAGTGCAAGTAGATCCCTTGCGTTTAAAGTTGCCCAATGGTGAGCCTTTGACAGGAGCTACCAAAGACCGTTTTTTCAAACAAATAGAGCCTTTAAAGTTTGAATTGGATAGTGTTGCCAATCTATAAACTATCTTCATTTTTTATTATAACGTTTTCGTAGATTGTTGTTTGTTTAAACTAAGGATAACCATCAATTTAAAGTTAATTGCTTAATTTTGCATCTATTAAAAATGCATTAAATTTAAGCACATGGCCTTACATACAATCAATCCAACGCAAACTAAAGCTTGGGAAAAATTACAAAAACATTTTGCAGCTTTGCAATCGGTTACGATGCAAGAGTTATTTCTAAAAGAGACCAATAGAGCAGAGCAATTCAATATCATTTGGAAAGATTTTTTATTAGATTATTCCAAAAATAATATAGATAAAGAGACTATTCATTTATTAGTAGAATTGGCTAATGAATGTGGTTTGCAATCGGCTATTTCAGATTATTTTGAGGGAGCATTAATCAATCAAACAGAAAATCGTGCGGTTTTGCATACGGCACTTAGAGCTAAAGCAGATGCAGTTATAAATGTTGAAGGAGTAAATGTTGTCCCTGAAGTTTATGAGGTAAAAGCCAAAATAAAAACGTTTACCAACGAGGTGGTTTCAGGCATTCGCAAAGGATACACTGGTAAAACTTTTACCGATGTAGTTAATATTGGAATTGGGGGTTCAGATTTAGGACCTGTGATGGCAGTTGAGGCCTTACAATTTTATAAAAACCATTTGAATGTTCATTTCGTATCTAATGTTGATGGAGATCACGCTAATGAGATTATCAAAAAATTAAATCCAGAGACAACATTATTTGTAATTGTTTCTAAGACCTTTACTACACAAGAAACGTTGACGAATTCAGAAACCATTAGAAAGTGGTTTTTACAATCGGCTACACAAGAAGATGTTGCTAAACATTTTGTAGCGGTTTCTACCAATATGCAAAAAGTTACCGAATTTGGAATCAATCCTGATAATGTATTCCCAATGTGGGATTGGGTTGGAGGAAGATTTTCGTTATGGAGTGCTGTAGGATTGTCTATTAGCTTGGCAGTTGGTTATGACAATTATGAAGCTTTATTAGGTGGAGCCAATGAAATGGACGAACATTTTAAAACCACTACTTTCGAAAATAATATTCCTGTTATTTTAGGTTTGTTGAGTGTTTGGTACAATAACTTCTTTGGTGCAGAAAGTGAAGCATTGATTCCATATACTCAATATTTACAAAAATTAGCACCTTACTTGCAGCAAGGAACGATGGAAAGTAATGGTAAAAGTATAGGTCGTGACGGAAATCCAGTTGATTACCAAACAGGAACAATAATTTGGGGAGAGCCTGGTACCAACGCACAACATGCTTTTTTTCAATTAATTCACCAAGGAACAAAATTGATTCCTACAGATTTTATTGGTTATGTTGAACCATTGTACGGTGATTGGAATCACCATGACAAATTGATGTCAAATTTCTTTGCTCAAACTGAGGCTTTGTTGCACGGTAAAACTGCAGCTCAGGTACAAGCCGAATTCGATAAGCAAGGACTTGCTCCAGAAAAAGCTGCGTATCTATTGCCTTTTAAAGTATTTACTGGAAATAAGCCTACCAATACCATTTTAATTCAAAAGCTTACTCCTAAATCTCTTGGGTCATTGATTGCAATGTATGAGCACAAGATTTTTGTACAAGGAGTTATTTGGAACATTTTTAGTTTTGACCAATGGGGAGTAGAATTAGGGAAGCAATTGGCCAATTCTATTTTAGAAGAAATTGAAACAGAGTCTGTTAAAAACCATGATAGTTCCACTTCTTTTTTATTGAACTATTTTCTTAAAAACAAGAAAAAATAGCACTAAAATATTATGTTAAGAATCAACCTCGAATGATAGCCTATTTGAGGTTTTTTTTGCTCTTTTGTTTTTTTGCAACACAAAAGTTGATCTTTTTTACTGTAAGGATTCAATTAAAAATGTTTCAAAAAGAACATAATATTGAAAATAGTATGCATTCATAATAATTTTTCATTTTTTTAACATAAAAATGCTTAATGTGCTAAATATTTATAAATGAAGCTTTAACTATTTCTTATTAACGTTAAGTTAACATAAAATAGTCTTAAAAGTTGGAATTTTGCCAAGAATATTAATCAAACAAAAAAGCATGAGAAATCTATTTAAGTTATTTTTATTACTTGCATTTTTTGTATTTTCAAATCCGAATGTTTATGGACAAGGAAATACGACCTCTTCGATTAATGGTGTAGTCTTTGATGACGAAAAGAACCCGCAACCATTACCCGGAGCAACAATTTTGGCGATACACACGCCTTCAGGAACTCGATACAGTACAACTACTGATTATACTGGAAACTACAGAATCTCAAATATGAGAGTTGGGGGGCCTTATGAAATTACGATTTCTTATATTGGTTTTAAAGCATATAAAGATAATGATGTGAATCTTCAATTAGGTGATTCAAAAAGTATTAAGGTTTCTTTGGCAAGTGAATCTAATGAGTTGAAAGAAGTTGTAGTTAAATCTTCAAAAGACAACACTTTTAACTCTAAAAAGACGGGTTCACAGACTGTGGTTGATTCAAGAAAAATTAATGCGTTACCATCTTTGTCTAGAAATATTTCTGATTTTGCTAGATTAACTCCTCAGGCTCAATTAAGAGGGGATGATGTGTTGTCAATTGGTGGGCAAAATAATAGGTTTAATGCCATTTATATTGATGGAGCGGTAAGTAATGATGTTTTCGGTCTTGCTGCAAATGGAACCAATGGAGGTCAAACAGGAGTAAGTCCTATCTCGATTGATGCAATTGAGCAGTTTCAAGTAAGTGTTTCTCCTTTTGATGTAAAACTTTCAGGATTTGCAGGTGGAGCTATTAGTGCAATAACAAGATCCGGTACAAATAATTTCGAAGGTTCGGCTTATTTCTTGAATAGAGATGAAAATTTAGCAGCAAAAACTCCACCATCATTGGCAGGAACAAACGGTAGAAAAAAATTAGCAGATTTTTCTGCACAGACTTATGGAGTTCGTGCAGGTGGTGCAATTTTGAAAGACAAGTTGTTTTATTTTGTTAACTATGAAAGACAAGATAATGAAACGCCTCAACCTTTTGATATTGCAACGTATACAGGAAGTATTGGTGGAACACCATTTAATCCTCAAACTGCTTTAACAAGAATTGAGCAATTAAGAACAAAGTTAGCTACATATGGTTATGATCCGGGATCATACGAGAATAATGTTAGAACTTTGGTAAGTGATAAGTTAATTGCAAAATTAGATTGGAATATCAATGATAATCATAAGTTGTCAGTAAAGCATAGTTATGTTAAAGCTGAGAACTTTGCACCAAATAGATCTTCAGCTACTGCGATCAGTTTTATAAATGGTAGCCAACTTTTTAACTCGACCACAAATTCAACTTCGATAGAGTTAAGCTCTAAATTTGGTAACAAGTATTCAAATAATTTAGTTGTGGCTTACACTGGTGTACGTGACGATCGTGATGCATCAGGTTCTCCTTTTCCAACAGTTCAGATTGTTGATGGTCCAGGGAATATTTTCTTTGGAGCTGAGGCATCTTCGACTGCTAATTTATTAAATCAAGATGTATTAACAATTACTGATAATTTTGAGATCCAATCGGGTATTAATACAATTACAATCGGAACACATAATGAGTTTTCACAGTCTAAGAATGTATTTTTCAATAATAACTTTGGATCATATAGATTTAGTAACTTCGATGATTTTATAAATGATAGAAAAGCTAATAGATACCTTTTAAACTATTCATTGATAGGTGGTGATGGTGATAATTCTCTTGGTGCAGCTGAATTTGGAGCTAAACAATTTGGAGTATATGTTCAGAATGAAATGAAAGTGTCTGATAATTTTAGACTTACATTTGGACTTAGATTGGATATGCCAGTTTGGGAAAATGGTTTAGTAAATGATGATTTCAATAATCGTACAATTGGGTTGTTGCAAGCTGCAGGTAAAGATCTAAAAGGAGCTAGAGTTGGGCAAGCGATCGCTAATACAGTACATGTTGCGCCACGTTTAGGATTCAACTATGATGTAAATGGTAATAAATCAACTCAGATAAGAGGAGGTGTAGGTGTTTTTACTTCTAGATTGCCACTTGTATGGCCAGGTGGAACATATAACAATAATGGTATAACACAAGGTTCTGTTCAATTAACTACAGCTGCTACAGTACCGGCATTTAATCCAAATCCAAGTGTTGGTAGTCAAATGACTGGACTTCCAGCATCTGTGCCTCGTCCAGGTAGTGGTGGTAAAGGCGGTAATATTGACCTTTTTGAAAAAGATTTTAGATTGCCTCAGGTTTTTAAATCAACTTTTGCAGTTGATCAAAAACTTCCTTTTGGTTTTGTTTTAAGTTCTGAAATTACTTATAATGTTAATATTTATGCAATTAAGTATGAAAATTTAAATATAAGATCAGCGTCTAGTAGTTTAACTGGGCCGGATACAAGACCTCGTTATAACGGCAATAATAGAGTAGACAATACATATTTGGGAGTATATTTAGCTTCAAACACAAGCGACGGTAGTGCTTACAATTATTCATTTACTTTGGCTAAAAATTTCAGATCTGATTTTATAGATGGAAGTGTTTCAGGTACTTATTCTTATGGTAAGTCAACTGTGTTAGTTGACGCAACATCTTCTCAAAATAGTTCTCAATGGAATTTTACTGAGACTGTAAATGGAGCTAATTATCCAACTGTTTCAAGATCTGATTTCGATCAAGGTAGAAGAGTGGTAGTTAATGGTACTGCGACATTTAAATGGTCTAATTTTACTAAAACTACTATTGGTGCTTTTTATGAAGGTGCTCAAGGTACTCCATTTAGTTATGTGTATAATGATAATGGACGTTTGTTGCAAGATACTTTTCAAAACTCAGCTTTAATTTATGTTCCAGCAAGTAAAAGCGAAATAAATTTAGTATCAACTTCTAACAATACGCTAACACCAGATCAACAATGGGATGCTCTAAGTGCCTTCATTGAGAGTGATAAATATCTTAGAAGTAGAAAGGGAAATTATGCTGAAAGAAATGGGGATCGTTTAAAAACGAGCCATATTATCGATTTAAAAATTACTCAAGATTTTACTATAAATGTTGGTAAAAAGAAACATTCTTTAGCATTTACTGCAGATATATTTAACTTTACAAACTTGTTAAATAAAAATTGGGGGAAACGTTATTTTGTAAGTAATGATCAAGTGTTGTTATTGCAACAAGTTGGTTTTATTGCTGGTACAAATACACCAACTTTCAATTACAACCCTGCAGTTGCTAACAACATTAATCAAGTAGATGATGTTGGGCTTAATTCATCAAGATGGCAAATACAAACAGG
This sequence comes from uncultured Flavobacterium sp., assembly GCA_963513565.1. Classification (GTDB taxonomy): domain Bacteria; phylum Bacteroidota; class Bacteroidia; order Flavobacteriales; family Flavobacteriaceae; genus Flavobacterium. The sequence continues at coordinate 8,404 of CAUPRE010000019.1, read as the reverse complement.
AGTTCGTTATACTTTTAATTAATCCTGTTAATTAAATTCATGAAAACCCTCATTCAAATAGAATAGAGGGTTTTTTTTACCCCATTTTTTCATATATTTGAAATTCTAAAACAGATATTATATGTACGAATTTATACAAAAATTTCACTCAGGCTGGGCCTACTTAGTTTTGTTGATTTTAGTAATAGCAGTTGTAAATGCTCTAATTGGCTTTACTTCCAAAAAAGAATTTACTGCGAAAGATCGTAAAATTGCTTTATTTGCTTTGATTTTTACTCATGTTCAACTAGTTATTGGTTTGGTTACCTATTTTGTTTCTCCATTAGGCTTGGCTTCATTCGGACAAATGTCTGATAAAGCCCTACGATTAACCTCACTAGAGCATCCTTTAATCAATATCATAGCAATTGTTTTAATTACTATAGGTTGGTCAAAACATAAAAAATTAACAGATGCTACGGCTAAATTTAAAACCTTTTCGTTGTTTTATGGTTTAGGACTTCTTTTAATTTTAAGCAGAATACCTTGGTCATTGTGGCTTTAATTTTTAAAACTACTGGACAATTGATTCAGTGTGTTTTAAATCAATATTAATTTAAAAAAGTTTGCATGAAAAAATTAGTAGCTATGCTTTTTTTATTGGTAATCATTGGATTGGTATATGGGCAAGGGCCTTCAGTAGCAAAAGAAAAAGGAACCATTAGCAAGGACACAATAAAAAAAGATAAAACCAATCTTTTGCCATCAACAACGATAAAAGACACCGTTTTTGATCCTAATGTAAAATATGTTCTCTATAAAAAAAATGGCCACGCCTCCTATTATGCCGATAAGTTTCATGGGCGAAGAACGGCAAGCGGTCAGCGGTTTGACATGCATAAAATGACTGCAGCTCACAAGAAGCTGCCATTTGGAACCAAAATTAGAGTTACCAATGAATCCAATGGTAAATCTGTAATTGTTGAAGTAAATGATCGAGGACCATTTGTAAAATCAAGAGAAATTGATTTGTCTAAAAAAGCATTTATGACGATATCCTCTTCAAAAGGAGCCGGTTCAATGAAGGTGACTATTGAGACTATTGTAAAAAAGTAATAATATTATCCAAAAGAGGATATAACATATCTAAGTGCAAATCACTAATAATTATATAATGCTCTTAGCAAATTTTAAAACCTAGAATTTTTATAGTTCTAGGTTTTTTTATGAATTATATCGAGCTGGATTTTTACTGATTTTGAATATATTTGATCTATGGATACCACTAATCTTCAACGAAAAATTATTCATATTGATATGGATGCTTTTTATGCGTCTGTAGAGCAAATGGATAATCCTTCTTTGAAAGGTAAACCACTTGCAGTTGGGGGTAACGAAAATAGAGGTGTGGTTTCTGCGGCTAGTTATGAAGCAAGGAAGTTTGGAGTTAGAAGTGCATTAAGCGGTGTTTTGGCCAAAAAATATTGTCCTGAATTGATTTTTGTACACCCTCGATTTGATCGATATAAAGAAATTTCCAAACAGATTCAACGCATATTTTATGAGTATACGGATCTTGTAGAGCCTCTTTCTTTGGATGAAGCTTATTTGGATGTTACACATAATAAAAAAGGAAATCCTAGCGCGACTTTGTTAGCAAAAGAAATCAGAGCGCGTATTTTGAATGAAGTAGGACTTACTGCTTCTGCCGGTATTTCTGTTAATAAATTTATAGCCAAAGTTGCTAGTGATTACAACAAACCCGATGGTCAAAAGACGGTGAGTGGAGATGAAATTATTCCGTTTCTTGAAAGTTTACCCATTCAAAAGTTTTATGGAGTAGGTAAGGTCACTACCGAGAAAATGTATCAATTGGGTATTTTTACCGGATTAGATTTGAAAAGTAAAGATATTGAGTTCTTAGAGCAACATTTTGGTAAGTCAGGGAGTTATTATTACAATGTGGTAAGAGGAATTCATAATAGTCCAGTACAGCCCAAAAGAACTACCAAATCGGTTGCAGCAGAACATACTTTCGATGTGAATTTGTCTTCTGAGATTTTTATGCTAGAACAATTAGAAAGTATTGCTGGCCATTTAGAAAAACGGTTACAAAAACATACTATATCAGGAAAAACAATTACATTAAAAATCAAGTATAGTGATTTTTCACAGCAAACAAGAAGCAAAACAATGCCTTACTTTATTTCGGATAAGCATTTGATTTTTGAAATAGTCAAAGAATTATTATACCAAGAACGATTAAAAGAGTCCGTGCGTTTATTAGGAATCGCATTGAGTAACTTAAATACGGAACAAAAAAAAACTGTAGTGATTCAACTTCAATTTGATTTTTAGTTGTGGATAACGTTCAACAACAGTTAAATCATAAAAATAGTGTTCCTAGATTTTAAAAATCAGTTACATTTGACAAATTAAATGACTTGAAAATGTTGAATATCAGTGACTATGAAAATGCTAAAGCCAAGTATTTTAACACTTTAGCCTTGAAAACTACCTCGGTTTTATCTATGAGTTTTCACGAAGAATTTTTAGGAAATATTAAAAAATCGTTCGATGATTTTAATCGGTTAAACACTATTTTGGCTCAATATACTTCTGAATTCAACAACGAAAGTTTGAGAAATTCTCTTTTAGAGGAAGTGGTTGTAGTGACGGATACTAATTTGAAAATTGTTTTTGCTTCTAATAATTTGTCAAAAATGAATGGCTATACCGAAAAAGAAGTTATAGGTAATAGTCCAAAAATGTTTCATGGCCCCAAGACCAATGCGGTTACATCAAGACATATTCGGAATAAAATAAACCAGAAACTTCCTTTTGAATCTGAGGTTATCAATTATAAAAAAAATGGAAAAACTTATGATTGCTTAATTAGAAGTTATCCTATTTTTAATAAAAAAGGAGCTCTTACTCATTTCGTAGCTTTCGAAAAATCTTTATAAAAAAAACTCCTTTCATTGAAAGGAGTTTTTTTTGATTAATCTTTACTAGAAATTTTTGACAGTAATCTAAGGAATTCTATATACAACCAAACTAAGGTAATAAGCAATCCCATAGCTCCATACCATTCCATGTATTTAGGCATTTTTTGGTGTACACCTTGTTCTATTCTGTCAAAGTCTAGGAATAAGTTCAATGCAGCAATGATAATTACAAAAGCGCTAATTCCAATGCTCATTAATGAATTGTCATGATGAACAGGAGTAAAACTCGTGAACATTGAAAATAACCAAGAAATTAAATAATAGGTAGCAATTGCCAATGTTGCAGCTACAACTACAGATTTGAACTGTTCTGTTACTTTTACGATTTTATATTTATATAGACCTAAACAAACTAAAAAGGTAACAAAAGTTGCTCCAACAGCTTGAAGTACAATTCCAGGATATTTGGCCTCAAAAATAGCAGAAACTCCTCCAATAAAAAGCCCTTCAAAAACCGCATATCCTGGTGCTAAATATGGGGATAAGTGGGGTTTGAAAGCTGCAATCATTACTAAAATTAACCCAACTATTGCTCCGCCAAAAGCAGGTACGATTGGATTCATGTCATTAAATGCCATCCACCAAGTAATTGTAGCAGACGCTGTAAGCAGTAAAAACAGTATTAGACTCTTGTTTATGGTTCCAGTCAAGGACATTTCGGAGGCATAGTCAATGATTGTAGCTTGATGTACTTCGTTTGAGTTTCCTTGATTTTTAAAAGTTTTGTTGTTTAAAAACGGGTTGTTCGAATTATTAAAAGCCATAAGTGTTATTTTTGTTGTTATGGTATAAAAAATTAATGATGGTTAAAGATATAAATACTCCTGATTATTTTTAAATAAAAATATAAATAAAAACGCTCCAATTTTGGAGCGTTTTGTAAATTCGATACTTTAGGAATTATGCTATTTCAGAAACTCTTAAAGTATTAACCATTCCTTTATCTTTAATTGGCATAGCCGCTAAATTGATTAAAAAGTCTCCTTTTTTAACAAAACCTTTTTCTTTTACAATTTCGTTTACATCGGTTACGGTATCATCTGTACTTACATCTTTAGTGTACATAAATGATTTAACACCCCATAATAAGTTAAGCTGTGTAAGAATACGTCTGTTTGAAGTAAATACTAAAATGTGTGCATTAGGTCTCCAAGCCGAAATTTGGAAAGCTGTATAACCACTATTCGTTAAGGTGCAAATGGCTTTCGCATTGATTGAATTGGCCATCATCGCAGCATGGTGACATACTGTTTTTGTAATGTAACGATTGGTTTTTACTTGTGGAGTATTTTGAGGAACATTGATAAGTGGCGAATCTTCAACCGCTTCTAATATTTGCGTCATTTTTTGAATAACCTGTACAGGGTAATTACCTGTTGCAGTTTCTCCTGAAAGCATTACTGCATCTGCACCATCCATTACGGAGTTCGCTACGTCATTTACTTCAGCACGAGTTGGAGTTAAGCTTGTGATCATTGTTTCCATCATCTGAGTGGCAACAATTACAGGTATTCTTGCGGTTTTAGCTCTTCTGATTAATTCTTTTTGAACCAATGGTACTTCGTGAGCAGGAAGTTCAACTCCTAAATCTCCACGAGCTACCATTAGAGCATCACAAAAAGCTACTATTTTGTCAATATTTTCTAATGCTTCTGGCATTTCGATTTTGGCAATAATTGGAATTTTAAACTCAGAATGCTCTGCGATTAATTCTTGTAAATCTTGTAAATCTCTTGGAGTTTTTACGAACGATAGTGCAATCCAATCTAATTGTTGTTCTATTGCAAATTTTGCATCTGCAATATCTTTTTCAGTCATAGCTGGAAGAGAGATTTTTGTATTTGGAAGGTTAACTCCTTTTTTAGACTTTAATTCTCCGCCTTGAATTACTTTTGCTAGTACTTCAGTTTTTTTATCTGTTTCAACAATTTCAAAAATAAGCTTTCCATCGTCTAATAGTATTCTTTCTCCTGGATTTACATCGTTTGGAAAGTTTTGATATTTCATGAAAACTTTTTTAGAAGTTCCAAGAATATCTTCTGCTGTAGTAAATGTAATTAGGTCACCTTCATTAACAAATGCTCCTTCTTCCATCACACCTACTCTTAGTTTTGGACCTTGTAAGTCGCCTAAGATTGCGGTTGTGTATCCAAATTCTTCATTTAAGCCACGAATGATACTGATTTTGTTTTTTACATCTTCATAATCAGCATGCGAAAAGTTTACTCGAAATACGTTTACTCCTGCCTCAATCATGTCTTTGATGATTTCTTTTGTACTACATGCAGGTCCTAGTGTGGCTACAATTTTCGTTTTTTTGTTTGTAAGCATTGGTATTAAAAAATTAAATTGTTTTTTGATTTTATCGTTTCTTTTTTTACACTATAAACCATGCTTATGGTTTCAATAGTGTTTAAATCAGTAGTTGTTTTTGTTGTGTTAAAATTATTTTGGCAGGCCTCAATTTTTAAAAAAAAATCTGCTTTTTTCAATTCAGGTATTAGATATACTTGAGCGGCTATTTCTAGATTTTGATCGAAAAACAGATTGGATTTTTGCTTAGTATCGCTCTGAATTACTTCGTTTTTATTTTGAATCAGATGCCAAGTAATGTCCTTTTTAGCATCATAAAAAGAATATTTTGAGAAAAAAGATTTTCCTTCTTTAATATCAATCAAAATATCTTTTGGACTTCTGTTAAGATTAATGCTCAAGGTTAGATTAATGAAATAAGCCAAACGATAATCCTCCAAAGGAGTATGTATGGCGATTATAGCATAATCTATTTCTTCAAACTCATCTAAACTTACTTTATGAACTGCCATTTCAAAAATAAATTAGCAGTAAAGGTACTACTTCTATAGAAGATTTTCTAAGAAAGATTGATATGATTTTGTTAAATCGTTAACGAAAACGATATAGTTTTAAGAAAAATAAGATTATTTCTTATTTATTTTTTCTTGAAACGCGAAATAAGCTCTTTGGGCTGCTTTTTCTTCAGCCTTCTTTTTGGAAGTGGCTCTTGCTTTGGCAATTACTTTGTCGTCAATGCTTAATCGAACACCAAACAAGCGTTGTCCATCAATAGCATTGTCTTCAAAAATATCAAAATGAAATACTCTTTTTTCTTTTTGACACCATTCAATTACTAAACTTTTGTAACTGATTACTTTCCCTTCTAATCGACTAATATCAACATAAGGTATAATTACTCTTGAATTGATAAATCGTTCACAGAAAACATATCCTTTGTCTAAATAAATGGCGCCAACTAAAGATTCAAAAATGTTGCCATGGATATTGTCACCAAAATGATGAACAGGAACTTTGCTTTCTATAAACTGAATTAAATTCAAATCTTTTCCTAGCTCATTTAAATGTTCTCTACTAACTATTTTGGATCGCATTTTGGTTAAATACCCTTCGTCTCCATAAGGCGCTTTGCTGAATAGATAACCAGCAATTACAGAGCTTAGCATGGCGTCTCCTAAGAACTCTAATCGTTCGTAATTCATTGGATTACCATCCTTGTCTACCTTGTTAGAGGAACGATGGGTAAATGCTTTTCGGTATGGTTCTAACTCGGTTGGAGGGAAGCCTAAGATTTTTTGAAGTGCATTAAAAAAAATCCCGTCTTCAAGAGAACGGGATTTTGAAAATATTTTTTTTAAAATACTCATACTTAAATTAGTCAACTAATTTTTTAAACAATACACAAGCATTGTGTCCACCAAAACCAAAAGTATTACTCATCGCAACATTCACCTCTCTCTTTTGTGGTGTGTTTAGAGTAAGATTTAAGGATGGGTCAATTTTTTCATCAACTACATTGTGATTAATAGTTGGTGGAATTATTCCATGTTTCATGGCCAATATAGAGGCTATGGCTTCGATAGCACCAGCAGCTCCTAACAAGTGTCCTGTCATGGATTTAGTTGAATTGATATTGATTGTTTTGGCATGATCGCCAAAAACTGCACTGATCGCCTTTAATTCAGCCACGTCTCCAAGAGGTGTAGAAGTTCCATGAGTATTGATGTGGTCAACATCTTCTGGATTCATTCCAGCATCACGGAGCGTGTTTTTCATAACAGCGATTACTCCTATTCCTTCTGGATGTGGAGCTGTTAAATGATAAGCATCAGATGACATTCCACCACCGCCAATTTCGCAGTATATTTTTGCGCCTCTAGCTTTTGCATGTTCATAATCTTCAAGTACAAGTGCGCCAGCACCTTCGCCTAATACAAAACCATCTCTGGTTGCATCAAAAGGTCTCGAAGCTGTTTCTGGGCTTTCATTTCTAGTAGATAAAGCATGCATAGAATTAAAACCTCCCATTCCTGCAATAGTAATGGCTGCTTCTGATCCTCCAGAGATAATTACATCACACATTCCTAATCTAATGTAATTAAAAGCATCAATCAATGCGTTGGCTGATGATGCGCATGCTGAAACTGTAGTGTAGTTGGGTCCCATATAACCATTACGCATAGAAATATGTGCCGGAGCAATATCAGCAATCATTTTTGGTATAAAAAAAGGATTGAATTTCGGAGTTCCGTCACCTTTTGCATAATACATAACCTCGTCTTGAAAAGTCTCAAGTCCGCCAATACCTGCTCCCCAAATAACACCAACTCTTTGTTTGTCTATGTTGTCATCTGTTAATCCGGCATCTTTTATTGCTTCATCACTAGCTGCAATTGCATATTGAGCGAATTTGTCTAATCTTCGAGATTCTTTGCGATCCATGTAATCTTCAATATTGAAGTTTTTTACTTCACACGCAAATTTTGTTTTGTGTTTTTCGGTATCGTAGTATGTAATTGGAGCAGCTCCGCTTACTCCGTTCAAAAGACCATTCCAGTATTCTTGGATGTTATTTCCAATTGGAGTTAGTGCACCTAATCCTGTAACTACAACTCGTCTTAATTCCATAACGTATGTTTTTTGTTAGCTTTAAACAAATAAAACCCACGCATTCTTTTATTGTATATAGAGTACAAAAGAGACATGGGTATTACAATATAAGTATTTATAAGGAGGAAAAATCCCTCTCCTAAGTTTTAAGTTTAATTTAAAAATAATAACACCCGTTTACAGTTATGTAAACGGGTGAAAATTTATTATTTTTTTGCTTCCTCGATGTAAGAGATAGCTTGACCAACAGTAGCAATGTTTTCTGCTTGATCGTCTGGAATTTGAATATCGAATTCTTTTTCGAATTCCATAATAAGCTCAACAGTGTCTAATGAGTCAGCTCCTAAATCATTTGTGAAGCTTGCTTCTGTTACAACTTCGTTTTCGTCAACACCTAATTTGTCTACGATAATCGCTTTTACTCTTGATGCAATGTCTGACATAATCTTTAATTTTAGAATTTAATTTGTTGGCAAAAATAAAAAACTTTATTT
>CAUPRE010000018.1:0-87037 GCA_963513565.1 uncultured Flavobacterium sp. | reverse complement strand
GCGAATTTGCGGTAATACATTTTTTTATCAATATTTCTTGAAACTGAATACCTACAAGGTCAAAAAAAGACCTTGCAGGAAATACAACAACAAAACTCTTTTTAAACTTCCCGACCTACAAGGTTTTCAAAACCTTGTAGGTCTTTCGCCTTACTCAACATTCTAAAATTTGCGAATTTGCGGTAATACATTTTTTTAGCAATATTTCTTGAAACTGAATACCTACAAGGTCAAAAAAGACCTTGCAGGAAACGCTGCAACAAAACTCTTTTTGAACTTCCCGACCTGCAAGGTTTCCAAAACCTTGTAGGTCTTTCACCTTACTCAATATTCTAAAATTTGTGAATTTGCGGTACTACAATTTTCAAAAACTAAACAGCAAAAAAAAAATCCCTATGCTAAAAAAACATAGGGATTAGTATAAAATTAAAAAAATTAAGAAAACATATCTTTAACTTTCTCAAAGAATGATTTGTCTGATTTTTCAGGATGCGGCGTGAAATTATCGTCGTTCAACGCATTTTCAAAGAATTGTTTTTGTTCTTTGGTCAATGTTTTTGGTGTCCAAACATTCACGTGGACTAATAAATCTCCACTTCCGTAACCATTGATACTTGGAATTCCTTTTCCTTTCAAACGCAATATTTTCCCAGATTGAATGCCTTCTTCTAATTTGATACGTACTTTTCCATTCACCGCTTCGATATCTTTAGAAATACCCAAAACCGCTTCAGCAAAACTAATGTACAAATCGAAATGCAAATTCTCACCTTCACGTTTCAAAAACTCGTGCTCTAACTCTTCAATCGCTACAATCAAATCGCCAGGAATACTATTTCCAGGAGCATCATTTCCTTTTCCAGAAACTTTCAATTGCATACCGTCTACAACACCCGCTGGAATTTTAATAGAAACCGTTTCGTCTTCTAAAATCATTCCTTGTGCATCGGCATTGTTTGGTTTTTTATCCAAAATTTGTCCTGAACCTCCACAAGAAGGACAAGTAGACGCCGATTGCATACGTCCCAAAATAGTATTGGTCACACGCATTACTTGTCCTTGCCCATTACAAGTAGAACACGTTTTATAAGAAACGCCAGGTGCTTGTACCTTACGTTTTACTTTTACTTTTTTCTCAACACCATTGGCAATTTCTTCCAATGTCAATTTGACTTTAATTCGCATGTTGCTTCCTTTGGCACGACGAGCGCCTCCGCCTCCGCCTCCAAAACCACCAAAGCCACCTCCGAAAATATCTCCAAATTGACTAAAAATGTCATCCATATTCATACCGCCGTGACCACCACCATAACCCCCAGCTCCATCAAAAGCTTGGTGACCGTATTGATCGTATTTGGCTTTCTTTTGCGGATCGCTTAACACTTCATAGGCTTCAGCAGCCAATTTGAATTGCTCCTCGGCTGCAGGATTGTCAGGATTTTTGTCAGGGTGAAATTCTATAGCTTTTTTTCGGTAAGCCTTTTTGATTTCAGCCTCCGAAGCACCTTTAGATATCCCTAATATTTCGTAAAAATCTTTTTTCATTTTTAAATTGTGCTATTATATTCAGCTACAAATGTGCTAACTTGAATGTTGATTTATTGTCCTATAACCACTTTTGGAAAACGAATAATTTTATCGCCTAATTTGTATCCTTTTTCCAATACATCCACAATTTTTCCTTTTAAATCGTCAGATGGTGCTGGAATTTGAGTAATAGCCTCAGCAAAATCAGCGTTAAAAGCGTCACCTGCATTTACATCCACTACTTCTAATCCTTTGGTTACCAAAGTTCCTTTTAGTTTCTCATGAATCAACTCTACCCCTTTAGTCAATAACTCATCTTCTGACTTACTGATTTCTACCATAGCACGATCAAAATCGTCTAAAACAGGTAGCAAAGCCAATAAAACTTCTTGATTGGCTGTTTTGAATAACTCAATACGCTCTTTTGTAGTACGTCTTTTGTAGTTTTCAAATTCTGCGAACAAGCGTAAGAATTTATCTTTTTCTTTAGCTAAATCTTGTGCCAATTGTTCCTCAACACTTAATTCTTCAATGATTAGTTGCTCTCCATTTGCATTATTCTCCAACGTTGCATCATCTATTTCTTGATCGAACTCTGTATTTTCAGTAGTCATATTGCTTTTATTTTTAAAAAATTTTTTAAACATTATTTTTGATTCTTTTCATCTATTGTCAAAAGTGTTGCCAAAACTAATAAAATGTCAAATTGTCATATATAAAACAAAACGATTTTAGCATCAAACAAATACAGCTTGTAACGATTTTACGAACTTCTTAAAAATTTAATATAATTTTAAGACTATCACGAAATAGTTTGCCTAAATTTGTGCTCTATTATTGAAATATATAATTTATATACAGAGAATTATTCCCGTTTTTAGTTAATTATTAATTCAGCATTGTTTATAATAAAAAAAGCTTCGTTTATCAAAACGAAGCTTTTTTTGTTAGGTCTATTTACTATTGTAACTGTTGTTGCAAGCCTTCATAATCCAAGACGACTTGTTCTCCTGTAACGAGGTTCTTCAAAGCAAAAGTGTTCGATTCTAGTTCTTGTTCCCCTATAATCACTGCAAACGGAATGCCTCTTTTGTCAGCATATTGCAATTGTTTCCCCATTTTGACAGCATCAGGATACAATTCTACTTTAATGCCTTCGGTTCTAAGTTTTTGAATGGTTTGCATCGCAGCAAAAGCTTCAGTTTCTCCATAATTCACAAACAGCGCTTTTGAAGTAGCGGCAACCGTATCTGGGAACAATCCCAATTCTTCGATTACCAAATAAATTCGGTCCAAGCCGAAAGAAATCCCCACACCACTCATATTTTTCAAACCAAAAATACCCGTTAAGTCGTCATATCTTCCGCCACCGCCTATGGAACCCATAGCAACGGTTTTAGGTGGGGCAATTTCAAAAATAGCACCCGTATAATAGTTCAATCCTCTTGCCAAAGTCACGTCCAAATCCAATTGAGCTGTAGCTAGTCCGAGTTGAATCACTTTTTCGCAAATGAATTGCAATTCTTCAACACCTTTCATCCCTTCTACAGAGGCTGAAAGCAATTGTGACAATTGATTGATTTTCTCTGTAATCGTTCCTGTAAAACTAAACAACGGTTGCACTTTGGTAATGGCTTCTTCGGAAATGCCTTTTTCAATCATTTCTTTCTTAACGCCGTCTTCGCCAATTTTGTCCAGTTTATCCAATGCTACGGTAAAATCAATCAACTTATCCGAAGCGCCAATCACCTCAGCAATTCCAGATAAAATTTTACGATTATTGATTTTGATGGTCACACCTTTTAATCCCAAAGCCGTAAAAACCGTGTCATATAATTGTACCAACTCCACTTCTTGCCACAATGATTTGGAACCTACCACATCGGCATCGCACTGAAAAAACTCTCTAAAGCGGCCTTTTTGTGGACGGTCGGCGCGCCAAACGGGTTGGATTTGATATCTTTTAAACGGAAACTCAATTTCACTTTGGTGTTGCACCACGTAACGCGCAAAAGGAACGGTCAAATCATAACGCAAGGCTTTCTCAGAAATACTAGAAGTCAATTTTAGACTGTCTTTGTTCCCTAAATGCGTCGCATTGGCTTTTGACAAATAATCGCCCGAATTCAAGATTTTAAAAATCAAGCGGTCGCCTTCTTCGCCATATTTTCCCATCAAAGTATCTGAATTCTCGAAGGATGGCGTTTCTATAGGTTGAAAGCCAAATTTCTCAAAATTGCTTTTTATCGTTTGAATAATGTATTGTCTTTTGGCCACTTCGGCTGGCGAAAAATCGCGCGTTCCTTTGGGTATACTGGGTTTTGAAGCCATTGTAAAATGAATTTTCAATTAGGTTTGCAAATATCTTACTTTTTAAAAGAAATCCTATCCAAAAAAAGTGGGTTTTATTATTCTACAACAAACCCATCTTATTTTTGAACCATTTAAGGTAGTTAAGGTCATATAAGTTTTTAAATATGCAGAAATTATTGTCGTAGATTTTGGCTAAAGCACAATACAAAACTCCTTTTTCAGAATGGGCTAAAGCCCATTCCTATTGATTTAAAAAAATAAAAATGAGGTTTTTACCAAATAGGGAGCGGTAAATTTTATTCTAATCTTATATGACCTTACATTCCTTAAATGGTTATTTTATTGCTTCTGTAATTACTTACAAAGTTGAAGGTGCCTCCCAAAATCAGAGAATGCGTTTTCTTTTGAACCAAAAATAGATGACCAAAGCAATGACCGCCATCACGCCCAAAGTCATAAAATAACCCAAAGGCCATTGCAGTTCAGGCATATTTTCAAAGTTCATTCCGTAGATACCTGCTATAAAAGTCAGCGGCAAAAAGAAAGCCGAAAAGATGGTCAACAATTTCATTACATCATTGCTTTTTTGAGCGTTGACCGAAAGATAGGTGCCCAGTAAATTGTTCGCATTTTCAAGCACTTCGTCATAATTGAGCAGCAAACTCAGCAGCTTGTCTTTGATGTCTTGCAAAGCGGTTTTGGAGGACTCACTCACTTCGAGTTGGTGAATGACATTTTGAAAAATCTGCAACAACTTTTTGGTGATACGGGTTTGCGCTTTCAAGAAATAGAGTTCTTCCAGCGATATTTTGGAATAGTCTTGCAGAAAAATAGTCTTCTCGATTTGAATGATTTTTTCGTCCAAGTCGTTCAAAGGCACTTGATAGGTTTCTACCATTTTGTGGATTAGATAAATCAAAATGGCTTCGGGTGTTTTGTGGTCTTTTTTTACGGTTTCCAAAAACGCAAACGGACTGCGATGCACCGTGATGATTTTGTGTCCGTTGTAAAAAAAGGCGATTTTATGCGACAATTCATTGATAGTAGTTGCTTTACTGGCCATTCTTGGCGTAAAAGCTCTCAGAATTAAAAAATTATAATTGGGCTGTTTTTCAAATTTGGGCAAATGGCCTCGCTCCAAACTGTCTTTAATTTGAAAATAATCCAACTGGTATTCTTTGGCGATTTGGTCTAGATTTTCTTGGTTGGGTTGGCAAATGTCTATCCAAACAAAGTTGTCGAATTGTATTTTTTTTTGGGTGGGTGTTGTCATTTTTATTGGGGTAAATTCAATCTACTTGGATTTGAAAATCTAAAGTTTTAGGCATCCAAATACAAAACCACTTTTTGTTAAAATAATTAAATAAATCAGTTGCAATATTTTTGTTGATTTTAATATTTATTTCTCAAGTTTCCATATTCTATTAAATGCAATGTCAGCTAAAAAATCAAACCATTGATCTTGATTAGCCTGATCCCAAGATGTTTCTAATTTATATTTTGCAAGAAACTCTTGAACTACTTTTAGATCAGATTGCTTATAGATGGGTAATTTATCGATAAAACTTTTATCACCACACTGTTCATTAAGCACCTTGTCTAATGGTAAAAGATTTCCTAACCAACCATAATTACCCTTTGCATTTGTTTGTGGATCTATATGCTCTAAAGATATTTTATTGATCGAAAGTTCATCAGTATTTCTATAGGAATTCTCAATTTTACTAAAGATATATTGAATTATTTTTTTATCACGTGTATATTGATTAGTAAATTTTAACTCAGCGAATTTTTGTTTAAATGATTCATATGGGGGTTCTTTTTCAATATAAAATGATAATAACTGCTCAATAACCTCTTTTGATTTCACTTTTGTAGCTGATCTTCTTAAATCTCTAGCCGTTTTTGAATACTTACCTTCAAAAATATTCATTTTCAAAGAAGAGATACCAGAATATTTGAAATGGAATTTTTCCATTTCATTTAATACTCTACAAAAATCATAATGATTAATTAAACGATCGTCTCTTTTTTTAATTAAAGCTAGTATAAATGTCCTTATCTGAGTAATTTGAAATAAACTTAACGCATTTAAACTATTGAAAACTGTTGCATCGTTTTGATCTGGCCAATCGCTCTTTAAAGGATTTGCAATTTTATTATAAATATCTCCTTCTTTTTCTAAATCTATAATAAAATCATAATGATCGAAAGAATCTTTATTACTTTCAATTTTGAAATTCTTATAAATCTTAGATTCAGTGACATAATTATATTTAGATAGCCAAAAATGCCTAAAAAAAGTTTCAAAGTTGATTTTTGTTGCTCTTGACGATAAATTATGTTGGATTTGCTTCCAATTTCGTTTTGCAGTATCATCTGGATGAGTCCCATTAAGCACTTTGAATAAATCATTCTTTATTAGATCAACGGATGATAAATTTTTCCCTCTAGCATTAAGTGTTTCAAAAATCATATACGCATCATCTTCGTTTGCAACTGTAATGTAAATAACTTTTAAATTAAGTAAGATTTCATTACGAACTGCTTCTAAAATTGCTAAATGTTTTTGACTATTTATTCCAGGAATATCATTCCAAAATTTTATATCTTTTTTTAAACTGTCAATTTTAAACTTATTTATAAAGTACAAATATGATTCCCAAAGTGTTTTTTCTTCCTTATTTTGAGGCTGATTTTCTTTTTTTGTAATGTGTTGAATCGATTCTTGCAAAAAAGGTTTAGGATTTTCATTTTCTAATTTAAAAAAAGGCTTAAATCTAACGTCTTTTCCTTCAATATATGTACTATAAATTCCTTGTGCCAAATCACTCTCACCAATGCTTTTGAAAGTTTCTACTAAAGCTGACAGTAATATCGTTATTGTTGTTAGCCTTTGCTGACCATCAACTATTAGCATCTCTGGTGATTTATCTTCGCCAATTAGAACTAATGAACCGATAAAGTATTCCAAATTTTCAATTTTACCATCTTTAATTTTAATATTGTTTATCACATCATGCCATAATTCAGAAACTTCATCCTTAGTCCAAGAATACTCTCTTTGAAATCTTGGAACAACGTATTTTACATTAGTTGAAAACAAAGTACTAATCGTTCGAGTATATGCGTTTAAATCCATTTCTTTTAATTTTCGAGTTTTACATTCCAACTAAATATTACTTTACAAAACAAACTTTCTTGAATCCACCTTTAGTCGGTTAAATAATCGAAAATTTGCTTCGGTATATTTTCCCAAATATAACACTAATCCCTTACAAAAATTGATAAAAATAATACCTTGTCGGGTTATAATTCCAACAAAACGTTTTAGTGTTCCGACTGCCCTAGCCTCAGTGGTGGAATTTCTTAAAATTAGGTCATCATTCTAGAAAACGAATCTTTTTTTGGATTGTCTCAAAAATAGCATGATTAAAAAAACAATAATAAATACCTAAAAAAGAGTTAAGTGCCCAAAAAAATAAATAAATTATGACTAAATTTAGTGCACATAATCCTAATTTATTAAAGAAAATCATACTATGAAAAAATTTTTATTGCTATTCTTTTTTATCTCTTTTTTTCAAATGCAAGGACAAGTAAAAAAAGTTATCAAACATACTAACGATGCTGGAGATGTTACTAGTTATGAACTCGACTGTAGTCAAAACTTTCCAATTCTGGCTAAAGGGTTGCGATACACTATTACCCGACATGAGTTTAAAGATGCTAATCCAAAAAATATATACCGAATTTTAATGGTTATGGATGGTTTTTATACTAATGTATTGAATAGTGAAATGTCTATTTCTGCAGAATTATCGGACGGAACAATCACCACCCAAAAACAAACTATTGAAAATGATGGCTATTTTGATGGTGCCTGTACCTTAAAAATGGATTTGATAAAAGCTCCTGTCAAGTTATCAATAAAGAAAATTATTCTTCACGCGGGTAAAGAAGTTGTTTACATAATACCAGAAAACAATGCGAAAATGTTTACTCAAAATCTAAACGCTATTTTTGCTGCAAAATGATAAGAAATCCCTAGAAATAGGGATTTTTTTTGAAGTTTTATTTTGAACCATTAAGGAATGTAAGGGCATAAAAGTTTTTGTCTTAAAGCTGTAAAATTTAACCGCAATTAGCAAAAGGATGTCAGCCGAGTTCGGAAAGAAAAAACTAAATATCCTAATATGCCTTATATGATTTAAAAAAAAACAGAAGGTTTGTGGATTTGAAATTTAGTGTTTTTTGAAAACCAAACTTGTAACAAAAATTGTATTTTCGTGACAAACTTGTATGATGCTAAAATTATTAAAAGAAAATATCAAGATTGCGTTGGGTTCTATCAAAACGCAATTGCTTCGTACCATTCTTACGGTACTGATTATTGCTATTGGAATCACAGCTTTGGTGGGAATTTTGACCGTTGTGGCGGCTTTGGAAAACACCATTTCTTCCGATTTTGCCTCGATGGGCGCCAATACCTTCAATATCAATCAATACGAAAATGTAACGCGAAACCGTGGCGGCGGCGAACGAGAAATCATCAACCCGATTATCTCCTACCCAGATGCGGTGGCGTTTAGAAACAAATACAAATATCCATTTACCGAGACTTCGCTTTCGTTTACGGCTACTTCTACCGCCGAAATCAAGTATTTGAATACCAAAACCGACCCCGAGAACAAAATCGTAGGCGTCGACGAAATGTATGCCGTGAATTCGGGATTGGAATTCAGTGCTGGACGTAATTTTACGAGTTTCGACATCAACAACAATGCGTTTGTTTGTGTGGTAGGTTCCGATTTCGAAAAAGGACTTTTAAAAGATGTTAACCCTATTGATAAAATTATTTCGATTCGCGGAGCCAAATTCAGAGTCATTGGCGTACTCAAAGAAAAAGGCTCGACTTTTGGTAACAGTCAGGATTTGCGAGTGTTGATACCGATTCAAGTGGCGCGTTCGCTTTTCAGCGCACCCAATATCAATTACAGTGTGAGTGTAATGGTAGGCAAAAAAGAATTACTAGACCAAGCCATAGACAACGCCACTAGCGTAATGCGCCGCGTGAGAAAACTAAGCCCTGTCAAAGACAACAACTTTGGCGTTGTACGAAGCGATGATTTGATTAACCGTATTCTAGGCATCACACAATATCTTGGATTGGCATCGTGGCTCATTGGGGTAATTACCATTTTGGGTTCTTCTATCGCCTTGATGAACATTATGATTGTTTCGGTAACCGAAAGAACCCGAGAAATTGGCGTTCGAAAAGCCTTAGGCGCCAAGAAATCGACCGTTGCTTTTCAGTTTTTTATAGAGACATTACTCATTGGACAAATTGGTGGACTAGTGGGTATTATCTTCGGAATCCTAATAGGTTTTGGTATCGCTAGCGCTATGGATTTTGCCTTCGTTATTCCGTGGGGCGCCATATTCGCTGCCTTTGCTACAAGTTTTATGGTCGCCATTGTTTCTGGACTCTATCCTGCCGTAAAAGCTTCAAAACTCGACCCAATTGAGGCGTTGCGATATGAATAAGTATTTGGGCGTGACCCCATAAAAAAAGGGACCTACTCAGCAAACGTGCTAGTCGGTCCCTTTTTTTATGCGGTCGAGCTATACGCACTACTTCGGTAGTTAGCTCCTATCCCTCACGCGAAACAACGAGTGAAGATTTCAAATTTAACATCAAAAATCATCAATCAACAACCAAATCCATACTTCTTTTTGTACAAAAAACTACTTTAAAATACTCTAGTAGTACTGTCAAATCGAGCGCAGTCGAGATTCACGAACTGTTCTCGACTGCGCTCGAACTGACAAAAAGAGAATAAATGAAAATTTTAGTTCAACAACTCGACTTACAAAGAAGCCAAAATCATCCTGTCATTTCCGTAAATGTCTTTACGTAATTCCACGTTTTGAAAGCCTAAATCTTTTAACAAATCAACCGTTTCTTTACCGAGATACTGATTGATTTCAAAAAACAACTTCCCGTTGGGACGCAAACTTTTCAATGCCAACTCCCCAATTTTTCTGTAAAAAATCAAAGCATCATCATCGGCTACAAACAAAGCCAAATGAGGCTCATACTCCAACACATTGTTCTTTATTTCTTGCTTTTCCAAATTCCGAACATAGGGTGGATTCGAAACAATCACATCATAACTTTCCAACAAATCGGCTGTTTCTAAAATGTTTTGCAATATAAAATGCACTTCCACTCCATTTAACTTCGCATTGCCTTTAGCGACTTCCAAAGCTTTTTCCGAAACATCAATAGCTGAAACTTTGGCCTGAGGCAAATGCTTTTTCAAACTAATCGGAATGCAGCCACTTCCCGTCCCGATATCGAGAATTGAAAATTCTGCTGTTGTATCTGTTTTACCACAATCCTCAAGAATCCATTCGACCAACTCTTCGGTTTCAGGTCTTGGAATCAATACGTTTTCATTGACTTCAAAATCCAATCCGTAAAAACTGGTTTTTCCTAAAAGATACTGAATCGGGATTTCTTTTTTTAAATCTTCTAAAATGAGATTCCAAACCACGAGTTCGACCTCCGAAAAAGCCAAATCAGGATGCAATGCCAAATCGATTCGTTTGAGTTGGTGCTTGGCTTCCAAAATCAGATAGAAAAAACTTTCGGCCTCGCCTTCCTCATAAATAGAAGAAAGTTCCTGAATAAAATGAGTTCTGTAGGCTCTTATTGTCATAATTTATAGTACTAAATATCGAATCAAATTATTGAGGTGTTACAAATCTTTCAGCATCCAAACCGGACAACTGCTATGCCCCGTATTGCCCATAGCACTGCACAAGTACTCAAAGCCTGTTTTCTTATACAACTTTTGAGCTGAATGCATAAAAGGCATCGTTTCGAGATAGCATTGCTCAAACCCAAAGTCTTTGGCGGCTTGCAAACAAATAGCCATCATTTCGCTTCCAATTCCTTTTCCGCGGGTAGCAGGCAAAAAGTACATTTTTTGCAATTCACAAATGGTTTCCTTTTCATTAGCCAAAGGAGCAATGCCTGCACAACCTACTACTTCGCCCTCTTGCTCCACCACAAAATAAACAGAACGTGGCTTGTTGTATTCCTCAAACATCAAGTCCAAATAAGGGTCTTCGTAAGCGGTGCCTACTTTTGGAATTTCCAATTCATCAAAAACAGCTCGTATTAACTGGGCCACGGCAGGATTGTCTTTCTTTTCAATTTTTCTAATAGTCCAAGATGTCATTGTACTTTATCTTCTTTGGTTAGTCTGACAAAAATAGCATTGTTAATTGACAAATTAGCGAAATCTAACTCCCAAAAAATAGTACTTTTGCATAGTGAACACAAATGAAACTTATATAAAACGTTGCATCGAACTAGCCAAAAATGGCTTAGGCACTACGTACCCTAACCCGATGGTGGGCAGCGTAATTGTTGCCAATGGAAAAATTATTGGCGAAGGTTGGCACAGAAAAGCCGGAGAACCTCACGCAGAAGTGCACGCCATTAATAGCGTAAAAGACAAATCGCAATTGAAAGACGCTGCTATTTATGTAAGTCTTGAACCTTGCAGTCATTTCGGAAAAACACCGCCTTGTGCTGATTTAATTGTTCGAAGTGAAATTCCTAGAGTGGTAATAGGAACTGTTGACCCCAACCATCAAGTGGCAGGTAAAGGCATAGAACGTTTGAAAAATGCTGGCATTGAAGTGACTGTTGGTGTACTCGAAAAAGAATGCCAAGAACTCAACAAACGCTTTTTTACATTCCACAACCAAAAACGCCCCTACATTATCTTAAAATGGGCCGAAAGCCAAGATGGTTTCATCGCTCCATCGCCAAAACCGAATCAAGAGCGCACCCCGATTTGGATTACCAATACCTATTCACGTCAATTGGTGCACAAATGGCGCAGCGAAGAGCAGGCAATTTTGGTGGGAACACAAACCGTGCTTGCTGATAATCCAAAGTTAGACACTAGAGATTGGCACGGACAAAATCCAACTCGAGTAATTATTGACCGAGAAGGACGCCTACCTAAAGAAAGTTTTGTTTTGGACCAAAGTGTTCCTACACTGATTTTCACAGCAAACAAACAGAATGAAAACAAGGAGAATTGTATTTTTGAAACTCTAGATTTCAATCAAAACATTGTACCACAACTCCTGCAAAGGTTATACGAGCACCGTCTTCAATCTGTTATTATTGAAGGTGGCACCACTACCATTCAGCATTTTATCGATTTGAATATGTGGGATGAAGCACGGATTTTTATTGGAGCGATTTCTTTTCATTCTGGAATAAAAGCACCGATACTCCAAAAAAAGAATCCAAATAAGTCAACTATTGCAACTGACGAACTTTTAATACTTAGCAATCATGATTAATGCCATCATTTTTGATTTTGGAGATGTATTTATCAATCTAGACAAGCAAGCCACGCAAGACCAACTACAAGCATTGGGTCTCAAAGCTTGGAATGAAGAATTGGACGCTTTAAACATCGCTTTTGAAAAAGGCGATTGTACACGAGAAGCTTTTTTAAACGGTTTTCAAAAACAAATTCCCAATGCGAGTCACGAAGAAATTCTTGCGGCTTGGAATGCGGTTTTGCTTGATTTCCCCTTATATCGCCTAGAGTTTTTACAATTATTGTCGCAAAAATACCGCTTGTTTTTGTTGAGCAATACCGATGCGATTCATATTGACACTTTTGAGCAAAAAACAGGAAGTTCGTTTTATGGCGCTTTTTACCAATGTTTTGAAAAAGTGTATTTTTCTTTTGAAGTAGGAATGCGAAAACCCGATGCTGAAATTTACTTGCACGTTTTACAACAAAATGATTTGTCACCCAAAAGAACCTTGTTTGTAGACGATAAAAAAGAAAACACTGATGCAGCTCAAGCTCTCGGACTTCAGGTCTGGAACCTGCAAGTAGGAAAAGAAGATGTAGTCGATTTATTCGAAAAGAACAGCCTATAAAATGTATCCAAAAAAGCCAACTGCTACTCCTTTAGCCCCGATTGCTTCGCCAGTTCGTTTCGCTCGTGTGCAGCGGCATCCTTTTTTTATACCCTTGACCAATGACAATACTTCCGACAAGGGTATAAAAAAAGATATAGCGGATAGCGGGAACCCTTGCCTACTAAAAATGCCTTGGGTTGGGCTCCAAAAAAAACTACTTTTGCATCAAAAAATATCCCTTTTGAAGAAGTACACCTAATGAAAGACACCTACCAAACCATTGCTGCACCCAACGAACCCATACTGTTTAAGGAGAAAAACAGTAAGTTTTTTGGCTATACGTTTCCGATTAGCGGCGAGGAGGAAGTAAAACCCATCATTGAAATACTTAAAAAAGAACATCCGCATGCGGTGCATTATTGCTATGCGTATCAAATTGGGACCGAATCGGTGGTTTTTAGAGCCAATGACGATGGGGAACCGAGTAACACAGCTGGCACGCCAATATATGGGCAAATTCAATCGTTTGGTCTAACGAATATATTGATTGTGGTGGTTCGCATCTTTGGCGGCACCAAATTGGGAGTGGGCGGATTGATTACGGCTTACAAAACCACGGCTCAATTAGCGATAGAAGCGAGTGAAATTGTAGAGAAAACCATTGATGTTTTTTTCGAAATCACTTTCGATTATAAGAACATGAACAAAGTCATGCGCGTTATTAAAGAAAAGCAACTTCAAATTGTAAATCAAGAAATGGAAATCGATGCCGAAACAAATTTACCGATTGGCAAAATTGAGTGTTGTATTCGAAAAAAAAATGCCGAAATGGTATTCGACATTTTTGAAAATATGTTTGAAATACAAATCGCAAAAAAAAGGATAAAATAGTGTTTTTCGTCGATGATTTTTGTCGTTAATCGATGGTTTTCAATAATTCCAAAATATAATCTGGAGGAGCGACTGGACGACCCGTTTTTAAGGACACAAAAACCAACACAAATTCGGCAGTTGTTAATAACTCTTGTGCTTCGTTATAAATTGCGCAATCAAATTCTATCTTCACAGACGTCTGACTTTTGAAACGAGTGTGTACCGTCAGTAAATCATCATAGCGCGCCGATTTTTTGTAATTAATATTCATAGAAACAATTGGAAGTGCAATTCCATTTTCTTCCATGACTTTATACGAAACCCCTTTATTTCTAAGCCATTCCACGCGTCCTATCTCAAAATAAGGGATGTAATTGCCGTGATAAACGACTCCCATTTGATCGGTTTCTGAATAACGAACACGTACTTCTACTTGGTGATCTTTCATTAGTTATGCTTTAAAAAATTTAAATTTTAAAATGCCCCTTACGACATTTTTTTCTAAAATAATTGTCCAATATATTTTTTTATACAAAAAATTATTCACACTTTTGTTAACCTGAAAAATGCAAAAAACAGACACGTTTTTTTGCTCAAAAAAACAACTAAAGTTAAAATAATTTCGCCAAATCTATGAATAAAACTGCACAATCGGTATGGGAAAACTGTTTATCTTTTATAAAGGACAACATCCAAGAGCAAGCTTACAAAACTTGGTTTGAGCCTATTAAATCAGTTGAACTAACCGACAATGCTTTATATATTCAAGTACCTAGTAAATTTTTCTACGAATGGCTAGAAGAACACTACGTAAAATTATTAAAAGTAGCCCTTACCAAAGAACTAGGTAAGAACGCTAAATTGCTTTACAAAATTAAAATGGAGAACACATATGGTAACAAACAACCGTTTACAGAACAGTTGCCAAGTGCCAATCGTGTAGTCATGAAACCACAAGAAGTGGACGCTCCTATTAAAAATTTGAATCCAGAATTAAAAAATCCTTTTGTTATTCCTGGTATTCGTAATTTAAAAATCGAATCTCAATTAAATCCTAATTACAGCTTTGACAATTTCCTTGAGGGAGATTCAAATAGACTGGCTCGTTCTGCAGGTATGGCTGTAGCGAACAAACCAGGTGGAACTTCTTTCAATCCGCTACTAATATTTGGTGGCGTTGGATTAGGAAAAACACACTTAGCACACGCTATCGGTGTTGAAATCAAAGACAAATATCCTGAAAAAACGGTTTTATACATTTCTGCCGAAATTTTCACACAACAATATATCGACTCGGTTAAGAAAAACAACCGTAACGACTTCATTCATTTCTATCAATTAATCGATGTGTTAATCATAGATGATGTTCAGTTTTTATCTGGAAAATCAGGAACTCAGGATGTCTTTTTTCATATCTTCAACTATTTGCACCAAAACGGCAAGCAAGTTATTTTGACTTCAGACAAAGCTCCTGTTGATATGCAAGATATTGAACAGCGTTTATTGTCGCGTTTCAAATGGGGATTATCCGCTGAGTTACACCAACCAGATTACGAAACTAGAATTTCGATCCTTAAAAACATTTTGTATCGTGACGGTGTTGACATTCCTGATGACATCATTGAGTATGTTGCTAGAAATATCAAGTCAAACGTTCGTGAATTAGAAGGTGCTATCATTTCGTTAATCGCCCAATCTTCTTTCAACAAAAAAGAAGTAACCATTGAGTTGGCCAAAAATGTGGTAGAGAAATTTGTCAAAAACGTTAAAAGAGAAATTTCCATCGATTACATACAAAAAATTGTTTCCGATTATTTCCAATTGGATCTAGAAACCCTACAATCTAAAACCAGAAAAAGACACGTGGTTCAAGCCCGGCAATTAGCCATGTTTTTTGCTAAAAAATTCACTAAAGCCTCACTAGCGAATATTGGTTCACAAATAGGAGATCGCGATCACGCTACAGTTTTACATGCTTGTAAAACGGTAGACAACTTAGTAGCCACAGACAAACAATTCAAGAAATTTGTGGACGATATCAATTCTAAATTAACGCTATAAACGCGGATTATGCCTGTAAAGATTTTAATGGTATGTTTAGGCAATATTTGCCGTTCTCCCTTGGCAGAAGGAATATTAGCCTCAAAACTACCAGGGGATCAATTTTTTGTTGATTCTGCAGGAACAGGCTCTTGGCACATTGGCCATTCACCAGACAAACGTTCCATCGCAGTAGCAGAGCACCATAACCTCTCGATTGCTCACCAAAAAGGAAGACAATTTAACACAAAAGATTTCGATACCTTCGATTATATCTATGTAATGGATGCCTCCAATTATGACACTGTGATTGAAATGGCAAAAAACGACACCCAGAAAAACAAAGTTCAAATGATTTTGAACGAATTATTTCCAGGAGAAAATGTCGATGTACCCGATCCATACTACGGTTTAGCCAATGGTTTTGAAAATGTATATCAAATGCTAGACGAAGTTTGCGATGTGATTGCCAAAAAAATCATTGAGAAACACTCCTAAATACAACAAGAATTCCTGCTTATTGGATAAACATACTACTCACATCTTTATTGAAAATAAAAGGGTAAAAAACACAGCTGTTATTATTACTCAATTACAAAAATTTATAAACAAGTTCAGATAGTTTTATAACTTTGTGAAAAACGCAGAACATGCCAGTAGTAAAAAAATTTTCTGACTTAGATTTGACAAAAACTTACACCTATTCCGATTATTTGCTATGGCAATTTTCAGAGCGAGTTGAGCTGATCAAAGGATTTATATGTAAAATGAGTCCTGCTCCAAGTAGAAAGCATCAAACAATCTCACAGAACTTAAATTGGAAAATTTATAGCTTTTTCGAAAATCGTCCTTGCAGTGTTTTTGTTGCCCCTTTTGACGTAAGACTTCCGATTAAATCTTCAAAAAAAGACACTACTGTAGTGCAACCCGATTTGTGCATTATTTGTGATGAAAACAAATTAGACGACAAAGGATGCAACGGCGCACCAGACCTGATTGTAGAGATTTTATCTCCCAACAACAGCAAGCACGATGTAGATACCAAATTTAATTTATACCAAGAAAGTGGCGTAAAAGAATATTGGATGGTAGAACCCGAAGAACGTTTTGTTTTAGTGTACACCTTACAAAACGAAGAATACATCGGATTAAAACCCTTTTCTGAAGGGCAAATAATTAAAAGTCCACTGTTTTCAGAAATGCAAATTACAGTTGACGAGGTATTCAAAAGAATAAACAAAGAAAACCACTAAATGAAACCAAATCTTTCGCTAGGAAAATTATACTTAATTCCAACCACTATGGGCGATTGCGACCCAATGGATGTCTTGCCACAAACCATCAAAAGAAGTATCGATTTTATTGACCATTACATCGTAGAAAACGAAAAAACAGCCCGAAAATCAATCAAAATAGTACAGCCTGAAAAAAAGCAATCCGAGTTGGTGCTTTTTACCCTAAACAAGCATACCGAAAACAAAGAACATCTGGCTATGATTCAACCCTTGCTTGAGGGAAAAAACATGGGATTAATGAGCGAAGCTGGTTGCCCTGGCGTAGCCGATCCCGGAGCTGTCATTGTAAAAATCGCACACGACAAAGGCATACAAGTCATTCCGTTGGTAGGTCCTTCCTCTATCCTACTAGCCCTTATGGCTTCTGGGATGAATGGACAAAGCTTCACCTTCAACGGCTATCTACCTATCGAAAAAGAAGAGAAAAAATCTGCTTTGAAGTTTTTAGAAAAATTATCTTTCGACAAAAACCAATCGCAAATTTTCATCGAAACACCTTATCGCAACAACAAACTACTCGAAGATTTAATTCAAATCCTACATCCCGAAACCCATCTTTGCGTAGCGACCGATATCACTTTGCCCACCGAATACATCAAAACCAAAAAAATAGCGGCTTGGAAAAAAGAAAAAGTAGACCTACACAAGCGTCCTACTATTTTTATTTTGCATAAAATGTAAATACAACAACACACCTATTGTTATTGTTTCAAATAGGAGCAGGAAAAATAGGCTTATCAGGAAACATCGTCCCGTGATCCGCTCTATCTTTACTGCCGAACCCCGGCAGCAAAGGATGCCACTCCTCCCGGGGCTAAAAACAGACAAAGAACATCTTAGCTTTCAAAAACCAAACCTAATCTACTCAATCGCAAGCCGATTAAAAATAGTCCACAAAAACAAATAGGTATCTCTTTTAATTCTTATTTTTGTAACAAAATTTAAAATTAAAGTTAGTATGCTCATCATAGGAATTGCGGGAGGAACCGGAAGTGGAAAAACAACAGTAGTACATCAAATCATGAACGAACTACCTGATGCCGAAGTAGGTATCATCTCTCAAGATTCTTATTACAAAGAGAACAAAAACATGAGTTATGAGGAACGTTCTAACATTAACTTTGATCATCCTAGAGCCATCGACTTTGAACTTTTAGTAGCCCATCTAAAAGAACTAAAACAAGGCAACATCATTAATCAGCCTGTTTACTCGTTCATCAAACACAACAGAACCGACGACACCATAGTGACTCACCCACGAAAAGTGATGATTGTAGAAGGTATTTTAATATTTACCAATCCTGAATTACGCGATTTATTTGACATCAAAGTTTATGTTCATGCCGATTCAGACGAACGATTAATTCGTAGATTACGCCGTGATATATCAGAAAGAGGTCGTGACATGGAAGAAGTTTTGAGCCGCTACCAACACACACTAAAACCAATGCATGAACAATTTATTGAACCTACCAAAGCCTACGCAGACATCATTATTCCTAATGACAAGTTCAACACTGTAGCGATTGATGTGGTTCGTGCCGTAATTAACCAACGTATTTTGTAAACCTACAACTTCTTATTCCTAAACCTAGCAATGAAAAATCCTTATAAAGATAAAAAATGGTTCAAATTACTCAGTAACAAATACATCTGGGTATCCTTGTTTTTTATAGTTTGGATGACATTTCTAGACAATTACTCCTATTTTGACCACCGTATTCTAGACAAGGACATTAAGGAATTGAGGGAAAACAAAAAATACTACCAAGAAGAAATAAAAAAGGATAAACAAAATATCCAACAATTGCATAACTCCGAACAAGTAGAAAAATATGCTCGTGAGAAATACTATATGAAAAAAGATAGCGAAGACATCTATATCATCGAATTTGAAGGCGATAGCATTACTAAAAACGATCCCAACTAACACAATTACAATGGCGCAAAATCTATTTGAAGATTTCAATGCTGTTTCGGCTAAACAGTGGAAACAAAAAATCCAATTTGAACTTAAAGGTGCCGATTACAACGAAACGGTAATTTGGAATTCCCCTGAGGAAATAAAAGTAAAACCATTCTACGACAAAGAAGATTTAAAAGGTAATGTAGGTAGCAACACCCAAGCAACAGCATTTACCATTTGCCAAAACATCTTTGTACACGACTTAGATAAATCTATAGAAAGAGCTTTAGATACCATTCAACGTGGCGCAACTAGCCTCAGATTTACAATTCCCAATGAAAGTATAGAAGTAGAAAGATTACTTGCAGCACTTCCTTTAGCTCAAATAACTGTTTATTTTCATTTCCAGTTTCTTTCAATCGATTTCGTTAAAAAAATCGATCAAATTGCCAAAGAAAAAGAAGCCCATATTTTTTGCTTATTGGATCCTATCGGACAATTAGCCCAAGACGGAAATTGGTTCTCAACCCCTGAAAAAGACAATTTCGAAACCCTCGAATTACTTCTTAACAGTACCCAAAATTGTTCTTTATTGAGTGTCAATATTGGTTTGTATCAAAATGCAGGAGCCAATATGGCACAGGAAATAGCCTATGGTTTAGCGCAAGCCAATGAATACTTCAACCATATTCCAAACTGTAAAAAAAGCGTAGTGTTTCAAGTCGCTGTAGGAAGCAACTACTTTTTTGAAATTGCAAAGTTAAGAGCCATTCGCCAACTTTTTGAAATCGTATCCACTGCCTATGAATTGGATATCGATTGTCATATTCTAGCCACTCCTACTAAAAGAAACAAAACGATTTATGATTACAATGTCAATATGCTACGAACCACAACAGAATGCATGAGTGCCATTTTGGGAGGAGCTGATGCAGTGGCTAACTTACCATATGACGCCTTGTACCACAAAGACAACGAGTTTGGAGATCGTATTGCAAGAAATCAATTGTTGATTTTGAAAAACGAATCCTATTTCGACAAAGTCAATAATCCTGCTGACGGAAGTTATTACATAGAAAGCATTACACAACAATTGGCAGAAAAAGCGCTTCAATTGTTTAAAGACATCGAGAAAAACGGTGGTTTCTTAAAGCAATTGAAAGAAGGCATCATCAAAAGAAAAATCCAAGAAAGCGCCGACAAGGAACAGGCTTTATTTGATGCAGGTAAAAAAATATTATTGGGAACCAACAAACATCCCAACCCAACCGATCGGATGAAACACGATTTGGAATTGTTCCCTTTTGTAAAAATCAATCCACGAAAAACACTGATTACCCCGATAATTGAAAAACGTTTGGCCGAAAAAATCGAACAAGAACGACTCGCCACAGAGTAAGTTTATTCCAACCAATACGTTTCACCATTACTATTCAGCCATGAAAAGAAAAGACCTTCAACATATTACCCTAGAGCATGCTACAAAAAGCGCTAGTATTCCTAGTCACAAGCCTTTCCTAACAGCGGAAGGCATTACGATTCCGCCTACCTATTCTGAAAAAGATATTGAAACCTTAGAGCATTTGGACTTTGGGGCTGGTTTTGCTCCTAACTTACGTGGACCATATGCGACCATGTATGTTCGTAGACCGTGGACGATTCGCCAATATGCGGGCTTTTCTACTGCCGAAGAGAGCAATGCTTTCTACCGACGCAATTTAGCCGCTGGTCAAAAAGGACTTTCTATTGCCTTTGATCTTCCTACACACAGAGGTTATGATTCTGATCACGAACGTGTGGTTGGAGACGTTGGAAAAGCGGGTGTAGCCATTGACACCGTGGAGGACATGAAAGTGTTGTTTGATCAAATACCACTGCAAGAAATGTCGGTATCCATGACCATGAATGGAGCCGTTTTGCCTATTATGGCTTTTTATATTGTAGCAGCAGAAGAACAAGGAGTATCTCCAGAACAACTTTCGGGAACGATACAAAATGACATTTTAAAGGAGTTCATGGTGCGAAATACCTACATCTATCCTCCTACTCCTTCTATGAAAATCATTGCTGATATTTTTGAATTTACCAGCAAGAAAATGCCAAAGTTTAACTCCATTTCTATATCTGGTTATCACATGCAAGAAGCAGGAGCTACCGCAGATATTGAGTTGGCTTACACCCTAGCCGATGGGTTAGAGTACATTCGAACGGGTTTAGCAACCGGAATGAAAATCGATGAATTTGCGCCAAGATTATCTTTTTTCTGGGCCATTGGAATGAATCATTTTATGGAAATCGCAAAAATGCGTGCGGGTAGAATGTTGTGGGCCAAATTGCTCAAAGAATTCAACCCTGCGGATGAAAAATCATTGGCTTTGAGAACCCATTGCCAAACTTCTGGCTGGAGTTTAACCGAGCAAGATCCGTTTAACAACGTGGCACGAACTGTTGTCGAGGCAACCGCCGCTGCTTTTGGTGGTACTCAATCACTACATACTAACGCACTAGATGAAGCCATTGCATTACCAACTGATTTCTCCGCAAGAATTGCAAGAAATACCCAAATCTATTTACAAGAAGAAACCCAAATTACTAAAACTGTAGACCCTTGGGGAGGCAGTTATTATGTAGAAAGCCTTACGAATGAAATTGCCGAAAAAGCTTGGCAATTGATTCAAGAAGTAGAAGCCTTGGGCGGAATGACCAAAGCCATTGAAGCTGGAATTCCAAAGTTAAGAATTGAAGAAGCTGCCGCTAGAAAACAAGCGCGAATCGACAGCGGACAAGACATTATTGTAGGTGTCAATCAATACCGATTGGAAAAAGAAGATCCTTTGCAAATTTTGGATGTAGACAACCAAATGGTTCGCAAACAACAATTGGCGCAATTGGAAAAAATCAAAGCCAACAGAGACTCTGAAAAAGTAAAAAGTAGTCTCGAAAAATTGATTCATTGTGCCAAAACCAATGAGGGCAATTTATTAGAAATAGCCGTAGAAGCCGCGAGAAACCGAGCAACCCTTGGCGAAATAAGCGATGCCTTAGAAACGGTTTTTGGACGTTACAAAGCACAAATTAAATCCTTTAGTGGCGTGTATAGCAAAGAAATTAAAGACGACAAAAGTTTTGAGAAAGCCAAGCAACTAGCCGATGCTTTTGCCAAACAAGACGGAAGAAGACCCCGAATCATGATTGCCAAAATGGGACAAGATGGACACGACCGTGGAGCCAAAGTTGTAGCTACAGGTTATGCCGATGTAGGTTTTGACGTAGACATTGGCCCATTGTTTCAAACACCAGAAGAAGCGGCCAAACAAGCTGTAGAAAACGATGTACATGTTCTTGGTGTCTCTTCTTTGGCGGCAGGTCACAAAACCCTAGTTCCACAAGTAATCGAAGAACTCAAAAAATACGGCCGCGAAGATATTATGGTAGTAGTGGGTGGCGTCATCCCAGTACAAGACTACCAATTCCTATTTGATGCTGGAGCCGTTGCCGTTTTTGGTCCTGGCACCAAAATTAGCGAGGCTGCAATTAGTATTTTGGAGATATTGATGGAGGAATAATTGTGTTTTCAAACCTGACAGGTTTTAAAAACCAGTCAGGTTTAAACAATTCTAAACCCACTCTTTAGCTTCTACATACGCTTCACTAATATAACTTAGGTATTGCACCATACGTGGTGAAGTACCGTAATTAGGAGTTGCACAATGTGGCAAGGCTTGATGCCAAATCACCATATCGCCAGCAGAGGCGGTAATGGCTTGGGGTTTGAGTGTTGCTAAAGCGTGTTCTCTCGGATGAACACCCTCTGGAACCTGCTCCATCCAAGAAGTAATCTGATGATGAAAACCCGGCACACAATGAAAAGCGCCATCTTTTGGTCCACAATCTGATAAATAAATCAAACCTTGCAATCGGAACGGAATGGGCAATTGTAAACTTACATCCCAATGTAAATCACTTCCCTTAAAAGAATAATTCTGAGTCACTGGTGGATTAAAACTTACTTTATCTATGGTTTTATAAATAGCTTCGGACTGATACAGCTGTTCGAAAGCTTTCTTGATTCTTGCCGAAGCTCTGTTTTTTTCTAACAACGGATGGTCAAAAAAATTAACCATCATTCCGCGTTGTTCGAGATGGCTTTGGTACCAAGTTTCGGGTTGTTCTGGATGCATTCCCAAAAACTCCCAAATCACTTGTTGGGTCGAAGCACAATCCGCCTTTGAAATCGCATTTGGCAAAATAATATACCCGTTGGTTTCAAAAAACTGCAATTCGTCATCACTTAAAACTGAAGTTTCTTGAGTAACCGATTGAATAAGTTTTCCTTCTTTTTCTTGCACCCAACTTTCAAATTCTTCAATAGAAGCTTTTTCAAAGTACAAATAATGCAAAGCTTCATCAATTCCGACGCCTCTTTTGTATAAATATTCTATTTCATGTGTCCAGTTTCCAGTCGTTTCTTTGACTCCTAAGGCTCGATTTCTGAAAGCAACAAGTAAGTGATTGGTGTTCATAAGTAAATCATTAACGCTATATCAAATATAACAAATGCAAAATGTATCATAATCTTAGATGTACTAAAGTCCAACTTTTTAGTTATGAAATCTGATTTTACTGTGTGAATCATAAAAAAAACCAGCTCTAAAGCTGGTTCTCTTATTTCTTTTTTACAATTTTATCCGATTTCTTCTTCGCCTTTTTCTTTGGCTTTAGCAAGTCCTTTTTGGCTTTCAACCGATTGGCCACTTCGTCTATTTCGAAAGAATCGTTTGCAAAAGAGGCTAATTTTAACTCCTTCATTACTTTTATTGCCTCTTCTATCTTGTGTTGACGTTCCAACAATTGCACTTTTTTTAATAAAATCGACATTTTATTAATCCCTTTAATCGTTAAGGCAAAATCAATTAATTTAGAAGCCTCTTCATAATCTTCATTCAAAAGCAAAGTTTCTATATAATACGGATACACCGCTACAGCATCTATATTAATGGCTAATGCTTCTTGAAAATAGGTTTTTGCTGCTTCATAATTTTGCAATTGCTCAGCTTCAATTCGCGCATACAAACACAAAGCAGTTGTATTTTTCTCATCGTAAGACAAGGCATAATCCAAAGCTTCTGAAGTTCCTTCCAACCAATACGGATAATTATCCAAGGCTTGAAATAAGTATTTATCAATATTTTTCATTTTTTAATTCGTTTTTTAATTGCTGTCGTACAGCTTTAAATTTCTTCTCTGTTTTGAGTTTTTTAAAATCAGAACCTTCAAACGTTCGAATTGGATTCCCTCGTTCCACGGCTAGTTGATTCGTCCATTGACTTTGAAATTGTTGTTTCAAAAGATGCAATTGGGCTTCATTTAGTTTTAGCAACAAACGCTCGGTTGCCAATTTTTTATTCTGATGCTGTGAACGTGAATCCATACTCACGACACTAATTCCTGTTGGTACATGTGTCGCTCGAATGGCCGAACTTACTTTATTCACATGTTGACCACCAGCTCCCGAGCTTCGCATCGCTTGGTATTGAATGTCTTTTTCAGAAAAAGCACGAAACGGAATCGTACCTATTTCGAAAATTCCAATAAACCAATTGCTGCGTTTGTGAAATTTTCTAAACGTACTTTTTCCAATCCATTGAATGGTGCCTACCCATGAATCCGAAAATTCAGTCGCATCTTTTCCAATAATTTGAACCATTGCCGAAGCTACTGTTCCATTTTCGGAACCTGCTTCGTGTTGCAAAACAGTTGCTTTCATTTGTAAAGCTTCCGCTTCTTGCAACACTTTTTTCAGGACTTGAGCCACTACCCAAGTGCATTCTGCTGGTCCTCTTCCCGATGTTATTTGTATAATCTTTTCCATCTTATCGGTCCATTCTAACAATTTTTGGTGTAAACGTACCTAACACATCCACCAATTCAGTTTGTAAATTCATCACCGTATGAATGTTTTTATACGCCATTGGTGCTTCGTCAATATTGCCTCCGATTAAAGAAACATCGTTGTCAGCCAAAACTTTTTTAATCTGACTTTGTGTAAAAGTAGCTTTGCATTTCGCTCTCGAAAACAAACGTCCCGCTCCGTGAGAAGCCGATTGCAAACTTTCATCGTTCCCTTTACCCATTACAATAAATCCTGGCGCTGTCATCGAACCCGGAATGATTCCTAATTGTCCTTTAGCAGCTGGCGTGGCTCCTTTTCGGTGCACTATACATTCTTTGCCATCAACCATTTCTTTCCAAGCAAAATTGTGATGATTTTCGATGGTTACTACAATGCGTTTTCCAAGCGCTTTAGCCAATCTTCTGTGAATATCTTCATGACAAGCTTTAGCATAATCGCCTGCTAAATTCATAGCCAACCAATATTCTTGACCGTCGTGTGTATTCAAATCCAACCAAGCCAAATGCTGTACATTTTTGGGTAACGGACATTGTTTACTTGCCAAATACGTGTAATGTTTGGCGATATTGGCACCCAAGCCGCGTGAACCGCTATGCGATAAAACTGCCACGTATTCTTTGGCTTCCAACTTCCATTCAGGTAAGGGATTGTCTAATTTTACAATTCCGAACTCCACAAAATGGTTTCCTCCACCAGATGAGCCCAATTGCTTGTACGCTTTGTCCAACAACTGTTTCACAATTGGAATGCTTTTGAATTCGTCTCGGTAAAAGACTTCGTGATCGACTTTAATTTTATGTGTTTCACTCATTCCAAATTTGGTGTTGTCTTTCAAAATGGCTTGCAATTGATGGTCTTTCCCTTTAAGAAAAGACGCAGGCAAATCGAAAATCGATAAGCTCATTCTGCAACCAATATCTACTCCAACACCATACGGAATTACCGCATTATCTGTGGCTAATACACCGCCTATTGGCAATCCGTAACCAGAATGGGCATCGGGCATTAAAGCCCCTTTTACCGAAATAGGCAATTTTAAAGCGTCGTACAATTGAAACTTTGCTTGTTCGTCAATTTCGTTTTCTCCAAAGATGGAAAAAGGGGCTCGAGTCGTTTTCAATTGATTGAATTTTACTTGAACGGGATTAACTAAACCTTCAGCAACTTTTCCCCAAGTACCGTCTCCTTTGAATTTTTCTGGATATAGCAACACTTGTTTAGCTTCGGTTAAAATACTTTCCTTTTTCTCTTTTTTTCGATATCTGTTGATTTGCCCTAAGGCAATATTTATGGCATTATTTTTTGGGAAGCCTAACTTAATTAAGTCTTTCCCAGATAGTTTATTTCCCATGATTATTTTAAAAATGATTCATAACAATGCGCAAAAACTTACCAAGAAGGCAGAGCAATAGCACATTGCATTTTTTTTGAATACGTTTAGGGAAAATTTTTGAAGGTTCTAGAATAAACAAAAAAAAGCCCGAAACTAAATGTCTTCGGGCTTTTTCATATATGTTGTTTTATCTATGATTGTGAGAAGCCACGAAGAAAAGCAACACCAGTTCCAACTGATGCATCGCTTTGAGGTAATGATTTAAATACAAACATTTTCTTCGCTGTTAAAAGGTTATTAATTTTCTGGCACAAAGATTTATTTTTATTTTTCAATTTTCCTAATAAATTCTATTTTTTTATCAATGAAAAACAATAAATCACTAAAATACAATTAATTAAAACTAAAAAAATATTATTTAAAAGTGATTTAAAACAAAAAAAGCTATGAATTGAATCATAGCTCTTTCTTTAAAATAATTGTAAAAAACTTAAATCGAATGTACAGTTGCGTTACTGTTAGCAACAATAACTGAGGTGTCGTAACCTCCAAAAGCTTTTAAATAACTTCGTAATGAAGTTCCATAAGCATCACGGAAATACCTTTTGCCGTTGTGTCTGAAAAATTTCTTTACTGTTCCGGCTCCTGCCAAATGTGCGGCAGCCAAAATACCAGACTCGGTAATCAAAATTCCATCAATTACGCTTCCTTCGTGCTTCTCGATAACCGATTGCAACAAGGATTTGTTTTTGGATAAAAGCGCAATAAAGGCTTTTTCTTGTAATGCTGGATTGTTTAAAAAATGATGGCGGTTTTGTACACCAATCGCTCGAAGTGTTTGCACACCAAATTGATATTTCCCTAAGTAACCAAAAGAATTTACTTTTTGATATTTACCTCTAGATTCTTTGTGAGCAATGGCTTCTTTGAAGCCTACAAATAAATTCTTGGTAAAGGGAATGTCTGCAATAGACGTTTCGTTGGAAGGAAAAGCTGAATTTGTAGTTTCCTTTTCTACAGATTGAACCACTGGACTGAGGCTCTTTTTTTCGTTTTTAAAACTTAAGCTTAAAAAGGTAACGATGCCTATTAAACTTAAGAAAAAATACCATTTCTTTATCATAAATTAGTTTTCTTCACGCGCTGTCACCTTGTGAAATTTCTACGCGCAAAGATACCACTTAAAAAAACGAGTCTGTAAAACAGTAAGTTAAAAATTGTTAAAAGTACAAGGAGTGTGCCTTAAAACCGCTTATAGCGCTATATGACACTGTTGGAGCAGGTACTTTTATGGTGTTAAAAACCGAAAAAACAGTCTTTAAGAAAGAAGATTTAGTAGGTATTTTCGTCAAATCAACGTCAAAACTAAGATAAAATTGCCTAGTTCGTTGATCTGTTGTGCTGATTCCAGAAAGCATTCCATCGGCACCGTATCCAAATGCTAGATTGAGCCATTTTGGAATTTTAGAATCTTTGAAAAAAGAATGCATATTGACCGATAACCAATAGGTTTGCCCATTGTAATCTTTCAGTAGTTGTTCCGAAAAAGTGCTGCCTAATTTATTGGGATTTTGTGCAGCAAATGAAGTAGTATGAAAAGAAAATTTAGGAGTAATTCGTTGTTCTTTCCAAAGCAACTCTTGCGAAACGTAAAGTCCTGTACCAAGCGCATTGGCCAAAATATCACCAGATGAAGCTCCCCATTCTGCAGAATAACCGTCCATCACTTCGACAATGGACAAAAAGGCAAAACCTAAAGTAGCACCATAAATCAACTGATCTTGTTTTCGAACGCCGCTCCATTGCAAAGCTTCGGCGCCAAAACGTCCCAAATGATAAGCTGAATACAAATGTCCTATTTTGTCCATCTGCAACCACTCAGAATTATCATTAATAAAATGAAAATTTGATTTGGGATAATCCGCGTACCAGAGTTGATTCAGTCCCACCAAAGTAGCGCCTCCCAACACAGTTTCGGAAATGATAACAGCATTACGTCTTTGAATATTTAAAGAATCAGATGGGGTAAAAAAAGATTTTGGAGCTTCTTGCGCCAAAAGACCGCAAGTGCTCCAAAATATAAGTAGGAATAGGTAAAACCACTCCCGAAGTGAAATCACTATCGTTTTACTCCTTGGTTGTTGATCCAATCCGAATACTTTTTAGCATTAATATTATGTTCTGGCAAGGTAGCAGCAAACTCATGGTAGCCAAAACGGTCAACACTAGCACAAAAATAAATGTAATTGTGCTTTTCAGGTGCCAAAACCGCTTCAAGTGCTGTGATATCAGGCATAGCAATTGGACCTGGAGGCAAACCAATATTCTTATACGTATTGTAAGGTGAATTCAAGAACAAATCGTTGTAAAACACGCGTTTTATGACTTGATTAAAATCATTGCTTTTCTTTTTCAAAGCATAAATCACCGTCGGATCTGCTTGTAACGGCATACCTTGTTTCATTCGGTTCAAATACACTCCTGCGATACGAGGTCTTTCGTCTTTTTTTACCGATTCTTTGTGAACGATAGAAGCTAAAATCGTAGCTGTAACAGGAGTTAAACCCTGTTGAGCCGCTTGTTGCGTTCTTTTTTCATTCCAAAACGTTCGGTATTCTTTGATCATTTTATCACGGAATTTTTCGGCAGTAATGTTCCAATATACTTCATAAGTATTGGCAATAAACATGACAAAAACATTTTCCTCTGTAAAACCGTTTTCTTTCAAGAAGACAGAATCTTTAAACGTAGTCAACAAAGACAAACTATCTGGCTCGATTTGAGACCCCACGCGTCCAGCTAAATTCTCTAAACGCTCTTGGTTATTGAAAGCCAATTTAACCGGATCATTGCTACGCATGGCTTTTACCAAATCATAACTACTCATGCCGCTTTTTAGTAAAAATCTACCCGATTTAACATTTTCAGGATAGCTCATTTTGCCTGCGACCATTTCAAATCGTTGCATATCTTCAACATACGGCGTCACTAATTTCTTGACTGCCTCATAATCTGAACCTGTTGGAACATAGACATACACTTTTTCTTCGCTAAATTTAGTATTGGCACTAAAGATTTGACGAATCAATACGAAACCATATACTAATAAAACAGCAGCTATTATTACAGCTCCGGTTGAAATGATTTTTTTTACGTTCAAAATATAAAATTTTAAAATTTATGATTAATTAACTGAAAGATAGCCTCGTCTTTGTAGGAACCATTTACTAAAATCCAATCTTTTTTTGTTCCAATTTTTTCGAAGCCAAATTTAGTAAAAAGAGCAATACTAGCAGTGTTTTCAACGCTGATATTTGCATAAAGCTGATGTAAATTCAAGTCATAAAAAGAATATCGAATCAAAAGTTCTAAAGCTTCAGAACCTATTTGCTGATTTCTATTCCCTTCTGACTGGATAACAATTCCAATTCCTGCTCTATTATTTTTGGGATCAAATTCAAACAAATCAATGAGTCCAACCGCAGGAAAATCTTGATCCTTACATATTGCTAACCGCAATTGTTTGGCCTCATAGATGTCTTGATGGGCATTTTCTAAATACTGCTTGACCAAGAATCGACTGTAAGGCGTTTGGGTGTTGCTCACTTCCCAGATGCTTTGGTCGTTTTCCATAGCATACACAAACTCCAAGTCATTAGGTTCTAAAGCTCGTAAATAAATCGTGTTTCCGTTTAAAGTATTCATCAAGATGTTAGAATAATTAGATTTCGATTTGACCTTTAAAGACGAATTTAGCAGGTCCTTTCAAGAATACATTGGTATACTGACTTCCTACTTGATTAAAGGAAACTTCTAGCTTTCCTCCTTCTACATTTAAATGAATAGCATTTGCAGAGGTAACTCCCGTTGCATTCATAGCAATCGCGACAGCTGTAACCCCTGTGCCACAAGCCAAAGTTTCATCTTCTACTCCGCGTTCGTATGTGCGTACTGCAAACGTATCTTCATTTATTTGAGAAACAAAATTAACATTACTGCCCGCCTTGCCATACAAATCACTGTAACGAATTGCGGCACCATTTTCCTTTACATTATAATGTTCAAGGTCATCTACAATCTGCACATGATGTGGCGAACCTGTATTCAAAAAAGTGTACTCAGGAGTAATCTTAAGTTCAGTAACATCGATCATTTGTAAAGAAACCAAACCATTTGACCCAACAGTAGCGTGATGAAAACCATCTGTAGCGATAAAAGTTGTGGCATCCTCAATTACATTCAATTGTTTGGCAAAAGCCACCAAACAACGCCCTCCATTACCACACATCGAGCTTTCGTTTCCATCTGAATTATAATACACCATTTTAAAATCGGTAGCCGAATCATTTTCTAACAAAATCAAACCATCCGCACCAATTCCAAATCGTCTATCGCATAAACGCTCAATTAGAGCAACATCCTCTTTAGGAAAAAAAAGAGAGCGATTATCAATCATCACAAAATCGTTTCCTGTTCCTTGGTACTTATAAAAATCTAGTAGCATTTTTTAGTCATTTTAAAGCACAAAAGTACGATTAATAATGAAAAGTTAAACACTGTTAAAGTGCGTTAAACTACTTTTTTAGCAAAAAGACATCTATTAAATTTGTGACTAAATAACTAATAAAACTAAATTGTATTATGAAAAAATTTTCATCCTTATTTTTGGTGTCATTGCTAAGTGGTGCTACCACTTTGGGTGCTTACAAGCTTTTGTTTGAGAGCAATGGGTATTTTTCTAATGACAAAAAAGGCATTGTAACAGTCGCATCAGAAAATTACGGAAGAAGTGTAGGACTTAGCTCAGAAGCAGTAGATTTTACAGTCGCTGCTGAGAAGGCTGTTCACTCAGTAGTTCACGTAAAAAATGTATCGCGTAGAACTGTAAGTAATCCTATCATGGAATATTTCTATGGCTACGGTGGAGGACAATTACAAGAGCAAGTAGGCACAGGTTCGGGTGTAATTATATCGGAAGATGGGTATATTGTAACTAACAATCACGTAATCAAAGACGCTTCGGAAATCGAAATCACCCTCAACAACAAAAAAACATATCCTGCCAAATTAATCGGAACCGATTCTAAAATGGATATCGCTTTGTTGAAAATCACTGCCGATGAAAAATTGCCTTACACGGTTTTTGCAAATTCTGATGCTGTAAAAGTAGGCGAATGGGTTTTGGCTGTAGGAAATCCTTATAATTTAAACTCTACTGTAACGGCAGGTATCGTTTCGGCCAAAGCAAGAAATTTAGATGCTAGAGGTATACAATCGTTTATTCAAACCGATGCCGCTGTAAATCCAGGAAATTCAGGTGGTGCTCTGGTAAATGCTAGAGGAGAATTAATTGGAATTAACACGATGATCTCATCTCCAACCGGAAGTTATACAGGTTATTCTTTTGCAGTACCTTCTAATAATGCTAGAAAAATCATCGAAGATTTAATGGAATTTGGAAACGTACAACGAGGCATTCTTGGTGTAGAAGGCAGAGAATTGAATAGTCCCGCTTCTAAAGATTTGGGAATAAAAGAAACGGAAGGTTTTTACATCAATAAAGTAAGTAAAAATTCTGGAGCTGAAAAAGCAGGTTTACAAAAAGGAGACATCATCATAAAAATTGACAATCAAAAAATAGTAACATATGCTGACTTATCTGGATACATTAGTACCAAACGTCCTAACGACAAAGTAGAAGTCAATTACATTCGAGAAGGTAAAAACAAAACAACAGCAGTAACGTTGAGTAAAAACGATTATTTCAGTTCAGAATTCAAAGGAATCGAGGTAGAAAATATTGATGCTGCCGACAAAAAGAAATTCAAGATTGATTATGGTGTAAAAATAAAAGCCATTACCAATGAACGTTACCTACAATATGCAGATGAATTACAAGGCAATATCATTTTGAGTATTGACAATGTAAAAGCTACGAATGTTGAAACTGTTTCAAAAATCATGAAAAACAAGGAAGAGCAACAAAGTATCCGAATTGAAATGATTAACCGAAATGGAGAAATTTTCAGAATAATTATCTAACACTACATAACAGAAATCCAATAGCCATCACGCTCCAAAGCATGATGGCTTTTTTTTATGAAAAAAAATTGCAAAACAGTTTACGAAATCGATTGAAATAGGGTACTTTTGCAAAAAATTTAAAAAACACAACTTTATTTTTTTACAAAAAAACCCATATGAGTACAACACAATTATACGAAAAAGAAGTTACGTTACAAGCCGACAGAAGACGGTCGGGAGTAGAATTAATCAAAATTATTAGTGATTTGTGGTATGACAAATCCATCGAATTGGTTTTATTCAGAAACCATTTGATTGACAGAAATGTGAGCGAAATTCTAAACTTGCATGAGTATGCAGGTGAATTTGTTGGAAAACCCATTTCAATTTCAGATTCTGTAGAAATCGCTAGTGTAATTCTTTCTTTAGACTTACCACCTTCAAAATTAGATATCGGAAAATTGACTTACGAATACGGTCTTTTGGACGAAAAATATCCAGACGCTAGACATTTTGTTATTGACAAATTAAAAGAAGCTAAAACAAGTGATGAAATCCAACCAAAAGATGTTGTATTGTATGGTTTTGGAAGAATTGGGCGTTTATTAGCTCGTGAGTTGATGTCTAAAACAGGCAAAGGAGACCAAATGCGTTTGAGAGCCATTGTAACTCGAGATAAAAACGATGCTACTAGCTTAGAAAAAAGAGCTTCTTTATTGCGTTACGATTCCATTCATGGCGATTTTAATGGTTCTGTTATTGCCGATCCAGCCAACAATGCTTTAATCATCAACGGGACAACCGTTCATATGATTACTGCCAATACTCCAGAAGAAATTGATTATACTGCTTACAATATTGACAATGCCTTAGTAATCGACAACACGGGAGCATTCACTACTCAAGAAGCTTTGAGCCGTCACTTGACTTCAAAAGGAACCGATAAAGTATTGCTTACAGCGCCAGGAAAAGGAGTACCAAATATTGTGCACGGTGTAAACCAAAACGAATACAATCCAGACGAAGTGTCTATTTTCTCA
This sequence comes from uncultured Flavobacterium sp., assembly GCA_963513565.1. Lineage (GTDB taxonomy): Bacteria > Bacteroidota > Bacteroidia > Flavobacteriales > Flavobacteriaceae > Flavobacterium. The sequence continues at coordinate 53,801 of CAUPRE010000018.1, read as the reverse complement.
GCGGCTTCTTGTACAACTAATGCCATCACTCCAATTTTGAAAGCTATCGAAGATACTTTAGGAGTTGTAAAAGGACATTTAGAAACCATTCACGCCTACACCAACGATCAGAATTTGGTTGACAACATGCATAAAAAATACCGTCGTGGTAGAGCTGCTGCCTTAAATATGGTAATTACAGAAACAGGTGCTGGTAGTGCGGTTGCCAAAGCCTTACCATCATTAGAAGGAAAATTAACTTCAAACGCGATTCGTGTTCCTGTTCCAAATGGCTCCTTAGTGGTTTTGAATCTTGAAGTTAACAAAGCAACTTCTGTCGAAGGTATTAACAACATTATGAAAAAATACGCTTTAGAAGGCGAATTGGTAGAGCAAATCAAATACTCGTTGAACAACGAATTGGTTTCTTCGGATATTGTGGGAACTACAGCTCCTTCAATCTATGATAGCAATGCTACTATTGTTTCTAAAGACGGAAAAAACATAGTATTGTACATTTGGTACGACAACGAATACGGCTACAGCCATCAAGTAATTCGTTTGGCCAAATACATTTCAAAAGTAAGACGTTATACTTACTATTAGTAGATAAAACCAACGTTAATTATAATTCAACAAACCATCAAGAGGCAACTTTTGATGGTTTTTTTTTAAATCGGTAACACCGTTGTGCTTTTCACTTCAGAAATGATAAAGAAACTATTGATCAAACTAACCTCGGGCAACACCGATAACTTCTTTTGATGAAAATGGTGGTAACTTTCCATATCAGGCAACACCACTTTTAGCAAATAATCAAAGCTACCCGAAACAAAATCACATTCCACTACTTCAGGTAAATTCAGAATCGCTTCATTAAAGGCTTCCGAGATATCAAAGGTTTGTTTTACAAGAGTAACTTGGCAAAAAACGGTTAAGTTCTTCCCTAACTTTTTCTTATTGAGCACCGTAACATATTTATCAATAACTCCCTCTTTTTCAAGACGTTTCACTCGGTCGTGAACAGGTGTCAAGGATAAATTTATTTGATTTGCAATGTCTTTTAATGTCAAATGCGCGTTCGCTTGCAAAAGCCGTAAGATTTTTTTGTCGGTTTCATCTATATTCATAATGAAGGTATTTTTTCTATAAGGGCTTCTTTAGATAATTTTTCTTTTTAAATCCAAAAAAACGATTTCGTAAAGAAATATTTTAGGCTAATTTACATAAATAAATTAATTTTTTCCTATTTAGTGGTACTATGTAAAAACTTTTTCTTTTTAAATTACTTTTATCCTTTCAAACAAGTAGTAATTTAAATCTCTCTCATATGATTATTGGTGTTCCAAAAGAAATCAAAAATAACGAAAACCGCGTAGCTCTTACACCAGCTGGTGTAGCCGAATTCAAAAAACAAGGGCATACCGTATATGTACAAACCAATGCTGGAATCAACAGCGGTTTTGCTGATCAATCTTATATAGATGCAGGAGCATCCATTCTTCCAACTATCGAAGCAGTGTATGACATTGCTGAAATGATCATAAAAGTAAAAGAGCCAATCGCTTCTGAATATCCTTTGATTAAAAAAGACCAATTATTATTCACTTATTTCCACTTTGCTTCTTCTGAGCCTTTAACACACGCAATGTTAGAGCGTGGAGCAGTTTGTTTGGCTTACGAAACGGTAGAAAAAGCAGATCGTAGCTTGCCTTTATTAGTACCAATGTCTGAAGTAGCGGGACGTATGTCTATCCAAGAAGGAGCTAAATATTTAGAAAAACCAATGAAAGGAAAAGGAATCCTTTTAGGTGGTGTACCAGGTGTTCCTCCAGCAAACGTAGTAGTTTTAGGTGGTGGAATCGTAGGAACTCAAGCCGCTAGAATGGCCGCTGGATTTGGAGCTAGAGTAACCATTATGGACGTAAGCTTACCACGTTTGAGATATTTGTCTGATGTAATGCCAGCTAACGTAGTAACTCAAATGTCAAATCATTACAACATTTGCGAAGCGATCAAAACTGCCGATTTAGTAATTGGTGGTGTATTGATTCCAGGAGCTAAAGCGCCTCACTTGATCACTCGTGATATGCTAAAATTAATGAGCCCTGGAACCGTAGTAGTAGACGTAGCTGTTGACCAAGGAGGTTGTATCGAAACTTGTAAACCAACCACTCACGAAGATCCAACATTCATCATCGATGATATTGTTCACTATTGTGTGGCCAATATGCCAGGCGCAGTGCCTTACACTTCAACTTTGGCGTTGACTAATGCGACTTTGCCTTACGCGATTCAATTGGCCAACAAAGGATGGAGAAAAGCCTGCGAAGAAAACAAAGAATTAAAATTAGGATTGAACGTAGCCAACGGAAAAGTAGTATACCGTGGCGTTGCCGAAGCTTGGAACTTACCATTCCACGAAGTAGAAAGCGTTCTAGCAGAAGAAGCTGTTTGCTAATTCCTTAGAGTTAATACCAATAACTTATTTAAAATAGTCCATTTTGTCAGTTCGAGCGCAGTCGAGAACCCTCGTTACATCTCGACTGCGCTCGATATGACAAGAATACAATTGAACTATATTGAAATAGTATTTGTTATAACATACAAAATCCGTCTCGTTGCAAAACCAGACGGATTTTTTTATGCTTATTTTGGAGCGGAAAGAATAGGCTTTTTTGTGGTCATCGTCCTGCTCTCCGCTATATCTTTGCTTTTTAACCCAAAAAGCAAAGGATGCCGCTGCGATCAGGGCTAAAAGCTGAGAAATTGCTTTCTTGGAGGTATTGAAAAGAAAAAAACAATAAAATCTTCAACATACAAATACAACGGATTAAAATCCGTTGCTACAAAATGTTTCGTTCCTACGGAACTTGCACACCCTAAAAGAGTCGTAGACTCGGCATATCTTATAGGGCTGGACTTCAGTCCAGTTAACAGCAAACCATATGAATAAAAGAGCCATAGGCTCGGTCCATTTTATTTTACAAAAAAAAGCAACGGATTACAATCCGTTGCTATAAAAAACATTCTCTCTTTGAATCTTGTCTATTCTATATAGAACACTACTCCTTCAACACTTTACGCTGCGTAACATAATACACTGGAATTCCAGTAAGCATAATCAGTACGCCCCAACCACAAGTAGAGAATTTGGTAAACAATAACGAAATACAAATTGCCGAAGCAATTACAATATATAAACCTGGCAAAAACGGATAGCCAAACGCTTTGTAAGGACGCTCGGCATCGGGCATTTTTTTACGCAGAATAAAAATACCGTAGATGGTCAAAATGTAAAAAATCAATACAATGATGATTACAAAATCCAATAAATCGCCGTATTTACCCGTCAAACACAATGCCGAAGCCCAAAAACACTGTACCCAAAGCGCCCATCCTGGTACACTTTTCTCATTCAGTTGAGCGGCTTGCTTGAAGAACAAACCATCTTTTGCCATCGTATAATACACTCGGGAACCCGCCATAATCAATCCGTTATTGCAAGCGAAAGTCGAAATCATAATCATCACCGCAATAATCACGGTACCGTAGTCACCAAACGTATATTGAGAGGCAACCACCGCTACCCTATCGGATTTGGCTGTAGCAATTTCTTCTATAGGAATAACCGCTAAATACATCAAATTGGTCAACACATAAATAATCGTCACAATGAAAGTCCCTAGAAACAAACTCAAGCCCACATTGCGCTTTGGATTTTTCAATTCAGCTGCAATAAAAGTAACTCCGTTCCAAGCATCACTAGAGAACAACGACCCCACCATAGCTGCCGAAATTCCAGCCAATAAAGCCGTTCCTGCAATTGGTGTCCACTGTTTTGTATCTAAATTATAAGATTTGGTTTCCCATACATCCGTCCAATTCACGTCCCAAACCTCTGCTTTTGCCGCAAGGATGAATCCAAAAACAATCAATCCAAAAAGCGACAAAATTTTAATAATCGTAAGCACGGTTTGCAACGTTTTGCTGTCTTTTACCCCGCGACTGTTGAGATAAGTCAAGAAAACAATAGTAATAATCGAAACAATTTGAGCCGCGTTGAGCTGAAAAGCACCCAAATCGAGCAAAATATTTTCATCACTCAGCGATGGAATCAAATAAGCGGCAAACTTAGAAAAACCTACACCCACCGCAGCAATAGTTCCGGTTTGAATCACTGCAAAAAAACTCCATCCGTACAGAAACGCAATCAGTTTGTTGTAGGCTTCTTTTAGATACACATATTGTCCGCCTGCATTGGGCATCATAGCACTCAATTCGCCATAACTCACCGCTGCAATCATAGTAATGAGGCCAGAGATTAACCAAATTAAGGTAAGCCAAGCAGCAGAACCTACTTGTCGCGCAATATCGGCACTTACAATAAAAATTCCTGAGCCAATCATAGAACCTACTACGAGCATTGTACCATCTAAAAGTCCGAGTTCACGTTTAAAATCTTCGGGTTTGTTTTCTTTGTTCATAGTTGAAGTTAAAATTCATTAAATAAAATTGGCTTTCGCCAGTTGTTAATAGCATAAAAAATTTGAGTTCACTCTTTAAAAGTAAAGGCGTTATCGCAAGGCTTTTTCTAAGGCTTCCTCATCGAGTTGATTTTCCCAACGGGCAATGACAATTGTAGCAACGGTATTGCCAATAAAATTAGTCAATGCTCTACATTCTGACATAAATTTATCAATACCAAGAATCAGCGTCATTCCAACTACTGGCACATCAGGAACGACAGCTAATGTCGCAGCCAATGTAATAAATCCAGCTCCCGAAACTCCCGCAGCTCCTTTTGAACTTAGCATAGCAACAAGTAACAACAAAATTTGTTTGTCAAGAGATAAATCAACATCACAGGCTTGGGCAATAAAAAGTGCTGCCAAAGTCATATAAATATTAGTCCCATCTAAATTGAAAGAATAGCCTGTTGGGATTACCAATCCAACGACTTGTTTGGCACAGCCAGCTTTTTCTAATTTTTTCATCACATTTGGCAAAGCCGATTCAGAAGAGCTAGTACCTAATACCAAAACCAATTCTTCCTTAATGTATCGTAGCAATTTGAAAATATTGAACTTATTGTACCAAGCAACAGCCCCTAAAATGACAAAAATAAAAAAGGCGGAAGTCAGGTAAAAGGTAACTACCAATCCACCTAATTTCAATAATACGGACAAACCAAATTTACCCACCGTAAAACCCATCGCTCCAAAAGCACCAATGGGAGCCAACTTCATCAATATTTCGACGATTTTAAAAATGGGATGCGACAATGCCTGTAAAAAATCAAGGACTGGTTTACTTTTATCGATAGTCAACGTAATACCAATACCAAACATAATCGAAACGAAAAGTACTTGCAAAATACTATCGCCAGTGAGGGAACTCATCAATGATTTTGGAATAATATCTAGCACAAAGTTGGATAAATTATGTTCCTTTGTGGCATCAATATAATCTTGAATAGATTTGGGGTCTAGGGATTTTGCATCAATGTGCAGGCCGGCTCCAGGTTGAATGATGTTACTTACTAACATTCCTATAATCAAAGCCAAAGTTGAAAAGATAAAAAAGTAAATAAATGCTTTACTAGTAATTCTTCCCATTGCTTTTAGGTCGCCCATAGAGGCAATTCCAGTAGTAACTGTTACAAAGATTACTGGGGCAATAATCATTTTTATCAAAGCAATAAATCCGTCTCCTAAGACTTTTAAACTCATCGCTTTTTCGGGTACAAAATGACCCAATAAAATACCTGCTAGGATAGCAAGGAGCACCTGAAAATAAAGAGCTTTATACCAAGGTTTGGGTAAAGTTGGAGCGGTATGCACTTCAAATGACATAAGAAATCGATTAGTTATAGTTGGCTAAAGATATACTTTTTTGCTAAAAATTGAATGTTATGAAAAAAGAATCCTAACAAAGGCTAAAAAAGCAGGCCACAAATTCACAAATTCTTTTTTAAATCTTTTACTGACTAAAAAATAAAAAAAAGATTTTAGTATTTTTGAGAATGTTTACAAAAGGGTACTTTGTCTCCTTTTAGCCCCGGGAGGAGCGGCATCCTTTGTCTTTTTTCTTTAAAAAGACAAAGATATAGCGTATCACGGGACTTTGATGGCCAAAAAGCCGATTGTTACTGCTCCTAAAATTCACCAATCTTAAAATATAACTATGTTAGAACGCATCGACATCATCAACAATTTTAATCCCTTAAAAGGAGATTCAGACGCTGACACTTTTGTGAGGTACAGAAAGAGTAAATGGCTCTTACTTGTGAATGGAGTTTTGGCAGGAATTTGTTTTTTGTTTGTTTTTTTTGCTATTATAAATGAATACTTAGGGCTTGAACATCTGCCAAAATGGAGCAAAAGCGGAACAATGTTTCTGGTTTCATTTTCATTTTTTATTAATTTACAAAGTGAAATTTATAAAACGCTTTTACTACAACATTTGATTAGAATCGAAAACAAAAACAGTAGCCAAATTGAAGAAATAAATTCGGAATTGGAGGCTATTCTTCGTAATATGACCGATACCAAAAAAGCATTACCTATCATTCTACTTGCAATTTTAGTGGTTATCGGAAGTGTAATTCAAGTGCTTTCTGAGGGAGGCTTTCAGTATTGGAACTATTTCATACTCCCTTTAATCCTCTTATTGCTTTTAAGTATTTATAGAACGTTTTCCAATTACACGGCCTTAAAAGAAAACATTGCTGCATTTGAAAATCAAACACTTTACGCCTAATTCTCCAATGAAAAAACTTCTACTGTCCCTATTCTTTTTGGTATTTACCGTTTCTGCTGCCACAGCACAAACGCAGTTAGAGATGAACGAAAAAGCTTCGCTAGATTACAAGAAAGCCGATGGAGAACTCAACAAAACCTACAAAAAATTGGTTTCGCTTTTGGACAAAAATGAAAAAGCATTGCTCATTCAAGCGCAAAAAGATTGGATAAAATACAGAGATTCGCATTGTAAATTTGAGGCTGAACCTTACACGGGTGGAAGCATAAAACCCTTAATTTGGTTGACTTGTTTGGAGGAAATAACGAAAGAAAGAACCAAGCATTTGAAAGAAAGTCTCAAAAATTTAAACCAATAAAATATGGAAACCGTAGCCTCTTATTTCGCGAAATTCCCCGAAGCCAGTCAAAAAAGAATGCAGCAAATTAGAACGCACATTTTGGAAAAAGCGCCCGAGGCTCAAGAAAGCATTAGCTACGGAATGCCCGCCTACAAAACGAATGGTAAGCCGTTGATTTACTATGCGGCTTTCAAAAATCACATTGGTTTGTATGCTACACCTTCTGGCCATACGCATTTCGCTGAAGCACTTTCGTCTTACAAACAAGGTAAAGGCTCTGTGCAGTTTCCGAATGAACAGCCGCTTCCGCTTGATTTAATCGCTGAAATTATAGCTTTCAGGGTGGAAGAAAACAAGAAATAGCCTTTTCAAAGCAATTATAATAGTATGAAATATTCTTTTTTAGTCCTTTTTTGTATCCTTCATTTTTCAGTTCAAGGGCAAACAATTTTAAAACAAAGTGCGCCTTTGACGATTGGTGAAGTGAAAACTATTTCTTCTTCGATTTTAAAAGAAGAGCGAACGTTAAATATTTATTTGCCTCAAAATTATGATGCGACCAAATCTTATCCCGTAATCTATCTTCTTGATGGAAGTAGGAACGAAGATTTTCTGCATATTGTAGGTTTGGTTCAGTTTTTTAACCTTCAATTCAAAATGCCTGATTGTATTCTTGTGGGCATTGCCAACATTGACCGTAAAAAAGATTTCACTTTTTACACCGATAAAAAAGACTTTCAAAAAGAATTTCCTACCACGGGACATTCGGCGGAATTCATCAGTTTTATTGATAAAGAGTTGCAGCCCTTTATCCAATCCCAATACAAAACCAACGGAACCAATTTTTTGATTGGTCAATCCTTGGGCGGACTTTTAGCTACTGAAATCGTCCTAAAACGCCCCAATTTATTCTCACATTATTTAATTGTGAGTCCAAGTTTGTGGTGGGATGACGAAAGTTTACTAACACAAGCGCCAGAATTACTATCAAAATCAAGCCTTCAGCCAAAATACATTTACATAGCGGTTGGAAAAAAAGAGCATCCTGTGATGCAAAAAGATGCCGAAACATTGTTTACAATTTTGCAGAAAGCACAATTAAAAGACACCAAAATAGATTTCAAGAGTATGCCAAACGACAATCACGCTACTATTTTGCATCAAAGTGTCTACGAAGCTTTTCTTTTGTTGTTTCCATTTAAAGAATAAAAAAAAACCTCATTTCGCTATGGCAGCAGCAAAATGAGGTTATTACAACAAACTACAAGTAACAAATTAAACTATTAAAACAAATTCTTCTATTTTTTTAAGCAATCGCGCAAGGCGAAATCGAGATTTTTAAATTGAAAGCGGAAACCTAAATCGAGTAACTTATCATTAGAAACACGACGCCCCGTGAGCAACAAAAGTGCCATTTCACCTAAGGCTAATTGCAACACAAAAGCAGGAACTTTGGGCAACCAAACCGAATAACCATAAATATGAGCTAAGGTTTTGGAGAAAAGCGTATTGGTTGTGCTGTCTTCTATAGCGGCATTGTAGGCGCCTTGCATAGCTTCATTTTCTATTCCTTCAAGATAAATGGCACACAAATCGTGAATATGAATCCAAGGCATATATTGATTACCTGAACCCAATGCCGAACCGAATCCGTATCGAAAAACAGGTGCCATTTTTTGTAAAAAGCCAGCACTTTCGCCCAAAACTAAACCAGTTCTCACTTTGACAGTTCGGATACCAAGTGGCGCAATTGCATCTACAACTTTTTCCCATTCTAGGCATACTTTACCCAAAAAATCGTGTGCAGCTGGTGAAGTTTCAGTACAAATTCCTTCGCCATTCAACGCGCCGTAAATTCCGATTCCAGATGCAGAAATAAAAGCTTTAACATTATTCTTGTTTGACTGCAAAACCGACGCCAATAAAGCCGTAGATTGTACTCTACTATCTAAAATCGCTTTTTTGCGTTCTACTGTCCAACGTTTCTCTGCAATAGATTCTCCAGCAAGATGAATAATGTATTCGGCATCCAAAACGGCTTTTTCTTCAATACAACCTGATGCAATATCCCAAGTATAATAGGATACTGTTGAAGTATTTTTTTTAGGAGTCCGAGTCAATACGTTTATTGCAAACCCTCTTTCGGTCAATATTTTTATCAAATAACGACCAATAAAGCCTGTACCACCTGTGATTAAAACTGTCTTTTTCATCTTATTTTTTGTGTTATCAAAATAACTTATGCAAACATAGGTTAAAATTTTGTTTAACATTATTAAAAATAAGTTAAACAACAGTATCTTTATACTCTAATTTAAAAGGAACTAAAATGGCAACTAAAAAAACAGTACTTACCAAAGACAAAATCGTATCCTATTATATGGACCACGTGGTTGAACATAATGAAAAACCAAAATCAATTTACCAATTTGCTAAGAACAACGGATTTAGCGAAGACGAATTTTACACCTTCTTTGGAACACTTGAAGCTATCGAGAAAGAAATTTTTATTCAATTCTTTGATAAAACCATCGAATTGCTAGAAAAAAACCCTGCATACACAAGTTATGAAATGCGTTCAAAACTGTTGAGCTTCTATTTTACGTTCTTCGAATTACTTACAGCGAATCGAAGTTATGTTTTATATGCATTGCAACAACATAAAAATCAGTTAAAAAACGTAATGCTTTTAGCTGATGTTCGTAAAAAATTCAAAAATTATATAGGTGAAATTACCACCGATGATTTCCGCATTCAAATAGAGCGTTTTCAGGAATACCAAGAGAAAGCAACAACCGAGTCATTATGGATTCAGTTTTTACTCACCTTAAAATTTTGGATGGACGACAGTTCCGCAGGATTTGAAAAGACCGACATCTATATAGAAAAATCGGTGAAGGCTGCCTTCGAATTAATGAACATCACTCCTATTGACAGTTTAATCGATTTTGGAAAATTCCTATTCAAAGAAAAAATACAAAAAAACTAATGAAAACTATAGACTATATTCCTACTTCAAAGATTGAAAGAGCGACCAAATTGGTGCAAACGGGGGCAAAAGTAGGCGTGAATTACCTAAAATATTACGGAGAAAAAATAGTCAACTCAGACTTGACGAGAGATAAACTCAACGAAGACAATGCCGAAGATATTTATGACGGGCTAAAAAGCTTGAAAGGAAGTGCGCTGAAAGTAGCACAAATGCTGAGTATGGACAAAAATTTTCTACCGCAAGCTTATGTAGAAAAATTTTCATTGTCGCAGTTTTCTGTACCGCCGCTTTCGGCTCCTTTGGTACTCAAAACCTTCAAATCGAATTTTGGCAAAACACCTTATGAGATTTTTGATGAATTCAATGCCGAATCGGTAAACGCAGCAAGTATTGGTCAGGTGCATTTGGCCAAGAAAAACGGAAAAAAATTGGCCGTAAAAATTCAATATCCAGGCGTAGCAAATAGCATTTCGTCGGATTTGGCTTTGGTAAAACCAATGGCGATTCGAATGTTTAATCTACAAGGCAAAGATTCTGATAAATACTTTAAAGAAGTAGAAGACAAATTGATTGAAGAAACCAATTATACGCTTGAACTAAAACAAAGTCAAGAAGTAGTCGCTGCCTGCCAAAAGATAGAAAACTTGGTTTTTCCTGCTTACTATCCTGAATTTTCATCCGAAAAAATCCTAACGATGGATTGGATGACAGGGAAACATTTATCTGAATTCACTGCTGAAAACACCAATCAAGAAACCGCCAATAAAGTGGGACAAGCACTTTGGGATTTTTATATGTACCAAATTCACGTCTTGCGAAAAGTACACGCCGACCCACATCCTGGCAACTTTTTGGTAGATAATAACCAGCAATTGGTCGCATTGGATTTTGGCTGTATGAAAAGCATTCCGAATGACTTTTATGTGCCTTACTTTGAATTAATCAACAAAGAAATCATCGACAACAAACAACTCTTTAATGCCAAATTATTTGAACTTGAGATTTTAAGAAAAGAAGATACTCCAGAGGAAATTGCATATTTCACGAGTATGTTTTATGACTTGTTGTCCCTATTCACTTTACCGTTTCAAAATACACATTTCGATTTTTCGGATGAAGTCTTTTTTAACAATATTGCGCAATTGGGCGAGCGATTTGCCAAAGACACCAACCTACGCAAGATGAATGGTAATCGCGGTTCTAAGCATTTTATTTATATGAATAGAACATTCTTTGGCTTGTATAATTTGATGTTTGACCTAAAGGCTTCCATTGCCGTAAATCAATACCAAAACTATTTATAAAATTGAAAAAAACGCACTTGCCTTCCAAAATATGCGTGGTCTGTAATCGCCCTTTTGATTGGAGAAAAAAATGGGAAAAAGTTTGGGACGAAGTAAAATATTGTAGCGAAAAATGCAAAAGAAACAAAAAGGAATCGTTTGGTTCAAAAATGACCTAAGAATCGCGGATAATCCAGCGCTACAAAAGGCTATTGCCGAAAATGAAAGCGTAGTTGGAGTGTATTGTTTTGACCCAAAACAGTATGCAACCACGGTTTATGGATTCAAAAAAACGGCGCATTTTAGAGCACAGTTTACCATAGATTCGGTTCAAGAATTAAGGGCAAATTTGGCAACCCTTGGCATTACGCTTTTGGTGTATCACGATTCGGCTTCACAAGTCATTCCGACTTTGATTGATTCTTCTATCCAAACTACGATTTACTTTCAAAACGAATGGACGAGCGAGGAAAAAGAAGAAATCGAAAGAGTGAAAAAAAATTGCGGTCCAACTGTAGAATTTGTCGCTACTTATCATCAATTTTTATTTCCGCCAGAAGTCATTCCGTTTGCGATAGCCGAAATACCAGCTGTTTTTACACAATTCAGAAATGCTTGTGAAAAAAAAGCAGTCGTTCCGAAAATAGGCAAGCTAACCGCTCTATCCGAGTCCAATACAATTGACATACAAACCGCAATTCCTACTTTGGAAGATTTAGGATTTACAACATTTGAAGAAGATAGAAGAAGCGCTTTCCCTTTTCGTGGTGGCGAAAATCAGGCTTTGGCAAGACTGCAAGAGTACCTTTGGAACACCAAAAAAATCAGTCAGTACAAACAAACCCGCAACGGATTAATTGGCACAGATTACAGCTCAAAATTTTCGCCTTGGTTGGCCAATGGATGTCTTTCGCCTAGAACCATTTATTGGGAAATCAAACGCTATGAAAAGGAAATAGAAGCCAATGAGTCCACGTATTGGTTGGTTTTTGAATTGCTCTGGAGGGATTATTTCAAATATATTTCGCTGCAAAATGGCAATGCAATTTTTAAAATTGGAGGCATTCAAAACCGAGAGTATCAATGGTCGCAAGACAAAAAAGCCATACAACAATGGATTAACGGTACTACGGCAGAACCTTTTGTGAATGCAAATATGCTGGAACTACAACAAACAGGTTGGATGAGCAACCGTGGACGACAAAACGTAGCTTCTTACTTTGCCAAAACGTTACTCTTGGATTGGAGAATTGGAGCTGCCTATTTTGAATCGATGTTATTGGATTATGATGTACACAGCAATTATGGCAATTGGATGTATGTTTCAGGTGTAGGCAACGACGCTCGAGACCGAAAATTCAATGTCGCCTTGCAAGCCCAAAACTATGACAAGCAGTCGAAATTCCAACAACGCTGGCTACAACAACAACTTTTTTAAAAGATGAATTCGAATAAAAAACATATCAATATCGTTTGGTTCAAAAGAGACCTTCGTTTGCAGGACAACGAGGCTATCCATAATGCAATCCAATCTGGTCAGCCCACACTTTTACTATATGTTTTTGAAAAATCATTGCAAAACGATGGACATTATAGTGAAAGACATTGGAATTTCATCAAGCAATCTATCGTAGCCCTCAACGCAGAACTGCAACCGTATCAAACAAAAGTATTAGCTGTAAATGGCGAAGTCATTAGTATCATTAATAGCATACTCGAACTATACACCATCAAAAATGTCTACTCGCATCAAGAAACTGGAATAAGAATTACGTACGATAGAGACAAAGCTTTCAAAAGATTTTGCAAAAACAACCAAATTAATTGGGTCGAAAACATCAATAATGGCATTTTTAGAGGGCTAAAAAACCGAAGCAATTGGGTGGTGCAATGGGAAAAATATATGAATGAACCGCAATTTGCATTCTTACCAAATAACAATAGCTTTTTAGAATTGCCCCAAATTGAACAGCTAGAACGCTTGTTAGAAAAGACAAATTTAGTCACCATTCCTGATGCTATTTTTCAAAAAGGAGGGACAGAAATGGGACAGAAATATTTAGACTCCTTCTTCAAAAATCGGTATTTCAATTACAGCAATCATATCTCAAAACCTTTACTAGCGAGAAAAAGTTGCAGCAGAATCTCACCTTATATTGCTTGGGGAAATTTATCTACCCGAGAAGTATTGCAGCGAGCCACTACTTTTCGGTTGATTTGTACCAACAAAAAACAAATTGATTCCTTTGTGTCGAGACTTACTTGGCAAGCCCATTTTATTCAAAAATTTGAAATGGAAGAAATTATGGAGTTTGAAAGCATCAACAAAGGCTATCATGATTTAAAAAAGAAAATCAATTCCAATTATGTCGAGGCTTGGAAAAAAGGACAAACTGGTGTCCCTCTCGTTGATGCAGCAATGAGATGCTTGAACGAAACAGGTTACCTCAACTTTAGAATGCGAGCACTTTTGGTGTCGTTTTTCACTCATAACCTATGGCAACCTTGGCAAGAAGCTACGCAACATTTATCGCAAATGTTTTTGGATTTTGAACCAGGCATTCACTACCCACAATTGCAAATGCAAGCCGGCGAAACAGGTGTCAACTTATTGCGCATTTACAATCCAATAAAAAATAGTTTGGAACACGACCCACAAGGAGAATTTATCAAACAATGGGTTCCCGAGTTACGAAATTTGCCCTTGCCTTTCGTTCATCAACCTAGTAAAATGACTTTTTTGGACCAAAAATTCAACAACTTCGAACTAGGAAAAGACTATCCAAAACCGATTGTCAATATTGACAGAACTAGAAAATTTGCTTCGGATTATTTATGGAAAATGAAGAAAAATCCATTGGTAAAAGAAGAAAGCAATCGGATTTTGAAATTACATACCCTAGCCGATATTGGCGATAGCGATTAAAAAAACCAACCTAGAACATCTATCAAAAAAACTTAGCTATGCCCAACAAAATAGCCCTTACCGAATTAGAAATCGACCGAATTATAGAAATGGCTTGGGAAGACCGAACCACTTTCGAAGCCATCCAATTACAATTTGGATTAAAAGAACAAGAAGTCATCGACTTGATGCGTACCGAAATGAAGCCTTCGAGTTTCAGACTTTGGCGTGCCCATGTGCAAGGTCGAAAAACCAAACACGAAAAATTACGCACATTTACTGAAGGTAGATTCAAATGTACTTTACAGCGACAAATCACTCATAACAAAATATCAAAACGATAAACCAAACTCAACAACATTATGAAAAACATCGTAATCATTGGTGGTAGCAAAGGAATTGGTAGTGCGATACTAATGCAACAGTTGCAATCCAATCAAGTATACAACATCAGTAGAACAGCACCAGATTTGTCACATCCTAATTTAATACATTATCCCGTTGACATCTTGCAAGATCCACTTCCGGACATCGAAAATGTGGATACTTTGATTTATTGTCCGGGTTCCATTAATTTAAAACCTATTGGAAACCTCAGCATAACAGATTTTAAAAATGATTTTGAAATCAATGTCATTGGCGCTGTAAAAGCCATTCAGAAATATTTGCCAGTCCTAAGAAAAGGACAAAACCCCTCGATACTTTTGTTTAGTACTGTTGCTGCCAAATTAGGAATGCCATTTCACGCGAGTATTGCTACTGCCAAAGCGGGAGTAGAAGGTTTAGTAAAATCTTTGGGCGCTGAATTGGCTTCTGTGATTCGAATTAACGCCATCGCGCCTACAATTACCGAAACCTCATTAGCAGCAGGTATTTTAAGAAATGATCGAATGAAAGAGAACATGATCGAGCGCCATCCGATGAAAGGGTATTTAAAACCTGATGAAGTGGCACACATGGCAAACTTCTTGATATCGGACGAAGCCAAATCCATTTCGGGGCAAGTTTTTGCCATGGATTATGGTATGGTTAGTTTTAAAATCTAAAATCACTCTTTCCGAAGGATAAAAAAGTATTCTAAATCATCTTTTATAGGTAAAATCCATAAAAAAAATTAATTTTATTTACTTACAAATCAATATTTTAACTACATTTAAAAGAAAACAAAAAACCACAACATGAATATTCTATTAACAGGAGCCACTGGATATATTGGAAAGCGACTATTGCCTTTGCTAGTGGCCCAAGGACATCATGTGATTTGCTGTGTAAGAGATAAAGACCGTTTTTATTTACCCGAGAATTTAGTCCAACAAGTTCAAGTCATTGAAGTCGATTTTTTGAATCAGGAAACTCTAAGTGCCATTCCTAACGAAATTGATGCCGCATATTATTTGATTCATTCGATGTCGGGTTCAGCCAAGAATTACGATGAGTTGGAGTATGCATCAGCTTTGAATTTTGTAGACCGAATGAACCTCACCCAAGTCAAACAAGTCATTTACTTGAGTGGAATTGTCAATGACACCATTTTGTCTAAGCATTTGGCCTCTCGGAAAGCCGTAGAAGATGTTCTGAAAACGGGTCTTTTTGCAATAACTACCTTAAGAGCAGGTATTATTGTAGGCTCAGGCAGTGCTTCTTTTGAAATCATCCGTGATTTGGTCAACAAACTTCCAGTCATGATTACTCCAAAATGGCTCAATACCAAATGCCAACCGATAGCCATTTCAGATGTGTTGGATTTTTTGATGGGAAGTTTACATAATGAATTAACTTATGATCAAAATTTTGATATTGGTGGTCCAGATATTCTCACTTACAAAGAAATGCTTTTGGGCTATGCCAAAGCTGCAGGATTGAAACGCTATATTTATACGGTGCCAGTAATGACACCCAAATTGTCCTCATACTGGTTGTATTTTGTGACCTCAACTTCTTATAAACTTGTTTCAGCCTTAGTTAGCAGTATGAAAGTCGAAGTTATTTGTCAAGATAATCGCATCAATGCGCTACTCCAATTACAGCCGATGAGCTACAGCGAAGCTGTTTCGAGAGCGTTGATCAAAATAGACAAAGACGACATCGCTTCGAGCTGGAAAGACGCTATGATTAGCGGCCAATTCACCGGTAGTGTTGCCGATTATCTAAAAGTTCCCAAAAAAAATTGCTTTATAGACCGTCGTAAAAAAGAAATACTCAACCGCTCCTACACCACTGAACGCATTTGGTCCATTGGTGGCGAAACAGGTTGGTA
Organism: uncultured Flavobacterium sp.; assembly: GCA_963513565.1. Lineage (GTDB taxonomy): Bacteria > Bacteroidota > Bacteroidia > Flavobacteriales > Flavobacteriaceae > Flavobacterium. The sequence goes on along the minus strand of CAUPRE010000018.1, from coordinate 37,283 downwards.
CTATGGTGACTGGCTCTGGGAAATCAGAGGATTTATCGACAAATTGGTGGGAGGCGTTGGTTTACGCAGAGGACGCACCAACCAACACGATATTCATTCTGGTGACGTTTTGGATTTTTGGAGGGTATTGTATGCCAACAAAAAAGAAGGCAAACTCGTTTTGTATGCCGAAATGAAACTCCCTGGTGAAGCATGGCTAGAATTCAAAATCATACACAATACACTATACCAAGCCGCTACTTTCAAACCCCATGGTTTTTGGGGCAAATTGTATTGGTACTCCGTTCTACCCTTTCATGGCTTTATCTTTGAAGGCATGATTAATAAATTGATCAAAAAATAGATTTAGTTTTTAAGACTACTTCTTAGCATAAATTCCAATCCCGAAGTTTCGGGATAAATTCCAAATTCCAAGGCTTGTGTGACCACTTGGAGTTTGGAATTTGTTGCTATTTTGGATGTTAGCTCCTATAAAATAGCGTCCTCAAAAAAATTTAGCTTTATTTATAAGTTAGTAAAAATAAAAAAATTGAAACTTAAGTATGAACTTTAGATAGAAGACTTGGTGAAATTATCCATTTTATTTGTAGTTTCGTTTAGAAAAAAATAATCAGCTAAAAAACACCAAACTCAAACAAGCAATTAGAATTAATTAGATTGAACAAAAACATAAAATATCTTCTTTCTCTCATTCTAGTTTTTGGACTAGTTGTTAATTATTGTACTTTACATTCTCAAACAAATTCAGCAGCTTATTATCAATTTTCGAACGTAATTCTCAAAACAGAATTAAACACGAATGATTCCGAATTGTACTTCTTCAAGCAAGTAAATTCATCTAAAATTACCTCCTATCCAATTCTATTTTTATGCCTAGACATTAAAGATTTTTTTAATCTTCAAGTCAAGGTTCTTTTAAAAATTCAAACACTACTTTATCAAGAAGTAAGTGCTATGATGTCCCAAAACATCTTTATAAATGAATTGATTACTTCAAAAAACGAATACAAAAGTTTATACATAGCATAAATTAATTTTTAAGCATTTATGCGATTCAGTGCATAAGAATAAAAAATGTATCATCTTTTATCATTTACTAAATGTATAAACATAATAACAAAACACGTTTAGAGAAATCTAAACAACCTCTTCTTTGGATAAAAAGAAAAATTATTCTAATTATTACAGCATTTATGGTCGGAATGTCAAACGGACTAAACGAGAGAGACACAATGCTTAATGGAAATCAAAATCATACCGAACAACAACATAAAAAAGATTGATTTTAAATTGACAAATCCCCATCCCGAAGTTTCAAGATAAATCCCAAGATTTAAATTCCAAATTCCAGAGATTGTTAGATCACTTGGAGTTTGGAATTTGTTTTTTTTTGAATTTAGCTCCGCTAAAACAGACTTCTCAAAATCACTTATGTATGGCTTTTCAAAAAAAAGAATATATTTGGATACGATTAAAGAAAAAAATTTAATTAGCTGAAAAGAAAAAGTATGTCAAAAGACCATTCAAAAGTCACCACTATTGGTACATCAATAATACGTTCTTCTTCTGTTTAGTTTAATATTTGACCTTTATTGTAGCTACTGGAGAAGGTGGTGTTGAAGCTATTTACCCTCTATAATAGCAGAACGTTGACGATAAGTTTAAGCCGCCAAACCAAAACAATGATATACATAACTGGAATTGCTATAACTCTTTTCTTATCCCTTATTTTGTTTACGAAAAAGAACAAAAACTTATCCGACAAAATATTGTTGGGTTGGCTTATTGTAGTTTTAATACACTTAGCTTTATTTGTTCTTATATCTTCAAAAGAATACATACAATTCCCTCAATTTTTAGGATTTGAAATACCTCTTCCTCTTTTGCACGGACCTATTCTTTTCCTTTATACAAAATCATTAACGGATTCGAGAAAGATTCACAGCAGTATATGGCTTCATTTTATTCCCTTTTTAATAGCTTTCACATCAATTGTTCCATTTTTACTCCTAGATTATAAAGAAAAAATCAACGTTTATCAAAATGAAGGCATAGGTTATACTATACTGACAACCATCATATTTACAGGAACTATTGCTTCTGGAGTTTTATACTCAGTATTATCGCTCCTTTTTTTAAGAAAGTATCAAAAACGAATAAAAGATAAATTCTCTTATATCGATAAAATAAATCTACAATGGTTGTTTGGGCTAATCATTGGGTTATCCTTGATTTGGGCAGTAGTTCTTTTTGCTAATGAAAAGTTCATTTTTTCTACAGTTGTTTTCTATGTTCTTTTCATAGGTTACTTTGGAATCAAACAGGTGGGCATTTTCACTAATCAACCACCTGCAATAATTGCAATACCTAAAGACTCAATTGAATCACTAGACCTATATGAAAAGCCTATCGAGAATCCGAAGTATGAGAAATCTTCATTAACAAATAGCGAACTTAAAGCTAAACATAGTGCATTGGTACATTTGATGAAGGAAAAAAAAATGTATCTAACACCTGAGCTCACCCTTGCAAATGTCGCAGAAGAGCTTGGCGAACACACCAACATACTTTCGCAAGTTATCAATAGGGTTGAAAAAAGAAACTTCTTCGATTACATAAACAAGCTAAGAGTTGAAGAATTTAAAGAAAAAGTGGTAGTTCCAGACAATCAAAAATTCACTTTACTTTCATTGGCCTATGAATGTGGGTTCAATTCAAAAACATCATTCAACAGAAACTTCAAGGGTATTACAGGCAAATCTCCGTCTGAGTATCTCATAGAGATCAATGTGACCTTAAAATAAATCATTTTTACTTCTTCCAAACAACCTGTATCTGCTATTAGTCAACAACTAATAGTATGATTGGCAATTTTCGTGCAACAAATAGGTGCCATCTTTCATTTTGGGGCGATTCACAACTTGAAATACTAGATTTTTGACCAAAATTATTAAAATCTTAAATGTATGAATCGTAAAATTTTGATGCTTGCAACAGCAGTAGTATTGACATTGATTTCTTGTGAAAAAGAACTGGAAATTCATGAGCCAGGAAATTTAGTTCCAAAAACAGTTACTGAAGACTCTAATTTACCATCGATTACGGTAAATGGCACAAAGTTACATGCAGAGTCTTTTGGAAACCCAAATAGTTCTATTGTGATTTTTCTCCATGGTGGACCGGGTGCAGATTATCAAAATGGCCTTAATGTCAAACAGCTGGCAAATGATGGCTACAATGTTGTATTCTATGACCAAAGAGGTACTGGTTTGTCTCAAAGACACGATCAAAGTGTCTACTCTATCCAATTATACTTAGATGACTTAACTGCTGTTATTAATCATTACCGAACATCTTCAACCCAGAAAATATTTCTCTTTGGTCACTCTTGGGGTGCAATGCTTGCAGCAGCTTATGTTAACAAATATCCAGAACGTATTGCAGGAGTAATTTTTGCTGAGGCTGGTGGATTTAATAAACAATTACTTGATGAATATGGAGAATCAAGTAGAAGACTTAACCTATTGTCCGAAATTACTAATGATGCACTTTATTATGACCAAATAGTAACAGGGAGAGAAAATCAACATGAAATACTAGACTACAAAATGGCTATTGCTTCTAGCTTCTCTTACGCAAAGGGTAATGATGAAGGTATCGAAGGGCCATCACCATTTTGGAGAAATGGCGCAGCTGTTCTAAAAGCATTTACAAACATTTCTGAAAACGAGGGCTTTGATTTTACAACAAATCTAAGTGCCTATCAGACTAATGTATTGTTTTTGTATGGGGAAAAAAATCAATCATATAGTTTACGTTTCGCCACAAAAGAATCAGCCTATTTTTCAAACAAAGAAATAGTACAAATAGATGATACTGGACATGAAATGATATATTTCAAATGGAATTCAGTTCATCCTGTAGTACTTAATTATTTAAACTCTTTAAACTAAAAAACATGAAATTTATCAAAACAATAGTATTCTCAATTGTGATTTTTGGTTTTTTAAATAACATAAAAGCACAAACGCTTAATTTGAACTCACTCAACGATTCAAAACACATCATACAAGCGAGTATTGGCTGGGATTATAGTTTATCATACTCATTGGGTTATGCCTACAAGTTAAATTCAAAACTCCCAATAATACTTCAAGCAAATTTTTCAATTCCTTCTGGAGAAAACCCTATTGATGATTTCAAAACCAAATTTGGTGGGCAGATTGTACTGTTGAATCAATCCAACCTAAAAGGCAGTATAACTCTAAACGGAATTTACCGCAGATATCAAAATCCATTAGTAACATTACAGAATTTTGGAAGCGAAGTGAAAGGTATATTTGGGTACTTCAAACCAAAGTGGTTTATAGCAGGTCAAGTTGGTTTTGATAAAGCAGTAGTAACACATTTCAAACATTCCCAAATTTATAAAGAAACTATTTATCAAGGCGTAGAGGATGGCTGGTACCTGCCTTCAACTGGTGGGAATTTTTATTATGGTTTACAGACTGGTTATTCCTTTAGAAAGTCTGACCTTACATTTAATATTGGAATGGTAACAACTCAAGACTTCAAGACTACGCCACTCATACCATATTATCTGATGATTGGCTATAACTATAAAATTAAATGATTTTCAAAAAGGAAAAGAGATCTTGATATAATTATTCTAATTATTACAGCATTTATGGTCGGAATGTCAAACGGACTAAACGAGAGAGATACAATGCTTAATGGAAATCAAAATCATACCGAACAACAACATAAAAAAGATTAATTTGAAATTGACAAATCCCCATCCCGAAGTTTCGAGATAAATCCCAAGATTTAAATTCCAAATTCCAAGGCTACTGCGACCGCTTGGAATTTGGAATTTATTTTTTTAAAAGTTTATTGCACCTACAACTTTTTCAATTTCAATCGCAAACTGTTGCTTACCACACTCACGCTACTCAGTGCCATAGCTGCACCCGCTAGCATTGGGTTGAGTAAAAATCCATTAAACGGAAATAGAATACCTGCCGCGACAGGAATGCCAATCACATTATAGATAAAAGCCCAAAATAAGTTTTGGTGAATCGTAGCAACAGTAGCTTTAGACAAACGAATCGCTTGTGGAATCTTATGCAAATCGGAGGTCATTAGCGTCATATTGGCGACTTCCATCGCAATGGCGCTTCCTTTTCCCATAGCAATACTGACATCGGCTTGGGCCAATGCGGTGCTGTCGTTAATTCCATCACCCACCATAGCTACTGTTTTGCCTTGAGCTTGTAATTCTTTGATGAAATCGGCTTTTTGTTGGGGCAACACCCCGCCTTTGTAGTGGGTGATTCCAGTTTGTGTAGCCATCGCTTGTGCGGCTTTTTCAGCATCACCCGTTAGCATATAGACGGAAATGCCCATCTGTTCTAACTCACGAATCGCAGCCACAGAAGTTGGTTTTACCGCATCCGAAATGGCCAAGAGGGCTAAAACGCTAGTTGCATTAGCAAAGCCAATTACGGTTTTGGCTTCGGCTTCCCAAACTGTACTATTTTGAAGAAAGTCTTCGTTTATTTTGATTTTGTTCGCTTTTAAAAAAGAGGGATTCCCTATAAAATACTCCTCACCTTCTACTTTGGCTCTAACGCCTTGCCCTGTTATACTCTCAAAATTAGTAATCGCAACCGTTGGAACTCCTTGGAAATGTTGCACCACGGCTTCCGCCAAAGGATGCTCCGATTGCGATTCGATACTCAACAAAATGGAACGTAAATTGGAATCGTTGCTACTCCACAATTCCTCGGTTACTTTAGGTTTTCCTTCGGTGATAGTACCTGTTTTATCTAAAACGATGGTGTCTATTTTTTGTGCCAATTCTAAACTCATAGCATCTTTAATGAGAATCCCATTTTCGGCACCCTTACCTACTCCAACCATAATGGCTGTTGGAGTTGCCAATCCCAAGGCACAAGGACAAGCAATCACTAAAACAGTGACCAAAGCCATAATACCTTGCGTAAAGCCATTTTCTCCTCCTAAAGTCCACCACAAAACGAAGGCTAAAACAGCTATTGCCATAACCACAGGTACAAAAATACTAGCGATAAAATCGACCTTTTTCTGCACGGGGGCTTTGCTTCCCTGAGCTTCTTGTACCGTTTTGATAATATGAGCCAAAAGCGTTTCGGAGCCAATTTGGACAGCTTTGAACACCAAACTACCTTTTTGATTCAACGTACCTGCCCAAACTTTTTCGTTTGCCTTTTTGAGTACCGGAATGGGTTCACCACTCAACATACTTTCATCCACATAAGAATCGCCACTTATCACAACCCCATCGACTGCAATACGCTCGCCAGGTTTTACCAGCAATCGATCCCCAACTTTGACTTGTTCGATGGAAATTACTTTTTGCTCCTCGTTGTCTAACCACAAAGTAACCGTATTGGGTTGTAACTGTATTAACTTTTTTATGGCGGTGGAGGTGTTAGATTTGGCTTTTTCCTCTAACCATTTACCCAATAAAATAAAGGCAATCACTACGGCTGCTGCTTCAAAATAGACGTGTCCGTGTAAGCCTTTTTGATGCCAATACTCCGGAAACAATGTATTGAAAACACTAAATATATACGCAACTCCAGTACTCAGCGCCACGAGTGTGTCCATATTGGCTGTACGATGTTGAACTTGCTTCCAAGCATTTATAAAAAAACTGCTTCCTAATCCGAAAACAACCGGAGTTGCTAACACCCACATAATTTCATTGGCATAGGGCATTTTCATAAAAAAAATACCAATAATTACAATAGGCAAAGCCAATAGTAAAGCCCAAATGGTCTTGATTTTTAAAGTGGTCATTTTTTCCTCTTGCATCAAAGACAAGGTTTTGTTTTCGTTGACTTCTTCTTCAATAAACAAATCATAGCCTGCATCTTGAACAGCTTTTTTGACTTTGGATAGGGTAATGATTTTTGGAAGAAACTCAAGGGAAAGCATCGCCGAAGCATAATTAACTTCGGCTGAAACAATCCCATTTAAGGCTTGAACCGTAGTAGCGATTCTATTGGCGCAAGACGCACATCCCATTTGTAAAACAGGAATTTGTCTCTTTATAGTAGTTTTCATAGTATACTGTTTTAAATTACAGTACAAAATTAGACGTATTCTAAATGAGAAGTATTACACAATTATCCAAAAGAATTACAACAATTTCGGAAAGTGAACAATCAAGATTATGCTTTCACTTGGTCTATGGGAATGCGTCTTTCAGAGCGAAGGTTTTTGAAATAACTTGGTGTTAATCCCGTTACACTTTTGAATTGATTGCTCAAATGGGCCACGCTGGAATACTGCAACTGGAATGCAATTTCACTCAAAGTCAATTCGTTGTACACTAATAACTCTTTGACTTTCTCTATCTTTTGTGCGATGAAATATTTCTCAATCGTAGTACCTTCGAGTTCGGTAAACAAAGTAGTAATGGATTTATAATCACAATCCAATTGGGTACTTAAATAGTCGGAAAGGGTATTTTTGAGTACCGAATTATGATTTTGAATCAAATCAATAATCAAGTTTTTCACTTTTTCAACGCCTTGCTTTTTTTGGTCTTCTATGATTTCAAAACCAACATTTTGAAGTATTTTAGCTATACTCTCTTGGTCACTTACAGCAAGTTCCTTTTCAAAAACTACTTCACCAAGAGATACGGAAAGTGGCGTAAATCCACTCTTTTCCAACTCGGATTGCACCACCATAATACAACGATGGCACACCATATTTTTGATATAGATTTTCATTTTTGGAGTTTTTTGTAAAAGTACAAAATATGCAATTGCTTATTTCAAAATCCCTGCTTTATAAGTAGCGATGGCGCGGTCTCTTGCCATAGCGTGTTCGACCATAGGTGCACCGTAACCTAAATCAAATTCAGGAATCCATTTTCGGATGTAGTGGCCTTTGGCGTCAAATTTTTGCAATTGAATTTCGGGATTGAACACTCTAAAATAAGGAGCGGCATCGCAACCCGTTCCTGCTGCCCATTGCCAATTGCCCACATTGGCAGACAAATCATAGTCTAAGAGTTTTTGAGCAAAATAGGCTTCGCCCCATTGCCACGGCAATAATAAATGTTTACACAAGAAACTAGCCACCACCATACGTACTCTATTGTGCATATAACCCGTGGCATTGAGTTCTCGCATACCTGCATCCACCATAGGATAGCCTGTATTTCCTGAACACCACCTTTGAAAATCAGCTTCGTCATTGCGCCATTCTATACCGTCGTATGCCGATTTAAAATTGTGTTGGACTACTTTGGGGAAATGATACAAGATTTGCATAAAAAATTCTCTCCAAATGAGCTCGCTCAAGAAAACATCATTTTTACGCGCTGCCCAATTCACTAATTTTCGAACACTAACAGTGCCAAATCGCAAATGTGGGGACAAATAAGAGGTAGTATCTAAAGCTGGAAAATCACGCGTTTCGTGATAATTTGCAATTTTAGTCAAATTGTGGGGTTTGACTTTGATGGTACTGGTTTCAAAACCAATAGCAGACAAGGAAGGAAATACGAAGGAACTAGCCAACCAATTTTCTGAAAAAACTGTCGTATCGTGCTCCGCAACGGGTGCTATCGTTTTGTATTTTTCTAACCATTTGTTTTTATAAGGCGTGTAAACGGTATAAGGCAAACCGTCGGCTTTGGTAATTTCGGCTTCTTCAAAAATGACTTGGTCTTTGAACGCCTGAACTTTTACGCCATTTTGAGCTAACAATTCGGTTATCTGTTGGTCTCTTTTTATAGCATAGGGTTCGTAATCTTTATTGTAAAAGACTTCTTTGATATCAAATTCATTCATCAATTGTTTCCAAACTTCTTGTGTTTTTCCTTTTTTTACTAAAAGAGAACTCCCAAATTCGGCTAATTTTTCGTTGATTTTCGAAAGTGATTCATAGATAAAAGTGACTCTAGCATCGTCTTTAGGCAAATGCTCCAAAATGGCATCATCAAAAATGAAAAGAGGCACTACAGGATAGGGACTTTGTAACGCCTGATACAAGCCTACATTATCTTCTAACCGCAAATCGCGACGGAACCAAAATAACGTTATGGGAGTGGGTTTCATTTTTTAGAATTAAAAAGGGTGTCAACGGCTTTTTCGCGATAAGAAAATATCTCGTTTAGTTTACTTTTGACTACTAATGTGTTCATGATTCGCCCAAGGAAACCTAGGGGAAGTGCATAATGTACTACATCAGTCATTTTTACACCGTTTTCGGTGGCTTCAAAAAAATGTTTGTGGTGCCACAAAGTATAAGGTCCAAATCGCTGCTCGTCTATAAAATAGCTTTTGTCTTTAACGGCTGTAATGATGGTCATCCAACCGAGTTTTATTCCCGCCAAAGGCGATACTTTGTATTGTATCACTTGACCAGGATAGGCGGTTCTTCCGTCGAAATCTACGATTTGAAACCCCATATCCAAAGGCGTAATTTTTTGTAGATTTTGTGGACTGGAAAAAAAAGCCCAACAATCGTCAAGTGTTGCGTTGACGTGTTGCACGGTTTCTAATTTATATACTTTCATAATATGTACGATAAATGATGTTGATTTCCCTGCGTGAGGGGTAGTAATGGAGCTCTTGTTGTAGTGGCGATAAAGGCCACTGCAACAAAGCGGGAATGAATGACCCGACCCCCGATTGGAGAATCGTGTCGTTAGTATATTCGTGTTTCGGGGGGCACGCCCAAAAACTACATTTTATAATATTTGAACGGAACGAATAGCATTCCGAAACATTCGCCATGTTCTTTGCCTAAATGTTTGTGGTGTACTTTGTGTGCTTTTCTGAGTCCAATTAAATACTTATTGTTAGTGTTTTTGAACCATTTGAAACGTTGATGTATCAAAACATCGTGGATTAAAAAATAGCAGATACCATAAAAGAGAATGCCCAAACCGATGAAGAACTTGTAATTAAGTCCGCCCTCAACGCCATAATAAAAAAGAAGAATACTAGGAATGGCAAAGATGACAAAGAAAATATCGTTACGTTCGAACACGTTAGCATATTTCGGTTGATGATGATCGGCATGAAAATACCACATCAAACCATGCATCACAAATTTATGGGTGCACCAAGTGACACATTCCATGAAAAGAAAAACTCCTAGAAAAATGAAAAAATTAAGCATATTACTTATTTGTTTTTTGAATTAGTTACTCATTTGCTTATACCAGTCGCAACTTGTAGGTTACAAATGACTGGGCTAATAATCCAGCTTTTGAATAGTTTGACACTCGAATTCTGGCCGTTCCAATTTTGTGACAAGGCGTGTTTTCGAGTTTTCGAAGTAATTTTTTGTAATATACATAGGCTGTATATACCCCGAACTTAGCTTCGAGCGGTAATTTTTTGATGCCTTCGTGAGCTACTCTAAAGTCTTCTTGAATCTCAGCAATAATTGCTTTTTTGGCTTCCTCGTCAAAGGATTTTAAGTCTACACCTGGAAAGTAATTGCGATTTAGTACTAAGTTATCGTCTCTTAAATCTCTCAAGAAATTCACTTTTTGAAAAGCAGAACCTAAGCGCATCGCTTCGTCTTTGAGGGCATCGTATTTTTCTTGATTTCCTTGAACAAAAACCTTAAGACACATTAAACCCACCACATCCGCTGAACCGTAGATGTAGTCATCGTATTCCGCCTTGGTGTTATACTCTGATTTTACCAAGTCCATTTTCATACTTTTTAGAAAAGCTTGCACCAAATCATCAGAAATATTATTCTTTTTTACAGTGATTTGAAAGGCATTCAGGATAGGATTCAAACTAATTCCTGAAGCCAATGCCTTGTAATAATCGGTTTCAAAATCTTGAATCAATTGTTCTTTTTGATATCCGTGAAAAGAGTCTACGATTTCGTCAGCAAAGCGGACAAAACCATATATATTATAGATGTCTTCTCGAATACTTGGTGCCAGCATTTTTACGGCCAAAGAGAAAGAAGTACTATAGCTTTTGGTAACTAACTTACTACACTTAAAAGATACATCATCAAATAATTGCTTCATAATTTACGCTTCTGAAAATTTTTTATTAATTAACTCTGATACTAACTTTCCTGAAATTAATGCAGGTGGAACGCCTGGTCCTGGCACTGTTAATTGTCCAGTGAAATATAAATTGTTTACTTTTTTACTTTTCAATTTTGGTCTCAAAAAAGCCGTTTGGAGTAGGGTATTGGCCATACCATAGGCATTTCCTTTGTATGAATTATATTCAGAAACAAAATCATTTTTACAGAATGATTGTTTAAATATAATATTATTTTTCACAGTTTGTTGTGTAAGTTGCTCAAAACGAGCAATTATTTTATCAAAATACTGTTCTCTCAACGCTTCGCTATCATTAATTCCTGGAGCTAAAGGCACCAAAAAGAAAGCAGACTCCATACCTTCTGGTGCTGCAGTTGGGTCAGTAAGAGAGGGGAAATTAGCATAAAACAACGGTTCTTTTGGCCACTGTGGTTCATCGTAAATATCTTTGGCATGTTGGTAAAAATCAACATCAAAAAATAAAGCGTGATGAGAAATATTTTCTATTTTTTTATCAAAACCTACATAAAAGAGTAATGAAGAAGGTGCAAAAACGCGACTTTCCCAATACGCTTCTGAGTACGCTCGATGCTCTTTATCCAATAAAGTTTCTGTATGATGATAATCGGCACCGCTCAACACTACATCAGAAGTAATCTTTTGTCCGTTAATAACCACAGATTTTGCAGTTTTGTTTTCTACTACAATTTTTTCGATAGCTGCATTGGTAACAAATTTAACTCCCAACTCCCTAGCCAAACTTTCCATTGCTAAAACCACATCAAACATTCCTGTTTTGGGATGCCAAGTGCCTAAACCAAAGTCGGCATAGTTCATAAAACTATAAAACGAAGGTGTGTCCGAAGGTTTGGCTCCAAGAAACAAGACTGGAAATTCAAGAATCTGAATCAATCTTGGATTGGTAAACTTTTTGCGAACATCACGACTGATATTGCTAAAAAACTGACCAACTTTTTGGGCTGTTTTTGTTGTCACTAATTCTAACGGAGAAACGCCAGGTCGATACACCAAATCCTTGATGGCAATATCATAATTGCTTTGCGCTTCGGCCATAAAAACTCTAAGGACTTTACCACTTCCTTTTTCGATATTTTCAAAAGTCGCTACAATTTCGTCAAGATTATCTGCAATGGCTATAAAATCATCTACACCAAAATATACACGATATGCTGGTGAGAGCTTAATTAGCTCGTAATAGTCACTTGGTTTTTTATTAAAATCAGCAAAAAAGCGTTCAAAAATATCGGGCATCCAGTACCAACTCGGACCCATATCAAAAGTAAAACCAGCAGATTTCATCTGCCTTGCTCTTCCGCCAATTGTTGCATTTTTCTCAAAAATAGTAACATCGTGGCCGCTTTTAGCCAAATAACAAGAGGCGGATAAAGCAGAAAAACCTGAGCCTATAATCGTAATTTTTTTCATTATTTTAGAAAGGGGCGTTAATTAAGAGTACTAAATGGCATCTACCAATTCTGTTATTGATCCGAAAACTCTAGTCTCTTCAGAAATTTTTTCTTTATTGATGTTTTCTACTAAACGACCAATAAACCACAATTGCGTGCCATCACCCAACAATTCAGATTCCATCGTATCAATATAATTATCAATAGCTTCACGATCGGGCTGAACCGTCATATAAGTAACGTAGACAATTGGACCAAAATTGTTTTTCAACACTTTTAAGTTATCAATTGGCATACTCTCCCCCAAATAAACCGTTTTGTAGCCTAGCAACAAAATTTCGTAATGCAAATACATCAAGCCTAATTCATGTATCTCATTCATCGGCAAAGACAAAACAAACACTTTGTCATGATGCTGTATTGGCTGTACTTGCAGATTTTCTATATTAACCAATAATTTTTGTTTGATCAAATAACTTATAAAGTGCTCATGCGCTGGAGTAATTGTATCGGTTTGCCATAACAATCCCAATTCATTCATCAATGGAACAAAAACCTGCATAAAAACCTCTTTGAATGTTTTTTTGGCAATCAACCAATCATAGGTTTTAAAAAACAAGTCTTGGTCAAAATTCATCATAGCCATTTTAAAATCACTTATGGCATGATTATTTGCGTTTTTAGTAGTGATAATTTCACGAACTAAGGATGGAATTTTTTCTTCAGAATAGGTTGCTATTTTGGAAATCTTGTACCCATAATCATGGAGCAACGTGATGTTTAACAATTTTTGTAAACTATGAAGATCATATAAACGAATATTAGTATCCGTTCGCATGGGTTGCAAAACATTGTATCGTTTTTCCCAGATACGAATCGTATGTGCTTTAATCCCCGAGAGATTCTCTAGGTCTTTGATGCTGAATACATTTTTAATATTGTTCATTGTTTTTTAAAATTTATTAAACAAAAGTAAAATATTTTTTTCGATAAACAATGGAAAATAAAAATTATAACATCACTTTTTCAAAATCATTAAGTTGATCCAAATGTATTAAAGTATGCGAGTGTTTTGTACTACTTTCAAACATTGATTTAAACTTGGCGCCATAGACAACTTCACTAAAAATATAAGAAGTTCTTGTGGCAACCGTTGTGCTGTACATATCATCAAAAGTTTTAATAAAAACTAATATTTCACCATGTAAGGTTTCGAAATCTTGGGCAGTAAATTGATAAAATGGGCTTTTTTCGGTAATGGGATGCACAATTGTCCAACTTAGCATTAGGGTATTCACTTTACTGATTTCTAAATCTAACGTATAAAACTTATTTGTAAATACGCCGTTTTCTTCGATGCTCAAACCAAATGTAGCGTTGACTTCTGTATCCAAATAATTAGTGTTTTTGTAGGGTGCCATTCTGAACATTAATGCAGTTCCACCTTGATAAGGCGCTATAATCGCATTTTCCGAAAACTTCAGATATACTCTAGGCTTGCTAAAACGTCCGAAAAACAAACCTGTAGCAATCGCAAAACTTAGTAGACCAATTAAAGCTTCGGCTGCAGAGAGCGAACTGGTTAAAAAACCAACTGGACTTATATGACCATATCCTACAGTTGTAAAGGTTTGAGCACTAAAAAAATAAGCTTGTCCAAACTGCTCCCATTGACTTTGAGTAGTCTCTATCCCATTCAAGTGCTCAATGCCAATAGCGAAATACAAACAAGCAAAAACAAAATTAATCCCTATGTAAAACAACAACAACAAACCCAAAAACTTCCAAGTAGGCAAATCCAAAAGCGTATGGTACCAACTATTTCTTTCAAAAAAAGTCAAGCCTAAGCGTTTCACCCTAGAACTACCCTCCTTGTCCAAAAAGCGTTTTCCGTTCACAGTGGCATTAGTCCCAAATCCAGTATTGATAATGGGTGTTAATTTGGAATTCAATCGTTGAAAAAGTGCCATAAAGTTTGATGATTAAATACCAAAAACAGTATTTTAGTTATTTTTAATGCAATAAAAATAACTAAATAACGCTAGAATTTATAATCACACATTAAGTAAGCGAAAAAAAAGTTATTTTTATGTGCTAAAACCTTCTATCTATGAGAACACTATTTTTCATAATTGCATTTGCTACTTTTCAAATGAATGCTCAGCAGCTCAAAATGCCTATTCCTGTAGCATCTTTTCAACCTAAATTGGCATTTTCAAATTACAACAGCATCCAATTTACTTATCCTAATTTTAGTTTCAAAACGCATAGTAGACCCTATTCGTTGAATGTGTATAATCCCACCAGCGGTTTGAACGATAGTTTTTATTTAAAAAATCAAGAAGCAAAATACAGTAAGTCATTTTATATTCCTGAAAACAGAATGAATTTCAGCGGCACAAAAATAGATTCCTTCAATCCTTATGGAACCAATAATATTGGAGCCGCCTTAGCACTAGGAGTCATAGATTTATTACTCAACAAATAAAACCATATACTAACCAAAAAACGACCCAGCATGAAAGAAATTACCAAAGCCGACATTAGCCAAGAAGTTTTTGATTTATATGATGACTATGCTCATAACAAAATAGAAAGAAGGCAATTTATTGAAAAATTATCGCTTTTTGCAGTGGGAAGTTTGACCGTTCCTACGCTATTAAATTTCATGACCCCAAATTATAAGGACACTCAAACTATAGCCTCAGATGACCCAAGATTACAATCCGAAATGATTAGCTACCCTTCTCCAAAAGGAGGAGGAACGATCAAAGGATTACTTTCAAAACCAACAGACAAAAAGAAAAAACTTCCGGGTATTATTGTTGTTCATGAAAACAGAGGATTAAACCCCTATATTGAAGATGTTGGAAGAAGAGGGGCTCTAGAAGACTTTATTACTTTAGCTCCAGATGCTTTGAGTCCATTGGGTGGGTATCCCGGAAACGATGATGCAGGTCGTGAATTACAAAAAAAGCGCACCCGTGAAGAAATGCTAGAAGATTTCATTGCTGCCTATGACTTCTTAAAAGATCACAAAGATTGTAATGGCCATGTGGGAGTGGTAGGATTTTGCTTTGGCGGATGGATTGCCAATATGATGGCGGTTCGAATTCCAAAATTAGGCGCAGCAGTTCCGTTTTATGGTGGTCAACCTAGCGCAGAAGATGCTGCTAAAATAAAAGCACCGCTTTTGATACAATATGCAGGCTTAGATACTCGAGTAAATGAAGGCTGGCCGGCCTATGAAACCATTTTAAAACAAAACAAAGTCGATTATACTGCTTATTTTTATCCGGAGGTAAATCATGGTTTTCACAACAATACTACGCCAAGATATGATGAAAAAGCGGCCACTCTAGCCTGGACAAGAACCATTGATTTTTTCAAAAAAAACCTCAAATAAGTTTAATTATTAAAAGGAATATCCTTGACAAATATGCAGTATCCCAATAAAGATCAAAAATTCCCTCTCGAAAACTATAATAGGTTGTGTTTTTTAAAAAACATCATCACCAATCCCAATATCATTGTGGGAGATTATACCTATTATGATGATTTTGAAGATGTGGCTAATTTTGAAAAAAATGTAAAATATCATTTTGATTTTATTGGAGATCAATTGATCATTGGTAAGTTTTGTATGATTGCTTCTGATGTCACTTTTATAATGAATGGTGCCAATCATTTAACCCAAAGCATAAGCTCATATCCCTTTGCCATATTTGGTCATGATTGGAAAGAAGCCATGAAAGACAAACAATATCCCAACAAAGGAAATACAATAGTAGGCAACGATGTTTGGATTGGTTACAACGTTACAATTTTACCAGGAATAACAATTGGTGACGGCGCAATAATTGCTGCTAACACCACGGTAACCAAAAATGTTCCTCCATACTCAATTGTTGGTGGTAACCCCTCAAAAGTGATTAAAAAAAGGTTCTCAGATGAAAAAATTGAAACCCTTTTAGAACTTAAGTGGTGGGATTGGGATATAGAAAAAATTACCAAACATGTCGCTGATCTTACTGGAGATGCTATTATTAATTTGAAAGCTATTGCGAATGAAGAATAGTCTCATTCTTGTATTTTTTATTTGTTTCTCTACCTTTTTATACTCACAAGAGAAGGTAGTAAATATTGATCCAGAAAGCATCATTATAGAAGAAGTTGCCAATGGAAAAATCGAAAACAACATATTCACCTGCAATCTATTCGATTGGAAAATTGCTATTCCTGAAGGATTTATAGTAACCGAATCCTCAAAAATAGATGAACTCGAAAAAAAAGGGTATACTTTTATCAATAATAACAATCCCGAAGCAACAAAAATTAATCCTCATCCGCCACATTTAATTGGTTTTGAAAGGAACAAATACAATTATTTCAGTTCGAGTTACGAGGCACTAAAAGGTGATAAAAAAGTAACTTTAGAAGAGCATAAGAATTTTTCGTTTCAATTATTAACCAATACTTATACTAAAATAAAAGAGCTTAAATCCGAGATTAAAGCTTCAAATTTATACCTAGGACCACGCCAATTTTACAAAATAACGATTAGACTGTACAATGCCAAGAATGATAGACTTATATTGACTCAAGAAATATACAACTCTTTCATCAATGATCATTTGTTTAGTGCCTCGATTAACTATACCAATGAAATTACAGGAATGTTATTGTACTATAGCTTAAAAAAATCCTTTGAAACCAAGTAAAAACTAAACATGCCACTATCCGCAATTATAAACGCAACAGAATTACTAGCCATTTACAAAACAGAAAATATCCTTTTAGTAGATGCTAGTAATGGTCCAAACACCAGACTTAATTACGAAAACAAACATTTGGAAGGAGCCATATTTGTAGATGCAAATACACAATTGGCCACTATCGAAACCGATGTTGCTATTGGAGGAAGACATCCATTGCCTAGCATTGAAGATTTTTCAAAAACTTTGGGCGATTTAGGGATTACTCCTCAAACTTGGGTAGTAGTTTACGATGATAAAAATGGAGCAAATGCCGCCGCTCGCTTTTGGTGGATGCTACGCGCTATTGGTCACGAAAAAGTACAAGTGCTTAATGGTGGCATTCAAGCAGCAGAGAAAATAGGGTTCCCGGTAAATTCAGAAGCAGTTTCTACAGCAAAAAAAGAAAAATATTCTTGTACAACTTGGCAATGGCCTTTAGCTTCAATTGATGAAGTCGAAAAAATAGCGAAACTTCCTTCACATACTGTAATCGATGTGAGAGAACCTTTTCGTTATAACGGAGAAAGCGAGCCCATTGACTTAATTGCAGGTCATATTCCGGGAGCCATCAACGTTCCTTTTACTCAAAACCTAGATGAGAACGGTTTATTTTTGCCACCAGAAGTTTTAAAAGAAAAATACAGCCCTATCCTTGCCGAATCTTCTACAGAAAACACCATTGTGCATTGTGGGTCGGGCATTACAGCTTGCCATACTTTATTGGCCATACATCATGCTGGTTTTGCTACTCCTAAATTGTATGTGGGCTCTTGGAGCGAATGGAGCCGAAACGACAAACCAATAGCTACGAACCAATAAAAGCTGGGTATTTCATTTGAAACAAAAACAAAACCCTCTATAGTAATTATCAAACACGAAAAAAGCCCCAAAAAAATAGACACTATTTGGAGGTATTTCTATGGAAAGAAACGTAAAGTATGGTAAATATCTTTGTTTTAATAACTTTTTACCTAATATAGCGCCAAAAGCATAGGATACAATAACTTAATGATAAAACAATTTATATAAAAAAAAAATCAAATTGACTTAGCAAAAGCAAATGAATATTCACCAAGCGAGTGCACTCTAAGTCGAACCATCCTAATCTGCTACCGTTCAAAATCCACTTTCCACAAGATTCCGTAAGCATCTACTATAGTTATCAAAACAAAAATCATAAACAACAACCCCTAATGAATAGTTAAAATGACTATTTTTACAGCAAAATATTCGTCAGAAAACATTTCAACTTATGCTTTATCTTATTGGAATCATTATCACATTCTTTCTAGCTTTCATTTTGTTGAGTAAAGGTCATAAAACAAATGCTGATAAGATTTTATCAGCTTGGTTAATTGGTTTGGGGATTCATCTTTTTTTGTACTATCTTTATTTTAGCGGAAAATACACACTATATCCTTCTCTTTTAGGCTTGAGTATTCCACTACCTTTAGTACACGGACCTTTTTTATATCTATACACAGCATCTGTTACCAATCAATCCCAAAAATGGAAGATAAGTTTACTTCATTTTTTACCTGTGTTAATTTCCTTTTTATCATTCATAAACTTCTTTCGATTACCTAACGAAACGAAAATTTTAATTTATAGGAATGATGGGCTTGGTTTCGAAACATTGACCCTTTTAAATTTTATAGCAGTTATTTGTTCTGGTATAATTTATATTATTTGGTCATTGATCTTACTCAAAAAACACAAAAAAAATATTGTAAACCAATTTTCATATTCAGAGAAAATCAATTTAAATTGGTTGCAATATTTAATATATGGTATTGGTATCATTTGGTTATTTGTTTTTTTTGGCAGTGAAGAATTATTATTTTCATCAGTAGTTTTATTTGTGATTTTTATTGGTTATTTTGGAATTAACCAAGTAGGTGTTTTTAGCACAAAAACACTAATTAATAAAACAGATGACAATTCCAAGGAAATTTTTTCAGATTTAAAATTTTCAAAAAAAATCATTGTTGACGAGAATAAATCATCAAAGTATGTAAAATCTGGTTTGAATAAAGAAACGTCTTTAAAAATCCACGAATTACTTACTAAGAAAGTAGAAGATGAAAAGTTATACACAAATCCAGAACTAACCCTAGTAGAATTAGCTGAAATACTAGAGGTTCATCCTAATAATTTATCACAAGTGATTAATACTTTTGAAGATAAAAATTTTTATGATTACATAAATTCCAAAAGAATTGACCATTTTATAGAGTTGATTTCAATTTCCGAAAATAAAAAATTTACAATTTTATCACTTGCTTTTGAATGTGGCTTTAATTCAAAATCTTCCTTTAATAAATACTTCAAGAAAGTAACTAATCTGACTCCGTCTGAATATTTAAAGAAAACAATTTAAATTTGCATAATTCAAAAAAGGTGAACAGATAAAATTGTTGTTAAGAACTACTTGAGTCATTGATAGAAATAAAGTTTAAGAAAGTTTATTGAATTCGTTTCAATAAACTTTTTTTATTTACAAAAGATTAAAAATTACTGATCAAACTATTGAATATATTGAGACTAGTTAATCGAAATTACTGCAATTAAGCAAAGATTAAGATGAAAATAGCATAGAAATTGTTTGCTTTATACTTTAAACATGTTTGTGATTTCAACAAAAAGATATGACCAAAAATTGGATAACACATAAAGATGTTTTCAATAGAAGTTTGCTTAAAATAGATCATCATAAGGGTGCTTTGAAGCATTTTTTTAGAATACTGCACAAAGGCCATATTGTAGAATTGAGTACAATCTACACCATCTATTTAGTCCTAGTGAAACCTAATTTCACAAACAGTGTTTGTTTTGCCCTATAAAGATATTTTGTTTTAAGATGTCTCAACTTCCACTTCAATTTGATGTAGAAATATAAGCAACCTAAATAAAAATTCACCAACTATTCTTGACCACATACCTTAAATGGATAGCATTGTAAATATCCCAATAATGAAAAGTAAAAAATGCTATTGTTGCACTACTATCTGATTTTTTTGTATGAATTCAAACCTTCACCTATTTATATTTCTTCAAAAAAAATTAAAAATTAAAGAATCCTTTTTGCTTAAATACTAAGCTTAGAATTTCTATTTCATACTTTATTAGTCTTTACTTACAAGGAAGGTCTATAGTATCTTCTATTTTAGGTTAATAAAAAGGGATGTCTGCACATGGTATTAAACAAATTTAAATAGTATGATACCCTATGTTTAAAGGGAAAAGCAAAAATATTGGTAGCTACTTACAAGCTAGGTCGATAAAACAAAATTGATTGACAAATATTTGCCACATAAAATCATATTTAATCATGAAGTTAAAATCTAATTTAAAAAGAGCTTTTTATTTAATAATTGCAGCTTCTCAATTTTCTTGTACTGAAATTGATCCAAGTGACCTAGGTGCTTTAGTTCCTAAAACTGTTGATCAAGATGTTACATTACCTTTCATTTTTGTAAATGGTACTATGTTACATGCGGAAACATTTGGAAATCCAAACAATTCTATGGTAGTTTTTTTACATGGTGGACCAGGTGCTGATTATAGAAACGCACTCAGTGTTAAACAATTGGCTGATAATGGATACTTTGTTGTTTTTTATGACCAGAGAGGTTCAGGTTTATCTAGAAGAGAGGATAAAAACAGATATTCTATAGGATTAATTTTAGATGATTTGGATGCAGTGATTAACCACTATAAATCTTCTCCAAATCAAAAAGTGTTTTTGCTTGGACATTCTTGGGGTGGTATTCTTGCTTCCGCTTTCATTAATAAATATCCAACTAAAATAGCGGGTGCAATTTTAGCTGAAGCGGGTGGGTTAAAATGGAATGATCTCAAAGAATATAACAAAAAAAGCAAGAAGCTTGAATTCTTTGCTGAGGCCAGTAATGATGCTTTGTTTTTAGATCAATTCTTAACAGGAGCAGAAAATCAACATCAGATACTTGATTACAAACTTGCAGTTCAATCATCGTTTTCTTATGCAAAGGATAATATGGAAGGGGTTGAAGGTCCTTCTCCATTTTGGAGATATGGTGCCGTAACTCTCAATAGCTTAGTTGATATTGCAGAAGAAGAGGGTTATGATTTTACTACAAACTTAAGCCAATATAAAAAAAAGGTTTTGATCCTATATAGCGAAAATAATAAAGCTTATGACTTTTCAGTAGCCCAAAAAGAGGCAAACTATTTTCCATCTCATCAAATTGAAAAAATTAATGGTACTGGACACGAAATGATCTATTTCAAATGGAATAGTGTTTATCCGAAGGTATTAGCATATCTAAATTCACTATAAAACTTTTAAAATGAAAATCAAATTTTTAACAATCTCTTTTTTTTTAATAGTAACAAATACCTTTTCTCAAAATATAAATTGGAGAAGCTTATCAAAGCTACAAAAACACATTATAAGTTTAAATGTAGGATTAGATTACGGTGCAGTGATAGGTCTAGGATATGGCTATCAATTAAACACTAAGCTCCCCATAGTCTTAAATACTGAATTCTCAATTCCATTTGGAGAAAAAGTGATTGATGATTTTAAAACCAAATTAGGAATACAAATAGAAGTACTCAAAATTGGAGAATTCTCAACAACAATTAAAGCAAATGGTATTTTAAGACGTTTTGAAAATGATAATGCGAGATTCTTAAACTTTGGCAGTGAGTTTTCAGCAATTTCAGGATACTACAAGTCGGAATGGTATGTTGCAGGAGAATTTGGTTTTGATAAAGCAATTGTAACAAATATCAAACATAGTGACATTATGAAAGAATATTACCCCGAAATAAAAAATGGTTGGTATATCCCAAGTGGGGGTAATTACTTTTATGGCATTCAATCTGGTTATTCTTTTGGTCGTAATGATATGAACCTAAAAATAGGAAGTTTGATTACCCAAGACTTTAAAACAACTCCAAATTTCCCTTATTATATGCAGCTTGGGATTAATCGAAAACTGTAATACCATTATGAAACATAAAATTAGCTTCATATTACTTGGATTTTTTGCGACTATAATAGGTATTGTACCATTTGTGTACTATTCTAACAATATTGATTTTGGCATTATTAAATTTAAAGAGAGTGCTCTTTTATCAAATAGAATTTGGACTCTAGGTTTTCATATACATATAGTTTTTGCGGCTATAGCTTTATCAATTGGTTGGTTACAGTTCATTAAGAAGTTTTACATAGTAAGATTAAATTCTCATATAATGATAGGGAAAATCTACATTGTCTCTGCATTAATCAGTTCATTTGCAAGTATTTGCATTAGCATTACTGCTACTGGAGATATGATCGCATTTATCGGATTTATGCTCTTAGGTATTATTTGGTTATACACCACTTCTATGGGCTTTGTTTATATTAAAAGTGAAGAGTATGAAAAACATAAAAAAATAATGATTTATAGTTATGCCGCTTGTTTTTCGGGAGTTACTTTGAGAATATGGATTCCTATTTTGGAATTTATCTTCAAGGATTTTATAACTGCTTATTCTATTGTGGCTTGGTTATGCTGGTTACCAAACTTAATCGTGGCTTACTTTATTATCCAAAGAACTGAAACAGAACTAAATTAACTTACATACAAACAATCTGAAATCTTAACAATTTAACATAATAAATAAAATGCAATTAGTAAAAAAAACAAGGCTAAGAATAGTTGTACTAATATTCTTTCTAACGACAATCTCATATGCACAAAAAGTAACAATAAGCGGCACAATAAAAGACGGTAAATCAACAGAAACCCTCATAGGTGTTAATATCATTATTGAAGAACTAAAGACCGGAACTACAACAAATGAATATGGATTTTATTCTTTAACAGTTCCTTCTGGTAATTACACCTTAAAAATAAGCTATCTAGGGTTTGAATCTATTGTAGAAACATTAGATATAGCAAAAAGCATAAAACGAGACTTTTCACTTTTAGAAAATGGAAAATCTTTAGAAGAAGTAATAATTTCAAGCAATAAGAAAAAAGCAGATATTAAAAGTACAGAAATGAGTGTCAATAAACTATCCATTCAAACTCTAAAAAAAATACCTGTTGTTTTAGGTGAAGTCGATATCATAAAATCAATACTTCAATTACCGGGTGTAACAAATTCGGGCGAAGGGCAATCTGGATTTAATGTTAGAGGTGGTAGCGCAGATCAAAACTTAATTTTACTTGATGAAGCAACTGTTTATAATTCTTCTCACTTATTTGGATTTTTCTCGGTTTTTAATTCTGATGCTATTAAAGATTTAAAACTTTATAAGGGTGGTATACCCGCCCGTTTTGGAGGAAGACTTTCTTCTGTATTGGATATTTATCAAAAAGAAGGGAACAAAGATAAATATAAGTATAATGGGGGCATTGGTATAATCTCAAGTCGATTAATGGCTGAAGGGCCAATCCAAAAAGGAAAAGGTTCATTTTTAATTGCAGGTAGAGCCTCTTATGGACATTTGCTTTTAAAACTTTCAGATAATAAAAATTCGGCATCTTTCTATGATTTAAATACCAAAATAAATTATAATCTGAATGAAAAAAACAAGCTATTTCTTTCAGGATATTTTGGTAGGGATTCATTCGACTTAAATGATGCGTTTTTAAACACGTATGGCAATTCATTTGTCAATTTAAGATGGAATCACCTTTTTTCTGATAAGCTCTTCTCAAATCTATCGATGATATATAGTGATTATAACTATGGATTAAAATTCGCAATTCTTGGCTTTAATTGGGAAAGTGGAATTCAAAATTTTAACCTAAAGTACGATTTTAAACATTATCTAGGTAACGCAACCAAATTGACTTATGGTATAAACACACAATATTACAATTTTGATCCCGGTTTAATAGAACCTACAGGCTCTGTTCTAGGAATTGTTAGAAGGCAATTAGATAAAAAGTTTGCTTTTGAACCTTCATTATATTTAGATGTTGATCAAAAGATTTCAGAAAAACTAGCTATAAATTATGGGATAAGATATAGTATGTTTTATAGATTAGGCAAACAAGATGTAAATATATATGATAATAATCAAGCCGTGGTATTCAATCCTACTTTCAATATTTACGAGAAAGGAAGACCTATTGATGTTAAAAGTTATGGAAAAAATGAAACAATTGCAAGTTTTGACAATCTCGAACCTCGTTTAGCGCTATCCTATGCGTTTAATGATGATCAATCTGTTAAATTAAGCTACAACAGAATGGCTCAATACCTACATCTAGTTTCAAACACACAATCTCCAACACCATTAGATATTTGGGCTCCAAGTGATAATTTTTTTAAGCCACAAATTTTAGATCAAGTAGCATTAGGATATTTTAGAAACTTTAGAGATGATAGATACTCATTGGAAATTGAAACGTTTTATAAAAAAATAAAAAACCGTGTTGACTATATTGATGGAGCGCAATTAATTGCTAACACAGCAATTGAGCAAGCTATTTTAAACGGAGAAGGCAGGTCTTATGGCTTAGAAATGATGTTAAGAAAAAATAGTGGTAAACTAACTGGCTGGGTTTCATATACTCTATCTAAATCAGAGCAACGAACACCAGGAAGAACGTCAACAGAAACCGGAATAAATGATGGGAATTGGTATAAATCAGCTTATGACAAACTTCATAACTTATCGGTAACTGGCATTTATAAAAAAAATGACAAGTGGAGTTTTAGTTCTGTATTTAGTTTACAATCGGGTCAACCTGTTACATTTCCCGACGGACAATATCAATATGGTGACTTAAATATTCCAAGCTTTGGTCTTCGTAATGAAAATAGACTCCCACTCTATCATCATTTAGATGTCTCAGCAACTTATACTCCAAAACCAAACAAACAAAGAGGTTGGCAAGGTGAATGGATCTTTAGCATATACAATATATACAATAGA
This sequence comes from uncultured Flavobacterium sp., assembly GCA_963513565.1. Classification (GTDB taxonomy): domain Bacteria; phylum Bacteroidota; class Bacteroidia; order Flavobacteriales; family Flavobacteriaceae; genus Flavobacterium. The sequence continues at coordinate 12,080 of CAUPRE010000018.1, read as the reverse complement.
CAAAATGCCGCTGCAATAAATTTTAGACAAAATGCAGATACTGGGACTAATGAAGCTGTAAGATTTTCTGTTTTTGGTGCAGTTCCAGGTATAACTTATAACTTTAAATTCTAAATAAAATGAAAAAAATATCAATATTTTTAATGGCAATTCTACTTTTTGGCTGTGAAGAAGTTATCGATGTCGATTTATCAACAGCGGCGCCTAGATTGGTTATTGAAGCCTCTATAGATTGGCAAAAAGGAACAACTGGTAATTTACAAACTATAAAACTATCAACAACTACTGGATATTATCAGAATGTAATTCCGAAAGTTTCTGGTGCAACAGTTGTTGTAACTAACAGTTCTAACCGAGTATTCAATTTTACTGAAGAGAAACTATCAAACACTATTACAGGCAAGTATACTTGTACTGATTTTGTTCCTATTAAGGGAGAAACATACACATTAACTGTTGTTTACAATGGTCAAACCTATACTGCATCTGAAAAATTATATGCAACACCTGCTATAACAAATGTAGAACAACGAAACGATCTAGGATTCAACAGTGACGAAATTGGCATCAGAGTAAATTTTAAAGATTTCTCTAATGAAACAAATTTTTATTTATCTCGATTTGATTCATCATTTATTCCATTTCCTGAATATACAATTGTTAGAGACGAGTTCTCTCCTGGTAACAATATTCCTGTATTATATTCTAACGAAGATCTTGTTTCAGGTAGTATTGTTAAAGTTAAAATCTTTGGCGTTTCTGAAATGTATTACAATTACATGAATTTAATTATTGGAAACGTAGAATCTTCAGGTCCATTCCAAACACCTCCAACAAGAGTAAGAGGAAACATAATCAATCAAACAAATGTAAATAATTATGCTTTTGGATACTTTAGATTGGGAGAGGTTGAACAACTAGATTATACAATTAAATAACTACTTGATCTAATCTTGATACAAAATAAAATTTTATGAGTAAAAATGGCATCTGCTGATCTATTATTTTATTCATTTAAAACAATTTGTCCCTTTTGATTCTTTAGATAGCATAAAAAATATTAATGAAAGAGAAAAATGTTAACTCGTAGTCATCATCTTAATAATAAAAAAATGAACAATAAAAGCAATAAAGCTTGCACGTTATGGCTATTCTTTACTTTGACAATTGCTGCAATTGGATATGGTCAAAAGTTATCTGATGCTCCAGTTTTTGTGATTGAAAAATCCAAAGAAGTCGAAATAAATAGTAAAAAGTTTAAATTTATTTCAGGATATATCAACGTACTTGAAAACCGAGATAGTGATAATACGAGAATCATTAAGCTTCCTGTTGTAATTTATAAATCATCCAACGCTATCCCCTTAGAGCCCGTATTTAAACTATCGGGTGGTCCTGGAGAATCAAACATACCAGATAAAATATCCAATGCTGATTTACTTAAAAATCATGACTTTGTTTTCGTAGGTTATCGTGGAGCAGATGGATCAATTCAATTGAAATCTAAAGAGCTTACAAAAGCAATGAAAGGTTTAAATGATCAACTACTAAGTGATGCTTCTCTTGATAACATTCAAAAGATCAAAAAGGATTACTTCGAAAAATTGAAAAGCAATGGTATAGACATAAATTCATACACCATAATGAATGTTATTGAGGACATGGAATATGCAAGAAAAGCACTAAACTATAAAAAAATCAATTTGTTAAGTGGAAGTTATGGTACTAGGGTAGCTTTGATTTATAGCTACAAATACCCGAGCGTCATACATCGAACGGTAATGGATGGGCCAAATCCACCAGGTCACTTTTTATGGTATCCCGAAAAAACCGAAGAAATTCTCAGTAAATGGGATTCCATTTACAAAAACAATAACAAAGGGTCTATAAAAGATGCGATGGACAAAGCATTCAAAAATATGCCTGAGAAATGGTCAATCTTTAAACTAGATAAAGATAAAATAAAGGCTGCTACATTTCTCTTTCTTTTTTCTACTGAAACGGCAGTGATGGCTTTTGATTCCTACTTTAAAGCTGCAGAAGCTGCCGATTATAGCGGACTTTATTTGTTGCAAAAATTATTTGATATTAATTCCCCTCGAATGATTTGGGGGGATTTTTTTCAAAAAGGACATAGTACTGATTATGATAATAAAGTAAAGTATCGGGAATATCTTCGGTCTTTTGATAAAAAAACTATTTTAGGTGCAAACCTTTCCTTGCTAGTCTTTGGTAGCTCAGGGACTTTGGATACTGAATCCATCCCAGTAGAATATCAAAAATTGCAACCGTCAGAAACTGAAACTTTGATTCTTAATGGTGAGTTAGATGTATCAACACCTGTAGATTATACAACCAATGAGCTCTTGCCTTACATGAAAAACTCAAAACAAATTGTTCTTAAAAACATGTCTCATATAGATGTGTCAAATGCTCAACCAGAAAATTACAGAAAAGTAATTAATGAGTTCTTTTTATCAGGTACAGTAAATTCAACAGCTTATGAACCTCAATCCATTAATTTCAAACCGAAGTACAAACTTTATCAAGTGGCAAAATGGGGGTTTCCAATTATAGTTTTTTTTTGATCTTACTTCTTTTTTTCTCTTTAAAATGCTTGACATTAATTATAAAAAAACACTTGAGGGGGAAGAAAAAAAAATATTTTTTGTAACATAAACTAAAATAACAAAGTTATGTATTCAAACGAAATATTTACTCGCTTCTAGCAACAGTATCATTAGTAAAAACAAGTATGTTTGTTTTTTCTTTATCTAAAAAGCCTAATACAACCTGAGTTTTAAAAATAGGAATAGCACACTTACAACTTAGAATTTATGCTAAAATAAGCATCATTTAAATAAAATAGTTAATAATAATTTAAAATCTAGTATGAGAAAAATCCTAATAGCAGTATCAATTTTAGTAGCATCAATTTCATTTGCACAGTCGTCTTTAGAAAAAGGAAAAATTCAGCTTAATGCAGGTTTTGGAACATCATCCTGGGGAACTCCAATCTATATTGGTGCTGACTATAGCGTATCTGATGTAATAACAATTGGAGCAGAAGCATCATATCAATCATACAAAACATTTGGAATAAAGAGCACAATATTAGGTTTTCAAGGCAATGCAAATTATCATATTAATGAAATTTTGAAACTTCCTAAAGAATGGGATTTATATGCAGGTCTTAATTTAAATTATTACAAATGGACTATTGGCGATGAAAACGATACAGTTTCATTAGTTGATGATGAACCATTTGGTATCGGAGCTCAAATAGGGGCAAGATATTATTTCAATAAAAATTTCGCAATCAATATCGAAGGTGGTGGTGGAAGTGTTAACAGCCTAGGTAAAATTGGCCTTACTTATAAAATATAAAAAATTAGCTCTTGCCTAACTTTTTACAAGTTCTTTCTATAAAGAAATCATATCGCCAATCAAAAGAGGGAATATGTAAAAATTTCTCAATAATATTAAAATCAAATAACTTAAAAAAATGAAAAATTCAATCTTTAAATCAGCATTAATTCTGTTTACAGTAGCAACAATCACATCATGTAGTAATAGTGATGACAACGACGGCCCAGACACACCAAATCCTGGAACCAGTTTAGGAACATTTGTAGGGAACATTCAAGTTAGAAATGATCCTCAAACTAGTTTGGGATACATTTATAATGCAAAAGTAACAGTAAGTAGAAGTGGTACAAATGCAACAATCAAAGTTACTGGTAACGAAGGATTCGATAGAGAATATACAGGAGTTGTAACTGGAGGCAATGGCACAATTACATTCATTCAAATACAGAAACAAACAAAGCCAGTTCAAAAAACAGCTGGCACTGATATGGCTATTAATGGTAACGAATTAGCAATTCAAATTAATTTAGCAAGTGATAATATTACTGTAAAGCAATCTCCTACAAGTGCAACTACAATTAATGTTATTGGTAAAATTGGTATGATTGGCACTGGGATGATAAAGCAATAAAAAAGCAATCAACATACTCAGCAAAATAAAATGAAATAAATCAATAATCTATCAATAGCTCCAATTTAGAGTTTGTTGATATTGTAGACTTTAGATAAATGTAAATTATGTTTGAAAATATAAAAAAATGAAGGATGAATACAAACAAGATCCAAAAAGGTTCAGGTATAACAATAGTAATTTTAATATGTTTTTCATTTTTAAAACTGCAAGCACAAAATAATCTGCCTGAGTTTATTGATAAACCAGCTTTTTTTGACTCAAAAACAATGGAAAAAACTGAATTAGAAAAATCACAATATAATTCTATGGCAAAAGGCAAAGGACTATTCAGTGCCGAAGGCGGCTTCTTTTTGAATGGTGTTGCATCAAGTATTAAAATTAAAAAACAAGCCGAATTAATGTTTGTTGTAAAAGTGATTTCAGGAATAGATCCGACATCTGTATTTGATTTGGTTCGCTTTGAAATTAGAAAAGACAAAAGAGTTTTTATTACCACAAAATCGAACGCAACAAGTACAAAAACTTCTTTTGAAAAAATAACTTATGAAGTGAAAAAAATCAAAGATGGATACTATTACTTGATTGTGAAAAATATAGAAAAAGGGGAATACTTCTTCGGTTCTAATGATTTTATGTTTGCTTTTAGTGTCAATTAACAATTATAAAAGCGTACAATAGTATTTTTCTTTAAAGCGTAAAATAAAACTTAACATCATCTTGTTTGATAATTTTTTTTGAAACAATTTACTATGTTTTACTATTTTGAACAAATATAAGATCATTAAGAATGTAGAAAATTATCAGACACGATTTGTCTAATTTGTAATATTCAAATACAGTTTTAGGTGAAATGTAAAAATTGGCAGAAACGATTTGGTGACTAATTAAAATAATATATGGTAAACAAAAAGTTGAATAAAATGCAGCTGTGCTTCAAGATATCTTTGCAAGCGATAAATGATTTTGGATAATACCCTTCTCATAAGGGTTACAGTTAATTTAACTCATTTTATTTATTCAAAAGGTGCTGTTGCTATATATGAATTGAGCGAATTAATTGGTGAGGAAAAAAGTGAATTTGACACATATAAATTTACTTACTGCACACAAATATTCAGCTTCAAAACCTAACTTTAATTGATTCTTTTTTAAGAAGTCTATTTGATTTCAGATAAAAAAAAAGGCACTATTTATTAAGAAAAATATAACTAATGGCAACATTATCAATATATAATACACTTACTAAAGGGATAAGTTGCGTCAATAAATGCGAATTATATAAAAAACACAATTCTTGAAGTTTTCAAGTCAATTTAAAAATTAAAAGATGATAAAAAAAATGCAATTTGGAGAAAATGTCGAAGGATATTCTATTCCAGTTTTAAACGAAAGAGAAGTACGAGCAGCTGCCGGAATTATGTTTCTTGCAACCTTTATATCTCTAATGGAAATTTTGTATAGTGGTAATTTTGTCCCTATTAAATATGTCATTACTGTTTTCTTAGTTGATTTTAGTATTCGATTATTTATAAAAACAAAATTTGCACCCATGCTAATAATAAGCCGTATGATTGTTAGCAATCAAAATCCAGAATATGTTGGAGCTGAACAAAAAAAGTTTGCTTGGTATATTGGTTTGATATTATCTGCGAGCATGTTCATATTAATGCCAATTTTAAACACTTATAGTTTTGTAACTGCCATCGTGTGTTTAATTTGTTTAATCTTAATGTTTTTTGAAACTGCTTTTGGTATTTGTATAGGATGTAAAATATATAAATTTATCAAGAAAGAAAAAGCACAATATTGTCCCGGTGAATATTGTGATATAAAAGCGAAACAAGACATTCAAAAAACCTCAATAAAACAATTAACAGTAGTTTTTATATTGGGAATATTTATTTACGCTACGTACATTTTATTTCATGAAAAATTTAAAGAAGAACCACATGATTTATTTGAGACTAAAAAATCAGAACAAATAAAACAATAATTATAATTTTCTAAATAACTATTCGTGTGTTTTAAACATGTATTTATAAGATAACAGAATTAAAAGCATAAATATGAACCAACTACAAAATACCCCCATCGACATCAAAATCAAACTAGCTTTACTATGGACATCACTCATGTTTTGTTATATCTATTGTGACTATTTTGATCTTTATACGCCTGAAAAAATAAAAGATATGATGGCACAGAATAGCATACTTGACAATTCTTGGAAATTATTTGCAGCATCGCTATTAATGGCTATTCCTTCACTCATGATCTTTTTATCTGCGACTCTAAAACCAAAGTTGAATAGAATTTTAAATATTGGATTTGGGACATTCTTTGCTTTATTTTTAACATTAATCCTATTTTCATTAGACTTGAAATGGTATAAGTTTTATATCTTATTTGCTGCCATTGAAATAGTATTAGCCATTTTGATAGTTCGCAAAGCATATTGCTGGCCAAAAATTAAATCATAAAAAAATGAATCAAAGAAAAACAATGACCCACATGGCAGGTATTTGCTACATTATTATCGTTATTTCTGGGATAATTACATTGATGTACATTCCCAATGAACTCATTGACTGGAAAAATCCACAATTAACCTTTAAAAATGTATCTGAAGATATGTTTTTGTTTCGAATAGGAGTTTTCACAAGTATTATTTGCTACCTAGCATATATTGCTCTGCCTTTAGTACTGTATAAACTTTTGTCGCAAATACATAAAAATGTTGCCATAGCAATGGTGGTTTTAGTATTGGTAAGCATACCAATTACCTTTTTAAATTTAACAAACAAACTTGATATCATTTCTTTATTGACCAACCCGACACTTACAAATTTATTCAGTGAAAAGGAGAAAATAAATTTGACTTTCTCCTTACTTCATGAATATGAAAATGGCATTACTATAGCTTCAATTTTTTGGGGACTATGGCTTTTTCCATTTGGCTTATTGGTATACAAAAGCGGCTTTTTACCAAAAGTACTGGGCATTTTATTAATGTTAGGATCCTTTGGATACTGTATCAATATTTTTGGAGATGTATTGATGGTTGATTATAGTAAACTTGGCATTGCTGGCTTTGTATCTATTCCCGCCTCTTTGGGTGAGATTGGGATTTGTTTATGGATGTTGATTATAGGACCAAAAAAATCTCTAAAAGAAAATTAAAAGGGAAACGATAGAAATCAAAACTGCAAACTACTATTCAATTTTAATACAAAATTATTTAGGTAGTAAAGATTCTGTACTCATTATTGCTTCTCCTACTGGCGTAAAACATTTTTTTTACAAAAAAATGCGGAGGTTATTGTATCTCGAAGAACTACAGTAATTACGCTTGACTACGCTAAAGCAGCATTTTCTTTGAAACAATGTATCAGAAAGGAAGCAAATAATGTTTCTGATTGGGGAGGCAATGACTTAGAAGCAGTAATCAAATATGTGGCAAAAAATTATAAGAAAAAAAATGAACTTAAACCAGATAATTGTTAGTGTCAAGGATATTGAAAAATCTATTGCATATTATGAAAAACTAGGATTAAAATTAATTTTAAGATCAATCAATTATGCACGTTTTGAGTGCCCAGAAGGCGATGCCACATTTTCAATATGCTTGGCAGAAAATGAATTAACAGACTTTGGGACAACCTTATATTTTGAAAGTAATAATTTAAATCAAAAGGTAAATGAATTGATTGAAAAAGGAATCCATTTTGAACAGATTCCAATAAACCAAAAATCTTTATGGAAAGAAGCCATTTTGAGAGATCCAGATAATAATAGGATTAAACTGTTTTATGCTGGAGATAATAAAAAAAATAACATTATAGAGCAATCCCAATAATTAAATATGAAATCGCCATTAACTAAAAGTTTTCGTAATCAATTGTAATCACTTAGCTCTTAATAAAAATAAATGCTAAGCGACGTAAACACAAATGAAGATTGGCTATTCCATATGACAATTAAAACAAATATCTGTATTTGAATAAAAATAAATTATTTTATATAAAATTGTTAATAGCCATTTCAATAATTGCTATAACTTTTCATTTTACAATTTTTTTTAAAATTGTAAACTATGAAATAACTTGGGGTGGAAAATTGAAAACTGATGAAGAAATGTATGTTTTTGAAACAATTTCAATAGTTATAAATCTTTTTTTTATATTCATTCTATTACAAAAAGGCAATTTCATAAAACCATATTTTTCAAAAAAAAATATTTCATTTATTTTATGGACTTTCTTTATAGTCTTTGTTTTAAATACAATTGGTAACATATTTGCCGATACAACTTTTGAAAAAAGTTTTACACTATTAACATTATTAATTACTATCCTATTGTGGAAAATAAATAAAATAACTTCAACTACTTAAGAACAATTATTATAAAGAGTAAGTCATGACTATCGAACAAATACAATTCTTTTATAAAAGAGATTTAGAAAAACTAAAAACAGAAATAAATTTATACAATAATGAAATTAATTTATGGATTATTGATAAAGACATTTCAAACTCAGCCGGTAATCTTTGCTTGCATTTAATTGGGAATTTGAATTATTTCATTGGAGCAGTTCTTGGTAAAACCAATTATATTAGAACTAGAGATTTAGAATTTTCTCAAAAAAATATTCCAAGAGAAAAATTAATTTATGCAATTGACGAAGTTACGGCAATAGTAGATAAAACTTTAAATGAGATAACGAATGAAAACCTAAACGATGTTTATCCAGAAATGAAATTCGATGAAAAAAAATCTGTAGAATATTTGTTATTACATCTTCAACACCATTTAAACTATCACTTAGGGCAAATAAATTACCATCGTAGAATTTTTGACAAGTAATTTAATAGTAAAATAAAAAAAATAAGAAATGAAAAGCATTTCATTCTACATAATTACAACTATTATAAAATTAAAAGGAATAAAATCAATATTTTCAATAGCTCCTATTAATTATTTTAAATTAAGAAAAAGTGACATAAAGACACCAAATAAAAAACATCTATTGAATCAAGAATCCAATAAAATCAATATTAAAAAAACGATCCTAACAGAAATAATACCTATAAATGTTATAAATGAAGAAAAAATCATTTTGTATTGCCCTGGAGGTGCATTTGTTTATGGACCAACTGATACAAATTGGAAGTTTTGTTCTACAATAGCAAAAGAAACAAAATTACGATCTTTTCTAATAGATTACCCAAAAGCTCCAGAAGTTACTATTGAAGAAATAAACGCGAATATTGATGCAGTATATGATTTTTTAGTTGAACAAAAATCAATTAAAAATATTGCTATGATTGGCGACTCTGTTGGTGGAACTTTATTAATGTTACTAGTTCAAAGATTAGTAAAGATTGAAAATGCCATAGTACCCAAAAGTATCTATTTAATTTCACCAGTTACCGATTGTAGCTTAACAAATCCTGAAATTCTTTTAAAGGATAAAAATGATATTATGCTTTCTCGTAATGGTATTTTATCTGCAAAACTGATGTGTGCTGGAAATATAAATTTAAAAAGCGAAATTATTTCACCTCTCTATGGTAGTTTTAAAAACTTTATTCCAACCTATTTGTTCATTGTCGAAAACGATATTATGCAACCAGATCAAGAACGATTAGTGGATAAAATGATTATTGAAAACGTAAATTTTAAAGTGTATCGAGGACATGACATGCCTCATATTTGGCCATTATTGCCAGTTATGAAAGAGGCAAAGGATGCTCTAAATACCATTATAGAAAATATAAAAAATAATACTTGATAAAGAAGATATTTAAAAAATTCTCGAAATTGTATTTTTCTACATCTATTAATAATTGAAATTATAGTAATCTAAATAGTAAAGCTTGAGTCCAAAAATAAACCTACTACTTTCAGAACTCAACGAACAACTAAATTTTACCGATTTAGAAATTGACGCCCCAATCAAGGGTTGTGAAAGTGTTAATGAAGTATTGAAACTATAAAAATTTACAATGAAATTTTAAATCAAAAAATATGAACATAGATGTAGAAAATTGGAAATCAGACGGAAAATATTTCAAGTTTAAGGATAAAAATATTTTCTATAATCAAGCGGGAAAAGGTGACCATTTGTTAATTATTCACGGTTATCCATACAATACTTTTGAATGGAAGGAAACAATTACAGAATTAGCAAAAAATTTTAAAGTTACCTTTTTCGACTTATTAGGAATGGGGTTTTCTGATAAACCTAAATATCACAAATATAGTTTTGAAGAATATTGCGAAATAGTAAATGCCTTAATGAAAAATTTAGACATAACCGAAACACATATCTTCTCTCATGATTTAGGTGTAAGTATTGTTCAAGAATTAATCGCTAGAAATACTGAAGGTAAAAATAATTTCAAAATAAAATCATCTGCTTTTATGAACGGCAGTTTATTTATCGATGTTTATAAGCCTCGATTAATTCAAAAAGTATTATCAAAATCGCCAACATTTATTGGTAAAACGCTAAGTAAAATAATGACTAAAGCAATGGTTAATAAATCTGTAAAATCTGTTTTTGGGCCATTTACTCAACCATCAGACCATTTCTTAAACCAACAATGGAAAATTTTAAATTATAATGATGGTAAAAAAATAACCTATTTGATAGGAAGATTGGTCTTTGAAAAATACAAATATCTCAACCGATGGGTCAATGCAATGCAAAAAACAACAATTCCAATGTGCTACATATGTGGACCTTTCGACCCAAATTCTGGCATTCCTATGGCTAATCGATATGAAGAGTTAATTCCAAATCCAAAAATATATCTTTTGGATAAATTTATTGGTCACTGGCCACAATTAGAAGATAGAGATAATATGATAAAGTACTTCTATGATTTTATAAATAATCAAAAAAAAGATAAAAACTAGTGTCATTTTTCTATATGCTACTCTGTACTACACAAGCTTTTGCTGGGCTACAAGTAAAAGTAAGTTTACAAAATGAGAACTTACCAAATCCTTCGGGTGTAACCGTAATTGCAAGAGATAATAATTACCCTGAAACTCTATGAGAAATTGGCATAGTTCACACCGATTTTGTTGGAGCATATGAACGAAAAGGAACATATATTATAACTGTTTCAAAAAATGGATACAAAACTTATACCTCAAATTCAATAGTTGTAAAAGCAGATAGATGCCACGTGAGTACAGAACAAATTAATGTGGTTTTGCAACCTGAATAGAAGGAGTATCATTTGATATTTACGAAGATCTATAAAAATATGTAAAATAACTCAAAGTAAAAAAAATGAGTACAATATAAAATTAAGATAAAAATAATGTACAAACTTTCTACAACTGAAATCAATAATGCTAAAATAATTGGACTTTTGTTTTTAATAGCATTTCCTGCTTTTGTTTTTGGGGAATAATACTTCGAGAATGAAAACACCAAAACTATTGGTGCGCTATTACTACTTATAAATTCAATAATTGTAATTTTTATTGGTTTTTTACTTCGAGATACAATATATCGATTTAGACCAAATATAGCCTTTGTCTACTTATTTACGAGAATATATGAAGGAATATTAATAGCTAGTCTAGTTTTAAATCTTCTAATCGAAATTCACATCTTTTCAGGTCTTGTTCATTCTATAGCTATGTTCGCTTTAGGATTAGGCAGTATACCAATGTGTTTAACGCTATTCAAATACAGAATCACTCCGAGGTGGATAGCAATTTTGGGAATAGTAGGTTATGGTTTATTGGCTTTTGGTTTTTTAATGAAGTTAATGGATTTACAGTGGAGTATGTATTACATTCCATTAGCCGGATTGTGGGAAATAACTTTTGGAGTTTGGCTGATTACTAGAAAAAAAGTCAATCAACCCATTGGGCCAAATTATGTTAAGAAATTAAACGGGAATGTTACTATTCATATCTATTAGTTTTATTTCAAACAGTAACAATAGTTTAAAAACACCAATGATAATAAATGAAAAAAGGGTTGTGATTCATCTATGGGGTTAAATTAATAAAAAAAGGGTATATATTTTATGAGATTAGAAAATAAAATAG
>CAUPRE010000017.1:0-89306 GCA_963513565.1 uncultured Flavobacterium sp. | reverse complement strand
GGGTGTCGTATCAATTGAATTATAAAAAGTTGTTGACATCAGAGTCCACCCAAAACGTAAATACTATATTGATTGTTTCAAGTCAAGGTTCATTATTTACTTTCGAGGCAATGATGAACTTTGATAAAATACAACAAGAAAAAGAACTCACAATAGCTGACGCACTTATCAATATATCACCCTTTTATTTTTTGATAAAGAGTGATGGTGACACTACGGAACATTTTGAGACTATTGGAGGTGATTCTTATAGGTTTAAAGAAAATCTCAATCATGATTGGAAATTAATCAACCAGGATACTATTATTAGTGGCTATGCTTGTAAAAAGGCAAAAGTAGATTATGCTGGAAGAGACTGGAGTGCTTGGTATAGCCCAGAAGTGCCAATTACAGTCGGACCGTATAAATTTAACGGGCTTCCTGGATTAATAATGAATATAAAAGATTCGGAAGGTGTTTTTAATTTCATGTTTAGCGAAATAAAAAAAGAAAAAGTAATAACGGACTATAATATAGAAAATTATTTTGCAAAGGATGGACGCAAACCCTTTGGAGAGATTGATGTACATAAATTTTATAAAATTAGAAAAAAGTTTAGTGAAATGAGTTCAAATGATCAATTTCAATACATAAATCGTGATCAACAAGTAAAAGGTAATTTAATAGTTACAAGTGTTTCTGGCGAACCAATTCGACAAAATGCAAAAACTAAAACAAAAAATTTTATTGAACGTTTCGAATGATTGTGAAAAAAATAATCATTTTATTAGTATTTATCATTAGTTATAGTGTTTTTTCGCAAAAAGAGCCAAGTAAACATTCAGATCTTTGGGTGTCGTATCAATTGAATTATAAAAAGTTCTTAACATCAGAGTCCACCCAAAACGTAAATACTATATTGATTGTTTCAAGTCAAGGTTCATTATTTACTTTCGAGGCAATGATGAACTTTGATAAAATACAAAAAGAAAGAGAACTCACAGATGCTGACGTACTTCTCAACAGATCGCCCTTTTATTTTTTGATAAAGAGTAATGGTGACTCTACTGAACATTTTGAGATTATTGGAGGTGATGCTTATAAGTTTAAAGAAAATCTCAATCTCGATTGGAAATTAATGAAGCAGGATACTATAATTAGTGGTTATCCTTGTAAAAAGGCAATAGTAAAGTATGCTGGGAGAGACTGGAGTGCATGGTATAACCCAGAAATACCAATTACAGTTGGTCCATATAAATTTCATGGACTTCCAGGATTGATAATGTTACTCAGAGATAGTGAAAATGTTTTTAGTTTTATTGTAAATGAAGTAAAAAAAGGGGATTTTCCTTTTGATTCAAAAACTGAAAATTTTTTTGTAAAAAAGAAAGATAGAACATTTGAGAATATCGACATAAGAGATTTTTATAAAATCAGAAAAAAATTTAGTGAAATGTCTCTTAATGAAAGAATTAAATATATGAATCGTGATCAAGAAGCAAAGGGAGAATTAGTTGTTCGAAGTGTTTCAGGAGAACTTATTCGACCAGATAATAGACCCAAAAAGGTAAATTTTATTGAACGTTTCGAATGATTGTGATAAAACATAACAATTTTAGCCTGTTTATTTTCTTGGCATTCCTAATTGGAACGCCTTTTTTTGGCTATTCACAAGCAATTGAAATTCAAGGAACAGCGCTTGACGTTGATAGTAAACCAATATCCAGTTGTACTATTATTGCCAGTGATTCTGAAAATGGAAACAATATTTTAGCATTCAAAAATTCGGATGTAAATGGAAATTATAAATTAATTTTAAGTAAAGAAATTAAACTAGATAGTGTTTGGTTAATAATAAGACATATTTCTTACGAAACTATTCGCTTAAAAATACCGCTTAAAAGTGCTAAACAAGATTTTCAACTTAGTTTAAAGATGCAAAAACTTGATGAGGTTCTTATTAAGAGCGAAAGGATTGTAACAATAAAAGGCGATACAATTACCTATAATGTCAAGGGCTTAAAAGCTGAAAAAGATTATACTATCGAAGAAGTTATTAACAGAATACCTGGGGTAACCATAAGCGAAAGCGGACAAATAAAGTATCTTGACAAGCCAATAAGTCATTTATACATTAATGGCGTAGATTTGCTAGAAGGAGGCTACTCTATTGCAACACAAGGAATTCCTGCTGATGCGGTTAAGGAAATAGATGTGATGAAAAAACATCATCATGAGCGAATTGATATTGGTAGAACCGAAACGGATAATGTGTCATTTAACTTAAAAATTAAAGAAGATGTTGGTTTGTTTTTTGGTAGCTTAAAAGGTGATGCCGGGGTGCCTTTTTTAACGGGGAAATTAGATGCAACACCAATTTATTTTAAAGATAAATTTCAAAATATCAGTAGTGCTAAATTAAATAATACTGGTAAAACGCTACGTGGCATTGGTAGTGATTTAATTTCTGGTAACGTAAATGTTGGGGGCTTAATGTTGGAGGAAACACATGTTATTAAAGTACCGAATATTAATGGAGTTGCCATATCGGAAAAGTATTGGCTCAACAATGACTCTTATGCAATAACTAATGATGCTTTGCACAAAGTTAATGATTCAACTATTGTAAAATGGAATTTTAAGTATGTAAATGAAGTAAGCAAAATAGAAAATAATTTATCAAGTATATTTTTGACCAATAATGAATCTAGCAATATTATAAATAGAAGCCGAAATCAATTAAAAACGGAACGTTTCAATGCTGGAGTTAATCAAGAAATTAACAAACGCAATTTCTATTTAAAGAATAACACCAGTTATAGATTTGCAAATGATGCAGGGATAGAAAGGGTTTTGATTAATACTAACTATCTTGAATCAAATTACTTACAGAGCAATTTTCAATTTAGCAATGGTACTAGTTTCAAAACTTTAATTAGTAAAAAAAACATATTACAAGGTGGACTACTTGTGCAATATGAACAAAATAAAGAAGAACTTAGAGTGACACCGCCAGTTTTTGAAACCTTAATAGGGAATAGTATTGATACTGATGCTACTTTACAGCATGTTTCTGTTAAAAAAATTAATCTAGCTGGTTTTACCCAATACGATTTTAAATTTTTGAAATTAAATTGGAATCTAAATCAGAATTTAAAATATAATAGTTTTAGATTTGATAGTAATCTAAAACAAATTTCAAATTTTGCTAACCAAAGCTTTCCTTTAGCAAGCAATTTTGATTATCAAAAAGTTGCAACAGCGACTAAACTCAATTCAAAAATAAATATAGATAGAGCAATGTTTTCATGGGGTTTATCTGCGGACTATATTAATTTGAATTCTATTGAAAATAATACTACTACTTTAGAAATAAGTGATTCTTTTTTATTTATTCAACCCCATTTATCTGCTAAATATAGTTTTAATACAAAATGGGATTTGGGTGTTACTTATGATTTAAATAATACCATATCCGATTTTTCACAGCTTTATACACCTGTAATTTTAGCTAGTTACAGTACAATGGTTCAAAATCCAAATTTTGTTAACATAATCAGAACAAATTCGCTTGCACCTTATATAAATTATAATAATATTCTAAAAAGTTTTTTTTTAAGTTTAAAAGGCAATTTGAACCAAAACAAATCCGATGTTACATTTTCAAATGCGTTAAACAGCGATGGTTTTATGGTCACAGAAGTTATTAAACAACCTAATGCTATGAAAAACTACGGTTTTACTTTATATTTAACAAAAGGGTTTTTAGGTTCTTTTAAAACAGAGTTGACATATGCATACAATACCAGTAAAAACCAATTATTTTTTAATAATCAATTTCTTGATGCAATAAATACGAGACAAAGTATAGATTTTGGCTTAAGTTGGGATAAAGGAAGTTGGTTTACACTGGAATATAAAGCTAAATTGAACTTTGGAACGTCACAAACTACAGGTAATCAAATTAACAACTCAATTCTTTTTCAAAATTTGAATTTGGATATATATACCACTAATTCTACACGAATTAATTTCGGATTAGATTCGGCTAGAACAGCAACCTCAGAAAGTAGTACTATTGATACAAACACACTTTTTAATATGTCTTTTTATTACAAACCTTCTAAAAAAGTAAATATAAATGCTTCTTTGATTAATATTTTTGACACACAATTTTTTACAACAACGAACAGTTATTTTAATTTCGTGAATGTGTATCAATTTTCATTGAGACCTAGACAATTTACTATAGGGTTCAATTATTCATTGTAGGGATTTTTCTATTTAAAACAATCCGTTCAATTCTGCATCAATTCTGTTAATGATGTTTCCTAAGTCTTCTGGATTGTCCACAAAATTGATATTGTCAACATCAATTACTAAAAGTTTTCCTTTGGTATAACTTTGGATCCAAGCCTCATAACGCTCATTCAAACGGCTTAAATAGTCAATAGAAATAGAGTTTTCGTAATCGCGACCGCGTTTGTGTATCTGACCCACCAAATTAGGAATGGAACTTCTTAAGTAAATCAATAAATCTGGTGGTTGTACCAAAGATTCCATTAATTCAAACAAAGAAGAGTAATTCTGAAAATCACGATTTGTCATTAATCCCATCGCATGTAGGTTGGGAGCAAAAATGTGTGCATCTTCATAAATCGTGCGGTCTTGAATGATTTTTTTACCACTTTGACGTATTTGCATTACTTGACGAAAACGGCTGTTCAAGAAATAAATTTGCAGGTTAAAAGACCAGCGTTCCATTTGGTGATAAAAATCGTCTAAATAAGGGTTGTCAACTACGTCTTCGTAATGAGGTTCCCATTTAAAATGTTTTGACAATAATTGTGTTAAGGTGGTTTTTCCTGAACCTATGTTTCCTGCTACTGCTATGTGCATTACGGTAGTATGATTTTAAAATTATAAATTCCTTCGGTTGTAAAAATAGCTAAAATTTGGGCTTGGTAATAGAATTTTTCAAACCTTTTTTCAGGAAGTTGTAGTGACGTGCTTGTCCAAGATTTATCTTTTTGTTGAGTC
Organism: uncultured Flavobacterium sp.; assembly: GCA_963513565.1. Classification (GTDB taxonomy): domain Bacteria; phylum Bacteroidota; class Bacteroidia; order Flavobacteriales; family Flavobacteriaceae; genus Flavobacterium. Next base: position 84,287 of record CAUPRE010000017.1, on the reverse strand, counting down.
AATAGTGTTATTTTTTGGTCTATACTGTAAAGCATCTGATTGGAGCTGATGATTTGAAGTTGGTCGGCAACTGGAAATTTTCCTAAATTTTCGATAGCGCCAAATAACGAGCAAGAGTAGCCTTCTCCATTGTCATCCATCCAAATAAATGAATTGAAGTCAGTGGTGTAGTTTTTGATTTTTCCCGACAAAGGAGTACTAATGGTTTTGTACTCGTTTTTGAGATAGTCATACAATCCAATTTGTTGATTGAGGTTGTTGTAGACCCACAATTGATTTTGAGAAGCAATACCCACTGCCGTAGCATTGATTGGCGTAGGGTGCTCCGAAAAATTAATTTTTTGACTTTCGTTGAGTTGGTTGTCTAATAGGATTACGGTGTTGAAATCCTCATAAAACAACACTATTTTGAGTGGATTTTGAAGGTCAACTTTGGTGATTTTTCCTAAGGTCACGTTTTTGTATTCCCAGTTTTCGGAGCCTTTGCTTTTCTTGAAAACGTTATTTTCTATTGTGTAAACATACTCAAAAGCGTCGTAAGCCAAAAACGTGACTGTTTTAGGAGCGACCTCCATTGCTTGCATTGGAATCCCTTTGATTTGGGAGTAGCATTGGGTTAAAAACGAAAATGCTACCAAAAACATCAAATATTTCTTCATTGCGCTAATTTACAATTAAACCTTTTCATTTTTCTTCTAATCAATTAAATCGAAGAAAAATATTTGTTTAACCATAAAATAAAATTCAAAACTTTAGGTTTGTTTCTAGCATAATAGTTTGTAACCTTGGTTTCGAATGTTTAAGATTTTAATTGAGCTGTCTTTCTCTAATTTTTTTCTGAGTTTTGTAATAAATACATCCATACTTCGGGTGGTAAAAAAATCTTCATTTCCCCATAATAGGTTCAAAATGATGGAGCGCTCTATAATTGTGTTCTTGTTTTGGTGTAAACAATAAAGTAATTCAGACTCTCGATTGGTTAGATTTTGTATGGTGTTTTGATAAACCAATTGTTGTTGCACACGATTAAATTTATAGTTTCCTATTTCAATTAAATCATCATCAAGTATTTTTTCATTGCGATTTAACAAAGAGTGAATTCTAACTATTAATTCCTCCATACTAAAAGGTTTTTTGAGATAATCGTTTCCGCCACTTTTAAATCCCTCAATCACATCATGAGTTTGTGATTTTGCAGTAAGGAAAATAATGGGGATTTGCTTGTTTGTTTTTCTAATTTCTATTGCAACAGAAAAGCCATCTTTTATGGGTAGCATTACATCAAGAATTAGAACATCTGCCTTTTCTTTATAAAATGTTTCAAGTGCTTCTTGTCCATTATTGCAAGAAATTACTATGAAATTCCTCGTTTCGAGGCTTTCTTTAACAATTTGTGAAAGTGTTTCTTCATCTTCTGCAAGTATAGCTATGATTTTATTTTCCTTCATTTAAATAAATTGTAAAAGTTGTTTTTTTATCATTGGAATCGACTTTAATAGTACCACCGTGTTTTTCAATTATTTTCTTTGAGTAGAAGAGTCCAATACCAAAGCCTTTAATGGTATGAATATTTCCGCTTTGTTCTCTGAAAAATTTATCAAAAAGATAAGGAATGTTTTTTTTAGCGATACCGAAACCATTGTCGCTCACAGCAATTTTTAATTGATTATAAGTTTGGATTACTGAAATTTCGATGAAATTTCCGCCATATTTTTGAGCATTATCAATTAGATTAGAAATGGCATTTTCAAAATGAAAAGAATCAATATAATGTTCAATAGACTCTTTATTGGAATTAAATACAAATTTTTTGTTGGAATTTGATTGTTGAAAATTGGAAACTAACGCGCTTGTTATACTTACAATATCTTTCTTTTCTTTTTCTAATTCAAGTTGTTCATTTTCCAAATATGCTGTTTCTAACAATTTTTCAACTAAAATTTCTAATTTTTTCAATTGATTTTGAGAAATTTCTAAATATCGGTTTGTTTTCTCAAAATCATTTTCAGTATTGAAGTACTTTATTCCCTCCAAAGCAGTAGCTACTGTTGTTATTGGGGTTTTGAATTCATGGGTAATGTTGCTGATTAAATCATTTTTGACTTGATCTATTTTTTTCTGCTTATTTATGATAAATAGCAAATATACTAAACAGCTGATAATGGATAACGACAGAATAAATGACAATAAAATGCCTGTAAGGCCGTATTTTAATATCACAAAAGAGGGATTAGAAAAATACAATTCAAGTTGTTGGTTTTTGACAACATATCTAGAATTTGTCGCCACCATAAAAGGGAAGAAGGTACTATTGTCGTTTTGAAATTTATCAAATGGGACTTCTGATTTATAGTGCACTATTTTGTAGGATAGTTTTAAATTCTTTTTCTTCAGCTCGTTATTTAAGGAAGTACTTAACTTCTTGAAATCAATAGAGTCTCTAATCGTAGAAAAAGACAAAATGTTTTTTTGACTTTTAAGTCTTGAAATACTGTCAACGTTTCTGATTCCTTTTAAAATCATTATCTTTTCTAACTTATATCTTTTAGATTTTTCTTTTGCTATGTCCAATGAGGAATGTTTTTGAACTATTGAATCTTCGGACACATCATAACTAACAGATAGATTTATTTTAGATTTTTTTATGGTGTCGGAGGCAACAGATTTTGAATTTGAAATCTCTTTTTTAAATAATGCCGACTTAATTAAGTTGTCTATAAAGTCACTTTCATTAATTGAAGAGTTTTGATTAATGAATACAACATGATCATTTCTTAGAACTTTAATGTAATAGTTATTAACACTATTGTCGAACGCTAATTGAATTTCCTGATAGAGTCTTTTTTTATTTTCTTCATAGTTTTTCAAATTCCAATATACTTGTATACAAATCGTAATCAAAATAATACTAGAAATAAACACGAGGATATAGTTGTTTTTTGTTTTCATCATATAGCAAACATACTAACTTCTGTGCTAATAATTTTAGCGTTAACTAACGTTAACTTTGATTAACTTGATTAGTGATTTAAAATTTCTTTATTTGTCTAAACCAATTAAACTATTAAATCAAATGAAACATAAAGTAAATGTTTGGATCATATTTTTTTGTATTGCTTCTGTAAATTTTATAATCGCACAGGATTTTCGAGTTACTGCTGTATATGAGTATCGAGAAAACATGAAAGGTAAAATTAGCATAGATATGCCCAACACAAATGATGTTTTTACACGAAATATATTAGATAAAATTCAGAAAGGTTATGAAAAAACCTTTCTAATGCATTTTAATAAATTTGAAAGTGTGTATCAAGAAAGCCAAAAAAGCAGTTTAATAAACAGTAATTATACTTATGAAGAGAGTAAATTATATCATGATTTAAACAAAAATCTTTTTATAGAACAAATTGAGAACGATTTTAATGGCAAGAAATATTTAGTCAGCGAAAATGGTACTATCCTGAATTGGGTACTTGAAAATGAATCAAAAATGATTGGAACATATACTTGCTATAAAGCGACATATACCAAAAAAGTAACCATAGAGGAATTGAAATTATACAATGATGAAATTGAAAAAAACAAGGATAACAAAACCAATCTCTTTGTAATTAATGAACCAAAAGATAAAACCATTACCGTTTGGTATACTCCTGAAATTCCTGTTAGCCACGGACCAGATAGATATTATGGATTACCAGGTTTAGTTTTGGAAGTCAATGATGATGCGGTTGTTATTCTCTGTTCAAAAGTAGTTATTAATCCAAAAAGCAAAATTAAAATAAGTAAACCTGTAAAAGGGAAATTGATTTCTAAAGCAGACTATGATAAGTTAGTCGAAACTTAATACGAAAAAATGAAAGATGCAAATGGAGTAATTCATCTTAATATTCAAGGCGATTAAACCTTTTCAATATTCTATTGTCTTAAATTATTTTCTAACTACTTGTGTAACAAAAGGAGTTGCATTTAGTCTAATTACCAAAATCTATGAATCATGTATAAAATTATTTTGTTGTTGACTGCGCTGGTTTTGACCAGTATTGGGCTTAAAGCTCAGGAATTTCAAGGTATGGCGGTGTACGAATCCAAAACAAGTACAGCCGATTTTAAAACGAGAATGGAAGGGAATAAAAACATGACTCCCGAAGTGATTAAAGGAATTGAGGAACGAATGAAGAAAATGTTTGAGAAAACATTTATTCTAAGTTTTGACAAGTCGGCTTCAATTTACAAAGAAGAAGAAAAATTAGAAGCACCCGGACAAGGTGGTGGCGGCGGAATGCGAATGATGGCTTCTTTTACCGGTGGTGGCGGAACGTATTATAAGAATGTGAAAGACAAAACTTATACGGTAGATAAAGAATTCATGGGTAAGGAGTTTTTGGTAAAAGACACGCTAACCCACATGAAATGGAAAATGGAAGGCGAAACCCGAGTAATTGGGGGGTACAATTGTTATAAAGCTACCGCTGTTGTGCCAATAAATAAATCGGATTTTAGAAATTTTAGACCAAAAGACGATAAGAAAACCAAAGAAGGGACGGATAAAGACAAGAAAGAAGCCTCGACTGAAAAGAAATCGAGCATTATGGATATGATCGAAATGCCAAAGGAACAAACCATCACGGCTTGGTACACTCCCGAAATTCCAGTTAACCAAGGTCCAGAAGGCTATTGGGGATTGCCTGGATTGATTTTGGAGGTGAACGATGGTAGAACGGTAATTTTATGTTCTAAAGTAGTGTTGAATCCAAAAGAGAAAGCAGCTATAAAACCAGCTACCAATGGAAAAGTGGTGACCCAAAAAGTGTTTGACGAAACAATGTTTCAGAAAATGGAGGAAATGCGAGAAATGAATCGCGGTAGAGGCGGTAATGGGGGGCAATTCATTATTAGATCTGGAGGTTGATTGTAAGGTCACTTTTTTGTTTCGGTTCTTCAACTGAAAATGTAAACTCATAAAAAATACTGTAGCCTTTTAGCCCCGGTGGTAGCGGCATCCTTTGCCTTTTTTCTTTACAAAAGGCAAAGATACAGCGGACGACGGGAGGTTGTTGGCTCAAAAAGCCTATTGTTGCTGCTCCAGAAAAGCATTAAAATTCTATAAACGCATTCAAAAAACCAATCCATGAAAGCATTGCTTCGAATTGTCCTTTTTCTTTTTACTACTTTATCTTTTGCACAAACCATTAAACTCGATGGTTTGATTACCGACTCTAAAAATGCAGGACTTGAAATGGCGAATGTCATGGCGGTGAATAAAAGCACCAAAGCCATGGATGCTTATGCCATAACGAATGAAAAAGGGAAATTCAGCCTGAATTTGAAGCCAAATACTACATATTTAATCAAAGTGAGTTTTTTGGGGATGCAAAATAAAGAGGTAGAAGTGACAACAACGGCCACTAATTTGGTCAAAAATATTGCTTTGGATGCCGGTGGTATTGAATTGGACGGGGTAGAAATTGTACGTGAAATGCCAGTTTCTATCAAAGGAGACACGATTGTGTACAATGCCGATTCATTTAAATCCGGTACCGAACGAAAACTGGAAGATGTATTGAAAAAATTGCCTGGAGTGGAAGTCAATGCCGACGGAGAGATTGAAGTAGAAGGTAAAAAAGTAACCAAACTGATGGTGGAAGGGAAAGACTTTTTTGACGGTGACACCAAATTGGGCGTAAAAAATATCCCTGCCGATGCGATTGATAAAATACAAGTATTGCGCAATTACAACGAAAATTCGATATTGAAAGGGGTGGAAAACAACCAAGACAATATTGGGATGAATATTAAATTGAAATCTGGAAAGAAGAACTTTTGGTTTGGAGATATTAATGCTGGTGTGGGTATTGCACACAAAGAAAGCCGTTATGTCATCAATCCCAAGTTGTTTTATTACAATCCAAAATACAGTGTGAATTTTATTTCCAATTTTAATAATATTGGAGAACTGCCATTAACCATTCAGGACTATTTTAAATTTACTGGTGGATTTAGAGGCTTAGGAGCCAAGGGAGGCTCAAGTTTTAATGTGGCTTCGAATGATTTAGGTTTATCTGGAGCCCGAAACAATAGAGCCAAAGAAATTGACACCAAGTTTGGCGCGACCAATTTTTCCTATAATGTGAACAAAGCCTGGAGTTTTAGTGGGTTTGGAATTGTTTCTTCTTCGATCACCGATTTAGAAACGATTTCGCAAAACAACATTTTGAAACCCAACTCTTCAGAGGTGTTCTCTACTGAAAACCGTAAAGAAGTAGTGCGTCAAAATAGTAATCTAGGATTGTTTAAGTTGAGTACATCTTATAAACCCAACGCTAGTTTTCAGTTGGATTATGATGTGTTGACCAAACTTTCTAAGCAAGATGAAGACAATTCTTTGCTACGTGAATCCATTGTAAACGGAAGTACCAATCTTGAAACGATTGCTACAAATAAAAACCAAGAACCGATATCGGTCAATCAAAATTTGAGTGCCTATTTTACGCTTAGCGAAAAGAACGTTTTTGCGCTCGAAATGCAAAGTTTGTATCAAGAAGAAGATCCCTTTTATCAAGCCAATTTAAAAACACAACCTTTTAATTTAGCAGGTTATATTGCTGGGCAAAATAGAAACGATATCAATCAAGATCGTTTTGTAAAAACCAATAAAATTGATGCCAAGGTAGACTACTATTATATGCTAAATAACAAAAGCAATATTAATATCACTTTAGGAAACACCTATTCTTACCAAAATTTCAACTCGTCTATGTTTCAAATTTTGGACAACCAAACTGTAAATAATCTTAGTGATAAAGCCAATACCAATGATGTGGATTACCGTTTTAATGATGTGTATTTGGGATTGCATTACAAATTACTTACAGGAAAGTTTACGTTTACACCAGGGGTGAGTCTGCATAGCTATAACATGACCAATACACAATTAGGGTCTAGTTTTAATTTGAAGTTTTTCAGAGTTTTGCCTGATTTCTTGGCCATCTATCAAATCAAAAAGGCTGAGAATTTGACGTACAACTATTCGTTAACCAATAATTTCACAGACATAAATCAATTGGTCGAAGGCTATGTTTTTTCAAATTATAATAGTTTGGTACAAGGAAATAGAACGTTGGAGAATGCTACTGCTCAACAGCATTCATTGCGATATTTTAAGTACAACATGTTTAATTTAGAAAACATTAGTGCATCGCTGACCTATACTAAACGATTGGATGCGGTCAAAACGAATGCCGTGTTTGATGGGGTAAATCAAACGTCAAGCCCTTTTAATTCTCCCTTTGCAGACGAAGTCATTTCTGGTTTTGGTTCTTACGGCCGTTCGTTTCTCAAACGATACAAAGCTACTCTTAATGCTAGTGTGAATTGGTCTAAATTCAATAATATTCAAAACGGGGAATTTGCCGCGATAGAGAGTTTGACGCAAAGTTATACGCTTAGAGCTTCGACCAACTATAAAGATTTACCAAATCTAGAAGTCGGGTACAATATTGTCATCAATGATTTGAATAATAATACTTTTTATACCGATCGCCCTTTTGCTAAATTGGATTATTTTTTCCTCAAAAACTTTTCATTTGTAGCGGAGTACGAATTTTATCATTATTACAACACCAACAAGACGGTCGACAACGAATATGATTTCTTAAACGCGAGTATCATTTTTCAAAAAAAGGACAGCAAGTGGGAATACAAAGTAAGTGGAACCAATTTACTCAACACGACTTCGCTCAACGATGATAGTTTTACGCAATTTGCCACGCGCACCTCGCAATATACCGTACAACCTCGTTATTTAATTTTCTCTATGAAGTATAATTTGTAGGGAGCAAATTCCAGCAATTCATTACAATCTTTGCTGAAAAAGTCTCTCTTTCTATCCTCCAAAAGGAGCTTCCGTTGGTCGCTCTTTTGGAGCAAGAAAAAGTAGTCTTTTTTCAGCAAAGGATTTCCATTACTGTCTGGGCTAAAAAAACAGCTATTTTATTTTCAAAAGTACTTTGATACTATAGTTATCCGTTATTTTCTTTCCATTTTTTATATCACCACCCGCCTCAAGATACGTGATGAGTAAAGTGTACTTTGGGTGCTCAATGCGTTGCGTGATTTTTTGATTATTTTCATTGTTAAAACCGGGATGGCTATCAATAAAGTCAAATAATCGCAAGGGCATTATGTCTTGATTTACCTTAATGTCAACGCCATATGGCTTGTTAAATGATTGTACATTGTATTGGGTGCCGTTTAGTGCAATGCAGTTGGTGCAATTCAATTGATTGAAATTGGAAAGTGTGAATGATAAATCATAGCCATGAATGTTTTCGATGCTATGTGCATTGTTGTCATTAAAAGTATAGTAAAAGTAAGTCTGCTTTTTACTTATGCCATCATTTTGGTATCTATAGGTTGCACCGAGAGCCTTCATGATTTCGGGCGCACTTGGTTTTTTGTTTTTGGCAATCAATGCAGTCAATTTGTCTTTTGTATAAGGTAGTAATACTTTTACCGTGTAGTTTTCTTGTAAAAAATTAACTATAGAACTTAGGTCTTTTTCAGCCTCAAACCCTAGTTTCTGTTTTTCTAATTGCTGAATGTAGGCATCAAATCTTCTTAGTTGACTTATTTTAGAAATGTTATCAGCGCTTTGTGGACCAGCAATCGAGAAAAATGCAGCGATACACATACTAATCGGAATAAATTTAATTTTAGGTTGTTTACTTACCAAAAAATACCCAACCACAATGGCAAGCCAAATGGATAAGAGCAATACATAATAGCGTTCATGGGTAAATCCGTAGCTGTAGATTCGGTACAAAATTGCCCAAAACAACAAGCCTAATAATGGAATTAATAAGTAATAGAACCAGCGATTGAAGGTTTGCATCCACAAGTTACCCGCCGACGTGGCGATGGGATGTACTAGTAAAAAAGATAAAATACCAATAATAGCAAAAACTAAAACCAAATACGAAACCCAGCCAATGGGTAACGATAAAGTAAGTATGATTTTTGCCTCATAACAAAGTAGAATAATCAAATAAAGGCTGATTAATGGCAGCAGTACATATTGCGTGAATTTCTTGAGGCTATCAGGGTAACTAAGCGCTAATGTGTTTTTTGAGTTTTGTATATCGGGAACTCCATTCAAAAAAAACAGGGTATTGAATGGTCCGGCAATGGCAATAAAAAGGTAACCAAATATCTTTTCGTCCAGCTCAAGATCGAAAAGTTCTTTTACAGCGACTATGGCCAATGCCAGCCCTGCATAAAGGACATTGCTATACAAACCGGCGGTAATAATTCTTAGAAAAAGTTGTTTGTTAAATTCCCAAAACTCTTCTTGATGGTATTTTTTGGGTATAAATCCAGCAAATGAAACCAGTAAGTGTAGTGCAATACTAAGCACTAAAAACTGTTGCGCTTCTACTTCAGAAATGTCATCCTCAAAACTATAGACAAAAGAAATAGCAAGTCCACCTAAAATTAAACTCGCAAGTAATCGGTACATGTCGCTCTTTCTGCTTGCGGAAAAATATAGACTTACTGAAAGGAAGGCTACTAAGCACAATAAACTTGAGAGAATGGCTTTGGTGTAAAATGCAGTGTTTGGATCGCGATATTCATTTGAGATAAGAAAGATCGCGAAAATAGATCCTGTAAAGGTTGTAATTGTCTCTAAAGGGAAGCGTTGAATCGTATTTCGTGTTGCATTAAATACGTTTTGAAGCGAAGGAAAATTGGCCATAGTATAGAATTGTTGCTACTAATTAAAGAAAAAATACAATACAAAGCCAAAAGAAAAGCCCCGACTTCTTAAATCGGGGCTTAGAACTATACAATGATAATTATATTTTGAAAAGCAGTAATTTGATCTTACAATCCAAAAGCAGCTTTTACTTGATCTACAAAATCTAATTTTTCCCAAGTAAACAAATCAACAGTAACGGTTTTTGTTAATCCGCCTGGAGCAGAGAACGTTTTGGTTACGGTTTCAGGAGTACGTCCCATGTGTCCGTAAGCCGCTGTTTCGCTATAAATAGGGTTTCTTAATTTCAATCGTTGTTCAATGAAGTATGGACGCATATCGAAAATTTCTTCAACTTTCTTAGCGATTTCACCGTTAGTCAAATTCACTTTTGAAGTTCCGTAAGTTTCGATGAAAATACCCATTGGTTTAGCTACACCAATTGCATAAGAAACTTGTACTAAAATTTCGTCAGCTACACCAGCAGCTACTAAGTTTTTAGCAATATGACGAGTAGCATAAGCTGCACTACGGTCTACTTTACTTGGATCTTTTCCTGAGAAAGCTCCACCACCGTGAGCACCTTTTCCACCGTAAGTGTCTACAATGATTTTTCTTCCAGTTAAACCAGTATCTCCGTGAGGTCCTCCAATTACGAATTTCCCTGTTGGGTTGATGTGGTATTGGATTTTATCATTGAATAAATGAGCGTGCTCTGGATTTTTAGCGATAATTCTAGGAATCAAAATGTCTACAATGTCTTTTTTGATTTTAGCTAACATAGCAGCTTCTTCATCAAAATCGTCATGTTGTGTAGAGATAACAATCGCATCGATACGAGTTGGTTTGTTATCATCGCTGTATTCTAAAGTTACTTGAGACTTAGCATCAGGACGCAAATACGTGATTTCGTTGTTTTCACGTCTCAAAATCGCTAATTCTTGTAGTAATTTGTGCGATAAATCAAGAGCCAATGGCATGTAGTTTTCGGTTTCGTTAGTAGCGTAACCAAACATCATTCCTTGGTCACCTGCTCCTTGCTCTTCCTTACTCGCTCTATCTACTCCTTGATTAATATCAGCTGATTGTTCGTGAATAGCCGAAAGAATACCACAAGAATTGGCTTCAAACATGTATTCGCTTTTAGTGTATCCAATTTTACGAATAACTTCACGAGCAATTTGTTGTACATCTAAGTACGTATTTGATTTTACTTCACCAGCCAAAATTACTTGACCTGTAGTTACTAAAGTTTCACATGCTACTTTGGAGTCTGCATCAAAAGCTAAAAAGTTATCAATTAATGCATCCGAAATTTGATCAGCAACTTTGTCCGGATGTCCTTCACTTACAGACTCTGACGTAAATAAATAAGCCATAATAAAAAATGTATTTTAAAATTAAGCGAGGAAAGAGAAATTGCTGCAAAATACTAAAGGGGAGTGTTCCTGCTTTAGCATTTTTTATATCGAAGTTTGTTTTCGATATTCACAATGAATGTTTTCATTATGAAGAGGTTGCAATCAGTTCAAATTTTTCCTCTGTATTCGGCCGCAAAGGTATGAAACCATTTTTAATTTCAAATTAATCTTAACTTTTTTTTGGATTTATGTTAAGCTAATCCCTTTATCTCCATGAATTTGTTATTTTTAAGGTAAACATTTCTTAAAAACTTGCTAATTGTTTGGTATTTAGAAATTTAGTTTGCACATTTGTGAAAACAAAAAAACAAAATGAATTTAGTCTCTTGTAAAATGATGAAAGCCATTCAGGATAATTCCTGCGGGTTGTGTATTGCAAATATTTAAATTCACCAAAATATAGCAAAAGCCTCCCGCCAAAAACGGGAGGCTTTTTTATTTACAACAGAAGAAAAACAATAATTAAAAATTTGAATCTTATGAAACAAATCAGTCAACAACAGTCCAAGTCTCTAAATGTCAAGTCTATTAAGAATGCCAAGGCAATGGTTATGGGTATGTGTATGATTGAGATGTGCTGATTCTGAAAGTAAGTTTATAAATAACTTTTTTAAACCCTTTTGGAACTATTTCTAAAAGGGTTTTTTGTTACCAAAGCAATTAAAAATTACAAGTAAAAAATTTAAAAAAATGAGTACTACTAAATTCGCCACCAAGGCACTACATACAGGACACGATACTACTAAGACGGCTGGAACACGTGCGGTTCCTATTTTTCAAACCAGTTCTTATGTTTTTAACAATTCTGAACACGCTTCTAATTTATTCAGTTTATCAGAAGCGGGGTTTATTTACACTCGATTGAATAATCCAACAAACGATATTTTAGAACAACGTTTAGCAGCGCTTGAAGGAGGTATTGGAGCTGTAGTTACCGCATCGGGTACGGCTGCAATTGCGACTACCTTATTGGTACTCTTAAAAACGGGTGATCATATTGTAGCTTCCAACAGTTTGTATGGAGGGACATATAATCTTTTGAGTGTGACTTTGCCAAGACTTGGAATTACTACCACTTTCGTTGATCCATCGGAAGCGGTGAATTTTACTAAAGCCTCTACAGAAAATACGAAAGTCTTTTTTGCAGAGTCGTTAGGGAATCCAAAATTAGATGTTTTGGACCTAAAAGCTATTTCAGCTGAGGCTCAATCGCTTAAAATTCCTTTCATTGTAGATAACACCGTTCCTTCTCCTTATTTGCTCAATCCGATTGAATTTGGCGCGAATATTGTAATTCACTCTTTGACGAAATACATTTCGGGAAATGGGACTTCGTTAGGTGGGGTAATCATAGATGCTGGAACTTTTGACTGGAGTAGTGGAAAGTTTCCTGAATTTACAGAACCTTCTGCAGGGTATCACGGATTAGTGTACCACGAAGCGTTAGGGAATGCCGCATTTATCGCGAAAGTTCGTATCGAAGGATTACGAGATTACGGAGCAGCACTGAGTCCGTTCAATGCTTTTCAAATCATTCAAGGCTTAGAAACCTTGCCAATCCGAGTCCAGAAGCACAGCGAAAATGCCTTGGCCTTGGCCCAATGGTTAGAGCAACAAGATGCCGTTGCTTGGGTCAATTATCCTGGGCTATCCTCGAGTAAATATTACGATTTGGTAACGCGCTATTTACCTAAGGGTCAGAGTGGTATCGTAACTTTCGGACTCAAAGGAGGATTCGAAGCAGCGAAAAAAGTAGCCGATGAAACGAATCTTTTTTCACTCTTGGCCAACATTGGAGATACGAAGTCGTTAATCATTCATCCAGCGAGTACCACACATCAACAATTGTCCGATGAAGACCAAGTGACAACAGGAGTTACCAAAGATTTGATTCGACTCTCGGTCGGATTAGAGGATATAGAAGATTTAAAAGCCGATTTAAAAGCTGTGTTTGATAGCTTCGGTTAAATAAAAAAGATAAACCAAATAAAAAACAATCATCATGAAAACAAATATAACCTTCAGCAAAATAGTTTCTTTCTTTAGTAGAAAAAACATCAAAAATAAAATAGAAAAAGTAGATCAATCCGTACACGAGTTGATTCATCCGCGTTTTATTATGGATAAATCTTCTGAAGCTACGAATGAAACTACTAAGAAATCAATGTTGTTTCATTTGTATTCTAACGAAAACGATACGCTTTTCATTTAAAGAATACTAGATTCTAATAGCTAACAATAACCAAGTTTGCAAATGATTTGTAACTTGGTTGTTGTTTTAAAAATTTGCGTGTTAAAAAAATAAATAGTTACTTTGCAGCTTTAAGTTCACAAACGTATTGAAATGTTATAAAGAAAGGCGGAGGGATTAGACCCAATGAAGCCTTAGCAACCCTTCGGAAATCGAAGAAGGTGCTACATTCTATTCGCCTAGCGAAAAAGATAACGCAACAAAATACCTCTAGTCTCCACTAGTTTTTCTTTCTAATATTCCAAATACAAATCAACAACAACAAAGATTTGAGATTGGAAAATAAACCCAACATACTTACCCTTACTAATTTTACCACCGAAAGTGGTGCTTTTTATGCTACCCTAAACTTAAGTTATCAAGTTTTTGGACCCGCTTTGCATACCGCTCCTATTGTGGTAGTAAATCACGCGTTGACGGGAAATTCACAAGTGATTGGCGCAACAGGCTGGTGGAACGATTTAATTGGACCTGCAAAAACTATCGACACTCAAAAATATACCGTGATTGCCTTTAATGTGCCAGGCAATGGTTTTGATGGCAGTGTAATTGAATCCTATTTGGATTTTACCGCTCGCGATGTGGCACAGCTTTTTAATTTAGGTTTACAACAACTCGAGATTAATGGTGTTTATGCCATTATTGGAGGTTCTGTTGGTGGAGGAATTGCTTGGGAAATGGCCGCTTTGTCGCCACAACTCGCACAGCATTTAATTCCAATTGCAACGGATTGGAAAGCGACCGATTGGTTGATGGCCAATTGCTATTTGCAAGAACAAATTCTGAATCATTCCTCTCGCCCTATTGAAGACGCAAGAATACACGCGATGTTGTGTTACCGCACTCCAGAATCGTTTGAAGCTAAATTCAACCGAACGATTAATAGCGAATTGGGTGTTTTTAATATCGAAAGTTGGTTGGCGCATCACGGAGAGAAATTGCAACAACGGTTTCAATTGGCTTCTTATAAATTGATGAATCAGTTGTTGAAAACCATTGATATCACTCGCGGAAGAGGTTCTTTTGAAAGTGTGGTAGCGCCCATAACGGCAAACATTCATATTATTGGAATCAATACCGATTTGTTTTTTACCCCAACGGAAAATCGAAAAACAAATCTAGAATTGCAACAATTACAGCACCAAGTATCGTATCAAGAAATTGATTCTATTCACGGACACGATGCTTTTTTAATAGAATTCCAGCAGTTGCATCGTTTGCTTGCAACGGTTTTTGATTAGTTGAAAAAATGAGATTCCACTAAAAGTTCTTTTGGAATCTTGCGTGAGGGATAGCAGCTGGCTACCAAAGTAGCGCGTATAGCCCGACGCTGTTAAAGAAAGGGGCTTTGTAAACGGTGCTATAGATAAGCCCCTTTTTTTAACAGGGTCACGCCCTAATTAATGAGGGGAAAATATAAAAATGAAGTAAATAAAAGGAGTTGAATGACTCGTAAAATAGAATAAAATGAAAATATTAAAATTCGGAGGAAAATCATTAGCGAATGGCGATGGATTGAATAAAGTTTTGGCGATACTTTCAGACAAAGTGTTGAAGGGAGAAGAATTTGCTGTGGTTGTTTCGGCAAGAGGAAATGCAACGGATGAGTTGGAAGATTTGTTAGCGATTGCGTCTAAAAATGAAAACTACAAACCTTTGTTCGAGAAATTTAAAGCCTATCAACAAGCGGATTACCCAACGGTGGATTTGTCGGAGGAATTTACCGTGCTTGAAAAATTGTTCGAAGGGGTAAGTTTGATTGGCGATTATAGCGAAAAAATCAAAGACCAAGTCTTATCGCAAGGCGAATTACTGTCGGCCAAATTGATTACGGCTATTTTGAAGCAAAAAGGAGTCAATGCCAATTTTGCTGACGCTAGAGCATTGATAAAAACCGATGGAAAATTTGGTGATGCGCAACCTATTGAGCAAATTTCTAAGAAAAATGTGGTGCAGTTTTTTAAACAACACAGCGATAAAGTCAACATAATTACTGGTTTTATTGGTTCAAATAACAAAAATGAGGCAACGACTTTGGGTAGAAACGGAAGTAACTACACGGCATCGCTTTTTGCGAATTATTTGAATGCATCCGAATTGCAGAATTTTACGCACGTGGATGGAATTTATACGGCCAATCCAGAATTAGTAGAAGATGCTAAAAAAATTGACTTCCTATCGTTTAACGAAGCCAATGAGCTAGCCAATTTTGGCGCTACTATTTTGCACGCGAAAACCATTATTCCGCTTTTGGAGAAAAATATTCCGCTACGAATTTTAAATACGTTCAATCACGAAAATAAAGGAACTTTAATCACTTCGAATGCTGGAAAGGAAGGTATTAAAACGCTTTCGGTTTTGGAGAATGTGGCTTTGGTCAATTTAGAAGGTCGAGGTTTGCTTGGAAAAACGGGTGTTGACGCGCGTATTTTTAGAGTGATGGGCGATAATGATATTAGTGTAAGTATTATTTCTCAAGGGTCTTCTGAACGTGGTATTGGTTTGGTAGTTGCCGCAGACAAAGCGAGTAAAGCGATGATTGAATTGGAAAAAGAATTCGAAAATGACTTTTATTCCAAAGACGTAAATAAAATTTCGGTTACTGATGAAGTTTCTGTAATCTCTATTATCGGGCAGGATTTGAGCACGTTTCACAAACCTTACACCGCTTTAATCAAAAACAAGATTGTTCCGATTTTGTTCAACAACACCGTGACAGGGAAAAACGTGAGTTTGGTGGTGCATAAATCTGAATTGAACCGTGCGTTGAACGTAATCCACGGAGAAATTTTTGGGGTTTCGAAGAAAATTAATATCGCGATTTTCGGACACGGATTGGTAGGAGGAACGTTGATTAACCAAATTTTAGAATCGGCAGATGCGATTGAAAAACGCAAGGATATTCGATTGAATGTTTTTGCGATAGCCAATTCAAAAAATGTCTTGTTGAACAAAAATGGGGTGTCGCCAAATTGGAGAAATGAAATTCAAACTAACGGACATTCTTATTCTATAGATGAGATTATCGCCTACGCGAAGGAGCATCATTTAGAGAACTTAATTGCTATCGATAATACCGCCAGTGCAGCTTTTGTTGAAAATTATATTCCATTAGTTGAAAGTAGTTTCGACTTGATTTCTTCTAATAAAGTGGCCAATACGTTGAGCTATAGTTTTTATAAAAAATTGAGAAAGGTTTTGGATGAGAATCAAAAAAGTTATTTGTACGAAACCAATGTTGGTGCAGGTTTGCCTTTGATTGATACCATCAAATTGTTGCATTTGTCGGGTGAAAACATCACCAGAATCAAAGGAGTGTTTTCAGGTACGTTAAGTTATTTGTTCAATAATTTCTCAGCCAAAGATGTTCCGTTTAGCGAAATTTTGAAAGAAGCAATCGACAACGGTTACACTGAACCCGACCCTAGAGAAGATTTATGTGGTAACGACGTAGGTAGAAAACTATTGATTTTGGCCAGAGAATTGGATTTGCAAAACGAATTTGATGAGATTGCTATTCAGAATTTAATTCCAGAGCATTTGCGTGAAGGCGATGTGTCGACTTTCTTGAATAAACTAAAAGAGTTCGACCCTATTTATGCCAAAATAAAAGCAGAACAGCAACCCAACCACGTTTTACGCTATATTGGAGAATTGTCTGGCGATTTGCAAAACGATAAAGGAAATCTGGAAGTAAAATTAGTTTCTGTACCTTCGGATACTGCTTTGGGAGGTTTGAAAGGTTCGGATTCTTTCTTCGAAATTTACACCGAATCCTACGGTGACCGACCTATTGTAATTCAAGGAGCAGGAGCAGGTTCGGCAGTAACGGCGAGAGGTGTGTTTGGCGATATTTTGAGGTTGTCGGATAAAGGGTAAAAGCCCCCTAGCCCCCGAAGGGGGAATGAAAAGATAAATGATTTTTGAATTAAGAGTAACAATTTTTGATTTTAGATGGAGAGGATGGAACATTGTTTTTCTGAGTTTGGCTTGTCCAAGTATAGTAGAATTATAAACATTATTATATAAAGTATTAATTATATAAAGACTTACCTCCAGTCTATGCTCCCTCCCCTTTTTAGGAGGGCTGTGGAGGGGCTTATTATGGAAATAACAACTACTGAATATAAAAATTGGCTTGTTGAGCTAAAAAGCAAAATTCGTTCTTCACAAATTAAAGCGGCAATTGCCGTAAATAGTGAGCTGATTGCGTTTTATTGGGAATTAGGAAAATCAATTAGTGAAAAAGAAAGCGTTTGGGGAAGCAAATTAATTGAAAAGGTAGCACAAGACTTAAAGGAAGAGTTTCCTGAAATGAAAGGACTTTCAAGAAGAAACCTTTTTAATTGTAAGCAATTTTATAAATTTTACGCTTCCGATTTAGTGCAACAAGCTGTTGCACTAATGGAGCAACTAGCAAGCCCTGAGTTGCAAAGCTCAAGTAATCAGTCATTAAACAAAATGCAGCAACTGTTAATTCAAGTGCCTTGGGGACATAATATCCTTATTTTTACGAAATCAAAGGATACAAATGAAGCGGTTTTTTACATCCAACAAACCATTGAAAACAATTGGAGTAGAGATATTTTAGACCTTCAAATTAAATCAAACTTATATGAAAGACAAGGCAAATCGATAACTAATTTCAAAAATACGTTGCCTGAACCTTTTTCAGATTTAGCCATTCAAACGCTAAAAGACCCTTATGTTTTTGATTTTATTGCTTTAGATACAAAATATAGAGAACGAGATATCGAAAACCAATTGGTACAACATATCACTAAGTTTTTGCTAGAATTGGGTAAAGGATTTGCATTTGTTGGACAACAATATCATTTGGTTATTGCCGATAATGATTATTATATCGATTTGCTCTTTTATCATACTCGGCTTAAATGTTATGTGGTGGTTGAATTAAAAAACACCAAATTATACCAGAATTTGCAGGGAAATTAAATTTTTATTTGTCAGCAGTGGATAGTTTGGTCAAGCAAAATGACGACAATCCAACTATTGGTATTTTGCTTTGTAAAGATAAAAGTAATTTAGAAGCTGAATTTGCTTTACGAGACATAAACAAACCTATAGGGATAAGCGAATTGAAACTAACGGAAAATTTGCCAGATAACCTAAAAAGTAGCTTGCCTACCATTGAAGAAATTGAGCAAGAATTAAAAAGGCTTGATGTTTAAGTATTGGAAGAATAATTTTATAATTTAAAAAAGACTTACCTCCAGTCTTATACTCCCTCCCTTTTTGGGGAGGGTTGGGGAGGGGATTATTATGAAAGCAACATTAAACAGAGTAAACGAAAATTTCCATTTCGAGTTAAAAAATGACAGAGGTCATCTAGTAAATGTAGATGCGCGTCCTGAATTTGGTGGAAATGATATGGGACCAAGTCCAATGGAATTAGTATTGATGGGTGTGGCAGGTTGTAGCGGCATCGATATGATTTCGATTTTGAAGAAACAACGTCAAGAAATCACCTCTTTCAAAGCTGAGGTAGAAGGAGAACGGGTACAAGTGGGCGAAGCCAAACCCTTCAAAGACATTCACGTAGTGTTTTATTTGGAAGGTGACATTATCCCCGAAAAAGCAGCTCGTGCAGCACAACTTTCTTTTGAGAAATATTGTTCTGTTTCCAAAACATTAGAACCAACCGCAACCATTCACTACAAAGTGGTTTTGAATGGTAGCCTGTTAGAAAAGATTTAAAAATAAGTAAAGGATTCGTTTAAAGAGTAAGAGTCGATAGCTGGTTTTTAACCATTTTAAACTCTAAACTTTAAACTTTAAACAAAAATAAATGAACGAACAAGATTTTGGTTTTGAAACCCAAGCCATTCGCGGTCAGATAGAACGATCACAATATTTAGAACATTCGGTGCCTTTATACTTAACGTCAAGTTTTGTATTTGAGGATGCCGAAGATATGAGAGCTTCATTTGCAGAAGAAAAAGAGCGTAATGTATACAGCCGCTATAGCAACCCAAACACCATTGAGTTTATTGATAAAATTTGCAAAATGGAAGGAGCTGAAGCTGGTTATGCTTTTGCATCAGGAATGGCAGCCATCTATTCTACATTTGCAGCTTTGTTGAAGTCGGGCGATCATATCGTTTCGTCAAGCAGTGTTTTTGGTGCTTCGCATTCTTTGTTTATGAATTATTTTCCAAAGTGGAATATTCAAACGACCTATTTTGATATCAATCAACCTGAAACTATAGAAAGCTTTATTAAGCCCAACACCAAGATTCTTTATGCCGAATCTCCAACGAATCCAGCCATCGATATCATTGATTTGGAATTATTGGGCGCCATTGCCAAAAAGCACAACTTGATTTTGATTATCGATAATTGTTTTGCTACGCCTTATATTCAGCAACCCATTAAATGGGGAGCGGATTTGGTGATTCATTCGGCTACCAAATTAATCGATGGACAAGGCAGAGTTTTAGGAGGAATTACCGTTGGAAGGTCGGATTTGATTAAAGATATTTATCTTTTTTCTCGTTTGACAGGACCTTCTTTGTCGCCATTTAACGCTTGGGTATTGTCTAAAAGTTTAGAAACTTTGGCGGTTCGTGTAGATAGACATTGTGAAAATGCTTTGAAAGTAGCCGAGTTTTTAGAAAATCATCCACAAGTCAATAAAGTGAAATATCCTTTCTTGAAATCGCATCCGCAATACGAAATTGCTAAAAAGCAAATGAAATTGGGCGGTAACATCGTGGCCTTCGAAATCAAAGGCGGACTTGAAGCAGGAAGAGCCTTTTTGGATAAAATAAAATTATGTTCGTTATCGCCTAATTTGGGAGATACTAGAACTATTGTAACCCATCCAGCCTCTACCACGCATAGTAAATTATCTATAGAAGAGCGTTTGGCGGTGAGCATCACCGATGGTTTGGTACGTGTTTCTGTAGGATTAGAAACCGTAGAAGATGTGATTGCCGATTTGGATCAGGCGTTGACCCCCTAACCCCCGAAGGAGGAATGCAAAAGTTTTGAATTATAGTAATAGCCCACGGTTTCAGCTGTGGGTTATGTTTTGTGAAAGTTTTTTTAATTAAATTTGTATTCCAAAGCTGTTAAAATGAGTACTATTATTAACAACATCAATCAATTAGATCCTAAAGGAAGTTATACTTATGCTGATTATTTGCTATGGCAATTCTCGGAAAGGGTAGAGTTGATTAAGGGGAAAATCTTAAAAATGAGTCCAGCTCCTAGCAGGAATCATCAAGAAATTTCTTGGATAATTGCAAGACAGTTAGATAAAATTTTCCGCAAAACATCCTGTAAAATGTATGCAGCACCATTTGATGTTCGATTGGTTGATTTTAAAAACAGTAGTGATGATAGTCAGATAGTTTCTGTGGTTCAACCTGATTTATGTGTTATTTGTGATCATAATAAATTAGATGAAAAAGGATGTATTGGCGCTCCCGATTTGATCATCGAAATTCTTTCGCCAGGGAATTCCACAAAAGAAATGGATTTGAAATTTGATCTCTACCAAGAAAATAAAGTTAAAGAGTATTGGATAGTTAATCCTATGGAAAAAATGATTTTGATCTACGTTCTCGAAAACGATAGATTCGTAGGATTAAAACCGATTACAGAAAAAAGCCTCCTCCAAAGTGCCGTTTTTCCAAACTTAAAATTTAAGGCAAAAGTCGTTTTTGATCTTTAATAGTTTTATAACAATTTTAAACCCACGCTTTCGGCTGTGGGTTTTGTGGTTATAAAAGGGATATTATAGTAAAACGATTAATTTGGAGCAGAAAGATTTGGCTTTTTTGGAGGGAAAGTTCCCGCTGTCATTCCAATCTTTTTTGAGTCGAAAAAAGATCGACTCAAAAAAGGATTTTCCCTTCCATCGGGGCTAAAAGGAAAGATTTTGCATTTTTGTTATCATCCAAAATGGTAGAAATACTATTTATCGAATTCAGACGATAGAATAATTGAGTTTTGATTTGTTAAAAGTGTAAATTTGGTTTTTGACATTAAAAGTAAATGAAACCAAGATTAATCATTTTATCGGATTTGTGTGGAAAAGAAAAATCAGATTGGGTTTCCGATTATGTTGAACAATTGAAAGATAAATTCGAAATTCAATTTTATGATTGTTGCGAGTTGGGAGCAATCGACAGCACCAATTATACTGAAGAAAGTCTCCACATCCAATTTGTCAATGGCGGAATCGAAAAGGTGATTGAAAATCTTTTGGAAGCAGAGAAAAATCAGATTGATATTTTAGCCTTTAGTGTTGGTGGAACAATTGCTTGGAAAGCTGCTTTGAAGGGATTGGATATTCGAAATTTATTTGCCGTTTCATCAACAAGATTGCGCTTTGAGGAAGATATTCCTAATGGAGTAATTAAACTTTATTATGGAGAAAATGACATCAATAAACCAAGCAACAATTGGTTTGAAAAGCATTCGATAAATTTTGAAATCATAAAAAATAAGGGGCACAATTTTTATACTCAAAAAGAATATGCAACTTCAATTTGCAACGAAATTTTAAATTAGATTCATTCAATTTGGTAACAAAAGGATAAAGTTTGTAGTTTCGTAAACATAATTTAAAGACGATTTGTTTTCGATTCTAAAAAAATTAAACATCAGTCCCGATTACTATTGGGATTAATTCAAATTCATTATGCTTTCAAAAAAAACGAAATACGGAATCAAAGCCCTTACTTTTTTGGCACGACAAAAGGACAATACACCTGTGCAAATTGCCGAAATTGCTAAAGCAGAGCATATTTCTTTGAAGTTTTTGGAAAGCATTTTATTGCTTTTGCGTCATTCGGGTTTTTTGGGTGCCAAAAAAGGAAAAGGCGGCGGATACTATTTAATCAAAGAACCCAAAGACATCAATATGGCCAAAGTCTATCGTATACTCGAAGGACCAATTGCCTTATTGCCTTGTGCTAGTCACAATTTTTATGAACCCTGCGACGATTGCAATGACGAAGCCACTTGTGCCGTTCGTAAACTGATGATGGAAGTGCGTGACAATACCTTAATGATTCTGGAGAACAACACCTTGGCAGACATTGCTTTTTAAAGTATAAAAATGACTGCCTAAGCAGTCATTTTTATATAAAATTGTTTATGAGTGGTTTTTTTATAATGTTTTTATTACAAAGTTTTGGAGTAACTTCCTCCTTTAGGTTGTAAATCACCAGTAATAATTCTGATAAGATCAATCAATGTCCAAATTCCAAATACTCCCAAAGTGAGTAATTGAACAATACCTTGCCAAGTATAGCCAAGATAAAAACGATGTATTCCTAGTACTCCCACAAAAACACAAAGAATTAGTGCTGCAACTTGACTTTTGCCAGAACCAAGTATTGCTGGTGAAACAAGCTCTTCTTTTTCAGTTGCATTTGTAATGGTGGTTTGACTTGTCGTATTACTTGTTGCTCTATTTTCTACAGGAAATGAGGCGTAAGAGGTAAACGAAGAGATGAAAAATAATACAATCAGCGAAAATAAAAATTGTTTTCTCATAAAAGTTTTTATTAAAGATTATTTGATACAACTAATTAACAATAAATAACTTAGCTTCGCAATTTTTTTTACTTAATTTTAAAAATTATTTTCGAATTGAAAACTAGATTTAATTCCTCAACTTTTTTTATTAAAAAAAAAGCACTCTATTTCTAGAGTGCTAGTAATGTTTTGAATAATGCATTAAGTAAGTCTACCTAATACACCAGGCATCTTTTTACCTTGTATTTCATAAATTGCTTTTGCCCATAATGGAACCAACATTGGCACAACAATAAAGACTAATTTATTGTAACTCCATGCTTTTTCAAATTCAAAATGAATAAAATGCATAGTTGCTTTTGTTAATCCACAGGCATAACATTGATAGTTTAGAAGCATTTTTGATAAACAAATACTATCTCCTTGATCAAAATAATTAGCTGGTAAAAATAATAGAATGAAAGGAGATATTATTGTAATAATGACTCTTATATAAAATACAGTAGTTTTAATCATCACTATAGCGTTTCGGTATAGTTACCGTTTTTTGGTTGAAGATCGCCAGTAATAATTCTAATTAAATCTATTAATGACCAAATACCACAACCGCCTAGTGTTAATAGTTGAACTATACCTTGCCAAGTATAGCCTAAGTAAAAACGATGAATTCCAATTCCCCCTATTAAAATAGCAAGAATTAAGGCTGTAACTTGGCTTTTGCCTGATGCAGCTGCAGCTGGAGATGAGAGTTCATCATCATCATTAGTAGATTTAGTAATTGTACTTTGAGTTGTCCCGTTTTTTGTTGCTTGCTCAACAGGGAATGATGCATACGTAGAAAACGATGTTATAAATAACAACGCAATCATTGATAATAAAAATTTTAGTTTCATAATTTAAATTAAAAAATTAAGGTTATACTTGCAAATATAAATTTAAATTTGATTTATGAGAAAAATATGTTTTTTAATTCTTCTATTTTTTTGTTTCAAAAATTATTCACAAAAAAGATTCGAGTTTTTTGGTGGTTTGAAGTTGAATGGAAATGATAAAACTTTAATAACCTATCGCTTGGTTTTTGAACTATCTAATAATAAAATAAATGGATATTCAATTACTGATTTGGGTGGTGATAATGAAACTAAAAACTCCATTTCAGGTACTTTTGATAATAAAAATAAGATTTTAGAATTTAAAGAAGATGATATTTTATACACAAAATCTACATTTTCAGAAAAGAGTTTTTGTTTTGTTAATTTTAATGGAAAAGTGAAGCTTAATGACAAGACAACCAAAATCGATGGTGATTTTACGGGACTTTATAAAAATAAAAGAAAATGTATTAATGGTACAATTACATTAGTAGGATCAGAGAGAATTTATAAAGTACTTAATAAAGTAAATAATAAAATACAGAAGAGCAAGAAATTGGATGTTACTACTAAAGCAAAGGCTAATCCAATTAGTTTACTCGATAGCCTAAAAGTGAACAATTTAGTTAAAGATCAAAATTTAAATGTTTTTGTGAAGTCTGAATCAGTTGAAATAGAAATTTTTGATTCAGAAAATGAAGATGGAGATAAGATAAATTTATATCAAGATGATAGGATTATTTTATCTAACTATACTATACTAAATACAAAGAAAAGAATCCCTTTGTTTCTTAGTAAAGGGAATCACATTTTTAAAATAGAAGCATTGAATCAAGGGGATAAAGGATTAAATACTGTGACTATTAAAATTGTTGATGGAGAAAGAACATTTGATTTAAAAACAAGTTTAAAGTCAAACGAAAAAGCAAGTATAACATTCTTGAAAAATTAATTTGGGATGCAGTCCTTGATAATTAAAATTTTTGATTAAAGAGGCACTATTTTTTTATTATCTTTTCTAGTTAAAGAGCTCTCTTTTATGAGTCTTTAAAATACTAAGCCACTTGCGCCGTTCGTAAACTGATGATGGAAGTGCGTGACAATACTTTAATGATTTTGGAGAACAACACTTTGGCAGACATTGCTTTTTAAAAATTAACCGCAAATTCACAAATTTTAACTAGGTTTTAAAATTTGCGAATTTGCGGTTCTTTGTTATGCTATCAGTTATCGTTTCGGTTTTAGAAATTTATTTAGTGGTATGAGAGAATTAAAAAATCAATTTATATCCAACAAAAAACAGCATCATTGCTATGGCGTTTCTTAGCAATAAATCAGGAACTTTTCCACTGAGCATACTGCCTATATATATCCCTGGTAGAGACCCCATTAATAATTGCACTAATAGCCCATAGTCCATATTACCCATCGATGCGTGACCAAAGCCAGCCACTAGCGTTAAAGGAACGGCGTGCGCAATTTCTGTACCTACTAATTTTGGGGTAGGTAAAAGTGGATACAAAAAAAACAGCGTTACAGTTCCTAGGGCACCAGCACCAATAGACGTCAATGTCACTGTTGCACCTAGCATCACTCCAATAGCTACAGTTAGAAAATTTTGAGTCTTGCTTTCACTATGAAATTTATCTCCCGCGTGTTTTTGAGAAAATACCAATAATTTCTTTTTGAATAGTATCGCAATAGAGGTGAACAATAACGCCCAGCCTAGACTGTATTTGATGATGCTATTCAGTCCCGAAATATCAGCCTTAAAACTTTCTAAAATCCATAAGGTTACAGCAGCAGCAGGTAAACTTCCTAGCGAAAGCCATCCCACAATGGTCCAATTGATATTGCTTTTTTTATTGTGAACAAATATCCCTCCCATTTTGGTAAAAGCCGCATACAATAAATCAGTTCCTACAGCAGTTGTTGGAGGAATACCAAACCAAAGCAGTATAGGAGTCATCAATGAACCCCCGCCAACACCTGTTAGTCCAACAACAAAACCTACCACTAAACCTGCAATAACAAAACCTATTTGAAAATCCATCTTAAATAATTTTTTGGCAAAAATAAAATAAATTTATAATAATCCTATCGATTAAGTAGAATTAAATTTTATTGAAGCACAAATTATTTTTTTTTCATCACGTCTCCTCCCGTGATTCGCTATATCTTTTTTGTCTCGTAAAAAAAAAACGAGACAAAAAAGGATGCCGCTACTCCCGGGGCTATTAAAGACGTCTGCTTTTTTAATTCACTTTTCCTTCTTTATGTTACTTTATGAAAATGAGAGAAGACTTCATTCTTCATTGCTATTCATAAAAAGAATAGATGTTACGCCTATGACTTTAACAATAAATCTTTTAATTTCTTAATGGACTTGATTTTTTGATGTAAAAACAACGCTAATTTTTTAAAATAAATTTTGTGATTTAGAAAATAGTAGTACTTTTGCGAAGTAATCTACAAAACCGATAGGGTAATAGATTTTAAAATGAAATGACTATGAGCATTGAAGTAGCACAAGAATTAATAAAAAGAACCGAAAACCTTCCCATCGAGGAAACTTTAGCTTTTTTGGCTAATGAATTTCCAGAAAAAGTAGTTTTTTCGACTTCTTTCGGACAAGAAGACCAAGTAATTACGGCTTTAATCGCAACCAATGAATTGCCGATAAAAATATTTACACTCGATACTGGAAGGTTGTTTCAAGAAACCTATGATGTTTTTCATAAGACGCTAAAGAAATACAAAGTGAATATTCAGACTTTCTATCCAGAAACGAGTCAAGTAGAAAACTTGTTGAACACCAAAGGACCAAACAGTTTTTACGAATCGGTAGAAAACAGAAAAGAGTGCTGCTTCATTCGAAAAGTGGTGCCGTTGAAAAAAGGATTAGCGGGAAATAAAGTTTGGATTACAGGGCTGAGAGCAGAGCAATCTGAAAACAGAAATGATTTAGCCCTTTTCGAATACGATGCCCATTTTGATATCATCAAATTCAATCCTTTGTTGAAGTGGAGTTTAAAAGAGGTTCAAGAATATATTGATACCAACAATGTGCCACAAAACGCATTGCACAAAAAAAGATTTGTGAGCATCGGTTGTGCACCTTGTACGAGAGCGATTGCCGAGGGAGAAGACATCAGAGCCGGAAGATGGTCTTGGGAATCCAGTCACAAAGAATGTGGGTTGCACCAAAAATAGAAGGCAGATTTTAGAAAATAGAATAAAGAGAATAGAAAAAACAATAATAGTGGTAAGATTTTAGTCGAGGTCACAACAACCTTACACTTTAAACTTTAAACTCTTAAACTAAAAATAATGAGTTCAGTATTAAAAACAAATGCTTTAGAAAGCGAAGCTATTTACATATTTAGAGAAGTAATTGCTCAATTTGACCGACCTGTTTTGCTTTTTTCGGGCGGGAAAGATTCGATTACCTTGGTGCGTTTGGCACAAAAAGCCTTTTTTCCAGCAAAAATTCCTTTTCCGTTGTTGCACGTAGATACGGGACATAATTTTCCAGAAACCATCGAGTTTAGAGATAAATTGGTGGCAGAATTAGGATTAGAATTAATCGTTCGCAATGTACAAGACGCGATTGATGAAGGTAAGGTAGTAGAAGAAACAGGAAAGTATTCTAGTAGAAATACATTGCAAACCACTACACTTTTGGATGCCATCGAAGAATTTAAATTCGATGCTTGTATCGGTGGAGCACGTAGAGACGAGGAAAAAGCCAGAGCCAAAGAGCGTATTTTCTCAGTACGTGATGATTTTGGACAATGGGATGAAAAAAATCAACGTCCTGAATTGTTTGATTTGTTGAATGGTAAAATCGAAAATGGTCAAAACGTACGTGTTTTTCCAATTTCAAACTGGACCGAATTGGATGTTTGGAGTTATATCGAACAAGAACAAATCGAGATTCCGTCGATTTATTTTTCACACAAAAGAAAAGTTTTTTTGAGAGACGGTTTAATTTGGTCACACTCTCCTTATGTGTACCAAGAAGAAGACGAACAAATCGAAGAACGAATTGTTCGCTTCAGAACCGTTGGTGATATGAGTTGTACCGCCGCAGTAGAGTCGTATGCCGCCACTATTGCTGAAGTAGTTGGAGAAATTCGTTCTTCTACTATTTCTGAAAGAGGCGCCAGAATCGACGACAAACGTTCGGAAGCCGCTATGGAAAAAAGAAAACAACAAGGGTACTTTTAGAATAGCAATTGAAAGATTTAAGGATTTAAAAAATTAAAAGATGTAAGGAGAAAGTTAAACAACTTTAAACCTTAAACTTTAAACAAAAAATAAATGGAAGTTTTAAAAATAGCAACAGCAGGAAGTGTAGACGACGGAAAAAGTACGTTAATCGGAAGATTATTATACGATACACAATCCTTGACTACCGATAAAATTGAAGCAATAGAAAAAAGCAGCAAACAAAAAGGATATGATTACCTGGATTTTTCTTTGGCGACTGATGGTTTGGTGGCTGAGAGAGAGCAAGGAATTACAATAGACGTAGCACATATTTATTTTTCTACTGCCAAAAAAAGTTACATCATTGCCGATACACCAGGTCACGTAGAATATACTCGTAATATGGTGACAGGCGCTTCTACTTCTCAAGTATCGATTATTTTGATTGATGCTCGAAAAGGAGTAATTGAGCAAACCTACCGTCACTTTTTCATCAATAATTTATTGCGTGTAAAAGACGTGATTGTGGCCATTAACAAAATGGATTTGGTGGAGTATTCCGAAGAAGTTTTCAATAAAATCAAAGCTGATTTTCAAGCCTTAAATGCTAAAAGCGCTTTCAAAGAACAAAACGTAAGTTATATTCCGCTAAGTGCTATCAATGGTGGGAATGTGGCTCAAAAATCAGAAAATATGCCTTGGTATTCTGGGCAAACCGTTTTGGAACATTTGGAGTCTTTGGAACCGAATGATATTTATGAAAATGGTATTACTCGTTTTCCAGTACAAACCGTTATTCGTCCAAAAACGGAAGAGTACCACGACTTTAGAGGATATGCAGGAAAATTATATGGAAATTCAATTAAAGTAGGCGATGCAGTAACCGTTTTACCTTCTTTAACACAATCTAAAGTAACCAACATTCACTTTTTCGATAAGCAATACGATGAAGCCATTGCTGGTTCCTCCATCACTATTGAATTGGAAAATGACATCAATGTGACTCGTGGTGATATGATTGTAAAATCAAGCGAGCTTCCTAGAATTGAAAAAGACATCACAACAACCGTTTGTTGGATGGACAGTAAAAAATTAGTGGCAGGAGCAAAGTATTTTGTGCAACACAACACCAATAGAGTTTTGGCCAAAATTGACAGCGTGAAAAACGTGATCGCAACCGATTATTCTGGGGTAACACCAGCAACACAATTGGCAATAAACGAAATTGGTGAAGTAACTATAAAATTGAGCAAAGCCATTTATTTTGACGCTTACAACGATAACAAATCAAATGGAGCTTTTATCCTAATAGATGCTGCAACCAACACCACTGCAGGCGTTGGATTTATAAAATAGTTGTTAGCTATTGGCTTATAGCCTTTGGCAAAGAATAGAAACAGATATACAAATCAGCTAAAAGCTAAAAGCCAATAGCTAAGAGCCAAAATAAAAATGGAAAGTTTTAGAACCGAAATAGAGAATCCGATTGTCCAAAAGGATATTATCGATTTAGAAAGAAAAATTGCTTTATTCCGCGATGGAAAAATCGATGACGAACGTTTTCGTTCTCTTCGTTTAGCAAGAGGTGTATACGGTCAGCGTCAAGAAGGTGTACAAATGATTCGTATCAAATTGCCTTTTGGTAAAGTGACAAGCGAACAATTACACCGTATCTGTAAAGTTTCTGAAGAATATTCTACAGGACGTTTGCACATCACTACGCGTCAGGATATTCAAATTCACTATGTGAGTTTAGACAGAACACCACAACTTTGGGCTGAGCTAGAGAAAGATGATGTTACCTTAAGAGAAGCTTGTGGGAATACGGTTAGAAATATTACCGCTAGCGAAACTGCTGGTATCGACCCAGACGAACCTTTCGATGTGTCTCCATATGCACACGCACTATTCGAATTTTTCTTGAGAAATCCAGTGTGTCAAGAAATGGGGCGTAAATTCAAAATGTCTTTTTCTTCTTCTGATAAAGATACCGCTTTGAGCTATTTGCACGATTTAGGATTTATTCCAAAGATTGTTAATGGTCAAAAAGGATTTAAAGTATTGTTTGGAGGTGGTTTAGGGTCACAACCTAGTCACGCCGAATTATTGTCTGAATTCATCCCTGCCAATCAAATCATTCCAACCACAGAAGGAATATTGAGAATTTTTGACCGTCACGGCGAAAGAGCCAAACGATTGAAAGCGAGAATGAAGTTTTTGGTTAAAGAAATCGGAAAAGAAGAATTTTTGCGTTTGGTCGAAGAAGAGAAAAAAGCTTTATCGCATCAAGTAGTTGAAATTGATACAACTCCTTTTGAAAAAGCCATTCCAACGCCAATATTGGATGCTCCACAAGTAGTAATTGATGATGTTGCTGCCTTCGAAGCTTGGAAAAAAGCCAATGTTATTCCGCAGAAACAAGCGGGTTATGTGGCTATCGGAATCAAAGTAGCTCTTGGCGATTTTTATATTGATAAAGCCCGACAATTGGCTGATTTAATCAAAAATTATGCTACCAACGAATTGCGTTTTACGTTGCGTCAAGATATTTTAATTCGTCATATAAAAGAAGAAGCATTGCCTTTCTTTTATCAAGAATTAGCCAAATTAGATTTTGTTGCTTTAGGCTACAATAGTACCGCAGATATTACCGCTTGTCCTGGAACAGATACTTGTAATTTAGGAATCGCGAGCAGTACTGGAATTGCAGTAGAATTAGAAAGAGTTTTAGCGACAGAATATCCACACTATGCCAATTCAAACGAAATCACGATTAAGATTAGTGGTTGTATGAACGCTTGTGGGCAACACAATATGGCCGAAATTGGTTTTCAAGGAATGTCTATCAATGCAGGTAAATTGGTAGCACCAGCTTTACAAGTATTGTTGGGTGGAGGGAATTTAGGAAACGGACAAGGACGTTTTTCTGATAAAGTAATCAAAATCCCGAGTCGTCGTGGCCCAGAAGCTTTACGATTGATTTTGAATGATTTTGAAGCCAATGCCAACGGTCAGTCATTTTTGAACTATTACGATGCTAAAGGGGAAAAATATTTCTATGAATTTTTGAAACCCTTAGCCGATGTGACCAATTTAACCGAAGCTGATTTTGTAGATTGGGGCAACGCCGATAATTATGTGAAAGCAGTTGGAGTGGGCGAATGTGCGGGAGTGGTAATTGATTTAGTTGCGACTTTGTTGTACGAAGCCAAAGACAAATTGACGTTTGCACAAGAAGCTTTCGAGGATAAAAAATGGTCGGATGCGATTTATTTAGCTTATGCTGGATTTGTAAATGGAGCCAAAGCTTTGTTGTTAGCTGAAAACCAAAAAACAAATCATCACGCAGGAATCATCGATTTATTTGATACTGTTTTTGTGGAGACGAATAAAATACAATTAGCCACTTCTTTTAAAGAATTGGTCTATAAAATAAAAGAAAACGAACCATCTGAAACTTTTGCCAAAGAATACATTGCCACAGCAACTGCGTTTTTTGAAACGATTGAAACATACAGAGCACTAGATTTATCAAAAGCATAAAAGCGGAAGCGTATGAGCTATAAAATAACAAGTACCAATTCTTCCTCCCTCCCTTTTGGGGAGGGCCGGGGTGGGGCTCCTAAAGTTACTTTAGTAGGTGCAGGCCCAGGTGACCCAGACCTTTTGACTATAAAAGGGGTAAAAGCTTTGGCTGAAGCCGATGTCGTTTTGTATGATGCTTTGGCTAACGAAGAGTTAATGGAGTTTGCGCCAAAATCTTCAATCAAGATATTTGTAGGCAAACGCAAAGGAAGTCACGCCTATTCGCAGGAGCAAATCAATCAGTTAATTGTTGATAATGCCTTGACTTACGGTCACGTTGTTCGATTAAAAGGAGGTGACCCATTTATTTTTGGACGTGGAAGTGAAGAAATTGAGCACGCTGAAAGCTTTGGAATTCCTACCTTTGTCGTTCCAGGTATTTCATCATCAATTGCAGTTCCTGCTTATCAAGGGATTTCGTTGACAAAACGTGGTGTTTCAGAGAGCTTTTGGGTAATTACTGGTACAACATCGGCAAGAAAATTATCAGATGATGTTCAGCTAGCAGCCAAATCAACGGCAACGGTGGTGATTTTAATGGGAATGAGTAAATTGGCGCAAATTGTTGCCCTGTTTCAAGAGGAAAGCAAAGGTGAAACGCCGATTGCCATCATTCAAAACGGAACGACTCCAGAAGAAAGAATTGGAGTAGGAACTATTGATACGATAGAAGCTGTTGTAGCAACGCATAATTTGAGCAATCCCGCCATCATTGTAATTGGCGAAGTGGTAAAAGAAAGCAATAAGTTAAAAGGATTTTACGAAGAATTTATTTCGAAAGAAATACGATAAATAAATCCGTAGGGTCAGGTCTTGACCTGACTTAAAAAAATAAGCAATGGAAAGAAACGAATTATATCCCGTATTTTTAAAACTACATCAATTAAATGTATTGATTGTAGGTGGTGGAAATGTGGGTTTAGAAAAGTTATCTTTTATGTTGAAATCAAGCCCAAATGCGAATGTTGAAGTGGTCGCACCGCGATTTCTTCCCGAGTTGGAAGCTTTGGCTGAGAAACATCCTTCAGTAAAATTGACGCCAAAGAAATTCAATCGTTGGATGCTTCGCAAGCGTAATTTAGTAATAGCTTGTACGGATGATTTGAAGGTGAACAAACGCGTGTATGATTTATCCAGAAAGCGTTATTTGATTTGTAATATTGCCGATACGCCCGATTTATGCGATTATTATTTGGGCGGAATTGTAACCAAAGGCAATGTAAAAATCGCCATTTCAACGAACGGGAAATCACCAACAACCGCCAAGCGATTGCGTGAATTTTTTGAAGAGGTCATTCCAGAAGATGTGAATAAAATGGTCGAAAACCTGAATGAATATCGCAAAACGTTGAAAGGAAATTTTGAAGAAAAGGTGCAACGTATGAATGAAATCACCGAGGCGTTGAAGAACAAGGGATAAGTTCCGTAGGAACGTATAATTTTATAGCGTCGGGTTTCAACCCGATGAAACGTATGAACGAAATCACCGAGGCATTAAAAAATAATAAATAATACGCGTAGGGACAGGTCGTGACCTGTCCTCCATCACAATAAAAAAAAATACCCAAGTGATATTTATCACGAATCCTCAAATGAATTAATCGTTTATTTGAACACTTTAGGGACAGGTCGCGACCTGCACGTACAAAATGAAAAAAAAAAAAGAAGTAATAAGTATAAATAAAAAAAAATGGTTAAAACAGATATATTAATAATAGGAGCAGGACCAACAGGGCTTTTCGCCGTTTTCGAAGCAGGATTATTAAAATTAAAATGTCATATTTTGGATGCCTTGCCACAGCCAGGCGGACAATTATCAGAATTGTATCCTAAGAAACCTATTTATGATATTCCAGGATTTCCAGAAGTACTAGCTGGAGATTTGGTGGATAATTTAATGGAACAAATCAAACAATTCGAACCAGGATTTACCCTTGGAGAACGCGCAGAAACTATCGAAAAACAAGAAGATGGTAGCTTTATTGTAACTTCTAACAAAGGAAAAAAATTCCACGCTCCAGTTATTGCTATTGCAGGAGGCTTAGGAAGTTTTGAACCAAGAAAACCTTTAATCGAAGACATTGAGTTTTACGAAGACAAGGGAATCAAATACTTTATCAAGAATCCAGAAAAATTCCGTGACAAGAGAGTCGTGATTGCTGGTGGTGGAGATTCTGCTTTAGACTGGAGTATTTTCTTGTCGAATGTAGCATCAGAGGTAACCTTGATTCACCGTCGTAACGAATTCCGTGGCGCATTAGATTCTGTAGAGAAAGTGCAAGAATTAAAATCTGCTGGAAAAATCAGATTGATTACTCCAGGAGAAGTAGTAGGCTTAAATGGTGCCGAGCATATCGAATCTGTAGTGGTAGAAGACGACAAAGGCGCTAAACAAACCATCGCAACCGACTATTTTATTCCACTTTTCGGATTGACTCCAAAATTAGGACCTATCGGCGATTGGGGATTAGAAATCGAAAAAAATGCCATCAAAGTAAACAATGCTTTAGATTATCAAACCAACATTCCTGGGATTTTCGCCATTGGTGACGTAAACACCTATCCAGGAAAATTAAAATTGATTCTTTGCGGATTCCACGAAGCCACTTTAATGTGTCAAGCGGCTTACCAAATTATCAATCCAGGTAAAAAATATGTGATGAAGTACACCACCGTTTCAGGTGTTGACGGATTCGACGGTACTCGTAAAGAAGCGCCAAAAGCAGTAGTGAAAGCTATTGTATAGTTTCGTTTATTCCGTTTAAAGGTTTAAATTGTTTAAAAGTTTAAGTGTTGCGTCGATTCGGCGACAATCTTAAACAACTTTAAACAATTTAAACCTTTTTTTAAACTTTTAAACTTCTAAAAAAACACTTGCAATTGTTAGCGTTATGTCGTTACTTTGCACCGTTCCTATTTTTATTGAAAGTTATCACGAAAGGCGGAGGGAAAAGACCCGATGAAACCTTAGCAACCCTTTACTTTTTTAAAGAAGGTGCTACATTCTACCAAGCATAGCGCGGATAGATAACAACAAAATACAGTCTCGTATTTTTTCAAACCCCTTTCCCGATACATTTTTAAATAATTGAATGAGCGCATCATTGCCGCTTTTTTGGCATCAACGTTCCCGCTATCCGTTACAATCTTGTATGCCGAACCCCGGCACACAAGGATTTACACTGCTATCGGGGCTAAATAGCCAGCAATAGGCTTATTTAGAAACAAAAAAAGCAATGTATTTCCTCAAACTAGAGGAATGTCAGAAAATATAAATTAAAAAAAGCTTTGCGCTCTAGCGCCTTAGCGACAAGAAAAAGTATGTCAAAAGATTTAAAAGATACGATAGGAGTTCCCCCTTCGGGGGCTAGGGGGCTTATTTGGGAAGCTATAAAAAAAAGAATTCTCGTGCTCGACGGAGCGATGGGAACGATGTTGCAACGCTACAATTTCTCCGAAGAAGATTTTCGTGGCGAACGATTCAAAGATTTCCCACATCCGTTAAAAGGGAACAATGATTTATTGTCCCTCACGCAACCACAGGCCATCAAAGCCGTGCACGCCGCCTATTTTGAGGCAGGAGCCGATATTGTAGAAACCAATACCTTTTCAGGAACCACCATCGGAATGGCCGACTATCATTTGGAGGATTTGGTATACGAACTCAACTACGAATCCGCTAAATTAGCCCGTGAAGTAGCCGATGCATTCACCGCCAAAAATCCAGACCAACCACGTTTTGTAGCAGGTTCCATTGGACCCACAAACAGAACCGCAAGTATGTCACCCGATGTGAATGACCCAGGATACCGAGCGGTAACTTTTGATGATTTACGTATCGCTTACAAACAACAAGTCGAAGCCTTGTTGGATGGAGGTTCTGACATTCTTTTGGTAGAAACTATTTTCGACACCTTGAATGCCAAAGCCGCACTTTTTGCCATCGAAGAAGTCAAAGAAGAACGCAACATCGATGTACCGATTATGGTTTCTGGAACCATCACCGATGCTTCAGGAAGAACACTTTCTGGACAAACCGTTGAGGCTTTCTTGATTTCGGTTTCGCACATTCCGTTGTTGAGTGTAGGATTCAATTGCGCTTTGGGCGCCGATTTGCTCAAGCCGTATTTGCAAAATTTGTCGCATAATACCTCTTTCAATATTTCGGCGCATCCTAATGCGGGATTGCCTAATGCCTTTGGAGAATACGACGAAACGCCTGAGGAAATGCAAGCGCAAATTCGTTCTTATTTAGAAGATAATTTAATCAACATCATAGGAGGCTGCTGCGGCACCACCCCAGAACACATCAAATTAATTGCGGATATCGCTAAGGAGTATAAGCCGAGGGTTTCGACTGCGGTGATGTAAAAAGACTGTTCCTGCAAGGTTTTTTTTAACCTTGTAGGTATTTAATTTAATAGACCTACAAGGTTTTGTAAACCTTGCAGGAGGGCAGAGAAAATTCAGTTGTCCAGCTAGCGCGAGCGTCACGCTCGTGCACATAATATAGGGCAGGAAAATATTTTCAAGAAAAGAATAAGCACGAGCGGGACGCTCGCGCTAGCAGCATAAAAGTTCCGTAGGAACGACCTATTTTGTAGCAACGGATTTTAATCCGTTGGGATGTAAGAGGAAAATTCATTCCGTTGTGAATTATAAAAACGGAACCGTTTCATTGAAACAAAAATGGTGTTGTATTGCACAATGCCCGCGTGAGGGATAGTAGTGGAGCTCTTTTTTCTTGATTTTTTTATCAAGAAAAAAAGCGGGAACGGATAGCCCGGCCCTTGGGAGACGCCCAAAATAAAAAAGAAAACCCAGTTTAGTTTTGAAGACGAGCTGGAGATAAAATATAAAATAGAAAATCACTTAGTAGCTAAGCTATTTAGCCACTGAGTAACTCAAAATAAACAAATGGCAGAAAAAAGAAGAAACCTAGTATTATCAGGATTGGAACCCTTAATCATCACGCCGGAAAGCGTATTTGTGAATGTGGGGGAACGAACCAATGTGACGGGTTCGCGAAAATTTCTTCGATTGATAAAGGAAGAGAAATACGATGAGGCGCTGGATATTGCGCGCCAACAAGTAGAAGGTGGCGCACAGATTATTGATGTCAATATGGACGAAGGGATGTTGGATGGCGAATATGCTATGACCAAATTCCTGAATTTGATTGCGGCCGAACCAGATATTTCGCGTGTGCCGATTATGATTGATAGCTCGAAATGGGAAATCATTGAGGCGGGATTGAAAGTGGTGCAAGGGAAATGTGTCGTGAATTCGATTTCTTTGAAAGAAGGTGAGGAGCGATTCATTCATCACGCGAACCTAATCAAACGCTATGGTGCGGCGGTGATTGTGATGGCTTTTGACGAAGTGGGTCAGGCCGATAATTACGAAAGACGTATCGAAATTTGTCAGCGTTCGTATGATATTTTGGTGAACAAAGTACATTTTCCACCACAAGATATCATCTTCGATTTGAATATTTTTCCTGTGGCTACAGGAATGGAAGAACACCGCTTGAATGCCTTGGATTTCTTTAGAGGAACCAAATGGGTTCGCGAAAATTTACCGCACGCCCACATTAGTGGTGGAGTGAGTAATGTGTCGTTTTCGTTTAGAGGAAATGATGTGGTGAGAGAGGCGATGCACTCGGTTTTCTTGTACCACGCGATTCAAAACGGAATGACGATGGGAATTGTAAACCCAGAGATGTTGTCGATTTACGATGAGATTCCAAAAGATTTATTAGAATACGTTGAAGATGTGATTTTGGACCGACGCGATGATGCTACAGAGCGTTTGTTGGATTTTGCTGAGAATGTAAAAGGAGACGGTTCTAAAACAAATGAAGCAGTAATACAAGAATGGCGTAATGGAACCGTGCAAGAAAGAATCACGCACTCTTTGGTAAAAGGAGTGGATGCTTTTATCGAAATTGATGTAGAAGAAGCACGTTTGGCCGCCGAAAAACCCATCGAAGTAATCGAAATCAATTTGATGGCAGGAATGAATGTCGTGGGCGATTTGTTTGGTTCGGGTAAAATGTTTTTGCCACAAGTGGTAAAATCGGCACGTGTGATGAAAAAAGCGGTGGCTTATCTATTGCCTTTTATTGAAGCCGCCAAGCAAGTTGGAGACAAATCTGGGAACGGAAAAATCCTGATGGCTACCGTAAAAGGCGATGTTCACGATATTGGAAAAAATATTGTTTCGGTAGTATTGGCTTGTAATAATTATGAGATTGTCGATTTGGGTGTGATGGTGCCTCCAGAAAAAATTATCGCAGCAGCTATTGAACACGAGGTAGATATTATTGGTTTGAGCGGTTTGATTACGCCCTCATTGGACGAAATGGTGTATTTGGCCAAAGAGTTGGACAAACGCAATATGAAAATTCCTGTAATGATTGGTGGAGCGACTACTTCGCGCGCGCATACCGCCGTGAAAATTGCGCCTCAATACAGAGAAACGGTAATTCACGTAAACGATGCTTCGAGAGCGGTAACTGTAGCGGGTAATTTATTGGACCATAACCGAAAAATTTATGCGAGCGATATTCGTGCAGAATACGATGCATTTAGAGAAACATTCTTGAATCGTTCACGAGATAAAAATTTCTTGTCTATCGAGGAAGCCAGAAAAAATAAATTGCAATTGGATTGGGATAGTTTTACTCCTGTTCAACCTAAAGTAATTGGCAAACAAATCGTAGAAGTCGATTTAGAAACTTTGGTGCCTTATATCGATTGGACGCCATTTTTCAGAACTTGGGAATTATTCGGGAAGTATCCTGCGATTTTAACCGATGAAGTAGTGGGTGAACAAGCCACTTCGGTTTTTGCAGATGCACAAGCAATGCTGAAAGTGATTTTGGAGGAGAAAAAGTTAACTGCAAAAGGCGTTTACGGTATTTTTCCTGCGAATCAAATCAACGACGACGATATCGAATTGAAAGATGAAAACGGAAATCCATTGCAAACATTCTTGACTTTGCGTCAGCAAGCTCAAAAAACCAAAGGAGCGCCCAACATTGCGTTGTCTGATTTTATTGCGCCAAAAGATAGTGGAAAAGTGGATTATATGGGAGCTTTTTGTGTAACTACAGGTTTTGGAGTTGACGAATGGGCTGCCGAATTTGAAGCCGCATTAGACGATTATAATTCGATTATGGTGAAGGCTTTGGCCGACCGTTTTGCAGAAGCTTTTGCTGAATATTTACACGAAAAAGTCCGTAAAGAAATTTGGGGCTATGCTTCAGATGAAGTGTTAAGTAAAGAGGACTTGATTGAAGAATCGTATAAAGGAATCCGTCCAGCACCAGGATATCCAGCTTGTCCAGACCATTTAGAGAAACCGACTATTTGGAAATTATTAAATGTTGAAGAAGAAATTGGAGTAACCTTAACCGAAAGTATGGCGATGTGGCCAGCTTCATCTGTTTCTGGATACTATTTTGGAAATCCAGAGAGCAAGTATTTCGGACTCGGAAAAATCAAAGAAGACCAAGTAATTGATTACGCCAAACGAAGAAATGTTTCGACCGATGTAGCGATGAAATGGTTGAATCCGAATATAGCTGATTAATAATAGTTTAAAGTTGAAAATTTGTTTAAAGTTTAAAGTTTAAAGTTGTTCGTGAGAACCTTAAACCTTAAACCTTAAACTTCAAACTAAAGGAAATGAAAGTAACACAACATATAGAAAACGCCAAAGGAGAAACCTTGTTTTCTTTTGAGATTATTCCGCCACAAAAAGGCAAAAGCATTCAGGAATTATACGACAACATCGACCCGTTGATGGAGTTCAAGCCACCATTTATTGATGTGACCACTTCTCGTGAAGAGTTTATCTATGTTAATAAAGGGAATGGGTTATTAGAAAAGAAGTTGACAAGAATGCGCCCAGGAACTTTGGGTATTTGTGCATCTATAAAACATAAATACAATGTCGACACGGTGCCGCACGTACTTTGTGGAGGTTTTACGAAAGAAGAAACTGAGTATTTGTTGGTAGATTGTCATTACTTAGGCATTGATAATGTGATGGCTTTGCGTGGTGATGCGATGAAAGACGAGCAATCGTTTGTGCCAACCAACGGTGGGAATAAATATGCTTCCGATTTAGTAAGCCAAATTTATCAATTGAATCAAGGGAAGTATTTGCACGAAGTAATGGACATTGACAATAAAGCCGATTTCTGTATTGGGGTGGCAGGTTATCCAGAAAAGCATTTGGAATCTCCATCTTTGCAAACCGATTTGAAACGTCTTAAAGAAAAAGTAGATGCAGGAGCAGATTATGTTGTTACTCAAATGTTTTTTGATAATGCTAAATATTTCGAATTCGTATCCAAAGCCAGAGAAATGGGCATTACAGTTCCAATTATTCCAGGGATTAAACCTATTGCGGTAGAAAGACATTTGCAAGTGTTGCCACAAATTTTCCGTATCGATTTGCCAGAAGATTTAATTGCTGCGGTAGAAAAATGTAAAAACAATGCAGAAATTCGTCAAGTTGGAATAGAATGGGCGATTCAACAATCTATAGAATTAAAAGCCGCGGGAGTTCCTGTTTTGCATTACTATTCTATGGGGAAATCAGAGAACATCAGACAAATCGCTAGTCAGATTTTTTAATAAAAGGATTATATTATTTCAATTGAAAGTACTCGATGAGCTTTTGGCTTGTCGGGTATTTTTTTTTGGCTTTGGCGAAAGTAATTATCTAAGGGTTAAATTTTTATTTTCTTCTGATAATATTACCCAAGAGTTCTACATTTGCAGTTCCAAAAAAGAGTATTCTTTTTTCGCTAAAATATACTTTACGATGAGTTTCAAAATAAAAATTAATAGAATAAGAAGAAGTGTTATGCAAAGCCTAACAAGTGGTCTTGGCAACTCTTCGAATGTAAATAAGGGAACAATTAATCCACAACAAGTAAAAAGAGTCTTGATTTCGAGACCCAATCACCGTTTAGGAAACTTGTTGCTAATTACACCTTTGGTACAAGAAGTACAAAATCTTTTCCCGAATGCAACTATTGATGTTTTTATAAAAGGGAATCTTGGTCCTATTGTTTTTGAAAATTTCACAAATGTAAATCAGATTATTCGTTTGCCTAAAAAGCATTTTGACGAATTAGGAAACTATATGAAGGGCTGGTTGAAACTGAAGAAAAACAAATACGATTTGGCCATCAATGCAGATAAAAATTCTTCATCAGGTCGTTTGTCTATTCAGCTAGTCGATGCAAAATTCAAATGTTTTGGGGAACAAGCAACCGATCTTTCTAGTCAATTTTCTGACTATACTCATATTGCAAAATATCCTGTGTATGATTTGCGTTATTTTCTTTCTTCGGTAGGGATGAAAGTGCCGAACGCACCAATTCCTAATTTGCTTTTGCAACTAAGTCACGAAGAACTAGCTAAAGGGAAAGGACTTTTGGACGCCATTGTTCCAGCATCTAAAAAAACGATTTGTCTTTTCACTTTTGCCACGGGAGCCAAATGTTATTCGGTGGAATGGTGGGCCGTTTTTTATGAAAGAATTTTAAAAGAATTTCCAGACTACAATATTTTGGAAGTGTTGCCTGTAGAAAATGTGTCGCAAATACATTTTGCTGCGCCAACCTATTACAGTAAAGACATTAGAGAAATTACGGCATTTTTTAAAAATACAGCTGTTTTTGTGGGCGCTGATAGCGGAATGATGCACTTGGCTAGTGCTGCTCAATTACCAGTAGTAGGTTTGTTTTCGGTTACCAAAACAGATAAATATGCGCCTTATGGAGCAAAAAGTGTCGCAATCAATACCAACGAAACTACTATTGAGGATTGGATTCAAGCGATAAAAGATAGCTTGGAGTAATTAGTGAATTGTAATTAGTCCTTAGCAGTTAGTTCTTAGTTTTTTTGCTATTCACTAATTACTAACTGCTAGGGACTAATCACTACTTTGTAATCTCCCTAAATACCGCTTCTAGATTTTTGTTTTTCTGGTTGAGTTGCAAGGTTTTTAAACCATTGTCGTGAGCGAAATCGAATACGGTTGGACGCATATCTTGACTCGATAAAAAAGTCAGTTCCCATAGATAATCACTGTTTTTGATGAATGATTTTAAATGTGGAATGGTATTGATTTGGTCTTCGGTTACTTTTAAATCAAATTCTACTTCGATGACTTGTTCTTTGTCGGCTGCAATCAAAACTTCTAATTTTTTGTCAGCTACAATTTTGCCTTTATCAATAATAATGACACGGTCACAAATCGCTTCTACTTCTTGCATAATATGAGTAGACAGAAAAACGGTTTTGTCTTTCCCCACGTTTTTAATCACATTTCTTATTTCGACCAATTGATTAGGGTCTAAACCAGTTGTGGGTTCGTCAAGAATGAGTACTTCTGGATTGTGCAACAAGGCATTGGCTAATCCTACACGTTGACGGTATCCTTTAGAGAGTTGCCCTATTTTCTTATGACTTTCGGGCGTTAATCCTGTCAATTCAATTACTTCTTGAATGCGAGAGGAGGGTACTTTGTAAACATCGGCGTTGAAAGCCAGATACTCTCTAACATACAAATCTAAATACAACGGATTGTGCTCTGGTAAATA
Organism: uncultured Flavobacterium sp.; assembly: GCA_963513565.1. Classification (GTDB taxonomy): domain Bacteria; phylum Bacteroidota; class Bacteroidia; order Flavobacteriales; family Flavobacteriaceae; genus Flavobacterium. The sequence continues at coordinate 42,052 of CAUPRE010000017.1, read as the reverse complement.
GCCAATGATTTTTTGGACTTCTTTGGTGTCTGAAATGACATTTTTATCGTTTACTAGTGCTACGCCTTCATCAGCCGCTAGATAAGTGGTCAATATTTTCATCAAAGTAGATTTTCCAGCGCCATTTGGACCAAGAAAACCAACGATTTCTCCTTTTTTTACAGAAAAAGTAATCGAGTCTATTGCTTTTTGAGCACCATAGCTTTTTGATAAATTTGTAACTTCTATAGACATAAGAATGGTTTTGTTGCAAAAGTAAACAGAAAAACCAAGCTATGGAAGTTTCTTTGGATAGTATGAAAAAATATTGAGCTATTTTGTTTTTTGCTGGATATCAATTTATCTCGCTTTTATTCCTACCAATGCGCTAAGATTTCTATATTTACTTCAAACTTATAGCTATGAGCGAAGACAAAACAAATTCTTTTTTAGAAAATTACAGCAGTATCCTATTGCTTTTGGGTGGGATTGTACTTGGCAGTATGGCTGGATTGCTTTTTGGTAAAGACGTTGAGGTAATAAAACCGTTGGGCGATATCTTTCTTAATTTACTTTTTACTGCTATAATTCCATTGGTGATTTTTACCATAGCATCTTCAATTGCTAATTTGCAAAAAACCGATAAGCTTGGTAAACTTTTCGGAGTTGTTTTGGTGGTCTTTTTGGTAACGGTAATTATTTCTGCCATAGTAATGATTATTGGGATTTTTATTTTTCCTGTTGATCAGGCTGTTTTTTTAGCAAAATCTTCTTTGGTTACTGCTCATAACAGTACAACAGATTCGCCCGTTACTCAGCTGTTAACGGTGAATGATTTTTATGAAATTTTGTCTCGTAAAAATATGTTGGCTTTGATCCTTTTTTCTTTTTTAATGGGTTTTGCCACTTTGAATGCTGGCGAAAAGGGTAAAGATTTTGCTCGATTTTTGCATTCGGCAAATGAGGTGATGAAACAGTTGTTAGTAATCATTATGAAAGGAGCTCCAGTTGGGCTTGGGGCCTATTTTGCGTATCAGGTTGGGATTTTTGGTCCCCAGCTATTTGGAGCTTATGCCAAACCACTAGCTGTTTATTATGGGATGTGTACTTTTTACTTTATAGTATTCTTTACTATCTATGCTTTTTTTTCAGGAGGGCTATTAGGTGTGAAAGTGTTTTGGAAAAACAATATCACGCCTTCCTTTACGGCAATAGGAACTTGCAGTAGTATTGCCACAATTCCAGCCAATTTAGAAGGAGCTACACAAATGAAAATCCCTGCTTATATTCGAAATTTGGTAATTCCTTTAGGGGCGCCTTTGCATAAAGATGGTTCTAGTATGTCGTCTATTGTAAAAATAGCGGTGATTTTTGCTATTTTTGGTAAGGATTTCACAGATCCGATTACGATTCTAACAGCTATTGGAATAACAATTATTGTATCAGTAGTGGAAGGAGGGATTCCAAACGGAGGTTATATCGGTGAAATTTTAGCCATCACCATTTATGGTTTTCCAATGGAACAAGCCTTGCCCGCTGCTATGATTATTGGAACACTAGTCGATCCCATTGCGACTTTGCTCAATGCTAATGGCGATTTGATATCGGCAATGATGGTCACACGAATCGTTGAAGGTAAAAAATGGCTTTTACGAGAAAATGAAATCAATTAAATCACATACATATGAAAAAAATTAGTTTAGGATTGATGGTACTTTTTGGACTCACGGCTCAAGCTCAGAGTGGGATTCAAAAAAGCGAGGTTACTCGAATAGAAACGGAATTGGCTTCGGATGCCATGGAAGGACGTGGTATGTTTACACCAGGAATCGAGAAAGCATCGGCTTTTATAGAAGCAGAGTTCAAACGAATTGGATTGACTTACTATAAAGAATTACAATCTTATCGTCAAGATTTTTTGATTAAAGGGAAAAAAGCCAATAATGTAATTGGAATTATTCCAGGAAAATCAAACCCCAACGAGTATGTCATTTTTTCTGGACATTTCGATCATTTAGGAATGAAAGAGTCTGGTGATGACAAAATTTTTAATGGTGCCAATGATGATGCTTCTGGAATTACAGCGGTAATTACTCTGGCAGAATATTTTAAAAAGAAAAACGACAATGAACGAACACTTATTTTTGTAGCATTTACGGGCGAAGAAACAGGAGGCTACGGTTCAGCCTTTTTTTCAAATTCTATCAATGCAGACGAAGTGGTAGCGATGTTCAATATCGAAATGATTGGAACGGATAGTAAATGGGGTAAGAACTCAGCCTATATTACAGGATTCGAGCGCTCTGATTTTGGAACTATTTTGCAAAAGAATTTAGTGGGTTCTGGATTTAACTTTTATCAAGACCCTTATCCTGAGCAACAATTATTTTATCGTTCTGATAATGCAAGATTGGCTGCTTTAGGAGTTCCAGCGCATACTATTTCTACTTCTAAAATGGATGTTGAGCCGAATTATCATAAATTAAGTGACGAAATAAGTACTTTGGATATGGATAATATGACGGAGATTATCAAGTCGATTGCCATCAGTTCACAAACCATAATTAGTGGAAAAGATACGCCATCAAGGGTTCCAAAGATGAAGAAATAGTTTTTTAGTGTCGAATCAATAAGAATAATCAATAAAAAAAGAGGCTTTGCTGTAAACTTTTTTATAGGATTGTTAATTGAAAATCAATTTCACAAAGAAATCCTTTTTTGTTAGGGATTAATGCTGTTTTTTTTGATGACATCAAAATAAGTTTTTATCTTTGTCAAAGAATTTATTGAAAATTAGAACACAAAATGTCAAATAACCGTTTTTACTTTAGCTATACTTTTTATTTCTTCTTTGAGAAGTAAGGATTGTGCTATGGTTATTTGAATGACAAAAAAACAAATAAAACTACAATACAATCCTGATGAAAATCAGGATTTTTTTTTGAATATATGAGAGCAAAAATTGCAATTCAGGGGATAAAGGGGTCGTTTCACCATCAGGTAGCTAAAGATTATTTCTACCAAAATGTGGCAGTAGATGAATGCTTGTCTTTTGAAGAATTAGTAGATAGCTTGTTGAAGGGAGATAGTGACCAAGCGGTAATGGCTATTGAGAACTCCATTGCGGGACCGATTATTCCAAATTATGCACTAATCGACAAGAATAATTTGCACATTATAGGGGAACATTATTTGGATATTATTCAAAATTTAATGGCTTTGCCTGGACAAAAAATCGAGGATATACAAGAAGTACATTCGCATCCGATGGCATTATTACAATGTATGGACTTCTTGAAAAAATACCCTAACATTAAATTGGTTGAAGATAAAGATACGGCAGAAACCGCTCGCAGAATCCACGAAAATCAAATCAAAGGAATTGCAGCAATCGCCAGTGAAACGGCTGCTGATATGTATAATTTAGAGATTATCGCGCCTTCGATTCAAACCATCGAGAACAATATGACTCGATTTGTAATCCTCAAAAAAGAGAATTCTTTTGTTTCCGAAGACGAAATCAATAGAGCCTCCATCAAGTTTGAATTGGACCATAAACGCGGAAGTTTAGCCGCTGTTTTGAATGTGATGAGCGATTGTAAACTGAATTTAACCAAAATACAATCCTTGCCAAAAATAGAAACACCTTGGAAATATTCTTTTTTTGTAGATGTGACTTTTGAAAAGTATGAAGATTACGCCAAGGCGAAAGCATTAGTTTCGATTATGGCGGATTATTTTAAAGTTTTGGGTGAATATAAAAATACAAAACCTTAGCCCCCTAACCCGCCTAGGCGGGGAATCAAGAAGCAAGAAAAAAGATAATTGTTGATTTAAAAAAAAGAAAAATTGAAAAGTTTAGATAAAAGCAGTAATTCAGAAAAAGCATCAGCTTCGGCTCCCTCCCTTTTGGGGAGGGTTGGGGTGGGGCTTGCCAAACGCCTTGATGTAGTTGAAGAATATTACTTCTCCTCAAAGTTGAGAGAAGTACGCCAATTGGCCGCCGAAGGAAAACCTGTAATCAATATGGGAATTGGTAGTCCTGATTTAAAACCTGCTCCTGCTGTGATTGCCGCAATGACAGCAGCGATGCAAGACGAAAATGCACATCAGTATCAAAGCTATCAAGGTTTGCCTGAATTAAGACAAGCTATGGCTGATTTTTATGAGCGTAATTACCAAGTGATCCTAAATACCACCACTGAAATTTTGCCTTTGATGGGTTCCAAAGAAGGAATTATGCACATTTCGTTAGCATTTTTGAATGAAGGTGATGGCGTTTTGATTCCAAATCCTGGGTATCCGACGTATATTTCGGTGACTAATTTAGTAGGTGCGGTGCCAATGTATTATGACTTGAAAGAAAGCACCAATTGGGAACCTGATTTTGAGGCTTTGGAAAAAATGGATTTGTCTAAAGTAAAATTGATGTGGATTGGTTATCCGCATATGCCTACAGGAGCCAGAGGAAATTTGGCTTTGTTTGAAAAACTGGTAGCTTTTGCACAAAAACACAACATTTTATTAGTCAATGATAATCCATATAGTTTTGTTTTGAATGATCAACCAATGAGTTTGTTGCAAGTGGAGGGAGCAAAAGAAGTAGCGTTGGAGTTGAATTCGTTGTCCAAAACCTTTAATATGGCAGGATGGCGTGTAGGAATGGTTTCTGGAAATGCTGCCTGTATTGATGCGGTATTGAAAGTAAAAAGTAATATGGATAGCGGAATGTTTTACGGCATTCAAAAAGGGGCTATTGCAGCTTTGCAGAGTGATGCTTCTTGGTTCGACGAAATGAATGCGATTTACGCAAAACGCAGAATTTTAACCGAAGAGTTGGCTGAGAAATTAGGTTGTGTGGTGTACAAAGAAGGTGTGGGATTGTTTGTTTGGGCAAAACTCCCAGCAGGAATCACATCGGCGGAGGATTTTATTGATAAGATACTATATGAGAAATACATCTTTATTACACCAGGAACAATTTTTGGTTCGAATGGCGAAGGGTACATCCGATTTGCTTTGTGTGTAAAAGAAGAAAAAATTGAAGAAGCGATTCGTCGTTTTTAGCAGATAATACCTAGCCCTGATAGTAGCGGCATCCTATTGTAGCGGGGTTCGCCACAATAGATATAGCGGATAGCAGGATTAGCTAATAATAAAAATAATAATGAATATACACGTAATAGGAATAGGTTTGATTGGAGGTTCGATGGTGTTGGATATAAAGACTTTACACCCAGAAGCGACTATTTACGGAATGGACAAAAATGAAGCCCATTTGCAAGAAGCGATGGCGCTTGGGGTTGTGGAGAAAGCCGCTACGATGCAGGATTTGGCCAATGCGGATTATGTTATTGTTTCGGTTCCTGTGGATGTGGCGTTGCAAGTGTTGCCCGAAGTTTTGGACCATATTGGCGAAAACACTATTGTTTTTGAAGTGGGTTCTACGAAAATGCCTATTTGTGAAGCGGTGGCTAATCATCCAAGAAGAAGAAATTATATTGCCACGCATCCTATTGCTGGAACGGAATTTTCGGGACCATCAGCGGCTATAAAAGGATTGTTTCAAGGGAAAACGAATATTATTTGTGAGGTGGAGAAAACGACTTTTAAGTTGCAAGAAAAAGCCATCGAATTGTTCAAAGAGTTAGGAATGCGCATTCGCTATATGGACCCGAAGTCGCACGATAAACACATTGCTTACGTATCGCATTTGTCGCACATTAGTTCGTTTATGTTAGGAAAAACGGTCATTAATAAAGAGAAAGACGAACAGGATATTTTTGATATGGCAGGCTCAGGTTTTGAGAGCACCGTGCGTTTAGCCAAAAGTTCGCCTGCTATGTGGACGCCTATTTTTAAGCAAAACAAAAAGCACGTAGTGAAAAGTTTGGAGGAATACATTGCCAATTTGACGCAGTTTAAAGACTTGTTGAAAAGTGAAGAATATGATGCTATTTATGATGAAATGCAGAGTGTGAATAAAATTAAAGCCATTTTGAATGGGATGAATACCAAAAAATAGGTAGAGAAGAACAGAATTAACACAAGAAACTATAGAATAATTTTAAAGATTAAAAACTAAAAAAATGGAAAACAAGAAAGAAATGAGAAATTGGTTGGAAGCGTTCAATTTGACGCATCCATTGGTGATAGCAGGACCTTGTAGCGCCGAAACAGAAGAGCAAGTATTGAAAATTGCACACGAATTGAAAGATTCTGATGTAAGTGTGTTTAGAGCTGGAATTTGGAAACCAAGAACGCGTCCAGGTGGATTTGAAGGCGTTGGAGAAATAGGATTGAAATGGTTGAAAAAAGCCAAAGCAGAAACAGGTTTGTTAATGGGAACCGAGGTAGCTACTGCTGCTCACTGTAAATTGGCTTTAGAAAATGATATTGATGTATTATGGGTTGGGGCACGTACTACGGCCAATCCGTTTGCGGTTCAAGAAATTGCAGATACCTTGAAAGGGACAGACAAAATTGTTTTGATTAAAAATCCAGTGAACCCAGATTTAGCTTTGTGGTTAGGTGGTGTAGAGCGTTTGCATATGGCCGGAATTGAAAAATTAGGGGTGATTCACCGTGGTTTTTCTACTTACGAAAAAACAAAATACAGAAACATCCCAGAATGGCAAATTGCGATTGAATTGCAAAACAAATTCCCAGATTTGCCTTTGATTATTGATCCTTCTCACATTACTGGAAATCGTGATATGATTCTTGAAGTGACGCAAGAAGCTTTGGATTTGAATTATGACGGAATGATTATTGAAACTCACACAGACCCTGATAATGCTTGGAGTGATGCTGCGCAACAAGTAACGCCAGATGCTTTGAAACAAATTTTCAAAGATTTGAGAGTTAGAAAACAAATCGATGTTTCGGATGAGTTTATGACTAAAATGAGTAAATTAAGAGCGAATATCGATGTATTAGATGCTAATTTATTGGAGCTTTTGAGCAAAAGAATGAAAGTGGCTGTAGAAATTGGACAGGTGAAAAAAGAAGCAAACGTGGCGGTTTTGCAAAACAATCGTTGGAATGAAATTTTAGGCAAAATGATTTTGGAAGGAGAAAAGAAAGGACTTTCGGAAGAGTTTGTTTTAAAAATGTTCAAAGCAATTCACCAAGAAAGTATCAACAAACAAGATAAAGTATTGAATTCGTAAAAGGATTTCATTACGCTTATTTTTTTAATTTCTGATTAAAATCCCAAGACCTTTGTTTTGGGATTTTTTGTTTGTCTTGAAGTCGTTTAAAATCATTTATCTTTGCAAAACTTTTAGGTTATAAATCATAAATCTAAAAGCGTTAATTAAAACTCAAGAATCCTATATGACAGGAACCGTATATAAATCTACAGGAAGTTGGTATACTGTAAAATCCGAACAAGGTGATTTTATAGAGTGCAGAATGAAAGGGAAGTTCCGAATGAAAGGCATTAAAAGTACCAATCCTATTGCAGTTGGCGATATGGTGGATTATGAACAAGATGAAACTTCGGATACCATTACTGGGACGATTCATCATATCCATGATCGAAAAAATTATATCGTTCGAAAATCGGTGAATTTGTCGCATCAAATGCACATTATTGCAGCCAATATTGATCGTGTTTTTCTTTTAATTACTGTCAATAATCCTCCTACGACTTTTAATTTTATTGATCGTTTTTTGGTGACTGCAGAGGCGTATGGCATTGAGACTATTTTAGTTTTTAACAAAATTGATACTTTAGATGAAGTCACTTTAGACGAACAGTTGTACATGCAACATGTGTATCAAGAAATTGGGTATCAATGTTTGCGCGTTTCGGCTGCTGAAGGTAAAGGAGTTGACGCTTTGAAAGCATTAATGTTAGGCAACACAAGTATGTTCTCGGGGCATTCAGGTGTAGGTAAATCGACTTTGGTTAATGCTTTGGAGCCGAGCTTAGATTTGAAAACGAAAACTATTTCGGTAGCAAGCAAGCAAGGACAGCATACCACCACTTTTGCAGAGATGTACGATTTGTCTTTTAATGCTAGTATTATTGATACACCAGGGATCAAAGGTTTTGGAATTGTCGATATGGAGCCTCAAGAAATTAGCGATTATTTTCCTGAATTTTTTAGATTGAAAGAACAGTGTAAGTTCAACAATTGTTTGCATAAAGAAGAGCCACATTGTGCTATAAAGGCCGCCTTAGAAAAAGATGAAATTGCTTGGTCGCGTTATAACAGTTACCTGAAAATATTAGAAGGCGACGACGAACATTACCGTGTTGATTCCTATGATGAAGACAGAAAAGCTAGTGATAAAACGAGGGAGTAAATCGGATACTTTTAATTTTATTATATTGCATAAGATTTTAATTTAAAATTAATTAATGCACATAAAATGATAACATATATAAAAATAAATGGCTTTAAGTCCTTTCATAATTTTGAAATGGAATTTGCTCCTTTTACTGTGATTGCTGGTGCTAATGCTTCTGGTAAAAGTAATTTATTTGACGCATTAACATTATTATCAAGATTAGCAGAAACCGATAATTTAAAAAGGGCTTTTGGTGAACAAAGAGGTGAGTTTATCGAATTATTTACGCAATATGGTGATGACAACTACGCAACAGAAATGGAATTTGTTGTAGAAATGTTGGTTAATAAAAACATAAAAGATGCTTGGGGTAATGAGGCTAAATTAAAATATACAAGATTGAGATATGAGTTGTCAATTAAAAGAATTACAAACGTATCAGGGATTCAAGATTTAGTCGTTTCAAAAGAGAATCTATTAAAATTAAATCATCAAGATGACATATGGGTAAGTATTAGCATACCTAAGAAATCTTTAGAGTATTGGAGGCCAAAAGTTGGAACAGGTAAAAGAGGAATACCATATATTGAAACTGTTAATGAAAATAATTTAGATATTATTCAAGTTCCTCAAGATGGTACAACAGGTAATAAAAGAAGATTTCCTCTAAGTAATGCAACGAGAACTGTTTTGAGCAGTTTTGACACAATCGATTTTCCACACGTTTTGGCTGCTAAAGAAGAAATGAAGAGCTGGAAGTTTTTGCAATTAAACCCTGAAGATTTGCGTCAGGCAACAAGTAAAAACAACGGAGAAGATACAATTTCTGTTAGTGGAAAAAACTTAGCAGCTGCATTGTTTAGAATTAAACAAAATGATAAGTATTCATTGAAAGAAATATCGAGAAAGCTTAATAGTTTTTTGCCAAACTTTACAGAAGTTGATGTAGTTGATGACAATGAGAACAAACAGTATTTAATTAAACTTAAAGATGTTGATAAAAAAGAGTTTTCTTCCAGAGTTTTGTCAGAAGGGACTTTAAGAATTTTAGCTTTGTGTATTTTAGAGTTTGATGAAAAGCATACTGGTTTATTATGTTTTGAAGAGCCAGAAAATGGTATACATCCTTTTAGAATTAGAGCAATGACTGAATTATTAAAAGATCTTAGTGTTGATTTTAATGAAGTAGAAATTCCTTTAAGACAGGTAATAGTAAATACTCACTCTCCGGTTCTAGTTGGTAATATGGATACTTGGAAAAATGATAAAAACGTTAGTATTTGGTACGCACAGATGAGAACGTCAATTTCAGATATTAATGGTGATAGATTGAAAATAAATTCTACAAAAATAAGTCCGGTAATAAAAGATAATTCACTTTTACAATTACGCTTAATTTTTTCTGAACAAGACAGGAAGTTAACCTTGGCAATAGTTAATGATTATTTGCAAACTGCTCAATTTGAAGAGACAAATTTTTAGTATATGAGTAATTTTATTCTTGCGGGTCTTTTTACAGAAGGAACAACTGATGTCAGGTTTTTATCTAGCGTTGTCGAAAGGACTTTAATAGATGTTGTGTTTGATTGTGCAGGAGAATTTGAAACAAAAGTAGAGGTTATTACGATCAATAAATCTGGATTGAATTTTAATCAACAGATTATTGAAGCTTCAAGATTTGCTTTTGATAAGTTTGGTGTTTTGTTTCTATTCGTTCATACTGATTCTGATGCTACAACTGATGATTTAATTTTTAAATCAAAAATAGTTCCTGCTAAAGAAAATCTTTTGTTACAAGATGATATGCATTGTAAACACATTGTAGCAATTGTTCCAATTCAAATGACCGAATCTTGGATGTTAGCAGATAAAAATCTATTGAAAGAAGAAATTGGAATAGAAAAAACCGATGCGGAATTAGGTATTCATCTTAACCCAGAAGCGATAACGAATCCCAAAAGTCTAATTGAGAATATAATTAGATTGTCTAAAGAAGATCTGCCAAAAAGAAGAAGAAATAGAGTGTTAAATATTTCTGATTTGTATCAAATTATTGGTCAAAAAATTGAAATTTCCGAATTAGAAAAATTACCTTCTTATGTCAAATTTAAAAACTCTCTTATTGATAAGTTGAGAGAGTTAAATTACTACTATAAATAAATTTGAGAACTATTATCCAAAGAGTAGCACATGCCTCAGTAACTGTTGAGGGTAAAGTAGTAGCCGAAATCCAAAAAGGGCTATTAGTTTTAGTGGGAATCGAAGATGCCGATACTCAAGAAGATATGGATTGGTTAGTGACCAAAATTACCCAGCTTCGTATTTTTGGTGATGAAAATGAGGTGATGAATCTTTCTATTCAAGATGTTGGAGGAGATGTGCTTGTGGTCAGTCAGTTTACACTTCATGCAGCGACTAAAAAAGGGAATCGCCCTTCATATATCAAAGCTGCAAAACCAGATTTCGCTATTCCTATGTATGAACGTTTTGTAAAAGCCCTAGAATCGAAATTAGGAAAAAAAGTATCTACTGGTATTTTTGGTGCGGATATGAAAGTGTTATTGTTAAATGATGGCCCAGTTACGATACAAATAGACTCAAAAAATAAAGAATAATTTATTTTTTTATTAGAAGAATTACGATATATTTGGTTACCACAAATTAAAGAAAACAAATCTATTATAAATACTTCAACGGTAAGCTGTTGAGGTTTTTTTTGTGCTTTTTGGTTTTATTTAACCCTATATATTTTATGAAATTTAAGTTTATTGTATTGTTTTTGATTTGCTTTTCGCTAAATGTTCTTTCAGCGCAAGAAGTAAAATATCCTGTTACTTCTATTCCAGATAGTTTAAAGACAAATGCCAATGCTGTGATACGTCTGAATCAATTGGATATTGTCATTGCTTCCCAAAGAAAAATGTCTATTAAGACCAAACGTGTTATCACCGTTTTTAATGAAGCGGGCTTAACGGCCATTGATGCTTATGCTCATTATGATAAATCAACAAGCATTTCAAATATCCAAGCCACAGTTATCGATGTGGTGGGTAATGAAATTAAAAAAATAAAGAGGAAAGATTTTAAAGACCATAGTGCAGTTGATGGAGGAACTTTATATTCGGATAGTCGCGTGCTTTATCTTGATTATACGCCTGTGAGTTATCCATTTACGATGATCTTTGACTGCGAAACCGAAACTTCTGCAACAGCTTTTTTACCACAATGGTTGCCTATGCCTGATTATTTATTAGGAGTTGAAAAAAACGTGCTTAATGTTACTTTTCCAGATAACTTGGGGTTTAAGAAAAAAGAATGCCTTTTGTCTAGCAACCAAATCACTAAAACGGTCGATACTAGCACACAACTTAGTTACACTGCGGTGAATATGGTGCCCGTAAAAGAAGAAAGTTATAGTCCTTTTTTTATGGATACGTTTCCAAAAGTGATGTTAGGATTGGAATCTTTTCATTTAGAGGGAGTAGATGGAACTGCTGCATCGTGGGAAGACTTTGGAAAATGGTATTCTAGTAAAATTTTGTACAACACTATAGATTTGCCATCAGAAACGGTTACTAAAGTTAAAACTTTGGTGAGTAATGAAACTGATCCAATACAAAAAGCAAAGCTTATCTATGATTATGTGCAACAAAAAGTGAGGTACATTAGTATACAAGTAGGAATTGGAGGATGGAAACCCATGTTGGCATCGGATGTAGATCGTTTGGGATATGGTGATTGTAAGGCGCTTACCAATTATACGCATGCGTTACTCAAAGCAGTTGACATTCCTTCCTACTATACTATTTTGTATGGAGACCGTTATCGAAGAAATATTGAGACCGATTTTGTTTCGATGCAAGGAAATCATATCATTTTGACAATTCCAGTTGGCGATAAATATACTTGGTTAGAGTGTACTAGTCAAACCGATCCCTTTGGTTTTCAAGCCAATTTTACAGACGATCGAGATGTTTTGATTATAAAACCTGAGGGTGGACAAATTGTACATACTAAAATATATGCTGCCAATGAGAATTCACAATTGAGTAAAGGGTCATATAAAATAGCATCTAATGGCGATTTTTCGGGCGAAATTCAAATCGTATCTACTGGAACTCAATACGGAGCCAAAGCAGACGTAGAACGAATGCAACCTGATGAAAAGGAAAAGTATTATAAAAATTATTGGGATGGTATCCATAATTTGAAGATCGAAAAAGTAACACACGACAATAATAAAAAAGACATTCGTTTTACGCAAAATGCCAAATTATCAGCGGAGAAGTACGGCACTTTAGTTGGAGACAAAATGATGGTAACTGTAAATGCCTTCAATCGTTTGTCGAATAGTGTAAAGCGCATTCGTAATCGAAAAACTCCTTTTGAAGTGACAAGAGGATTTGTCGATGAAGATGAAATAGTACTAGAATTGCCTTCGGGATTTACTTTAGATTTTGTACCGCTAGCTTTTGAAAGCAAAACAAAGTTTGGCACTTATACCGTTTCCTTTGAGAAAAAAGAAGCAAATCGCCTAGTCTATAAACGCATTTTTATGCTGAACTCGGGGACTTATACCAACAAAGAATATGACGCCTATCGCCAATTTATGGATCAAGTGAGTCAAAATGACAACGCCAAAATAATTTTAACCAAAACCATTTAATTTATGAAAATTAAGCAGTTATTCACTATCCTTGTTGTTTTCGCATCTGCATTATTGGTAAGTGCACAAGAACATGAACTAGGAAAAGTAACTATAGCCGAGTTGCAAGAAAAACACCACCCTAAAGATACAGCGGCGGTAGCGGCGATTATTTTTAAAAAGGGCGTAACGACTTTTGAATATTCAGATGAGTATGGTTTTTTGCTGCAAACGATTGTTAAGACCAAAATTAAAATTTATAAAAAGGGGGGGTATGATTGGGCCAATAAATCGATTCAGTATTATGTAGCTTCTTCCCCAAAAGAGTATATTTCATTTTCAAAAGCGGTCACGTATAATTTAGTTAATGGCGCCATAGAAAAGACAAAACTAAAAAGTGATGGGGAGTTCGAAGAAAAAGTAAATAAATACAGGAACAGAAAGAAGATTACGATGCCTAATGTTAAAGAGGGCTCGATAATAGAATATGAATATACCATTAGGACTCCAAATGACGAACATCCTAGAGATTGGGATTTTCAAACCGCTATTCCAATCAATTATTGTGAGTATAAAGTTGGAATACCAGAATACTATACTTACAATAGTTATACCAAGGGCTTTCTCCCCTTAAAAGTTGCTAAAGACATCAAAAATAAAGGGATTAATTTCACCTTTAAAGAACGAAGTTCAGGTCTGAGTCCATCAACAACTTTTACGACGGAGCGATTAAATTATCTCGAGAATAGCACTACCTATCAAATTGAAAATGTGCCAGCGCTGAAAGATGAGAGTTATGTGAATAATATTGATAATTACACCTCTACTTTGGTGCAAGAATTAGCTATGGTTAAGTTTCCGAACAGGAACCTTAAGTCATATTCGACAGATTGGAAGGCAGTAACCAAAACAATCTATGACTATCAAGATTTTGGCCCTGAACTTAATAAAACAGGTTATTTTGAGGAGACAATTGCCCCTATTTTAGCTGCGGCTAATTCTCCAGAAGAAAAAATTGCAGCTATTTTTAGTTATGTGAAGCAAAATGTAAAGTGGAATGGTTCTCGTGGCTTTTATTGTGAAGAGGGGGTTCGAACAGCATTTAAAAATAAGACCGGAAATGTAGGTGAGATTAATTTGATGTTGACGGCCATGTTACGATATGCAGGTTTTGAAGCAAATCCTGTGCTTGTTAGTACCCGAGAAAATGGAATTGCATTATATCCAAGTCGTACTGCTTTTGATTATGTAATCGCTGCTATTGAAGATTCAAAAGGATTGATACTTTTGGATGCTACTGCTGTACATTCCTTACCCAATATATTACCTACTCGTGATTTGAACTGGTTTGGTCGATTAATTCGAAAAGACGGTACCTCCTCTGAAGTTGATTTAATGCCAAAAGTGCATTCAAATAACGCTATTACGATGAATTATAGTGTTGAACCTACTGGAAAGGTGGAAGGAAAATTGCGAAGAATGCAAACTAATTATAATGCAATGTTGTTCCGTAATCTAATAAGTAGTGAAAATCAAGATGCTTATTTAGAAAAGTTTGAAAATGAACATTCAAAAATTGAAATCGAAGAGTACAGCCGTACTAACGAAAAGGAATTACATTTGCCTGTTACTGAAGTTTTCTCTTTTAAAGGTTCCAATTTATGTGAAGTGATTCAAGACAAAATGTACATTACTCCAATGCTATTTTACACTTATAAGGAGAATCCTTTCAAGCAAGAAACAAGGGAGTACCCGATAGACTACAGTTTTCCTTTTATCGATAAGTATACTATTAATGTTCAAATTCCTGAGGGCTACACTGTAGAAACTATTCCTGCTTCTATTAACCTAAGTATGTTAGATGAGTTGGGGACATTTAAATTTTTGACCAATGTTTCTGGTAAAACTATTCAGATTTCAGCGCAGCATCAAGTAAATGCATCTATCATTGGAGCAGATTATTATCCTATGCTGAAAGAGTATTACCAAAAAATGATTGAAAAAATGAATGAGAAAATTGTATTGAAGAAAGTATAGGAATGAAAAAAAACTTTTTTTTTCTATTGTTTTTTGTTTTGATAAGTTCAACTAATGCACAAGATTTTAAATTGGGTAAAGTAACTGTAACAGAACTTGAGGAAATGCAGCACCCCAAAGATTCTTCCGCAGTTGCTGCAATATTGTATAAAAAGGCAAGAACCTTCTTTACATACAATGTTAAAGCAGGTTTTATTGCTAATCATGAAGTAGCATATAGAATCAAAATCTATAAAAAAGAAGGGTTGAAATGGGCAACATTTGCTCTTCCGTATTATATAGGATATGAAGAATTGAATCCTGATCAAATTAAGTTTTCGGAGGCGGTTACATACAATTTAGAACAAGGTAAAGTGACCAAAACAAAGGTAAAGAGTGAAGGAAGTTTTGTTGAACAAATCAATAAATTTTGGAAAAAAACAAGTATCACTTTTTCAAATGTTAAAGAAGGTTCTGTATTGGAGTTTAAATATTTGCACAAATCTGAAAATATTTTCAAATTTCCTGACATGATTATCCAGTACAATATTCCTGTAAATAATTTTGAATACACTACTGAAATTCCAGACATGTACATTTACAAAAGTATACTTAATGGTTACGTTGAGGTTAACTCGACTAATGAAATCACGAAAGGTTCATGTTCTTTTGAAAATCAGTTTCGTCAAATGTCTTATTTAAATTTTACACAAATAAACACTAAATATGAGGTACAAAATGTACCTCCCCTGCATGAGGAAAGTTTTGTCAACAATATTGAAAATTATACTTCAAAAATCCAGCAAGAATTAGAACGAGTTCGTTACACAGACAAACCCGATAAGGACTATTCTATAACATGGGAAGGCGTTTCGAAGACTATATTTAAGGAAAAGGAATTTGGAGCAGAACTGCTAAAAAGTAAGTATTTTGTTCCTTATGTTAGCAGCTGTGTCGAAGGAAAAACGACACAAACTGAAAAAATGGAAGCCATTTTCAAGCATGTGCAAGAAAAAATGAATTGGAATAAAACTTTTGGGGTTTATGTGGATAAAGGAGTTGAGAAGGCATATGAAACGTCAACTGGTAATGTGGCTGAGATTAATTTTATCCTGATTAATATGCTTAATATTGTTGGCTTTAATGCAAGTCCTGTCTTAGCAAGCACAATTGATAACGGAATTTCTGTTTTTCCTGGGCGAACCGGTTTTAATTATGTAATGGTTTCTGTAATTGCAGATGGCAAAAATTATTTGTTAGATGCGGCGAATAAATTTACCACTCCAAATGTTTATCCATTGCCCTTAGTAAACTGGTCAGGGAGAATGCTTCAATCGGATGGGAATTCTACCGAGGTAAAATTAACAGATACTGCTTTGTCTAAAAGCATCTTCGGAATCAATGGCAAAATAGATGCTAACGGAGTATTAAAAGGAACCTATAAAAATCAAAAGACCGATTTTGAAGCACTAGCCTTTCGAGAAAAGAATGCAGATGTAACTACAGAGATGCATGTAGAGAAAATTGAAAGTCAACATAATGGTTTAACGATATCAGATTATAGCATAACGAACCTTAAAACCGATTTGTCTAAACCTTTGGTGGAGTCCTATTCTTTTGAAATAGAGCATTCTTTTGATGTTATTGGAAATAAAATGTACCTCAATCCTTTGTTGTTTTTTAAGGAATTGAAGAATCCATTTAAAACGCAAGACAGGAAAATGCCCATTTATTTTGGACCTACAAATCAAGAGAAGTTTATCATTAACATCGAGATGCCTCAGGGTTATGTTTTGGAGAATTTGCCCACACCTATAAGACTTAATGCACAAGATAATTTGGCTAGTTTTTTTTATGATGCTAAATTGGAAGAAAATGTTTTACAAGTGGTGGTAAGTAGCCAAATAAATAAGGTTATTGTTCCCATGGATTATTATGAAATGTTAAAAGAGTTTTTTCAAAGAACCATCGATAAGTTGAACGAAAAAATCGTCTTAAAAAAAGTGTAATGATCTTTAGTATAGCATTTGTCCCTTCCAAACTTTATTGACTTTAGTTACCTTTGAAGCAAAATAAGCTATTATGAACTTGAAAAACTCGCAACTCGACGTAGATAATTGGA
The DNA here is from genome assembly GCA_963513565.1 of uncultured Flavobacterium sp. Classification (GTDB taxonomy): domain Bacteria; phylum Bacteroidota; class Bacteroidia; order Flavobacteriales; family Flavobacteriaceae; genus Flavobacterium. Next base: position 24,989 of record CAUPRE010000017.1, on the reverse strand, counting down.
TTAAAGAACACGGCGTTCGCTATTTTAACGAACTGACCAATATGGCACAACTCACCGAAGAAGTAGGCGAGGTAGCCCGAATCATCGCGCGTCGTTATGGAGAACAGTCCGAGAAAGAAAGCGATAAAAATAAAGATTTAGGTGAAGAATTGGCCGATGTAGTTTTTGTAGTATTGTGTTTAGCCAATCAAACAGGAATTGATTTGCAAGCCGCTTTTGATAAAAAAATGGATTTGAAATCTGTTCGAGATAAAAATCGTCACAAAAACAACGAAAAACTAAAATAATTAGTCAAGGCTAAATTGTGAATTGTGAGTTGTGAATTGTAAATTGCACCCCAAAATTATTGGAGCGGTAATACAAAGCACAGCTCACAACATCTTTTATACAGCCATGAATTTACAACTACATTCTGCAATTTCAAATCTCAATGCTACTATCTCAATCACTGGTTCCAAAAGCGAAACCAACAGATTGTTATTGTTGCAGGCATTATATCCCAATCTTGTTTTGGACAATACTTCCAATTCTGATGATTCGGAAGTGATGACCAAAGCCTTGCAGAATACTCAGTTTTCGGGTGCTGATTCTCAACTTATAGATATTCATCATGCAGGAACTGCCATGCGTTTCTTAACGGCTTTTTTTGCAGTAAGCGAAGGAAAAGAAGTAGTTTTGACAGGCTCTCAGCGTATGACTGAGCGTCCCATAAAAGTATTAGTTGAAGCATTGCAACAATTAGGTGCTAAAATTTATTACGAAAAAGAACCGGGATTCCCACCTATCCGAATCAAAGGTCAAAAAATAACCCAATCCAAAGTGAGTATTCCTGCCAATGTAAGTAGTCAATACATTTCGGCACTTTTGTTAGTGGCTCCAAAATTAGAAAATGGAATCGAATTGACCTTGGTTGGCGAAATTACTTCTGTTCCATACATCAAAATGACATTGGCCTTGCTCAATCAAATTGGCGCAGTAACAAGTTTTGAAGGAAATACAATAGTGGTTAAGCCATTAGCTGAAGTTCCTCCTTCGGGGGCTAGGGGGCTTGTCGAATCCGATTGGAGTTCTGCGTCTTACTTTTTCAGTTTGGCAGCTTTGTCGAACGAAGCCGTTATCGTATTGAGTAGCTATAAAGAATCAAGTTTGCAAGGCGATTCGGCTTTGGTTGAAATCTACGCCAAAATGGGAGTCGAGGCTCGTTTTGAAGAAAATAAACTGACCTTGGTAAAGCAGCCTAATTTCGATTATCAATCGGTTACTTTCGATTTGAATAATACACCAGATATTGCGCAAACCATTGTTGTTACTTGTTTGGGACTTGGTATAGGCTGTCATTTAACGGGATTACATACCCTAAAAATTAAAGAAACGGATCGCTTGGAAGCCCTTCGAATTGAACTAACAAAATTAGGCGCAGCCATTACTGTTACTAACGATAGTTTGACTTTGGAACCTACTAGTACTATTTTGCCAAATATCGCGATAGATACGTATAACGATCATCGTATGGCAATGGCTTTTGCTCCATTAGCTTTGCGTGTTCCAATCATAATCAACAATGCCGAAGTGGTTTCAAAGTCATACCCTGATTTTTGGACAGATTTAAAAAGTTTAGGGTTTCAATCTGCCGAAATCTAATTTCTACTCCGTTTTATCGTTTTTTGTATGGGCTTTCACAAAGGTAAAAGTTTGTAAATGCCCGTCGTTGTGGCAATAAACAAAATAAACACCAAAACACTTGACAACGCCTATTTGAGAATCGTATATTTGCAGCCAGATTTTTATTAAGTCAGCATGTCTTAATACTTACTTCTAATATCTTAATACTCAAATATGAAATTATCCCACTTTAACTTCAATTTACCAAAAGAACTTTTAGCCGAATTCCCTGCAGAAAACAGAGACGAATCTCGTTTGATGGTAATCGATAGAAAAAAACAAACCATTGAGCACAAAATGTTCAAAGACGTAATTGATTATTTTGATGATGGCGATGTTTTAATCTTAAACAATACCAAAGTTTTTCCAGCGCGTTTGTATGGAAACAAAGAAAAAACCGGTGCTAGAATTGAAGTTTTCTTGTTGAGAGAATTAAATGCAGAACAAAGATTATGGGATGTATTGGTAGATCCGGCGCGTAAAATCCGTATCGGAAACAAATTGTATTTTGGTGACGACGACTCTTTAGTGGCTGAGGTAATTGATAATACAACCTCTCGAGGTAGAACACTACGTTTTTTATATGATGGTTCTTATGAAGAATTCAGAAATAAATTGACTGAGCTAGGAGAAACTCCAATCCCAAAATACATCAATAGAGAGGTAACTCCAGAAGATGCAGAACGTTACCAAACTATTTATGCTAAAGAAGAAGGAGCAGTAGCAGCACCAACTGCAGGATTGCACTTCTCTAAACATTTATTAAAACGATTAGAAATCAAAGGCGTTAAGTTTGCTGAGGTTACGCTTCACGTAGGTTTAGGAACTTTCAATCCAGTAGAAGTGGAAGATTTGTCTAAACACAAAATGGATTCTGAAGAACTAAAAATCACACAAGAAGCTTGTGATGTCGTGAATGATGCCAAAGCAAGAAAAAAACGTATTTGTACCGTAGGAACTACTTCCATGCGTGCGGTAGAAAGCTCAGTTTCTTCTCAAAACACCTTAAATCCTTTTGATGGTTGGACCAATAAATTTATTTTTCCTCCACACGATTTTAGCATTGCCACTTGTATGATTACCAATTTTCATACGCCAAAATCAACCTTATTAATGATGATTTCAGCTTTTTGTGGTCACGATTTGATGAAACGTGCCTACGAAGAGGCTATCAAAGAAGAATATAAATTTTATTCTTATGGAGATGCTATGTTGATTCTTTAAATCACATAAAAACATATTCAATCAATCTCGTCAGCAATGGCGAGATTTTTTTTTGGGCGTATTTCGGGCTGTACATTACAATAAAGAGCGCTGGCACTAACTATTGCTCCTACTGCGGGAGCTTCCGTTGGTCGCTTCCTCGTTAGGGCAATACTACAGTGCCAGTGCTCTTTATTTCCATTACCATCCCTAACGCAACTCCTTTTCAAAACAATTTTTATGCTTTAAAAGCATAGTTTTTTATACACAGATTTTCACAGATAAAAAAAGACAAATTAATTTTCCAAAATTACATTCAACAGCAACGACTTATATGTCTTTTATTGCTTTATATGATTCCATGAATATCCAGTTAAAAACTTCAATGGCTCATATGTTCAAAGCTTCAATACAAATCACAGAGATTAAAATATTTAGTACTCCAAACTTACATGTCCTTTAATGCCTTATATGGTTCCATAACCATACAGTTAAAAAACTTCTATGTCTCATATGTTAAAATCTTCAATACAAAGCACAGAAATTAAAATATTTTCCACTCCAAACTTATATGTCCTTTAATGCCTTATATGGTTCCATAACCATTCAGTTAAAAAACTTCTATGTCTCATATGTTTAAATTTCACCAATCAAAAAGCACAATCAGTTTTAGCAAAAAACATTCTTGTAGATTTTTTCACAAATAAGTAATAGAATTTAGGTTTTTACTACATTTACCCCTCAAAACAACTCTTATGAATTTCAAAAATACGCTCGAATTTGCACAGCAATTAGATGCACAAGATTCGTTGAGAAGCTATCAAAACGAATTTATTTTTCCGCAAGTCAATAACCAAAAGGTAATTTATTTTACTGGAAACTCTCTTGGAATACAACCCAAAAGAACCAAAACCTATGTTGATGAAGTAATGAACGACTGGGCCAATCTTGCAGTTGAAGGTCATTTCTATGCCGACAAACCTTGGTGGGATTATCACGAACGTTTTGCAGCACCATTGAGTAAAATTGTGGGCGCTTTGCCTAGCGAAGTAACGGTGATGAATACCCTAACGGTCAATCTTCACTTGTTGATGGTTTCCTTTTATAAGCCTACGCCTAAAAGATATAAAATCATTTGCGAAGAAAAAGCCTTTCCTTCTGACCAATACATGTTTCAGAGTCAAGTGCAATTTCACGCTCAAAACAGCGGAATCAACGCAAACGATGCCATAGTTGAAATCAAACGCCGTGAAGGAGAACACAACATTCGCCTCGAAGATGTTATTAGCAAGATAAACGAAGTAGGCGATGAGCTGGCGCTGGTTTTAATCGGAGGAGTAAACTATTACACCGGCCAAGTTTTTGATATCAAAACCATCACTGCTGCAGGTCATAAAGTAGGAGCAAAAGTAGGGTGGGACTTAGCACACGCTGCTGGAAATATAAAACTAGAACTACACGATTGGAATGTGGATTTTGCCGCTTGGTGCAGTTACAAATACATGAACTCAGGTCCAGGAAATGCTTCAGGTTGTTTTGTGCATCAAAAACATCACAACGACAGCACTTTGTCTAGATTTGCGGGTTGGTGGGGACATAACAAAGAAAGACGTTTCAAAATGGAACCTCAATTTGATCCTGTTCACGGAGCCGATGGTTGGCAAATTAGTAACTTACCGATTCTGTCCTTAGCGCCTTATTTGGCTTCGGTTCATTTATTTGACGAAGTGGGGATGGAGGCATTGATTGCAAAGCGTGACCATATAACTTCTTATTTAGAATTTATTTTACACGAAATAGATAAAGAAGTAGACAGTACTTTTGAGATTATCACTCCAAGTAATCCTGAGGAACGAGCTTCGCAATTGTCTGTTTTTTTACACGGTGAAGGTCGTAGTTTGTTCGACTATTTGATGAAAAATGGAGTAATAACAGACTGGAGAGAACCGAACGTGATTCGTTTAGCACCTGTTCCTTTGTATACTTCTTATGAAGATATGTACCATTTTGGACAAATCCTCAAGCGTGGTATTTTAGAAAAAAAGTAATCATACAGGTATAAAAGCCAAAAGTCGGCTAGATTAATCTAGCCGACTTTTTTATGTAATAAAACGAACAGGAACGACAAAATATAGGGGAAGCTTATAACTAATTCAGGTGCTTCTTTACTCATGAAATCTAGTACAGGTACATACTAAATGGTATTTTGAGTAGCATTCATTTGTCTCAAACGCTGCTAATTCTACTATTCTTTATTTTACTTCTATAAAATTTAATTCTTGATGAAAAGCATGCAATTGCATTTCTAGTTCTTTAGTCATAGATTCAAAATAGCTTGTTTTTGGCAGCAGATTTTGATAATAACTAATTCCCTCTAACATATTTTTTTTGAATGATTGCAGTTTCTTAATTTGTGCTGCAGTTGATTCTGAAGCAACAGTTTTGCATTCATTTTTGAAATAATCCAAGTACATCTTTAGTTCTTTGATGAACACGTTTGGACGATTAGTCACTCGAAGTACAGTATCATTTCCATAAATGTGTTGAATCATTTTTTTCAACGAAACCTCTTGGTCAAAATAAGCTAAATTCGGTCCAGGACATACTACAATTCCTTGGTCTTGCCCTTTTATTGGAATATTGTTCTCCAAGTATGAAGCATTGGCTAATCCAACACAAAGACAAGATTTTTCGGTAATGCTGTTTTTGCAACTTTCATATTGTTCTAGGCTGAGCGTTTGCTTTTTCTCTTCAAGAGTAGCCAATTGTTCGTCTTGGAATTTTTTCGAAGCGGTACAAATACCATTGCCCTCAGTATCTTTATGCAAAGCCAAGAATTTCTTTGGACAAGAACTACCTGCTTTATTGGCTTGTATGCGTTTTTCTCTTACAATTTCATTACTAGTTCCTCTCAAGGTGTTAAAAGGAACGCCTAAAGGTGAAATATGACTTAAATAAAAATCACTTTCTTTTGCATCAGTTAGCAGTTTTCTTGTTTTGTTGTCTACAGAAGTTGCCTCTGGAACTAATAAAAATGGTGATCCCCATCCCACAGAATCCACTTGATAATGCTCCAATAAAAAATCATGTTCTGAGGCAGTGCCAACACCACCTTGCACTGTGATTTTTAATTCTAATGGCGATTCGGGTACAGGAAGTTCTTTTTGCCCTAATGCTTTTACCATTAAGTCATGTGCTGATTGAATGAGTTGCTCTTTCTTTTGTTTGAATTCTTCCAAAATAGGGCCTAACAAAAAGCCATCAGTTGCAAATGCGTGGCCGCCACAATTCAATCCTGATTCTATGCGATATTCTGAAACCCAAAGGCCTTTTTTAGCCAAAAAGTTACCTTGTATCATAGCCGAACGGAAATCGCTAACCTTTAGGGTTATTTTCTTTTTAAGCGTATTGTTTATATCTGGGAAAAAACAAGGAAAGTTCTCAAAATAACTATACAATCTTGGATTCATTCCGGCACTTAAAACTACTGAAGAACCTAAATTGCTATTGGCAAAACCTCTTAATGCAGCATGAGCGTCGTTGAATTCAACAGGTAATTGTTCTTTGCCTACAGAATTGTCCTTGTCTAGTTTGGTCATGATGTTTACATCAATGGCACCTGGTGTTAGCTGGTTCTCAATGTAATGTTTTAGGTTTTCTTTAAAAGCGATACCTTCTTCCATCAATTGCAAAAAGCCTTTCTTTAGATCAGATGTATTTGGGAGCTGCGCGATGTAATTGTCTAACGCCTGTTTGCTCTCAACTAATTCTGTTTTGAAGTCCTCGAATTTTTTCTTTACAATACGATCTACTAGATTAAGATAGGATGTAATTCGTTCAGCTCTATAGTCGTGAATTTTCTGAGTGATTTCTTGGTAAGGAATCTCAAATTTTTCGCTGTAAAAAGCATTCATTTTTTCAATCAATTCATCATCCGCAATTGAAATTACCGAAGAAATTCCATATTGAGCAACGCGAATAGGACTATCTATCGTATAAGCTAATCCCATCACAGGAATGTGAAAAGTATGTGGTGATTTTTTGTTAGTCATGTATTTATAGCATTTTATTCCATGCAAATATTGTGAATTGCATTGATTTAAAAACTGATAAATATCATAGACGCAATTAGATTTTAAATCGCTAGGGTAGTATTACTATAATCTTTTAAAGATTTGATTTTGATGTGCTTTGTTGGTCAAAAAAGGAAGTCGTCGGTTGGTCTTTTCTTGCATATTGAAAACGGTCCACTAATTTTGGTAGACTATAACCGTCTAGCCCATTCAATGAAACTACATTGGCCTTGTCTAATTGTAACCAACTGTCTTTGTGCTGTAATTCTTCATTAAAAAATAAATCTTCTATTGAGGCAATGACGTGAATAGTATCGTTTTCTTTAATAAAATACTCATTTACATATTTACAGTATAATTGTACGGGACTTCCTTTTACAAATGGAATAGGAAGGTTGTTTTTGTACTCTTCTATTAAATTTGTTTTATCAAATTCTGAAATGCCTGTGTCGTAATTGGCTGAAGTATGGTGCGCGTCAGCTATCATATCGACCGTAATATGATTTACCGTAAAGTAGCCCGTCTCCATAATGTTTTTGTAAGTGTCTCTAGGTACTGTCGTCGGGCGCATGATGAAACCAATTAGAGCTGGGCTACTTCCTAAGTGTGTGATGCTACTAAATACCGCTACATTAGTATCTCCTTCTATAGATTTGGTGGCAATCAAATTTGCCGATTTATATCCCGTGCAAGAGTTAATAAGATTCAGTTTTGAAATCTTATCCATTTGTATAATAGTCTCTTTTGTTAAATGCTTCATCTTTTTTTTACTCAAAGATAAATCTTGTTCAGTTGTTTCGAATATTTATTAAACAAAATTTACATATATTTATGATTTTTTGGACAAAAAATGCCTTTGTCATACAGTTTCTTTGATAAATGTCATCAGGATTCCTTTATATTTGTTTTTCTAATTTATTAAAAATGAATTGCGAATGTCTTTTTTGATGTTTGTAATCAATGATAATAACTCAATTAAATCATAGTCTAAAATAATAGTTACACCATGAGAGTAGTTAAAAAAATTGCCCTTTTTCTTTTTTTGTTTTTAATTGTGCTAGCATTGGCTTTACTAGGCTATGCTTTTTACACCAAACCTAAATATGATGGCGAATTGGCCTTACAACATATAGATAAAACCACTACTGTTTATTTTGATGATTTTGGTGTACCGCATATTTATGCAGATAGTCAAAAAGATGCAATGGTAGCTTTGGGTTATGTGCATGCACAAGATCGTTTATGGCAGATGGAATTGATGCGACGCATTGCTCCTGGAAGATTATCTGAGATTTTTGGTTCAGTTGCTTTGAAAAATGACATGTTTTTTGCGGGTTTAGGTATCGAAGAAGCTTCTGAGATTGCAATTGCCAAATTAGATAAAAACGGGAAAGATTATCAATTAGCTATGGCTTATTTGGACGGGATTAATCAATATTTGGAAGAAGGTAAAACACCTATTGAGTTTCATTTAGTTGGGGTTAAAAAAGAAAAATTCACACTCAAAGACGTCTATAATATTTTTGGTTACATGTCATTCAGCTTTGCAATGGCACAAAAAACAGACCCATTATTGACAGATATTCGTGATCAACTTGGACCGGAGTATTTAAAAGATTTTGGCTTGGACGGCTCTTTGGGAACTACAAGAATCAAAAATGCGAATGAAAAAATAAAGGAGTATTCAGCTATAGCAAAATCAGTAACGTCATTGCTTGACCAATCTCCAATTCCACCTTTTATTGGAAGTAATAGTTGGGTTATTGCACCGCCAAAAACAGAGAACGGTAAAGTTATTTTTGCCAACGACCCTCATATTGGATTTTCTCAACCAGCTACTTGGTATGAAGCCCACATCGTCACACCTGATTTTGAATTGTATGGGTATTATTTAGCAGGAACGCCATATCCGCTTTTAGGACACAATAGGAAGTATGCTTATGGTTTGACGATGTTCGAAAATGATGATTTGGATTTGTATAAAGAAGAAAACAAAGCAGATGATGCCAATAGTTATTTGAGCCCAAAGGGATATGTGAATTACCAAATCCGTAACAAAACTATCCAAGTTAAAGATTCTTCTGCTGTTAACTTGAAAGTGAAAATTAGCCGTCATGGGCCTATTGTAAATGATTTAATCAAAGGTTTGAATACTAAGCAACCCGTAGCTCTTTCTTGGATTTACACACAACAACCGATTCAGATATTAGATGCAGTGTATCGATTGTCTCACGCCCAAAACATAACTGATTTTCAGAAAGGCGTGGCATTAATATCCGCTCCTGGGTTGAACGTTATGTATGGTGATGCCAAAGGAAATGTAGCTTGGTGGGCAACAGGTAAACTGTACAAACACCAACCTGGTGTAAATCCTAATTTTATTTTGAATGGTGCATCAGGGAAAGAAGATATTGCAGAATATTTAGATTTTTCTAAAAACCCCTCTGCCGTAAATCCATCATGGAATTATGTCTTTTCGGCCAATAACCAGCCCGAAGCTGTTGAAGGTTTCCTGTATCCAGGGTATTATCTTCCAGAAGATAGAGCCAAACGAATTACAACGCTCTTAGAGGCCAAACAAAAATGGAACAAACAAGCCGTAAGCCAAATGATAGTTGATAATACTTCTTCAACAGTAACTGAGACGCTTAAAATGATGATGGCTTCTATTGCTACCGAATCACTTTCAGAAAATCAAAAACAAGCTTTTACTATCTTAAAGGATTGGAAAGGTGATAGTAATCTCAATCAAGTGGCTCCAACAATTTACAACAAATGGCTCTATTTGTATTTAAAAAATACCTTTGAAGATGAATTAGGTAAAGACAAATTCGAGCAGTTTTTAGGAACACATATCGGGAAACAAGTGGCTACAAAGCTTATTGTGAATCCTAATTCGATTTGGTGGGATGATAGCACAACAAAAGGAACCAAAGAAACGCAAGCCTTTATTTTGCAAAAATCGTATAAAGAAGCTGTAGTTGCTCTCGAGAAGCAAGTAGGTTCTACCGTTGCATCTTGGACTTGGAACAAAGTGCATACTGTAGAACACCAACATCCATTAGGTAAGGTCAGTGCATTGAAGCCAATTTTCAATGTAGGGCCTTTTGAAATCGCTGGTACTAATGAAGTGATTAACAATTTGATGTTTGGTCTGAATGCTTCAGGGAATTATAAAGTGACTGGAGGGCCTTCTACCAGAAGAATTATCGATTTTTCGGATGTGGAAAATAGTTGGAGTATTATCCCTACAGGTCAATCAGGGAATCCAATGAGTGCTCATTATGCCGATCAAACGCAATTGTATAACGAAGGCAAATTCAGAAAAATGAAAATGAATAAAGCAGAAATCGTTACAACTTCAACAAAATTAATCTTTAATCCCATTAAAAAATAGATTTTTATAAAGGGGTTACCCATATTAATCCCTAATTTTGCTTAACTTTTTTATACCCTTTGAATGCAAACACCTCAAAAAATAGCCGTTGTAGGTTCTGGTTTAGTTGGAACTTTATTGGCAATTTACCTGAAAAAATTAGGGCACACAGTGCATGTCTACGACAGAAGTCCAGACATCAGAACTGTTGAGTTTTCTGGACGTTCTATTAATTTAGTGATGTCTAATCGCGGCTGGAAAACACTGCAAGATATTGGTCTTGAAGAAGAAATAAAAAAAATTGGTATTCAAGTTGACAAAAGAGGAATTCATCTTAAAGATGGAACTTTTACCACACAATTTTACGGAAAAGAAGGGGAGTCCATCTTTTCGCTTTCCAGAGGAGTTCTCAACAGAAGAATGATTGATTTAGCGGAAGAAGCAGGAGCTGAATTCTTTTTTAATAGAAAAATTTGGGATGTTTCTTTGGCGAATGCCTCTCTTTATGAAGGAGAAACCGAGCAAGGAGAGTGGAAGGAATTAAAGTATGATATAGTTTTTGGAGCCGATGGTGCTTTTTCAAGAGTACGTCATCGTATGCAGCGTCAATCTCAATTTGATTATTCTCAAGAGTTCATGAAGATTGGCTATAAGGAATTACATATTCCAGCGAATGAAGACGGAACTCATAAAATCGATAAAAACTCACTACACATTTGGCCTCGTGGCAATTTTATGTTGATGGGTTTGGCTAATTTGGATGGAAGTTTTACTTGTACGTTGTTCATGCCTTTTGAAGGGGAAAATTCGTTTGAAAATTTAAAAGACGAAACGACTTTAGTTGATTTTTTTGCAGAATACTTCCCAGATACCAAAGATGTAATTCCAGATTTAGTCGAAGATTTTTTTAGAAACCCAACAAGCTATTTGGTGATGACCAAATGTTTTCCTTGGACGCATAGTGATAAAGTAGCATTAATTGGAGATTCGGCTCATGCGATAGTTCCTTTTTACGGTCATGGAATGAATGCAGGTTTTGAAGATATTACCACGCTAAATGAAATGATTTTGAAATATGGCGACGATTGGAAAACTATTTTTTCAGAATATCAAAAGTCAAGAAAACCAAATGCAGATGCAATTGCCGAACTTTCAAGACGAAATTTTGAAGAAATGAGCTCCAAAACTGCCGACCCGAAATTTTTACTGCAAAAGAAAATTGAGAAATGGTTTTCGGATAAGCATCCTGAAAAATGGATGCCCTTGTACAGCCGTGTAACATTTAGTTTACAACCTTATGCTGAAGCTTTGGCTATTGGTGATTTTCAAAATAAAATTATGGAGGAAATTATGCAGTTTCCTGATATTGCCCAAAAATGGGATAGCCCAGAAGTAGAAGAAAAAATTATTCAGTTATTGAATGTAAAATAAAAAAATCCCAAATCTAAAATTGATGCTAGATTTGGGATTTTTGTTTTATTCGATTTGAAAATAAATGTTAGTCCAACTTAAATGGTAGACACTATTTTATTTCAATTTTGTTTTTTTTCTTAAAGCTCCTTTTAGGTCTCCAATGATTTAAAAATTTTACACTCCAAAATTATATGCCCTTCAATGTCTTATATGGTTCAATAAAAATTGGTGTTATTCGCGGTGGACTTTATTAAAATCAAAAGCGGGAGTGCAAATAGCAATATACTCACAAGGCTCCTCAAATGGGTTCGAATATTGAACACGTGTGTTTTTTTGAATATGTATCGATTGTCCTGCTTCAATAATTACGGTCTCTCCTTCGATTATAAATTGTTTTTTCCCTTTGATTATGTAAGTGTATTCGTCGAACTCTGGGGTTTGAAAAGGTTCGCTCCATTGTGGTGGCGCAATCATGTGTGCAATAGAAACGTCCTTATTTTGAGTAGTTGGGATGCCGTGATGTTCTTCTATTAGTTTTCCGTCTGTCGTGGGAACAATAAAAGGGGATTTTTGTAAGGTGTATTTTTTCATTTTTATATGTTTTATTTTTTTTGCGTGAGGGATAGCAATAAGCTACCGAAGTAGCATGGATAGCCCGACCGCATTTACTGAAAGGGGCGAATAACACTATTGCTAGTTGCCCCTTTTTGTAAATGGGGTCACGCCCTACTAATTATAAAGTTTTTATTTCTTGAATAGTTTTGACAATATTCCAAAAGCGCCGCGAATAAATGTGGCGCTTGTTACGACTTTTAAAACGGATTTAGTGACAACTTCTGTTGTGCTTGGTCCAGAAGATGTTTTTTCTTCTTTAGCTTCAGTTGCTGCTTGTGTGGCTTGTTCTTGAGCGGCATTTATTTTTTGAGTCAATAATTCATAAGCGCTTTCTCTGTCAATAAGTTCGCTGTATTTTTTTACTAATTTGGATTTAGTGTTAATGGTTTGTATTTCGCTTTCGGTCAACACATCCATACGACTTGTTGGAGCTCGCATCATAGTGGCCGCAAGAGGAGTAGGGATGCCTTTTTCGTTCAACGCGGTAACTAAGGCTTCTCCGATTCCTAAACTGGTTAAAATTTCTTCTGTGTTGTAGAAATCACTTGATGGATAATTATCAGCAGTTTGTTTGATTGATTTTCGGTCGTTGGCGGTAAAGGCTCTCAAAGCATGTTGAATTTTCAAACCTAATTGTGCCAAAACTCCACTTGGAATATCCATTGGGTTTTGGGTGATAAAGTAAATCCCTATTCCTTTTGAACGAATTAGTTTTACAATAGTTTCTATTTGGTCTAAAAGCGCTTTACTGGCTTCATTAAAAATTAAGTGTGCCTCGTCGATGAACAAAACCAATTCGGGTTGTTCCGAATCTCCTTTTTCGGGCATCTGTTGGTAAATTTCCGCCAAAAGACTGAGCATAAAAGTGGAGAATAATTTAGGTTTATCCTGAATGTCATTGAGGCGAATGATGTTGATGTAGCCTTTTCCAGTCTCGTCAATTCGCATTAAATCATCAATCTCGAATGATTTTTCTCCAAAAAACAAATCAGCTCCTTGTTGTTCTAATTCGATAATTTTTCTGAGGATAGTTCCAGTTGTAGCTGTTGAAATTTTCCCGTAAGCATTGGCAATTTCTTCTTTTCCTTCTTCTGTAATGTAATTGATGACTTTTTTGATGTCTTTCAAATCCAAAAGCGGCATTTGATTGTCATCACAGTATTTAAAAATCACTGAAACTACACCTGCTTGAGTGTCATTCAAATCAAGTATTCTAGAGAAAAGAACGGGGCCAAATTCTGATATTGTAGCCCTTAGCCGAACACCACTTTGGTCAGACAGAGAAAGTAGTTCTACAGGGTAGCTTGAGGCGCTAAATGGAATGTTTATTTTTTGATGACGTTCTGTTATGAAAGACTTTTCTTCTCCAGGCATTGCTATGCCACTAAAGTCACCTTTAATATCCATCATCAAAACGGGTATGCCATATGCCGATAATTGCTCAGATAGCACCTGAATGGTCTTTGTTTTGCCAGTTCCGGTGGCTCCGGCAATTAAGCCATGGCGATTCAATGTTTTTAAGGGAATTTTTACAAAAGTATCAGCTAGTGCTTCTCCGTCTAAAATTGCTCCTCCTAATATAATGCTTTCTCCTTTAGTAGTATAACCCTCCGAAATAGAAGATTTGAAATCAGATTCTTGACTCATTTTTGGTATGTTTTGTTCCATGCAAGTTATTATTTTTTTTTAGAACTATCAATTTAGTTTTTTAGGCATATTTATTGATTTAATCATAAATTTGTAGGAATCGTGTTTTTTTTAACGCTTTTTTAAAGTTGATATATTCTTAAGTTTGGTTTTATTTTTTTAGTTGTTTTAGAGAATAAACTGTTAAATAAATGTTTTTACTAAGAATAATTCTAAAAACTTGTTTTGTTGATTTGTTTTTCAAATCATAACTTCGAATTTTAGCGGTAAAAAAATTTTTTTATTTAAACTAAACATATAAATTTGCCTTTCTACAAGTTTATTATAACAAAAAATAAATTATTTAAAATTTTTAAAATTAAAAAAAATGGCAAACGTTAAAGCAAAAAAAGAAAGCACTTCAAATGGAGGAGGAATGGTTTCAGGAATTATTATCTTATCATGTATTTTTGTAGGATGGTTAGTATGGACTTTTATTATGGGAGACGGTGCTAACTTTGAAGGGGGAGTAAACACAGGTCACCCACTACCAGGAAATTACTTAGCAATGGTTTATAAAGGAGGTCCTATCGTTCCAGTTTTGATGGGATTATTATTAATGGTGATTGTGTTTTCTTTCGAAAGATACATGGTAATCACTAAAGCTGCTGGAAAAGGAAATTTAGATACTTTTATGAAAAAAGTACAAGGAGATATTAAAGAAGGTAAAATTGATGAAGCTATTGCTGCTTGTGACAAACAACAAGGTTCTGTTGCTAATGCAATTAAATCAGCTTTAGTAAAATATCAAGATGTTAAAAAAGAAGGATTCAATAGTGAAGAAGCTTCTGAAACTATCCACAAAGAAATCGAAGAGGCTACTTCATTAGAAATGCCAATGTTAGAGAAAAATATGACTATCATTTCTTCATTAGTTTCTTTGGGAACTCTTGCAGGTTTGTTAGGTACTGTAACAGGGATGATTAAAGCGTTCTCTGCTTTGTCTGCTGCTGGTTCTCCTGATTCATCTGCTCTTGCAAATGGTATCTCTGAGGCACTTATCAATACAGCTACGGGTATCTCTACTTCTGTATTAGCAATTATCTCTTATAACTTCTTTACTTCTAAAATTGACAATTTAACTTACTCTATTGATGAGGCAGGTACTACAATTGTTAATACTTACAGAAAATTTAGAGGTAGTTTAAAACAATAATTAGTGTCAAATGGAGTTTATATTATGTAAACTCCATTTGATAAAATAAATTCAAAAAAAATGGCAGAATTAAATACTAAAGGAGGGAAAAAAGCAGCACCAACTACTGATATGACTGCGATGTGTGATGTTGCGTTCCTTTTACTAACATTCTTTATTTTGACTGCTACCGCTAAAGCTCCTGAAGTTATACCAGTTGATACTCCACAATCTACAGTGCAAACCAAATTGCCTACAGATAATTTAGCGACTATCACTATTGGTAAAGGCAAAGTGTTTTTTGACTTAAAAGGAAGAGAAGTTCGTAAAAAAACTCTTGAATTAATGGGACAAAAGTACGAAATGGAATTTTCTGATGACGACACCAACAAATTTGCCTTAATGGAAAATTTTGGTGTGCCACTTCAAAATTTGAAGCAGATTTTAGATATGAAAGCGGCAGATAGAGCAAAAGCAGGTCAACCAGGTATTCCAAAGGATTCGTTAGACAATCAATTGAAAGAGTGGCTTTTAAATGCAAGACGCGCTAATATTGACATTAATGATAAAGAATTGGAAATAGCAATCAAAGGAGATGCTAAAGAAGAATACGCTACAATTAAACAAGTAATGGATATTTTGCAAGATCAAAAAATCAACAACTTTAGTTTGGTTACTGGTTTAAGAGGAAAGAATTTTTAATTAATAAAGACACACTATAATGGCTGAATTAAATACCGGTGGTGGAGGCAAAAAAGGTGGTGGAAAAGTAAGAAGTAAAAAACAAAATTCTAGGGTAGATTTAACTGCTATGGTGGATTTGGCCTTCTTATTGATTACCTTCTTTATGTTGACTACAACACTATCAAAACCTCAATCGATGAATTTGGGGTTGCCAGATAAAGATGAACCCAATAAGGAAGAAAAGAATATCAAAGTAGATGAAAATCGTACGATGACGATCTTAATCGGTGAGAATGGTAAGTTGGTATATTACATGGGAATGTTAAATACTCCAATTGCTGGCCCTAAAGATATTACTTACGGGAAAGATGGGATTCGTAAAGAATTGCTTTCTAGAAGAAAATCTGTATTAGAGTATTCTGCTGCAAAAGGGAAGCCTAAAAATGGTATTATTGTAATTATAAAACCAAGTAAGAAGTCTACTTATAGAAATTTAGTAGATATTTTAGATGAGATGGCTATAGTAGAAGTGCCTACTTATGCTATTGTAAACGAGTTTACGCCGGAAGAAACAAAATTGTTAGCGGCAAAATAGTCTGACTATTTTGTTAATAACCTAATAATTAAGAAAAATGAAATTAGATATATTAAAAAATCAATGGCTTGATATCGTTTTTGAAGGACGTAATAAACTGTATGGTGCTTATGAATTGAGAAAATCGAATCGTAAGACATCTATGAGAGCACTTATAATGGGTGCAATCGTCTTCAGTTTAGCGGTTAGTGCTCCACTTATTGCAAGTTTGTTGCCTAGCGGTTCTGATGAAGATGAAAATCTTGATGTAAAAATTACTGCGGTAAAATTACCTCCTAAGAAGAAAGATGAAGTTAAACCAGACATTCCGCCACCACCACCACCACCAAAAGTGGACCAAGTGAAATTTGTGAAGCCAGTTGTGGCTAAAGCAGAGGATGTGGTTGAGGAAATTGTTGAGGTAAAAGAAATCAAAGACAAAAAGATTGGTGCTGAAACTATAAAAGGTGATCCAGATGCAATTTTAACTGTTGATGAACCAGTTGGTACAGGTACTGCTGCTGTTGTTGAAGAGGACAATACGGTTTACAACACTGCTGGTATTGAAGTAAAACCTGAATTCCCAGGGGGTATGGAAAAATTCTACAAATTTGTAGGTAATAATTACCAAGCACCTGAAGAAGAAGGTTTAAAAGGTAAAGTTTATGTGACTTTCGTTGTAGAAAAAGATGGTTCTCTAACAGATATCAAAGTATTAAGAGATATTGGATACGGAACAGGAAAAGAAGCTATTAGAGTTTTAAATAAATGCCCAAAATGGGTTCCTGGTGAACAAAATGGTAAAAAAGTGAGGGTGTTATATTCTCTTCCTATTACTATTCAATCAGCCGAATAATGATTACAAATTTAGTTGATAATATGAAGAAGAAATCGCCTAAAGAGCGATTTCTTCTCGTTATAGGGATGTTGTTTTTTTGCGTCTATTTAGTTTTAGGCTTAGCAGTTGTCTTTTGGAAAGATTTTCCTTTGGCAATGGAGTTTAAGTATAGAATTGCCTTAGGTGTCTTGCTAATTGTTTACGCTATTATTCGTTTTCTTAGGTTTTATAATTCTAATAAATAGATGCTATGAAAAGATTAGGTTTACTATTCGTTTTTTTTGTGCTTTTAGTGTCATGCAAATATGATAAAAATGAGGAGACTATTTTAAAAGGCAATATTTCTATTACAGTAGATGAAACTGTATTGCCTTTAATTCAAGATCAAGCAGATGTTTTTCAAAATAAATATGATGCTACATTAAAGTTAATTCCAAAATCAGAGGCCGAAACTTTGAATGATTTGTTTAACTCCAAGACAGGTGTTGCAGTTTTAACTAGAAATTTAACAGAAAAGGAAAAAAATAACTTTGCACAAAAAAAGATTATTCCAAAAATCACTATTTTTGCGAAAGACGCCATTGCTTTTGTTAGAAATAAAACATCTAGTGATACTTTAATAGCATTAAATGACGTTATAGATTTTGTTAAGGGTAATGTTAAATCAGGCATCAAAGGTTTAGTGTTTGATAATCCCAATTCAAGTACTGTTAGCTATATGAAAAAAGTAGCAGGTGTTGATATTCTTCCTGAAAAGGGGGTTTATTCGTTCAAGTCAAATGAAGAGGTGATTAAGTTTGTTTCTGAAAATGATGGAATGATTGGGGTGATAGGGATGAATTGGATTTCTGAACCATCACAAAACATGATGGCTTATTTAGATAATGTTAGTGTTTTGAGTGTAAAGGGAATGAATAGTAAGGCTTTCATTAGTCCTACACAAAATAATATTGCAGAGGGGACTTATCCATTGGCACGTGATTTGTATATTATAAATTGTCAAGGATATTCTGGTTTAGGAATGGGTTTTGCTTCATTTATTGCTGGAGATGTAGGACAAAGAATTGTACTTAAATCTGGCTTGTTACCGGTTAGAGTACCTGGTAGAAAGTTTAATGTCAGAAATGAAATTGAGAATGAAAAAGAATAAATATAAATTAATTGTAAAGACGATGAATAAATTAAAATTTTTTAGTGTTGCCTTTTTTGCTGCCTTTTCTTTGGCTAATGCCCAAGATATAGAACAAGCTAAAAAAGCAATTGATGCAGAACAGTTTGAAAAGGCTAAAACGATATTGAAATCTGTTTTGCAGGCTAAACCTTCTAATGGAACAGCTTCCTTTTTATTAGGAAACGTTTATTTATACCAAAAAGAAACGGACTCTGCTAAAATTTATTTTCAAAAAGGGATTGCAGGAAATGATGGGGCAAAACTAAATTATATCGGTCTAGGGCAAATTGATTTAGAAGAGAAAAATCAAACTGCTGCACAAAGTAATTTTGATATTGCCATTAAAGACGCTAAAAGAAAAGATGCGACTGTTCCAACTTATATTGGTCGTGCTTACATGAATATCTCTAAGCCTGAGTATAAGAGTGCAATTGCTATTTTAGAAAAAGCTAAATTAGAAAGTCCTCAAAATGCAGATTTATTGTTGGCTTTAGGAAATGCATATTATGGGGATAACAAGCAAAATGAAGCTTATGCTTCCTATAGAAATGCTTTTCAAATCGATCCAACTATGCTAAGAGCTAAAATGCAATTGGGTGTTTTGCTTAAAGGAGCCAAGTCTTATGATTTAGCTATTAATGCATTTAATGAAGTAATAGCTATTAATCCAAATTATGGTCCTGTTTACCGTGAATTAGCTGAAACCTATTACAAATGGGGTAGAAACAAGCCTTCTAAGTCTGCTGAGTATATGAAAACAGCTATTGGTCATTACGATAAGTATATGAGTCTTACTGATTATTCTTTGATTTCTCGTATGAGAAGAGCTGATTTCTTGGTTTTAATTAAAGATTATCCAGAGTTAGAGAAAGAAGCGAATAAAATGATCGAATTGGACAAAGTAAATCCAAGAATTTTCCGTTATCTAGGTTATTCAGCATTCGAGAATGGTAATGTTGATGTTGCATTGAAGTCTTTAGAGTCTTTTATGTCAAATCCAAACAGCAAAATTATTCCTAAGGATTATATCTATTTAGCTGAAATTAAATTCAAAAAAGCGATTGCTGCTGACGGTCTTTCTATGGATCAAGCAATGTACGCTAGTGGTTTAGTAGACTTGAAGAAGGCCCTTGAATTAGAGCCTTTGGCAACAGAAGATTTGAATGATATTGGTAAAAAAATGTTTTCTAAGAAATTTTATAAAGAAGCAGCTCCAATTTTTGAATTAGGAACTAAAAATACTGAAGACAAGAATTTTGTAGATGATAATATTTATTATGGTTTGTCTGTTTTTTATGCAAATAGCAAAAAAGAGGTTAAGCCAGACCTAGTGCAATTGCAAAGTGCTGACGCTGCTTTCGATAAGGTTGTTGTTGCAGCTCCTTCTTATCAAGACGCTTTTTTATATAAAGCTCGTGTAAACAGATTGGCTGAGAATGAGGATTTGATTATTAAAAATTATGAATCTTATATTGCTAAACTTACTGAAAAAGGTGAATTAGCTAATGCAACTCACAAAACTAAGATTGTTGAAAGTTATAATAATCTTGCTGCAAGTTTTGCAAACAAAGACAAAGCTAAAGCAATAGAATATTTCAATAAAACATTAGCTGTTGACCCAACTAATGATTATGCTACGAAATCATTAGCTGCTTTGAAATAATAAATTTTCACTAATATTAGAAAGCGATAGCCATTTGGTTATCGCTTTTTTAGTTATTTTGTTTTTCACTTTCCAAGTTTTAATACAATTACTAGTCCTAAGGTATTAAAATAGTATCTTTGCATTTTAATAGAAAAAAATGTTATCAAAAGAAATTCAATTAGAAGTCAATAAAGGGGCAATGTTGCCTTTAATGGAAGAATTCTACACTATTCAAGGAGAAGGAAGTCATACGGGTACTGCAGCTTATTTTATTCGTATTGGTGGTTGTGATGTAGGTTGTCATTGGTGTGATGTTAAGGAAAGCTGGAACGCCGAGCTCCATCCTCCAACAGCCGTTGATAAAATTGTTGGTAACGCTTTAAAGTATGCAGATACAGTTGTAATTACTGGGGGTGAACCCTTAACTTGGGATATGACTTTGTTAACTTCTAAGTTAAAAGAGCATAATTTAAAAATACATATCGAGACTTCTGGAGCTTATCCATTATCAGGAACTTGGGATTGGATTTGTTTGTCTCCTAAAAAAAATAAATTACCTACACAAACGGTTTATGATAATGCAGACGAATTAAAAGTAATTATATTTAATAAGCATGATTTTATTTTTGCTGAAGAACAGGCGGCAAAGGTTAATGGTAAAGCATTGCTTTTTCTCCAGCCAGAATGGAGTAAAAAAGAAGAAATGACTCCTTTAATTGTGGACTACGTAATGAATAATCCAAAATGGAGAGTTTCCTTGCAAACCCATAAGTATTTAAATATTCCCTAATCTATTTGAGGATTATGATTTAAAAGGCTATAAGCCTTTTTTTTTATGTTTTTAAATTTGAATATTTTTTTTAGTAACATGTTAATTTACAACAACTTGTGTTTTGGTATTGTGAACTAGTAAAAATTACCACTGTTTTTTTATTATATCTGTTTTTTTATTGCTCTTTTTAGATATATTTACAATTGTGTTATTCATGGTAAATAACTTTTAGTTTGATCTAATTCCTAGATATATGAAAAGAATTTTATTTTTTACAGTTTGTTTTTTTGTTTTTTGTACTGCTAAATCTCAGGACCTTAGCATGGCTAATGAAGATATTATTGAGTATAATACAGTTGACGTTAGACCAGAATTTCCTGGTTCATATAATGGTTTTATGGATTTTGTTTCTAAGAATTTTTCACTTCCTGATTATGAGGGGCCAACTGGAATATTGAAAGTGGGTTTTGTAATCGAAGCAAATGGAATCGTTTCAAATGTTAAGGTCATAAAAAACCTTGATACTACTTCATCTGCAGAAATAAAAAAGGTTATGGCTAAGTGTCCACAATGGAAAGCTGGTGAGCAGAATGGTAAACCAGTTCGAGTTTATTATGAGTTTTCTTTAAAACTAATGAGTCAAAGTTAAATTAAAAAAGAGGAAAAAATAATCACCAATTTTTCCTCTTTTTTAATTCGGTTATATGTGCTAAATGATGGCTGCAATGCCATGCGTACATTCCGACCATATCTTTTATTGAAAATGACTTTCCGTGTTCCGGATGAATAAAAGTTTTATTCAACTCTTCTTCGTTTAAATCTCTTAGTAGATAAACTAGTCTAAAGTGTAATCCGCTTAGTAATTGTAAGCTGGGTACAATAGGCATAGTTCTGTTGTCTATTCCTTCTCCCCACAGCGCTTCTTCATAATATTTAATTACAGGTTGATTTTCTGTTAAAGCCCATTTTATTCTTATAAAGCAATTCATATGGCTATCTGCACAATGATGAATCACTTGTCTTATCGACCAACCTGCAGGACGATACGGTGTATTTAATTGTTCATCACTTAAATTATAAACTTCTTTTTCGAGGGTTTTTGGAAAATTCTCAATTTCTTCTATTTTTTCTTCTAAATAGTTTTTAGTATACGTCTCTGGTGCTTCAAATTTTCCAATAGGATATTGAAGTTTTTCTAGCTCTTTTTTATTCATGGTTTATAGGGTCAGTTTTGCTAAATAATCAAAATGCTCTCCTTCTATCACTAATTGGCAATTTAGGTTATTTGCAAAAGCAGCATTTTGTAATGTATTGTAGTCTAAGTAGAGCCAAGGAAATTCGTCTTCGGTTTGGTTTTTATATTTTAATTTGAAAGTTAATTCCCCGTAGTAGTTTGTTCCAGGTATCCATTTTCCACCATCTTCATCTTCGTCAAACATATAAATGATATCAGAAGAATCGATTAGAATTTGCCCATTGGGATGAAGTATTTTTTTTAGTTTTTCTAAAAACTTTGGAACTTCACTTAACGTACCAAAAATTCCAGTTCCATTCATTAATAGTAAGATAGTGTCATATTGGACATTTTCTTCCAAATCTAGAACATTGCATACTTTCGTTTGTTTTATTCCTCTACTGATGCAGGTTGCTATCGCTTTTTCTGAAATATCAATTGCTGTGACGTCCAATTGTAGTTTGTTTTGCAAAACTAAACTATGACTTCCCGCGCCACAACCAATGTCGAGTACTTTTCCGAACGATAAATCTAATGCTTTTTGTTCAAGCAAAGGCATGTTTTGGTAATCTCTAAAGAGGTAACTCACTTCCATTTCATCTGCTTCGGATATTGAAGTTTCAGTAATTAAATTTTTAGGAGCGTTATTGAAGTAAAAATCATGAATGGCTTGTCCGAAAAGGTCTTTCATTTTTTAGGTATTTTTAGTGATTTAAGTTTACTTTTGTGTTTTAACCAGAAGCCATGCAATTGAATCCTGATTTATCGGAAATACAGAAACTTGCCAAAGATAAGCATATCGAAAACAAAAAGTATTTTGATAAGCTTAAAAAGAAAGCGCCAAAAAATCTTGATTATTTTATGCAAGATTTACACGACAAAGAATTTAAAAAAACAGATTGTTTAAATTGTGCTAATTGCTGTAAAACTACGGGACCATTATTTACTGCTGCCGATGTAGAACGTATTTCAAAACATTTGCGTTTAAAGCCTCAACAATTTATTGCTCAATATCTTCGTGTTGATGAAGATCAAGATTATGTTTTGCAAACAGTTCCTTGTTCTTTTTTAGACCAAGATAATACTTGTTTTATCTATGAAGTGCGCCCTAAAGCGTGTAGAGAATTTCCACATACTGACCGAAAAAAGTTTCAGCAAATCAGTGATTTGACTTTAAAGAATATACCAATCTGCCCGGCGGCCTATAATATTGTAGAGGAAATGAAAAAGAAACTTCCTTTGTAGATCATGCTTTATCATTAATTTAAATCGCGACATTCTTTTGAAATTAGAATATTTTATTGCCAAACGATTAATCACTGCTCGAGACTATAAAAGCAGTATTTCATCTCCCATTATTAATATTGCTATTGCTGCCATAGCTATAGGGATTATTATGATGATGGTTTCCGTGGCCACTGGAATTGGTTTGCAACAAAAGATAAGAGAAAAAATTGCTGCTTTCAATGGGCATATCGTCATTACTAACTTTGATAGCAATCAATCCGAGGCTACCCTGGTTCCAGTTTCATTGCAACAGTCCTTTTATCCAAAATTCAAAACAATTCCTGAAGTAGAACATGTTCAAGCAGTTGCTGTAAAAGCTGGAATTATTAGAACCGAATCAGCTTTTGAAGGAATTATGTTCAAAGGAGTAGGGAAGGATTATGAATGGAAGTATATTCAGGAATATATTGTTCAGGGTAGGTTGCCTTCGGTAAAAGGTGCCCTAAATCAAGAAGTAGTAGTCTCTGAGTTTATTGCTTCAAGATTACAATTAAAGTTGGGTGATTCATTTCATTCCTATTTTATGAAGCCCAATGGGTATAATGTCAGGAATTTTAAAATTGTTGGTATTTTTAATTCCGGATTTCAAGAATTTGACGCGTCCTATATTTTAGGAGACATTAGACATATACAAAGGTTAAATAAATGGACGGAGAATCAAGTTGGAGCGTTCGAAGTGTTTGTGAAAGATTTCAATGCCATAGAGATTGTAGGTGAAAAAGTATATCAAGAAACTTCTTCTACTTTAGATAGCAGAACTATTGTAGAGAAATACAGTTATATTTTCGATTGGTTAAAACTGTTCGATATTAACATCATAGTGATTCTAGTTGTTATGATTCTTGTGGCTACAATTAATATGGTAGTGGCTTTGTTGGTACTTATTTTAGAGCGCACGCAAATGATTGGTATACTTAAAGCATTAGGAGCTGATAATTGGTCTGTTCGAAAAATATTTTTGTACAACGCTTTCTATTTAATTATTAGGGGATTGTTTTGGGGTAATCTCATTGGGATTTTAATACTATTAGTGCAGCATTATTTTGGAATCGTAAAACTCAATCCAGAAAATTACTATGTGAACCAAGCTCCGGTTTACATTAATATAGGATACATAATACTACTGAATCTAATGACGGTTGTTGTTTGCTTTCTGGTTTTACTACTTCCTTCCTATATAATCACCCGTATATCTCCAGTTCGCGCGATTCGTTACGAGTAATAGCTGGGCGTTCTCCTTATATATAGAGAATTTTCGTTTTAAACCAGAAGTTTAATGCTACTATATATAAGGAGCCGGGCTATCCGCTACAAGTCCTCGCTCCGGAAAGTCGGAGCTGTGGGCTTTTCACTACTATCCCTAACGCGGGGATTAGGGCATTCATGATTTAATTTTTTAAGAAATTGTTATAAAAAGTGGATTTAGAGAAGAGAATGTTCAAAAAACTCAATTTTAAATCTCATGTTTTTAGAGTATTAGAAAATAAATCAAAAAAAGTTTAAAAAAGGTATTGTTTAAACGAAAAAAGGGTCTACTTTTGCACCCGCAACAACGGCGACGTTCATTTAAATACTGACAAGTGATTGAGACTAACGAAAAGCGATTTTCGAAAAAAAAGTC